>CAVVDC010000001.1:0-117621 GCA_963746855.1 uncultured Chloroflexia bacterium
CGCAGGCCAGTCGGCCCGGCCTCGAGATCCTCGAGGCGGCGATGCGCAACGCCACGCCCATCATCGAGGTCAAGCCCCGCCGGGTCGGTGGGGCGACGTACCAGGTCCCGGTCGAGATCCGGGGCGAGCGCCGCATGTCGCTCGGCGTCCGCTGGCTCGTCCAGTCGGCTCGCAAGCGCAACGGCAAGAGCATGAGCGAGAAGCTGGCCGCCGAGCTGGTCGATGCCATGAATGGCCTCGGCGCCGCGGTCAAGCGACGAGAAGACACGCACAAGATGGCGGAGGCCAACAAGGCCTTCAGCCATTTCAAGTGGTAGACCCGGGAGCGTAGGGAACACCGTGGCACGTCAGGTTCCGCTCGCGAAGACGCGGAACATCGGGATCATCGCGCACATCGACGCGGGCAAGACGACCGTGACCGAGCGGATCCTCTTCTACACGAAGAAGATCTACAAGATCGGCGAAGTCCACGAAGGTGCGGCCACGATGGACTGGATGCCCCAGGAGCAGGAGCGGGGGATCACCATCACGGCCGCGGCCACGACCGCGTTCTGGGGCGATCATCGCATCAACATCATCGATACGCCCGGGCACGTGGACTTCACCGTCGAGGTCGAGCGGAGCCTCCGGGTGCTCGATGGCGCCGTCGTGGTCTTCGATGGCGTGGCCGGGGTCGAGCCGCAGTCCGAGACGGTCTGGCGCCAGGCCGATCGCTACGGCGTGCCGCGCTTCTGCTTCATCAACAAGCTTGACCGGACCGGCGCCGATTTCTGGCGCGGGGTCGAGTCGATCAAGGATCGCCTCGGGGCGAACGCCGTCCCGATCCAGATCCCGATCGGACGCGAGGACCAGTTCGCGGGCGTCATCGACCTCGTCGAGATGAAGGCCATCTACTATCGCGACGACTTGGGCAACCAGATCGACGTGGTCGAGATCCCGGCGGAGTGCGTGGAGGAGGCCCAGCAGCACCGCCACACGATGATCGAGGCCGTCGCCGAGATGGACGACGAGCTCACCCACAAGTACCTCGAGGGCGAAGAGCTGACCGTCGAGGAGATCAAGCGCGGCCTCCGGCTCGGCACCCTGACCAACCGGATCATCCCGGTCCTGACCGGTTCGGCCCTCAAGAACAAGGGCGTCCAGAAGATGCTCGACGCCGTCGTCGACTACCTGCCCTCGCCGCTCGACGTCCCGCCGATGATCGGCCTGGATGCCAAGACCGGGGCGGAGGTCATCCGCAAGCCGTCAGACGAGGAACCCTTCAGCGCCCTGGCCTTCAAGATCGCCGCCGACCCGTTCGTGGGCAAGCTCGCGTTCTTCCGCGTCTACTCCGGTCGCCTCAAGGCCGGCTCGTACGTGATGAACCCGACGAAGGGCAAGAAGGAGCGCATCGGGCGCATCCTCCAGATGCACGCCAATCACCGCGAGGAGATCGACGAGGTCTACGCCGGCGACATCGCCGCCGCGGTCGGCCTGAAGGACACCTTCACCGGCGACACCCTGACCGACCCCGACCACCCGGTCATCCTCGAGTCGATGACGTTCCCCGAGCCCGTCATCGAGGTCAAGATCGAGCCCAAGACGAAGGCCGACCAGGACAAGCTCGCGATCGCGCTGCAGCGCCTGGCCGAGGAGGACCCGACGTTCCGGGTCAAGACCGACCCCGAGACGACCGAGACCCTCATCGCCGGCATGGGCGAGCTGCACCTCGACGTGCTCGTCGACCGGATGATTCGCGAGTTCAAGGTCGCCGCCAACATCGGCAAGCCCCAGGTCTCCTATCGCGAGACCATCCGCCGCGCGGCCGAGGGCAACGGCCGGTTCGTGCGCCAGACCGGCGGCAAGGGCCAGTACGGCCATGCCGTCATCAAGCTCGAGCCGCAGGAGAAGGGCGCCGGCTACGAGTTCGTCGACAAGATCGTCGGCGGGACGATCCCGCGCGAGTACATCAAGCCCGTCGACCAGGGCATCCGCGAGACGCTCGCGACGGGCATCTACGCCGGGTTCCCGGTCGTGGACGTCAAGGCGACCCTGTTCGATGGCTCCTTCCACGACGTGGACTCGTCGGAGATGGCTTTCAAGATCGCCGGTTCGATGGCGGTCAAGGACGCGTTCGGCAAGGCCGATCCCGCCATCCTGGAACCGATCATGAAGGTCGAGGTCCTGATGCCGGAGGAGTTCATGGGCGACGTCATCGGCGACCTCAACAGCCGTCGCGGCCACATCGAGGGGATGGAATCGCGCGGGTCGACGCAGGTCGTCCGGGCGTTCGTTCCGCTCGCCCAGATGTTCGGCTACGTCACCGACCTGCGGTCCATGTCCCAGGGTCGGGCGACATCGTCGATGGAATTCAGCCACTACGCCGAGGTGCCAGCCAACCTGGCCTCGGAACTCGTCCAGAAGTCCAAGGGTTAGCAGGAAGCCGGGAGCAAGCCAGATGGCCAAGAAGAAGTTCGAGCGCACCAAGCCGCACGTCAACATCGGCACGATCGGCCACATCGACCACGGCAAGACGTCGCTGACGGCGGCCATCACCAAGTACCTCGCCCTGAAGGGCGATGCCGAGTACCGCGCCTTCGACTCGATCGACAACGCGCCCGAGGAGCGCGAGCGCGGGATCACCATCGCCATCGCCCACGTCGAGTACGAGACCGACGCCCGCCACTACGCCCACGTCGACTGCCCCGGGCACGCCGACTACATCAAGAACATGATCACCGGCGCCGCCCAGATGGACGGCGCCATCCTGGTCGTGGCCGCCACCGACGGGCCGATGCCCCAGACCCGCGAGCACATCCTGCTGGCCCGCCAGGTGGAGGTGCCCTACATCGTCGTGTTCCTCAACAAGGTCGACATGGTCGACGACCCCGAGCTGCTCGACCTGGTCGAGCTCGAGGTCCGCGAGCTGCTCTCCAAGTACAACTTCCCGGGCGACGACATCCCGGTCATCCGGGGCAGCGCGTTGAAGGCCCTCGAGGCCGGCGACAACCCGGCCGACCCGGCCTACGCCCCGATCCAGGAGCTGATGGACGCGGTCGACAGCTACATCCCGACCCCCGAGCGGGCGGTCGACAAGCCGTTCCTCATGCCGGTCGAGGACGTGTTCGGGATCAAGGGCCGGGGCACGGTCGCGACCGGCCGCATCGAGCGCGGCATCGTCAAGGTCGGCGACGAGGTCGAGCTGGTCGGGGTCAAGCCCACCCGCAAGATCGTGGTCACCGGCGTCGAGATGTTCAAGAAGCTGCTCGACGAGGGCCAGGCCGGCGACAACGTGGGCTGCCTCATCCGGGGCATCGAGCGCGAGGAGATCGAGCGCGGCCAGGTCCTGGCCAAGACCGGCTCGGTCAAGCCCCACACCAAGTTCAGCGCCCAGGTCTACGTCCTGACCAAGGAGGAGGGCGGCCGCCATACCCCCTTCTACAACGGCTACCGGCCCCAGTTCTACCTGCGCACGACCGACGTGACCGGGGCCATCGGCCTGCCCGACGGGGCCGAGATGATCATGCCCGGCGACAACGTCGAGATGACCGTCGAGCTGATCACCCCGATCGCCCTCGAGGTCGGCCAGCGCTTCGCCATCCGCGAGGGTGGCCGGACCGTCGGTGCCGGCGCCATCGTCACGATCGCCGAGTAGGGACGAGATGGCGAAGCAGCGGATCAGGATCCGCCTCAAGGCCTACGATCACCGGCTGCTGGATCAGTCGGCGGCCCAGATCGTGGAGACGGCCCAACGGACCGGCGCCGACGTCGTCGGTCCCGTGCCGCTGCCGACGCGCATCGAGAAGTTCACCGTCCTGCGGTCGCCGTTCATCGACAAGGACAGCCGGGAGCAGTTCGAGATCCGCACCCACAAGCGGCTCGTGGACATCCTGGATCCCTCGTCGAAGACGGTCGACGCGCTCATGCGACTCTCGCTGGCCGCGGGCGTCGATATCGAAATCAAGATGTGACCGGACGATGAGTATCGGACTGATCGGCAGAAAAGTGGGGATGACCCAGGTCTTCGCGGACGACGGCACGATGGTCGCCGTGTCGGTGCTCGCCATCGAGCCCAATACGGTCACGCGCCTGCGCACGACCGAACGCGATGGCTACACAGCCGTCCAGCTCGGCACGGACGTCGTCAAGAAGCTGAACAAGCCCCAGACCGGCCAACTCAAGGACCTGCCCAAGGTCGCGACCCTGCGCGAGTTCCGGGTCGACGACATCGGCACCTACGAGGTCGGCCAGACGGTCGCGCTCGCGGACCTGTTCGCCGCCGGCGATGAGGTCGATGTCACGGGCGTGTCCAAGGGCAAGGGCTTCGCCGGCCACATCAAGCGCCACAACTTCCACCGCGGCCCCAAGTCCCACGGTTCCGACCATCACCGCGAGCCCGGCTCGATCGGTCCGGGCACGACCCCGGGCCGCGTCTACAAGGGCCTCAAGATGGCGGGCCACATGGGCGACGAGCGGGCGACGATCAAGAAGGTGCGCGTCGTGCGCACCGACCCCGACCGCAACCTGCTGCTCGTCAAGGGGAGCCTCCCCGGTCCGCGCGGCTCATTGATCCTCGTGAAGAAGGCCTGACCGTCATGCCGCAGACCAACCTGTACGACCGGACCGGCAAGCGCGTCGGGAGCGTGGACCTCAGCGAAGAGCTGTTTGCCGCCCCGATCAACGCCGCCGTCCTCCACCAGGTCGTGACCGCCCAGCTGGCCGGCCGCCGGCTCGGCACGTCCGACACCAAGACCCGCGGCGAAGTCCGTGGCGGCGGCCGCAAGCCGTACCGCCAGAAGGGCACCGGCCGAGCCCGCCAGGGCTCCATCAGCGCCCCGCACTACCGCGGCGGTGGCGTCGTCTTCGGGCCGCATCCGCGCTCGTACGAGCAGCGCCTGCCCCGCAAGATGAAGCGGCTCGCGCTGCGCGGCGCCCTGACCGCGAAGTTCGGCGACGAGGCCGTGAAGGTCATCGACACGTTCGGGCTCGAGGCCATCAAGACGAAGGACCTGGCCAGCGTGCTGAGCGCCCTCGAGGCCTCCGGTCGCGTCCTGGTCGTCGCCCCCGCCCGCGACGAGAAGCTGGAACTCTCGGCCCGCAACCTGCCGACCGTCGAGATCATCCTCGCCGATTCGCTCAACGTGGTGGACCTGCTCAAGGCGGACGTCGTCCTGATCGAGCAGCCGTCGCTGGCCCGCATGCAGGAGGTCTACGCATGACCGCGTTGACTGCCCCCGACATCATCCTGCGGCCCGTGATCAGCGAGAAGTCGATCGACGAGTCGGGCCGCGGCAAGTACACGTTCGCGGTCCACCAGGACGCGAACAAGATCCAGATCAAGGCCGCCGTCGAGGAGCTCTACAAGAAGGAGAACGTGACGGTCGTGTCCGTCAACGTCCTCACGACGAAGGCCAAGGAGAAGCGACGCGGGACGAAGCGCGGCCGGATCGTCGGCCATACGACGCCGTGGCGCAAGGCCATCGTGACCCTGGCCCCCGGCCAGAAGATCGAATTCTTCGAGGGGGTCTAGGCGATGCCGCTTCGTAGCTACAAGCCCACCTCGCCCGGCCTGCGGCAGATGACTCGCTCGACCTTCGAGGAGATCACGACCCGCGAGCCGCACAAGCCCCTGCTCGAGCCGCAGATCCGCGGGTCCGGCCGGAACAACCAGGGCCGCATGACCGTGCGCCATCGCGGCGGCGGGGAGAAGCAGCACTACCGCCGCATCGACTTCAAGCGCGACAAGCTGGGCGTTCCCGCCCGGCTCGCCACGATCGAGTACGACCCGAACCGCTCGGCGCGGATCGGCCTGCTCCACTACCGAGATGGCGAGAAGCGCTACATGCTCCTGCCCCACGGCCTCAAGGTCGGCGACGTCGTCGTGGCCGGTCCCGACGCCGAGGCGCGGGTCGGCAACGCCCTGCCGATCTCGAGCATCCCGCTCGGCACGACGATCCACAACATCGAGCTCGTGCCCGGCAAGGGTGGCCAGGTCGTCCGTTCGGCGGGGACCTCGGCGCAGCTCCTGGCCAAGGAGGGCGACCTCGCCCAGATCCGGATGCCGTCGGGTGAGGTGCGCCGCCTGAGCATCAAGTGCATGGCCACCATCGGCCAGGTCAGCAACCTCGATCACGAGAACCAGAACCTCGGCAAGGCCGGTCGCGCCCGGCACCTCGGCCAGCGGCCGGAGGTCCGGGGCGTCGTCATGAACCCACGCGACCATCCGCACGGTGGAGGCGAAGGCAAGTCCCCGACCGGGATGCCGCCGAAGACCCCGTGGGGCAAGCCCGCCATGGGCTATCGCACCCGGCGGTCGAAGACGACCGGACGCCTGATCGTCCGATCGCGGCATCGCAAGTAGCGGGGAGGTAGGAGCTGATGTCCCGTTCAGTCAAGAAGGGCCCCTTCGTGGAAGCCCGCCTCCTCGGCCGGATCGAGGAGATGAACAAGCGCAACGAGAAGAAGGTCGTCAAGACCTGGTCCCGTGCGTCCGTCATCTTCCCGACGTTCATCGGTCACACCATCGCCGTGTACAACGGCAAGAAGCACGTCCCGGTCTACGTGACCGAGAACATGGTCGGTCATCGCCTCGGTGAGTTCAGCCCGACCCGCAACTACCGCGGGCACGGCAAGCACACCGAACGATCCGTCTCGCTGAAGTAGGAGCGAGTCGACCGTGCGTGTTTCCGCTTCCGCCAAGTACCTCCGGGGCTCGACCCGCAAGGCGCGCCTCGTGACGGCCGCCATCAAGGGCAAGCCCGTGGAGGAAGCCGCTGCGCTCCTGCGGTTCATGCCGCAGTACGCCGCGCGTGACGTCGCGCGCGTGCTCAAGAGCGCCACGGCCAACGCCGAGAACAACCACAACCTCGCGGCCGAGGACCTCGTCGTCCTCGATGCGATCGCCGACGAAGGGCCGACGATCAAGCGCTTCCGGCCGCGTGCCCAGGGTCGGGCGTTCCCGATCCACAAGCCCATGACCCACATCACCATCGTCGTCGCGGACCAGGAGGCCTGACATGGGACACAAGGTCCATCCGTACGGCTTCCGCCTGGGTGTCTCGCGCACCTGGACCGCGAAGTGGTACGCCGATAAGGAATACACGGCCTCCCTCAAGGAGGACATCGCCATCCGCCAGCTCATCGACCGCCGCCTGGCCAACGCCAGCGTGAGCGGGGTCGAGGTGGAGCGCGGCATCAACCACGTCACGGTCACCATCCACACCGCCAAGCCGGGCATCGTCATCGGGAAGGGCGGCGCGAACGTCGAGGTGCTCCGCCAGCAGGTGGGCGCCCTGACCGATCGCAAGGTCAAGCTCGAGATCAAGGAGATCCGCCAGCCGGAGCTCGACGCGTACCTGGTGGCGATGAACATCGCGGGCCAGCTCAGCCGGCGGATCGCGTTCAAGAAGGCGATGAAGCAGGCCATCCAGCGCTCGATGAAGGCCGGTGCCAAGGGCGTCAAGATCGCCGTCGCGGGCCGTCTCGGCGGCTCCGAGATGGGCCGGCGCGAGTGGGACAAGGAAGGCCGCATCCCGTTGGCGACGCTGCGCGCGGACATCAGCTACGGCCAGGTCCACGCCCACACGACGTACGGCCGCATCGGCGTCAAGGTCTGGATCTACCGCGGCGACATCGCCCCCGAGCGCCCGCCGGCGCGCGAGATCGGCGCCCCGGCACCGGCCGTGACGGGAGTCTGACGATGTTGATGCCCCGTCGAGTGAAGCACCGCAAGGTCATGCGTGGACGGATGTCCGGCGTGGCCAAGGGCGGCTTCACCGTCGCCTTCGGCGAATACGGCCTCGCGACCCAGGAGCCGGCGTGGATCACCAGCCGCCAGATCGAGGCGGCCCGACGCGCGATGACCCGCTCGGTCAAGCGCGGCGGCAAGATCTGGATCCGGATCTTTCCGGACAAGCCGGCCACCAAGAAGCCTGCCGAGACCCGGATGGGCTCGGGCAAGGGCGCGCCCGACCATTGGGTCGCGGTCGTCAAGCCCGGCCGGATCCTGTTCGAGATGGCCGGCGTCGATCACGCATCCGCGATCGAGGCGATGCGCCTCGCCAGCCACAAGTTGCCGGTCGCCACGCGCGTGGTCACCCGCGACGGCGCGAAGGAGGCCTGACCGATGGATATCGAGAAGGTCCGGGCGCTGTCGGACGCCGAGCTCGAGCTGGCGCTCCGCGAGGCGAAGCAGGACCTGTGGGGGGCGCGGTTCGCGCTCTCGACCCGACAACTCAAGGACTTCAGCACGATCCCGCAGACGCGGCGAACGATCGCGCGGATCCTGACCGTCCAGCGCGAGCGCAAGCTCGGCCGGCCGGCGTGAGGGAGATCACGCGATGACAGGAGCGAACACCCAGGTGCAAGGCAAGCGCAAGACGAAGGTCGGGCGCGTGGTCAGCGACAAGATGGACAAGACGATCGTCGTGTCCGTCGAGCGCCTGGCCCGCCACCGGCTGTACAAGCGGGTCATCCGCCTGTCGACCAAGTTCAAGGCGCACGATGAGGCCAACGACGCCCGCATCGGCGACACCGTCCTCATCGAGGAGTCGCGACCGTTGTCGGCGACGAAGCGCTGGCGGCTGGTCAGCGTCGTGGCCCGAGCCGGCGATCACGGGTTGCCCGGCGAGTCGGTCGTCGAGGAAGAGGCCGAGACCACCGAGGCCATCCATGCCTCGGCACATCCCGGCCGCACGCGTGCCGCGGAGGCCGCGGAAGGCGCCGACGCGAGCGAGGCGTCCGATGACGCCGCCTCCGGCTCGTCCGATGCCGCGTCCGAGGAGGCCGCGTCGTGATCCAGCCGCAGACCCGGCTCAAGGTCGCGGACAACACCGGGGCCCGGACCATCCAGTGCATCCGGGTGATGGGTCGTTCCCTCAAGACCGAGGCCGGCGTGGGTGACGTCATCGTCGCCAGCGTCAAGCAGGCGATCCCGAACGCCGCCGTCAAGAAGGGCGACGTCGTCCGGGCCGTGATCGTCCGCACGGCCAAGGAGTATGGCCGCTCCGATGGCAGCTACATCCGGTTCGACGAGAACGCGGCTGTGCTCATCAACAACCAGGGCAACCCGCGCGGGACGCGCATCTTCGGCCCGGTGGCTCGCGAACTCCGCGACCGCAACTACATGAAGATCGTGTCGCTCGCGCCGGAGGTGCTGTGATGGCCGCGCGAACGGCGCCCGTGCGCGCCATGAAGGTCCCCGAGATCCGCAAGGGCGACACCGTCGTGATCCTCGCCGGCAAGGATGCCGGCAAGCGCGGCACGGTCGACCGGGTGATCCGACGCCTGCCCGCGAGCGGCGGCCGGAGCATGTACCGGCGCGGCTCTCCGGCCGGCGGCGTCTCAGTCGTCATCGAGGGGCTGAACATCTCGAAGCGCCATACGAAGCCGCGCCAGTCGACGAGCTCGAACGACCGCATGCCCAAGATCCAGCAGGGCGGGATCATGGACATCGCCCAGCCGATCCCGATCGGCAAGGTGATGCTCGTCTGCTCGAGCTGCCAGACGCCGACCCGGATCGGGCATTCGACGCTCGACACGGGTCGTCGCGTCCGGGTCTGCCGCCAGTGCGGCGAGCAGCTGGAGGTGAAGGCATGACCAGCCGACTCCAGGAACGCTACACGGCCGAGATCGCACCGGCGCTCCAGAAGCAGTTCGAATACACCAATCCGAACGAGATCCCGCGACTGTCGAAGATCGTCGTGAACATCGGCCTGGGCGAGGCCCTGACCAATGCCAAGGCCATCGACGCCGCCACGGGCGACCTCGCGCTCATCACCGGTCAGAAGCCGATCGTCACCAAGGCCAAGCGCTCGATCGCCCAGTTCCGCCTGCGGACGGGCAACTCGGTCGGGGCCAAGGTGACCCTCCGCGGGGAGCGGATGTGGGACTTCTACGACCGGCTGACCACGCTGGCACTGCCCCGCATCCGTGACTTCCGCGGCGTTCCCGGCAAGTCGTTCGACGGGCGCGGCAACTTCTCATTGGGTCTGCGGGAGCAACTGGCCTTCCCGGAGATCGACTACGACAAGGTGGACCGTCTCCGCGGGCTGGAGATCAGCATCGTGACGACGGCGAAGACCGACGAGGAATCGAAGAAGCTTCTCGAACTCCTCGGCATGCCCTTCGCCTCGTAGGCGCGGGGAGGGAGAACCATGGCCAAGAAATCGTTGATCGTCAAAGCCGGCCGCACCCCGAAGTTCAAGGTGCGCGGCTACCACCGCTGTTACGTGTGCGGGCGCCCGCGGGCCTACCTGCGTCGCTTCGCCCTGTGCCGCATCTGCTTCCGGGAGCGCGCCCTTCGCGGCGAGCTGCCGGGCGTGACCAAGTCGAGTTGGTAGGGAACCGATGAACATCTCCGATCCCATCGCGGACATGCTCACTCGCGTCCGCAACGCGTCGCGAGCCCGGCATACCGAGGTGATCGTGCCCGCGTCGCGGACGAAGCGAGAGATCGCCCGGATCCTCAAGGACGAAGGCTTCATCGCCGACGTCCAGGAGGAGCAGGACGGCACGACGCCGGTCCTCCGCCTCACGCTCAAGTACGTCGACGGCAAGGTCCCGGTCGTGTCCGGCCTCAAGCGGATCAGCAAGCCCGGCCTGCGGGTCTACGCCCGCAAGACCGACATCCCGCGCGTCCTTGGCGGCCTCGGCATCGTCATCGTCAGCACCAGCCAGGGGATCATGACCGGCCAGCAGGCGCGTCAGGCGCAGCTGGGCGGCGAAGTCCTGGCCTTCGTCTGGTAGCCGAACGACATGTCGCGAATCGGTCGTCTCCCCATCGCCGTCCCAACCGCCGTCGACGTGACCATCGACGGGCGCACCGTCACGGTCAAGGGACCCAAGGGCACCCTCAGCCGGGCCGTGCACCCGGACATGTCCGTCCGCCAGGAGGAGGCGACGCTCGTCGTCACCCGGCCCACGGAGCAGAAGGCCCACAAGCAGCTCCACGGGCTGACCCGGACGCTCATCAACAACATGGTCATCGGCGTCAGTGACGGGTACCGCAAGGGCCTCGAGATCACCGGCGTCGGGTACCGGGCCACGCTCAACGGCCGGAAGCTCCAGTTGAACCTCGGCTACAGCCACCCGATCGAGATCGACCCACCCGAGGGCATCAGCTTCGAAGTGGAATCGCCCACCCGCCTGGCCGTCGTCGGCATCGACAAGGAACTGGTCGGCCAAATGGCCGCCAAGGTCCGCTCGACCCGAAAGCCGGAGCCCTACAAGGGCAAGGGCGTCCGCTACGCCGGTGAGCAGGTTCGCCGCAAGGCCGGCAAGGCCGGCAAGATCGGCGGGAAGAAGTAACGACATGACGAAGAAGGAACGAGCCCGATGAGCCAGGTCGCCTCCCGCGGTGCCGCGCGACGCAAGCGCCACGATCGGATCCGCCTGCGCCTCGCAGGGACCGACGCGCGGCCGCGCCTCGCCGTCTTCCGCAGCCTGAATCACATCTACGCGCAAGTCATCGACGACGCGTCCGGCCGGACGCTCGCCGCGGCCTCGACGACGGAGAAGGAGCTTCGCGGCTCCAGCTCGAAGAAGTCCGAAGAGGCAGCCGTCGTCGGTCGGCTCATCGCCCAGCGGGCCAAGGCCGCCGGGGTGGAGCGCGTGGTCTTCGATCGTGCCGGGTTCCGGTACCACGGGCGGATCAAGTCACTTGCCGACGCCGCCCGCGAAGCCGGCCTCGAGTTCTGATCGGAAGGAGCCTACGTGGCACGCATCGACCCATCCAAGCTCGCGCTCGAGGAGCGCGTCGTCCAGATCAATCGAGTCGCCAAGGTCGTCAAGGGCGGTCGGCGGTTCAGCTTCAGCGCGGTCGTGGTCGTCGGTGATGGCCAGGGTCACGTCGGCGTCGGACTGGGCAAGGCCGGCGAGGTCCCCGAGTCGATCCGCAAGGGCGTCGAGGACGCCAAGAAGAACCTCATCCGGATCCCGATGGTGGGCACGACGATCCCCCACGAGGTCCGCGTCCAGTTCAGCGCCAGCCGGGTCATGCTGAAGCCCGCCTCCCAGGGCACCGGCGTCATCGCCGGTGGGTCCGTCCGGGCCGTGCTGGAGGCCGCCGGCGTCCGCGACATCCTCTCGAAGACGTACGGCTCGACCAACCCGGTCAACGTGACCAAGGCCACGATCCTCGCGCTCCAGGAGTTGCACTCCGCCGAGGAGCTGAGCGCCCGCCGTGGGGTGCGGCTGACCAGCCGGATCTCCGGTCAGCCGGCGCCGGGCACGGAGGTGGTCGATGCCCGCTAAGCTCAAGGTCACCCAGGTCAAGAGCGGGATCAGCCACATCGCCCGCAATCGTGCCACGCTCCGTGCGCTCGGCCTGAAGGGCATCGGCAGCTCGCGCACCGTCACCGACAACCCCGCGACCCGCGGCATGGTCCGCCAGGTCCGGTTCCTCGTGACCGTCGAGGAGCTGGATGGCGGTCACGAGGAAGTCGGCGCTCAGGCGCGATCGGGTCGAGGCGGCGCCGAGCACACGAGCGAGCGCACTGACGTGCGTGAGCGAGCGAGCGCAGGCGCCAACGAAGAGACGAGCCGCATCAGGCCGACCAGGAGAAGGCATGAAACTGCACGACCTTCGCCCCGCGGAAGGTGCACACAAGGCGAAGACCCGGGTCGGCCGCGGCATCGCGGCTGGCAAGGGCAAGACGGCCGGTCGCGGGACCAAGGGCCAGAAGGCGCGGGCCGGCGGCTCGATCCCGCCCTGGTTCGAGGGCGGCCAGACGCCACTCCACATGCGCATCCCGAAGCTCCGCGGCTTCAAGAACCGCTTCAAGGTCGAATACGAGGTCGTGAACGTCGGAGCCATCGGCAGCTCTCGCGGAGCGCGGCGCGTTCGAGGTCGAAGCGCCCTCGGGCAAGGCCGCCAAGGGGTCCAAGGGCTCGACCGACGCGGCGCCGATCACGATCAACGCCGACATCCTTCGGGCGGTCGGCCTCGTCCGGACCCCGACCAAGCCGCTCAAGATCCTGGGCGCCGGCGACCTGTCGGCGGCCCTGTTCGTCGTGGCTGACGCGTTCACGGCGTCCGCCCGGGCCAAGATCGAGGCCGCGGGCGGTGTCGTCAACGTCCTCGAGATCCCGTCGAAGCCGAGTCCGGCGTTGGGCGTCGATGCGCCCGCGACCAACGGCCGGCGCGCCCGGTCGGTCCCGGAGCGGACGGCCACCGATGACGCCCCGGCATCGGACGACGGCCCGACCGCCACGGCCGTCGTTGAAGCGGCTCCGGTCACCGAAGTCGGGGCCGCTCCGGCCGCCGAGGTCGAGACCCCGGCCGCCGTCGTCGAGGCCGCGGCTACCGACGAGGAGACCCCCGCCGCCGCCGTCGTCGAGGTGCCCGCCAAGCCCGCGCGCCCAAAGGCACCGAAGGCACCGAAGGCGCCGAAGGCCAAGGCGAAGGCCAAGAGCGCCGACGACGACACGCCCCCAGCAGCGTCGGCCGCCCCGGCGACCGATGAGGCCGAGACACCGTCCGGCGACGACGCCTAGCCCGTGTTCGAATCCCTCCTGAACGCGTTCCGTGCGCCGGACATCCGGCGCCGGATCCTGTACGTCCTCGGACTGCTGATCGTCTTCCGGCTGCTGGCTGCCGTGCCGGTGCCGGGAATCAATCGGACCGAGTTGACGCACCTCGTGGAAGGCAACCCGCTGTTCGGGCTCCTGGACCTGTTCTCAGGCGGCGGCCTGGCCAGCTTCTCGGTCGTGGCACTCGGGCTGAACCCCTACATCAACGCCTCGATCATCATGCAGCTGATGCAGGGCGTCGTGCCGTCCCTGCAGGCGCTCAGCCGCGAAGGCGAATACGGGCGCAACAAGCTCAACCAGTACACGCGCTACCTGACCGTCCCCATGGCCATGCTGCAGGCGTACGGGTTCCTCGCCCTCCTCAACTCGCAGGGCGTGCTGACGGGGCAATTCGACCTGGCCAGCTTCGAGACGCTGACCCAGATCGCCACGCTGACGGCCGGCTCGATCGCCCTCATGTGGATCGGCGAGCTCATCACCGAGCGCGGCATCGGCAACGGCATCAGCTTCATCATCTTCGCCGGCATCGTGAGCCGGGCGCCGGGCGCCATCAACGGCTTCATCGTCAACCCGAACATCGCGGCAGCGATCGCGTTCGGGATCGTCGCGATCGCCGCGGTCGGCGTGATCATCTACATCCAGGAAGGCCAGCGACGCATCCCGATCCAGTACGCGAGCCGCGTGCGTGGCCGACGGATGTACCAGGGCGGCCAGACGTTCCTGCCGCTCCGGGTCAACCAGGCCGGCGTCATCCCGATCATCTTCGCCGTCAGCATCCTGCTCTTCCCGCAGCAGCTGGCGTCGTACTTCACGAGCTCCGAGATCCCCATCGTCAAGGACATCGCGACCGCGATCGTGACCTTCTTCAATCCGAGGTCGCCGATCTACATCCTGCTGTACTTCCTGCTGACGATGGGCTTCACCTACTTCTACACGGCGTTCACGTTCAAGCCCGATGAGACCGCGGAACAGCTCCGCAAGAACGGCGGCTTCATCCCCGGCATCCGGCCCGGTCGCCCGACCCAGGACTACCTTGCGCGTGTCGTGAGTCGCATCACGTTCGCCGGTGCGCTGTTCCTGGCCATCGTGGCTGTCTCGCCGTCCGTCGTGGCGCTAGGATTCCCCGATCTAGCGACACTTGGCCTGGGCGGGACGAGCCTGCTCATCGTGGTGTCGGTCGTCGTCGAGACGATGAAGCAGATCGAGGCCCAGTTGATGATGCGCAACTACGAAGGCTTCATCCGATGATCCGTCCGATCAGCGTCCAGGACGCTACGTGGGATCGCCGAGGGCCGCAATGACCGTCGTCGTCCTCCTTGGCGCACCTGGGGCCGGGAAGGGGACCCAGGCACCGATCATCGCCGATCGACTCGGCGTGCCGATCCTCGCCTCGGGCGATCTCCTGCGCGCGGCCGTGTCCGCTGGCACGACGCTGGGACGAGAGGCCGATCGCTACATGAGCCGGGGCCAGCTGGTGCCCGACCCGACGATCGTGCGCGTCTTTCTCGACCGACTCGAAGCCGCCGATGCGGTCGATGGCGCGATCCTGGACGGGTTTCCGCGAACCCGCGTGCAAGCCGAGGCGCTCGACCGCGAGTTGAATGAGGCCGGGCGACGAGTCGACGCGGCGGTGTATGTCGAGGTGCCGATCGAGGATCTCGTCCAGCGGATGGCGAATCGACGCATCTGCACGGCCAACGGACACGTCTACAACCTCGCATCCAACCCGCCGGAGACCGCCGGCGTCTGCGACCTCGATGGTTCGCCGATCGTCCAGCGCGCCGACGACGAAGAAGCAACGGTCCGCGCTCGGATGCAGCAGCAAGTCCCACCGTTGCTCGACGTCGTCGACCACTACCGATCCCGGGGCGTCCTGCGATCCGTCGACGGACGAGGCGACATCGACGCCGTCGGGCACGACGTGCTCGCGGCTCTCGGCCTCGCACCCGACGGCTCCTGAGTGGTCACCCGCAAGTCGCGCGCCGAGATCGAGCGCATGCGCCAGGCCGGTCGGATCGTGGCCGAGGTCCTGGCGCTCATCGAGGACGAACTGAAGCCGGGCGTTTCGACCGCCGAGCTGGACCGCCTGGCCGAGGCCCACATCCGCAAGTCCGGCGGCACACCGTCGTTCAAGGGCTACCCCGGCCTGAATCCCCGCCGACCGTTCCCGGCCAGCGTCTGCATCTCCATCGACGACGAGATCGTCCACGGCATCCCTGGCGAGCGAACGATCCGCTCGGGCCAGATCGTCTCGGTCGACGCGGGGGCGATCGTCGACGGGTGGCACGGCGATGGCGCACGGACCTTCTTCGTCGGCGAGCCGCCGGCCAAGGTGGCCGACCTGATCGACACGACCCGTCGGGCGCTGGAGGCGGGCATCGCTGCGGCCGTGCCCGGGCACCACATCGAGGACATCGCCGCGGCCGTCGAGGATGTCGCCCGGCCGAACGGCTATGGAATCGTCCGCCAGTTCGTCGGGCACGGCATCGGCACGGCCATGCACGAGGAGCCGCAGGTCCCCAACTTCCGGACCGGGCGACCGGGTCGCAAGCTCGAGCCCGGCCTGTGCCTGGCGATCGAGCCGATGTTCACGCTCGGCCGAGCGGAGGCGCGCGTCAGCGACGATGACTGGACGGTCGTGACGCAGGACCGCTCCCTCGCCGCCCACTTCGAGGACACCATCGCCATCACCCAGCACGGACCCGAGGTCCTGACGGCGCTGTGAGGGCTTCGTGGTTGCCGGGTCGGGGCATCTTTGATACGCTACGCGTTCGTGTGTCGGCCCGGTCGGGCCGACACTGCGCGTGAGAAAAGGGAAGCACGAGGACCTGTGGCCAAGAAGGACGCGATCGAAGTCGAGGGAACGGTGATCGAGCCGCTGCCCAATACGATGTTCGCCGTCGAACTGGAGAACGGCCACCGGGTACTCGCCCACATCAGCGGCAAGTTGCGGATGAACTTCATCCGGATCCTGCCCGGCGACCGTGTCCGCGTCGAGTTGTCCCCCTACGACCTGACGCGGGGCCGCATCACCTACCGACTCAAGTGACCACCCGACCACCGATCTCCATGAGCCCGAGGATCCGTTGAAAGTCCGAGCCTCCGTCAAGGCGCGCTGCGACAACTGCAAGGTCATCCGTCGCCACGGCACCGTGATGGTCATCTGCACCAATCCCAAGCACAAGCAGCGGCAGGGGTAACCGATGGCACGCATCGCCGGAATCGACATCCCGCGTGAGAAGCGCGTCGAGGTCGCCCTGACCTACATCTTCGGGATCGGCTTGCCGACCAGCGAGAAGATCCTGGCCCAGACGAACATCAATCCCGATACGCGGGTCCGCGATCTGACCGAGGAGCAGGTGAACCGGCTCCGCGAGCTGATCGACCGGCGCTACAAGGTGGAGGGCGACCTCCGCCGCGAGGTGGCGCTGAACATCAAGCGGCTCATCGAGATCGGGTCGTACCGCGGTGTTCGCCACCGCCGAAACCTGCCAGTGCGTGGCCAGCGAACCAAGACGAACGCTCGCCAGCGTCGCGGTCCCAAGAAGACCGTCGGCGTCCGGCGCAAGAAGTGACGAGGGACTGACCAGGCATGGCGGAACGCAAGAAGGCGGTCAAGCAGCGTCGGCGTGAGAAGAAGAACGTGCCCCAGGGCCACGTCCACATCCAGGCCACGTTCAACAACACGATCATCACGATCACCGACCTCAACGGGGCGGTCATCAGCTGGGGCTCGGCCGGTGTCGCCGGCTTCAAGGGCTCCCGCAAGAGCACCCCGTATGCCGCGGCCCTCTCCGCCGATGGCGCGGCGCGTCGTGCGATGGAGCACGGCATGCGCCAGGTCGAGGTCTACGTGAAAGGCCCCGGCGCCGGCCGAGAACAGGCGATCCGTTCGCTCCAGGCGGCCGGCCTGGAGGTCAATGCCATCACCGACGTCACGCCCATCCCGCACAACGGTTGCCGCCCGCCCAAGCGGCGCCGCGTCTAGAGCCCCAGAGGACCCATGGCCCGTTACACCGCATCCGTCTGCCGCCTGTGCCGGCGGGAAGGCGCGAAGCTCTTCCTGAAGGGCACGCGCTGCTACACCAAGAAGTGCGCGTTCGAGCGCCGGCCCACCCCGCCCGGCCAGCACGGCGTCCGCCGTCGCAAGGTCGGTGAGTTCGGCCTGCAGTTGCGCGAGAAGCAGAAGGTCCGCCGCACGTACGGCGTACTCGAGCGCCAGTTCCGCAACTACTTCGTCGACGCGGAGAACCGACCCGGCGTGACCGGTGAGAACCTGCTCCGCTCGCTCGAGCTGCGCCTCGACAACGTCGTGTTCCGGATGGGCCTCGCGACGTCCCGGGCGCAGGCCCGTCAGCTCGTCGCCCACGGCCACTTCGCGGTCAACGGGCGCCCGACCAACGTCGCCTCGTACCGGATGAAGCCCGGCGACAAGGTCGAGGTCCGCGAGTCGCACCGCACTCGTGAGCCATTCAAGATCGCCAAGGAGACGCTCCGGAACCACCAGGCCCCAGAGTGGCTGAGCATCGATGCCGCCAACCTGGCCGGAACCGTCGTGACCCCGCCGAACCGCGACCAGATGCCGCTCGACCTCAACGAGCAGCTCGTGGTCGAGTACTACTCGAGGTAACCGCACACTCATGATCGAACTCGAGAATCCGCAGATCGAGCCTGTCGAGGAAGCCGGCACGTACGCCAAGTACGAGGCCGGACCGCTCCAGGCCGGCTACGGCGTCACGCTCGGCAACGCCCTCCGGCGCGTCCTCCTCTCCTCGCTCGAGGGTGCGGCCGTGACGAGCATCCAGATCCGTGACGTCTACCAGGAGTTCTCGACGATCCCGGGTGTCAAGGAGGACGTCACCCAGATCGTCCTGAACGTCAAGAAGCTGCGCCTCAAGAGCTATGCCGCCCACCCGGTCCAGCTGCGCCTCATCAAGAGCGGAGCGGGCGCCGTCACGGCGGCCGACATCGCCGAGTCGGCCGACGTCGAGATCGTGAATCCCGACCTGGTCCTGATGACCCTCGACACCGATGACGTGACCATCGAGCTCGACCTGACCGTCGAGCGCGGCGTCGGCTATCTCGGTGCCGAGCGCGCCGAGGCCCTGCCGATCGGTGTCATCGCGGTCGATGCGATCTTCACCCCGGTCAAGAAGGTCAACTACTGGGTCGAGGGCATGCGCGTCGGCCAGATGACCAACTACGACAAGCTCACGATCGAGATCGAGACCGACGGCACGATCACCCCGGAAGAGGCCCTCAGCCGTTCCGCCGAGATCCTCGTCAACCAGTTCCGCCCGTTCGTCACGATCGGCATGGCCGCCGTGCCGGCCGCGGCCGTGACCGGCACCGCCGCGCTCCCGTCGAACATGCTCGACATGCCGATCGAGGAGCTCGATCTGCCGATGCGGGCGTACAACTCGCTCAAGCGCAACAACATCGTCAAGGTCGGCCAGCTCCTGCAGCTCAAGGACGACGACCTCCTGCGCATGCGCAACTTCGGGAAGAAGTCGCTCGACGAGATGAAGGAGCGCCTCCGGATGCGCGGCTTCATCGTGCCGGATACGGAGACCGACGGGCTCGATCTCGGCGACGGCGATGAGCCGTTCGACGACGAGGCGGAGGCCTGACCCGTGGCGCACCGGATCGGCGGGCGCAAGCTCAGCCGCAAGCAGGGCCCGCGCCTCAGCCTGTACAAGAACCTGACCGTGTCGGTGATCCGCTATGAGCGGGTCAAGACCACCGAGGCCAAGGCCAAGGAGATCAGCGGCCGGGTCGAGAAGATGATCACGCTCGCCAAGCGCGGGGACCTCTCCGCGCGCCGCGCGGTCATCGCGCAATTCCCGAACGAACCGCTCGTCGTCGACAAGCTGTTCGACGAGATCGCTCCCAAGTACGCCGATCGGACCTCGGGCTACACCCGGATCGTCCGCCTCGGTCAACGCCGCGGCGACGCGGCCGAGATCGTCCAGATCGAACTGGTCTAGAAGAGAGAACTGCGAATCGGCGGTTGGCCGAGTTCAGCCGAAGGCGGGGCCGAGCACCCGAGCGAGCGCACCCCAAGGTGCGTGAGCGAGGGCGCGGAGGCCCCAACGCACGGATGAGCCGGCCAGGCGCCGACCAAGTACACGGCCGAGAGACCGTGCCCGTACGCTACCGCGCTCGGGTCGAATACGACGGAACGGACTTTGCCGGGTTCCAGGTCAATCCTGGGAAACGGACGGTCCAGGGGGTCCTGGAGGACGCGCTGCGGCGCCTCGGCGACGGGGTGGAACAGCGGGTCGACGGGGCCGGCCGGACGGATGCCGGGGTACACGCCGAGGGGCAGGTCATCGCCTTCTCCTACGACGGTCGACTGACGGCAGCGGAACTGGGTCGGGCGCTCGATGCGCTCCTTCCCCGCGATGTGACCGTCCGAGACCTGCGCCGGACGACCTCGAGCTTCCACCCCCGTCACGCGGCGCGGTACCGGGAATACCGCTACACCGTCTGGAACGGGCCGCGGAGCCCGCTTCGCGAGCGTACCGCGCTCGGGATCCGGGTCCCGCTCGATACCGCCGCGATGGCGCGAGCCGGGTCGGTCTTCATCGGCCGGCACGACTTCAGCGCTCTCGGGGCAACGGATCGCTCACCGGTCCGGACCGTGATGTCGGTCCGGGTCCGGCGGGAGGGCCGGCTCGTGACGATCGACGTCCGGGCCGATGCCTTCCTGCGGGGGATGGTCCGGCGGATGGTGGCCCTCCTCCTGGAGGCGGGCCTCGGCAAGATGGATGCAGCAGCGGTCCAGGCGGCCATCGTGGCCGGCGGACCGGCCCTCGACGGGGGAGCGGCTCCCGCGAAGGGGCTCTGCCTCCGGCGCGTCGCCTACGGGCGGCGGTCGACAGACATGAACGGAGAACACGAGGAACGATGAACGCCAAGACCATCGCGGTCCGCGAGAGCGAGATCGAGCGACGCTGGTACGTCGTCGACGCGACCGACGAGACACTGGGTCGACTCGCGTCGCGGATCGCGCGCGTTCTCGAGGGCAAGCACAAGCCCACCTACCAGCCCAACCTCGATTCGGGCGACCACGTGATCGTGCTCAATGCCGCGCGCATCGCGGTCACCAGCGACAAGCTCGAGTCCAAGCTGTACATGCGCCATAGCGGGTATCCGGCAGGCCTCAAGCAGGAGACCCTCGGACACCTCCTGGCCAGGCGCCCGGAGGAGGTCATCCGGCGGGCCGTCAAGGGCATGCTGCCGCACACCACCCTCGGCGCCCAGCAGCTCCGCAAGCTGAAGGTCTACGCCGGATCCGATCACCCCCATCAGGCCCAGCGGCCTGAGCCGCTCGCCTGACGAGGAGCCCGAACGCATGTCGACACCAGCCTTCTTCTCCGGGACCGGCCGCCGCAAGACCGCCATCGCCCGCGTCCGGCTCCTGCCGGGCGAGGGAGAGATCGTGGTCAACGGCCGGACGCTCGAGGAGCACTTCGGCAACGCCATCAACGAGTCCGAAGTCCGCATGCCGTTCCGGGTCACCGGCACGGAGGGCCGCTTCAACGCGCTCATCAAGGTGGAAGGCGGCGGCGTGACGGGCCAGGCCGGCGCGATCCGCCACGGCATCGCCCGGGCGCTGCTCGAACTCGACCCCGACGGCAACCGCCTGCCGCTGCGCCAGGCCGGTCTCCTCACCCGAGATCCTCGGATGAAGGAACGCAAGAAGTACGGTTTGAAGCGCGCGCGCAAGGCCCCGCAGTACACCAAGCGCTAGCACCGGTCCGATGACCGCGGGCTCGTTGCGGGGGCGCGACCTGCTCAGCGTCGCGGACCTTTCGGCGGCCGAGGTCCGGCACGTCTTCGAGACGGCATCCGCACTCAAGGCCGACTACCAGGCGAACCGTCGACACGCCGATCCGCCCCTGGTCGGTCGGACCATCGCGATGCTCTTCCAGAAGCCGAGCCTGCGCACGCGCGTGACGTTCGAGGCCGGCATGGTCCAGCTCGGCGGCCATGCGATCTACCTGACCAACGATGTCGTCCTCGGCGCCCGGGAGAGCGTCCGCGACGTCGCCCGCAACCTCGAGCGCTTCGTCGATGGGATCGTGGTCCGGACCGGGCCCCACGAGGTGGTCCTCGAGCTCGCGGCGCAGGCGGGGATCCCGGTCATCAACGGCCTGAGCCTGCGCGAGCACCCGTGCCAGGCGCTCGCCGACGTCTTCACGATCGAGGAGTCCGTCGGTCCGCTCGAGGGGCGCGTGGTCGCCTTCGTCGGCGATGGCAACAACGTCTATCACTCCCTGGCCCTCGTCGGCGCCGCGCTCGGGATGGAGATCCGGCTCGCACACCCAGCGGGCTACGCCCCGAATGCGCGGATCGTGGCGCGCGCTCAGGAGCTGGCGGCCGATTCCGGCGGGCGGCTGGTCTTCGGGCAGGACCCCGCCGAGATCGTCCGGGGCGCCTCGGTCGTCTACACCGACGCCTGGACATCGATGGGCCAGGAGGCCGAGACGGAGGAACGCCGAGACGCGTTCGCCGGCTATCGGGTCGATGACGCGCTACTCGATGCCGCCGGACCCGACGCCATGGCGATGCACTGCCTGCCGGCGCATCGCGGCGAGGAGATCACCTCCGAGGTGATGGACGGACCGCGTAGTCTCATCTTCGACCAGTCCGAGAATCGGCTGCACGTCCAGAAGGCCCTGCTGGTGGAGCTCCTGGGAGGAGACGCCCCGTGAGCGACGTCCTCTACGAACGCTACAAGGACGCGCTGCGGCGTGGTCACACGGCCTCGCTGCGAGGACAGTTCGACGACGCCATCGCGGCCTACGCCGAAGCCGCCTCGATCGCCCCGGACCGGGCGATGCCACAGGCGAGTCTGGCCGGGGTGCTGGCACGGACCGGGCGCCTGAGCGAGGCCCTCGCGGCGTACGACCTCGCGCTCGCGCGCGCGCCCGAGGACGAAGCGTCGCTCCGCGGCCGTGCCGAGATGCTCGCCATCACGGGTCAGCGGGCGGCGGCCGCCGAAACGCTCGATCGGCTCTCCGCGGTCCTCGACCGCGAGGGCCGCCTGCTCGAGGCCACCGATGCCGCTCGCCGGGCCCTCGAGCTGGCCGAGTCACGCGGTCGCCGGCAGGGCGTGGAGGCGCTCGTCGCACGCCTCCAGGAGGCCGGCATCGATCCCGCCTCCGAGGCCCTCGGCCGGGCGATGGGCACACTGGAGCGTCCGGGTGCCGCCGGTCTGGCCGCTGCCGCTGGGTCGAACGGCGGTGCCGTCCCCTTCGCCGAGCCGAAGCGTGATCCGCGGCGGTCGGTCATGTCCGCGGCCGCCGTCCTGATCGCGACCGCCGAGACCTCGCTCGATGGCGGTGACACCGACGCGGCTCGCCGCTTCTACCTCGAGGCGGCGTCCGCGCAGCGTTCGATCGGCAACCTCCACGCGGCGATGGATGCCTGCTACCAGGCGCTCGCCGTGGCGCCCGCGGACGGTGATGTCCACTTGATCCTGACGGAGCTGTACCTCGATCGGGGCTGGCGAGTCCCGGCCGCCGACAAGCTGGTCCTCCTCGGCCGGTTGGTGGAGCTGGCCGGCGACGATCTCACGCGCGCCCGGCTGTGCGCGATGGCCGCCGACCGCTTCCCCGACGACGCGCGCCTGGCGGCCATCTGCGGCTGACCCGCGACTGCGTCCCGACCCCTGGTGAGGGGTCGGCCGGGCCGGGGTCCGATGCTACACTCGGGGGACGATGGAGCTCCTGAGATCGATCCTCGATCAGGTCACCCCGACCGCGGTGATCGACATCGGGATCACGGCGCTCCTGATCTACTGGCTCTTCAGCCTCATCCGCGGCACGCGCGCCGTGCGGCTCGTCATCGGCGTCAGCGTGCTCATCGTCGTCTACGCCCTGGCCGTGGCGCTCAACCTCGTCCTGCTGACGCGCATCCTCCAGGGTGGCGCGGTCGTCGGCCTCTTCGCGCTCGTCGTGGTCTTCCAGCCGGAGCTGCGGCGGGCCCTTGAGCGCATCGGCCGGGTCGGCTCCTTCGCCTGGCTCCTCTCGCCGGCCGAATCGCGAGCCTCCAATCACGTCGCGGTCGAGGTCGCGCGGGCGTCGTCGGGCATGTCCGCCGACGGCCACGGTGCCCTGATCGTCATCGAGCGCGAGACCGGGCTCGAGGAGGTCGCCGAGACCGGCGTGATGGTCCATGGCGACCTGTCGGCCGACCTGCTGCGGACGATCTTCTCGCCCCGGACCGCTCTCCACGATGGGGCAGTCATCATCCGCGACGATTCGATCCTGGCGGCGGGCGCCCTCCTGCCGTTGGCCGAGACCACGATCCACACCGAGCGCTTCGGGACCCGACACCGTGCGGCGCTCGGCATCGCCGAGCAGACCGATGCGATCGTCGTCGTCGTCTCGGAGGAGAACAGCCAGATCAGCCTCGTCGAGCGCAGCCGGATCGTGCGCAACCTCAACGAAGCGCAGCTCGCGACCGCGATCCGCAACCTGCTCGACCCGTCCGCCGCTCGTGGCGCGTTCGGCTGGCGCCCGACCGGCCCGACCGGGACCGGCGGGCGAGCGCCGCGGCTCGGTGACCTCGGTCGCCTCGTCCGGCGGTCGAAGCCGGTCATGCCGCCACGGTCCACGTCGGACGACGAACCGTCGAACACGGCGGCCGCACAGGCTCCGCGGTGACCCGACTCCTCGGGCTCGTCGTCCACAACTGGCCTCTCAAGCTCGCCGCCGTGGGACTCGCGTCCCTGCTGTACGGCGGCCTCGTCCTGTCCGAGAGCGCCTCGACGCTTGCGGTCAGCATCCCGATCGACATCAAGGGCCAGCCGAGCGACACGTTCATCCTCGAGGAGCTTCCTCCGGTGACGGAGGTGCGATACATCTCACCATCTGGCGCCCGGGCCATCAGTTCGACCTTCACGGCCACCGTCGACCTGTCCGGCGTCGTCCCCGGCTCCGGTCCGAAGTCCGTCCCCGTGGACGTGCAATCGATCGACGACCGGATCGACGTCATCTCCTTCTCGCCCGATCAAGTCACGATCCAGCTCGACAAGCTCGTCACGCGCGAGGTCCCGGTGACCGTCGATCCCGGAACGATCCCCGACGGCCTGGACATCGCCACCCCGACGGTCACGCCGGCGACCGTTGTCGTGTCGGGTCCCGACTCGGTCGTCGGGACGGTCGTGGCCGCCCGTGCGTCGCCCGTCATCCAGGCGTCGGGCCTCAGCATCGACCAGGACCTGCCGCTGACCGCCATCGATCGGCTCGGTGATCCGGTGAGTCCGGTCAAGCTGGAGCCCGATACCGCGCGGGTCAAGATCCTGGTCTTCCAGGACCTCAGCTCACGGTCGATCGCGGTCAGCCCCGTCGTGACGGGCAACCCCGCCCTCGGGTTCGAGGTCGCCACGATCACGGTCGATCCATCGGTCGTGACCGTCGAGGGCGACGCGGAACGACTTGCCGCGCTCGAGACGGTCGACACCGACCCCGTCTCGGTCTCCGGCGCGTCGGCGACCGTCGAACGGACCGTCGCGCTCGCCCCGCCCGACGGGGTCTCACCCCTCGACGCCACGGAGGTGGTCGTGACCGTGACCTTCCGACCGGTGACATCGACCAGGGCGTTCCAGGTCGGTCTCCGATACGTGGGCGACCAACCGGACCTCCGGTACTCGATCTCGGTCGACCGGGTGCTCGTGACGATCGGCGGATCCGTGGCCGACCTCGACAAGCTGGTCGGCTCGACCCTCGTCGCCGACCTCGAGGTCGGCGACCTCAAGCCGGGCACGACCGACGTCCCCGTCACGATCGACCTCCCGGCCGGTCTGACCCTCGTGTCCGCAGATCCCGACACCGTCGCGGTCACGGTGACCGCCCCACCACCACCGACGCCCTCACCCCCGCCCGCCTCGCCGTCGCCCGCAGCGTCACCGAGCGGCTGAGCCGCACATGGCCCGCCTGTTCGGCACCGACGGGATCCGCGGCGTCGCGAACGTCGACCTGAAACCGACCCTCGCGTACGCCCTCGGCCGCGCGACCGCCCATCGCCTGGTCGGACCGGGCGGCTCGCTCGTGATCGGCCAGGACACGCGCCGCTCCGGCGATATGTTCGTGGCCGCGGTCGCAGCAGGTGCCGCCAGCCTCGGGGCTGAGGTCCACGAGGTCGGCGTCGTGCCGACGCCGGCCCTGGCGTTCATCGCGGGGAGCGGCCGATTCGCGGCCGGGATCATGGTCTCGGCCTCACACAATCCGGCCGACGACAACGGGCTCAAGGTGCTCGACGGCGCCGGCCTCAAGCTCGACGACGCCGTCGAGGACGAGCTCGAGCAGCTCATCTGGCACTCGGACGAACTCGGCGGTGTCAGGAACGCCGGCCTGGGCCGGATCGTGGCCCGCCCCGAGCTCGTCGACGACTACCGTCAACATCGGCTGGCCCTAGCCCAGAGCGTGCGGGCGAACGACACGCGCCTGGTCCTGGATGGCGCGAACGGTTCCGGGGCGACGCTCGGCGCGGCGATCCTGCGCGCGACCGGGGCGACCGTCGAGGTCATCCACGCCGACCCCGACGGGGTGAACATCAACCTCGGGGCCGGGGCCACGGATCCCGCGTCCCTGGCCGAGGCCGTGGTCGCGAGGTCCGCGAACGTCGGTTTCGCGCTCGACGGCGACGCCGACCGGATGATCGCGGTCGACGCGACCGGCCAGGTCGTCGATGGCGACCGCGTCCTGGGCATCCTCGCCCTCGACCGCCTCGGTCGCGACGCCCTGCCCGGTGGCGTCGTCGTCTCGGTGCTGTCCAACGGCGGCCTGCAGACGGTCGTCGAGGCGGCCGGCGGCCAGGTCGTTCGGACGCCCGTCGGCGACAAGTACATCCTCGAGGGGATGCAGGTGTCGGGAGCGCGTCTGGGTGGCGAGAAGAGCGGCCACGTCATCGATCTCGACCACACCACGACCGGTGATGGGATCGTCACCGCGCTCGAGGTCCTGCGGGTGATGACCGCCACCGGACGCGACCTCGCGACCCTGGCGGCCGACATCCCGATGCTGCCCCAGCAACAGCGCGCCGTGGAGGCGCGTCACAAGGACCAATGGGAGGCCGACCGGATCCTGCAGGCGGCGATCGCCGAGGCGGCCGCGCGATTGGGACCGACCGGTCGGGTGCTCGTCCGGCCGTCCGGCACGGAGCCGGCGTTGCGGGTCATGGTCGAGGGTCCCGACGCGGACCTCGTGACCGAATTGGCCGACTCGCTCGCGACCGTCGCGCGACAGCGACTAAACTAGCCCCGGTGCCCATCCATCGGAGTCACCATGGCCGGCTCGCCCGACGCGGCGACGGTGAACGGAGGACCTGACGGCATGTGCGGCATCGTCGGTTATACCGGTCCGCGGGAGGCGGGCCCGCTCCTCATCGAGGGGCTCAAGCGGCTCGAGTACCGCGGCTACGATTCGGCCGGGATCGCCCTGGTCGACGATGCTGGCGACCTCTTCGTGGAGAAGCGGGCGGGCAAGCTGGCCAACCTCCAGACGGCCATCGCGGACCGCACGCCGCACGCCGCCATCGGGCTGGCCCACACGCGCTGGGCGACGCATGGCCGGCCGAACGACCTCAATGCCCATCCGCACCAGGACTGCACGGGCGAGATCACGGTCATCCACAACGGGATCATCGAGAACTTCCGCGAGCTGCGCGACGGCCTGGAGGCGCGCGGCCATCGGCTGACCTCCGAAACCGATACCGAGGCCCTCGCGCACCTCATCGAAGAGGCCTACGAAGGCGATCTGGCCGATGCCGTCCGCGCGGCGCTCCGGCGGGTCGACGGGGCCTACGCCATCGTCGTCATGCATCGCGGCGAGGGCGATCGCCTGGTGGGCGCCCGCCAGGACGTGCCGCTGCTCGTCGGCCTGGCCGACGGCGAGAGCTTCCTCGCGTCCGACGTCGGGGCCATCCTCGCCCACACCGACCAGATCGTCTTCCTTGAGGAGGGCGACGTCGCCGACCTGCGCCCCTGGGGCGTCACCATCACGAACGTCGCCGGCGAGCCCCAGGACCGCCCGGTCACGACCATCGACTGGTCGCCCGAGGCCGCCGAGAAGGGCGGCTACGAGCACTTCATGCTCAAGGAGATCCACGAACAGCCCGAGGCGCTGGCCCAGTCGCTTACCGGTCGGGTCCACCGGGACGGGCACATCGTCGTCGAGGAGCTCGACGACCTGGCCGACACGCTCCAGGCGATCGAGCGCATCGAGCTCGTCGCGTGCGGCAGCGCGTACTACGCGTCGCTCGTGGGCGCCGCGGCGATCCAGGCCTGGACCGGCCTGCCGGCCCGCGCGACGGCCGGATCGGAGTTCCGCTACAGCCCGCCGCCGCTCGACGGTCGGACGCTCGTCATCGCGGTCACGCAGTCGGGCGAGACGGCCGACACGATCGCCCCGGTCCGCCTCGCGCGCGAGCGCGGCTGTCCGGTCGTGGCGGTCACGAACACGGTCGGCTCGGCGATCACCCGCGACGCCGACGCGGTCCTGTTCCTGCAGGCCGGCCCGGAGATCGCCGTGGCGGCCTCCAAGACGTTCGTGACCCAGGTCACGACCCTTGTCGTCCTGGCGGCGGCCATCGC
The DNA here is from genome assembly GCA_963746855.1 of uncultured Chloroflexia bacterium. GTDB lineage: Bacteria > Chloroflexota > Limnocylindria > Limnocylindrales > CSP1-4 > SPCO01. Next base: position 28,115 of record CAVVDC010000001.1, read on the forward strand.
CCGGGTCCGGGGCGAGCTGGACGAAGCCGACGAGCTCGCCCTCGGCGTGGCCCTGCGAGCCCTGCCGTCCGCCGCCGCGCGGGCCATCGAGGCCGCCTCGGCGGTCGCGCCGACGCTGGCTCGCCGGTACGTGAACTCGCGCGGCTTCATGTTCGTCGGTCGAGGCTTCGGCCTCCCGGCCGCGCTCGAAGGTGCGCTCAAGCTCAAGGAGATCAGCTACGTGCATGCCGAGGGCTACGCCGCCGGCGAGCTCAAGCACGGCCCGATCTCGCTGCTCGACGCCGAATGCCCGCTCGTGGCGGTCGTCACCCGCTCGCCGGTCTACGACAAGGTCATCAGCAACGTCATGGAGGGGCGCGCCCGAGACGCGCGGGTCATCGCGGTCGCGACCGAGGGCGATGTCCAGATCGAACGCTTCGCCGACGACGTCTGCTGGATCCCGGACACCCACGACGCGCTCTCGCCGATCCTCGCGGTCATCCCGCTCCAGTTGTTCGCCTATCACATGGCGGTCGCCCGCGGCACGGACGTCGACCAGCCACGGAACCTGGCCAAGTCGGTGACGGTCGAGTAGTCCGATGGCGGCCGGCGATCCGACCGACGCGCCGCTGCCGCCCGGGGCGGTCCCGCCCGGCACGACCGAACTCGGCATCGACATCATCAAAGTGGACCGCATCCGGGCCACGCTGGCGCGCTTCGGACCGCGCTTCTCCGGCCGGGTCCTGACCCCAGCCGAGCAACGCTACGTGCGCGATCGGCCCGAGACGTTCGCCGGACGCTGGGCCGCGAAGGAGGCCGTGTCGAAGGTGCTGGGCCTCGGTGTCCGCGGCATCGGCTGGCGCGACATCGAGATCGTCCGGCTCCCCACCGGGCAACCCTCGGTCCGACTCCACGGGCGGGCGGCGGCCCGGGCGGACCAGCTCGGCATGGGCCGGATCGCCGTGTCGATCACCCACGAATTGGACTACGCCGTCGCGATCGCGTTCGGGATCCGCACGGCCGGCGGCCGCTTCCTGTTCCCGCCCGACATCGAGGAGCGCCTCGACGACCGCGAGCGACGGATCCTCGCCCGGATCGAGCGGTTGCGCGACCTGGCCGAGGCCGGCGGTGCCGGGGCACTCGCGTCCGACGCGCCGCCGGCCGTCGATGAACCCGTCGGGGCCATCGGGCGCCCAGGCGGCGCCCTCGACGGCGAGCCCGCTCGTGACTGAGCGCGGTCCCGTCGGGTTCGGCCGTCGACCCGAGGAGGGCGGGGCGGGGGAGCGGTCCGCCCTGCCCGTCGTGCCCGAAGGCGCCGTCCGGCTCGACGACGATTCGGCCGGGGCGCTCCTGCCCGAGCGACCGGCACGCGGTCATAAGGGCTCGTTCGGGAAGCTGCTCGTGATCGCCGGGTCGCTCGACTACGCGGGTGCGGCGCTGCTGGTCTGCCGGGCGGGCGGGCGGGCGGGGGCGGGCCTCGTGACCCTGGCGGTCCCCGAGTCGCTCCAGCCGCTCTTCGCGGCGAAGGTCGTCGAGGCCACGACGATGGCCTTGCCGGAGGACGACGTCGAGGAGATCGATGCGGAGGGGGCCATCGCGCGGATCCTGGACCACGAACACGACGCGGTCGTCGTCGGCCCGGGCCTGCGTCCCGGCTTGTCCACGGTCGAGTTGGTGCGCGAGCTGATCGCCGCCGGCGATGCGGAGGTCGCCCCGATCCTGCTCGACGCCGAGGCGCTGCGTTCCCTCGCCACGATGGACACCTGGTGGGCGACGATGACGAGGCGCGCCATCCTGACGCCCCATGCCGGCGAGTTCGCCCGGCTTCGAAGCGGGATGGGGATCGATCCCGAGGCCGACGGGGACCTCGTCGCCGACGATGCCGCGCGAGTGGCGGCCGCCCGCGACGCGGCGGGGACGTGGGGCCAGGTCGTGGTCCTGAAGGGCGCGGCGACCATCGTCGCGGCCCCGGATGGCTCGGTGGCGATCGCGCCGTTCGAGAATCCGGCACTCGCCACCGGGGGCACCGGCGACGTCCTCTCCGGCGCGATCGGCGCCTTGCTGGCCCAGGGCCTCGATCCGTATGCGGCCGCGCGCCTTGGCGTGTACCTGCACGGCCTCGCCGGCGATGCGGCGCGAGAGCGCTTCGGCGACGCGGGCGTGCTCGCCTCGGACCTGCCCGAGGGCCTCGCCCTCGCCCGCAAGCGCCTCGCGGCGGCGGCCGAACGGCGGCGCGCCGGCGGTCGCCTGGGCTTCGGCGCGCGGACCGGCGAACCGGGCGGGACCGCCGACCCGGCCCCGGTCTCGCGTTCGACGGACCCGGCCTGAGCCGACCGAGGGATGGCGAGCCCCGATCCCGGACCGTCGATCGACGAGCGCCTGGCGGCTGCCGGCCTGTCGCCGTTGCCGCGGACCGCGTGGCTCGAGATCGACCTTGGCGCCCTCGTGGACAACCTGACGTTGCTGCGCGAGGCGGCCGGGCCCGGCGTGCCCGTCCGACCGGTCGTCAAGGCCGACGCGTACGGCCACGGCGCCATCCCGGTCGCCCGGGCGCTCGTCGAGGCCGGCGTCGACGGCCTGTGCGTCGCGACGTTCGACGAGGCTCTCGCGCTGCGCGCCGCTCGCCTCCGCTGCCCCATCCTCGTGCTGTACCCGATCCCGCCGGCGTGGGCACCGGAGGCCGCCCGCCGGGCCATCGCGGTCGCGGCCGGGGACCCGGTCCTGCTCACCGACCTGTTGGCCGCGCTTCGGTCCGGCCGGCGACCCGGCTCGCGCCGCCTGCGGATCGAGCTGGAGGTGGAGACCGGGCTCGGCCGGGGCGGGTTCCTCCCGGACGACGTGGTCGTCGCGGCGATGGCCATCCGCGCCGGCGGCGCGATCCTGGGCGGCCTGTGGACGCACCTCCAGGCCCCCGAGGACCCGGAGCGGACGGCCGCGCAGCTCCGGCGGTTCGAGGCGGCGACGTCGGCCGTGCGCGCCGCCGGGATCCGGCTGCCGGCACGGCACGCGACCGCGAGCGCCGGACTCCTCATCGCGAGCGACGGCCTCGCGTCATATGACGGCGTCCGACCGGGCTTGGCGATCTACGGGCTCGCGCCCGATGAGCTGCTTGGCGACGCGGCGGCGGCCGGGCGGTCATCGCGCCTCCAGCCGGTCCTGTCCCTCCGTGCGCGACCCGTCCGGGTCGCCGACCTGCCGAGCGGGTGGGGGATCAGCTATGGCCCGACCTTCGTCACCGAGCGGCCCAGCCGGATCGCGACGCTGCCGCTGGGCTACGGCGACGGCTGGCCCCGGGCGCTCTCGAATCGGGCAAGCGCCTTGGTGCGCGGCGTGCAGGTCCCACTCGTCGGGAACGTGGCGATGGACGCCGTCATGGCCGACGTGACCGACGTCCCCGGCCCGCCGGTCGGCGTGGCGGACGAGTTCACCTTGATCGGGCGACAAGGGGGTCGGTCGATCACGGTCGCCGAGCTGGCGCAGGCGCGCACCACGAACTCGTGGGAGGTCGTCACGGCCATGGCCCGGCGGTTACCCCGGGTGTACTATGCCCGACCCGGACCTTTGGGTCTTCGCACGTTGACCGAGTGGAGTTGACTTGGCCCGTATCGAGCTGTGGAACGGCGATATCTGCGACCTCGAGGTCGATGCGATCGTCAACGCCGCGAACCTGTCGCTCTGGATGTCGAGCGGTGTCGGCGGCGCGCTCAAACGGGCCGGCGGCGACGAGATCGAGTTCGCGGCCGTCCGCCAGGCCCCGGTCCCGCTCGGCGAATCGATCGTGACGACCGCCGGGACCCTGGCCGCCCGCGCGGTGATCCATGCCGTATCGCTCGATCGCGAACGGCGCACCAGTGGGCCGGTCATCGCGGCGGCGGTCCGCTCGGCGATGGCCCGGGCCCGCGAGATCCGCGCGACGAGCGTCGCCTTCCCCGCGCTCGGGACCGGCGTCGGGGGCTTCCCGCTCGACGAGGCCGCTCGCATCACCGTCCAGGCGGTGCGCGACGAGCTGCCCTGGTGTCCTACCATCGACCACGTGATCTTCGCGCTGCGCGGTCGGGCGGCCTACGAGGCGTTCGCCGCGGCCTTGGCGAGCCCGCAACCGGCGACCGGCCCCCAGACGCTGGCGATCGTCGGGGGAACGGTGTGACCTCGCCCATCGAGCCGACCGAGGAGCAGCGCGACGAGCTCGTCGAGCAGGTCGCCCGCGAGATCCAGCTGCGCGGCCTCACCGGCCCGGCCGTCCATTTCCTCGAGGCGAGCCGGCCGTACCGTCCGCTCGGGGCGAACGCGATGCTGTTCTTCGACCCCGTCCTGCGCGGCCTGTTCGGCGGCGAGCTCTCGTCGGCGACCGAGCTCCTGGCTGACGACGCGGGGATCGAGCTGCTGATCGCCCGGCTCGAGGAGTACGACGACGAGGCGACCTGGGACGCATGACCACGCCCGGCGGGTGCCGGGTAGCATGACTCGATGACGGCCTTCCTCGCCATCGATCGCGGCGCGGCGACCACCGGCGCGGCCCTGATCGGCCGCATCGACCATGCATGGCGCCTGCTCGGCTCCGTCGCGTTGCCGGCTCGATCGCACCCGGACGCCGCCGCGCATCTGCTCCTCGCCCGGATGGCGACCGCCGATCCGGACCTCGCGGCCCACCTCGGGGTCGACCCCGAACGACCCGACCTGCTGCCCGAGGTCAGCGTCCGCTCGACACCGGCTCGTCGCCTGGCCGTCGTGGCCGCCTCGGAACGCGCACTCGCGCCACTCGTCGCGGCGGCCGCCAGGAGTGGTTGGCGCACCATCGGGGCGAGCGCCGAGACGACCGATCCGCTGGCCATGTCCCGGCTGCTGCTCGCCGGCGACACGGACGGCATCCTGGCCGGGGCCGGCGACCCGGCCGGGGCCGACGAGCGCGGGGCGCTCGCCGAGCTGACCGCGCTCGTCGCGGCCGTGGCTTCCCGCCGGCCGGAGCGCCTCGTCGTCCTGGCCGGGGCCATGACCGAGGGCGCGGCCGCGTTCGGCGACCTCAATGCCCGCGAGGGCGGGACGCTGCTCGCACCCGCCGCTCGACCCGGTGCAGCCGGGGCCCCGCTGCGCGACCTGCTCGCGGCGCTCGCCCTGCCGGTCGACGACGCGCGTCGGGTGCTCGGCGCCGCGGCCCTGACGCTCGCCGACGTCCTCGATCGACGGGTGGAACTCGTCGAGATCGGTTACGACGGCGGGCTCCGGGCATCGGCCTCTCCGGCCGGGCCGTCCGAACCGGCGCGGGCGGATGTCGCGATCGTGCCGACCGCCGGTCTCGCCCCGGCCGACCCCGACGACGCGACCGTCGACCGGGTGCTTGCCTGGACGACCGTCGCCTCGGATCGCCATCGGCTGCGCGACCGGCTGCGCGAGCTGCGCATCGCGCCGTGGGCCGACGTGACCGAGGACGGCGTGGCCCTGCGGATGGCCGCTGCGCGGGCAGCCCTCGATCGTCTGGTCGAGGCGACGCCGGAGTTCGCGGCCGAGCCGGCCCCCGACCTCGTCCTCGCGGCCGGCGGGGTCTGGTCGATCGTGCCGCCGCCGGCGGTCGCGCTGGCCGTGGCCGACGTCCTGCGCCGGCCCGGTGCGAGTGGTTACGCGCTGGACCACGCCCGCCTGCTCGGCCCCCTCGGCTCGATCCCGGACCCGGAGGAGCGCCGGGCCGTCATGGCCGACCTCGCCGACGACCTCCTCGCCCCGCTCGGCACCGTCGTGACGCCGGCCGGTCTCCGGACCGGTCGCAGCGCGGGAAGCCTCGTCGTCCACGATCGACCGCGCGGCCCGAGTCGCGTGACCCCGCGCGGGCGGACGCCGATCGACCTGGTCCCGGGTGGGTTGGCCATGGTCACGCTGCCACCGGGCGCGAGCGCGACTGCCGAGTTCCGGTTCCGGGACAGCGTCCGCCTGGGCGGGCGCGGGCGCCACTTCGCCGTCGACGTGTCGGGTGGCCTGGCCGGCCTGCTCGTCGACCTCCGCGACGTGCCGATGCGACTCCCGGACCGGGCCGACCGACGGCGCGAACTGCTCGATGGCTGGCAGGCGACCGTCGCGGCCGGTGCGCCCGATGGGTAACGGCTGGCACCCCGGCGAGGCCACCGGGGATCCCGAGGGCCCGCCGCCCGGCTCCACGCCGGCCACGGACCTCGATCTGGTGCCGGTTCGCCAGCTCATCGAGGCGCCCGTGGACGCGGTCTTCGCGCTCTCGCCGGGCGATCGGGCGATCGTCGAGGCCGGTGCCTCGGTCGTCGTCGGCGCCCCGATCGCGGAGCGCCTGCGAGACCCCCGACTCGAGGACAAGGTCGTGGCCGAGCCGGTCGAGCCCCGTCCCGGCGATCGGTGGCATGCGCTCGGTCGGGTCGTCGGCGCGGGCGGAACCGGCGGCGGCCGCGGGCCCCACGGCGGCGAGTACCTGTTTCCCTGGCGGACGCGCTGGCGGGTCGCCACCGGCGACATCGTCGATCCCCTCGAGACGCCCGTCGCCGGGATCGTCCGGGAGGTCCGCCCGGGCACGTCGATCACGATGCGGGCTGCCGGCCGCGGGATCCGCGGCGTCGTCGTGCTCGGTGGACCCACGCGCGGACGGCTCAGCCTGACCACCCGGCCCGACGGCGGGCTCCGCCCTGGCGGCCTCGACGTCGGGATGGCCGGTTCGATCCTCGTGGTGGACGCCCGGGTCGATGCCGAGACCCTGACCCGCGCCCGCGCGATGGGCGTCCGCGGGATCGTCGTGCCCGGGCTTGCGAGCAAGGAGCGTCGCGACTTCCTCGCGTCGGAGGCACGCCAGCGGGCGGCCCTCCATCGCCTGCCGCCGTACGCGGTCCTGGTCATGGACGGCGCGGCTCGACGGCCGATGGCGCGACCGATCATGGCGCTCCTGGCCGCGATGGTCGGCCGGGAAGCCGCGATCGTCGCCGACCCGCCGATGCTGCTGTTCGACGCCCCGGACCTCGTCGCCCCGTTCCCGCCGCCCGACCTCGTGCGCATCCGGGCCGGCGCCCTCAGCGGGCAGGAAGGGATGTGGCTCGGCCCGGCGGGACGCCGGCGGTTCGCGGGCGGCGTCGACCTCGAGGCCGGCCGTGTCCGTTTGGCAGACGGGCATGAGGTGGCCGTGCCCCTCGGCGACCTGGAGCGGTTCGCCTAGCCGTCACCGGGCGACACCGGCCCATGCGCGGCACCCTCGCCGTTCGGCTACCCTCGCCCCGATGCCCACGACCGGCCTGCTTCGACGACGCCTCACGAGCCCCGATCCCGCCGCGACCACCGCGCTCGGTCGCTCGCTGGCGGCCGTCGCCGGTCCGGGCGATCTCCTGTGCCTGTGGGGCGACCTGGGGGCCGGCAAGACCCACCTCGCGAAGGCGTTCGGCGCCGCGCTGGGCGTTCGCGAGACGGTCACCTCGCCGAGCTTCGTCCTGATGGCCGAGTACGACGGCCGCCTGCCGATGTTCCACGTCGACCTGTACCGGCTCGCGGGGGCCGCCGACGCCCTGGCCGGCGGGCTGCTCGACGACGACCGGTGGGTCGGCGGCGTCACGCTCGTCGAGTGGCCGGACCGGCTCGGCCCGGCCATCCCGCCCGAACGGCTCGACGTCATGATCGAGGGCTCCGGCGACGACCCGCGCGAGATCGAGCTGATCGCCCACGGCGAGCGCCATCGACGCTATCTCGAGGCGCTCGGATGAGCGCGTCGTACGGGAACGAGGTCCTACTGGCCATCGATACGGCCACGACCCGGATCGTCCTCGCGCTCGGCACTCGCGCCGGCGAGCCCCTGGCCGACTCGAGCTGGCCGGCAGGCTACCGCCATGGCGAGACCCTGCTCCCGGCCGTCGAGCGGCTGCTGGCCGAGCGTGGGACCGACCGATCGCAGATCGCGGCGGTCGTCGTCGGCACCGGGCCCGGCGCGTTCACCGGGCTTCGCGTCGGGATCGCGACCGCAAAGGGTCTGGCGCACGGTCTGGACCGGCCGATCGTCGGCGTGCCGACCGCCGCGGCCCTGCTGGCCGCCGCGGCCCGGGCGGAGCAGGTCCCCATCGAGCGGCTCGTCCTGCTGCTGCCGGCCGGACCGTCGGATCGCATCGTCGTGCGCAACGGCGAGGCACCGGCCCTGCTCCCGGCCGGCGAGGAGCCCGAACTCGCGATCGCGGACCTCGTGGTCGCGCTCGACCTCGACGGGCGAGCCGGGGTCGAGGCCCTCGCGCGCGGCGAAACCGCCCGGGCGGGGATGGCGGCCGAGCTCCTGCGCACGGCGGCGGCCCGCCTGGCGGCCGGCGATAGCGATGACCTGGCCCGCCTGGTGCCCGAATACGTCACGCTGCCGCGCGGGGTCACGGCCATGGCCGGGGAGGTGACGTGGTCGCACGACCGCCCGTGAGGCTCCGGATCGAGCCGATGCGGATCGAGGACCTCGTCGTCGTCCACGCCATCGAGCGGGCGAGCTTCGCCGCCCCGTGGCCGGCCAACGCCTATCGCAGCGAGCTCGAGACGAATCGGCTGGCGCATTACCTCGTCGCGCGGGCCGACGACGAGATCGTCGGCTACGGCGGGATGTGGCTGATGGTCGACGAGGCGCACATCACGACGTTCGCGATCCATCCCGCCTGGCGTCGCCAGCGGATCGGCGAGCGGCTGCTGATGGCGTTCCTGGACCTCGCCATCGACCGACGGGCGCGCGAGGCGACGCTCGAGGTCCGGCTCTCGAACCTGCCCGCCCGACGGCTGTACGAGAAGTACGGCTTCAAGCCGGTCGGCCTGCGGCCGCGCTACTACAGCGACGACGGCGAGGACGCGCTGATCATGACGACCGAGGCGCTGACCGAGCCCGCGATGCGCGACCGGATCGCGCGCCTGCGCGCCGAGCTGGACGCGTCGCCTGCCCCGGAGCACCCCGACGACCGCTTCGAGCGCCAGGGCGCCATCGAGACGCCGGGTGACCCGGACGACCCCGACGGCGGCGAGGCGTGAGTGGCTCGTTGGTCCTCGCCATCGAGTCGTCCTGCGACGAGACCGGCATCGCGCTGATCGAGGACGGCCGGACGATCCACGCGAACGTCGTGGCCTCCCAGGTCGCCCTGCACGCCGCGTCGGGCGGGATCGTCCCCGAGGTCGCAGCCCGCGCCCACCTGCGCTGGATCGTCCCGGTCCTCGACGAGGCGTGGACGGACGCGGACGTCACGTGGCCCGACATCGACGCCGTGGCCGTCACGTACGGCCCGGGCCTGGCGGGGTCGCTGCTGGTCGGGATCAACCTCGCAAAGGCCCTCGCCTGGGTCCACGACAAGCCGCTCGTCGGGGTCAACCATCTCGAGGGCCACGTCTACGCCGCGTGGCTGACCGACCGCGGCGGCCCCGCGACCGTCGAGCCGGTCTTCCCGCTGGTGACGCTCGTCGTGTCGGGCGGTCACACGTTCCTCGCCGAGATGACCGACCACCTCACGTATCGGGCGCTGGGGGCGACCGTCGACGATGCCGCGGGCGAAGCGTTCGACAAGGTCGGCCGCCTGCTGGGGCTCGGGTATCCGGGCGGGCCGGCGATCTCGCGGGCGGCCGAGGACGCCACCCAGCACGACCGGGTCTTCCCGCGGGCATGGCTCGGCGATTCGTTCGACTTCAGCTTCTCCGGCCTCAAGACCGCCGCTCGTCGCATCGTGGCCGAGGCCCGGGCCGACGTGGGCCTGTCCGACGATCCCGACGCGCCGCTGCCGCCCGCCGTCGTCGCCGAGCTCGCCTGGGGCTTCCAGGACGCCGTCGTGGACGTGCTTGCGACCAAGACGATCCGCGCCGCGCGGTCGGCCGGGGCGCGGTCCATCGTGCTCGGCGGCGGGGTCGCCGCGAACTCGGCGCTGCGTGCCCGCCTGGCCGGCGACGCCGATGAGCTCGGGATCCCGCTCATCGTGCCGCGACCCGCGTTGTGCACGGACAACGGGGCGATGATCGGGGCCGCGGGCGCGCGCCGCTTCGAGGCTGGCCAGCGGTCAGGCCTCGACCTTGACGCCCGTCCCTCGCTGCCGCTGGCGGAACGGGCGCCGGTCGCATGACCGGCTCGGTCCGGCCCCGGCTCGACCCGGCCGACGTCCGGGCCACGCTCCGGGCGGCCGGCCTGCGAGCGCGTCACGCCCTGTCGCAGAACTTCCTGGCCGACCCGGACGTGCTCGAGGCGATCCTCGCCGAGGCGGGGCCGACCCGGGGCGGACGGGTGCTCGAGATCGGGCCCGGCCTGGGCCTCCTGACCGGCGGCCTCCTGGCGGCCGGGGCCGACGTGACCGCGGTCGAGCTCGATGCCGGGCTCGCCGCCTTCCTGCGCGAGCGGCTCGCCGAGGCGCTCGATTCGGGTCAGCTGCGGCTCATCGAGGGTGACGCGCTCGACCAGGACCTCGTCGGGCTCGTCCAGCCGCCGTACGACGTCGTCGCGAACCTGCCGTACCACATCACCAGTCCGATCTTGCACGCCCTGCTGGGGGCGCCACCGCGTCCGCAGCGCCTGGTGCTCATGGTCCAGCGCGAGGTCGCCGAGCGGATCGCGGCGCCGCCCGGGAAGATGAGCTACCTCTCGGTGTTCGTCCAGTACCACGCCCGGGTCCGGATCGCCTTCACGGTCCGGCCCGACGCGTTCGAGCCGGCACCGGCCGTCGGATCGGCGGTCATCGTCGTGGAGCCATTCGACGTCGATGACCGGCTCGATCCCGATCAGGAGGACGAGCTGTGGCGGCTCGTCCAGGCCAGCTTCCGCGAGCGTCGCAAGATGCTCCACAACGTCCTGACGCGGCAGCTGCCGTTCGATGCCGGGCAGGTGACCGCGGCACTCGCGGCGACCGGCATCGACCCCGATCGTCGGCCCCAGACCCTCGCGGTCGGGGAGTGGCTGGCCCTGCGTGAGGCCCTCGGGCCGATCGGCGATGACCGGCGGGGCCGACGCGAGGCGCCCCGGTCGTGACGACCGCCCGGGATCCGTTCCAGCGTCTCGCGCCGGTCGTGCGACTGGCCCCGGCCAAGCTCAACCTGACCCTGGCCGTCGTCGGGCGCCGTCCCGACGGTTTCCACGACCTGCATTCGGTGTTCGTGCCGCTCGCCCTCGCCGATCGGCTGAGCCTGGCGCCGGCTGGCGGCCACGCGGACCGCCTGCATGTCGAGGGGTTCGACCCGGGCCCGCCCGACGACAACGTCGTGTTCGGAGCGCTGGCGGCGACTCGGGCGGCTGTCGGCGGGGGCTGGCCCGGCGGACCGGGCCCCGCACCGGCGCTCGCGGCGCGCCTCGAAAAGCGGATCCCGGTGGCGGCCGGCCTCGCCGGCGGCTCGTCGGATGCCTCGGCCACGATCGACGGCGCCATCGAGGCGTGGGGCGCCGAGCTGGATCCCGACACCCGCCTGCGCCTCGCAGCCCAGCTCGGTTCGGACGTGCCGTTCTTCGGGGTCGGTGGTCCGGCCCTCATCGAGGGTCGCGGGGAGCGGGTCGCACCCCTCCGCGGGCTGCACGGTTCGCCGGGGGTGCTCCTCGTCACGCCGGCGATCGCCGTCTCCACCCGCGACGTCTTCGAAGCCTTCACCGCGCTCCGAGGCGTCGGCGATGGCTCCGTCCGGATGTCGTCGGTCCACCTGGCCGAGGAGCTTCGCTCCGGGTTGTCGGCGGCCGATCTCGTGGCGCGCGCCGGCGTCCTGACGATGGCCAACGACCTCCTGCCCGCGACGGCCGCGGTGCTGCCCGGCATCGTCGCGTTCCGCCGCGCGCTGAACCGCCGGCTCGGGCGCCCGCTCGGCCTGTCCGGCTCGGGCCCGACCCTGTGGGCGCTCTATGCTTCCGAGTCGGAAGCGGCCGCCGCGGCCGACGACATCCGGGCCGGCCTGCTCGATGGGACCCTGAGCCCGCCAGGCGCCGCCGAACCGTTCGTGACCGCGACGAGCATCGTCACCAAGCCACCCGCAGAGGAGCCCGAATCATGACCCACCGAGCCGTCTCGACCACCGGCGCCCCAGCCGCCGTCGGCCCGTACAGCCTGGGGATCATCAGCGACGGCTTCCTGTTCACCGCGGGCCAGGCGTCGCTCGACCCGGCGACCGGCGTCGTCGTCGAGGGCGGCATCGAGCCCGAGACCGAGCGGGTCATGGCCAACCTGACCGCCATCCTCGACGCGGCCGGGGCCACCTGGGCCGATGTCGTCAAGACGACGATCTTCCTGACCGACATCGGTGATTTCGCGGCCATGAACGCGATCTACGGGCGATTCCTGGCCGATCCGCCCCCGGCTCGCTCGACGGTCGGCGTCGCGGCCCTGCCGAAGGGCGCGAGGGTCGAGATCGAGGCCATCGCCCGCCTGCCACGCTGAGCCGAGCTCGGTTGACACTCCGAACGAGGCGCCCATACCATGCCGCCACCCATCCGATGACAGCCCACCCACACGCGCCGGGCCCATACCGCGTCGAGAGCGACTCCCGTCGCCCGACTCCCGCCCCGATGCGTCGCCCCTCGTGAACCCCCCAGATACCGACGCGACCGACGTCGTCGCCGTCGTGCTGGCGGCCGGGCTCGGGACCCGGATGCGCTCGGCGCTGCCCAAGGTCCTGCATCCGCTCTGCGGGCGTCCGATGCTCGCCTACGTGCTCGACGCCTGGGCCAGCACGGCCGACGGTGGGGCGGGTCCCGCGCCGGTCGTCGTCTACTCGCCGCCGGTCGCCGACGTCGCGACGGTCTTCGCCGATCGGGCCGCCTTCGCGCTCCAGGACGACCCGCGCGGGACCGGTGACGCGGTCCGGGCCGCGCTGGGCGCCGTTCCCACCCGGGCCACCGAGATCGTCGTGGTGTACGGGGACGTGCCGCTCGTGACGGGCTCCGACTTCGACGCCGTCCTCGAGGCGCGGCGCGAGGACGATGCCGCCATCGCCCTCGCCACGGTGTTCGCCGCCGATCCCGCGGCCCTCGGGCGCGTCGTGCGCGGCGAGTTCGGGACCGTCGAGCGGATCGTGGAGGCGAAGGACGCGACCCCCGACGAGCTCGAGTCGAACGAGACGAACGCCGGCCTGTACGCGTTCGACGCGGCGTGGCTGCGTCGGCGCATCGCGACGCTGGAGCCGTCGGCCAACACCGGCGAGCTGTACCTGACCGACCTCGTGCGTCTGGCGCGCGAGGACGGCCGGATCGTCGCCGCGGTCGCGTTCGAGGACGACGGCCGGTTCGACGGGATCAACGATCGCAACCAGCTGGCCGCGGCCGAATGGAGCCTTCGGGTGCGGCTGAACGAGGCCCACATGCAGGCCGGGGTCACGATGCGCGACCCCTCGACCGTCTATCTCGACTGGTCGGTCGACCTGGCGCCCGACGTCACGCTCGAACCGAACGTGATCCTGCGCGGACGGACGACCGTCGGCACCGGCAGCGTCATCGGTCCGGGCAGCGAGCTCATCGACTCGACGGTCGGGGAACGGGCGACCGTGTGGGCCAGCGTCGTCGAGTCGTCGGTCATCGAGGACGAGGCGACCGTGGGCCCGTTCAGCCACCTCCGAGCGGGCACGGTCATCGGGCGCGGCGCGCAGGTCGGCAACTACGCCGAGCTCAAGAACACGCACCTTGGCGCGGGCTCGAAGCAGCATCACGCGAGCTATCTCGGCGACGCGACCGTCGGCGAGGGCGTCAACGTCGGGGCGGGCACGATCACGGCGAATTACGACGGCACCCGCAAGCAACCCACGACGGTCGGCGATGGCGCGTTTCTGGGCGTCGACACGATGCTCATCGCGCCGATCGAGGTCGGCGAGGGGGCTCGGACCGGCGCCGGCGCGGTCGTGACCCGCGACGTGCCGCCGGGCAAGCTCGCGGTGGGCGTCCCGGCGCGCATCCGCGAGCCCCGGTCCAAACCCGCACCCGAGGAGCCGGCGCCCTAGGTGGATACCGTCCTGCAGCTCCTGGTGATCGTCATCCTGACCTTCCTCTCGGGCGTGTTCGTGGCGTCCGAGATCGCGCTCGTGACGATGCGTCGGACGCGCATCGACCAGCTCGTCGAGGAAGGCGATCGCAACGCGCGCCGGGTCAAGCGCCTCGTCGCCCAGCCGGGGCGGTTCCTGGCGGTCACCCAGATCGGGCTGACGTTCCTCGGGTTCCTCGCGTCGGCCTACGCGGCGGTCAACCTGACGGTCAGCCTGCAGGAGTTGTTCGTCGCGACGGGCCTCCCGATCCTGAGCACGTCGGCCGAGGCCCTGGCGCTCATCATCGTGACCCTGCTCCTGAGCCTGTTCACGATCATCTTCGGCGAGCTCGTGCCCAAGAGCCTCGCGCTCGCCCACGCCGAGGCGTTCGCGCTGCGCCTGAGCGGCCTGATCGTCCTGATGCTGCGTGTCCTGGGTCCGCTCGTGCACGTCCTGACCGCGATCACGACGAGCGTGGCGCGGCTCCTCGGTGCGGGCGACCAGGCGCAGGGCGTGATGAGCACCGAGGAACTCAAGATCCTCGTCGAGCGAGGTGGCGAGCAGGGCATCCTCGAGGCCGAGGAGGAGCAGATGATCCACGCGGTCATCGAGCTCGGCGACCAGCGCATCCACGAAGTCATGGTCCCGCGCATCGCGATGGTCACCCTGCCGGCCACGGCGACCCTGGACGAGGCCATCGACACGGTCATCGAGGAGGGCCACAGCCGGATCCCCGTCTACGAGGAGACCGTCGACGAGATCGTCGGGATCCTTTACGCGAAGGACCTGCTCCCGTTCCTGAAGGGCGCGGCGACCGAGCGGCCCGGGCTTCGGTCCATCCTGCGGACGCCGGTCTTCGTCCCCGAGTCGATGAGCGTGGACGACCTGCTCCACGAGTTCCAGCGACGCAAGGTCCACCTCGCGATCGTGCTCGACGAGTACGGCGGGACGGCCGGCGTGGTGACGATCGAGGACCTGCTCGAGGAGATCGTCGGCGAGATCCAGGACGAGTACGACGAAGAGGAGCCGATGATCGTCCAGCTGACCGACGACGAGGCGCGCGTCGACGGTCGAGCCGCGGTGGACGACCTCGAGGAGCTCTTCGACACGTCCCTCGGGCTCGAGGACGAGGACGAGTACGACACGATCGGCGGGCTCATCTATCACCGCATCGGCGGCGTCCCGAAGCCGGGCGACCGAGTCGAGGTCGACGGGCTGACGCTCACCGTCGAGACCACCGACGGCCGGCGGGTGGGCAAGGTCCTCGTGGTGCGCGACCGGGACCACGACGCACCCGATGACGACGAGGCCGATCGCTAGCGGGTCGTCTCCATCCTGGTGACCGCGGCCTCAGGCCCGACGATGGTGCATCCCATGACCGTACCAACGAGCGGCGCTGGCCGTGACATCGCTCCTCCGTCGGACGTTGCATCGGGCGACCGACCCGGCGTCGGAGCCACGATCGATCAAGGATCGATCGTCGGTTGGATCATCGGGTGCAACCCCGTTGGCCGGGACGGCGCTGGCGGGGGACCAGCCGATCGAGGCGCGCTCGCCTCAGGCGCTGATGGCCGAGACCATGATCTCCTCGAGGCGGGCGCGCGCCTCGGCCTTCACGACGCCCGCGGCGTCGAGTTCGGCGAGGGCCTCGTCGCGGTAGCGGCGCGCCTGGTCACGGGTGTACTCGCGGGCACCGCTGCGCTCGAGGATTCGAACCACTTCGGCGACATCATCGGCGGTGGGCTGGGAACGCCCATACAGGTCGATCAGGCGCTCGCGATCCTCGGGGCCGGCATGCTCCCAGGCGTAGATGACCGGCAGGGTCTTCTTGCGATGGGCCACGTCCGAGGGTTCCTTGCCGGTCGCCTGTTCGGGGCCCCAGATCCCGAGGAGGTCGTCGTTGAGCTGGAACGCGAGGCCCAGCGCCCAGCCGAACCCGCGGTAGCGGGCGATCACCTGCTCGTCGTCGGTCGCGAGGATCGCGCCGGCCTCGATCGAGGCGGCGATCAGGGCCGCGGTCTTGCGCCCGATCATGTCGAAGTAGAGCTCGACGTTCATCAGGTCGTTCGACGCGCTCATCGCGATGTCGAGGTACTGGCCCTCGCACAGCGCCAGGCAGGTCTCGTCGAACAGGCGCATCAGGCGCAGGACCTTCGCGTCGGGGAACCCGAGATCGGTCAGCCGGTGGAGGGCGATGCGCGACAGGCTGAAGAGCGTGTCGCCGGTGTTGATCGCCTGCGGCACGCCGTGGATGGCCCACAGCGTCGGGCGGTGGCGGCGTTCGCGATCGCCGTCCTCGATGTCGTCGTGGACGAGGCTGAAGTTGTGGCCCAGTTCCACGGCCGCGGCGCCCGGCAGTGCCCGCCGGTGCTCGCCGGCGATCGAGTGGTAGGCGAGGAGGCCGAGCAGGGGCCGGATGCGCTTGCCGCCCGAGGCGCCGGACCCGTCGAGGGCCAGGTGGTAGCGGACCATCTCGTACAGCCCATGCGTCGAGGGATCGCGGTCGGCCACGAGGCGGACGATCTCCGCCTCCGTGTCGGCGATGAGGGTCGTCAGGTCGATGTCGGGGGAGATCGCGGTCATCGTGCGGGGAGTGTACACGAAACGTGTACCACGCAGGTAGCCTGTTGGCGGGTCACGCGCGAGGCGGGCGGGTCAGACGCCGGCGCGGGGGACGCGACCGCACCGGCGTCTATCCTCGGTACGTGCGATCGGCCGGCCCGGATGATGCCCGGCGGGTCCTCACGCGGTCCGGCGGTGCGGTCGGCCACCGCTCGTCGTGCCTCGGTGGTACCGTCGCCCCGATGCCCACGCCGCGCCGCTACACCACCGATGCCATCGTCCTGTCCCGGTTCGACCTGGGCGAGGCCGACCGGGTCCTGACGCTGATCACGCCCGGGGTCGGCAAGCTCAAGGCGATCGCCAAGGGCGTCCGCCGTCCGACGTCACGCCTCGGCGGCAGCCTGGAGCCGTTCGCCGAGCTGAACGTCGCTCTCGCCCGGGGCAGGACATTCGACGTCGTCACCCAGGTGAGCGTCGGGCACGCCTGGCTGAACCTGCGCGATTCGCTCGAGAGCGCGGCGACGGCGTGGTACATCGCGGAACTCGCCGACCGCTCGCTCGAGGAGCGCCACGCGGCCGAGCCGCTGTATCTGCTCCTGCGCCGCGCGTACGAGCTGCTCGATGTCGGCATGGCCCCGGGTCGCGTCGCCCGCTGGTACGAGATGCACCTGCTCGACGAGCTCGGCGTCCGGCCCGAGGTGGACCGCTGCGTCGAGTGCGACCGAGTCCTCGAGTCCGAGGAACGGTTCCGCTGGGTCCCGCCGCTCGGTGGCGTCCTGTGTGACCGATGCCCCGGGCCGCCGCACGACCGGACCGGCCTCTCGCTCGATGGGCTCAAGCTGCTCAAGGCCTACCAGCGCCTCGATATCGAGGCGCTCGCGGCGCTCCGCCTCGGCGCCACCGTCGAGCGCGAGGTCGAGACCGCGCTGCGCGACTTCGTGCGTGACGCACTGGAGCGCGACGCCCGCTCGCTGGCGTTCCTCGACGAGGTCCGTTCCGTGCCGGTGGCGCGCTGATGGCGACGGTCGACCTGCGCGACATCGTGACCGAAGCCGACCGCGCGGCGGCCCTGACGGTGCGGCGCGGTCCCGGCCAGGAGCGGTTCGTGGCGAGCGTCGAGAAGTCGTTCGCCGATGCGATCGAGGACGCTCGCGCGTGGCCTCGGATGTGGACGGCATACGACGGCGACCGGCCGGTCGGGTTCGTCATGATCAGCGACAGGATCCCCGAGGAGACCCTGGCCGCCGACCCCGAGCTCCTGGGCCCGTACTACCTCTGGCGCCTCCTGATCGATGAGCGTGCCCAGCGCAAGGGGTACGGCACGGCCTGCCTCGACGCGGTCGTGGCGTACCTGCGGACGCGACCCGGTGCGGAGACGCTCTGGACAAGCTGCGGCCAGGATCCGGGAACCCCGCAGCCCTTCTACGAGCGCTACGGGTTCATCGCGACCGACCGCTTCATCGAGGGGGAACGCGTGATGCGCCTGGACCTCCGCCCAGAACCCGCGTGACCGCCACCATCGACCCGGCGACGAAGGCCGGCGCCCGGGCGCTCGAGTTGCTCGCTACCGAGTTGATCGGCTGGCTCACGACCGTAAACCCGGACGGCCAGCCGCAGAGCTCGCCGATCTGGTTCCTGTGGACCGGCGACGAGGTCGTCCTGTACTCGCACAAGCGGGCGCCGCGCAACGACAACCTCCTCGACCGCCCGCTCGTGAGCTTCAACCTGAACACCGATGCGGGCGGCGGCGACGTGGTGACGATGGAAGGCCGCGCCCGCCTCGACGCCGACGGGCCGCCCGCCACGGCCAACGACGTCTATCTCGCCAAGTACATGGGCATGCTCGACGAGTACGGCTGGACCGCCGAGTACTTCGCCGCCGAGTACCCGCTTCTGGTGCGGATCACGCCCACGCGCTGGCGCGTCGGCTGACCGCGATGGGAGCCACGCGCCGGATGGTCGCCATCGCGGCGGTCGGTGCCCTCGGCGCCGCGGCCGCCCGGACCGGGGGCCGGGTCATGGTCGCGCGGACCGAACGGCGGCTGTGCGTGACCTCCGAGGCACCCGCATCTCCCCCCTCCGCACGGGCCCGGGCACTCCACCGCGACCTGCTCGTCGCGGACCTCCATGCCGATTCGCTGCTCTGGGGGCGGAACCTCCTACGGCGCTCCAAGCAGGGACACGTCGACGTGCCCCGCCTCATCGAAGGCAACGTCGCGCTCCAGGTCTTCGCGGCAAGCACGAAGTCGCCGCGCCACCTCAACATCGAGCGCAACGACGATCGAAGCGACGACGTCATCCTGCTGGCCCTCGCCCAGGGCTGGCCGCCGGCCACATGGCGAAGCCTGCTCGCCCGCGCCCGGCACATGGCCGTCCGAGCGGACGCGATGGCGAGCCGATCCGACGGCCAGCTGACGCTCATCCGCTCGAAGACCGATCTCCATATCTACCTCGCGCGTCGCCGGCGTCGACCCGCCATCACGGCCGGGCTGCTCGCGATCGAGGGCGCGCACGCGCTCGATGACGACCCGGCCAACGTCGACGTCGTCGCCGACGCGGGCTTCCGGATGATGTCGCCGAGCCACTTCTTCGACAACGCCTTCGGCGGGTCGGCGCACGGCATCGAAAAGGGCGGCCTGACCGAGGCGGGCCGCGAGATGATCGGGCGGATGGAAGCCCGGGGCATGGTGCTCGACCTGTCCCACGCCTCGGGCCCGACGATCGCGGACGCCGTCGCCGTCTCGAGGCGACCGGTCGTGGTGTCGCACACCGGTGTGCGCGGCACCTGCGACAACGCCCGGAATCTCTCGGACGATCAGCTCCGGGCCGTCGCCGAAACGGGCGGGCTGATCGGCATCGGCTTCTGGCCGACGGCGTGCGGCGGCGACGACGCGGCGGCGATCGCGCGAGCGGTCCGGCACGCGGTCGGCGTCGCCGGCATCGACCACGTCGGGCTCGGCTCGGACTTCGATGGGGCCGTCCCGGAGCCGTTCGACGCCACGGGCATGGTCCGGATCACCGAGGCCCTGCTGGAGGCCGACTTCCGCGAGGATGAGATCCGCAAGGTCATGGGCGGCAACGCGTTCCGGGTGCTGGCCGAGACGCTGCCCGATCCGGCGTAGGGCGGCCGATCGCCGCTCAGAGCAGCGGGGCGATGAGCGCGGCCGCGCGGGCCGCGCCGTCGGCAGCCACGGGGCGGTACTCGATGGTGCGATCGATCTCGATGGCCATCGCCTCCGCGATGCTGTCGGGATCCGACATCGCGTAGTCCATCCGTCGGCCCGCGCCGTAGCGGTCGAGGCGGTGCGCGACGTGGCGGTTCTGCTCGAAGTGGTTCGCGAGCGGGAAGTAGATGAAGGGCCGCCGCCCGGCGACCAGCTCCATCGTCGTCGTGAGCCCGCCCTGGACCACCGCGAGGTCCGCCGCGACGAGATGGCGATAGAGGTCCGGGACGAACGCCCGCACCTCGACGCCGACCGGCGCGCCAAAGGAAGCCGGCTCGATCCGGGGCCCGGCGACCGCGATCATCCGCAGGCCGGGGACGCGACGCGACGCCTCCGGATAGCTCGCGATGACCCGGCGCAGGAGGGCCTCACCGACACCCGAGCCGCCCACGGTGACGATGACGACCCGCTCGTCGTCGTGGTAGCCCAGCTCGCGCCGTAGCGCCTCGCGCCCCGCAACGAGCGGCGACGGGTCGAAGCCGGTCACGTACCCGGAGAACGCGAAGTTGCGCTCGGTCCAGTCGCGGATGCGGGGCAGGCCGGGCCCGAAGTCGTCGGGCACGATGTCGTCCGGGTCGCCGACGAAGATCGCGCGGTCGCGCAGGCGCGGGAAACGGGCGATCTGCTCGATCATCTCCGCGTTGTAATCAGCGGTGAGGAAGGCCTCCCGCTCGCCGCCCTCGGGCATCGGCAGCCAACCGACGAAGTCGGTCATCCAGGCGAACGCCGTCCGTTTCAGCTCCGGGTTCTCGTGGAGGTAGTAGTCGACGTCCCAGGCTTCGTCGCCGATGACGAGGTCGTACTCGCCTTGCTCGATCACGTCGTGGAAGACCATGAAGTTCGCGACGAGGATCTCGTCCATCCGCCGGATCGCCTGGAAGGCATTGAGCTCATGGCCGCTCGACTCCGCCTGGACGTGGGCCAATTCGCTCGCCAGCCAGGCGCTGGCCGGGTGGATCCGTTCACCGTGTGCCTCGAGGACCGTGGTCACCGGATGCTGGGCGAGCCAATCGATCTCGAGATCCGGATGGAGCTTGCGCAGCTCGTCGGCGATGGCCACGTCACGCTGCGCGTGGCCAAGGCCGATCGGCGAGGAGATGTAGAGGGCACGCCGGCGCCGTGCCAGCGCGCGGGTCCAGGTCGCCGGGCGGGCTGACGACAGCACGGTCATCGGGCGGCTACGTCGAGAGAGCGCACGAAGTCGCGGATGAGCAGGTTGACCATGACCGGATCGCGCGCGAGTGGCGCATGGCCGGCGCCGTGGAGGACGACGAAGTCCGCGCCGATCTCCTCGGCCAGGCGTCGGCCGGCACTCATCGGGATGATCCGGTCGTCATCGCCATGGATGACCAGGCCCGGGCACTGGACGCGTCTCGCAAACGGCAGGGCCGATGGTTCATCGGGCGGTCGCGATCCGAACGCTTCCGGCGACGCCATGTACGCCGAACGCTCCGCGATGACGATCGTCTCCGGATCGGTGTCGTGCGCCCAACCGACGCAGTCCTCGATCTGCTTCGTCGAGTGGGGCTCGCTGAACACCATCCCGAAGAACCACTCGGTGAAGCCGCGCCAGTCACGGCGCCAGACATGGGCGTTGTACTGGGCCCACGGATCGTCGCTGTCGACGACATCCTCGAACGGGTGATCGACCCGCGTCGGATCCCACTCGACGCCGCCGACGTCGACCGTCGCGCCGATGTAGACCGCGCCGAGGGCCCGATCCGGGTGCTCGGCTGCGAGCCGGAGCGCGTATCCGCCGCCCATCGAAAGGCCGGCGATGACGGCCCGGTCGGTCCCGGTGGCATCGAGCACCGCCACCGCGTCCGCGACGAACTCCGAGCCGTCGAACGCCGCGCTCGTCTGCGGCCGGTCCGACCGACCGTTGCCGCGTCCGTCGAAGGTCACGACCTGGAAGTGGCGGGCGAGATAGGGGATCTGGCCCTTCCAGTGGCGGGAATGGATGATGGACCACGTCGGCAGGAGCAGGATCGTCGGCGAGCCGTCGCCGTAGCGTTCCCAGTGGATCCGGACGCCATCGCGCTCGACGAAGCCGGTCTCGTCGGGATACCGGGCCCGCGACTGTTCCGGGCGCACGGTCACGCTCGCTCCCGGAGCGGGATCAGCTCGTCGGGCCGTGACCATCGCGGTACCGCCACACGACGTTGAGGATCCGCCACCCGTCGGGGACGCGGACGAGGTGGAGGTATTCGTAGTAGAGGCGCGTGCGGGCGATCGCGCTGGCGATGTCATTCGACACGTCGACGACGTCGATCGCGACCGACCGGTCGCCGAGCGCATCCTCGCGTCCCTCGCCCGCCCCCGCCCATTCGATCATCTCCTGTGCGGTCGCGGTCCGGACGGCCTCGATCCGCGCCGGATCGTCATCCCAGTAGCGCTTCGCGAGGCTCGGATGCAGCGCTCGTGCCATCCGAGCGGGATCGGCGTCGTACCAGGACTCGTAGTAGTCGAGCACCGTCGCCCGGATGGCCTCGACGACCTCGGCCGTTGCATCGGGGGTCGCCGGGGCGATCCCGCCCCGCGTGGTGGTCGCCGTCATGGCAGGCTCCTTGTCTGTCGGGTTTCGAGGTACCGGATCACCACACCGATCTTGCGCAGCGCCGAGCGAGCCGGGATCACCAATTCGGTGAAGCCGAGCAGGATGTGGGACTCAGCGCCCAGGAAGGGCAGGCCCATGAGCGCCCCGACCTCCGCGGGCGTGAACGGCCCGAGCCCGCCCAGCCGATGGCCCTCGCGCTCGGCGACCTCGGCGAGCAGCTTGTACCACTCGCCCTGGACGGCTCGAACGGCCGCGGCGACATCCGGGTCCGACCAGCCGGCGGCGGTCATCTCCTGCAGGATCCGAACGTAACCGGACTTGATGTCCGCATCGAAGAAGTCGCAGGCGCGTTCCCATTGCCGCCAGAGCGGCTCTGGCCCTCCGAACATCGCGCGTTGTCGCTCGATGAGCCGGACGTTCTCGGCCTCGAGGACCGCGAGGATGAGTTGCTGCTTGCTGCCGAAGTGATAGTGGATCTGGCTGAGCGGAACGCCGGCCGCTTCCGCGACGCGTCGCGTCGAGAGGTTCGCGTAGCCGTCGGCCAGCAGGCACGCACGGGCCGCCTCGAGGATGCTCGTCCGCGTCTCGCCGGTCGCCTGGTCCCGTCGCTCAGCTCGTGTCGCGGTGCCAGCCGCGCTCGTCTCCTCCACATGTCGAGCATACGACCCACGACTCACGAAGCGACCGCGTAGACAGCGGCGAGGATCAGGACGACCCCCAGCGGTCGGGTGAGTCGTCGGCCGGACGGCAGGTTCTTCTCGATGGCCGTGAGGCCGCCGAGGACGAGCATCGCCGGCAGGCTGCCCAGCCCGACCCCGAACATCACGAGCATCAGCGACCAGCAGCACCCGACGCAGAACGCGCCGTGGGCGATGCCCATCGCGAAGGACTCGCGTCGTTCCGAGGTGCCGCGCCAGCGGTTGACCACGAATCCGAGTGGGCTGCGGCAGGCTTCGAGGCAGCGCTCGCGGAGCGGGCTGAACTGCCACAGGCCGGCGACCAGCAGCGTGCTGCCGATGATCAGTTGCGGGTGCTCGGCCAGCCAGGGGATGGCGTCGACCGCGGCATGGATCCCGCGATCGGCGATCCATGCCGCCAGGCCGAACGTACTCCACACGAAGAGGTACCCGAGGAGGAGCAGTGCCACGAGGCGGCCCGGTCGTCGACGCCGGCCGACCAGCGCTCCGAAGGTCATCACGAGCGGGACGCTCGAGGGCAGCATCATCGCCACGATCATCAGGACCCAGCCGACGACGAACAGCGCGGCCTCGAGTGGGACCGGCGCGGCGCCCCCCGCGTGGCCCATGTACGGAGCGTACGGCGAGCCTGCCCACCACCACAACGCCAGCCACGCGGTCAGGGCCAGGCCGATGAGCAGCCCGCCCAGGACCGCGCGATCGCGAGTCGGGACGCGAAGGTGGGCGGGCGTGAACATCAGGCTGCGAAGTGGAAGTGCCCCTGGAGGGCGTTGTGATCCTGGATGTCCACGCTCGGGATGCCATGCGGGCTCCCGTCCTTCGTGAACTGGCTGGCCTTGCTCGCGTACACGGGCGAGCCGGGGATGCTGCTGAACACGGTCTCGGCGAGGGTCGTCGGCTTGCCGGTCGCACCGACGAATGGGGCCATCTCGGCTTCGACCAGGTTCCCGATCGTCAGGCGCCCCTTGCCACCCTCGACCGTGAACGTGATCGGGGCGCGTTCGACGGCGACGACTTCGCCGATCAGGCCGGCGAGATCGGCGACCGCGCCGCCAAGCTGCCCGGTGAACAGGCGGATCATCGCGTCCTGCTGCTCGGGGGACGATCGATCATCGACGAAGACGACCGCCTTCCAGGACTTCGGGATGAGGATGTTCTTGGGGATATGGGCCGACACGGCCATGGTCAGGCCGGCCACGTCGACGCCTTCGATCGAGCCCTTCTCGATCCCCCAGGCGACCACCGTGTCGCAGGTCTTGTAGTCCGGATCCTCGCCGACCCAGCAGGGGCAGAGGACGTTGCAGGTGCAAACCTCGAGCAGCTTGCCCTCGATCTCGTAGACCATCGTGGACCCTTCCTTCCAGCGACGGCATCGGTCGGTCGTTCGACCGATATCGGTCGGTCGGCCGAATCTACACCGGGATCAGTCGATGTCAAGCCCCCTTTCTTGCCGGGAGCCTGGACCGCCGGCTCTGGTAGCATCGGACCGCCAGCATCCCGCGCGGCCATGCCAAGGTCGCGTACCAGCGGAGACCTCGTGACCACCCCCTCGAACGCTCCCGACGACGTCGCGCCCGCCGTCAAGGACCTCGACACCATCGTGTCGCTCTCGAAGCGGCGCGGGTTCATCTTCCCCTCGTCCGAGATCTACGGCGGCATCAACGCCGTGTGGGACTACGGCCCGCTCGGCGTGGAGCTCAAGAACAACGTCAAGCGCGCCTGGTGGCGGGCGATGGTCCAGGAGCGCGACGACATCGTCGGCCTCGATGCCGGGATCCTCATGCACCCGCAGGTCTGGGTCACGTCCGGGCACGTGGGCTCGTTCAGCGATCCGCTGGTCGAGTGCCAGACCGACCACCGGCGGTTCCGGCTCGACGAGCTGCCCGGCGCGGAGCACCTCTGAGCGCCACGGAGCTCCAGGACCCGACGATCGTCGAGCGCCTCGGACTCAAGTGCCCGGTCGACGGCGGCCCGCTCTCGGCGCCGCGCCGCTTCAACCTGATGTTCAAGACGTTCATGGGCCCGGTCGAGGAGGACGCCTCGGTCATCTACCTGCGCCCTGAGACGGCCCAGGGCTCGTACGTCAACTTCAAGAACGTCCTGCAGTCCTCGCGCAAGAAGCTGCCGTTCGGGATCGCCCAGATCGGGAAGTCGTTCCGCAACGAGATCAGCCCCGGCAACTTCGTCTTCCGGATGCGCGAGTTCGAGCAGATGGAGATGCAGTACTTCGTCCGTCCCGAGACCGAGGCGGCCGCCGCCTTCGAGACGTGGCTCCCCGCGCGCCGCGCCTGGTACGAGCGCTACGGCGTGACGGCCGAACGGCTCCGCCTGCGCGAGCATGCGCCCGACGAACTCGCCCACTACGCGAAGAAGGCGATCGACGTCGAGTACCGCTTCCCGTTCGGCTGGAAGGAGCTCGAGGGCGTCCACAACCGGGGCGACTTCGATCTGTCGCGCCATTCGGAGGCGTCGGGCGAGACGCTCGAGTACTTCGACCAGGCGACCGGCGAGCACGTCATCCCCTGGATCGTGGAGACGGCCGCCGGGGCGGATCGCGCCGCGTTCACGTTCCTCATCGACGCCTACCGCGAGGAGGAGGTGCGCGGCGAGACCCGGGTCGTGCTGCGGCTGCACCCCGAGCTCGCGCCGTACAAGGTCGCGGTGCTGCCGCTGCTCAAGAAGCGACCGGAGATCGTCGAGCTGTGCCACCGGATCAAGGCCGACTTGCAGCGGCACACGATGGCCGTCTACGACGACACGGCCGCCATCGGCAAGCTCTACCGCCGCCAGGACGAGATCGGGACGCCGTGGTGCGTGACGGTCGACGTGGACTCGCTCGAGGACGGCGCGGTCACGATCCGCGACCGCGATTCGATGACCCAGGAGCGCGTGCCGGTCGAAGGCATCACCCGGCTCGTCCTCGATCGACTGGAGACTGCGCGCACCGGGTAACTGCACCGGACCGCCCAGTCGTTGGTACGGGACGCGTACACTGCCGGCCACGACGATGATCGTCGCGAAGCTCGACGCGAGCCGATGACGGTGGTCGTCGAACGAGGGAGGCTGGTCGTGGGCTGTATCAATCTCATCTTCGGTGCGATCCTGCCGAGGCTAGCGCTGCTGTCCGCCTGGTCCAACGACGGCGCGTACTGGAACAACCTGTTCGGCTCACAGCTGTGGCTGGGCCTCGGGTTCATCGCCCTGCCGTGGACGACGCTCATCTACGGGCTCGTCAATCCGAACGGCCTCACCCTGCTCAACATCATCTTCCTGGTCCTGGCGTTCCTGGGTGACCTCGGCACGTGGGGGATGGGCTTCTTCGGTGGCCGCAAGGAGTACTCGAACTACCGCAGCGCCTGATCCGCGAGTGTCGGGTTCGACACTCGCCTGACCCTCGGGAACCTTTTCGAGCGGCCCCGGCGACTACTATCTGAGCGCGGCGACCATCGCCACGCCGATAGCCCCGGTGGCCTGTGGACCAGCGAGAACTCGTCGAGCGAGCGCAACGAGGCGATCATGACGCCTTCGCCGCCCTGGCCGGCCTGTTCGTCGCGCGGCTGGATGCTGCAGCCCGCCTCATCCTCCGCGACCACGATCTCGCGCGAGACGCGGTCCAGGAGGGCTTCATCCGGGCCTGGCGCAACCTGCCCACCCTGCGCGATCCCGATCGCTTCGAAGGTTGGCTGCGCAGCCTCGTGGCCCGTTCCTGCATCGACATCCTGCGACGTCGCGGCCGGCGTCCGATCGAGGTCGAACTCTCGCCGGTCGACGGGCCGGCCATCAGCGACGCCTCGGCGACCATCGCCGATCGCGAGTTCCTCGACCTGATCCTCAAGCGCCTGCCACCCGACTGGCGGGCGGTGATGGTCCTGCACTACTACTTCGACCTGTCGCTCCCGGACGTCGCTGCGACGCTCGGGATCCCGGTCGGGACCGCCAAATCGCGACACCACCGCTCGCTCGCGCTGATGCGAGCCGCCATGCCCGACATGGACCCTGACCCGTCGCCGGTCGCAAGGGGGCAACTCGCATGACCACCTTCGAACGGTTCGAGCGCGAGATCCCGGGACTCATGACCGAACTCGCGCCGACGCGGGTCCCCGACTACTTCGACGACATGCTCCGGCTGACCGCCGGCACGCGCCAGAGGCCGGCCTGGAGCGCCCTTGAAAGGTGGCTTCCCATGGGCGTCATCGCCCTTGCCTCACCCAATCGCCGCGTGCCATGGCGCCCCATCGCAGTCCTCGCGATCATCGTTCTCCTGGCGACGGCGACCCTCGTCCTGGTCGGCTCTCGGCCGCGCGTCCCGCCGCCGTTCGGCCTGGCCGCGAATGGCGCGTTGCTCGTCGGCACGGTCGATGGAGACATCGCCACCGTGGATCCGAAGACCGGCAAGACGACCATCCTGGTCGGCGGGCCCACGGTCGACGGCGGACCGTTCTTCGCCAATGACGGGCAGCACTTCGTCTTCGACCGGCGGGTCTCCACATCCGATCCGGCGTTCAAGTTGTACATCGCCAATGCCGATGGGTCCGACGCCCGTGAACTCTTCACGGCAGGCGCGGACGTCGGCTGGCTTGACTGGTCGCCGACCGGTGACCATGTCCTGATCACGCCGACGATCGCCGGAAAAGGCACGATCTCGATCGTCAATCTGGCAGACCGCACCGCGACGAAGCTCGACCTCGACCTGGATGTCGCGGCGGCGACGTGGCGTCCCAACCATGACCAGCTCGTCGTCACCGCCAAGGCCGGCGACAACCGGACGTTCTGGCTCGTCAACGCCGATGGCTCGGGGAAGCGGCCCATCCCCGCGTCGGAGTATGCGATCAACGAGCCGACCCTATCGCCGGATGGCACCCGACTGGCATATGCGACCTGGGATCCGGTCGTCCAGGGCCGGATCCACGTCGTCGGCATCGATACCGGCGGCGACCATTCGATCACGCCCGGCGTCGGCAACGAGTTCGTGTGGCAGAACCCTTGGTTCTCGCCTGACGGTGCGCACCTCCTGGTGTTGCGGTTCAAGTCGGGCACGTTGCAATCGCAGCAGGCGGTCATCTCGGCCGATGGACAGGGCCCGCGGATCGCCATGGGGCCGACGTCCGAGAATTCCCCGCCGACGGCGATCTATTCGCCGGACGGGACCAAGATCCTCGTGACGTACGAGACGTTGGGGACGACGTGGCTGTTCGATGCCGACGGCTCGAACGGACACGAGATGCCCTTGACGTCACTGCGCGGGCAGACCTGGCAACGTCGGGCGCCCTGACCCGACGATCGCCGGCTACTGGTCGGCGTTCGCCTCGGTGGCATCGATCGCCGCGACCAGATCGGCCGCGGCGATCGGCCGGTCAGAGCTCGGCGGGCGCGGCCTCTGGCGCCTCGACCTCGACCTCTGCGGCTGACCCGGTGGTCAGCCAGCGGTCCATCGCGGCGGCCGCGCGCTTGCCGTCGCCCATCGCGAGGATGACCGTCGCCGCGCCGCGCACGATGTCACCGCCGGCGAAGACGCCGGGGATGCTCGTCATGCCGTGGTCGTCGGTGACGATGTACCCCCATTCGTTGACCTCGAGGTCCGGCGCGGTGGCCGTGAGGATGGGGTTGGAGCGGGTCCCGATGGCGACCACCACCATGTCGCAGTCGATCACGAACTCGGAGCCCTCGATCGGCACCGGCCGGCGCCGCCCCGACGCGTCCGGCTCGCCCAGCTCCATGCGCACGCAGCGCAGGCCGGTCACCCAGCGCTCGTCGTTGCCGACCACCTCGACCGGGGCGACGAGGTACTGGAACTCGACGCCCTCCTCCTCGGCGTGGTGGACCTCTTCGGCCCGCGCCGGCAGTTCCTCGCGGCCGCGACGGTAGACGATCACGGCGGCTGCGGCACCGAGCCTGCGGGCCGTGCGGACGGAGTCCATCGCCACGTTGCCGCCGCCGACGACGACGACCCGCTGGCCATGGAGGACGGGCGTGTCGCTGTCGGGCAGCCACGCGCCCATGAGGTTCACCCGCGTGAGGTACTCGTTGGCCGAGTAGACCCCTTTGAGGTTCTCACCGGGCACGTCCATGAAGACCGGCAGCCCGGCACCCACGGCGAGGAAGATCGCATCGAACCGCGCCCGTAGCTCGGCGAGCGTGAAGGTCTTGCCGATGATCGCGTTCGGCTCGATCGTCACGCCGCTCGCACGCAGCCGGTCGACCTCCTGTTGGACGATGTCCTTCGGCAGCCGGAACTCCGGGATCCCGTAGATGAGGACCCCGCCGGCCGCGTGGAATGCTTCGAAGATGGTCACCGTGTGGCCCCGCTTGGCCAGCTCGCCCGCGGCGGTCAGGCCGGCCGGACCGGATCCGACGACCGCGACCGAGCTGCCGGAGGCCGTCGCAGCGTGATGGGCGAGCGCCGCGGGATGCGTCTGGGCCCAGTCGGCCACGTACCGCTCGAGCGAGCCGATGGCGACCGGCTTGCCCTTCTTGCCGCGCAGGCACAGCCCCTCGCACTGGATCTCCTGCGGGCAGACCCGCCCGGTGACGCACGGCAGGGCGTTGTCATCGAGCAGCGAATCGGCGGCACCGGGCATGTCGCCCTTGCGCAGGAGGTCGATGAAGCGCGGGATGTTGACCCGGACCGGGCAGCCTTCGATGCACTTGGGGTTCTTGCACTGGAGGCAGCGCTCCGCTTCGAGGACGGCGAGCCGCTCCGTGTACCCGAGGTTGACCTCCTCGAACGAGTGCGATCGGCCCTCGGCGTCACGCTCGGGCATCGACACGCGGTCGAGCAGCATGCGGTCGCGAGGACTGATCTCGACCGGTTCACCGGCGAGGATCTTGCTGGCGAGGGCGGTCCCGGGGGAAGGTTCGGTCTCGCTCGATTGGGGGTCGATCCGATCGTCGGTCATCGGGCCGCTCCGTCAGGGACCGGTTCGGACACTCGCGAGGCCGCGGTCGCCAGGGCCGGGATTCGGCAGGCTTCTCGTCGTTCGAGCGCGGCCTGCTCGAACGAGCGATACGTCGTCAGCCGGTCGGCGAGCTGCTGGAAGTCGACTGTGTGCGCGTCAAACTCCGGCCCGTCGACGCAGGCATAGCGCGTCTGGCCGTCGATCGAGACGCGGCAGCCGCCGCACATCCCGGTGCCGTCGACCATGATGGCGTTGAGCGAGACGGTGGTCGGGATGGCATACGGGCGGGTCTGGTCGCTGACCGCTCGCATCATCGGGACCGGGCCGACGGCGTAGACGGCATCGACCGGACCGGCCTTGAGGAGGTCCTCGAGGGCCTGGGTGACGAATCCCGGACGACCGTAGCTGCCGTCGTCGGTGCAGGTGACGACCTCGCCCGATGCGCCGAGCTCCGCTTCGAGGATGACCCACTCGCGGGACCGCCCGCCGATGACGCTCGTCACGCGAACGCCGCGCCGGGCGAGCTCCTGGGCGATCGGCAGGATGACCGCGGTGCCGACGCCACCGCCGACGCACACCGCGTGGCCGTGGTCGATGACCTCGGTCGGCCGCCCGAGCGGGCCCGCGATGTCGGTGATCGCATCGCCCGGTCGCAGTTCGACGAGGTCCGCGGTGCTCTTGCCGACGGACTGGATGATCAGCGTGATGGTGCCGGCGGCTGGATCCGCGTCCGCGATCGTGAGCGGGATCCGCTCGGCGCCGGGCCCGAGGCGCACGATGACGAACTGGCCCGGGCGCCGGATCTCGGCGATCCTGGGCGCTTCGACGACGAGCCGCGTGACGTTCGGTGAAAGCTGGTCGGTGGCGAGGATCTCGTGCATGCGTCGCCCATGGCGTCGAAGCGGCTCATCTAGCCGTGGCTCGATGCTAGTGGTCGACTCCATCCCGTCCTAGGCGTCAGGCGACCCCTTCAGCGCGGGCCGAAGGTCACGTTCGATCCGTGACCGACGCTCAGCCAGCTTCGACCGGCACGACCTTGCCCTTCGGCCAGTAGAGCTCCTTCTTGACGTGGAACTCCGGGAAACCGTGGTCCATGAGCACGGATTCCGCATTGAGGATCATGTCGGGATTGCCGCAGATGTAGACGACCGTCTGCTCCGGGCGCAAGTGAAGGTCGTGGCAGACGGCCGCGACGACGTGCTCGGCGCGTCCGGTCCGGCCGGTCCAGCCCGCGTTGCGTGGGTCGGCCGGTCGGCTGATCGTCGGGACATACGTCAGCGGGTAGGTCCCGTCTCGCTGCCAGCTCTCGAGCTCCGCCCGGTAGCCGAGCTCCTCCACGAACGAGCATCCGTGGAGCACGACCGTCTTGCGGGGCGCGCCCTCGGCGAGCGTCTCGCGGATCATCGAGATGAACGGGGCGATGCCCGTTCCGGTCGAGATGAACAGGTGCGTTCGACGGTCGTTCGGCTCGAGCAGGAACTTGCCCTTCGGCCCGATCATCCGCATCCGGTGACCGATCGGCAATCGCCACAGCAGCGTCGTGAACCGGATGATCGGCACCAGGCGCACGTAGAGCTCGTACCCACTGTCGCCGGCGTCGCGCGGGGCGGACGCCACCGAATAGGGTCGCTGCCAGAGCTTCCCGTCGGCGAAGACCCCGGTCGTCATGTACTGCCCCGGCTCGAACGGGACCGGCTCCTCGTCGTACCGGACCCAGAACGTGGCCAGGTCGTCGGTCTGGTCGACGCGGCGCACGAGGGTCGCGTTGTACTGGGGCGCGTCGGCCTCGATGACACGCTCGTCGTTGGGGAGGGTCATGCCGATCGGTCTCCGTCGCGTCCGCTGGTCCGTCAACCCGATGGTACCCGCCTGACCGACGGTGAGGGGCCTCATCCGTCGAATGACCGATGACCGTTGGCGTCCTTGGCCTACACTTCGCCGACGATGCACAAGGCACCGCAGACCGTCAGCTGCCCCCTGCTCATCGGGCGCGACGAGGTGCTGGAACTCGCCGACCGCCGGATCGACGACGTGATCGCCGAGCGCGGCCAGTTCCTGTTGCTGGCCGGCCAGGCCGGCATCGGCAAGACGCGCCTGCTTGGCGCGATCCGCCGGCAGGCGGAGGCCCGCGGGTTCCTCGCGGTCCAGGGGGCGGTGGCCCCGCAGGACCGCGACGTTCCGGCCGCCTCGATCCTCGACCTGGCCCGCACGATGACCCGGGTGCCGCCCCTGGCCGACCTCGGGCGGGAGCTGCTCGAGCTCGGTGACGCGGCGCTGGATGCCGAGCACACCCGACGCCGGCGGCTCGTGACGGGGCTGGTCGAACGGATCCTCGATTCGCTGCCGGGCCCGACGCTGCTGGCCTTCGAAGACCTGCAATGGACCGACGACGTGAGCCTCGAGATCATCGCCGACCTGGCACGACGCTCACGGGACCGGTCGCTCCTGCTGGTCGGGGACTACCGGACCGAGGAGGTCCTGCCCGGGGCGAGCCTGCGCGACTGGCGGGCGCGGCTCATCACGCAGCGGATCGCCGAGGAGATCCGGCTCACGCCCCTGACCCAGACCGAGACAGCGCTCGCGACCACGCTGATCCTCGACACCGGGCTCCCGGCCCCCCGGGACGTCGCGGCAGCGGTCTACGACCGGACCGACGGGATCCCGCTGCACATCGAGGAGCTCCTTGGCGCGATGAGTGCCGAGGCGCGCGCGGACGGGACGGCCATCCGCGAAGCCAGGGTCCCCGACACGATCGAGGACGCGGTCATCGCCCGGATCGCGCAGCTCTCGCCGGAGGCCCAGGCCGCGGCCCGGGCGGGAGCGGTGATCGGCCGTTGCTTCGTGCCCGAAGTCCTCGAGGGCATCATGGACGCCCGGCCCGGCACGCTCGAAGACCCGCTGCGCGAGCTCGTCGACAACGCCGTCCTCGATCCGCCCGGTGGGCGCGGACTGTACGACTTCCGGCACCAGCTGCTGCGTGATGCCCTCTATCGCACGATCCCGGCCTCGGAGCGCCGCCGGTTCCATGCTCGGGCCGGGGAGTTCGGGGCCCAGCTCGAGGGCGCGTCGGAGATCCACGCGTCGGTCCACTACGAACGGGCCGGTCTTCGCCGGCAGGCGTTCGACGCAGCCCTCGCGGGCGCCCGCGAGGCGACCCAGCTGTCCGCCCATCGCGAAGCGTTCGAGCTCTACCGCCGCGCCGTCGACAACATGCCCGACGACCTCGAGCTGGCGGAACGCGCGGCGATCCTCGCCGCGTACGCTGATGAGGCCCTCGCCATCGAGGAGAACGAGGTCGCCGAGCGAACGGCCCACGAGGCCGACGTCGCGTACCGCTCGCTGCACATGCCCGCCCAGGCGATCGCGGTGCTGGAGGTCGCCATGTCGGTGTGGCGCCGACAGGGACGGCCGTTGACGGAGCGCCTGGCCGTCTTGCGCGAGCTACGGACCGAACTCGAGGCGCTGCCCGACGATCAAGACGTCCTCGCGGCGCGGGCCGATATCGACTGGTACCTGGCGGTCACGCTCATCGACGCCCGGGCCCTCCCTGAAGCTCGGGCGATGCTCGCGTCCGTGCGGGCGATCGCCGATCGCGTCGAGGACCCGGAGCTTGAGCTGACCGCCGAGTGGAAGGAGGGCTACGCGGACGCGGTCAGTGACTCGGTGGAGGGTGGATCGGCGATCGTCGGGGAGGTCGCCCTGACGGCGGAGCGACGCGGTTGGGAGTCGGCGGGCGTGTCCGCCTTCCGGGACGCGGCCGTCCTCGCCGCGAATGCCCTCGATTACAGCGGCGCGGCCCGCTGGATCGGTGAGGGCCTGCGCTACGCTGATTCCATCGAGCAGTCGTACTGCGCCCACGTGATGAGTTCGACCGCGGCGATGGTGTCGTGGGCTGGGTCGGAGCCGGGCGCCGCACAGACGCGGGCGCGGCAATCCGTCGCCGACAAGGGCTGCCGCCGGGGCGCGGCCATGGCGCGCTGGGCGCTGGGGTATGTCGCGCTGACCTCCGACGACCTCGCCGCGGCGACCGACGAACTCGACGACGCCCTGCGGTTCGGCGTGACCAGCGAGGAGATCGAACTCATCCTGCCACCGCTGTGGGGTCTCGCCGAGGTGGCGTCGCTGGCCGGCGATCCTGACCGAGCCCTGGCCCTGTGCCGCGATGCCTTCGCACGAGCGGAGGCCCTCGCTGAGCGGACGCTCCTCACGCCGTTCGTCGTGACCGGCGTCCGCGCCGCGCAGCAGGCCGGCCGACCGGCGGAGGCCGCGACTTGGCTCGAAGCCTGCACGGCCTATCTGGCCTCGATCCCGGATGTCGCGAATGCGGCCCTCGAACATGGTCGTGGACTCGTCGCGCTCGCCGATGGCGCCACGGGCGTGGCACGCATCGCGCTCGAGGCGGCGGTCGAGGGTTGGGACCGTCACGGACGAACGTGGGAGGCGACCTGGGCGCGGCTTGATCTGGCCCAGTGCCTGGTGCGCTCGAATCGGTTCGCCGACGCGGTCACGCTCGCGGTCGATGCCCGGGCGGCGGCGGGTCGCCAGGAGTCGCCCGTGCTTCGGGATCGGGCCGATGCGCTCTTGCGGATGGCCCGCAGTCATGCCACCGACGAGGAGCCATGGCGCCCGCTCACGGCCCGCGAGTTCGAGGTGGCCCGGCTCATCGGAGAGGGCCGGACGAACGCCGAGATCGCGGATTCACTTGGCATCGCGACCAAGACCGCCAGCAGCCACGTGGAGCACATCCTGGCGAAGCTCGGGGCGTCGCGCCGGGCCGAGATCGCGACCTGGGCGAGTCACGTCCAGACGGCGCAGGGCCGGCAGGCCGGCCAGCCCTTGGAGCCAGCGACGCGGGTCTAGACGGAGGCTGCCGCGCGTGGTCGCGAGGCGCACGTCGCGCTCGCGGGCGAGCCGTTGACCCCCGGCGGCCTCGGTCCGCAGAGACTGGTAGTGCTGAGCCCCGAGGGATTCGTAGTGCTTCGGGTTCATCGGTGCCTCCCGGGTTCGTCCTTGAGCGTCACCGCTACGGTCGACGTTGACGCGATCGACGTCATCGGTCGAACGGCTGACGAACCACTGAGAGCGCGGCTATGGGCCTCGGTCGGATGCCCGGCAAGCTCCAGTGCCGCTACCGACCCGCAACCCGGACTCGCAAGGTGGCGACGCTACAATCACCCTCTCACGACCGACCCTTCGCAGCGGCCCCGGCGGCCGCGCACTCGCCGAGGAGATCGCCCGATGACCGACACCGCCGTCCCCGCCGGCCAGCGTTCGCACCGCGCCGCCAAGCGCTACATCTACGCTTGGGGTGGCGGACACGCCGAGGGCGACGCCAACATGCGCGACCTCCTCGGTGGCAAGGGCGCTGGGCTGGCCGAGATGACCAAGGCCGGGCTGCCGGTCCCGCCCGGCTTCACGATCACGACCGAGGCCTGCAACGACTACTTCTCGGCCGGCGAGCGGTTGCCCGACGGCCTCTGGGACGACGTGCTGGAAGCCGTCAAGGAGGTCGAGGCCGAGACCGGCAAGGGCTTTGGGAACGCGGCAGACCCGCTCCTCGTCAGCGTCCGCTCCGGGGCCAAGTTCTCGATGCCCGGCATGATGGACACGGTCTTGAACCTGGGCCTGAACGAGGAGACGCTCCACGGCATGGTGGCCCTCACCGGCAACGAGCGCTTCGGCTGGGACGCGTACCGCCGCTTCATCCAGATGTTCGGGCGCATCGTCATGGACGTGAAGGGCGAGCGCTTCGACCACGCCCTCGAGGCGTCGAAGACGGCCCACGGCGCGGCGCAGGACACCGACCTGTCCGCGGCCGACCTTCAGGCGCTGGCGGGCGACTTCAAGGCCATCGTCCGCCAGGACACCGGCCGCGAGTTTCCGAGCGATCCGTACGAGCAGCTCGAGCTGGCCATCAAGGCTGTCTTCGCAAGCTGGTTCGGCAAGCGCGCCGTCGATTACCGCAACAACCAGAAGATCGCCCACGACCTGGGCACGGCGGTCAACGTCGTGACGATGGTCTTCGGCAACATGGGCGACGATTCCGGGACGGGCGTCGCGTTCACGCGGGACCCGAATACCGGCGAGAAGGCCCTCTTCGGCGAGTACCTGACCAACGCCCAGGGCGAGGACGTCGTGGCCGGCATCCGGACCGCCCCGAAGATCGCCCAGATGGCGACCGACATGCCCGAGGTCTACGCCGAGTTCGGGCGGATCGGGGAGCAGCTCGAGCGCCATTACCGTGACGTCCAGGACCTCGAGTTCACGATCGAGCGCGGCAAGCTGTACATGCTCCAGACGCGCTCGGCGAAGCGGACCGCCGCGGCCGCGGTCAAGATCGCCGCCGACCTCGTCGACGAGGGCGTCATCAGCCGCGACGAGGCGCTCATGCGCATCGAGCCCGCCCACGTCGACCAGCTGCTGCGCGACCAGTTCGATCCCGCCGCCCGGGCGACCGCCACGCGGATCGCCAAGGGGCTCAACGCCTCGCCGGGCGCCGCGGTCGGGCGGGCTGTGTTCGACGCCGACGTCGCCGTCGAGTGGGTCGGGCGGGGCGAGCGGGTCGTGCTCGTGCGCATCGAGACCTCGCCGGACGACTTCCACGGGATGGCCGTGGCGCAGGGCATCCTGACCGCCCGCGGCGGGGCGACCTCGCACGCCGCCGTCGTGGCCCGCCAGATCGGCAAGCCGTGCGTGGCCGGCTGCCACGAGCTGCTCGTCGACTACGGCGCCAAGACCGCGACCGCGAACGGCGTCACGTTCCGCGAAGGCGACGAGATCAGTCTCGACGGCACGACGGGCGAGGTGTTCCTGGGGGCCCTGCCGACGGTCTCGGCCCGGTTCGAGGACCAGCCCGAGCTCCAGCGCATCCTGGGCTGGGCCGACGAGGTCCGGCGGATGCAGGTCTGGACCAACGCCGACAAGCCCGAGGAGGCTGCGCAGGCCCGGGGCTACGGGGCCCAGGGCATCGGCCTGTGCCGCACCGAGCACATGTTCCGCGAGGGCGAGCGGCTCGAGATCGTGCGCGACGCGATCCTCGTGGCGAACGTCGCCACGCGGGCCAAGGCAAGGGCCGCGGCCGGCGAACCGGTGTCGGAGGACGAGACCGAGGCTGTCACCCGCTTCGATGCCGCCATGGCCAAGCTCGAGGTCCTCCAGCAGGGCGACTTCGAGGGGATCTTCAAGGCGATGGACGAGCTCCCGGTCGTCATCCGGCTCATCGACCCGCCGCTCCACGAGTTCCTGCCCAACCTCGAGGAACAGCTCGTCAAGGTGACGAAAGCCGAGCTGAGCGGCGGCGCCTCCGAGGAGGACAAGGTCCTGCTCGCCACGATCAAGAGCCTCCACGAGCAGAACCCGATGCTGGGCCTGCGCGGCTGCCGCCTCGGGCTGATGATCCCCGACTTCGTGAAGGTCCAGACGCGGGCGATCCTGAACGCGCTCATCGCCGTGCAGCGCGCCGGCGGCCATCCGAAGGCCAAGATCATGATCCCGCTCGTCGGGCACGTGAACGAGCTGACCGCGACCAAGGCCATCCTCGAGGCCGAGGCGAAGGCCGTCGAAGCTGCGGCCGGAGCCAAGGCCGAGTACGTCTTCGGGACGATGATCGAGGTCCCGCGCGGCGCGCTGACCGCCGACGAGATCGCCCGCGACGCCGAGTTCTTCAGCTTCGGCACCAACGACCTGACCCAGATGACGTTCGGCTACAGCCGCGACGACGCCGAAGGCGGCTTCCTCCTGAAGTACGTCGAGGACAAGATCCTGCCCTTCAATCCGTTCCAGACGCTCGACGACGCGGTCGCGGGCCTGATGAAGATCGCCGTCGACAAGGGCCGTGCCACCCGGCCGGACCTCGAACTGGGGATCTGCGGCGAACACGGCGGCGACCCGGAATCGATCGCCAAGTGCGAGCGGATCGGGCTCGACTACGTCTCGTGCTCGCCGTTCCGCGTGCCCGTGGCGCGGCTGGCCGCGGCGCAGGCCGTCTTGACCGGCCCCGAGCGTGACAAGTAGCCAAGGCGCGTCACCGCCCCCAGCCACCTCGCCGCCCGCCGACCCAGCCCCCGCGGTCGAGGAGCCGCGCCCGCCGCACCGCGTCACGATCATCGGCGGCGGGTTCGCCGGGCTCTACGCCGCGCGCAACCTGGGCATCGACCCCGAGGTCCGGGTCACGCTCATCGACCGGCGCAACTTCCACCTCTTCCAGCCGATGCTCTACCAGGTCGCGACCGGGGCCTTGTCGCCCGGGGACATCGCCCAGCCGCTGCGCTCCGTGCTCGGGCGGCACCGCAACACGACGGTCATCCTCGGCGAGGCCGTCGGCATCGATGTCGAGCAGCGCCAGGTCCTGCTCTCGGACAGCGGCCCGGTTGCCTACGACACGCTGATCGTCGCGACCGGGGCCCACCACAGCTACTTCGACCACCCGGAGTGGGCGACGGTGGCGCAGGGCCTCAAGACCATCGAGGACGCGACCGAGGTCCGGCGCAAGATCCTCATCGCCTTCGAGGCCGCCGAGCGCGAGGCCGACCCGGATCGACGCCGGGAGTGGATGACGTTCGTGCTCGTCGGGGGAGGTCCGACCGGGGTCGAGCTGGCCGGGGCGCTCGGCGAGATCGCCCGCGACACGCTCAAGCGCGACTTCCGAGCCATTCGTCCGCCGGACGCGCAGATCATCCTCATCGAGGCCATGGACCGGGTGCTGCCGCCGTATCCGCCCGGACGCTCGGCGTCGGCGCAGCGACAGCTGGAGCGTCTCGGCGTCGTCGTCCGCACGAAGACGCGGGTCATCGAGATCGACGAGCGACACGTCCGGGTGATCACCCCCGACGGCTCGGAGGAGACGATCCCGACGCGGACGGTCCTGTGGGCGGCCGGGGTGCAGGCCTCGTCGTTCGCGCGCAAGGTCGCCGCGGCGACCGGGGCGCAGACCGATCGGGTCGGCCGGGTGGTCGTGGGGCCCGACCTGACGGTCCCGGGGCACCCGGAGATCTTCGTGGTCGGCGATGCGGCGGTGCAGCCGTGGCACGAGGATCGAGCGACGCCGGGTGTCGCGCAGGGCGGCATCCAGGGCGGTTCCTACGCCGCGAAGGTCGTCCGGCGGCGGGTCCTGGGTCGCCCGTACGAGCCGTACCGCTACTCGAACCACGGCGACGTCGCGGTGATCGGGCGCCTCTCGGCCGTCACGGACATCCCGTGGATGGGCCCGTTCGGGCAACAGGGGGGGTTCACGGCCTGGTTGCTGTGGCTCGGCATCCACATCACCTACCTGATCGGCTTCTCGAACCGCCTGGTCGTACTCATCCGTTGGGCCTGGACGTTCATCACGCACGGCCGCGGGACCCGGCTCATCACGGGACGGACGCTCCTGCCGCCGATCGAGGAGCCGGAGCCGCCGGTCCTCGCGTCGCCCGACGAGGTCGAGGGGACCGCCGGGAGCGCGTCAGCCCGAACCTAGGCGGGACTGACCCCGGGCACCTCGATGAGGAACGTCGTCCCGCCCGGTCCGGTCCGCTCGACGCCGATCCGGCCGCCGTTGGCCGTCAGGAGCTCCCGGGCGATCGTGAGCCCCAGGCCGCTCCCGCTCCGACGGCCGGTCCGCGGATCCACGGCCCGCGACGGGTCCGCGCGGTAGAAGCGCTCAAAGACGTGGGGGACGTCGGCCGGGGCGATCCCCGGGCCCTCGTCGGTGACACGGATCGCGACGAGGGGAGCGGGGGCCGCCGTCACCACTTCAGCCGTCACCGCGACGCGCCCGCCATCGGGGCTGTGCGTCACCGCGTTCCCGATGACGTTGCGCAGCACGCGCGAAAGGTGCCCGGGATCGACCGTCACGACCGTGCCGATCGGCACGGCCGTCTCCAGCCGCAGGCCGCGCTCGCGCCGCAGCCCGTCGAGCTCCCGCTCGACCTCGTGGATGACCGCGCCGAGATCGACCGCGGTCGGTTGCGCCTGGAGCGGCGCCGCCTCGGCGCTGGCGAGGTCGTTGAGCTCCGCGACGGTGCTGCCGAGGGCTGTCGCCGCGGACCGGGCGGCTTCCAGGTTGTCGTGGTCGGCCGGCACGACGCCATCGACCATCGCCTGGAGCTGCGACACCAGGACCGTCGCGGGGGTCGCGAGGTCGTGGGCGATGTCACTGGCCGCCCGGCGACGAAGCATCTCGGATCGTTCGAGGCGATCGGCCATGGCGTTGAACGACTCGGCCAGCTCGGCCGACTCGCGGTCGTCGCCGCCGGTCGCGCGGGCCGTGGTCTCGCCCGCCCCGAGGCGCCGGGCCGCGTCGGCGACGTCGCGGAGCGGCCGGGTCAGGCGGGTGGCGACGTACGTGGAGGCGAGCGCGATGCCCAGCACGCTGAGCACGCCGCCGACCAGCAGCGTCACGTTGAACAATGGCAGGAACCCGCGATCGCCCACCTGCGAGGGCAGGTCCGCCTCCAGCGTGCCCAGCGTCTGGCCGTCCGCCACGATCGGCGCGGTGTAGTGGGTGACCGCCCCATCCGGCGGGCGCCCGAACGCCGCGATCGTCGTGCCCGTGTTCGAGACGACCCGGACCTCGCCGCCGAGGTTCGTCGCGAGGCGTCGGGTCACGGCGAGGATGCGCGCGGGCCGGTCCATCCGGTCTGCGAGGTTGTCGGCGGCGTCGTCGAGGCGCTGCTGCTGTTCGCCTGCGATGACGGTTTCGAAACTCCCGCTGACGACCCGGTTGACCAGGATGCCGGCGATGAGCAGCACGCCGAGTACGACGGCACCGAGGATGAGGCCGAGCCGCCACGCCAGCGAGGGCCGCTTCGACGCCTCGGTCATGCGGGGTCCCGCGTCGCCACCAGGCGGTAGCCGACCTGCGGGATCGTCTCGATGAGCCATGGCGCCGCCGGATCGTCGCCGAGCTTGCGCCGCAGGTTGGCGACATGGACGTCAACGACCCGATCGTAGACGTCGTCCGGTCGCCGGGTGACCGAGTCGAGGAGCTGCTCCCGGGTCAGGACGCTCCCGGGTCGACGGGCGAGGGCGGCCAGCAATCCCGCCTCGCCCGGGGTCAGGCGGCCGGTCGGCGTGGCGCCGACGCCCGCGTCATCGCCCGCGGCGGCGAGGGTGTACTGGCGACTGACCGGATCGAGGACGAGCCGCCCGCCGGCCAGGGACAGGACGGCGTCGTCGGTCGCGCCCGCGCCCCCGGTCCCTCGGCCGCTGCGCCGCAGGATGGCGGCCACCCGCGCGGTCAATTCGTTCGGGTTGAACGGCTTGGCCAGGTAGTCGTCGGCGCCCATCCGCAGGCCGGCGATCCGCTCCGCGTCGCTGCGCTTGGCCGAGGCGATCAGGACCGGGAGGTCGCCGTGATCCCGGATGGCGTCGAGCACCGCCTCGCCGCTCAGTCCGGGCAGCATGAGGTCGAGCACGACCAGGTCGACGCCATCCGCCTCGACGGCCTCGATCGCCGCGCGCCCGTCACCGACGACGGTTACCGAGTGCCCCTCGCGCTCCAGGTAGAGGCGCAGGAGCTCGCCGAGGCGAGGCTCGTCCTCGACGACCAGGATCCGCGCGGCGGTCGGCATGACTCGCATCCTAGTCGCGCCGATGTTCAGGAGTCGTGAAGACGATGCGACCCGTCCACACACGTTCTTCATGGCCCGGCCGGAACCTGTGGGCAGGACGCGACCACGTCGGCCGCGTCGTCGTTGGGGGTCCACATCGATGTCGAACCTGAGGACGGCGGGTCTCGCCGGGGCCATGGTCATCAGCGCGCTCGTGGGGGGAACGCTGATCAGCGCGGTCGCCGCGTCGACCGCCGCACCCGCCGCACCCGCCGCAGCCAAGCTCGACCCGGTCGCGGCGGCCGCCGCGCCGAGTGCGGCCGCGGCTCGCGACGCTGGGGAGTACTGCGCCACGTTCCGGGCGGCGTTCGCCGCGAACCTGGGTGTCAGCGAGGCCGACATGGTCGCCGCCGCCCGCAAGGCGGCTGTCGCCACGGTCGACAAGGCCGTGACCGACGGCGACCTGACGACGGCCGAGGGCGACCGGGTGAAGGCGCGGATCGCCGCGGCCCCGGCCGACGGCTGTGCGCTGCTCAACGGCTGGCGGGGGAAGGTCGCGAGGGCGGCCGTCAACGTGGCACGGGACGGGCTGACCGCCGCGGCCGACGTCCTGAAGCTGACGCCCGCCGAGGTGCGGACCCAGTTGCGCGACGGCAAGTCGCTCAAGGACATCGCGACCGCGCAGAACGTGCCGTACAGCGTGGTGAGCGACGCGATCGTCAAGGCCGTCAAGGCCGACCTCGACGCCGCGGTCGCTGCCGGCAACCTCAAGCAGCCCCGGGCCGACCGGATCCTCGAGCGCCTCGAGCGCCGCCTGGCCGACGGCCGACTCCGCCCGGATCGTCCCGCAGCGGCGCCGCCGGCCGGCGGCTGAGGGCCAGACCCGCTTCTCCGCCATATGCCCACCGCGGGACCGTTAGGCGCCGATCTCACCGGAGCTCTGGGTGGACTTGCACCGGCCATGCATCCCGATGCGCGACTTACGCATAGCTCCGCCGTCTAGCTGCATCACGATGCATGAATCGGAAACAGAGCACGCCTGAGGACCACCGTGTGGGCTATCTGGCGGAGATCCAGAAGCGACGACCAGATGACCGTCAGTCGAAGACGATCACCTGGCGCGTGTACTCGCCGCGGCGCATCGCCGCGAACGCCTCCTCGAGATCGTCGAGCGCGATGCGCCGGTCGACCAGGCGGTCGATCGGCAGGCGGCCGTCGAGGTGCCACTGCGCGTACTTCGGGAAATCGACCGCGGGGTCCGCGAACCCATAGTTCGAGCCGAGGATCCGGCGGCTCTCGTCCACGAACGGGTAGACATCGAACGACGCACGCGCACCGAGCGGCGTCATCCCCACGAGGACCGCGGTGCCGCCAAGGGGTAGCGACGCGATCGCCAGTTCGACCGTCGATGGCAGGCCGATGGCTTCGAACGCGTAGTCCGGCCCGCCGTCGGTGAGGTCCCGCAGCGCCGCGAGCGTCTCCGCCGGCTCGTCCGTGGCGATCAACCCGTCCGTCGCGCCCACCTCGAGCGCCGTCTCGAGCTTCGCCGGCACCCGGTCGATCGCGACGATCCTCGACGCCCCCGCGAGCGCGGCGCCCATGACGCACGACAGCCCGACGCCGCCCAGCCCGATGACCGCCACGGTCGAACCCGGTTCGACGGCCGCGGTCTTGAGCACGGCGCCCACTCCGGTCGAGACGCAACAGCCGATGAGCGCCGCGACCGCCGGATCGACGCCCTCGGGAAGGGCGATGGCGGCCGCCACCGGGACCACGGTCGCCTCGGACATCGTCGCGATGCCGCAGTAGGAGAGCACCTCGTCGCCAGGGCCACCGCCCGGCCGGCGCAGCGCCGCGGTCCCGTCCGGCAACCGGTGCCGGAACGACGGGGAGTCGGGGCAGGCCCACGGCCGGCCAGCCCGGCACGCCCGACAGGTCCCGCACGGCACGAGCCAGGCCAGCGCCACGGGCTGGCCGACCCGCAACGAGCGCACGCCCGGCCCGACCGCCTCGACGACCCCCGCACCTTCGTGGCCCATCGCCATCGGTGTCGGACGGAGCCACTCGCCGTCGCGCACGTGCAGGTCCGAGTGGCACACGCCCGAGGCCAGCACG
The DNA here is from genome assembly GCA_963746855.1 of uncultured Chloroflexia bacterium. Classification (GTDB taxonomy): domain Bacteria; phylum Chloroflexota; class Limnocylindria; order Limnocylindrales; family CSP1-4; genus SPCO01. The sequence continues at coordinate 71,585 of CAVVDC010000001.1, forward strand.
CGCACGCGCACCTCGCCGGCCCGAGGCTCGGCCAGCTCGAGCGTCTGGACGATGGCCGCGTCGCCGGTCGCCTCGAGGACAGCCGCCCGGACGAGCGTCGTCATGCCTCCCTCTCGCGGCGTCGCTCGACCATTCGGACCTTTCGGTACGGGACGTACTCCGGCCACCAGGTCGCGGCGTCGACGGCCTCGGCGACCGCATCGAGGGCGACGTCCGCCCGCGCCAGCCCCGCGTCCACCGCCTCGCGCGCGACGGTCAGGGCGATCTCCCGTGACACGGCCCGCAACGACGAGATCGGCGGGAAGAGCGCACCCGACGCGATGCGCTCGTCCGACACGGCGTCGGCAAGCGCCCGGGCCGCCAGCAGGAACATGCGATCGGTGATGGTCCGGGTCTCGGCGACGATCGCGCCGAGCCCGACGCCCGGGAAGATGAACGCGTTGTTGGCCTGGCCGATCTCATGCCGAACGCCGTCCAGGATCACCGCGTCGAACGGCGAGCCCGTCGCGACGAGCGCCCGGCCCTGGCTCCAGGCCAGCACCTCGGCCGGCGTCGCCTCGGCGGCGGACGTCGGGTTCGAGAGCGCCAGCACGATCGGCCGGTCGGCCGGGCCGACGCGCTCGACCATCGCGTCGATGACGGCCTCGGTGAACGTGCCGGCCACCCCGGTCGTCCCCACGAGCACCGTCGGCCGGCGGTCGCGGACCACCTCGAGCAGCGTGGGCGTGGCCGGGCCATCCACGGCGGGCACGGCGAGGTCGCGTTTCGTGTCGTCGAGGTCGTCCCGGCCGGCGTGGACCAATCCGTGCGTATCGACGAGGGCGATCGCGTCGGCCACGGCCGCCGCCGACAGACCGGCGTCGAGCATCGCGGCCCGCAGGAGCCGGCCGATGCCCACCCCGGCACCGCCGGCGCCCACCAGCACGACCCGGGCATCGCCCAGCGACCGCCCCGTCGCGCGCAACCCGGCAAGCGCGCCTGCGACGACCACTGCGGCCGTGCCCTGGATGTCGTCGTTGAAGGCGGGCACGCGATGGCGATACCGGTCCAGGAGACGGAGGGCGTTGGCCTGTTTGAAGTCCTCGAACTGGACGACGCAGCCCGGCCAGACCGTCTCGACGCCGGAGATGAAGGCCTCGACGAGCGCGTCGTACTCGGCACCCCGCAGGCGCGGCGCCCGGTGGCCGAGGTAGAGCGGGTCGGCCAACAAGGCCGGGTTGTCGGTCCCGACGTCCAGCGAGACCGGCAGCGTCAGGACCGGATGGATCCCGCAGGCGGCGGTGTACACCGCGAGCTTGCCCGTCGGGATGGCCATGCCGCCGGCACCCTGGTCGCCCAGGCCGAGGATCCGTTCATTGTCGGTCACGACGATGAGCCGGACGTCCTCGTAGGGTCCCTGGCGCAGCAACTCGGGGATGCGATCGCGGTCTGCCGGCGTGATCCACGTGCCGCGGGTTCGCCGGATGATGTGGCTGAACTCCTGGCAGGCACGCCCGACCGTCGGCGTGTAGACGATCGGCATGAACTCTTCCAGGTGGTCGGTCAGGAGGCGGTAGAACAGCGTTGCGTTACGGTCCTGGAGCGCGGCCAGGCCGATGTATTGCTCGAGGGCGTCGCCCTTGACCCGGAGATGCTCGAGCTCGAGGGCGCACTGCTCCTCGATGGTCAGGACCCGGTCGGGCAGCAGGCCCCGCAGGCCGAACGCCTCGCGCTCGTCGGGCGGGAAGGCGAGTTCCTTGGTCAGCAGGCGGCTGCCGAGGAGGGCCGGTCCGGCGAGCCCGATCGGCGCCGGGCGGCCTGCCGCGATGTCGGCATATGGGTCGGGCATGGGGCGCATCACGCCGAGGATACCGGGCCACCGGGACCATCGCCGGACCGCGCCAGGACCATCGAGCGGACCGCCGCGTCGCGCCTGCGCGAATCCGTGATGCGACGGGACGGCCGCGGTGTAGCATCCGACTGCGGGCTCCGAAACCTCGCGCCCTGACACTAGCGATCGTGGCCCGTGACCGAGCGCCAACGGCCCTCCCGAGCCGTCCGCTCGACCCGTCGGTCCTGGGGATCGTCGCACGGAGGGTCGTCGACCGAGTCGACGGAGTGGAGGGTTCGGTCATGCATCGCCGTCATGGGCTCGCGGCCTTCGTTGCCGCTGCATTGCTCATCACCCAGGTCGCGGGCGTGGCCGCACGGGCCGGGGCCAGCACCGCCGGAATGGGGGCTGCTGCCGCCGCCCCCATCGAGGGCAAACTCCAGCGCGATCTTGCGGCGGGCCGCGTCCAGCGGATGATCGTGGAGTTCAAGGACAAGGCGAACCTGAAGCCGGCGGCCGCGGTCAAGGACCGCAGCAAGCGCGGCCAGGCGGTCATCGACGCCCTCCGGTCGACCGCCGGGGCCTCGCAGCGCGCGGCGACCGCGACCGCAGCCAGGCTGCGCGGCGTTGACGCCAAGACCTACTGGCTCACCAATGTCATGGTCGTGGAGGGGGCTCCCGCGACGCTGTCCAAGCTCGCCACGACGCTGGCCAAGGACCCGGCCGTCGCACGGATCCGAGCTGAGCGCAGCTATCCGCTCGTCCAGCCGATCGATCCCAAGGTGGCGGTCCTGGCGGCCGCCGGTGAGCCCGAGTGGGGCGTCGCCAAGATCGGGGCCGATAAGGCCTGGGCCGACGGAGTCCTCGGTCAGGGCGTCGTGGTCGCGACCATCGACACCGGCGTCGACTTCACGCACCCGGCCCTCGTCGACCATTACCTCGGCAACAACGGCGACGGGACGTTCACCCACGACTACCACTGGTGGGATCCGTCCGGGACCTGCCCGGACCCGGAGCCCTGCGACAACGTCGCGCACGGCACCCACACGATGGGCACCATCCTCGGTGGCGACGGCCCCGGCCCGTTCACGCCCGACATCGGCGTCGCCCCGGGCGCCAAGTGGATCGCGGCCAAAGGCTGCGAGGTCTTCGATTGCTCCGAAACGTCCCTGCTCTCGTCCGGCCAGTGGGTCATGGCCCCGACCGACCTCAACGGCGAGAACCCGGACCCCAGCCAGATGCCCGATATCGTGAGCAACTCGTGGGGTGGCGGCCCCGGCGATCCGTTCTACCTGGCAACGGTCCAGGCCTGGCGCGCGGCCGGCATCATCCCGGTCTTCTCGTCCGGCAACCCCGGCCCGTTCTGCGGCGAAGGCGGCTCGCCTGGTGACTTCCTCGAAGCCTTCAGCGTCGGTGCCACCGACAGCGACGACGTCATCGCCGACTTCTCCGGCCGCGGACCCTCGGCCTACGGCAAGGTCAACCCCGATGTCTCCGCCCCCGGTGTGGACGTCGTCTCGAGCGTGCCCGGCGGTGGCTACGAGGCCTTCTCCGGGACGTCGATGGCCGCCCCGCACGTCGCGGGCACGATCGCGCTGCTCCTATCGGCCGACAGCTCGTTGCGCGGCAACTTCAAGGGGGCGACCGATCCTGTCCGGTCGACCGCCGTGGACCGCCTCGACAATTCGTGTGGAGGCGACCCCGACGGCGACCCGAACAACGTCTACGGCGACGGCCGCATCGACGCGGGCGCGGCGGTCGCGCTCGTGGCGACCGGCGGCACGCTCTCGGGCACGATCACCAATTCCGCCACGGGCGACCCGATCGCGGGCGCCCAGGTCACCGCCGACGACGGCACTCGCCCGTTCAGCACCTCCACCGGTGCCGACGGCAAGTACGAGATGCTGCTGGCGGCCGGCTCCTACAACGTGAACGCCGGGTCGTTCGGCTACTTCGGCTCGACGGTGCCGAACGTGGTCGTCGTCACCGACCAGACCACGACGCAGTCGTTCGCCCTCGCTCCGCTGCCACGCTTCGTGGTCAGCGGCACGGTCTCGTCGGCCGAGAACGGCTCACCGATCGCGGACGTCACCGTCCGGGCGGTCGGCACGCCGGTCGACCCGGTCACGACCAACGCCGCCGGGCACTACAGCCTGAACCTGCCCATCGGCACGTTCACGCTCAGTGCCTCCGCCGACGGCTGCACCGAGACCGGCTCGGCCGAGATCACCTCGGCCGCTGACGACGTCACCCAGAACTTCGCGCTGTTCCGCAAGCTCGACGACTTCGGCCACGCCTGCGCACCGACGGCCTTCGACTGGGTCGATGCCGACGGCCAGACAGCGCTGATCGGCGACGAGATCGCCGGTCGCCTGCGCCTGCCGTTCTCGTTCGACTTCTACGACCAGAGCTACACGCAGGTCTACATCGCCGAGAACGGCTACGTGAACTTCCTGGCGCCCGAGGGGGGATTCTTCAACCCGAGTGCGATCCCGGCCGCCGGTACCCCGAACGCAGCCATCTATGCGTTGTGGATGGACCTCTTCATCACCGACGTCGGTTCGATCGATTCGGAGACCGTCGGGACCGCGCCGAACCGGGCGTTCGTCATCGAGTACTCGGATGTCCGCGTCTTCGGCACGCCCACCCTGCTCGATTTCGAGATCAAGCTCTGGGAGAACGGCACGATCGACCTGCTGTACGGCGGCAACCCGGCCAACCCGGGTGACGGCCGATCGGCCACGGTCGGCATCGAGAATGCGACCGGCACCGACGCGCTCCAGATCGGCTTCTTCGAGTCGAATCTCGAGTCCAATCACGCCATTCGGATCACGACCGTCCCGACCGGGTTCATCGGCGGGGTGGTGACCGACGCGAACGACGGTCTTGGCATCGCGGGTGCCGACGTCGTGGCCAAGCCAAGTGGCCGCAAGGCGACCACGGCCGAGGATGGGTCGTACACCCTCCGCGTCCTGGCCGGCTCGTACAACGTGACGGCCTCCGCCAACCTGTACGAGGACGGCACCGCCTCGGCGACCGTCACCGACGACAACACCACGACCCGTGACTTCAGCCTCCGCGCGCCGACGGCCGCGGTGGATGTGAGCGAGATCGTCGCGAACGTCGACTTCGGGTCGACCTCGAGCCATCCGGTGACGCTGTCCAACGGCGGCTCGCTGCCGCTCGATTGGGTGGCCCGCGAGCGCGACCAGGGCGTCACCCTGCCGCCACTGCCGGAACCGAAGATCGCGTTCACCTACAAGCCGGGTTGGCACCGCCAGGCGCTGCCCAAGTCGTTCCCGCGCTGGGCACCCACCGACATCCAATCGGCCAGCCTGACGACGATCATCAACGACCCGATCGGTGACGCCACCGGGCCGGTCGATGTCGGAACGGTGCGCGCCGGCTCCGACGGCACGTCGGTCGTCTCGATGGCGCTCGACTTCAGCCCGTCGACCCCAATCGGCCAGTCTGTCGGCTATGTCTTCCTCGATACCGACGAGGATCCGTCGACCGGCGTCCCCGCGTCGGACTTCAATGGATTGCCCACGCAGGATGTCGGGATGGAGTACCTCCTCGACCTGTTCGCCACGCACGATTCGGACCCGGTGGTCATCGTCGTGGACATGACCACGTTCGAGGTCGTCGCAGCCGTCCCGGTGTCGTTCGACGGTCAGTCGATGCTCTTCGACCTGCCGCTCGAGGCGCTCGGCAACGACGACGGCAACATCGCCACGGCCATGGTCGTCGGCGACTTCAACGGCCCGAACGACTGGGCGCCGGACATCGGTCACGGCACCATCCAGCCATTCAGCGAAGTCGACTGGATGACCCCGGACCCGGCGACGGGCGAGACGGCCGCCGGCGGCAACCAGGTCATCAACGTCACGCTCGGCAGCCCGACCCTGTCCCCCGGCGAGTACCACGCCCAGCTCGTGCTGGTGACGAACGCGCCGCGCTCGGAGCAGGTCCCCGTCGACGTGACCCTCAACGTGGCCCTGCCCGACTCGTTCGGTGGGGTCAGCGGCACCGTCAGTGACGCCCATGACGGCGACCCGATCGCCGATGCGACCGTGACGGTCCATGGGCAATGGCCGCCCGGCACCCCGCTCGACATCGTCGCGACCACCGATGACGGTGGCGCGTGGTCGATCATCGGGCCGGCCGGTACGTGGCCGACCGACATCATCAAGGACGGCTACGTGCCCGTCACGCAGGACACCGAGATCGCCTCCGGCGTCTCGACGCCCGGCGCCGACGCGACACTCCACAAGATCCAGCCCCACGCCTCGCTGGAAGGCGACACGGAACCCGTGCACCTCCTCAAGCCCGGCGGCAAGGCCACGACGACCGTGGTCCTGGGCAACCCCGAGGGCCACGCCGACCTGCACTTCACCGTCGGTGAGGTGGATCTCGGCGGCGGGACGGCGGCACTGGCCGGCAATCCCGCGAAGCGGACCCTGCCCGCCGGCCTCGACTCGAAGGCGCGCTCGACGCGTGGCTTCGGGGCCGCGGCGGCCGGGAAGGCCGTCCCGCCGCGCCTCGCGGCCGACGGCGACGTGCTCGCCAGCTGGCCGAGCGGCCTGACCCTGCCATGGGGCGTCGCGGTCAACGGCGACGTCTGGCTCGGCGATCCCATCGATCTGATCGACGCGCACTTCACGACGGCCGGCGATCGGCTCGATGACTTCGCGCTCACCGACTTCGCCGATTGGGGCGCGGATATGGCCTTCGACCAGGCTCGCGGCCTGATCTGGCAGGTGAATGTCGGTGGCGACAACGGCATCTACGGTGTCGATCCCACCGACGGCTCGGTGGACCAGATCATCACCGGTGCACCCTGGGATGGCATCGACCAGCGTGGCCTCGCTTACGATCCGGCGGCCGACGTGTTCTACATCGGTGGCTGGAACGAAGGCGTGGTCTATCGGGTCGCCGGCCCGTCCCATCCCACCCCCGGCGAGACGCTCTCGCAGTGCAACCCGCCGGATCCGAACATCTCCGGTCTCGCCTGGAACGGCTCCTTCGGACTGCTTTGGGAGGCCACCAACTCCGATACCGACACGATCTGGCTGATCGACCCGCTGACCTGTGAGGCGAGTCGCGGGATCCCGCATCCGGACGGCGGCGGCTTCGGCGGCGCCGGCCTCGAGCTCGATGCCGTCGGCAACCTCTGGACCGTCGGCCAGAACTCCGGCAACGCGTACCTCGTCGAATCCGGCCTGCCGACGTTCAGCGACGTGTCGTGGCTGAGCACCAGCGCGACCGAGGGCACGATCGCGCCCGATGGCACGGTCGATCTGGACATCGACGTCGACGCGACCGGGCTCAGCACCGGCGTCTACAAGGCGCTGGTCGGCATCCTGACCGACGATCCCGACCACGGCGTCTTCCAGGTGCCGGTGACGCTCGTGGTCACGGACTTCCAGCAAGGTGTCAACGCCGGCGGCGGCCGGTTCGTCGACGGCGACGGCGACGTCTACGCCGCCGATCGCTCGTTCGGGTCCGGACCGTACGGCTACGTCCGACGCGGTTCGACGCGCAGCACCGGGCACTCGATCGCCAACACCACCGACGATGGGCGGTACAAGAACCTTCGCGAGGACATGACCGCTTACAAGTTCAACGTCGCCGATGGCTTCTACCAGGTCGAGCTCAGCTTCGCCGAGCTCCAGTTCCGCCACGCCGAGGATCGCATCTTCGATGTCAGCCTCGAGGGCACCCGCGTCCTGCGATCGCTCGATATCGTCGACGAGGCCGGGGCGCGCTACACGGCGCTCGACAAGACGTTCGTGGTCGAAGTGACCGACGGCACGCTCGATATCGAGTTCGCCGCCCCACGCGGCCACAAGCCGATCGTCAACGCGATCCTCGTCACCCATCTACCGGAGGGCAGCCCCGGGACGTGAGAACCGGGTCAGTCGAAGGGGTCGGGCCTCGCGGCGACGCGGGGCCCGCTCCATGTCCAGCGCGGTCTGCCCCGTTGACTCGCGGCCCTCAGCCGGGGCCGATCCTGACCGTGCCGACCATCCCGTACGCCTCGTGGCCCGGGAGGTGGCAGATGTACTGCTGCTCCCCCGACGCCGCGAACACGACGGTCGTCGTGCGGGTCTGACCGGCCGGGATCGTGACCTCGGTCGGGCGCGAGCCGTGGACCGGTTCCGTGCCGGTCCGGTGGCGCTCGTGGACCGCGGCATCGCCGACGATCCACTCGTGATCGATCGGGTCGCCGTTGTGGATCGTGAACGTGACCGGCACGCCGAGCGGCACGGTCACGGCCGCCGGCACGTACCGGGAGTAGTGGATCTCGATGGCGACGGTCGCGTCGTCCGCGCCCGCGATCCGGACCCACGCGCCGGCCATGCCGGCCACGGCCATGGAGAGGGCGATGCCGCCGACCAGGGCGAGCGGCCCTGGTCGGCGGCTGGCACGGACCGTCGGTTCCGGCACGTCGGTCAGGCCAACTGGACCGGCGGGCGACGGCGGATCAGCAGCAGGATGCCGCCGATGCCACCGATCGTGAACGTCAGGCCGAGCAGCAGCCGCGCCGCGGCCTCGCTCGCGAACGCGTCCGAAGCGCCCGGCAGGTCCAGGCCGGCCATGACCCGCGACGGCTGGCGCGCCCCGCTGACGTCGACCGCGAGGTCGAACGCGAGCTGGGGTGCGGCCGCGTCGATGCGGACCTTGGTGAGATAGGCGCTCGCCGGCACCCACTCCATGCCACGGTCCGAGCGCAGGTCGTCGAGCAACGACGCCGTCGCCGGGGCGCTGTGGTCGAGCGAGAGGCCGTTGTCGCCGGTCGGGACCGGCAGGAGGGCCGGCCGACGGTCGGTCAGCATGAAGACGTCGGCGTCGACCCGGTCGGCGTCACGTCTTGCCGAGGGCCAGGATCCGCAGGGGCACCCACGGGTTGTCGGTCGGGATCGTGATGTGGACCGGCGTGCCGTCACCGACGGCCTGCCCACGCTCGGCGGCCGCATCGGCGTCGAAGACTGCGGCGAGGAAGATCGGGCTGCGTGCCGCGTAGAAGTCGAGGACCTCGGGCGAATCGGGCGGGAGCCGGAAGCCGTGCTCGGTCGCCCACGTACCGACCGCGTCGGCGCCGCCCCGCAGGACGGTGATGTCGAGCGCGTCGATCTGGACCTCCATGAGGACCTCGGCGGAGTCGCGCACGGCGCCGCTGGCGGCTTCGGCGGCGAAGAGGAACTGTGGCTCCGTCTCGCGCAGGAGGCGCTGGAGCGTCCAATCGCCACCCTTCTCGACCTTCGAGGGGATGCCGGGCAGGGGCGTCAGGCTCCCGAAGGCCCCGCCGCCACCGGCGAACTGGAACGCCGTGACGTAGTGCTCCTCGCCGTCGTGATAGCCGGCGAACGTGGTCGTGCGGAGCAGGTTGACGGCCCCGTTCGGACCGATGAGCCCCCCGCAGGCCAGGGCCGGGGCCGCGACCATCGCGGCGAGGACCAGGGCGGCGGCAAGACCCCCGCCGACGCGAACCATGGATCGGGTCATCGCGGACCCTCCTGGGCTGATGGCCGGTCGTCTCGTCTGAGACGGTCCGTGTTGGTCGCAAAGACTCCGGTTCGGACGGTCAGGTTCCCGAGACGCCCGGGACTCCGCCAGATCACCATCCCGTGACCGTTCGGCGCTCTTCGGCCCGTCGCTTGAGGCCACGGCCGGTCGCGGGGGCATCGATCGAGCGTGATCCACGCACGGATGACCGCCGCAACACACCCACGGAGCGGTACAAGCTCGCCGAACGGTCACCCCATGAGAATCTGGCGGAGAAGGGGACACGTTCCCGGGTCCCGGTGCCTCGTAGCCCCATCGCCGCATGGCCGGACTGGACACGACCCGCCATGCTGGAGGCCATGCACCGCCGATCCGCCGCCCTCGTCCTGGGCGCGTCGCTCGTCCTCGCCCTCGTTGCGACGACGGGTGCCGCGGCCGCTGCGCCGACCGTCGTCGCCGCCGATTTCCCGGCGAAGGACAGTCGCTACCACTCCTACGCCGAGATGGTCACGGTCCTCCAGGACACCCAGACCGCCCATCCGGACATCGTGCAGGTCTTCTCGATCGGCAAGAGCTACCAGGGCCGCGACCTGTGGGCGGTCAAGGTCTCCGACAACGTCGCGACCGACGAGCCGGAGCCGGAGGTCCTGTTCGACTCGCTCCATCACGCGCGGGAACACCTCTCGCTCGAGCAGTCGCTCGCGCTCCTGCGCTGGCTCACCGACGGCTACGGCACCGACACCCGGATCACGAACATCGTCGACTCAGCGCGAGATCTGGATCGTCCCCTCGGTGAACCCCGACGGCGCCGAGTTCGACCTCACGGGCGATCCGTACCGAGGCTGGCGCAAGAACCGCCAGCCGAACGCCGGCTCGACCCACAAGGGCACCGACCTCAACCGCAACTACGGGTACAAGTTCGGTTGCTGCGGCGGGTCATCAGGCAACAAGTCGGCCCCGACGTATCGCGGCAAGGCGGGATTCTCCGCCCCGGAGACGCAGGCGATGCGCGACTTCATGCTCAGCCGTCGGGTCGGCGGCGTCCAGCAGATCCAGACCGCCATCACGTTCCACACCGCGGGCGAGCAGGTCCTGTGGCCATACGGCTACACGAAGAAGAACGTCCCGGGCGACATGACCGTCGACGATCGCGCGGCGCTCGCCGCGATGGGCCGCAAGATGGCGAGGCTGAACGGCTACACGCCCATGCAATCGAGCGACCTGTACATCACCGACGGCGACGAGATCGACTGGGCCTACGGCTCGCAGCGCATCTGGATGTACACCTTCGAGCTCTACCCGAGCCACGCCAAGGTCTCGGGCCTCGCCCGCTTCTACCCGGCCGACGAGCTCATCGGGCGCGAGACCGAGCGCAACCGCGAGGCGATCCTGTACCTCATCGAGCGGGCCAGCTGCCGGTACTCGATCATCGGCAAGTCGAAGACCAACTGCGGGCCACTGTTCGACGACTTCGAGACGGGCCAGGCCTGGCAGGTGGATCCGCTCGGCACCGATACCGCCACCGGCGGGACCTGGGAGCGGGGCAACCCGCAGGCCACCGCCCGCCAGGCGGGAACGGTGCCCACCGGCATCCGGGCCCTCGTGACCGGCAAGGTCGCGGGCAAGAAGACCAGCTCGAACGACGTCGATGGCGGCGTGACCTCGGTCCGCTCTCGGCTCATCGCGCTGCCGGCGACCACCGGCGTCCTGTCGTTCCGCTATTACCTCGCCCACAGCGCGAACGCGACCACGGCCGACTACTTCCGCGCCTATGTCGAGCGCGAGGACGGCACCCGGACGCTGATCAAGCAGGAGAAGGGCGCGGCCAACACCGACCTGCCCAAGTGGGCCACGGTCAAGGTCTCGATGGCGCCGTGGGCCGGCCAGAACGTGCGGATCGTCTTCGAGGCCGCCGACGTCGGCAAGGCCAGCACGATCGAGGCGGCCGTCGACGACGTCCGGATCAGTCGCCCGTAGCGGGATCCGGCGAGGGACTCCGCGGGAGCGAGACCCGGAACGTGGTCCCGCCACCGGCCGGCGCCTCGACCGAGATCGTCCCGCCGTGGGCCTCCACGAGCCCGCGGGCGATGGCGAGCCCCAACCCAGAGCCACGTGAGGTATCGCCCTTCACGAAGCGGTCGAACACGTAGGGCCGCAGGTCCGGATCGATCCCAGGACCCGTGTCGGCGACCGTCAGCACCACCTCATCGGCCGCCACGGCCGCACCGAGCGTCACCGAGCCACCCTCGGGCGTGTGGCGCAACGCGTTCGCGACCAGGTTCGAGAGGACCTCGCGGATCCGGACCGGATCGATGTCGAGGATCGGCAGGTCGTCGGGCACGTCCGCGGCGAGCCGGACCCCGGCCCGCGTCGCGGCCGGGGTGAACGAGCGCACGACGTCGCCCACGAGCACATCGGGATCGGTCGGCTCGGGATGGAGCGCGAGCGTGCCCGCCTCGGACAGCGTGAGCGTGCGCAGGTCGTCGATCAGGCGCTCCAGGACCCGGGTCTCCTCGAGGATCGGGGTCAGGTGCGCCTCGTCGGGCGGGTAGACCCCGTCCACGATCGCCTCGAGGTTGCCGGTGATGACCGCGAGCGGCGTCCGCAGTTCGTGGCTGACATCGGCGAGGAGCGTGCGGCGCTGTTCCTCGTCGGCCTCGAGGCGGGCCGCCATCGTGTCGAAGCCGCCGGCGAGCTCCTGGATCGGCCGCAGGTCGGAGCGGGTCTTGCCGACACGGGCGCGGTAGTCGCCGTCCTCGACCCGCCGTGTCGCGGCGAGCATCTTGTCGAGGTCGCGCGCCGCACCGATGAGGCCCCGGAGGATCGCGGCGAGGATCGCGATGGCAGCGACGGCCGCGAGGACGATCGGGACCGGGCCGAGCTGCGAGAAGAGCGACGCGAGCGCCGCGACGATCGAGGCGACGATGATGAGGAACAGGATCCCGAAGAGGCACCCGAACCCCTGGCGCCGACGCCATGTGGCCTGGTTGCGCCGCCGCTGGTGCTGGCGCATGTACCTGGCGCGGGCACGCATCTCGCGGGCGAACGGATCGCGATGGTCGAACCCGCGTTGGTGCCACGGCTGGCCGCGCCCGTGGTCGGCGCGCGGCGGCCGTGGTGCCTCCGGCCCGGTCAACCGCCAGGTCCCCGGTCGTCCGCGAACCGGTATCCGACCCCATAGACCGTCAGCACGTAGCGCGGCTCGCGCGGGTCCGGCTCGACCTTGCGGCGCAGGTTCTTGATGTGCGAGTCGATCGCCCGCTCGTACGACTCGAAGGCGACGCCGCGCAACGCGTCGAGGAGCTGCGAGCGCGTGAAGATCCGGCCCGGGCTGGCGGCCAGGGTCGCGAGCAGCCCGAACTCGGTCGTGGTGAGCTCGACGGCCCGACCGGCGACCTCGGCCCGCATCCGCGGCACGTCGAGGATCACGTCGCCCGCCCGGATGACGTCGCCGGGCTCGGCGGCCCGTTCCGTTCGCCGCAGGACCGCCTTGACCCGGGCGACGAGCTCGCGCGGCGAGAACGGCTTCGTGAGGTAGTCGTCGGCCCCGAGCTCGAGGCCGAGCAGCTTGTCGAGCTCGTCGTCGCGGGCGGTGAGCATGACGATCGGGATCGAGGAGTCACGGCGCAGTTCACGCGTGACCTCGAGGCCGTCGAGGCCGGGCAGGCCGAGGTCGAGGACGATGAGGTCGGGATGCTGGCGGCGGGCGGTCTCGACCGCCGTCCGGCCGTCCGCCGCGGTCAGCACGGCGAAGCCCGCGTGCTCGAGGTAGTCGCGGGCGAGCTGGACGATCTTGGCTTCGTCGTCGACGACGAGGACGGTTCGCATCGTGGCCATCGTAGTGGGGGGTGGGGGAGACGAGAACGCCCCCGGGGATGATGCCCGGGGGCGTGTGGAAGGGAGGACGGCCGCTCAGCCGGTCGGAGGAGTCGACGGCGGGGTGTTGGTCGTCGGCGGCGTGGCGGGCGCGTCGTGGGCCTGGCGGTGCCAGTCGTCGAACGTGCCATGGAAGCGGGACTCGAAGTGGGTCCGGCGGTCTTCGGGATCCCAGCCCGGACCGCCCCAGTGGCCGCGGTGGCCCCGACCGCGGCCGCCCCAGATGAGCGCCCGGATCAGCCCGAACACGATGAACAGGAAGAACAGCGTGAACAGGAAGCCGAAGAACCCGAAGCCGATGCCGGGGCCCCAGCCCCAGCCGAACCCGTAGGCGGGGACGACGACCGGGTTGACGACGGTGGCGCCGTCCGCGGCGGCCTGGGTGACCGCGGTCGAAACGCCCGCCTGGTAGGCGGTGGTGGCGACGATCCCGCCGCCGATGAGGATGGCGACGATCAGGGCGATCGCCGCGAAGGTGCGCGACATGTGCTGGTGAGCTCCTTGGGCTGGTGATCGGGGATCCAGTTCGGATCCCGTCTGGTGTCTACCGTCGCGTGGTCGTGTGGAGCGGGTATGGAGGCGGGGCGGAGAGATGGGGACTTGACAGTGGAACGTCACACTGGCAATATAGAGCCATGCCCGAGGACACTCGCTACTCGCTCGCCGAACTCGCCGATCTTGGCGGGGTCACGCCGCGCACGGTCCGCTACTACCTGTCCAGCGGCCTGCTGCCCGGTGTCGGACAGTCGGGGCCGGGTGCGAAGTACGGCGAGGACCATCTCGGGCGCCTGCGGCTGATCCGGCGCCTCCAGCGGGACCACCTGCCACTCGCGGAGATCCGTCGGCGCCTGTCGGGGCTCGATGACCAGGCGGTGCGCGGTCTGGCCGAGGTCGAGGAGGCGCCACCGCCGGCCGATTCCGCGCTCGACTACATCCGTACGGTGCTTGGCGCGTCGCGCCCGATGCCGGCCCCACAGGCCAGCGTCGCGATGCTGCGCCAGCGTCGCCGCCCCTGCCCACCTGAGCGTCGCCGAATTCGGTCGGCGAGTACACCAGCCCGACGACCGGCGCGGTCGAACGTTCCCAGTGGGAACGCGTCGTCCTCGCTCCTGATGTCGAGCTCCACATCCGGCGACCGTTGAGCCGGACCCAGAACAAGCGGGTGGACCGTCTCGTGACGATCGCCCGAGAGCTCCTCGAGGAGGACTGACATGACCAACCGGACCGACCAGCACTTCAGCGTCCGCCAGGACCGCCGCTACCTCCGCGCCACCAGCCACAGCCAGCGCTTCGTGCTCGCCCGGATCTCGGCGCCGCGGGCGACCGGCGAGCGCCACCGCGCGCCCGTCAACCTCGCCATCGTGCTCGATCGCTCGGGCTCGATGTCCGGAGCCAAGCTCGACATCGCGAAGCAGGCGGTCGAGGAGGCCATCGCCCGACTCGAGAGCCGACGATCGATTCAGCGTGGTCGTGTACGACGACGTGGTCGACGTCGTGATCGAGTCCACGCATGCCTCGGCGGAGGCTCGCCGCGGCGCGGTCGAGCGGTTGCGCCAGATCGAGGCGCGCGGGAGCACGAACCTCGGGGACGGCTGGCTGCGCGGCTGCGAGCAGGTCGCGTCCCACCTCGCCGAGCAGGGCGTGAACCGGTGCCTGTTGCTGACCGACGGCCTCGCCAACAAGGGCATCACCGATCCGGGCGAGCTTGCCGCGCATGCGGCTGCCCTCCGGGCACGCGGCGTGTCGACCACCACGTTCGGGGTCGGCGACGATTTCGACGAGCGGCTCCTCCAGGACCTCGCCGATGCCGGCGGTGGCCACTTCTACTACATCGCCGATGCGCCCCAGATCCGCGACGCCATCACGTCCGAGGTCGGGGAGACGCTCGAGATCGTGGCCCGTGACGTCGCGCTCGAGGTCACGGCCCGCGACGAGATCCGGGTCGAGCCCATCAGTCCGTACCAGGTCAGCGGTCGAGGCGGGCGAACGGTCGTGGCGATCGGCGATCTCGGGTCGGAGCAGACCGTCGAGATCGTGCTCCGACTCACCTTCCCGTACGGCGATCTCGGCCGCGAGGCGGGCGCCATCGTGGCCCTGACCGACCGAGACGGGGTCTTCGGACCGGGGGGCGCGGGCGAGGCCGAGGCCGCTCGCCTGAGCTGGACGTACGCGGACCATGCCGCCAACGACGCCCAGGCGCGCGACCCCGAGGTGGACCGAGCGGTCGCGCGGTTGTTCGCGGCCCGTGCCCGCCAGGAGGCCGTCCTGCGCAACCGGGCGGGGGACTTCGTCCACGCGCGGTCGGCGCTCACGTCGGTCGCCGGACGGATCCGGGGGTACGCCGGCCGCGATCCGGAGCTGCGTGAGCTCGTCCGGACGCTCGAGGCGGAACAGGGGTTGTTCGCGGCCCCGATGGCCGAAGCGAGTCGCAAGAGCCGACACTTCGCGAGTGCCAATCTGCTTCGGAGCCGGGACGCCGGCGGCCACGCGATGAAGCGCAGCTAGAGGGCGAGCGGCGCGGATTCGAGGCCTTGACAGCGAATCGAGCGGCGTATAGTCCTGCGCGAGAGGCGCCCGAGATCCGGAACCCGCACGTGCCCAGCGGTAAGCGCCTTCGTGATGGAGGGTTTCGATGTCTATCGAAGGGATCGTCGTCGGACTGGTGGCGATCGCCGTCGGCGGCGCGTGGGCGTTCTACGGGCTTCCGTTGTTCACGATCCTGCTGCCGCTCTGGGCGTTCGTCTTCGGCTTCCTGGTCGGCATGCAGTGGAGCCACGACATCTTCAACCAGGGCTTCTTCACGACCATCCTCGGCTGGATCATCGGGATCCTGTTCGGGTTCTTCCTCGCAGCGATCTCGTACTTCTGGTACTACGCCGCGGTCACGATCGCGGCCGGCGCCCTCGGGTACGCGTTCGGTGTGGGCATCCTCGATGCGCTGAACATCGACGCGGCCATCCTGGGCATCGTCGTCGGGTTGCTCGTCGGTGGCGCCCTGGCGGTCGCGACGTTCGTCGCCGGCGTGCCGGCGTTCCTGATCGTGTTCTTCTCGGCGATCAGCGGTGCGGGGGCCGTGGTCAATGGGGCCCTGATCCTGCTCGGGCGGATCAAGGTCGAGGACATCGAGAGCAACATCCTTGGCGGCCTGCTGGCCGACGGCGTCATCGCGGTCGTCGCGTGGATCGTGCTTTCGGGAGCGGCCTCCTTCTGGCAGCTGCGCAAGGTTGGCGATGCCGCCATCGCGATCCGTCGCGAGGCCTACCGCTACTAGCGCCTGACGCCCGGATCGGGCACACGTGGAGTCGCGGTCGCTCGTCGCCGCCATCGACCAGGGGACGACGAGCAGCCGCTGCATCCTGTTCGATCGGTCCGGGACGATCCGGGCCAGCCACCAGCTCGAGCACGAGCAGATCACGCCGCGGCCCGGCTGGGTCGAGCACGACGCCGACGAGATCCTCGAGCGCACGCGCACGTGCGTTCGCGTCGCGCTGCGCGATCTCGGAGGCGGACGCCCGCGCGCTCGCCGCGGTCGGGATCAGCGACCAGCGCGAGACGACCGTCGTCTGGGACCGGCGGACCGGGCGTCCGGTCCACCACGCGATCGTCTGGCAGGACACCCGGACCGCGGCCGCGTGCGAGGCCCTCGCCGCGGACGGCGCTGGGCGGCATGGACCGGTTCCGCGCGAAGACCGGGCTGCCGATCTCGACCTATTCGTCGGCGCTCAAGCTCGCCTGGATCCTCGACGAGGGCGGCACGGAACGGCGAGCTGCCGCGGCCCGCGGCGACCTGCTCTTCGGGACCATCGACACGCTGGCTGATCTGGCACCTGACCGGCGGGCCCGATGGCGGCGTCCACGTGACCGATGTCACGAACGCCTCGCGCACGATGCTCATGGACCTCGAGACCCTCGCCTGGGACCCGGAGCTGCTCGAGACCATCGGTATCCCGGCCGCGATGCTGCCCGAGATCCGCGGCTCGTCCGAGGTCTACGGCACGGGCGTCGGCGACCTCGCGGGCGTGCCCATCTCGGGCGATCTCGGCGACCAGCACGCCGCGCTCTTCGGCCAGGCCTGCTTCGAGGCCGGCCAGATCAAGTGCACGTACGGGACCGGCTGTTTCACGCTCATGCACACGGGCACGCGCCCGGTCCACTCGACCCACGGCCTGATCACCACCGTGGCGGCCCGGATCGGGGACGCGCCCGCGACGTACGCGCTCGAAGGCTCGGTCGCGGTCGCGGGCTCGCTCATCGGCTGGCTGCGCGACAACCTCGGCATCATCGGCGACGCGGCCGAGGTCGAGGCGCTCGCCCGTTCCGTGCCCGACAGCGGCGACGTCGTGTTCGTGCCCGCGTTCTCGGGGCTGTTCGCGCCCCACTGGCGCAGCGACGCCCGCGGCGTCATCGCCGGCCTGACCCGGTTCGCGACCAAGGCCCACATCGCGCGGGCCGCGCTCGAAGCCGTCGCGTACCAGGTGCTCGACCTCGATACCGCGATGGCGGCGGACCTCGGCGGGGCACTCCCCGGGGAGCTGCGGGTGGACGGGGGCATGATCCGCAACGAGCTCCTGATGCAGTTCCAGGCGGACGTCCTCGGCCGGCCCGTGGTCGCACCACCGATCGCCGAGACGAGCGCGCTCGGAGCGGCCTATGCCGCGGGCCTCGCGGTCGGCTTCTGGTCCGGCCTCGACGAGCTACGCGCGATGGACCGCGCCGACCGTCGCTGGGAGCCCGCGATGGACGAGGCGGAACGGGCGGCTGGCATCGCCCGCTGGCACAAGGGCGTCGAGCGCACGCTCGGCTGGGTCTAGGACCGTCCAGCGGGACCACGGCGACGGGTGGTGCGCGGACGCGCCACCAAATCGCGCGCAGTCGGCGATCTGTCACGCGGATGCAACGAGTGCCACGAGGCCGCCCCGTTCACCGAGGTTGACAGTCCGGGCTAGGGTGGAGGCAAGCCCCTCGACCACGTGCTCGCGTCGGGCTTCGGCCGGTCTCCCTCTCATCTCAACCGGCCCCGTCCCGCCCCCCAGTCATCACGGGACGCTCCGTCGACGTGAGCCAGACCAGTCAGGAGGGGCCATCTGAGAGGAGAGGAACACACGTGAAGCGACGCCTCGCCCTGCTGCTCGGCCTCATCATGGCCTTGTCTCTGGTCATCGTGCCGGCGGCCTCCGCAAGCGGCCCGCACAAGCCCGCCCCACTCCCGGCCCAGATCAACCTGCCCGACGGCTTCCAGCCCGAAGGCATCGGCTCCGGGCTGTCGAAGCGGTTTGGCTGTCGAACAAGCTCTACGTCGGCTCGCTCGCTGACGGCGCCATCTGGCGCGGCAGTGCCCGGACCGGCACCGGTTCGATCCTCGTCCCCGGCGTCGCCGGCCAGATGGCGCTCGGTCTCCACGTCGACTGGCGCGGCCGCCTGTGGGTCGCCGGCGGGGCGAACAAGACGATCCGCGTGTACAACGCGAAGACCGGCGCACTCCTGCGGACCTACACGTTCCCGACCGCGGGGTTCCTCAATGACCTCGTGATCACCCGCAAGGGCGTCTACGCGACCGATTCGTTCACCCAGCAGCTGGCGGTCGTGCCGTTCGGCAAGTGGTCGACCCACTCGCACCATGCCTGGGGCAAGCTCCCGGCGACCACGAAGGCCAAGGTCCTGCCGCTGACCGGTGCCGACATCACGTACGGCGCCGGCTTCAACGGCAACGGCATCGTCGCCAAGTACGGCTGGCTGATCATGGTCAAGACGAACACCGGCCAGCTGTTCCGCATCAATCCACGGACGGGTGCTTCGAAGCTGATCGACACGCATGGCTACAGCGTCGCCAACGGCGACGGCCTCGTGCTTCGCGGACGCTGGCTGTACGTCGTGCGCAACCAGAACAACCTGGTCGCGGTGCTGAAGCTCGGGCTGCTGCTGAAGTCGGCGCGACTCGTCGGCGAGATCACATCGCCCGGCCTCGACGTCCCGACGACGGCGACGTTCGCCGCCGGCAAGCTGTGGGCGGTGAACTCCCGGTTCAACACCCCGCCGACCCCAACCACGCCCTACTGGATCACGAAGCTCCGGGTCCACCCGTAGGGTCGGTCGCGCCTACGCGGCCCACCAGCCGCCCCGATCCACGCCGGTCGGTCCCTTCGGGGGCCGGCCGGCGTCTCTATGACCAGCGGGGGAGGGGAGCCAGGAACTCGCCGATCAGGTTGGCGAGGCGCACCGGCTGCTCCATCCCGATCATGTGCGCGACGTCATCCCAGATGATGGCTCGCGCGTTCGGGGCCGCGTCCCCGACATGCCGCGCGGTGTCGACGATGTCGGAGCCGTCGAGCAGGCCCGCCACCGCGAGGATCGGCATCGTGAGGCTGGCCAGGCGCGTCTCGGCCGGCGGATCGAGCGGGATCGGCTCACCGTTGACGCGATCCGGCCGCAGGATGTCGGTCTGCTGCGCCCGGACCGCCTCGCGGATGGCCTCGGGGACGCGCGTCGGCGGCTGGCCCGAGACCGTCGACCCAGAAGCGGACCATCGCGTCGGCGATGGCCGGCACGTCCGGCGGTTCCGCGGACTCGAGCGCATCCATGCGCTTCGTAGGCGGCCATCTCCTCGGGGGTCGCCGTCCCGTCGTAGCCGCCGAGGCCCGCTGCCACGCCGACGACCGCGACGAACCGCTCCGGGAACTCCGCCGCGGTGTCGAACGCGATGACCCCGCCGCGCGAGTTGCCGACCAGCGCCGCGCGGCCGATCCCCAGCGCCATCGAGCACCGCGATGACGTCCGCACGGTTCGAGAACGAGACAGCCTCGGTGACGGTCTCGCCGAACCCGCGCATGGTCGTATCGGACGACGCGGTACCCGGCGGCGACCAGGAGCGGCGCCATCGCGTCCCACGAGCGCAGGTTCGCGACGCCCGCGTGGAGCAGCACGATCGGGGGGCCCGTGCCCTCGTCGACGTAGGCGAGCCGGCCGCCGGGAACCTCGAGGAAGTCGGGCGTCATGAGCGCCATGGTAGACGGGGCTCAGCCGGAGACCGGGCCACCCGGCACGTCGAGCCAACCCTCGCGGATGGCGCGGGCGGCCAGCTCGGTCCGCGACTGCACGCCGGTCCGCAGGAAGATCCGCCCGAGGTGCGACTCGACGGTCTTCGAGGACACGTCCAACGCCCGGCCGATCTCGTCGTTGCTCCGACCGTCGGCGACGAGCCGAACCACCTCGATCTCGCGCTCGGTCAACGTCGGCGTCGACCCGCTCGGGCGTCGGTTGAACGCCAGCCCGCCGGCCGCCGCCTGCCGCACGGCCGCAAGCAGCTCTCCGGTCGGGGCGCTCTTGGCCACGAACCCGGCCGCGCCGAGCGTCAGCGCCGCCTGGACGTATTGCGGGTAGTCGTACGCGGTGAACACGACCACCGCGCAACGTCGATCGGCACCCTCGAGCAGCCGGAGACCGCTCTCGTCGCCCAGACGCACGTCGAGGAGCAGGACGTCGGGCGGATCGGCGCTCGCGAGGATCGCGGCGGCATCGTCGAGGTTGGCGCCCAGACCGGAGATCTCGATGTCGGCCTCCTGCGCGAGCAGGGCCGCGGTCCCTTCGCGGAAGACGGGATGGTCGTCGACGACCGCGACACGGATCATCCGGCGCTCGCCGGCCACTCGAGCGCGACCTGGGTCCCGCCGGTGCGCGGCCGCCGCAGTTCGAGCGTCGCCCCGACCTGGTCGGCTCGCTGTTGCATGTTCAGGATGCCGTAGCGGGCCGGGCCGTTCGTGCGAGCGCCGGCCGAGCGGGCCAAGCCATCCCCGGCGTCGTCGATCGAGAGCGACAGGTGCGCAGCGTCCGTCCGACAGCGCACGACCACCGGCGGCTGCCCGTGCCGGACGGCGTTGGCGATCGCCTCCTGCGCGATCCGGAACGCGGCAAGCTCGACGTCGTGGGGCACGCGGCCATCGGCCTCGGACTCGACGCGGACCTCCACGCCGGTCATCCGCTGGACGCGGCCGGCCAGCCAGTCGAGCGCCGGCCCGACACCGAGGTCGTCGAGGAGCGGCAGCCGAAGGTCCCCGGCCAGCTCGCGCAGCTCGTCGCCGATCCCGCGCGCCAGGTTGGCCCCCTCGAGGTCACCGGCAAGGTCGAGGCGGCGAGCCAGCAGGAGCACGTTCTGGAGCGGGCCGTCGTGGAGGTCGGCCGCCAGGCGGCGCCGCTCTGACTCGCTGACCGCCACCGCGAGATCGCGCTGGGCGTTGGCGCGGGCGGCGACCCAGGCGAGCGGGCGAACAGCGACGCGCCCCACCAGGGCGAACGCCCCCATCGCGACCACGAGCGCCACGAGCCCCGTCCCCCACGGCAGGATGAAGATCGCGGCCCCGAGGGCCGGGGCGAGGCCGGCAACCGCGAACGTGACCTGGTCGGTGACCTGGCTCGACGAGAAGGTCTCGTTCCCGGTGACCCCGAACCGGGGCGTCGCCAGCAGGATCGTGGCCGGCACGCCCGCGATCGCCCAGACCGCGAGGAACTGGGTCTCCGGTTGGCCGGGCGCCACCTCGCCCGTCACCAGCGGCAGCAGCCCCAACCCGCCCGCGACGACCGCGGCGATGATGGAGAACCCGCGCGCCGCCAGCCGATGTCGCCGCATCAGCCCCCCGAGTGCCAGCGCCAGCGGCAACGTCGAGAGCGGCCACAGGACCGCGAGCACGGCGGTCGCGCCGTCACTCGGCGTGAGCGCCAGCGGGTAGAGGGCCAATGGCCCGACGACAGCCGGGATGATCCAACTCGCGACGTCCCCGATCTCGGTCGAGGCACCGTCGACGGCGGCCCGGGGATCGGGCAGTCGCCAGGCGAGGACCGCGAGGACCGCCGCGCCGGCCCAGAGCGCGACGAGGATGCCACCGCCACCCTGCTCTGGGTCGCCGTCGACGAGCGTGCCGGTGGCGGCCCACGTGGCGAACCCCACCAGCAGGAAGGCGATGCTGGCCAGGATCGCGAGGGGGCGGCTTCGAACGGCCACGGTCCGTTGACGGTAGCAGAGGCCCCTGCGTGCTCGATCTAGGGAAATCCCGGAGGCGACGCGGCATCTCCCGGATGGCGGCAGGTGACGCCTGCATGCGACGCTCGCCGCCTCGCAGCCGAAGGAACGCGACTTGACCGATCCCGCCATCGAGGTCGACGGCCTGACGAAGCGCTACCGGCGCGGCGGCCGGCCGGCCCTCGATCGCATCCACCTGGCGATCCCGGTCGGGTCGATCGCCGCGTTCGTCGGCCCGAACGGAGCCGGCAAGACCACCCTCATCCGCTGCCTGCTCGGGTTCGAGCGGCCCACGGCCGGAGGTGCCCGGGTGATGGGCATCGACCCGGCCAGGGACCGGACGGCCGCGCTCCTCCAGACCGGATACGTCGGCCAGTCGCCCGGGTTGTACCGGGACCTCTCGAGCAACGACCATATCGCGTTGGCGGCCGCGCTTCGGCGAGGGTTCGACGAGGCAGGCGCACGCGGGCGCCTCGATGCGCTCGGGATCGAACGGTTCCTGCCGGCCCGTGAGCTCTCCGGCGGGCAACAGGCGCAGCTCTCGCTGGCCTTGGCACTCGGCACGCGGGCGCCAGTGCTCCTCCTCGATGAGCCGCTCGCCAGCCTCGACCCACTGGCGCGGCGAGACTTCCTGCGGGTCCTGGGCGACGCTGCCCGCGCCGATGGATCGACCGTGTTGCTCGCGTCGCACATCGTCGGCGACATCGCCGCCGTCTGTGACCGACTCATCGTGCTGGCGCCCGCCCGGGTCATGCTCTCGACGACGATCGCCGATGCCCGCGCCCGGCACGCGGTCGTGCCGCTCGACGCGGCCACGGCCGGCGACATCATCGGCACGTTCGACGACGCCTCGGGCCGACCACAGGCGCTCGTCCGAATCACCCGCGCGAGCGCCGGCCTCGAGCCCGCCTCACTCGACGACATCGTGCTCGGCTACTTCGCCGCCGCGCGGACCGACGGCTCGACGAGCGACCGCGGAGCGGCCGCGTGATCACGCAATTCCGGATCGCGCTCCGCCTGCAGCGGTTCGAGGTCCTCGCCGCGATCCTGGCGGCCGGCGTCCTAGCCGCCTCCGCACTCATCGTCCGGGCGCGGCTCGACGCCGTCGGCGTGCCGGCTTCGTGCTGGGACCTGTGGTTCCAGAACGTCTTCGACACCCCGATCCCGCCCGCCTGCCAGGACGTCGCCGGCCAGTTCCTCTCGATCAACGAAAACGAGGGCGGCAAGGTCATGGCCTCGATGGCGCTCCTTCCGCTGGCCCTCGGGGTCTTCCTGGGCGTGCCGCTCGTCGCCCGCGAGATCGAGGGTGGGACCGCGCCGACCGTCTGGACCCTGGCCGCATCGCGAGCGCGCTGGTTCGCCGGCCGGCTGGTGCCGATCCTGGTGGTCGTCGTCGCGATCGATGGCCGTCCTCGCCGTCGCCTCCGACGTGCTGTGGTCGGGACGCGAGCCATGGGCCCCGGTGCCCCGATTCGGCGATGCCGGGCTCCACGGCCCGATCGTCTTTGGCAAGGGCCTGGCGGCGTTCGGGGTCGCAGTCCTGCTTGGCGCGCTCTTCGGGCGGGTCCTGCCGTCGGTGATCGTCGGGGCGCTGCTCGCGGTCCTCCTGTCTGTCGGCTGGGGTGCGTTGTACCAGGCCTGGTTCGATGCGGAGGCTCCCCACCATCGCGTCGCGATCAACGACCAGCAGGAGTCGCAGAACACCGACGAACTCTTCCCGGGTGGCGGGTTCACGATGACGGTCGTCCAGCTCCCGGACGGCCGGTTCGTCCAGCCGTGGGAAGCCGAGAACCTCGCACCGGCGGGCACCGAGGACACCTACACCTGGGTCTTCGAGACCTACCCTGCGTTCATCCAGGGTGTGCCGGCCGATCAGTACGGGGCGTGGTCGGTGACCGAGACCGGCGCCTTCTCCCTGATCGGGATCGGGGCGCTGCTTCTGGCATTCCCGGTCGTCGCGCGCCGCCGCCCGCTGTAGGCGAACCCCCCGACTCGCCACGGCGTCTCCACGAGCGCTCCACACTCCGCCGCGACGATGGCGACATGAACGCCATCTCCGCCACCGATCCGCCGATCATCTCCGTCGAGCACCTCTCGAAGCGCTACAAGAAGGCGACGACCCCCGCGGTCGACGACGTCAGCTTCGAGGTCCACCCGGGCGAGCTTTTCGCCTTCCTGGGACCGAACGGTGCCGGCAAGACCACCACGATCAGCATCCTGACCACGACCCTGGCCAAGACCAGCGGCACGGTCACCATCGCCGGCCACGACCTCGACCGCGAGGCGACCGCCGTCCGGCGCAACATCGGGATCATCTTCCAGAACCCGAGCATCGATCAGCACCTCTCGGGCGAGGAGAACATCCGGCTTCACGTCGCCATCTACGGCCTGTACGCGTACCGGCCGTTCTACCGCGCGATGCCGTCGGAGTACCGCCAGCGGGTCGAGTTCCTCGCCGACGTCGTCGGGCTCGGCGACGACATCCGCAAGCCGCTCAAGACGTTCTCGGGCGGCATGAAGCGCAAGCTCGAGATCATCCGCAGCCTGATGCACCGGCCCGGGGTGCTGTTCCTCGACGAGCCCACGAGCGGTCTCGACCCGGTGAGCCGCCGCGGCCTGTGGGACTACCTGCGCGAGGTCCGCAACGCCGACGGCACGACCGTGTTCCTCACCACGCACTACCTCGAGGAGGCCGAGGAGGCGGATCGGGTCTGCGTCATCGACCACGGCCGCATCTCGGTCATCGGCACGCCCGACGAGATGAAGCGCGAGCTGCTCGATCGGTCGGTGCTGCTCGATGCCGCCGATCGCGAGGCACTCAACGGGGAACTGCGGCGGCTCGGGTTCGCGCCCGCCGTCGATGCCGCGACCGGCCTCGTTCGCGTCGCGTATGACGGGGTGACCGCGCAGGACCTCATCGCCCGGATCGCCACGCCGTTGACGGTGCTGCGCGTCCATGAACCGAGTCTCGAGGAGGCCTACGTCGAACTCCTCCGCATGCCCGAGGAGGCCGTCGCATGACCACCGAGTTCCAGGCCGGGACATCGGCCCGTGCCGTTGCCTCGGCGGCCACCATCGGGCCGCGCGCCGGCGCCGTCTCCGGCAGCCTCGGCGCCACGATCGGACGCGAGGCGAACGCCGTCTTTGCGATCGCGTGGCGCGAGATCCTGCGCGCCATCAAGAGCCCGCTCTCGCTCGCGTTCACGGTCATCTTCCCGATCCTGTTCATCGGCATCCTCGGCGGCAGCATCGGCCAGAACCTGGGCGACTCGCTGCCGTTCGACTACCTGCCGTTCATGCTCATCGGCATGGTCGCAAACGCGATGTACCAGGGCACGATCACCGGCATGACGAACCTCGTCGAAGAGCGCGAGAACGACTTCACGGCCGAGCTCTTCGTCGCCCCGATCTCGCGCTATGCCGTGCTGATCGGCAAGCTCGTCGGATCGGGGATCGCGGCGATGGTCTCGCTGGTCGGGATCGTGGCCATGGTCTTCGTCATGCAGATCCCGATGAACTTCGGGGACCTGCTGCGGGTCATCGCGCTCGCGCCGATCCTCGCGCTGGCCGGCGGCGCGCTCGGGGTGTTCATGGTCGGCATCACGCAGGACCCCAAGACCATCGCGATCAGCGTGCCGCTGCTGATCTTCCCGCAGATGTTCCTGTCCGGGGCGCTGATCCCGGTCGCGGCGTCGACCGGTCTGCTCGGCTTCCTTGCCCAGATCATCCCGATGACGTACTCGATCGACCTCGCCCGCAACATCTTCTACTGGGGCAAGCCGGAGTACGCCGCGGCGGTGCTGCATCCGGTCGGGCCTGGACCTGGCCGTGACGATCGCGTTCTTCCTGGTCTTCACGATCGTGGGGACGGTGCTGTTCGTGCGGGCCGACCGCAACCGGTAGGGCGGATGACAACTCCGGCGTAAGCGCGCGGGTCTATGCTCAACCACGTGCCCCGACCGGACTCCGCACTCGACCCTGCGCGCCTCCTCGACGACCTGAACGACGCCCAGCGGGAGGCCGTCCTCGCGACGACCGGGCCGGTGGTCATCCTGGCCGGCGCCGGCACCGGCAAGACGAGGGTCATCAGCCGCCGGACGGCGTATGCCATCGCGACCGAGGTCGTGCCACAGGACCAGGTCCTCGTCGTCACGTTCACCGACAAGGCCGCGGGCGAGATGGTGGAGCGCTTGCAGGGGCTCGGACTCCCCGGGGTGACCGCCCGGACCTTCCACGCCCATGCGCTCAGCCAGCTCCGCCACTTCTGGCCGTCTCGTCACGATGGCGACCCGATGCCCGCGGTCCTCGATTCGAAGCTCCCGATCCTCGTGCCGCTCGTCCGCGCTCTGCCCGGCCACTACAAGTTCACGCCCGCCAAGGACCTCGCGAGCGAGATCGAATGGGCCAAGAGTCGGCGACTCACGCCACAGACCTACGAGGCGGCCCTGACCGGGGCGCCCGGCACCGCCCCCCGCGAGGCCCCCATCCCGGTCGATCTCTTCGTGCGCACGTTCGCGAACTACGAGCGAGCCCGGACCCGCGCGGGCCGCATCGACTTCGACGACCTGCTCGTCGAGACGGTCGACCTGCTCGAGACCGACGCCGAGGCCGCCGAGACGATCCGCGCCCGCAAGCGCTGGTTCAGCGTCGACGAGTACCAGGACACGAACCTGCTCCAGCAACGCCTGCTCGACCTGTGGGCCGGCGACCGGCCGGACGTGTGCGTCGTCGGCGACGAGGACCAGACGATCTACACGTTCACCGGCGCGAGCAGCGAGTACCTGACCGGGTTCGCCGAGCGGCATCCGGGCGCCCGGGTCGTGACGCTCAGCGACAACTACCGCTCCAGCCCGCAGGTGCTCGAGCTCGCCAACCGCCTGCTCGCCTCGACCGGGCGGACCAAGCACCTCGAGACGACCCGCCCGGCCGGCCCCGAGCCGGCCATCGTCCGCCACAACACCGAAGAGGTCGAGCTCGCCGCGCTCGTCGACTGGGTGCGCGCGCGGATCGCGGCCGGCACGGAGGCGTCGGAGATCGCGGTGCTGGTCCGGATGAATGCCCAGCTCGAGCCGATCGAGGCGGCCCTGACGCGGGCACGGATCCCGTACCAGATCCGCGGCATCCGCTTCTACGACCGCCCCGAGGTCCGCGGCGCCATCGATCTCGTGCGTCGCGCGGTCGCGGCCGGGTCGCTGACCGCGACCGGTCCCGGCCCTGAGCGGGGCCGTGCGGGCGATGTGGGCCTCGAAGCTCGGCTACGAAGCGGACGACATCGGGGTCGGCGACGAGGCCCGCGAGCGCAACGCGGCGCTCGACACGCTCATCGACATCCTCTCGACCCAGCTCGGGTCGGACGGTGGGCTCGATGCGGCCGGGTACCTCGCGGAGCTCGACCGTCGACGCGCGGGGGAGCGCGCGGGCTCGGCCGATGGCGTGAACCTGCTCACGTACCATCGGGCGAAGGGCCTCGAATGGGATGCCGTCGCGCTCCCGATGCTCGAGGACGGCTCGCTGCCGATCCGCCAGGCCTTCGACGACGATGCGCTGCTCGATGAGGAACGGCGGCTGCTCTATGTGGGCCTCACCCGGGCGAGGGTGCATCTGTTGATCTCGTGGGCCGCCGAGCGCGAGACCCGCGGAAGGACCACGCGGCGCCAGCCCAGCCGGTTCCTCGCTGACCTGCGGCCGCGGCCCGCGCAACGCGTCACGCAGCTCCCGGATCGGTTCGAGGCGGAACAGCGGCAGCGCCAGTCAGTCCGTGCCGTGACCTCCGCCGGCGCCGACCCCGCCGACGACGACCCGCTCATGGCCGCGCTCCGTGCCTGGCGCACGGCCCGGGCGCGGGAGGATGCCGTGCCCGCGTATGTCGTGTTCCACGATCAGACCCTGGCCGCGATCGCCGAGATCCGTCCGTCGTCGGCGGCCGGCCTGCGCCGCATCAAGGGCATCGGCCCGGCCAAGCTCGAGACCTACGGCGACGAGATCCTCGAGGTCGTCCGCCAGGCCGGGTAGCCGTACGATGTGGGCCTGATGGCCCGTTATCGACTCGTCCTGGATCCCGTCGCCGACGACCCGGAGATCGGGCGTTGGCTGTCGGCCCTCGACGAGGTCCGTCGCGACACGCTGGCAGTCCTGACCGACCTGCCCGGCGACGCGGTCGATCGCGATCCCGGCGATGGCGGCGACACGATCGGCACGGTCCTGTACCACGTGGCGCTGATCGAGGCCGACTGGGTCTTCAGCGACGTGCTCGACCGCGAGTCGGCGATCGTCCACGACCTGTTCCCGTCCGACGACCGCACGCAGGATGGCCACCTCAGCCAGATCCGGGGCGAGTCGATGGCCCAGCATCTCGACCGTCTCGCCCGCACGCGGGCGATGGTGCGCGAAGAGCTCGGCGCGATGTCGGCCGAGGACTTCCACCGCCCCCGCGCCCGAGACGACTACGACGTGTCGGCCGACTGGGTCGTCTTCCACCTGATCGACCACGAAGTCGAGCACCGAGTCCGCCTGACCGCCCTCCGCGACCGCTTCCGCGCCTGACCGCAGCGACGCCCGTCCACCCGAGCGCCCGTCCGTCCTGCCGCTATGCATCCGATGTGCATAGCACCCAGAAGGTGACCCCCGGGTCAAATCGTGCATAAAGCGGCGCCCGACCGATGGACGAGCGCCCGCCACCCCGACTACATCGCCGCGAATGTCTCGGCGACCTCGACGCTGGCGCCGGCCTCGAGCACGGGGCAGCCCCTGGCCAGGGCGACCGCGGCGTCGAGGCTGTCGGCCTTGATGATGCTGTAGCCGGACGGCGGATTCACCGTGCCATCGCGGACGGCCCCATCGGCGCCGATCGTCTTGACCTGCGACACGGGATTGCCACCGTCGACCAGCTTGTCGCCCAGTGTTCCGAACCAGTCGGTCCAGGCCTGGACGACCTTCGCGTTCTCCTCGGGCGAATCCGGCATCGAGCCGCCGTGGTACACGAGCAGGTAGTTGTTGCCCATCGCTCGGGCCTCCTCACTTGGCCGGCGTCGCATGAGGCGCCGTTATCCCGACGACGAACGGCCGGCCGCCGAATCGACACCGCCGGGCCCGAACGGCACGTTACCACCCCGGGCGTAGAATCAAGAGTCTCCGACCCGCCCTCGAGTCGACGTCGTGCCCCCTCGGACGGGCCGTGCAGGTCTGGAGGCTATGCCTGTGCTGGCATTCATGGTCGATCTGGAGAACAAGCCCGGTGGGCTCGCCAAGGTCGCCGAGGCGATCGCCGCCAAGGGCGTGAACATCGAAGGCATCAGCGGTGCGACGTGTGGGGACACGGGCCGCGCCGCGATCCTGACGAACGATCCGGCCGGGACCCGGATGGCGCTCGGGGACATCAAGTGCCATTTCAAGGAGGTGGAGGTCACCGAGGCCTCGCTCCGACACGAACCGGGATCCCTCGCGAAGGCCGCCCGTCGGCTGGCCGAAGAGGGCGTCAACATCGAGGCGCTCCTGCCGATCGGGATGGACGGCAACGACGTCCGTGTGGCGTTCATCACCGACGATCCCGTGAAGGCGAAGGAGGCACTCTCGCACGCGGGCATCCGGCGGTAGCCGCGGCCGCGACACGCGGCCAGTCCACGAACGTGCCGAAGGGCGGAGCCGGAAGGTGGCTCCGCCCTTCTTGACGTCGCGGGCCGTCGCGGGCCGGCGCGGCGAGTCGTGCGCGCCGAACGCCGCGATGACGCGCTCGGGGTACGGTGACGAGAGGAGGTCGAAATGCCGAACCCAGATGCCATCGTCGCGAAGCGGATCGCGTTCGATCCTCCGCTCGATCGTGCGCCAGGGGAGTTGCTCGAGGCCGAAGGCGGTTTGACGGTCGTGCTCGACGGTGAGCGCCGGATCGCCCTGGATCCTCGTGATCCCCGATCCGTGGCCTATGTCGAGATCCTCGATGGCCTCCGCGGGATCCGCCGCCCTGTCTACCTCGAGGTCGATCCGGACAGCGGTGCGATCACCCGCCTCGAGATCCCGCTCGTCGGGCACGTCGTCGGGATCGACACGTTCGAACCGGGCGCCGTCGCGGTCCAGCTCACCGGCTCACATGCCGTCCACCGCCTCCGGCTCGACGGTCCCGATGCGCCCGACCTCGAAGGGCGCCTGCGCGATGCGTTCGAACGCGGGCGCCCGCTCGTCGTCATCGAGGACGACAGCCACCAGATCTTCGACGTCCGCGACTTCGAGCCGGGACCCGACGATGGGCCACTGCCCCCTTTTCCGAAGCCCAAGCCTGAGCTCTTCTGGCCCATCCGGCTGATCCTGCACTGGTTCCACGTCATCTGGTGGTGGCCGTACTGGCCATGGTGGTGGTTCTACGTCGTCTCGATGAAGCACGCCCAGTGGCTCTTCGACCAGATGAAGGCCACCAACTGCGACCCGCTCGACCACGCCCGCCCCGTGCATCCCGTTCATGTTCCCGGACAACGGCTGCTGGGTGCGCGCCAACGAGATGTGCCGATTGATGGGCAACATGGGCGAGCCGACGCGCAAGGTCTGGATCACCCGGGGACCGACGAAGCCGCTCCATGCCAAGACCCGGAACCACTGGCAGTGCTACATCGAGTGGTACTGGCACGTCGCCCCGACCATCCTGGTCCGCGGCCCGTGGATCTTCCAGGTCCGGCGCATGGTCATCGATCCGTCGCTGACGACCGGCCCGGTGACGAAGGACGGGTGGCGCAACATCATGCAGGACTCGGCGGCGACGCTCGAGGACACCGACGCGACGCAGTACTACTACATGAGTCCCGGCAGTTCGGATCCGACCTACTCGACGACGATCAGCGAGCTGATCTCCTTCCGCCTGCAGCTGAAGAACCGCTCGATCTCGTCCGTCGGCCCGCCGCCCTACGCGAACTGCCCCTGATCCTCGGCCGCGCCGGGCGTGCCGCTTGCCCCACGGACACCGGGGCGCATCTGCCAAGTGCACCTTGGCGATGAGTGCCTCTTGGACCGATGACCAGACTGCGGAATCGGTCAGATCCGTCGGGCATCCACGCTCATTCGTTCGGGACTCGCATCTCAGGGTGCCGGGCAGGCTCCTCGGTCATTCTGTTCCCCCTCAGGGTCTGGTCGGGATCCCGAACGGGCACACGTGGAAGTCGTCGCCGAGACCGAGGCCGCCGCCCAGGCCGTCGAGCACGTCCCCCTCGCGACCGACCACGTGGCCCCACGGATCGGCCAGGACCGCCCGTCCGTCCAGCCGCCAGGCGGCGAACCCGCTCGGCCAGACGACGTTGATCGGGTTGCCGGTCTCGGCGGCGACGAGGATTAGCTCGTCGCCGGACGTCGAAACGCGAGCCGGGGAGAGCGCAGCGGCCGCGCAGACGAACGGCAGGCTCGGACTCTCCGTGGTGATGTGCAGGCGTGTGGCGCCGGCCGGAAGCGCGGGACCGGTGACCAGCGGCAGCAGCCACCATGCCACGGCTCCGAGGACGATCAGCCCGGTGACCGCTACGGCGATGACCGCCTTGCGTCTGCGCGACATCCCCGCAGTCTAGGCACCGATCGACTACCGGGCGCCGACGCTCGTTCCTTCGAACTGCAAGCGCCAGTCGATGCGGGGGAACGGCATCCGCGGGCCGACGATCCCTTGTCCCAGCCCGAGGACCAGGACGAGGCTCACGATGATCAGCCCGAACCCGACGATCAGCGACGGTCCGACCGGCTCGCCCAGCACGAGCGCACCCCAGGTGATCGCGAAGGCGGGCACGACGAACGTGACGGAGCTCGCGATGGTCGGGGTGGTCGAGCGCAGCAGGCGCATGTAGATCGGCCAGGGGAGGGCCGTCGACAACGTTCCGACCGCGATGAGGGCCGCGACGGCGGTCGGTGTGGGCGTGCCGGGCGTCCCGGACGCGATCGCGAAGGGGAGCAGGAGCACGGCACCGACCGCGAGCTGGCCGGTCGCCAGTTCCGTGCCGCCCACCCCGGGGAGTCGCCGCTTCACGAAGGTGCCACCGAACGCGTACCCCAGCGCCGCCCCGAGCGCCGCCAGCACGGCGACGAGCGTGGCGAGATCCGCCTTGAGCGGCGACCAGCCGACGAGCACGACCACCGCCACGACCCCGATCACGAGCCCGACGAGCATGCGCATCGACAGCCGCTCGCCCAGCCAGAGGACGGCGAGCATCGCCGTGAACAACGGCGTCGAGGCGTTGATGATCGCCCCGAACCCGACGGGCAGCGTCTGCACCGCGATCGCGATGAGCGTGAACGGGATGGCCGAGAACGCCGCGCCCGCGATGGCGAACGCGACCGGGTTCGCCCGGACGAGCGGCAGCGTCCGGCGCCCGAAGATCGCCAGGAGGATGACGGCCCCGATGATGATGCGGATCTCGGCGGTCCACACCGCCCCGATCGCCGGCGAGGCGATCCGCAGGAACAGGAACGCCCCGCCCCACACGACTCCGAGGAACAGGAGCTGGGCGAGGTGGGCGAGCGTCACGGGGCGAGCGGCGGGGGCGGTGGTCGCGGTCAAGGTCGTGTCTCCGTTGGGCAGGACAGGCGGATGCCCGGCGCGTGAGGTCGACGCGCCGGGCGGATGTGGTGGGGCGAGGGGAGCGGGGGTCGGGCTAGAGGCCCGAGGTCGCGGCTGCGAGGCCGCTGGGAACGGTCACGCGCCTGACGAGCGTCCGGCCGCGGCGGGTCCGCAGGCCCTGGGAGTCTTCGACGACGAACGGTCCGGCGTCGATCTCCTCAGCGTCGATCGTCTCCGGCAGGTGCGAGTGGTCGCCGATCAGGCGGAGCATCTGCTTGGCGAGGGGATGCTCTGGGTCGGTGAGCGGGATCAACATGGTGAGCAAGTCCTCCTGGAGCGGCCGCGGCTCTGCATCCAGAGAACGACCGGTCGTGCTTTCTTTACGGGTTGACCGTACGACCGGTCGTGCTATCTTCGAATGGACGCGCGTCCTCGAAGAGGTGGACGGATGACGATGTCGACCGCGACCCCCGAGATCCCGATCGCCAGGCGAACCCGATCCGACGGCGAACGCAGCCGCCAGCGCATCCTCGAGGCGGCCGCCCAGCTGGCCACGATCCAGGGCCTCGACCGCCTCTCGATCGGGGAGCTCGCCGCCCACATCGGCATGAGCAAGAGCGGCCTGTACGCGCATTTCCGCTCGAAGGAGGAGCTCCAGCTCGCCACGATCGATGCCGCCGAGGCCATCTTCGACGAGGTCGTGGTCGCGCCGATGTACGAGGCCGATCCCGGCATCCCGGCCGTGCTGGCCCTCGCGGACGCGTTCCTCGATCACCTCGACCGCCGGATCTTCCCGGGCGGTTGCTTCTTCGCCTGCGCCTCGGCCGAACTCCAGTCGCGGCCCGGCCCGGTCAAGGAGCGGATCGCCGCGTTCGACGGTCGCTGGAAGGCGCACTTCATGGAGCACCTGCGGATCGCCCAGGCCGCCGGTGACCTGGCCGCGAGCGAGGACCTCGACCAGGTCTTCTTCGAGGTCGACGCGTATCTCCTCTACGCGCATGCCGCCTTCTCGTTCCGTGGCGACCCGGTGGTCCTGGAACGGGCGAGCGCGGCGGTCCGGGGGCGCCTCGGCGCCTGAAACCTCCGGCGCCTCTGCCAGGTGCACCCTGGCGATGAACGCCTCGTGGACCCGATGACCAGGCTGCAGGATCGGTCAGATTCGACGGGCGTCCACGCTCATTCGTTCAAGATCCGCACCTCAGAGAGGCGGAGCGGCGGTCCCACCCGGCCGAGCGGCGCACAATGGGCGCCCGTGACCGATCGACCCTGGGATGTCCCGCCGCCGCTCGACGCCGCGTTCGCCTCCGAGCGGTTCGTCGACGCCTTCCGCACGGTCGTGCGGATGCACGCGGGGCAGGACCGGTGGGACCCGAGCATCCCGTTCGTGAGCCACCTGCTCGGGACGTGCGCGATCGCGCTCGAGCATGGGGCGAGCGAGGACCAGGCGATCGCCGCGCTCTTCCACGACGCCATCGAGGACGTCGAGCCCAGCCGACGCGGTCCGCGCCACGATCCGCCGATTCGGCGACGAGGTGCTGCGCATCGTCGAGGCGTGCACCGACTGCGATGAGCACCCGAAGCCGCCCTGGCGGGCGTGCAAGGAGCGGTATCTCGCGGCCATCCACGAGCACGACGGCACCTCGATGCTCGTGTCGGGCTCGGACAAGCTGCACAACGCGCGCCGGCTCGTCGAGCGCCTGCATCGATACGGCCCGGCGGCCTGGGATCGGTTCGAGGGCGGCGGCGCCGACCGCCTCTGGTATTACCGGGCGCTCGTCACGGCCTACCGGGACAACCCGGAGCACGACGTCGCGCTCATCGACGAGCTCGACCGGACGGTCACCGAGATGGAGCGCATCGGCGCAGGCGGGTAGAGCCTAGATACCCAGCACGAATCGCAGGGCGGCATCGACCCGCTCGAGGGCGGCCGGGTTCAGGCGCCCGGCCTTCGGGCCGAGCGCCGCGGTGGGCAGCGTCATCGGCTGGTCGCATTTGGCCCATCCGTCACGGGGCAGACCCGCCTCCCGCCCGAGGATCCGGACGAGGAAGGGCGGCGCGAAGTCGGCGGCTTTCGCCGCGCTCGTCAGCGGGACGACGATCACGGTGGAGGAGCGGGCGAGGCGATCCGTCTGGACGATGACGCCCGGATGCGGACCACGGATGACGTGACCGCCGACGTCAGGGAACGCGATGAGGTGGACGTCGCCACGCGACGGACCGATGACGGCGGGGGCCTCGACCGATCCCTACCACTCGAGCTCCGACCAGAGCTTCGCGGCGATCGGCGCATACGCCTCGGCCCATGCGAGGTTCTCCTCGTTCTGGGCCTCGATCGCCTGATCGAGCCGTACTTGGTCTGCATCGGCAAGCGTTCGCCGCAGCGAGGCGCCGATGGTCGCGCTCATCGTCAGTCCGGCCTGGGCCGCCGCCTCGCGCACGAGCTCCACGAGGTCGCTCGGCAGGCTGATCGAGAGCTTCGTGTGGGGCGCTCGCGAGTCGTCGGAACCGTACGGGGCGACGGTCTCGGCGAAGCCCTTGACGGAGTAGGACCGCTGCTCGTCCATGGTAGGACGAATGGTAGCATGATGGTGGGATGCTGGCAAGCACCGCGACACGACTTGCTACCGCGGTAGGAACGAGGTAGCATCGCACGATGAAGGTCAGCGTGAGCCTCCCAGGAGAGGACGTCGCGTTTCTGGACGCGTACGTCCGAGAGCGCGGCCTGGCGTCGCGTTCGTCAGCCGTTCAGCAGGCCGTCGGACTCCTGCGAACTGGCGAACTCGCCGCCGACTATCGGGCGGCCTGGGAAGAGTGGGATTCGGCGGCGGACGCCGCGCTCTGGGACGCAACGGCCGGTGACGGCGACACCGCCGACGGCACGACCCGATGATCCGGCGAGGCGACATCCACTGGGTCGATCTCGACCCGGCACGAGGCGCGGAGGCGAACAAACGGCGGCCGGCCGTCGTCGTGAGCAACGATGTCGCCAACCTGACGGCGTCGCGGGCCGGGCGCGGGGTGATCACCGTGGTGCCCGTCACGTCCAGCGTGGATCGGGTCTACGCGTTTCAGGTCGAGTTGCCGGCCGATGCGACAGGGCTGCCCGTCGATTCGAAGGCGCAGGCGGAGCAGGTGCGATCGATCGACGTCGCTCGAGTCGGCGCGCGCGCTGGCGTGGTGCCCGAGTCCCTTCTTGCACGACTGGACGCAGCCCTCCGCCTGCACCTGGCCCTGTAGAGGTGCGCGGTTAGCGTTCAGACCTCGGCGATTCGCGCAGAATGAGTGCCCGCCCCGATGGAGCCCGACCCATGGCCGACGAGCACGAACACCACGATCACGCTGCGCACGACCACGACCACGAGCATCACCACGAGCACGAACACCACGAGCACGGCCCGATCGACTACGCCGAGGCGGTCGAGCAGTTCCGGGCCGACAAGGACGCGTTCTTCAAGGCCGACCCGCGCAGCCCGATCCCGGCGGGGGAGCGCGAGGCGTTCAGCGGGCTGCCGTACTACCCGGTCGACGAGTCATACCGCTTCGAGGAGCGGACGCTCGAGCCGTACACCGGCGACGAGCCCTCACGCTTCCAGATCCCGACCTCGGACGGCAAGCTCCGGCCGGCCCATCGGGCGGGGACGCTCGGCTTCGAGCTCGGCGGCGAGCCGCACAAGCTGACCGCCTACGTGCTCGACGAGGGCGACCCGACGTCGCTGTTCGTGCCGTTCCTCGACGCGACGAGCGGCACCGAGACGTACGGCGCCGGCCGCTACCTCGATCTCGAGCCCGAGGACGACGGGACCTACGCGCTCGACTTCAACCTGGCCTACCACCCCTCGTGCGTGTACGACCCGATCTACTCCTGCCCGCTGACCCCGGCCGAGAACCGGCTGCCGGTCCGGGTCGAGGCGGGGGAGCGGCTGGCGGAGGGGTACGCCGGCTGAGGCGCGGCCGGCCGCATCTGTCAGATGCGAGTCGGCGATGAATGCCTCGTGGATCCGTGACCAGGCTGCGGATGCGACCGGAATCGCTTGGTCGTCCACGCTCGTTTGTTCGCGAATTGCACCTTGAGGGGTGCGCCGGCCCTCGGTGCATCTAGCCGTGGCTCACACGGCCCCGGATTCACGGTCGATCTGGGCCACACGGGCCCCGGAGATGCCGAGGATCTCGCCGACGTCGCGCGTCGAGAGACCCAGCCGTCGCAGATCCGCGGCCGCTCGGCGGGTGGCGTTGGCGACCTCGGCTCGGAGCGCCTCGGCCTTCGAGCGCTGGTCGATGAGCCGGCTGATCTCGTTCGCGATCGCGATCGGGAGCCGCACGTCGTCGGCGACCTCGACGGCCGCGGCCGTCAGATCGTCGACCTCCAAGTACACCGCCAACGCGCTGCGGGCGTACCGCTTGGCCGACGCCAAGGTCCGACCGAAGGTCGCGATGTCCGGATCGCGGAACTGGACGATCCAGGCGCGGTCGTCGTGGGTGTACGTGGCCACGTACCTCGTCGGCGCCCGGTCAACCATGAAGCGACCCCTTTCGCAGCCACCTGCGGCCCAAGGCGGACTCGCCCTGCCGCTCGATGCTCCGCAGGGTGCCCGCCGGGATGTCGTCGGAGTGGATCGGCACGATCACGGACGAACCGTCGTGGAGGCGCCACTTCTGGTGCGAGCCGTCCTGGTGGACGATCCTGGCGGACGGGTCGAGCGTGCGCATCCTCTTGATCACCTCGCGCGGTCTCACGGCCGTGGTGAGAACCACATCGACGGTATGTGTGAAGCACCTTGGCAGTCAAGGCTTGATTCGAGGACCATTCCGCCACGTTACGGACAGGCACTCACCCCGGCCTTAGCGCTTTCAACCTGGCCTACCACCCGTCGTGCGTGGACGAGCGAGGCGCGGCGGCCGCGTTCACCTGTCAGATGCGCGCTGGCGCTGAACGCCTCGTGGATCCGTGACCAGGGCTGCAGGAACGGTCGAATTCGACGCCGGTTCACGCTCGTTCGTTCGAGATGTGCATCTGAGGGAGGCTGGCCGAGGGACGCCGATCCCCGACGCGATCCCTCAGGCGTGCGGCAGGCCGAAGAGTCCCGGCACGGACACACCGTCATCGAGCTGGTCCCACCAGAGGCCCTGGCCGCCTTCGATGATCTCCAGATCGGAGCGCTGAGCGTCCGTGGCCCCTACGAGCCAATCCCACCAGGCGATCGGCACCGACAGTTCGCGACCATCGACAAGCGTGACGCGCAGGCGGTCATCGCGCACATCGGCGGCGACGGCGGTCGGAAAGCGGTCAGGCTGCCTTCGTCGAAGTACTCATCCCACCGTCTCAGCAGCAATTCGCGGTTCGCCACGACCAGTCGACGA
The DNA here is from genome assembly GCA_963746855.1 of uncultured Chloroflexia bacterium. GTDB lineage: Bacteria > Chloroflexota > Limnocylindria > Limnocylindrales > CSP1-4 > SPCO01. Next base: position 109,667 of record CAVVDC010000001.1, read on the forward strand.
ACCCGCTCGATCCTGGCCGGATTGTATCCCCAGGCCGCGCGCAGGCTGACCGGCTGGAGCCAGAATACCGCCCGACCGTCGCTCGACCGGACGTGGATGTGCGGTGCTTCGAAACTCTCGCGGTTCTCGTGCGAGTAGAAGTAGAAGACGTACGGACCGAACCGATGAACGACAGGCACGTACACCTCGCCGAGCGTGTCGGCGGGGGCGACATCATCGCCAGCGTCGCTTCACCAGCGCTTATCCGGCGATGGTGGAGCGCGGGCTAGGGCGGTCAGGACCAAGCGCGGTTGCGCTCGGCTGGCAAGGTCGGCGGGAACGCCGGACAGATGCGGGAGCCGACATGAAGCGGTTCGTCATCGGACGGGTGACATTCAGGCCGGAGATGCGAGACGAGTTCCTGGCGATGTCGCTGGAGTCACCAGGCCGCGACCCGGGCCGAACCGGGCTGCGAGTTCTTCGAGATCGCGCTCAGCCTGGATCAACCAAACCTGGCGGTGATCACGGAGTGTTTCATCCAGCGAGGCGGCGTATGAGAGTCCATCGCGCCACGCCACATATGACGGCGCTTGTCGAGAGCATGCCGCGCCTCCTCAGCGAGGGTCGCTTTCACAACATCTATTCGGACCACGTCGACGTCGATGTCCTGACCTTCGACTGAGCGCGGCCGGCCAGAGGTTCAGATCTCGGCGATTCGTCGAGGCGGCAGGGCCGCGCGATCCGTGTACGGATGGGATTCACCGTTGTTGTGGCGCGCCCAGCGCTCGAGTCGGGGGCCGGCGGAAACACTTCCGCTCTGCCCATCGGCGCCATTCCAGTCGAGGGACAGCGTCCGAGGCGACCGACCGCCCTCGACGGTCGCGATGATCACCGGCCAGGCCTCGAGGGTCGAGTCGAACCGAGCGAGGATCTTGTTCGATGGGATCAGCCGGAGCGAGTACCCGATCGCCCCGTCGATGAAGATCTCGGTCTTCTCCCCGGGCTTGCGAGCGTATCGGCCGATCTCGGCCTTGCTCCACGCGAACGAGCCAATGCCTGCGATAACGAACTCGTCGTCAGGGTCGAGCTTCGTACTCATGTCGTTCGCGCTTCGTGGCGCGCCATGCGGTGATGATCCGGGGCTTGTCGCCCGACATCGAGACTATCACGACCGGCATCCGACCCAGGGAGGACCAACGGATCATCGGCCGCACCTGTCAGATGCGCGCTGGCGATGAACGCTTCGTGGATCGGTGACCGGGCTGCGACAACCGTCTAAGTCGACGCCCTTCACGTTCGTTCGTTCGAGGTGTGCACCTCAGGGGGGCGCGGCCGGCCGCACCTGGCAGATGCGCGTTGGCGATGAACGCCTCGTGGGTCCGTGACCAGGCTGCAGGAACTGTCGAATTCGAGGCCGGTTCACGCTCGTTCGTTCGAGGAGTGCACCTGAGGGAGGCGTGGCAACGGCCGGCCGCCGAGGTCAACCGGCCCGAGACGCCGCGAACAGGTGCATCGCCCCCGACACGTTCTTGAGTTCGACGGGGCCGACATCGCGGAAGACGACGGGTGCATCGGCACAGGCGTCGACGACCTCGCGGCTGACCATCACCTCGCCGGCCTGGGCGTAGTCGGCGATCCGCGAGGCGAGGTTGACCGTCGGCCGTAGTAGTCGCCCTCCTGGAAGATCACCGGCCCGGCATGCAGGCCGACGTGCGCGGGCGGCAGCCCCGCCTCGGCCAGGACGGCGACCATCTCGAGCGCCGCGACCACGCCGAGCCCCGGGTTCGGGAAATGCAGCATCACGCCGTCCCCGAGCCATTTCACGGGCCGGCCGCCGTGCCTGACCGCCGTGCGCTGGACGATGTGGCCGAGCTGCTCGGCCAGGCTGGCCGCCGCGGCGTCGCCGTGCTCCTGGGTCAGGCGCGTGTACCCGGTGATGTCCAGGAAGCACATCGCCGGCGGGTGCTCGAGCCGGCTGTGGAGTCCGGCCGCGGCGAGCTGCATCTCGAGCCCGTCGATGATGCCGGCGGTCCAGGCTCGCGTCTGCTGGATGTGGTACATCGCGATCACGGCCTGCTCCGTCAGGACGCTCATCCGGTCGCCGAAGTCGACGCCCAGGATCTCGTCGGGCCGCACGCCGGCGCGCATCGCGGGCTCGATCACCTCCGATATCCACGTCGCCGACTCGGTCTCGGCGATCCGGCGCATGCTGTCGCCCTGGGCGCGGATCAGCTGCTGGATCGCGGCCGAACGGAACCCGCCATCGAGCTGCGCCTCGATCATGGCGACGTACGGCAGCTCCGCGTCGCGGACGCGGTCATCGGGCTCGGGCGCGACGGCGCCGGTCGCCTCGCGGATGGACAGGAGCAGTTCGACCGGCACGCCGGTCTGCTCGGCCAACTCGGCGAAGGTGGCGCCGCTGGCCGTCCCGAACCGCTCGAACGCGGGCGCATCGAGGAAGTCGAGGGAGACCTGGCCGCTGTCGATCGCCGCGACGAGGCCGTCGAGGGGGATGCCCGCATCGATCAGGCTCTTGACGAGCCCCGCGCGACGCAGGAGCCCCGGCGAGAACCGGTCGTCCGCGTCGGGAGCGAGGACGCCCAGATCGACCAGGAGGCTCAGCTCATCGAGGCTGACGCCGGTGCGCTCGGCCGCCTCGGCGAGGTCGTAGGACTCCATCGGGCAACTGTAGCCGTGCTCACGTTGTGACAGACAGCTGACACGACGCGGGCACACTCTCACGTGCGAGCGGAGGTCGACCGGGACCTCCGAGTAGGCCGGAGGGGCCGTCGCGCGATGGACGATGCGTCGATCCAGGGCGAGATCCTGCTGTGCGCGACGTGCGGTCGCGCCCTCGTCGGCGACCCGGACGAGGATCCGACCGGCGATGCCGGCCGGCCGATCTGCGGCGAGTGCGAGCGCGAGCGCAACTTCCTCGCGATGGACATGCTCGACGGCGTCGAGGACGGCAACTGGGAGACGGATCGATGACCGACGCGGATGACGGTCGGCGCTACGATGCGCTCCGACCATCGCCGGCCCGGCGATGAGGTGGGGACCACGATGACCGAGCGCGCGACCCCAGCGGCCTCGCCTGCCGAGCGGTCGGATCTGACGCGCGGCGAAGCCGCCGAACGCCTCGTCGTCGACCGGCTCCGTGCGCGTCCTCCCGCCCGACGTCGCGCTCCTCCACCACGTCCGCTGGCTGCTCCGGGACCACGGCTACGTTCGCGAGGGCGAGGCCGACGTCGTCATCGGCGACCCGGATCGCGGCATCCTCGTCATCGAGGTGAAGGTCGGGCGAGGTCCGTCGCGACGCCGACGGGACGTGGTGGGCCGGCGAACGCGCTGCCGCGATCCCGTTCGAGCAGGCCGCCGACAGCCGCCACGCGCTGATCCGCAAGCTCGCACGAGCTGCCCGACTGGCCGCCCGGACTCAAGCCGATCGCCGGCCAGGCGGTCGCGTTCCCGGACGTCGAGCTCGACTCGATGCGCGGGCGACTCGGGCTGCTCGGGCCCGACGTCGACGCCGACCTGATCGCCGACCAGTCGAGCTTCGTCGACACCGACGACGGCCGCCGCGAGCTCGCGCCTTCGTCGATCGCGCCTTCGAGGCCTGGAGCGGCGAGGCCGGCACGCGGCCGCCCGGCGCGCCGGCGATCGACCTTCTCGTCGCGACGATGACCGAGCCGCTCGAGCTGCGCTCGATGCTCCGCAACGAGATCGCCGGCGGCGAGCGCGAGGTCGTGCGGCTGACCGAACGGCCAGTTCGCGCTGCTCAACACGCTGCGGAGCCAGCGGCGGGCCGCGATCGTCGGGCGGGGCCGGGACCGGCAAGACGATGCTCGCCGCCGAGAAGGCCCGACGACTCGCGAAGGATGGCTTCCGGACGCTGCTCGTCTGCTTCAACTCGCCGCTCGCCGCGATGCTCGCCGACGAGGTCGAGGCGGTCGCCAGCGCGACCGGGCTGCTCGAGGTCAAGACGTTCCACCAGCTGTGCGAGGACCTCGGTCGCGAAGCGGGCGTCCTGCCCGGACGTCCGACTCCGGTCCCGCAGGACTGGTGGGATCGGACGCTGCCGCGGGCGCTCGACGACGCCGGCGGAGCGCTCGGCGCCCGCTACCACGCGATCGTCGTCGACGAGGGCCAGGACTTCGATGCCGACTGGCTGCGCGTCGCTGGAGGCGCTGCTGATCGACGGCCGCGAGGACGTCCTGTACGTCTTCCACGACCCGGCGCAGGCGATCTACCGCGACGACGCCGTGGCGCAGCTCGAGCTGCCGACGTTCCCGCTCGAGACGAACTGCCGCAACGCGCAGCCGATCCACGCGATCGTGCGAGCGACTGTCCGAGGGCGGGCTGGTCGGCGGAGGCGCTGCGGTCGGATGGTCGGGCGCCCGAGTTCATCGAGGCGGCGGACGGGCCGAGACCGTCGAGGCGCTTCGGACGCGTCCTGCATCGACTGCGGGTCGAGGAGGAGCGTCGCGCCCTGGGACATCGCGGTGCTGACCGGGGCGCAGCTGGAGGAGTCGGCCGTCTGGCGCGTGCCCGGCCGGCGGTTCGGCAACGAGGTCCTCGGCAACCCCGCGGTCGACGACGCGGGCCACCACCTCGGCCAGTCGTCGCACCTCATCCCGGACCTGCCGAGCGACGTGATCCTGTGCGACACGATCCGCCGCTTCAAGGGCCTCGAGCGGCCGGTCGTCGTCCTGGTCGAGCTGAAGGCCGACGACCCGCGGCTCGCGCGGCTGCTCTACGTCGGAGCGTCACGGGCGCGGCAGCACCTGGTCGTCATCGGTTCGCCGGCCGTGCTGGGGGGCCTGCGGTGATCCTTCCCGCGAGCGCTCAGGCTGCCCCGGATTCGCGGTCGATCTGGGCCACACGGGCCCCGGAGATGCCGAGGATCTCGACCGACGTCGCGCGTCGAGAGACCCAGCCGTCGCAGATCCGCGGCCGCTCGGCGGGTGGCGTCGGCGACCTCGGCTCGGAGTGCCTCGGCCTTCGAGCGCTGGTCGATGAGCAGGCTGATCTCGTTCGCGATGGCGATCGGGAGCCGCACGTCGTCGACGACCTCGACGGCCGCGGCCGTCAGATCGTCGACCTCCAGGTACACCGCCAACGCGCTGCGGGCGTACCGCTTGGCCGACGCCAGGGTCCGACCGAAGGTCGCGATGTCCGGATCGCGGAACTGGACGATCCAGGCGCGGTCGTCGTGGGTGTACGTGGCCACGTACCTCGTCGGCGCCCGGTCAACCATGACGCGACCCCTTTCGCAGCCACATGCGGCCCAAGGCGGACTCGCCCTGCCGCTCGATGCTCCGCAGGGTGCCCGCCGGGATGTCGTCGGAGTGGATCGGCACGATCACGGACGAACCGTCGTGGAGGCGCCACTTCTGGTGCGAGCCGTCCTGGTGGACGATCCTGGCGGACGGGTCGAGCGGCGCATCCTCTTGATCACCTCGCGCGGTCTCACGGCCGTGGTGAGAACCACATCGACGGTACGTGTGAAGCACCTTGGCAGTCAAGCGCTGGGTTGCGGACCATGCCGCCACGCTACGCTCGGGCACTCACCCCGGCCTTACCTCTAGACATGGTGGCGTGGTGATCGCGCGACCCGGCACCACGGGCCTCACCGACGAGCAGCGCCGGATCGTCGAGTGGGACGAGGGGCCGGCCGTCGTCATCGCGGGCGCCGGGACCGGCAAGACCAAGGTCATCGTCGAGCGGGTGCGGTACCTGCTCGAGACCCACGAGGACCTCCTGCCGGAGCAGATCCTCGTCCTGACCTACAACGTCAAGGCGGCCGCGGAGCTGCGGGCCCGGATCGAACAGGCCGTCGGCGTGGCCACGGCCGCGCGCATGACGATCAGCAACTTCCACAGCTTCTGCCAGCGGATCCTCACCGAGAACGCGGCCGATGCCGGGCTGCCGCCGCGCCCCGACGTCCTCGACGGCATCGCCCAGGTGCTGCTCCTCAAGGACCTGCGGCCGGACCTCCATCTCGTCTACCACGGGACGGAGTGGTGGCTCGGGTCGTTCGTCCAGTTCATCAATCGATGCAAGGACGAGCTCGTCCACCCGGCCGACTTCGATGCCTTCGTCGCCGAGGAGCGCCGCGGTCTTCGAGGAGCGGTACGGCAACTTCGAGACCGCCGCCGACCGGCTGGCGATCAACGGCAACCTGCGACCACTCCGCGAGGTCCGCAAGGCGTACGCCTGGGCCCGCACCAACGAGCGCGCCGAGGCGCGCGGCGAGCCCCGCGAGTACGACCCCGACGTCGTGACGAAGACCGCCGACCGCGAGGCGCGACGGGCGATCGCGGGCGACGGCAAGGCGCGCACCCGGAGCTCGTTCCCGGCCGACGACCAGCCGCGCATCGACGCCCTCGCCGACACCTACGTCGCGGACGGCGCCGCGCTCGAGATCCTGCGGCTGACCGAGCTGGCGACCGTCTACCACGCCTACGAGGACGAGCTGGCGCGCGCGGCGCCCTCGACTTCGGGGAGCAGATCGCCGCCGTCGCGCAGCTGTTCAAGACGCGGACCAACGTCCTGCGCCGGTGGCAGCGCCAGTTCCGCTACCTGCTCGTCGACGAGTTCCAGGACGCGAACATCGCCCAGATCGAGCTCATCGAGCTGCTCGGGCGGACGCCGGACCGGCCGGACAACGTCATGGTCGTCGGCGACGACGACCAGTCGATCTATCGATTCCGCGGTGCCAGCTTCGCGGCGTTCGCCGAGTTCGACACGCGCTTCGCGAGGCCGCCCGCGCACGACCCCGGCGCGCCACCACCCGCCAGCGCCGACGCGACTCCGCCTCCAGCAGAACTTCCGCTCGGTCCGGCACGTCCTGACCGCGGCCGACCGGCTGATCGCGATCAACGAGACGCGGTTCGAGCCGGACAAGCACCTCGTCACCGAGCGCGAGGACGGCCTGCCCGTCCAGGTCGTCGTCTGCGCCGGGCCCGAGGACGAGGCCGTCGCGATCGTCGACGCCATCCAGGCCGCGCGCGACGACGGCACCGCCAAGGGCTGGCAGGACATCGCGGTCCTCTACCGCAAGCACAAGCACCGCGACGCGATCGTCGCCCGGCTGCGCGACGAGGACATCCCGTACACGGTGGTCGGCGGCCTGTCCCTCTTCGAGACGCCCGAGATCCGCGACCTCGAGCAGGCGATGCGCGCGGTCGCCGAACCCGCAGGACGACGTCGCGCTCGTCCGGATGATGACCGCCGGTCCGTGGCGGCTCGACGCGCTCGAGGTCGCCGAGGTGTCGAAGGCGGCGAAGTTCGACAAGCGGCACCTGGCCGAGCAGGCGGCGCTCATGGTCGACCAGGACACCGTCGACGCCGGGCTGCGCGCCAAGCTGCGGATGCTCCTCGGCTGCATCGACGAGCTCAACCCGCTGACCTACCGCGAGGGGCCGTTCACGATCGTCGAGCGGTTCCTCGAGCGGACCGGGCAGGTGCTCGACCTGATCGCCGCCGACACGCTCGAGTCGAAGCGGATGGTCACGAACATCGCGAGCTTCCTGCGGTTCGCGGCGGACTGGCAGGCGGCCAACCCGAACGGGACGCTCGCGGGGTTCGTCGACTACCTCGATGCGTACCAGGCCGCCGGCGGCGAGCTGCCGACGAGCGTGGAGCTGACCGAGGACATCGAGGGCGTCCGGCTGATGACGCTGTACCAGGCGAAGGGGCTCGAGTTCCCGATCGTCTTCGTCCCGAGCCTGCTCGACGGGGAGTGGCCGACCCGCGAGGGCTGGGGCGGCATGCTTCCCGCCCGAGCTGCTGCGCGAGGCCGTGCCGCCCGGGCGACGTCCACACCGAGGAGGAGCGCCGCCTGCTGTACGTGGCGATGACGCGCGCGCAGGAGCGGCTCACGCTGCTCACGCACGGCGGCGCCACGGCGACGAAGAAGCCGTCGCTGTTCGTCAGCGAGGTCACGTTCCCGAGCGGCGAGGAGGTCTTCGTCA
>CAVVDC010000002.1:0-357014 GCA_963746855.1 uncultured Chloroflexia bacterium
CAGGAGCTGACGGTCCTGCGCATCAGCGACATCACGTTCGGTGGCAAGAGCGCCGCCAAGGACGCCGCGAAGGCCCAGCGCGACGCGAAGACCGAGCGCGAGAAGCTCGCCGACGCCGCCGCCGCCCAGGCGGCCAAGGACGCGGAGCTCGCGGCCAAGCTCGCGGTCGGCACCGAGGCCGCGCCGACCAAGGCGGCACCGAAGAAGGCCACGGCCAAGGCCGAGACGAAGGCCGACGCCAAGCCTGCGGCCGCGAAGCCGGCCGCCAAGCCCGCAGCCAGGAAGGCCGAGGCCGCCGCCGACGCCCCGAAGACCACCAAGGCGACGTCGTCCAAGGCCGACGCCGCCGATGCCAAGCCGGCCGCGCCGAAGCGGACGCGCGCCACCAAGAAGGACGAGTAGTCGAGATGGCCCACAAGAAGGCAGGCGGCAGCGTCAAGAACGGTCGCGACAGCGCCGGCCAGCGACTCGGCGTCAAGGCCGGCGACGGCCAGCTCGTCACGGCCGGCTCGATCATCGTCCGCCAGCGCGGCATGACCTTCCTCGCCGGCCCGGGCACGGGTCTCGGCAAGGACTACACCGTGTTCGCGACGGTCGCGGGCAAGGTCAAGTTCGAGCACGCCACCAAGGACAAGAAGCGCATCCGGGTCGAAGCGGTCGAGGCCGCCCCGACCGGAGCGACCGCCTAGCACCGAACCACAGCCGGCGACCACCGGCGGGGCGATGGCCCTGCGCGGAAGGCGTCGGAGGAGAGAGCACCCGTGAAGCCCGACATCCATCCCAAGTACTACCAGGCGAAGGTCCACTGCGGCTCGTGCGGCACCGAGTGGGTCGTCGGATCGACTCGTGAAGAGCTCCGCGTGGACGTGTGCGCCAACTGCCACCCGTTCTTCACGGGCAAGCAGAACATCATCGACACCGCCGGTCAGGTCGAGCGCTTCCAGAAGCGCCTGGAGCGGCAGGTCCGCAGCTAGCTCCCACGATCGCGTCCACCTTCCGGTCGTCGATCGTCACGGCGGGCCCTCGGGCCCGCCGTTCTCATACCCGCCGGGACCATCGGCCACGGCCATTCGCGCGCCATCGCCGGTAGACTTCCCGGCATGCCCAGGTTCACCTACGGCGGACAGGCCCTCATCGAAGGCGTGCTGATGCGCGGCCGGGATGCGATCGCGGTCGCCCTGCGCCACCCCGACGGACGGATCGTCTTCGCGACCGAGCGCCTCGACTCGGGCTTCCACGGGACGACCTGGTCGAAGATGCCGCTCATCCGCGGCCTGGTCGTCCTCTACGAGACGTTGATCATGGGGACGCGCTGGCTCGTCCGGAGCGCCAACGTCCAGGCCCAGGAAGAGGGCATCGAGCTGGGCAAGCGCGCCATCGCGATCATGCTCGGCCTGACGCTCCTCGCCGGGATCGGGGTGTTCTTCCTGCTGCCCCTGTTCATCGCCAGCGTGACGACGGCCAACGTCGAGAACGGGCTCGTCCAGCATCTCGTCGAGGGTCTCATCCGGGTGGCCCTGTTCCTCGGCTATCTCGTCCTGATCGGCCGCGCGCCCGACATCCACCGGGTGTTCCAGTACCACGGCGCCGAGCACATGACGATCCACGCCCTCGAGGCGGACGACCCCCTGACCGTCGAGGCCGTCCGCAAGTACCCGACCGCCCACCAGCGCTGCGGGACGGAGTTCCTCGTCGTCGTCATCCTGCTCTCGATCCTCGCGTTCTCTCTCGTCGGCCGGCAGGAGCCGCTGGTCATGATCCTGAGTCGGATCCTGCTCATCCCGATCATCGCGTCGGTCGGCTACGAGATCCTCAAGTTCGGGGCACGGCACCGCGCCAACCCGTTCGTCAAGGTCCTGCTGTACCCGGGCCTGCTCGTCCAGATGATCACGACCAAGCAGCCCACCGACGACATGATCGAGGTCGCGATCGTCTCGATGGAGGAGGCGCTCGTCGCCGACAACGAGACCGTCCCGGAGGGATCGACCCCGTTCGAGCGCGACCCGATGATCCTCGGGCTGGGGGCCGACGCCGCGCCCGTATCGGGGCCCGCGTCCAGCGCCGGGGCGCCGCAGGTGGCGACGACGACCGCCCCGACCGACCCGCCAGCGGGGTCATGAGCGAGCTCGACGACAAGCTATCCGAGGTCGCGCGCCAGTACGACGACGTTCAGGCCCAGCTGGCGCGTCCCGAAGTCTCAGCCGATCCCTCCGAGATCCGCCGGCTCGGGCGCGAGCTGGCGCGGCTCGAGCCGGTCGTCGAGGCGTTCCGGCGCCTGGAGGCCGTCCGTGGCGAACTCGCCGACCTGCGTGAGCTCCGGGACGCCGGTGACGGCGACGACGAGCTGCGCTCGATGGCGCGCGACGAGATCGACCCGCTGGAGGCCGACGAGACGCGCTTGGTCGAGGAGCTCAAAGTGCTCCTCCTGCCGCGTGACCCGAACGACGATCGCGACGTGATCCTCGAGATCCGGGCCGGTGCGGGGGGTGAAGAGGCGGCGCTATTCGCCAACGAGCTGCTCCGGATGTACCTGCGCTATGCCGACAAGCACAAGTTCTCGTACGACCTCATGAGCCAGAATGAGACGGGCATCGGCGGGATCAAGGAGGCGATCGTCGAGATCGCCGGTGACGGCGCCTACAGCCGCCTGAAGTTCGAAGGCGGCGTCCATCGCATCCAGCGCGTCCCCTCGACCGAGTCGTCGGGCCGCATCCACACCTCGACGGCGACGGTCATCGTGATGCCCGAGGCCGACGAGGTCGAGGTCGAGATCGACGAGGTCAAGGACCTGCGCATCGACGTCAAGCGCTCATCCGGACCGGGCGGCCAATCCGTGAACACGACGGACTCCGCGGTGCGCATCACGCACCTCCCGACCGGGCTGGTCGTCGAGATCCAGGACGAGAAGAGCCAGCACAAGAACAAGGCCAAGGCCATGTCGGTGCTGCGCTCGAGACTGTACGACCTGGAGCTGCAAAAGCAGCGGGCGGCCGATTCGGTCGTGCGGCGATCGATGGTCGGGTCGGGCGATCGCTCCGAGAAGGTCCGGACCTACAACGTCCCGGACAACCGGGTGACCGATCATCGGATCAAGATGACCGTGCATGATGTCCCCGGCGTGCTCCAGGGCGACCTCGATCCGTTGATCGACGCGCTGGTGATGGCCGACCAGGCCGACCGACTCTCGGGCCTGACGGGAGCCGATGACGCCGCCTGACGCCGCGACCGTCCGGTTCCTCGACCCGAGGGTCCTGCCGGTCCAGCGCGCGACGGACCTCGGTTCGGTCCAGGTCCTCAAGCACGGCAACCTGTATCAGCTGACCGACCCGTTCGGCGATATCCATCCCGATTCGCGCGGGCTCGGCGTCTACCACGGCGATACGCGCATCCTGTCGTGCTCGATCCTGCGCGTCGGCGGCGAGCGGCCGGTCCTGCTCCAGGGTTCGATGGGCGCGAACTACCGCGGCCGGATCCAGCTGACCAACCCGAGCGCCGACCGCAACCCCGACGCCAAGGTCCATCCGCTCGACGACCTGGTCGGCCGGACGATCGGCATCTCGCGCGACCGGCTGATCGCCGGCGAGGCGCTCGAGGAGCGGGTGCGCATCGTGAGCCACGCCTCGCGGCCGGAGCGGATCACGCTCGAGCTCGACCTCGGGTTCGACGGCGCCGACATCTTCGAGGTCCGCGGCTACCCGCGGGAGTCGCGAGGCACCCTGCTCCCCGTGGCGGTCACGGCGGATCGGGTCACGTTCCGCTACGACGGCCTCGACGGGGCCCGGCGCTCGACCCACGTCGCCTTCTCCCAGGCGGCCACCGAGGTCAGCCCTGTGCACCCGGCGACCGACCTGATCGACGTCGGGGCAGCGGTGCGGCTGCGCTGGGAGCTCGATCTCGAACCGGGCTCGGCCGCGACGATCCGCTGGACGGTGTGGTCGAGCGAGGCGCCGACGCCGCAGGGGGCGAAGCCGGCCGCCGAGGTCGCCACCGGCGCGGGCGACCTCACGGCGCTCTTCCCGGACCCGCCGCACGTCACCGCCGACGAAGGGGCGGCCGCGTATCACGCCTGGGAACGCGGCACGACCGCTGTCGATAGCGACCACGACCTGTTCAACCTCGTGATCAAGCGGTCCGTCGCGGACCTGCGGCTGCTCGTCAACGACGGTCCTGGCCCGGACCAGCGCTACGTCGCGGCGGGCGTGCCGTGGTTCGCGACGCTGTTCGGGCGCGACGCCATCATCTCCGCCATCCAGTCCGTCGCCTTCCGGCCCCAGCTGGCGGTCGAGACACTCGGCGTCCTGGCCGCGTACCAGGCGACCGAGATCGACGACTGGCGCGACGCGGAACCCGGCAAGATCCTCCACGAACTGCGGACCGGCGAACTGGCGCATAGCGGCGAACTGCCGCACACGCCGTACTACGGTTCGGTCGATTCGACGCCGCTGTGGATCATCCTCCTGGGGATCACCTTCGACTGGACGGGCGACCGCGCGCTGCTGGATCGCCTGTGGCCGAACGCCATCGCCGCCCTCGGCTGGATCGATCGCTACGGCGACCGCGACGGCGACGGGTTCGTCGAGTACGAGCGCCGATCGGAACGCGGCCTGCTGAACCAGGGCTGGAAGGACTCGGCCGATGCGATCCGGGACCGAGCCGGCGTGGAGGCCGTCCCACCGATCGCGCTCGCCGAGGTCCAGGGCTACGTCTACGACGCGAAGCGGCGGCTGGCCGGCTTGGCGCGGATCCGCGGCGAGACCGACCTGGCGAGCCGCCTGGACCTCGACGCGGACACCCTGGCGGCGCGGTTCGACGAGGCGTTCTGGGTCGAGGACCAGGGCACTTACGCCCTCGCGCTCGATCGCGACAAGCGACAGGCCGATGCCATCGGGTCCAACGCCGGCCAATGCCTGTGGACCGGGATCGCCGACGCCAAGCGGGCTGGGGCTGTGGTCGATGGACTCCTCAAGCCGTCGATGTTCTCGGGCTGGGGCATCCGCACGTACGCCTCCGGTCAGCCCGGCTACAACCCCATCGGCTACCACACGGGCACCGTGTGGCCGCACGACACCTCGCTCATCGCCGCCGGCATGAAGCGGTATGGCTTCGACGACGCCGCGAATCGCCTGGTCGGGCCGATCCTCGAAGCCGCGCAGCGCTTCCCCGAATACCGGTTGCCCGAGCTGTTCTGCGGGTTCGATCGGGAGGACTCGAGCATCCCGGTGCCGTACCCGGTCGCGTGCTCGCCGCAGGCCTGGGCCGCCGCGTCCTCGTTCCTGTTCCTGACCACGATGCTGGGCCTGCAAGCCCACGCCGACCGGGGCGAGCTGGAGTTGCGGCACCCGCACCTGCCCGACTGGATGGGCAAGGTGACCCTCACGAACCTGCGCATCGGCGAGGCCTCGGTGGACCTCCTGTTCCATCGCTGGCGCGGCACGACCAGCGCCGAGGTCCTGCGCAAGGTCGGCGATCTGGCCGTGACCATCCGGCTCTGATGGCGACGACCCGCCCGTGACCCAGGTCGGGGCGCTGTTGCGCGAGGGGATCGAGCGGCTCACCGCCAGCGGTTCGGAGTCACCTCGCCTCGATGCCGAGCTCCTGCTCGGGCATGCGGTCGGGGTCGATCGGACGGCGATCATCGCGCACAGCGACGCCCCGGTCGGCGCCGACGCCGAGGCGACCTACCGGGCGACGCTGGACCGGCGGGCGGCCGGCGAGCCCGTGGCGTACATCCGGGGACTCAAGGAGTTCTACGGTCTCGCCTTCACGGTCGACTCGAGAGCGCTCATCCCGAGACCGGAGACGGAGCGACTCGTCGAGCTCGCCGCCGACGAGGTGATGCACCGACTGGCCGCGGCCGCCCGGCCGGTCGGCTCGCCGCCGCTCCGGATCGTGGACATCGGCACGGGAAGTGGTGCCATCGCCATCACCCTGCTCGTCACGATCCGTCGCCGGGGCGCGGCCGGCGAGGTGACGACCATCGCCATCGACCGATCGCCCGAGGCCCTGGACCTGGCCCGTGAGAACGCGGTCGGCCACGCCGTCGCCGATGGCCTCTCGTTCCTCGAGGCGGACCTCTTGCCGCCCGTTGTCGTCGATCCGTACGACATCGTCGTCGCGAACCTGCCGTACGTCCGTAGCGACGCCATCGCCGGGCTGCCGATCGCGGCCTCGTTCGAACCGGTCGTCGCCCTGGACGGCGGGCCCGACGGGCTCGCCGTCATCGGACGGCTCCTCGAGCGTCTGCCGGAGGCCCTGGCCGAGGGCGGCGTGGCGCTCCTGGAGATCGGCGCCGACCAGGGCGAGGCGATCGTCGGGCTGGTCGGAACCGCCCTGCCGGGCTGGCGAGTCGCCGTCCTGGCGGACCTGGCCGGCCTGCCGCGGGTCGCCCGCATCGAGCGACCGGCGTGATCCGGACGCCGATCGAGCCGGTCGAGCCCGCCTTCCCGATCCGGCTCATCGCGCTCGACATCGATGGGACGCTGGTCGGCGAGGACCTCGTGATCGGGTCGCAGACGCGTGACGCCATCCGGGCTGCGGCGGCCCGCGGCGTCGCCGTGTCGCTGGTCACCGGCCGGATGGTCTCGAGTGCGATGCGCTTCGCCCGCGAGCTCGGACTGACCGATCCGGTCGTCGGCTACCAGGGCGGCCTCGTGCGCGCGATGCCACCGGAGGGCTCGACGCGACTCGGCAAGCTGCTCGTCCACACGCCGCTGTCCGCGTCGACGGCGCGCCAGATCGTCGCCTGGACGGTGGCCCACGGCCTCGACCCGCACCTCAACCACCTGGAGCGGTTCATCCTGCGAGCGGACGATCCGCGCGCCGATGACTACTCGGCCTTCATGGGCGCGCGCGCGGAACTCGTGCCCGATCTCGCGGGCTCGATCGCGCATCCCATCACCAAGGTCCTCGCGGTCGGCGAGCCGCCACTGCCCACCGAGATCGCGCCGCTCGCAGCGGCGCATTTCGCCGGGATCGCCGACGTCACCATCAGCCACCCGCGGTTCCTCGAGTTCGTCGCGCCGGGCGTCTCGAAGGGCCGGGCTATCCGCTGGCTGGCGCGACGGCTCCGGATCCCGCTCGGCGCGACGCTGGCCATCGGCGACCAGTGGAACGACCTGGAGATGCTTGCCGAGGTGGGCCACGGGGCGGCCATGCCGACGGCCCCGGTCGCCGTTCGGGCTGTGGCCCGATACGTCGCTCCACCGGTCGGGGAGGAGGGGGTGGCGGCACTGATCGAGTCGCTCGTCCTCGCCGACCCGACGGCGGCCCGTGCCGCATCGCGCCGGCTGGCCGCTGCGGCCGACGCGGCACGCCCGCGTGCCGACGCGGCGTCGTGATGGCGCGGATCGTGCCCGACGGGGCGGCCGGACGCGCCATGGCCATCGAGACCCTGCGGGCCGGCGGGGTCGTCGCCCTCCCGACGGACACGGTGTACGGCATCGGCGTCGCGCTCGAGACGCCCAAGGGGATCGAGCGGCTGTTCCACGTGAAGCAGCGACCGCCGGACCGGGGCATCGTCCTGTTGCTGGCCGACGCGGCCCAGGCCGCCCAGTTGGGCGTCATCGGGCCTGCCGCCGCGGCGCTCGCCGACGCGTGCTGGCCTGGCGGCCTGACCCTGGTCGTGCCGCAGCGCTCTGACGTCCGGCTGCCGCCAGCGCTCACGGCCGGGTCCCCGACGGTCGGCCTTCGCGTGCCCGACCACGACGCGCCGCGGGCGCTCGCCAAAGAGATCGGTCCGTTCCCGGTCACCTCGGCCAACCGCTCGGGCCAGCCGGAAGGCCGCGACGCCGCCGAGATCGACGCCCTCCTCGGCGACGCGATCGAGCTCGTGCTCGACGGCGGCCCGGCCCACGGCGGCCCGGCCTCGAGCGTCGTCGACTGCGCCAGCGACCGTCCCCTGATCCTCCGCCAGGGGGCGATCCCACGTGAACGACTCATCGAGGTCCTGGACGCGGCCCGGGTCGCCCACGACCTTTCGCCAGGCTGACTCCGGTCATCCGCCACGTCCGACGGTCGTGGCCCGGGCGGTTCGTGGGAAGATAGCCCGCGGCGTGTCGGTCGGATCACGGGACCGGCAGGAAGGAGTCGGCGAGCCATGACCATCTCCCCAGCCAGGGGCGTCGCGCTTGAGTCGATCGCAGACGTCGACCCCGTCCTGTGGGAGGCGATGCTCGGCGAGCGCCGCCGCCAGCACGACAAGATCGAGCTCATCGCCAGCGAGAACTACGTGTCGGCCGCCGTCATGGAGGCCCAGGGCAGCTGGCTCACGAACAAGTACGCCGAGGGCCTGCCCGGCAAGCGCTACTACGGTGGCTGCGAGTACGTCGACATCGCCGAGCGGCTCGCCCAGGAACGAGCCCTGGCGCTCTTCCCCGGGTCCGAGCACGTCAACGTCCAGCCGCACTCCGGGGCCCAGGCCAACATGGTGGCGTACTTCAGCGTGCTCCAGCCGGGCGACCGGATCATGGGCATGAACCTCGCCCACGGCGGCCACCTGACGCACGGGATGGCGCTCAACTTCTCCGGGCGGCTGTACGAGGTCCATCCGTACGGCGTCCGCAAGGACACCGAGCGCATCGACTACGACGCGATGGAGGTCCAGGCGAAGGAGATCCGGCCGAAGCTCATCGTGGGCGGGGCGAGCGCGTACCCGCGCCTGTGGGACTTCGAGCGGATGGCCGACATCGCCCGCAGCGTCGGTGCCGTCCTGTTCATCGACATGGCCCACATCGCGGGCCTGGTCGCCGCGGACGCGCATCCGAGCCCGTTCCCGTTGGCCGACATCGTCACGACGACCACGCACAAGACGTTACGCGGACCCAGGGGCGGGATGATCTTCAGCCGGACCGAGCTGCCGTCGTGGCTGGACGCAGCGACGTTCCCGAACGTCAAGGGCACGCTCGCCGCGACCATCGACCGGACGGTCTTCCCGGGGGTGCAGGGCGGACCGCTCATGCAGGTCATCGCCGGCAAAGCCATCGCGTTCAAGCTCGCCGCCGAGGAGCCGTTCCGTTCGGATCAGCTCCGCACGATCGAGAACGCGAAGGTCATGGCCGAGACGCTGGCCGGCCTGGGCGCACGGGTCGTGTCCGGCGGCACCGACAACCACCTGCTCCTGGTCGATGTCACGCCGCTCGGCGTGACCGGCAAGGAAGCCGAGCACCTGCTCGACGAGATCGGCATCACGGTCAACAAGAACGCGATCCCGTTCGACGAGCTCCCGCCCAACACGGCCTCGGGCATCCGGATCGGGACCCCGGCGGCCACCTCGCGCGGCTTCGGGCCCGACGAGATGCGGACCATCGGCCGGATCATCATCGACGCCATCCGCCAGCGTGCGGACGAGGGCGCCCAGGCTCGTCTCGCCGGGGAGGTGCGCGAGATCGTCGAGCGCTTCCCGGTCCCGGGCCTGCCTGCGGCGTGAGGTCCGACCCCGCCGTCGACCTCGCGAGTCCGAGCGCGCCGGTCTTGAGACGCCCGTCGCGATGACCTTCATCCCGACGCTCGGCGACGCGATCGGCCCGATCGCGCTGGCGTTCGCGACGGCGGGACTGCTGGCGCTCCTCCTGACCCCGCTTGTGCGGCGGGTCGTGGTCCGCTACAAGGTGGTGGATCGACCGGAGGCTCGGCGGGTCAACACCTCGCCGATCCCGCGAGGCGGCGGCATCGCGGTCGCGACCGCCTTCCTGGTGACGGTCGTGGTCTTCCTCCAGATCAACGCCGAGACCCTGCAGCTCTTCGTCCCGCTCCAGGCGAGCCAGTTCGCGGCGCTGCTCATCGGTGGCGCGCTGGCGGCCGCCATCGGCGGCCTTGACGACTTGCTGGACCTGCGCGCTCGTTGGCAGCTCGCCGGCCAGATCGGCCTGGCGCTCTTCGCGGTCGCGCTCGGGATCAACATCGGCTTCATCGCGAACCCGTTGAGCAACGGCGTCATCCGGTTCACGGGTCCGTTCGCGGTCGGCCTGACGGTCTTCTGGATCGTCGGGATGATCAACAGCATCAACTTCATCGACGGACTTGATGGCCTGTCGTCCGGCATCGCCCTCATCGCCGCGGTGACGCTGGGGCTCATCAGCCTCACGACCGAGGTCAGCCAGCCGCTCATCGCGGTCCTGTGCTTCATCCTCGCGGGGTCACTGTTCGGGTTCCTGCGCTGGAACCTGCACCCGGCTTCGATCTTCCCGGGCACGAGCGGCGTCCAGTTCGTCGGGTACACGCTCGCCCTGCTCGCGATCCTCGGCACCGCCAAGGTCGCCGTCGCCCTGCTCGTCCTCGGCGTCCCGATCATCGACACCTTCTGGATCATCGTCCGCCGGGTCTCGCAGGGACGCTCCCCGTTCAGCCCGGACCGCGGGCACATCCACCACCGGATGCTGGACCTGGGCCTGTCGCACCGCCAGACCGTGTTCGCCATCTACGGCCTGTGCCTCGTGCTGGCGCTCCTCGCGCTGGCACTGTCCGGGGTCACCCAGCTGTACGCGTTCCTTGGCGTCTTCCTCGCGTCCGGACTCGTGCTCTTCATCCCGACGCGCGGCGCGCTGCGCCGACCGGAGGAGCTCGAGGCGGAGTCCTACGAGGACGACCCACCGAAGGCCTCGGGGGCCGCTTCGGCGCCCGTCGACGGCCCTGAAACCGGGTAGGACCTTCGTACTGTTGCCGCCTGCCAACAGTCCTTGTCGGTCGGGTGCAGTGCGGTGCGAAGTGTGGCGGTGGGCGCCTATACGGGGCGGTGCTAGCATCGACCAGTACTCATCCCAGCGGGGCATGACTGGGATTCGATCCTGAGGTCCATTTGAGCCTGGAAATCCTGCTCCTCGGGGGGACGATCGTCGTCGCCGTCGGCGCCGTGATCGTGGGCATGCTTCGGGCTGTCCTGGAGCGCCGTCGCGCCCCGTCGCTGATGGCGCAATACCGTTCCCGCCGGATCGAGCCCGAGCGCCTCGCGCGCGCGGTCCCTGGTCCGACGGCCGCGGACGGCTCGATCCGGGCGTTCGAGCTCCAGGCCCCGGCGATCGGGTCACGCTCGGCATACGCGACGCTCGGCGCGTCCGTCGTCAAGGACCCCGTCCCGGTCATGGCGGAGCCGGCCGTCGTCCTGCCGGAGCCCGTGCCGCTCGTGCCCGAGGCGATCGACGCGGCCGTGGCGGCGCCTGATGCCGTGCCCGAGGCCGTCGTGGCCGCTCCGGAACCGACGGAAGTCGAGCCGGAGCCCGAGCTGGTCGACGTGGAACCCGAGCTCGTCGAACCCGAGTTGGTCGAGGTGACGCCCGAGCCCGAGCTGGTCGAGCCGGAGCCCGAGCCGGTGCCCGTGATGGCCGAGCCCGAACCGACGGCGCATGCCCACAGGTCGAGACCGACCGCGCCGGAGTTCGCTTGGGTCACGCCGGCGGTCGCGGCGGCCACGCCGGAGCCGGTGACCGACGAGCTCGTCGAGACGCGCCCGGCCGTGGAGGCCGAACCTGAGGTCGGCGCCGACGCGGAGCCGGTGCCGGACATCGCCGCGGCCGCGGCCGCGGCAGCGCCCGAGCCCGAGCCCGAACCCGCCGTTGCTGGACCGGTGCCGCTGTTCCTGCCCGGGACCTACCCGGTCGCCGAGGCCGACCTGGCGCCCGAGAACGGCAACCTCATTCCCATGCCCGCCGCAGCGCCAGCCGCCAAGGCCACGGCCGCCATGGTGGCCGGGTACGCGCCGGTCGCGCGCGCGATCGTGCGAGCGCCCGAGCCGGACGATGTCGAGGACGAACTCGCCTACCGGATCGGCATCCGGGGGGCGAAGCGTCCCGAGCGGCCGTCCGTCATCGAGGTCGCCGGGGGCCAGGAGGTCGTCGTCCCCGTCCTGCCGACCGTCGAGACGGAGGCCTGGCCGGAGCGTCGGAATCGCCGGCGCAGGCGGGCTGCGATCGGACTGGCGGCGCTCGTGGGTGCCACGTCCCTCGCACTCGCCGTCGCGGTCATCGTGCCGAATCTGCCGTCACAGGGCAGCGTCCTGACGGCGACCGGGACCCCACAGCCCACGAACGACGCGAGCGTCGTCCCTCAGGAGACCGCTGCGCCCGCGCCGCCCGCCACACCGACCGTGGTGCCTGCATCGGTGGCTCCTGTCGCCTCGCCCTCGCCGACGGCGTCGTCATCGCCCTCGCCATCGGCGGCCGCGACCGAGCAGGTGAAGACTGCCTCGGTCACCCCACGGCCCGTGGCGACGCCGCGAGCCGTGGCACCGACTCCGAAGCCCACTGCCAAGCCGACCGCCAAGCCCACGCCCAAGCCGGCCCCCGAGCCCATCGCCTTCTTCGCGTGCGTCGCCGATGGACTGACCCTCCACTGCGATGGATCCCAGTCGGACAACGCGGTGACATACCTGTGGTACTTCGGCGAAGGCGAGACCCAGACGGGTGCGCAGGCCTCTCACCTGTTCGCCTCGCCAGGCAGATACCTCGTCACCTTGACCGTCACGAACCCTTCTGGCTCGAACACGGACAGCAATAGATACGTGATTCCCTGAACCGGTCGTCGTCCCGGTTTCGGGGAAAAGACTCGGGGAGCCCCGCGATCAACCGTTTGATGACCACGCATCGCCTCTCGCGTGCCATCGCTCTCGGGGTCATGCTCGCCCTGGTGATGCCCGGCGGTGCGCTCGCTGCCGCACCTGACGCGCAGGACGACTCGGCGACCGTCAACGAGGACGAGGCAACCCTCATCGACGTCCTCGACAACGACAGCGACGACGACATGGACATCCTCACCATCGTCGGCTTCACGGATCCTGACCACGGCACGGTCGAGTTTGCCGACGGCGGTTCGTCGCTCACCTATGAGCCAGCCGCGGATTACGACGGCAGCGACTCGTTCGATTACACGATCTCCGACGGGACCGACGAGGATACGGCCAAGGTCGACGTGACGATCGACCCGGTTGACGATCCGCCGGTCGCGGTCGACGACGCCGCAAGCGTGACCGAGGACGTCACGACGCCCATCGACGTCGTGGACAACGACACCGACATCGACGGCGGGACCAAGCTCGTCCAGAGCAAGACGAACGGAACCCACGGTGACGTCACGATCACGGGCGGTGGCACCGGGGTCAGTTACGACCCTGATCTCAACTACGCGGGGGCGGATTCGTTCAAGTACCACCTGAACGGCGGGTCGGAGGCGACGGTGAGCATCACCATCGCCGCCGTCGACGATGCGCCGGTCGCGATCGACGACGAGGCCAACATCGCCGAGGACCTCGCGACACCGATCAATGTGTTGGGCAACGACGACGATGTCGACGGCGGCCTGATGCATGTCGTCGCCAAGTCGAACGGGACGCATGGGACAGTCACGATCACGGGTGGCGGGACCGGGCTCAGCTACGACCCGGCCGTTAACTACACCGGCTCCGACTCGTTCACCTACGACCTGAACGGCGGGTCGCAGGCGACCGTGACGGTCACCGTCGGCGCCATCGACGACGCGCCGGTCGCGGTCGACGACGCCGCAAGCGTTGCCGAGGACGTCACGACGCCCATCGACGTCCTGGACAACGACACCGACATCGACGGCGGCCTGATGCACGTCGTCGCCAAGTCGAACGGGGTTCATGGCGACGTCGCGATCACGGGTGGTGGGACCGAGGTCAGCTACGACCCGGATCTCAACTACGTCGGCGAAGACACGTTCACGTACGGACTCAACGGCGGGTCAACGGCCACGGTGACGGTGACCGTCGGAGCCGCCGATGATGCGCCGGTCGCCGAGGACGACGAGTTCACGATCCTCGAGGACGCGACCATCCAAACGTTCGACGTCCTCGACAACGACACCGACATCGACGCCGGCCCGATGTCCGTGACCTCGGTGACAGACCCCCCGAAAGGCACGGCCAGCCTCGCGCCTGGCGGCGCCGGTGTCCGCTACATCCCCTCGCTGAACGCCAATGGCGACGACGAGTTCGTCTACGCGCTGAACGGCGGATCGACGGCGACCGTGACTGTCCACATCACGCCGGTCGACGACCCACCCGTGGCCGTGGGCGACAGCTTCACGGTCGCCGAGGATCCACTCAGTCCGGTGTCGCTCGATGTCCGGCTGAACGACACCGACGTCGACGGTGGCCCGAAGACCATCGTGATCGTGACGAACGGGTCGAAGAGCACGGTGGCCATCGCGGGCGGCGGCACGAGCCTGAGGTACATGCCGGCGGCGAACGCGACCGGCGCGGACACCTTCACCTACACGCTCAACGGCGGCTCGGTCAGCGCGGTCCACATCGACATCACGCCATCGAACGATGACCCAGTCGCGGGTCCCGATTCCCTGAGCCTCCCGGAGGGCGCCTCGGCGGTCCCGGTCCCGGTCCTCGCGAACGACACGGACGTCGATGGCGACGCGCTGACGATCTCCAGCACGACGGGGCCGGCGAAGGGCGCGGTCGCCGTCGGCGTCGGCGGCACGAGCCTGACCTACAAGCCGTTCCCCGGCCTCTTCGGCGCCGACTCGTTCACGTATACCGTCGCGGACGGCCAGGGCGGGTCGGCCGTCGGCACCGTCAGCGTGACGATCACGTCGGGCAATCATGCCCCGAGCGCCGTCAACGACGCCAGGTCCGTCCCGCAGGGCGCCGGCCCGACACCCCTGACGATCCTGGCCAACGACCAGGACCTCGACGGCAACACCCTGACCATCACCACAAAGACCAATGGCGCCCATGGCACGGTCGTCATCATCGGCGGAGGCACCGGGCTGACCTACAACCCGGTCAACAGCTACGACGGGATCGACACGTTCACCTACACGATCAGCGACGGCCTGGCCTCGGACTCGGCCACCGTCCTGGTAACGGTCGTGCACGACACGGCGCCGCCGGTGGCCGTCGCGCCGGTGGCACGCTTCCCGGGCCAGACCGCCGGTGGCTCGACGACGAAGGCACGCGTGACGTGGGGCGCGACCGATCCGGGCTCAGGAATCAAGCGGTACAAGGTTCAGGTCAGCGTCGACGGCAAGGCGTGGAAGACGATCAGGCTCCCGAAGGCGACGACGCGGACGATCGTTTCGGCACTCAAGACCGGCCACAGATACCGCTTCCGTGTCCGGGCCACGGATGGAGAAGGCAACACCAGCGCGTACGTCAAGGGGCCGCTGCTCACGCCGGTCCGCTCCTCCGAGGCGAGCGCAAAGGTCACCTACGTCGGGGCGTGGGCGAAGACCAAGACCTCGAAGGCCCTCGGGGGCGCCACCCGACACGCGACGTCGAGCGCCAAGCGGGCGCGATTCGCCTTCACCGCCTACGACGTGGGCTGGATCGCCACGAGGACCACGAAGAGCGGCAAGGCCCGGATCTATCTCGACGGCGCGCTGGTCGCGACGATCGATCTCGACCGGGCGAAGACGACGTATCGGAAGCTCGTCTTCGCCCGCCACTTCGCGACGCTCGGCCCGCACGTCCTCGAGATCCAGCCGGTCGGCGACGGACGGGTCGACATCGACGGCTTCGTGGTCTTCCGCTGACCGATTCCGTCACGAAGGTTGCGATGCGGTTGCGGCGACCCGGAGTTCGCAGCTGCTATACTTCCGCCGCCTTGACAGGTCGCCCATGATCGAGCCCGGCCGGGGTTGGGCCTACGTCGCCCTCTTCTCGGAGATCGGCATCTCACTCCTGGTGACGACGCTGCTCGGCGTGCTGGTCGGCTATTGGGCCGACGGGCGACTCGGGACCATTCCGGTCTTCACGATGGTCGGCTTCTTCGCCGGCGCGGGATCCGGGGCCCTGATGATCTACAGACTGGTCAACCGGTTCCTGAAGACGATCGAATAGCCGGTCTCATCGACGACCGGTCAGGGAGGATGCGAGCGCGGCGTCGAGCCGCGCTCCTGTGTGTGGAGCAAGCGTGTCGAGCGAGCAGGTCGTGACCGACGAGGTCCCCCAGGCCCCCGAACCGCAGCCGAAGCGCGGCCGCGGGCTGTCGTCGCGCTGGTTCCTGCTCATCGGCGCGGTCATCGTCCTTAACATCGTCGCGTTCATCCTCGTGCCGCCATTCCCGAAGGGCGGCCAACCGGGCGATGCCTGTGCCTTCCCGGTCTGCTTCATCAACGGCACGCTCGAGTTCCCGGCCCCGCACGTGGTCTGGGCACCGGCTGGCGCCGAAGCGCCGCCGACCGGCCTCATCGTCTTCTATCCGAGCATCAGCTCCAGCATCCTGACGATGTGGATCGTCATGGCGATCGTGCTGGTGGCGGCCATCCTGATGACTCGCGGGCGGAAGTCCGTTCCCGGTCGCGCGCAGAACGTCTTCGAGTTCTTCTACGAGTTCCTGAGCGACTTCGGCGTCAGCATCGCGGGCCCGGCCGCCCGCCCGTACGTCCCGCTGTTCGCCGCATTCTTCATCCTCATCCTGTTCTGTAACTGGAGTGGCCTGGTGCCGCCGGTCGGGCGGGTTGAGGAACTCCGCGCACCGACCAGCGACGTCAACATCACGATCGGGCTGGCCCTCGTGAGCTTCGCCTACTTCGAATTCCAGGGCTTCCGACGTCTCGGGGTCGGCGGCTACCTCGGCAAGTTCTTTCCGCTCGGCGAGTTCCGGAAGGGCATCGGAGCGGGAGGCATCGCCCTGTTCGTCGGGCTGGTCGAGTTGATGCTCGAATTCGTCAAGCCGGTCACGCTCTCGATGCGTCTCTTCGGCAACATCTACGGCGGAGAAGTCGCGCTCGGCGTCATCACAGCGCTGACGATCGCGTTCATCCCGGTCGGCCTGCTCGGCCTCGAGGTCATGCTGAACGCCATCCAGGCGCTGATCTTCAGCGTCCTGACGCTCATCTTCATCACCCTTGCCATCGAGAGTCACGAACACGAGGAAGGCCACGTCGCCGACGAGGCGATCACGCTCGATGGATCTGAGCCTTCAGCGCTCCAGCCGGCCCACTGATGGGCACGGCCGCCTAGCCTGAACCACGTCCCACATATGTGACCCGGGCCGCCCGGGAGTAGGAGGAACCGACAAGATGGAGTACTTCGGCGCCGGACTCGCCGCGCTTGGGGTGATCGGCCCCGGTATCGGGGTCGGCATCATCGGCGGCCTGTCCGCTGCGGCGATCGGCCGCAATCCCGACGCGGCCGGACAGATCCGCGGCATCGCGATCATCCTCGCCGCGTTCGCCGAGGGCCTTGGCGTCCTCGCGATCGTCGTCGGTCTGCTCGCGATCTTCATCCAGCCGGCGTAGTCCACGGTGGACATCCTGGCCGTCGCCACGGAGGCGGGCCGTCACGCCGTCCAGCTTGCCGCCGAGGAGGGTGGAGGGGCGCTGTTCCAGATCAACCTGTTCTGGGTGATCGTCAGCGCGCTCAACTTCATCCTCTTCTTCGTCATCATCTGGACGTTCGCGTTCAAGCCGGTCTCGAAGATGCTCGCCGACCGGTCGGCTCGCATCGAGCAGGGCCTGAAGGACGCCGAGCAGGCGCGGCGCGACCGCGAGAACGCCGAGTCGGAGCGAGTCGCGACGCTCGGCGAGGCGCGTCGGGAGGCGAATGACATCCTGGCTCGTGCCCAGAAGGTCGCCCAGGAGACGCGCGACGCCGATATCGCGGCGACCCGCGAGGAGCTCGAACGGATGCGCGTTCGCGCGGCGTCCGACATCGACGCGGAGAAGGGGCGAGCGATCGCCGAGCTGCGCGCCGAGGTCGCCGACCTGGCCCTCGCCGCGGCGAGCCGCGTGGTCGGCGAATCGATGGACGACGCCCGCCAGCGACGCCTGGTCGAGGAGTTCCTGCGCGAGGCGGCCGTCGACGGGTCGAAGAACTGATGGCTCGCGAATCGGCGGCCCGGCGCTACGCGGAGGCGGCCTTCCAGATCGCCATGCGCGACGGGACCGTCGAGGTGTGGCGTTCCGAACTCGACCTGGCCGGGGCGGTGGTCGAGGACCCGACCGTCGCCCGTGTGCTGGCCAACCCGGCCGTCGCGCTGGAGAGCCGCGACGCGATGGTCGATTCGGCCATCGGCCCGATCATCTCCGGTCCGGTCCTCAACCTGGTCAAGCTCATGCTCCGGCGCGGCCGGATCGATCAGCTGCCGCGCGTCTCGGCGGAGTTCCGCCGACTCGACAACGCCCGCCAGGGCATCGTGCCCGCCACCGCCACCACCGCCGCTCCGCTCAGCCAGGACGAGGTCCGGGCACTCGTGGGTCGGCTCGAACAGATGACCGGCGGTCGCATCGAACTCGCGCTCCAGGTCGATCCCAGCCTGCTGGGTGGCTTGGTGGTCCGGGTCGGCGACCGCCTGATCGACGGGAGCGTCAGAGGCCGCCTAGAGCGGCTGCGCAACCAGCTGGTCTCAGGCGCCCTCTAGGAGATCCCACCCATGGCTATCCGTTCCGACGAGATCACGAGCATCATCAAGTCCGCCATCGACCAGTTCGACGCCGGGGTCGAGACCCGCAGCGTCGGGACGGTCGTCGAGGTCGGCGACGGCATCGCCCAGATCTACGGGCTGGCCGACGCGCTGTCCTCGGAGATGCTCGAATTCCCCGGCGGGGTGATGGGCATGGCCCTCAACCTCGAAGAGGAGACCGTCGGCGCGGTCATCCTCGGCGAGTCGTCGGCGATCAAGGAAGGCGACACCGTCAAGACGACCGGTCGCGTCGTCGAGGTCCCCGTCGGCCAGGCGCTGCTCGGCCGTGTCGTCGACCCGCTCGGCCGGCCGCTCGACGACAAGGGCCCGATCTCGGGCGGCAAGTCGCGGCCGGTGGAGCGCATCGCGCCCGGCGTCATCGTCCGCCAGTCGGTCGACACGCCGGTCCAGACGGGCGTGAAGGCGATCGACGCCCTGATCCCGATCGGTCGCGGCCAGCGCGAGTTGATCATCGGCGACCGCCAGACGGGCAAGACCGCCATCGCGATCGACACGATCATCAACCAGAAGGGCAAGGGCCTCGTCTGCATCTACGTGGCGATCGGCCAGAAGCTCTCGACCGTGGCCAACACCGTCGCGATCCTCGAGCAGTACGGCGCGATGGAACACACGATCGTCGTCGTCGCCGGTGCCGAGGAGCCCGCCCCGCTCCAGTACCTCGCCCCGTATTCGGGCGTGGCGATGGGCGAGGAGGTCATGGAGGTCGGCGTCCAGATCGACGGCCAGACCGTCAAGGACGCCCTGTGCGTGTATGACGACCTCTCCAAGCACGCCTGGGCCTATCGCGAGATGGCCCTGCTGCTGCGCCGCCCGCCCGGGCGCGAGGCCTACCCGGGTGACGTCTTCTACCTGCACAGCCGGCTGCTGGAGCGCGCGGCGCGTATGAGCGACGAGAACGGCGGTGGGTCCCTGACCGCCCTGCCGATCATCGAGACGCAGGCCGGCGACGTGTCCGCCTACATCCCGACCAACGTCATCTCCATCACCGACGGCCAGATCTTCCTGGAGACCGACCTGTTCAACGCGGGCCAGCGGCCGGCGCTCAACATCGGCATTTCGGTCTCCCGCGTCGGCTCCGCGGCCCAGACCAAGGCGATGAAGAAGGTCGCCGCGCCGCTCAAGCTCGACCTCGCCCAGTACCGTGCGCTCGCGGCGTTCGCCCAGTTCGCGTCCGACCTGGACAAGGCGACGCGCGACCAGCTGACCCGCGGCGAGAAACTCTCCGAGATCGTCAAGCAGCCGCAGTACCAGCCGCTCCCGGTGGAGAAGCAGGTCGCGATCCTGTACGTGGCCACCACCGGCAAGCTCGACGATGTCCCGACGCCGCGCGTCAAGGAGTTCGAGACCCAGTTCTACCGCTTCCTCGAGACCGAGCGCGCCGACATCCTCAAGGAGCTCGGCGACACCAAGGCCCTCTCCGACGAGCTGGCCGCGAAGCTCGAAGAGGCGACGGACGCCTTCCGCGAAAGCTTCCTGGCGTAGTCCGTTGATGGAACCGAGAATCCGGCGCTGGGGCGTCGAAGGGCAAGGCGGCGGTGCGCACGAGAGCGAGCGCACCCCAAGGTGCGTGAGCGAGCGCGCGCAGCCGACAACGCCGCCATGCGGCGATCACAGCGCCGGCCAGGGACCACGCAATGGCTAGCCAGCGAGACATCCGCCGACGCATCGGCGCCGTGAAAAATATCAAGCAGATCACGCGGGCGATGCAGTTCGTCGCTGCTTCGAAGCTCAAGCGCGCCCAGGACGCGACGCTCGCGGCGCGGCCGTACAGCGAGAAGCTCGACGAGGTCCTCGCCGATCTCGCCGCTGTCCTCGGTGGGGACGATCACCCGCTGCTGGCCGTCCCCGAGGGTGGCAAGCGCCTGGTCGTGCTCATCACGACCGATCGGCCGCTGGCCGGGCCGCTCAACACGAACATCGTCCGGTTCGTCGCGCGCGACATCATCGACAAGTCCGACGATCTCGCCCTGATCACGGTCGGCCGCAAGGGCCGCGACGCGATGCGCCGCGCCGGCGTGCCGTTGGAGGCCCATTTTCCGACCTTCGGCGACCGGCCGACCTTCGCCGATGTCCTGCCGCTGGCCCGCCTGGTCACCGACGACTTCCTGGCGCGCACGTACACGCGCGTGGACGTGGTCTTCAGCCGGTTCGTCTCGACGCTGGTCCAGCGCCCCGAAAAGCTGCAGATCCTGCCGATCGAGCCGTCCGAGGACACGGAGGGCATCCCCGGCAACCAGTTCATCTTCGAGCCGAGCGCCTCGGCGGTGCTTGAGCGGCTATTGCCGCGCTACGTCGCCACACGCCTGTTCCAGGCCGTGCTCGAGGCGAAGGCCAGCGAGGAATCCAGCCGGATGGTCGCGATGAAGAACGCGACCGAGAACGCCGAGGACCTCATCGAGGATCTGACGATCTCCTACAACAAGGTCCGTCAGGCCAATATCACCCGCGAGATGATCGAGATCGCGTCCGGCGCCAACGCCCGCTGACGCTAGAAGGACGCAGGAGGCAAGACCACCCATGGCGACCGCCGCACCGACCGGCTCCGGCCGGGTCATCCAGATCACCGGACCCGTCGTCGACATCGAATTCCCGGCAGGCCAACTGCCGAGGATCCTCAACGCGGTCGAGATCGACCGTGGCGACGCCGATCCGCTCGTCTGCGAGGTGCAGCAGCACCTGGGCAATAACTGGGTCCGCTCCGTCGCGATGACGACCACCGACGGCCTCGCCCGCGGCGTGTCCGTCCGCGACACCGGTGCCCCCATCACCGTGCCGGTCGGCGAGGCCACATTGGGTCGCGTCTTCGACGTGCTCGGCCGGCCGATCGACGGCAAGGGTCCCGTCACGAGCGCCGTCTCGCTGCCCATCCATCGCTCGGCGCCCGCGTTCGACCAGCAGTCGACCGAGGTGGAGGTCTTCGAGACCGGGCTCAAGGTCATCGACCTCATCTGCCCGTTCAAGAAGGGCGGCAAGATCGGCATCTTCGGTGGGGCCGGCGTCGGCAAGACGGTCATCATCCAGGAGCTGATCCGCAACGTCGCCCAGGAGCACGCGGGCTACTCGGTGTTCGCCGGTGTCGGCGAGCGCAGCCGCGAGGGCAACGACCTCATCCATGAGATGACCGAATCCGGCGTCCTCGCCAAGACCGCGTTCGCCTTCGGCCAGATGAACGAGCCGCCCGGCGCGCGCCAGCGGGTGGCGCTGACCGGCCTGACGATGGCGGAGTACTTCCGCGACGAGGAGGGCCGCGACGTCCTGCTCTTCATCGACAACATCTTCCGCTTCACCCAGGCCGGCTCGGAGGTCTCAGCGCTCCTCGGCCGGATGCCGTCGGCGGTCGGCTACCAGCCGAACCTGGCCACCGAGATGGCCCAGCTCCAGGAGCGCATCACCTCGACCAAGAAGGGCTCGATCACGTCGCTCCAGGCGGTCTTCGTGCCGGCCGACGACTACACGGACCCCGCTCCGGCGACGACGTTCGCGCACCTCGACTCGACGATCCGCCTCGAGCGAAACATCGCCGAGCTCGGCATCTATCCGGCCGTCGACCCGCTGACCTCGACGTCGCGCGTCCTCGACCCACTGGTCGTCGGCCAGGACCACTACGACGTCGCCCAGGAGACCAAGCGCGTCCTGCAGCGCTACCGCGATCTCCAGGACATCATCGCGATCCTCGGCATCGACGAGCTGTCCGAGGAGGACAAGGCGACGGTCGCCCGGGCCCGTCGGCTCCAGCGCTTCATGAGCCAGCCGTTCTTCGTGGCCGAGGTCTTCACGGGACGCTCCGGCAAGTACGTGAGCATCAAGGACACGGTCGCGTCGTTCAAGGAGATCCTCGACGGCAACGTGGACACGCTGCCAGAGCAGGCCTTCTTCCTGGCCGGGACGATCGACGACGTCCGGGAGAACGCCGCCAAGCTGGCGGGCTGACCATGCCGCTGCTGCTCGAGATCGTCACGCCCGAACGGTTGGCCTACTCGGACATGGTCGACTCGGTCGTCCTGCCCGGGAGCGAGGGCGAGCTCGGTGTCCTGCCCCATCACGCCCCGCTCGTCTCGATGCTCGGCGTTGGCGAGCTCCGCATCCGCAAGGGTGGCGTCGAGGAGTCGTTCGCCATCGCGGGCGGTTTCCTCCAGGTCCGCCCGGACAAGGTCGTGGTGATGGCCGAGACCGCTGACATGGCGAGTGAGATCGACCTCGAGAAGGCGCAGCAGGCGCGCCTGGAGGCGGAACGGGCGCTCGAGGAGGTCAGCGGCGAGCCGGCCGACCTGGCCCGCGCCCGCGCCCAGCTCCAGACGGCGCTCCTGCGGATCCGCGTTGCGGAACGTCGTTACCGAGAGGGTCCGCGGCACCGCGGGTGACGTTTTCGTGCCGACGAACAACGGGATCGCCGCGGCGCTCGCCCATGCCGGCGTTGGCGCCTCCGCTCGTTCGCTCACGCACCTTGGAGTGCGCTCGTTCACGTGCTCGACGCCGCCTTGGTCTGGACGGCGGCGCGGCGACTTCGCAGATCTGACGCATGGCTGACGCTCGACCGTTCCACTGGGAGTACCGGCCGGATCCCGTGACGCGGGAACTCTTCCGGGTCGAAGGTGGTCGCCCGCTCAACGGGATCGTGCCGATCAGCGGCGCGAAGAATGCCGCCCTGAAGCTCATGGCCGCGGCCACCCTGACGGGCGAACGCTGCCGCCTCACGAACGTGCCCGACATCGAGGACGTCCGGGTCCTCGCCGACACGCTGCGCGACCTCGGCGTCGTCGTCGACCGGACGGAGCCGAACACGTACGAGATCGCCTCGGGCGACGTCGAGTGGCTGTTCGTGCCTCTGGAGGCCGCGGCAAAGATGCGGGCCAGCTTCATCCTGCTCGGCCCGCTGCTGACCCGCTTCGGACGGGTCATCATCAGCAACCCCGGCGGGGACCGGATCGGGCGACGTCCCGTGGACCTGCACGTCGACGCGATGCGCGCGCTCGGGGCTTCGATCGACTACCGCAACGGCTACTACTTCGCGACCGCGCCCGGACGACTGCGCGGGGCCGAGGTCACCTTCCCGTTCGTGTCGGTCATGGGCACGGAGAACGCGATGCTCGCCGCGACCCTCGCGGAGGGCCACACCGTCATCCGACCGGCCGCCCAGGAACCGGAGGTCGACGACCTCATCGCCTTCCTGTGCTCGATGGGCGCCGAGGTCGAGCGAACCGCGCCGGACACGATCGAGATCGAGGGCCGCAAGCGCCTGCGTGGAGCCGAGCACCGGGTCGTGCCCGACCGGATCGAGGCCGGCACGTTCGTCGTCGCGGCGGCCGTCACCGGCGGGCGCGTGACCCTCGAAGGTGCGCCATGCGACCACCTCGGCGAGTTCCTCGACGTGATCGGCCGGGTCGGTGTGGGCATCGCCTGCGGGACCGACACCATCGAGGTGGACGGCTCCGCCCTGCGCGGGAGCGGGTACCGCTCGACCGATGTCGAGACCGCCCCGTATCCCGGCCTGGCGACAGACCTGCAGCCAGCGGTCTGCGTCCTGCTGACCCAGGCCAAGGGCACGTCCCATGTCCACGAGGCGATCTTCGAGGACCGTCTCGAGTGGCTCACCGAGGCCCGCAAGATGGGCGTCGTCGCGGAGACGCAGGACGCCCAGCACGCGACCATCAGCGGTCCAGCGGCGCTGCGCGGCGCCGAGGTGGAGATCGGCGATCTTCGGGCTGGCGCGTCTCTCATCCTGGCCGCGCTGGCCGCCGAGGGCACCTCCACGATCCACGGCGCACACCACGTTCACCGAGGCTATGAGAACATCGAGCGGAAGTTCGTGGATCTCGGCGCCCGGATCGAGCGCCTCGCGGAAGGGACGACTGTCACCACCTCATGAAGATCGGCATCGACCTCGGCACGGCCAACGTGCTCGTCTACGTCAAGGGCAAGGGCATCGTCATCACCGAGCCCAGCGTGGTGGCCGTGTCCGACGACAACCGGATCGTGGCGGTCGGGGAGGAGGCCCGCGAGATGATCGGGCGCACGCCCGGCAACATCCAGGCCATCCGCCCGATGAAGGACGGGGTCATCGCCGACTACGTCATCACCGAGGCGATGCTCCGCTTCTTCATCGCCAAGGCCACCAAGGGTCGGATCGGGTTCAACCGTCCCGAGGTGATGATCAGTGTGCCGGCCGGCGTCACCAGCGTCGAGAAGCGGGCCGTTCGCGACGCCGCCCTCAAGGCGGGAGCCAGGGAGGCGTTCCTCATCGAGGAGCCGCTCGCTGCCGCCATCGGCGCCAACGTGCCGATCAGCGGCCCGTCCGGGAACATGATCATCGACATCGGGGGCGGCACCAGCGAGATCGCGGTGATCGCGCTCGGCGGGATCGTCGTCTCGCACAGCCTGCGGGTCGGCGGCAACAAGTTCGATGAATCGATCGCGACCTACGTCCGCAAGAAGTACAACCTGATGATCGGCGAGCGGACGGCCGAAGAGGTCAAGATCCAGATCGGGACAGCCCTCCCGCTCGAGCGCGAGATGACGATGGAGGTGCGCGGTCGGGACCTGATCGCTGGCCTGCCGCGGACGATCCCCATCACGAGCTCCGAGGTGATGGAGGCCATCGAGGCGCCGCTCCAGCAGCTCGTGGCTGCGGTTCGCAGCGTCCTGGAGCAGACCCCGCCGGAACTGTCGAGCGACATCATCGACAAGGGCATGGTCATGTCCGGGGGCGGGGCGCTGCTGCGCAACATCGACCGGCTCCTGACGCAGGTCACCGGCGTCCCGTGCCACGTCGCCGAGGACCCGCTGAACTGCGTGGCGCTGGGCACGGGACTGGCACTCGAGCACTTCGACTTTTTCAAGAAGTCGCTCGTCCAGCAGATCTAACGTGGCCCGGACACGGCGGTCGGTCGCGGGTCCTGTCGGCGGGCGAACCCCGGTTCGCTTGGGCCGCGCTTCGCTGCCGGTCCGGCGCGAACCGAGAACCGCCCTCCGCCACCCGCGCCCCACCGCCGTGGTCGCCTCCAGCTCTCTCGTGACTCGCTTCCGATGACTCGGGCGTTCATCGATCTGCATTGCCATACCGACGCCAGTTTCGACTCGTTGTCGAGGGCTCGCGATGTCATGCGGGCCGCGGCGGTTCGGGGGTTGACGCACCTGGCCATCACGGACCACGACCGGATCGACGGGGCGCTCGCGGCGCGCGAGGCCGCCCCGGAGGGCCTCACCGTGATCGTCGGGGAGGAGGTCAAGACCGCGGACGGGGACCTGATCTGCATCTTCCTCGAACAAACGATCCCGCCCGGGCTCCCGGCTCTCGCGACCATCCGGGCCGCTCGCGACCAGGGGGGCCTGGTCGGCATCCCGCACCCGTTCGATCAATGGCGTGGGTCGCTCTTGAAGGACGCCCGGATGGAGGCCATCGCGGCCCACGTCGACTGGATCGAGGGCCACAACGCCCGCCTGGTCGGCAGCGGCAACGATCGCGCCCTGGCCTTCGCCCGCGAGGTCGGACGTCCCGTGGTCGCCGTGTCGGACGCGCATACCACGCTCGAGGTCGCGGTCGCGTACACGGTCGTCGATGGCGATCCCTCGACCCCGGCTGGGCTGCTGGCCGCGCTCGCCTCGGCCCAGCTCGTCCCCGGGCGGGCGAGCTACCTCGCCCGGCTCGTGACCCCGGTCGCGAAGATCGTCCAGCGCAGCCGCGGGCGCGGCCGGATCCAGCCCGAGGCGATCGGCACGGGCCACTCGTCTGAAGGTCCGTCATGAGCGGACCCGACGAACAGGACCATCGGCCGGTGGCGAACGAGCCGCCCGGGCCGGTAGCCTCCGAACCCATGGAGATCAGCCCCGGCTTGGAGCTTGCCCAGCCGCGCCCGGCGACCGGCCCGGCGCCCGCCGAGGACGACGTGACGCCCGAGCAGGTCTCGCTCGGAACGCGCCTGCGCCAGACGAAGACCATCGTTTCCATCCTGGTCCCGTTGGCCATCATCGTGGCCTTCGTCGGCCTCAACTGGCAGGTACTCTCGAAGGTCCCGTCCCTGATCGCCGCCGCGAACCCGGCGCTCGTACTGGTCGCGTTCCTCGTGTTCTACAGCGGTTTCCCCCTGCGCGGTCTGCGCTGGGCGATCCTGCTGCGGGGGACCGGGTTCCAGATCCGGACCAAGGACTCTACCGAGATCATCTTCCTGTCCTGGCTGGTCAACTGCGTGGTCCCCGCCAAGCTCGGCGACTTCTACCGCGCCTATCTCCTCAAGATCAACAGCACCGTCTCATTGAGCCGGACGTTCGGGACCGTCTTCATCGAGCGGTGCCTCGACCTGATCGCGATCGCGCTCCTGGGCATCGCCGCCGGCTACTGGAGCTTCCGCGACGGGCTGCCAGCGGCCATCCAGATCGTCTTCGGGATCGGTGTCGTGGTCGTCGCCGTGCTCGCGGTCGGGCTCTTCACGATGCGCAACTTCGGGCGACGGATCATCATCGCCCTGCCGCTCCCGCACAACGTCCTGGATCTGTACGATCGATTCGAGGAGGGGGTCTTCGGGGCCGTCCGGCTGCGGCAGATGCCCGTGCTGCTCTTTCTGACGGGCACCATCTGGATGACGGAGGCGCTGCGGCTCTACTTCGTGGTCCAGGCGCTGGGCTTCCCGGACGTGGAGCTGGGCCTGTCGGGGGCGGTCTTCGTGGCGCTGATCGGCTCGCTGCTGACGGCGGTGCCCCTCAGCCCGGCCGGCCTCGGGATCGTCGAGGCGGGCGTGGTCGGCGTCCTGACCGTCGCCTATGGCATCCCGCTCCCCGAGGCGACGGCGATCGCCCTGCTCGACCGCGTGATCAGCGTCTTCTCGGTCATCGTGCTCGGTTCCATCGCCTATGTCATCTCGCCCAAGCCACGCGGCATGGGCCAGATCGTGCAGCCGGCGACGGCGGCGACGCCCCTCTCGACCGTCTGAACGCGCGGGCACCTGGTCCGGACGGTGAACCGCCCGTCGCTGGGGGACGTACATTCGTCCGGGGGGACACCCCGATCTTCTTCGCCCCTCTCCCGGCCTGACCGCACCGGACTCACCCGGTCGCAGAGGGGTGTTGCGAGCGTGCAAGCGGTACCAACGGGGGATACAGGACCCCTTGGGCTGACTCGATAGTTGGGGTATCGCGGCATCGGCCGCGGGCCGACCCGGACGGAGCGCCCTCTCTGATATGACGACCCAAAACGGCCGAGCCTTCAACGAATGGTTGAGAGCCCAGCTCAAGGCCAAGAAGATGTCCCAGCGGCAACTTGCCCAGCAGTCGGGCGTCGACCACTCGACGATCTCCCGGCTCATCCGCGGGGACCGCATGCCGTCGCTCGGCACCGCCACGAAACTGGCGCGGGGCCTGCGCGAACTGCGCGACGACGCTGATACGCCTCAATACCTCGGCCTGGTGGCCTCGGGCTCGATGAACCCGACCGCCCGCGTCGAGTACTCGCTTCGCGCGGACGAGCTCCTCACCGAGCCGCAGGTCCGCCAGATCATGGAGTACTACCTGGCCGTGCGGATGCGCCGCTACGGCCGTCCGTTCCAGCCGACGGAGTCGGCCTCGGGCAACGCCGATCGCTCGAACGAGCGCACGCTGGGTCGTCCAGCCGCGCCCGGCCGACCGATGGGTGCCGGGGGGAGCTCGACGCCGGTCGGTGTGGGCATCGGATCCGTTCGACCGGTCACGCGCAGCGCGGGACCTGAGCGGGGCCGTTACTGAGCATCTACCAGGGCACGACCCGGACCGCCCTCCACCGTCCGGGTCTCGGGGACAGCGAACGCCGGCGTCTGGGGCGCCGGCGTTCGCCTTTCCGGTTCCGGGATCAGGGCTGGACGTAGACCGTGACGTACCGTCCGGGCGCGGCCTCGAACCGGTCGCGCACCACCGGCGCCTGACCGGCCCCGTCCGCCCCCGTTGCGGGGAACGGGTCCGCCTGGAGCATCGCCTCTTCCGCCGGGCCGCCGCATGGCGACGCGATCGCCGTCTCGAAGAGCGCGTCGCACACGATCACGAGGGTCTGGGTCGCCTCCTCGGGGACGATATGGACGCCATCGCGGGTCAGCGGGTACCCGTACGTGTCGGCCGGCTTGAAGGTCGGCAGCGAGCGGATGGCCATGGCTCGCGCGTCCGTCGCCGCCTGGATGCGCGTCGCCGCCTCGGCAGCCGCGGGAAACCCGCCATCGGGCGCGATCGATGGTGGCAGGTGGGCCACGTTCCACGCGACGAAGGCCACGCCGACGACGCCCGCGACGACGACTGGCACGAGCGTCGCCGGTCGTCGGTCGGGTGACTCCCGCCAGTTCCGCCCGGCCGCCGCCGCCCCGATCCCGGCCAGCACGAAGACCATCGGGTCCGCGAATGCGTGGTAGTGGTCGTTGGGGAGGCCCGGCACCACGACCGCGAGGCTCGCCGCGGCGACGGTCAGGAAGCCCGCCGTCCAGAGCAGCCCGAGGCCAAGCCAGCGGACCGCCGTCCGTTCGTCGGCATCGGGGCTGCGCCAGCGCCAGATGACGATGCCGATCACGATCGCCAACGCCGCCACGGCGGCGGCGAGTGAATTGGTGATCAGCCCGGTCAGTGGCCACGAGACGACGCGGATGAACACCACGAGGACGCGCGTGATGAGGGGCGACGCGACCGGGTCGCCGCCGGCCTGCAGGTAGTCGAGCGCCGCCCGGACCTCGGCGAAGTCGGTCGTGAGCTCGTGGACGACGAGCGGGACGTACGTCAGGGCGACGATCGCCAGACCGGCGAGACCCGCGCGGACGACCGCCTGACGGCCGGGCCCCGCGGCCTGGCGGCGCGCGTCGGCGACGAGCAACGCGCCAGTCACCGGAAGGAGGGTCACGCCGAGGACGTGGCATTGCATCGTCACGGCCGTGCCGACCGCGGCCAGGAGCCACCATCGGGCACGCCCGGTCGACCAGGCGCGCCACGCGCCGGCCAGCGCGACCGCGCTCGACAGGGCGATGAGGTTCGGGTTCCAGATGAACGTCGACTCCTCGACCGCGGACGCCGAGACCGCCATCGCGAGACCCGCCACGAACCCGGCGATCGGGCCGGCGATGGACCGGGCGAGCCACCAGGTCACGCCCACGGCGGCGATCCCGAACAGGGCGATCTCGAGGGTCACGGCGAGCGGCGAATCGCCGCCGGTGAGGGCGGCGGACGGGGCGAGCAGGTAGTAGTAGACCGCGCCGTGGTGGAAGTCGCCGATCGACGTCGGCGGACCGAGGAGCGGCACGACGCCATTCCGGACAAGGGCACGCAGGACCAGCATGTCGTGGCCCTGGTCTGCGTCCCAGGTGCCCCGCGTCGCCAGGTCCGGCAAGCGAAGGGCGGCCGCGACGGCGAGGAGCACGAGCAGCGCGATCACGTCCCTGGCGATCGCGTCGCGCGGGCGCGACGGCGCCGGGGTCATGACGCGAGCTCGCTCGGTGCGGGATCGGGCGGTCCCGTCCGGGCACGGCTGCCGCGCATCGTCAGCGCCTCGGGCGGCAGGTCCGCGAGCGGCCGGCCAGCCGCCAGGTCGTAGGCACGGGCCACGTTGACCGCGTCGTAGCCCTCGTCCATGCCAGGCGTCTCGAGGTAGTACGTCGTCTTGCTGAGGCCCGGGTGGGTCAGGATCGCCGCGAGGCCCGCGGCCCCGATCCGGCCGGCCCCGAGGTGCTCGTGGCGGTCGGCATGCGAGCCACGCTCCGACTTCGAATCGTTGAGATGGACCATGACCAGGCGGTCGAGCCCGATCCGCCTGTCGAAGTCGGCCAGGAAGGCGTCGATGGCGTCCGGGCTCGAGAGGTCCACGCCCGCGCCCCAGGCATGGGCGGTATCGAGGCAGAACGCGATCCGGTCGTCGGCGATCCCGCGCGCGGCGATCGCGTCGGCGATGTCGTGCAGCTCGGCCACGCTCGTCCCGAGCCCGAACCCGCTGCCGGAAGAGTTCTCGAGCACGAGCCGTGCGGCACCAGGCGCGTCGTCGACCTCGGCGAGGACCTGCGCGACCGCGTCGGCCAGCCGGGTCGTGCCGGCCGCGACGGACGTGTCCCGGTGGGATCCGATGTGGACGTTGACGAACCGCGCCTCGAACGCTGGCGCGGCTCGGAGCTCATGCGCCAGCAACGAGATCGACCGTTCCCGGAAGTCCGGTTCCGGGCCGGCCAGGTTGATGAGGTACGACGCGTGGATGGCCACGGGTCCGACATCGCGGGCCAGGAGCCGCTCGCGGAAGGCGGGCAGCTCTGCCGGCGGCTCGGCGCGGCGACGCCAGGCGGTCGGGTTGTCGCCGAAGATCTGCAAGGCCGAGGCCCCGATGGTGTGGGCGCGCTCGACGGCCTTCACCATGCCGTTCGCCAGGGGCAGGTGGGCACCGAGGCGACGGCCGTCTGGAAGCACGGGCGCATCGTACGATGCGCGCGCCATGGACCACGACATGCTGACCGCGCTCCGGGCCCTCGCCGATCCGACTCGGCTGCGCCTGGCCGGTCGCCTGGCCGGTGAGCCGGCGACCGAGTCGGACCTGGCCGCCGACCTGGGGCTGCCCGGCGCGACGGTCCGACGCCAGCTGGCCAAGCTCGTGGACGCCGGCCTGGTGGCGACGACCGACGACGGTCACGGCGTCAGGCACGCCCTCCGACCCGAGGCGATCGGGGCGCTCGGCCGCCGGCTGGCCGCCCTCGAACCCGATGCCCGATCGGATGCCGGACCTGGCGTCGGGCCGGCCGGCGAACCGCTGCCCGCCGACGTGGCGCTAGTCCTGCGTGGGTACTTCGAGGCCGATCGGCTCACGACGATCCCGGCGCCCGAGGCCAAGCGGCTCGTCGTGCTGCGCTACCTGCGGGACCGCTGCTTCACCGAGGATCGCCCCTACCCGGAGAAGGAGGTCAACCAGCGTCTGGCGATCTTCCACCCGGACGTCGCCTCGCTCCGTCGATACATGGTCGACGCCGGGCTGCTGACGCGGGCGGCCGGCGAGTATCGCGTTCCGGAGGGGACGACCGGCCCTCGTCAATGACGGCCGTTGGCTCGACCCTGGCCGCCGGTGTAATCGCCGCCGACGATGGGCTCGATCAGGCCGTAGCCGCCGTCGTCCCGGGCGTAGAGGATGGCGATCCGCTCGTTCTCCGCGTTCACGAAGACGAAGAAGCGATGGCCGAGCTCCTCCATCGCGTGGATGGCGTCCTCCTCGAACATCGGCTCGATGGCGAAGCGCTTGCTCTTGACGACACGCGACACGGGCGTCGCCTCGACGGTACCGTCCGCGACCCGGCGCAGGATGGCCTTCTCCTG
The DNA here is from genome assembly GCA_963746855.1 of uncultured Chloroflexia bacterium. GTDB lineage: Bacteria > Chloroflexota > Limnocylindria > Limnocylindrales > CSP1-4 > SPCO01. Next base: position 31,668 of record CAVVDC010000002.1, read on the forward strand.
GGTCGGGCGAGCGCGCACGCGGGGCCGTTCCTTGTGCGAGACGGCCTGGCGCTCGACCTTGTCGACGACGGTGTCGAGGGCGGCCTGGTAGCTCGAGCCCGTCGCCCGGCTGTGCATCGTCTGCCCGTTCACGACCAGGGCCACCTCGACGATGTGGGCATCGGCGGCACTGCGATGGTGCTCGTTGGAGAGCTCGACGAGGGCGTCCGTCCGATCGTCGACGATCCGCGCGATGTGCCCGAGCTTGCGCTCGGCGTACGCGCGGACGCGCTCGGGGACCTCGACGTTCTTGCCCTTGACGATGGTTCGCATTCGTCACCTCCCGAGGGCCGAGTGCCAGAGCCTGAGTATAGTCCGCCCGGTTCCGCCGCCCCGGCCGCGGGCACACCGACCCTCAGCGCTCGCGTGCGACCGTGACCGCCGAGACCGCCTGGGCGCCGCTCTCGAGGAGAGCCGCCGCGCAGGCCGAAAGCGTGGCGCCGGTGGTCATGACGTCGTCGACGAGGACGACCCAGCGACCACGGATCGCGGCGGGCGCCCGGCCCGAGGACACGTGGAACGCGCCGGCGACGTTGGCTGCGCGGGCCCGCCGATCGAGCTGGAACTGGGCGGTCGTTGCTGTCCGGCGCTCGAGCGCCTCGACGACCGGCATCCCGAGCGATCGGCCGGCCGCCCGGGCCAGCAGGACCGCCTGGTCATAGCCGCGCTGCGCGGCCCGGTCGCGATGGACCGGCACCGGAACGAGGAGGTCACCCACGGCGCCGGCCCTCGCCCAGCGTCGGGCGAGCGCCTGCCCGAGCGGGACGGCGAGGCGGCGTTCGCCGCCGTACTTGAGCTGATGGAGCGCGTCGCGGACGGTGCCGCTGAACGGCGCGCACCACTCGACCTGGAGGAGCCCGTCCGGCATGTCGGCCGGTAAGCCGATCGGCACGCCGGCCGCCAGGTCCAGGCGGACGTCGAGTTCGGGGGTACACGCGGCGCAGATCGGCTCGCCCTCGCGGCCGCAACCCACGCAGACCGCCGGGAATGCGAGATCGAGGGCGCGCGCGAGGACCGACATCGGTCGATCATCGACCGCGAGGCTGCACTCGCGCTTATGCGCGCCGAGCGTCACCGACACGCGTGCGCTCAGTCGGGCGCCGGGTTCTCCAAGGCGACCACGTCCCCGACGAGCGTTCCGGTGCGTTCGATCGCACCGACCGGGAGCTCGAGGACGCCGTGGGCGCCACGGACTAGTGGCACCATCCCGGTCCACGTCCGCAGCGACCGATGGACGGAGACCACGCGGCGGCCCGCGCCGTCGGCGGGGTCAGGTCGATCGAGGAACACCGCGTCGATCGGAAACCGCATGAACATCATGTGGATGCCGTTGCTGTCGGGCAGCCAAAGGCCGGCGTCGGGCGCCAGCGCGGCACGCCCCATCAGGCCCATGAACTTGCCCCAGAGACTCGCGGCGACCTCGACCCGCGTGGCGAGCATGGTCCCGCGCGTAACGTTCCGGGCGACCAGCGCGGTCGCCCGGGCGTCCGGTGTGGTGTCCGTGGTCAGATCGTCAGGTTCTGGATGATGAGGATGATGGCCGGGCCAAGGATGACGATGAACAGCGACGGAAAGATGCAGCCAACGAGCGGGAACAGCATCTTGATCGGCGCCTTCGCCGCCTGCTCCTCAGCCCGCTGGCGCCGCTCGATACGGAGCTGCTCGGACTGGACCTGGAGCACCTTGGAGATCGACACACCCAACTGCTCGGCCTGGATGATCGCGCCGATGAAGTTGGTCAGCGGCTGGACCTCGGTCCGAGGCACGATGTCCCGGAGGGCTTCGCGCCGCGCCTTGCCGACGCGGACCTCGGCCAGCGCCCGACGGAACTCATCGGACAGCGGGCCCTTGAGCTTCTCGACGACGCGTCCGAGCGCCGCATCGAAGCCGAGGCCGGCGCGCACGGAGATCGTCAGGAGGTCGAGCGAGTCCGGGATCATCATCAGGATGGCCTTCTGGCGCTTGCGCACCCGGCCCCCGAGCCAGAACTCCGGGATCGTGTAGCCGAACGCGACGCCGACGGCCGTCAGGACGAACCCGATGAGCACCGGGAACTTCAGGACGCCGAGCACGACGAACAGCAGGAAGAACAGGATGCCGCCGACGATGGCGCCGATGGCCTTGATGCCGAGCCAGTCGGCGACGCGGAGGTCGCCGGGGTTGCCGGCCAGGGCCAGGCGCTTCTCGGTGCGATCCGAGAACGACGTGCTGGTGACCCGCGAGACGCTGTTGGACAGGCGCGACGCCAGCGGGCGGAGGGTCCGCTCGATGAACGGGGCCTGGAGCTCCAGCTCCTCGAGGTTCTTGGCCTGCATCGACCCGAGCTGGGTCAGGCGGGCCTGGACCGGGTCGACCGGCGAGCTGCCGGCGAGTCCGATGAAGATGAGCAGGATCGCTCCGGCTGCGACGGCTGCGATGACGATAGGCAGGATGGGCATCGGGCTAGACCTCGATGTCGACGATCTTGCGGATGATCATGAATCCGATGAACATCATGAAACCGCCAAGAAGCAGGATGATGACGCCGCCCGGAAGCCCGAGGACCTCCGGTGGCTTCGTGAACATGGGTGACATGAAGTCCGGGGCCGCGATGAACAGGAAGCCCGCCAACCCGATCGGCAGGAAGCCGACGACGTAGCCCGACAGTCGCTGCTGCGCGGTCAGGGTCCGGATCTCGCCCTTGATGCGGACGCGCTCACGGATCGTGAACGCGATGGAGTCGAGGATCTCGGCGAGGTTGCCGCCGACCTGGTGCTGGATCGAGATGGCGGTCGCCATCAGTTCGAGGTCGTCGGATCGCACGCGTCGGACCATGTTCTCGAGTGCCTGGTCGAAGGGCAGGCCCAGGTTGACCTCGCGGATGACCCGGCCGAACTCGGTCGAGATCGGCGGACGGGACTCGCGCACGACCAGCTCGATGGCCTGCAGGAACGACGACCCGGCGCGCAGCGCGTTCGCGATCAGGGTGATCGTGTCCGGGAGCTGCTTGTTGAAGGCACCGAGACGGCCATTCCGCCGGCGGGCGAGCCAGAAGCGCGGGATGAAGAAGCCGACGAGTCCGCCGATGAGCAGGAAGATCGGGTTGCCCAGCGTCGGCAGGAAGACCGACAGCAGGAGCATCGCGACCGGCACGCCGACGGTGCAGCCGATCCAGATGAGCAGGTATTCCGATGGCTTGAGCTTGAGGTCGGCGCGCGCGATCTCGCGCTGAAGATTGGCGCCGAAGTCGCGATTCTCGACGACCTTGTTCAGGCTGGCGAGGGTCGCGCTCTGGGTGATCATGTCGGCGATGGCGCCCTGGCCGGTCGGGGCGGGCTTGGCCGGGCGGTTCGACGCGTAACGCTCGAGGCGGTCGGAGATCCCCGACCCACCGGAGGTGGCGACGCCGATCGCGATGAGCAGGATCGCCAGGGCGGCGACTCCGGCGATCGCGAGCGTCATGGTATCCACGGGCGAAGCTCCTTCCGTGGCCTAGTAGGTGAAGCCGAACAGGCCAGGCGGCAGGTTGATGCCCATGACCTCGAACTTCTCGACGAACTTCGGGCGGATCCCGGTCGGCTTGAGCCGGCCCTGGATCTTGCCCTCGACGACGCCCGTCTGTTCGAAGACGAACACGTCCTGCATGACGATCACATCACCCTCCATGCCCTGGACCTCGGTGATGTTCACGATCTTGCGGGTGCCGTCCTTGAGACGGCTCTGCTGGACGATGAGGTCGACGGCCGAGGCGACCTGCTCGCGGATGGCCCGCAGGGGCAGATCCACGCCGGCCATCAGGACCATCGTCTCGAGGCGCGACAGCATGTCGCGCGGGCTGTTGGCGTGACCGGTCGACATCGAGCCGTCATGGCCGGTGTTCATGGCCTGGAGCATGTCCAGGGCCTCGCCGGAACGACACTCCCCGACGATGATGCGATCGGGCCGCATGCGCAGTGCGTTGCGGACGAGCTCGCGGATCGGGACGGCGCCCTTGCCTTCGATGTTCGGCGGGCGGGACTCGAGCGTCACCACGTGCTCCTGGCGGAGCTGCAGCTCGGCGGCGTCCTCGATGGTGACGATCCGTTCGTCGTTCGGGATGAACGACGAGAGGACGTTGAGGGTGGTCGTCTTGCCCGAGCCGGTGCCGCCGGACACGAAGATGTTCAGGCGAGCTTCCACGCAGGCGCGAAGGAAGTCGAACATCTCGGCCGTGGCGGTCCCGAACCGGATGAGGTCGTCGACCGTGAACGGCGACGCCGAGAACTTGCGGATGGTGATGACCGGGCCGACCAATGAAAGCGGCGGGATGATGGCATTGACGCGGGAGCCGTCCGTCAGGCGGGCGTCGACCATCGGGCTCGACTCGTCCACCCGGCGACCGATCGGGGCGATGATGCGGTCGATGATGCGCATGACGTGGTCGTCGTTCTGGAAGACGACGTTCGTCAGCTCGAGCTTGCCGGAGCGCTCGATGTAGACCTGGCGCGGGCCGTTGACCATGATCTCGGTGATCGACTCGTCCCGCAGGAGCGGCTCGAGCGGCCCGAGGCCGATGATCTCGTCGGTGATCTGCTCCAGCATCCGGACGCGCTCGGCCCGGGTCAGCGCGAGGCCTTCCTCGTCGATGACCTTGCCGAAGATCTCCTCGATCTGGCGCCGGACCTCGACCTGGTTGGACAGGTCGAGCTTCGGATCCAGGTCCTGGATGACCCGGTTCTGGATCCGGAACTTCACGTCCCGGAACGACTCGCGGACCGGCGCCTGGCTGGTCAGCCTCGGCGAGGTCGGCGTGGGCGGCGCACCGCCCGGTGCGACCGGCAGGTTCGAGCCGGGAGCGCCCGGCGCTGCGTCGGGTCCAGTGGACCCCGGTCGAGCGCTCTCGATCCGCTTCAGGAGGGACATCGCCTACACCCCTTTTCGCCCCGAGGGGCTCACTACGGCCGTGTTCATCGCCACGCGAACAGGGACTTCTTCTGGTTGGACTTCCGGCTCTCATCGCCGGCTGGCACGCTCTGACGTTCACCAGTGACCGCCCGAGCGAGGCGGAGGATGTCCTGGGAGACCTGGGCCTCCTTGTTGGACAGGTAAAACGGTACTCCACGGTTGAGCGCGTACACGACGCTGCGGCCGTCGCTGACGATCGTCTCGTCGACCTTGCGGCCGATCGATTGCTCGACGTCCACGACGCGGATGCCCAACGCCGAATCGGCGCGATTGAGGATCAGGCGGACCTTTCCAGTCTCGTATCCGAGCTGCTGGGCGACCTCGAGGAACAAGCGCATGTTCTTGATGCTCGTGATCTCCAGACTCAGCATCGTCAGGATCACGTCGGCGATGTCAAGGATCGCCAGCGTGGTGTCGTTGAAGAATGCGGTGCAGTCCACCACCACGAGGTCGTGGTTGCGGCGGAGCGAGTCGATCACCTTGCGGACGGCGGCCGGCGTGATCAGCTCGGCCGTCTCGGGCGTCGGCGGGGCGAGCAGGACGCGCACGCCAGAGCTGTGGTCGATGACGAACACGTCGATCGCGTCGGCTTCGTTCGCCTCGAGCTGCGGCAGGAGGTCGGCGATCGACTTGCTCTTGGGATTCAGGTTGAGCAGGACGCCCACGTCGCCGAACTGGAACGAGGCATCGACCAGCACGACCTTCTTGCCGAGGTCCGTGGCCGCGGCGACCGCCAGGTTGACGGCGACCGTCGTGCGGCCGACGCCGCCCTTGGGACTGAACACGGCGACGACCCGACCCGGCTCTCCCGCGTATTCATCGGCCGACTCGCCCGAGCCGCCGCCGGTGGCGACCGTCGGGACGGCCGCCATGCGGCTGGCCTTGTCGCGTTCACGCGAGTGGACTTGTCGGATCGACGCGGTGAGTTCGTCGCTGCTGAACGGCTTGACGAGGAACTCCCTGGCCCCCGCCAGCATGGACCGTCGAAGGTAGTCCGCCTCGCCCTGGACCGACATCATCACGACGGCCGCCGAGGGGAGGGTCGCGGCCATCTGTTCCGTCGCCGTGATGCCGTCCATGTCCGGCATGTTGATGTCCATGAGGATGATGTCGGGCTTGAGCTTGCTGGCCACGTCCAGCGCCTCGCGTCCGGACGAGGCCGAACCGACCACGTCGATATCGCTCTCGAAGCTCAGCAGCTTCGTGAGGTGATCGCGGGTCTCTGGGATGTCGTCGACGACGAGGACTCGGATCTGGTCGGCCATCTCGCTCTGATCTTGCTCTTCGGGTAGGTGATCGGTCCGAGGATCGATCGAAGGCCCTTGACGACGGCGGGCGCGCGACCCCTGGTGGGTCCGCCGCGCCCGCCGCGTCTGGGCTGTCTCAGCTCGGCCGACGTTCGGCCGTTTCCGGTCTAGGCCTTACCGCGGGGTCACGGTCTCGACGACTTCCGGCGGGACGACCCCGTAGGTGTCGACGAGGGTCTTGAGGTTGACACCGGTCGTGGTGTTGGGGAGCGGCGCGGTCGGCTCGTGCGTGACCGGATCGAGGAAGTCGTCCGGCGAACGAAGCACGAGCGTGATGGACGAGTCGAGCTGGGCGAACTTGATGACCTCGGCCTGCTGGGCGTCGACCGCGAGGATCACGATCTGCTGCTGGCCGTTGAGGGCCGTGCCCGGCTGCGAGGTGTTGCCGTTCTGGTCGGCGTTGTCGCCGCTGTTGTCGTTGGTCGTGGTGGTCTCCGCGGCCGGCGGCAACAGGGTGCCGAGGACCTGCATGCCTTGCAGCAGGATCTTGACGCTGGTGCTGTTGAGGCCGCTGACGACGCTGACCGAGTCATCGGCCGGGTTGACCGTGATGACCGGGAACTTGTCGCCGGTCACGCCGCCGACGAGGTCGACGTAGTCGCCGGTCTTGATGACCGTACCGACGCCGGTGACCTGGTCGACCTGGACCGCGATGGCTCGCAGGCCCGGAGGCGTCACGATGTCGAGGATCTCGCCCTGGGCGCCACCGGTGATGGTGTCAGCCGTGATCTGGGCGCCGGTCGCGACCGGCTGGCGGGCGATCTTCCCGACGACCTGGGAAACGTCCGAGAACGCGCCCGGGTTGATGGAGTCGAGTGGGAGCTCGGTTCGCTTGAGCGCGGACGCCTCGATCCGCCCGGACAGGGGGATATCGACGGTCGCGATGAGCACGAATCCCGTGGTCGGTGGCTTGTCCTTGACCTCGCCCGGCTGGCGCACGAGCAGGAGGATCCCGACGAAGGCAACGATCGCGAGAAAGACCCCGACGAGCAGGACCAGACGATTAGAGCGCTTCAAGTTGTTACTCCCCGAGAGGCTTGTGACAGGTGGCACCACTGTAGCATCGGCCCCGGGGCCCGCGACTATACGAAAGGCCTAGGACCATTAGGAGGAAACGGCAGGAATCCGTGCGTGACGCAAGGTTTCCTGAAAGGTCGGGGCGAGACGTGCCCGGCCGTCCGTGACGTGGTGCGCGACCCCTGATGCAGGGGCCGAAAACGTCGACAGCCCGCCGGTTCGGCGGGCTGTCAGCCAAGGAACAAGTAGACGGTCGGGATCCCTACGGTTGGACTGATTCCAGCTGACTTCCGATGACGCTGAGCTTGTCGCTGACTTGGCTACCCATGAAGATGAGGGCGACGATAGCGACGATTGCGATAAGCGCGAGGATAAGAGCGTATTCAGCCAGGCCCTGGCCATCGACTTGTCGGATCCGGTTGACGATGGCGACCAGACGCGGGTGCGCGGTCATCTTGATTCACCTCCTTTCCACGAGGCTCGCTAGCGGGCGCCGACCACCCGTGGCCGGTGATCCCACCATAGGTCGAGGGGGGTACGTGTCAATAGCCCGAAGGTTGGCCTGTGGACGCGCGCGCACCAGCAACGAGAAAGGCCGCCGTGCCCTGGGGGGCGCCGACGGCCTCGTTGGCCCTGGGGTTGACTCAGCGACTAGATCGAATCGCCGATCGTGCTCAGGATGGTGCTGACCTGGGTGCCGAGGAAGATGAGTGCCACGATCGCCACGATGGCGATGAGGGCGAGGATCAACGCGTATTCCGCGAGACCCTGGCCGTCTTCCCGACGGAAGGACGAGATAAGAGCATGAAGCGGGGACATGTGTCTGGGGGTACCTCCTCTCCGTGCAGATTCCACGAGCGCGGGGCTCATGGGACGTGTCACGGTACGGGCGGTTCCCAGAGACTGTCAAGGCGCCAGACGCGGGTTGCATGGCCGTCCTGCAAAACGAAAGACCGCCGGTCCTCAAGAGGTCCGGCGGTCTTTTTCGATCACTGAGGACCGACGACTAGATCGAGTCGCCGACCGTGCTCAGGATGGTGCTGACCTGGCCGCCCAGGAAGATCAGAGCGACGATCGCGACGATCGCGATGAGGGCGAGGATCAACGCATACTCGGCGAGACCCTGGCCTTCCTCGTCCCGGCGAAGGGAAGCGAGGAACGAAGTGAAGAGCGCCATGTGGCAGCCTCCTGGATGAGTACTCACCCCCGAAATCTGAGGGCTGCGCCACTATATGGAGAGGTGCTCCAGGAAAGCACTAGCACGATGGTACCGAACGTGCCCGGACTTACCGGAGGGCCGCTGTTGCCCCCGCGCCACGTTCGTGCGGGGTTCGCTGCAAAGCCGTCAAGTACCCCCCGTCGCGGCGTCGATCGCCTCCCCGATGCGTGCGAGCACATCGGCCACCGTTCCGCCGAAAACGCCCAGGATCACGATCGTGAAAAGGACGGTCAGGACGAGGATCAGGCCGTACTCGACCAGCCCCTGTCCGCGGACGCCGGCCAGTCGGCCCACATCATCGCTCCGCTGGGACCGGCGCTTCCGCGACCAGGTGCAGCTCGGATCCGTCGTCGGACAGGTCGGCGAGGATGCCGAGCGTGGCCGCGCGGCTCTGGATCTCCTGCCAGATCGGGACGGGCAAGGCGACGATCGCGTCGCGTCGCGCCGATTCGGCGGCGTCGCGGGCGTCGGCCCGGCGGTCCTCCATCATCGCCGCGAGCGCCGGCGGGAGATCCGCGCCGGTCGGGACGGCTGCCTCGGCGGCCTCGGGCGCCGGCTTGGCCTCGCTCTCGCTGGTCCGTTCGGCATGTACCCGGGCCTCGACCTGGTCGGACCAGTCGAGGCGCATCGAGATGCGGGTCGGCGATCGCTCGAGATACCCGACGAGGGCCTCGTCGAGCATGCGGAACAGCCCGCTCTCGAGGTCCATCGGGAGCCGGCGGTCCTGGCCCATCGAGTCGAAGTCGACGGCGACCCCGGCCTTGCGCCCGCGCTCGCGCGCGGATCGCCGGAGCGTCGGGACCAGGCCGAGGTCATCGAGGACCATGGGTCGCACGTCGAAGATGAACGTCTTAGTAGCCTCGAGCGTCCGTTGGACCATGCCGATCAGCTGATGGACCTCGCCGAGCGCCGCGGCCGGGTCCTTGGCCACGAGCCGCTCGACGATCTGCGCCTGGAGGATGATGTTCGTCAGGCTCTGGGCGGGCCCGTCATGCATCGCCCGCGCGATCTCGCGTCGCAGGTCCTCCTGGCCGGTGAGCACGAGGCGGGAGACGGCCGGGGCCATCGTCTCGCCGTCGGACGCCGCCACCTTCCGTCCCGCCCTGGCTGCGCCCTGGGGCGACCCCACCGGCGTCGATGGGTCCATCGCCGCGACCGCATCGGCGTACAGCGCCATCGCCTCGCGATGCCGGGCCAGGGCGCGACGCTTGCCCTCGAGGACGTCGACCTGCGACTCCATCAGCGCGGCCCGCTTGGTGAGGGACGTCAGCTGGGCGCTCAGATCGAGGAGCTCGTTGGACTCGCCCTGCCCGGTGAGGGTCGCGAGCTTCTCGGCTGTGCTGTTCCGGCGGCTTTCGTGTCGCGCGGCCTCCGTGGTGGCCTGCGTCACGAGCAGGTCCACCTCGCCGAGCTCGCTGTCGAGACGCTCGACCTCCGCCGTCAGGCGAGCCGACAGCTCGGCCAGCGTTCGCGGGGCGGGGACATCTGTGGTCTCTGCCGGCGGAGCCTCGGTCGCTGGGGCGTCGGCGGTGGTCGGCTCGGTCGTCGACGCGTCGGTCATGGGCGTTCGCGGGTCGCGTGCGTCGCTGGGGTCGTGATCGGTCAGTCCTCCGGCATCCGGATCCAGCCCTGGCGCATCGCGTAGACGACCGCCTGGGTCCGGTCGTTGACGGACAGCTTGCGCAGGATGGAGCTCATGTGATTCTTGACCGTTTGCTCGCTGATCGACAAGGCATAGGCGACCTGCTTGTTGGTCATGCCCTGCGCGATATTGTCGAGGATCTCGACCTCGCGCGGTGAGAGCGGCGCAAAGATCGGGGCGGCCTCCTGGCCGTAGACCGCCAGCTCGCGGAACTCCTTGAGGACGCGTGAGGCGACGGCCGGCTTCGCGAAGACCTTGTCGTTGATGAGGTACTCGCCGGCGACCACCCGACGGATGATCGTGACGAGGTCGTCGGGCCCCACGTCCTTCAGGATGAAGGCCGCGGCACCGGCCTTGATCGCATCGAACAGGGCGTCCTCGTCCTCGCTGACCGCGAGCACGATGATGGCCGTCGAGGGCAGCTCGCGCTTGATGCGCTGGGTCGTCTCGATCCCGCCCGGTGCCGGCAGCGAGAGGTCCATCAGGACGATATCGGGCGAGGTCTCGATGGCGCGATCGATGGCGCTCCGCGAGTCGTCCGCCTCGGCGACGATGTCCAGGTCGGGCTCCCGACTCAGGATGTTGGCGATCCCGACGCGGAAGAGGGCGTGGTCGTCGACGATCAGGATCCGGGTCCGGTCCCCGACGTTCCGCCGATCTGGCCCGCCTCTTCGGCGCTCGGGCCCGCCGTAGTCGACTGCGCTCATCTGCTCTCCCTCTGCTCCGCCATGTCATGGATGGGGATCGACAGTCGAACGACGGTCCCGCCGTCCGGTCGCGATCGTATGTCCAAGCGAGCCCCGATCAACTCGGCGCGCTCGCGCATGAACTGGAGGCCAAAGTTGCTCCGGCCCCTGGCCGCAACGGCCCCAGCATCGAAGCCACGGCCATCATCGCGCACCTCAAGGGTCCAGGTATCCCCGTCGAGCGACGTGCTGACGCTCACGTTGCCCGCGGATGCGTGCTTGCGGACATTCTGCAGGGCCTCCTGGGTGACTCGAAGCGCGACGGTTCGCGCGCGATCGTCGAGGGCCGCGCTCGGCGCGGTCAGGTCGGTCGCGATGACCAGCCCCGTCATCGCGCTCATGTGCTCGATGGTGTCCATGATGGCGCCCTCGAGACCCAGCTCGTCCAGCAGCGGCGGGCGCAGCAGGCTGATGAACGCCCGGAGCGTGCCCAGCTCGCGGCGCAGCATCTCCCGCAGGGTCGCCAGCTCCGTCGCCGCGGCACGCGCGTCGGTCGGCAGGATGCGCTCGACGTACTCGATCTGGAAGATGGCGTTGCCGAGCACCTGGGCCGGGCCATCATGGATCTCCTGCGCGAGTCGGGACCGTTCGGCCTCCTGCGCCTGGACGATGCGCATCTGGATGTCGCCGGACGTCATCGGGCCGTCCGCCTCGGTGACCAGCGAGACGTCGCCGCGTTCCATGAACAGCCATGTCCGCTCGAGCGTGCTCTGGGCAAGCTCCAGCTTGGCAAGTTCGGACTGGTGGCCGCCCAGCTGCTCGATCAACAGGTCGACCTCCGAGCGCAGGTTGCGCCGCAGGGCATCGTCCGCCCCCACCTCGGCGGCACTCGCCGCGAGCTCCTCGGCCGTCGCTCTTGTGGCGGGTTGCCGACTCTTGCGGGTGCCGCGATCGATGCCGTCGAGCTGGTCTCGAAGCATCTGCCAGCGCGCGAGCGCCTCCCCGTAGGCCTCGCGATAGCGCTCCCGGATGCCGCGCAGCGTGTTGGCGCTGTAGCCAACGGCCGCGCTCGCTTCCGCACGGAGCCCGTCGAAGCGGTTGTCCCCGGACTGCGTCCCGGCCCGTGCTTCCATCTTCGCCCGAGTATAGGGGTCGCCTTTCATGGGCAGGCGATCTCGAAGGCCCGAACGTCGCCGAGCGGATCGTCTCGACCCGTCGGACCGGGGCCCAGCTCGAGCTCATGGAAGCACTCGACGTCCGGCCCGGGCTGGTCGAGGACGCCCGGCCAGCCGCCGTGGTCGGCGCCGATGACGATCACGAGCCGTGTGCCCGCGAAGGCCGGATCCGACGCCAGGTCGACGATGTCGCTGGGCTTCTCCGCCGGGAGGGCCAGCGCTCGGACGCCGTGCGTCTCGGCCAGCCAGATCGGGAAGTTGGTGACGATCGGCCCGCTCGACGCGTCAAGCGGATGCCCGATGGCCGCCATCCGCGTGGCCAGCTCCTCGTACAGGGTGGCGGTCGCGCGTGAGCCACTGCCGAATGACGGCAGGACCGCGATCGAGAAGAGCAGCGATCCGAAGACCCCGAGGAGGGCCCCGAGCCAGGCCACCGGCCGCGTCCAGCCAAGCCGCACGCCGAGGCGAGCGATCCCTGCGTCCAGGGCCAGGAGTGCCGACAGGACGAGCAGGACGTGGACGGGACCCGCAGCGTGCAGGAACGTGCCCCAGGTCGTCGCGACCGGGAAGGCGAGGCTCGTGATGAGGAAGGTCATCAGCCCCAGGAGGACGACCGGGCGGACGGCTCGGTCGCGACCCTGCCACGGCAGCGCGGCGAACCCGATGAGCGAGATCGGCACCCCCGGCAGCAGCAGGACGGAGAACAGGTTGTGGGCCAGACCCTCCACCCGCATCTCGAGGAGCCGGGCAGGCCCGACCGCGAGGTAGCGGGCGAGCGTGGGCGGATCGTTCCAGGCGAAGATGTCGAAGCCCGTCACGGACAGGGCGTTCGCCGCCGCCTGGCCCGGCAACGGGCTGCCGAAGACCACCCAGTCGCGCCACGCCCACGGCGCGAAGACCAGGAGGGCGACCGCGCCGACGAGGCCGATCATCCGGACCCGTTCGGTCCGGGTGGACGCGCGTGCCCGCCACGCCACGATGGCCCACGTCAGCCCGATCCAGATCGCCTCGTTGCGGGTCAGGGCGGCCAGGCCGATGAGCGCTCCGAGGCCGATGACGCGTGGATCGCCCAGGCGGGCACCGCGCGGCTCGCGCGCGATCCGGGTCATCAGCAGGCAGGCCGCGAGGGCGAGCACGGCGAACGACATCGTCGAGTCCGGCAGGGCCGAATGCAGGAGCAGGGGCAGGTAGAACGCCGTCGTCAGGCCCGTGCCGAGGGCCAGGGTCCGGGCGCGCCCGGTGGGCAGGCCGCGCTCCTCGGCGACGTCCGCGGCGAGGCGCCAGGCCAGGACCGGCACGACCGCCCCGACGACGATCGAGGAGACCTGCGCAGCCTGGAACGTCGAGCCGGCGATGGCCATCGGGATCGCGGCGAGGAACGTCGGCAGCGGCAGCCACACCTCGAACGCGGGCCGCGGGAAGATGAGCGGCGGTGTCTGGTAGCTCCACAGGGCATCGGACACCAGCCCGCGTCCGTCGAGCAGGTTGCGCGCGACGCCGACGTAATAAGCCGTGTCTTCCGGCTTGGGGAACACGATCTGCGAGGCGAAGATCGCACGCGTCACCAGCGCCACGACGAAGACGAGCGCGACGGACAGCCACATCTCGCGGCGGGTCACGAGGCGCTCCTCGTCGCAGCGCAGCGGTGATCGTCGGGTTCGACGCAGACCGGGTAGACGCCCACGCCGAAGCGCCCGTCGCCGCCGGGGGTGGCGGTCCGCGGCTCCGTGTAGACGGGCGAGCCGATCCACGCCGGCCGGGTGTCACTGTCGAGGATCGGCCCCGCGACCGTCACGGTGTCACCGGCATCGAGGACGAGCCAGTGGATGCCATACGCGCGCGCGACCGCCTCGACCGTGTCCAGCGGGTCGTTGACGAGGACCACGCCGCCCCGGCCGGTCCAGAACCGGGTGCCCGACGCGTCGATGGACATGACTCGGTCGCTCACCGGGGCCCCCACCGCGTCGAGTGCGGCCGCGACTGCGCGGAACCGGTCTGCCCGCTTCGCCCAGTTGGCGTGGACGACGAGCGTGCCGCCGACGGCACAGACGACCGCGAATACCACCGCCGCGGTCCCGAAGAATCGGGCGCCGGCCTCGGCGTCCCAGGCCGGGCGCCGGCGGGCGACCCAGGCGACCCCGACTGCGATGCCCTCAAGGGCGAGGATGTAGGAGTGCGGCGCGAGCCCGATCGCAGAATGGATGAACGTGCCACCGGGGACGTGGACGGCCGAGACCAGGGCGGAGAACGCGAACAGGAGGCCGGCGAAGGCGAAGAACGGCCCGAAGTCGATCGATCGACGCCGCGCCCAGCCGCCGACGACCATGAACGGGGCGAGCACGAACCCAGCGACCAGGGTCGCGTAGATCATCACGGCGGCCGCCAGGCCCCCGACCCGACTGGCGATGAGCGGACCGGCGCCCATGCCCAGGAGGTGCTCCAGGGTGGCCGGCGTCGTGATGCTGTTCCACTCCGAGATGTCACGGATGAACAGGACCTTGCCGGATGCCGTCGATGGCGAGAGCGACCCGAAGACCGCCAGCTGTCGGGCCCACCATGGCGCCATGACGAGCGCGAAGAGGGCGACACAGGCGACCGCCGCGGCGAATGGGATGGCCGGTCGTCGCGCCCCGCGCGAACGCCAGGCTCGCCAGCGATCCCACGCGAAGGCCAGGCCGAGGGCGACCAGGACCAGGAGTCCGTCATTGCGGGACAGCGTCGCCAGGCCGGCGAGCAGGCCCGCGCCCGCGAAGGCCCGGCCCGATCCCTTGAGTCCACGGGCGCCGAGCCACAGGGAGCCCGCGACCAGTGGCTGGTAGAGCGAGAAGTTGTCCGGCTGGACGAGATAGACCGCCGACAGCAACGGGACCGCGACGAGAACACCCGCGCCGGTCTGCACCCAGGAGCGGGCTCCGGCGTCGCGCGCGATCGCCCAGGTCAAGGGTGCGGCCAGCGAGCCGATCAGGGCGAACGGTGCCGCCGACGCCCAGGCGACATCGCCGAACACGGCGAGGAACGGCACCTGGACGATGGACGCGAGCGGCATCCAGTGCGCGTTCGACGCGATGGGCAGGACCGGGTCGGCCGGAAGCTTGCCGCCGACCTCGGCGAAGATCCAGATGAAGTCGACGTTGAAGCCCTGCCCCGCATGGAGTGCCCGCGCGACGTCGACGTAGTAGGACGAATCGGGGTAGGCCGGCTCCGGGAAGTGCCAGATGAGGACCGCCCGAACGGCCAGGGCGAGCCCGTACAGCAGTAGGGGGATACGCACGGCCGGTGCAGCGTAGCACCGGGTTCCGGACTCGCCGACCAGTACCTTTCGCCTATCCGTGAGGAACGGCCGATGGGGCTGGATGGCAGGCGAATCGCCGCTCGGGACCAGGTCGCCGGCCTCCGACGAAGTGGGTCAGGCCCACATCCCGACGCGACGGTACGATGGAATGGTGTCCATCGAACGCCGCGGCTGACACGATGCCGGGATGACCCCAGCCCGGGCCGTTCGTGACGGCGCCATCGTCGCCGGCCTGCTCTTCACCGCGTATCTCTTCCTCGTCGTCGCGCCATCCGCCGGGACCTTCGGGTTCGACGCGTTCGCCTACTGGGCGGTCGATGGCAGCAACCCGTACGGGACCGGCGTCGGCGGGCTCGGGGCCTTCAACTACTCCCCACCGATCGCGCGGCTGTTCGACCCGTTCGGGGCGATCTCGTGGCCGGCGTTCCTGTGGATCTGGACGGCGCTCCTTATTGCGAACCTCGTCTTCCTCGGTCGGCGCGGCGTTCGGACGCTCTGGCTCCTCGCCCTGCCCCCGGTCGCCCTCGAGCTGTACCACGGCAATATCCATCTGTGGATCGCGGCGGCCATCGTGCTGGGCTTCCGCTACCCGTGGACCTGGGGATTCGTGCTGCTGACGAAGGTGACCCCGGGGGTCGGGCTCGTATGGTTCGCCGTTCGACGAGAGTGGCTGGCCCTGGCCATCGCGCTTGGGGTCACCGGGGCCATCGTGGGCGTGTCGGTGGTCGTGGATCGCGACCTGTGGGTCGACTGGATCCAGTTCCTATCCACGACGCCGGAAGGAGGATCCGTCGCCCAGTTCCAGATCGCCATCCCGCTGCTCATCCGGTTCCCTCTGGCCATCATCCTCGTCGCCTGGGGTGGCCTGACCGACCGGCGCTGGACGGTGCCGCTCGCTGCGACGTTGGCGCTGCCGGTCCTCTGGGTGAGCGGGTTCGCCATCTGCGCGGCCTGCCTGCCGCTCCTCGGGCGCCCGATCGCGACTCAGCCGGTCGCCGGACCGTGACCGCCCACGCGGGCACGGTCGCACCCGCGACCGAGCCGGTCCGGCGCCGCGGCGTCGGATGGCAGGCCCTCCTGTACCCGGCCGCCTTCCCGCTGAGCATCATCGTGCTCATCTGGGGGGAGTCGGAGATCAACCTCCTCGAGATCGTCCGACCCGTGCTCGTCGCCCTCGTCGTCACGGTCGGCCTCAACGTCCTGCTCGGTTGGCTGGCCGGTGACCGCCGGCTCGGGGCGATCGCGACGTCGGCCCTCATGATCGGGCTCATCGTCGATCGGCCTGAAGCTCGCATCCTGCTTGTCGTGGTTGCGGGCGCCGTCGTCCTCATCGGCTATGCCCCCCAGGGACGGACGCTCCGGGTGGCTGCCACGGCGACGCGGCTCCTTGAGGTCATCGGGACGATCGCGCTGGGCGCGGCACTCCTGTACGTCGCCGGGCGACCCGGTTTCCTCTCGGTCATCGGCGAGGCGTTCCTCCCCCCGCCCGGTCCCGCCACTCGTCCGATGCCACCGAATGGCACGCCCGACATCGTCGTGTACCTCATCGACGGTTACCCGGGTCTCACCGCCGCGTCACGGCTCCCCGGATTGGACGCCGCCGTCTTCCCGGACGCCCTTCGGGAACGGGGGTTCACCGTCCACGCCGACGCGCGGACGAACTACCTGATCACCCGGATCGTGCTCGCCTCGATGCTCGAGGGCCGGCACATCGCCGATATTCCCTCGCTCTCGGCGCCGTTCGGCGATGACCCCGCCGTCGACGCCCGTCGCCTGCGGTCCGTCCAGGAGACCTCGGCCGGCCTGGCCGCCATCCGAGCGGCCGGGTACGACGTCGTGTGGGTATCGTCCGGCTGGTCCCATCTCGACATCCGCAACGTCGACCGCCGGATCGAGGCGCCCGGCCCGAGCGAGTTCGAGATGGTCCTGTTCCGCGAGACCGCCATCGCCGACATCCTCGAGGCGATCGACCCGGCCGGGTTCGCCGACGTCATGCGGACGCGTATCGAGGCCGCTTTCGACGAGGCCACGGCCATCGTGGCCGAGCCCCACGATCGGCCACGCTTCATCTTCGTCCACGTGCCGGCGCCCCATCCCCCGCCGGTCTACACCGCCACCGGCGCACCGGAGGACCGCAGCCCCGATTCGAGCTGGGACACGTTCGATCCGGCGTCGCAGACGCCGAGCCAACGCCTCGCCCTGCGGCCGGGGTTCGTGGAGACGATCGGCCGGATGACCGTCGCGAGCGTCGACGCGGTACGATCCGCGGCCCCGACGCCGCCGGTGATGGTCGTCTTCTCCGACCATGGCACCGACGTCGGCTGGGATGACAGCGCGCCCATGACCTCCGATCTGGCCGAACGCAGCAGTTCGTTCCTCGCCACCCTGACCCCGGGGCGCCCGGACCTCTTCCAGGAGCCGACCACGCCCGTGAACATCATCGGGACGCTGACGAACGCCTACATGGGCACCGCCGTGCCCCGTCAGCCCGACGAAACCTTCGCCTATGACGGGTCCGTGCTCAACGTGGTCCCGATCCAGACGACCCCAGGCGACTGATGACGACTGCCGTCGACGCCTTGAGCGCGCCCGTCCCGCCCCAGACCAGCCGGGCGTGGTGGCCGATCCCGCTCTACCCGACGGCGTTCCCGGTGAGCTTCGTGCTGCTCATCTGGGGGAATGCGGTCTTCAACGTGATCGACCTCATCCGCCCCCTCGTCGTTGCCGTGGTGCTCGCGCTCGCGGTGACGCTGGTCGCGTGCTTGCTGGCGGGCGACCGGCGGTTCGGCGGGATCGCGGCGACGGCCGTGCTGGTGGGGCTGGTCATCGACCGACCCGAGGCGAGCGTCTTGCTGGCGGCTACCGGCCTCCTCGTCGTCGTCGTGAGTCGACTGGGCCGCCGGCAGGCCGAGCGTGCGCAGGGGGTGGCGACGCGCCTGCTCCAGATCATCGCGAGCATCATCTTGCTGGCGACCGTGATCAACGCGGCGAGCAAGCCCGGTTTCGTGCCGGTCATCGAGGAGGCGTTCCTGCCACTTCCCGGACCCGCCGAGCGACCGGTCCCGGACCCGAGCCAGCCAGACATCTTCGTGTACCTGCTCGACGGGTACCCAGGTTCGACCGGATCCGCCGAGGCGACCGACTTCGATGCCGACGCCTTCCCGGACGCCCTCGCCGGGCGCGGATTCGAGATCCACCGGGACGCCCGGACCAACTACCTGCTCACCCGGCTTGTGGTGCCGACGATGTTCGAGGAGCGCCACGTCGCGGACATCCCGGGTCTCGCCGAGCCATTCGGGCCGTACCAGGCCGATGACGCCCGACGACTGCGCCTGACGCTCGAGACGTCGGCCGGACTCGCCGCGATCCGCGCCGCGGGCTACGACGTCGTGTGGATCTCCTCGGGCTGGAATCACATCGACCTGCGCAACGTGGACCGTCGGATCGAGGCGCCCGGTCCCGATGAGCTCGAGATGGCGATGATCTGGGCCAGCGGCATCGGCACGATCCTGCAGGCCGTCGACCCCTATGGATTCGCCGATGTCCTGCGGACACGCATCCACTCTGCTTTCGACGCGGCGCGGACCATCGCGGCCGAGCCGCATTCGCGACCAAGGTTCGTCTTCGTCCACGTCCCGTCGCCGCATCCGCCACCCGTCTTCCACGCCGATGGGTCGCCGGTGGACTTCGGACCGGCCGCTCGCTGGGACAACTTCCAGGAGGGCGTCGGCTCATCCGACGCGCATCGCCGGCGCGTCTTCGGGAATGTCGAGGCGGTCGGGCACCTGGCGGTGGCCGGGATCGATGCCCTCCGGGCGGCCGCCGACCGACCGCCGGTCATCGTCGTCTTCTCCGACCACGGCACGGACATCGGCTTCGAGCCGGACGACCCCTTGTCGCATGACCTCGATTCGCGCACCAGCTCGTTCCTGGCGACATTGACACCCGCGCATCCGGAGCTCTTCCAGGCCCCGACGACTCCCATCAACATCATCGGCACGCTCACGAATGCTTACATGGGCACGAACGTCCCGCGCCAGCCGGACGAGACCTTCGCCTACGACGGCTCGGTGCTCAACGTCGTCCCGGTCGAGACGACACCGGGCGACTGACCGCCTGTGCGGTCCCGGATCGCGAGGGCCAGCACGACCGCGAACGCGATCATCAGGACCACCGGGACGCGGACCGGCGGGCCCTCGACGGCGTTCGCGCTGATCGAGTTCGTGACAAGGATGACCAGGGGTGACAGCGCCAGCGCGATCCCGATCCAGCCACCGTTCGCCCGTTCACGCAGGCCGCGGTAGGCGATGGCCGCGGCCGGGACGAGCAACAGGTCGTCGTGGGGGTTGAGGTGCGGACTGGTCAGCAGCCCGATGACCAGCGTCAGGGCGAAGCGCAGGTCGAAGTCCCGAGTCGCGGGGCTCCACCGACCGCGCCAGAGCCAGGCGACGGCCGCCAGGCCAAGGAGCTGTCCGGCAAGGCCGATCGTGTTGATGACGGTCGCCTGGCCGGCGGCCTGATCGGGTCCGATCAGCAAGGTCAAGGTTCCTCGGAGGTTCCACATCACCGACGGCCGGACGCTGAACTCGTCGAACGTCGAGACGTACCGCGACAGGAAGCCCAGGTACTCGGACCAGATCCCCGGGCCGAGGACGACCGTCGCGATCGCCGCCAGGCCCAACCCGATCGCGGCCCCTGACGCGATGGCCCGCCAGCGGCGACCGAGGAGCAGCATCACCCCCAGCGTGACCACCGCCTGCGGCTTGATCGAGGCGATCGCCAGCCAGGCTCCCGATCGGCCGTCGCGGCCGGTCCGGAGGGCGATGTAAGCCTCGGTGACGGCGACGCAGACGAGCAGCGAGAACGCGCCCTGCAGGAGCGTGATGACCAGGGGCGACGCCGCCACGGATGCGGCGATGAGGACCAGTCGCTCGTCTCGCGACCACTCGGCGGCGACGACCGTCCACAGTCGCCACAGCAGCCAGACGAGCAGGGCGAGCTGCACGACCGCCCACGCCAAATAGCTGGCCTGGAGCGACAGCCAGGCGAGCGGGACGAACGGCACGACGAGATGGGGCGGGTTGTTGAAGGGATTCAGGCCGGCCTCGAAGGTCCGGCCGCCCAGGATCTCGCGCTGGACCTCAGCCTGGACGGCCGGGTCGTAGAGGTCGGCACCGCGGCCGTCCGAGACGATCGTCCAGCCCGTGTAGAACGCCGTGTAGTCGGCCTGCTCGGAATGGCCACCGGCGATGAGCGCCACCCAGAGCCCGAGGTAGATGGCGAAGACGGCGATGCCGACGACGACGAACACGCGACTGAAGAGTCGACGTCGGCCGGTCGCGGTTCGTTCGTCCATCGCACCTCCTGCCGCCGTCCGGCTCGCGCGCCCACAGGACCATCGGGGGATGCGAGGGGCCCGCCGACCTCCGCCATGATGGACTGCGACGGTTGCACGAATGCACCGCGTTCGGCACGCTGTGTGTTGCCCGCGCCCCCGAGGCGTCGGCGGAGGACTGATCGGATGCTGCATCTTCTGGCATACATCGACCCGGGCTCGGGGAGCCTCATCATCCAGGCGGTGATCGCGACGCTCGTTGCCGTCCCGTTCTTCTTCCGGCAGCAGATCGCCCGCGTGGCTCGCACGTTCCGCGGCGACCGGACGGGCGAGCCGCCGACGACGCCGACGGACCGCGCCGCCTGAGCCACGGTCACGCGGTGAGTCGGCCGCTGTGACCGCATCGACAGCGTCGGCGCCGGAGACCAGAGCGAACACGCCCGATGACGGCCCCGGGCCCGTCGCGACCCTGGTGGCGGATCCCCTTCTATCCGATCGCGTTCCCGAGCGTCCTGGTGACGCTGATCTGGGCTGGCGCCGGTCTGCCGCCGATCGCCGGGGTCCGCCCGCTCCTGGTCGCGCTCGTCATCGGCGTCGTCGTGACGTTCCTGTGTTGCGCCGTGACCGGCGACCGGGACCGCGGTGGCGTCCTGGCGACCGTCGTCCTCATCGGCCTCATCGCGACCGATCCGCGACTCCTGTGGATCCTGGCGATCGCCGGTGTCCTCCTGCTGCTCGAGTCGATCGTCCGGCGCGGGCATCCGTGGCGGCTCGGGCCGCTGGCGACGCGGCTCATGACGATCGTCGCCGCGATCCTGCTGTTCGCGGCCGGGATCCGGATGGTGCAGGACGGGACGATCCCGGCGGCCATGACCGACCTGTCTGACGAGTTCGCAACGCGCCCCGGACCGGCCGTCATCGACCGGTCACGCCCGGATATCTACGTCGTCGTCCTCGACGGGTACCCGGGCCCACGAGCGACTGCCCACGACCCGGCCTTCGACGCCGACGCCTTTCCGGCGGCCCTCGGGCAGCGCGGGTTCGTCGCGCAGGCCGACAGCCACTCGAACTACATGTTCACGCCGCTCAGCCTGACCTCGATGCTCTGGATGCGCCACATCGAGGACATCCCGTCCCTCGGCCCCCCGTGGGACTCCGGCAATGGCGACGGCCGCCGGCAGCGCCGGGCCTTGAACGAGGCCCCGGCTCTCGACGCGCTCGCCTCGGAAGGGTACGAGCTGGTCGCTGTCGCCTCGGGGTACGACCACGTCGAGCTCCGGCGAGTGGATCGGGTGATGTCGCTCCCGGAGCCGGGCGAGTTCGAGCTGGCGCTGGTGCGCCTGTTCCCGGCCGGCCACCTGCTCGACACGGTGTTCCCGGATCTGCTGTCCGGCATGGTCCGCGGTCGGGTCCTCGACGCGTTCGACGCGGTGCGCCAGGTGACGACCGAGCCCCATGATCGGCCCCGCTTCGTGCTAGGGCACATCCCGGCGCCCCACTACCCCTTCGTCTTCGGCCCGGCCGGCGAGCCTCGCACGGTCCCGCTGGAGCGGCTCTTCGTCCAGGATCCGGGCCGCCTCGGCGTCTCGACCGAGGAGGCGTTCCGTCTCGCCACGGATCAGGCCGCCTACGTCGCCTCGCTCACGACGGACCTCGTCGATGACATCGTCGCCGCGGATCCGGGCGCGGTCGTCGTCGTCATGTCCGACCATGGGAGCGGCATCGGTCTCGACTCAGCCGATGCCTCGAAGAGCGATCTCGTCGAACGGTTCAGCAACATCATGGCGATCCGGGCCCCGGGCCACTCGGACATCCTCTCGCGCCGGCTGACGCCGGTGAACCTCATGCCTCGGCTGTTCGACACGTACCTCGGTCTGTCGGTGCCCGAGACGACCGACGCCACGTACTCGTGGACCACGAGCACGCTCGACCCGAAGCTGGTGACGCCGGTGCCGGAGTGGGTCCAGTGAGGCGGGGCCTCGCGCTCTATCCAGCCCTGCTGGCCGCGACGCTCGTCGTGGAACTCGTGAACGTCTCGGGCGTCAGCCCGTTCTCGGCGGGTCGTCCGTTGCTCGTGGCGGTCGTCGCCGCGCTGCTCCTCGCCTTGCTGGGCCGCGTCCTGCTCGGCGACCCCGACCGCGGCGGGATCGCGGCCGCCCTCTGGGTGCTCGCGCTGCTCGGCGGCGACGATCCGCGCCTGGCCCTCGCGATCGGGGCGGCGACGGTCCTGCTCTTCGCGGAGCGATATCTGCTCCCGGCGGAGCGCCGGACCATCCGCTGGTCGAGGATCGGGCTCGTGTTCTCCCGACTGGCCGTCGTGTTCGCGCTCGCGGTCGCGATCCAGGCCGTCCAGACGGGTGCGCTCTCCGATGCCGTCCGCTCGGTGACCCACGAGACCGCCCTGCGTCCGGCGGCGGCCAGGGCCGCCTCGGGCGACACGGATCCCGATATCTACATGCTGCTCGTGGACGGCCACGCCCGAGCCGACGTTGTATCCTCCGTCTTCGAGAGCGACGGCGCGGGGCTCGTGAGCGCCCTCCAGTCGGACGGATTCGCCGTGGCGCCTCGAAGCCGGTCCAACTACACCCAGACCGGCGAGACGCTGGCGTCGATGTTCAGCCAGGCCCAACTCGCCGACGTCCCGCGCATGGCCGACCTGCTCAGGGTGGCCGAGGACCAGCCGCCGGGCGGCATCGTCCGCAACGTCATCAACGACAACGCCACCTGGTCGTTCCTGCGCGACCGCGGGTACGAGATCGACTCGGTCTCGTCGGGTTTCGAGCAGGTCGCGCTGCGCGAGGCGGACCGGTTCGTGGACACCGGTCAGCTCAACGAGTTCGAGCTCGCGGTCCTCAAGCGCTCCGTCATCGGCCGGGTCCTCGAAGGCGTCGCGCCGGACGCCGTCAGCGGCCAGCAGCGGGACCGGATCCAGGGGATCTTCGATGCGTTCGCAACGGCGCCCTCATGGATCGGCGACCGGCCGCAGTTCGTGTTCGCCCATGTCCCGAGCCCGCATCCGCCATGGGTCTTCAACGCGGATGGGTCGCCGCGCACGGTGACCTTCCATGACCAGTGGCTGGCCGAGACGCCGGCCTCGACCGGGCTGACCGTCGAACAGCTCAAGGCCGGGTACGCGGCGCAGGTCACCGACACAGACCGGCGCCTGCTCGAGGCGCTGCCCAGGCTGGACGCGGCGATCGCCGCCCGCGGCCGACCCGCGGTCGTGATCGTCTTCTCCGACCACGGCTCGTGGATCGGCGCCGACGGTGGCGACATCCGGCTCCGGTTCAAGAACCTGCTCGCGGTCCGTTCCTCCGACGACCGGGTGACCTTCGAGCCGAACCTGACGCTGGTGAACCTGTTCCCGAGCCTGTTCGAGCAGCTCTTCGGCGTCGAGTGGGTCCGTCGCCCGGACGCCGAATACCGGTTCGGGGAGCGCAGCGCGTTCGAATTGTTCGAGGTCGCGGACCCGGACGCCTCGGCCAGCCCGTAGACTTCCGGCGATGTCCGCCGCCGACAGCCTGACGATCGTGCTGCCCGCTTATGACGAGGCGGAACGGATCGGCCCGGCGCTCGATGAGTTGTTCGGATACCTGCGCCGACGAGGGGATCGGGCTCGAGAGGGCGCTCCCGGGTCGGCCGGCCTGCCGGCACGGATCGACGTCCTGCTAGTGGACGACGGCAGCACCGACGGGACGGCCGCCCTCGTCCGCTCCCGACCCGAGGTCGCCGGCGACGCCGCGGTCCGCCTCGGCGTCCTGACCGTGCCCCACGGTGGCAAGGGCGCCGCGGTCCGGGCCGGGATGCTGGCCGCCGAAGGCGATCTCGTGGTCTTCGCCGACGCGGACATGGCGACCCCGCCCGATCAGCTTCCGCTGCTGGTGGCCGCGCTGGCCGACCACGACGTCGCGCTCGGGTCGCGGATCCAGGCCGATGGCTCGGACATGCGCGCCACCCAGCCGCGCTACCGACGCCTGTTCGGCAAGGCGTTCCACCTGCTCGCGTCGGCATGGGTCGTCGGGCCGGTCAAGGACACCCAGTGCGGCTTCAAGGGCTTCACGCGCGACGCCGCGCGCGACCTGTTCGCGCGACAGCGGATCACGAGCATCGTCTTCGACGTCGAGCTGATCTACCTGGCTCGTCGGCGCGGCTATCGGATCGACATCGTCCCGATCCACTGGTACGACCGGCGCGGGTCGCGGATGCGCGCTCGGCCGGGTCTGGCCTTGCGCGTGGCCTGGGACCTCTTCCGCATCCCCCTCATCCATCGCGCCGACGGCCGGGGCGCCCGCCGGCCCACGTGACCGCCGCCTTCGACCCGCCTCGGTTGGCCCGAGCGGCGCTGCCGATCGTCGCCATCCTGTGCTTCGCGGCGGTGATCGGTGCGACGGTCGCCGTCGCCGGTGACACGCTCGGGTTCGATTTCCTCGCCTACCACCAAGCAGCGACCCGACTGCTGGCAGGGGCCCGGGTCTACGACCTCGGGTTTGAGGCGAGCGGCGCCTTCGGGCTCTTCTACTACCCACCGACGTTCGTGCCGCTCGTCCTGCCGTTCGGGTTGCTGTCGGCCACGACCGCGGTCTGGGTCTGGACCGGCCTGCTGGTCGCGGCGTTCCTCGTCGGTGTCGCGATCCTGCCGGTCTCGGCGACGGTGCGCTGGTGGACGGTCCTCCTGGCAGGCCTGTCGTGGCCGTTCGCCTACGCGGTCAAGCTCGGCCAGGTCGGACCGATCCTGTTCCTCTGCTTCGCCGTCGGGTGGCGCTGGCTGGACGATCCGG
Source organism: uncultured Chloroflexia bacterium (assembly GCA_963746855.1). GTDB lineage: Bacteria > Chloroflexota > Limnocylindria > Limnocylindrales > CSP1-4 > SPCO01. The sequence continues at coordinate 57,081 of CAVVDC010000002.1, forward strand.
TCCGCCTCGGCTTGAGTGGTGCCCTCGGCGCGGCGATCAAGCTCCAGCCTGGGCTCATCCTCGTGTGGGCGCTGCTGACTGGGCGATACCGAGCCGTCATCGTCGGCGCCATCGGGCTGCTCCTCCTCGCAGTCGCCGCGACCCTGACCGCCGGCATCGGGTCATGGGCCGACTTCGTCACGCTCATCCGCCAGGTCAGCGACCCGATCACGACCGCGCACAACTTCACGCCCGGCGCGATCGTGTATCAGCTGGGCCTGAGCTCGGACGTCGCGGGCCTGGTCCAGCTGGCCAGCACGGTCGCGGTACTGATCGCCGTCGTGGTCGCGGCCCGGTTCGCGACCGCCGAGGCGTCCTACCTCGTCGCGGTCGTCGCCAGTCAGCTGCTCTCGCCGATCCTCTGGGACCATTACGCGATGCTGCTGCTGCTGCCCGTCGCGTACCTGCTCGCGGCCGGGCGCTGGTGGGCGCTCGCCATCCCCCTCGTGACCGCGTTCCCATTGGTCGGCATCACGCCGCCGGTCGTCTACCCGATCGTGTTCTGGGTCGCGCTCGTCGCGACCGCCATGGTGGGTGTCCGATCGCGGGCCAACGGCGTCGCCGCGTGACCGAGCGCGGCGATCGCGCGATCCTGGTCGGCGTCGGGCTCGTCGCCGGGTCGGCGCTCGTCTACTTGCTCGCGAACCACCTGTTCGGGGCCGGTCGGCCGGACTTCTTCTACCTCGCCGACGCGTTCCTCCACGGCCGGACCTGGCTGGCCTTCCAGCCCGGTCCGTACGACGTCATCATCGTCGGCACCCACTTCTACGTGCCGTTCGCCCCGTTCCCGGCCGTCGCGCTCATGCCGCTCGTCGCACTCATCGGGCCGGATGCGGCCGCCGGCCGGGAGCCGGTCGTCAACGCGTTCCTCGCGGCGAGCACCGTCGGGCTGTGCTGGTGGTTCCTCGGCCGGGTCAAGGTCGCGCGCCTCAGCGACCGCGTCTGGCTGACGATCCTGTTCGGGTTCTCGACCCAGATCCTCTGGGTGACCACCCGCGGCGGCGTCTGGCACACCGGGCACCTGATCGCCACGATCCTGACCTTCGCCTGCCTCATCGAGCTGTGGGGCCGCCAACGCGCCTGGCTCATCGGCCTGCTGGCGGGAGCGGCGTTCCTGACCCGCGCGCCGCTCGCGTTCGCGATCCCGTTCTACGCGCTGATGCTCGACCCGCGGCCGGCCCTCGCCGCCGCGACCGTTCCGGGCGGCTACATCGAGCGGGCGAAGGGGTTCCCGTGGCGCTCATGGGTCTGGCTCGGGATCGGCGCCCTCCCGGCGCTCATCGCCTTCTTCGCCTACAACCAGATCCGGTTCGGGACGCCGCTCGAATCCGGCTACGCCCTGGCGACGCTCCCGCCGTTCCTCGAGTACCTGCGCGACCAGGGGCTGTTCTCGGTCAGCCACATCACCATGAACCTTGACTACCTGTTCCTCCACCTGCCGCGACCGATCCCGGACTTCCCCTTCTTCATGCCCGACGGCATGGGCATGTCGATCTTCCTGACCAGCCCGGGCCTGTTCTTCGCGGTGCGAGCGGACTGGCGAGAGCGACGCGCCTGGTTGCTCTTCGGGGCGACGATCGCGGTCCTGATCCCGACGCTGCTCTACTACGGAGGAGGCTGGCTCCAGTACGGGTACCGCTACTTCCTCGACTCGGTCCCGTTCGTCATCGCCTTGTGCGGCCTGGCCGCCGCGTACCGAGGCTCGATCGGCACCGGCTGGCGCGTCCTGATCGTGTTCGGGGTCGTGGTCAACGCGATCGGCGTCTACTGGGCGTACAACCTGCACTGACATCTCACCCGCGCAGGTCGGCGCACCATCGCCGATCAGGCGCCCTGCGACGACGGCCGGACATCCGGAGCGACCGGCGCGGCCGACACCAGGTTGACGGACCCGGGTCCGACCAGCCTCGGCAGCGCGGCGAGGAGCCCGAACGTCGAGAAGCTGATGTCCGGCTGTGCCAGGAGCATCGCGATCGGGACCGTCCAACGTCGGTCCGTCCGGGCGCCGATGACGACGACGACGAGCGCGGCAAGTCCCCGGATCGGGAGCCCGGGCAGCGGGATGAGGAGGTTGGTCACGCCGGTTCCCGTGAGGTCCTGGCGTCGGATGAGGTCGAACCAGGTCGCCCACGCGTCGGGCGCGAGCGCGAACGAGATGGCGGCGATCGCGACGGTCGTGCCGATCGCGATGGCCAGCGACCGCCACTCGGCCCGGACCGCGAACCAGGCGATGCCGACGCCCGGCGTGAGCTTCGTCAGCAGCGGCAGCGCCCAGAGTGACGGGTACCGGAAGCCGAGGACCGCGACCAGGGCCAGCGCCCAGTACAGGTTGTCCGACGCCCAGACGACCGCGGCGATCAGGAACGGCAGGCGGAGGCGCCACGGGAGGTCGTTGAGCAGCCACGCGTACGCGGCGATCACCGCGGCGATCCACAGCGCCCGGAAGACCGGCCATTCGAGCTGGGTCAAGGGCCACAGCAGCTGCGCGAACGCCGGCGGGTAGCTGTAGCCCCGACTCCAGAGCGTGTAGTCGGGGTTGTAGAGCGGGGAGTGCCCGGTCAGCCAGTACGCATTGGCATCGACGAGTCGGTCGAGCGTGTTCGTCGCGATCGCCGCCGCGATGCCGAAGATGGCCAGGAACCAGGCCAGGGCAAAGAGCGCCACCGGGCGCCATCGACTCACGTCCGCCAGTATCGACGTTTCGGCTCGCGCCGGTCGCCGGGCGCTCGCGGCGCTCGCATGCGAGACTCAGGACGTGGTGCGCAGCCTGGTCGTCCTCGGCCTCTTCGTCCTGTCCGGGGCCGCCGGGCTGATCTACGAGATCGTCTGGTCCCGCCAGCTGGTCCTCGTATTCGGGAACACGACCCAGGCGGTCTCCGCCATCCTGACCGGCTTCTTCGGCGGCATGGCGATCGGGGCGGCCGTCGGCGGCCGGATCGCCGACCGGGTCCGCTCGCCCCTGCGGATGTACGGGATCCTGGAGCTCGTCCTGGTCGGGGTCGTGCTCGTGACGCCGATCTCGTTCCGGCTCATCCACGAGGCCTACCGGGGCATCTACCCCAGCCTCGAGGGCGCCCCGGGGTTGCTCGCCCTCGTTCGCCTGGTCCTCGCGGTCGCGGCGCTCGCGCCGGCGACCATCCTCATGGGCGCCACGTTCCCGAGTCTCACCCGATACCTCGCCCGGTCGAGCGCCCTCAGCCGCGCCTTCGGGCGCCTCTATGCGGCCAACACGTTCGGGGCCATCGTCGGGACCCTCGCGGCCGGGCTCGTCCTCATCGAGATCCTCGGCCTCGGCGGCGCGCTGACCGTCGGCGCGGTCTGCTCGGCCATCGCCGGGCTCGCTGCGCTCGGGCTCTCCAGGGGCGACGTCGACGAGCCAGGCACCGCCGCTCCGGACCCGCCCCGGGCCGCGCGTGCGGATCCGATCCGCGGCCCGGCGATCGCGGCATCGCGGGTCAGGCTCGCCCTCGTCATCGCGTTCGTGTCCGGCTTGACGTCGCTCGGGTACCAGGTGACCTGGACGCGCCTGCTCGCATCGGGCACGGGCAACACGACATACGTGTTCACGGTCATCCTCGCCATCTTCCTGAGCGGCATCGCGATCGGGGCGATCCTCTTCAACCTCCTTCGGTCGCGACTCGGCGATCCGCTGCGCCTGCTGGCCATCTCGCAGGTCCTGGTCGCGGGGCTCGCGCTGATCGGCCTGACCGGAGTCCTCGGCAAACCCGAGGAGCTCCATCCGGGACAGCCCTTCGAGACGCTCGCCGCGCTGTTCGGCAGCGCGATCCTCGTCGTCCTGCCCGTCACGATCGTCCTGGGCATCGCGTTCCCGACGGCGTCGAGCCTGTTGCGCGACGAGGCCTCCGAGGCCGGGTCGGAATCCGGGTCGCTGCTGGCGTCCAACACGACCGGGGCGATCCTCGGCAGCCTGCTCGTGCCGTTCATCCTGATGCCGACCATCGGGTCGCCGTGGGTCATCGTGCTGCTCGCGGTCGTGAACACGTTGCTCGGGATCGGCCTGGCCCTGATCGAGCGCCCGCGACGCATCGAGACGCTGGTCGTCGGGGCGGGCGTGCTCGCGGTCGTCGTCGTGTTCCTCGTGCGGCCGGGCGTCGTCGCCCAACCGAACGAGGCGTTCATCCACGCGGCCGGCGGCCAGGTCTTCGCCTCGACCGAAGACGAGATCGCCTCGGTCCAGGCCGGCCAGATCAGCTCGACCCCGGAGCTCTGGGTCGCGGGCACCTCGATGACGCTCCTGACCGTCGACGCCAAGCTGATGCCGATCCTGCCGCTCATCGCCCGCCCCGACTCGACGCGCGCCCTCGTCGTCGCGTTCGGCATGGGCACGGCGTTTCGCTCGGCGCTCATCGCGGGGCTCCGGACGGACGCGGTCGAGCTCGTCCCGTCGGTCCCCGACATGTTCGGCTTCTACTACCCGGACGCGCAGGCGGTCCTGGCGGACCCGGATGGGCGGGTGATCATCGCCGACGGCCGCAACCACCTCGAGCTCACGACCGAGCGGTTCGACATCATCCTCACCGACCCGCCGCCACCGATCGAGAGCTCCGGTGCGTCGGTCATCTCGTCCCTCGAGTACTACGAGGCGGGCCGCGATCACCTGACCGAGGACGGCGTGATGATGCAGTGGGTTCCGTACGGAGCCCCGGAATCCGAATTCCGCGAGCACATCCGGACGTTCGCCTCGGTCTATCCGAATGTCGCCGTCATCAAGGGCGCCGGCGGCTACGGCGCCTACATGCTCGGCTCGGCGGCGCCGCTCAGCTTCGAACCCGACGCGATCCGCGCGATCCTCGGGCGACCCGGCGTCCTCGAGGACATCTCGTCCGCCTACGACTCACCGGCGAAGACCGTCGATGCGTGGGTCGACGTCATCGCGCGACAACAGTGGCTGTCGGGCGTGGCGCTCGCGACGTACGCCGGGACCGGCCCGTTGATCACCGATGACCGCCCACGACCCGAGTATTTCCTCCTGCGCCGATGGTCGAGCGGGGACACACGGTGATCGCCGGTCGCGGTCAGGTTGCTGTCGCAACCATCTTCCCGGGGCCGATGCTATCCTCCGGCCGATGACCACCCAGACCCTCGACCGGGAGCCCGCCTGTCCGGGGCCGGCGTTCGACGTCGGCGACCCAGACGCGACCCCGATCGCGACGGCGCTGCGGATCGAACCGCGCGCCTTCGACGCGATCCCGCGCGAGACGTGGGACGGCCTGGTGGGCCGCAACCCGTGGGCGACCCCGTTCTCCGAGTGGGCCTTCCATCGGGCCTGGTGGGATGCTTACGGCCCCAACGCCCACGAGCAGACGCTCGTGGCCGTGCCGGCCGACGCGCCGGCCGATGGCGGGGCGGACCCCGTCGCCATCGTCCCGCTCATGCACCGCCATGAGGTCGAGCCGAGCGACGCCGCCACCCGGACGATGATGCGCCACGGGGGTGACGCCGAGCTGACCCCGGTCGACCCGGACGCGACGGCCATCTTCTTCGGGGCGTCGTACCACGCCGATTACGCCACCGCCCTGGTCGCGCCAGCGGATCGGCCGGCGATGTGCGCCGCCCTCGCCGAGTATCTCGCCGGTCCGGGATCGGGCGACTGGGACGTCGTCGACCTGCGCCGTCTGCGCTGCGGCGATCCGTTCGCCGAGGAGCTGGCGGGCGCGCTCGGGGCGCTCGAGATCGCGAACGGCTGGACACTCAACGTCGAGCGTGAGGACGTCTGCCCCGTCGCGACGCTGCCCGACGGCGTCGACATGGACGGGTTCCTTTCGACCCTGGGCAAGAAGGAACGCCACGAGATCCGGCGCAAGGCCCGCCGGGCGACGGCCGTCGGCGAGATCCGTCTCGACGACTCGGCCGATCCGCTCGCCGACCTCGGGGCGTTCATCGACCTGCACCAGAAGCGCTGGGGGGCGGCCGGGCTCTTCCCGCCGACCATCGGCGGCGACCAGAGCCGGACGATGTTCCGGCGGATGTTCGAGCTGTGGGGCACGGACGGGCCGATCCGCCTGGCGTTCCTCACCGTCGGCGGCCGACGCATCGCGGCCGGCATCCACTTCGAGACGCCCGACGGCTACCTCTACTTCAACGCCGGCGTCGATCCCGATGCGCGCGACCTGTCGCCGGGCGTCGTCATGGTCCACGCCTATGTCGAGCGTGCCCTGGCCCTTGGCAAGCGCCGCCTCGACTTCCTCCGCGGCGACGAACCCTACAAGTACGAGTGGGGCGCGGTCGACGAACCCATCCAGCGCGTGCTGGTTCGACGTAGGACCAGGTGAGATGACCGCCCCACGCCCATCGGACCCCTGTTTCGAGCCGGTCCAGCGGCCGGTCCTGACCGGGGACCGGATCCGTGTCGTCGAGGTGATCTCGACCGGCACGAACGGCGGTGCCCAGGAGCATCTCCAGTCGCTGGTCTCGCGGATCGACACGAGCCGCTATGACGTCTCGGTCGTGGCGATGTCGACCGGCAGCGCCGTGCGCAAGCTCCAGCGCACGAGCATCCCGGTCCTCGTCATCGACGACCCCGACGACGCCATCGCGGTCGGCGCGCTCGCCGCGCACCTGGCGGAGGTCCGGGCCGACGTCGTCCACGCCCATATGTACCGCGCCGAGACGGTCGCGACCCGTGCGGTCCTGGCCCTCGCCGAGATCGGCCACCGCCGCCCCTACCTCGTCGCGACCGTTCATTCCAGCCGGGTCCGCCCCACCGAGGACCAGGCGTTCCTGCGCGAGCTGACGCCGCACATGGACCACCTCATCGCCGTGTCACGTGCGATCCAGCACAAGCTGGTCGACGAGGAACGCACGACCGTCCCGGTCAGCCTCATCTACAACGGCGTGGACCTCGAGCGCTACGACCACCAGGAACCGTGCTGCACGCTGCCCGAGGAGTACGGCATGGAGCCCGGCTCGCAGATCGTCGGCGTCGTGGCCCGCCTCGAGCCCGAGAAGGGGCACCCCACGTTGCTCGAGGCCTGGCCGGCCGTCCTGCGGGTGGTGCCGGACGCGTATCTGCTCATCGTCGGGGAGGGGAGTCGCCGCGACGCCCTCGAGGCCCAGGCGCGCGAACTGCAGATCGCCCACCGGGTGGTGTTCACCGGGCGGCGCGATGACGTGCCGGCCGTGACCGCGGCGCTGGACGTCGCGGTCCTGCCGTCGTATCGCGAAGCGCAGGGGCTGTCCGTCCTCGAGGCCATGGCCCTGTCGCGTCCCGTGGTGGCCTCGAACGTCGGCGGGATCCCCGAGATGATCAAGGACGGCGTCACGGGCCTGCTCGTCCCGCCGCGCGACGCGGAGGCCCTCGCGGCGGGGATCACCCGCCTCCTGCGGGATCACCCGTACGCCGACACGCTCGGGCGCGCGGGGCACGACCTCGTGCACGACCGGTTCTGCATCGAGTTGATGGTTCGCGCCGTCGAATCGATCTACGACGAGGGCGCCGGCACGGTCCGCCTGTCCGAGGTCGCGGCGGCCGGCTAGGACCATCGGGCTGGTGCGGCCGCGCACCGCGGTTCGCTAGCATCGCGCGGTGACCCTGACCCGATTCTGGGCGTTCCTGGCCGTCGCGCTACCGGTCCTCGCCGCGCTCATCGCGAACCTGAGCTCGGTCGACCTCACGTACCACCTGCGTGCGGGCGACGAGATCCTCGCGACCGGTGCGCTCCCGGGCACGGACACGTGGACCTACACCGCTGCCGGCGCGGCGTGGGTCGACCAGCAATGGGGCGCCCAGGTCGTGCTCTCCGGCGTCTACCGGCTGGCCGGCTGGACCGGCCTCGTCATCCTGCGCGCGCTCCTCGTCGGGGTCATCTTCGGGTGCGTCTTCGAGATCGGGCGACGCCGTGGCCTCGGCACCCGCCGGGCTGCCGGGCTGACGTTCGCGGCATTCGTGGTCGCCGCCGTGGCGCTCGCCCTGCGCCCGCAGCTGTTCGGCATGGCCCTGTTCTCGATCATCGTCCTGTTCGTCGTGGATCGTCGGACCCACCCGGACCGACTGTGGGTCATCCCGGTCCTCGTCGCGGTCTGGGCGAACCTGCATGGCAGCTTCTTCCTCGGCCCGCTCGTCCTCGGTCTGGCCTGGCTCGAGGACGTGCACGACCGGGTCCCCGGCGCGCGCCGGGTCCTGCTGATCGCCATCGTGAGCGCCGCGGCCGCCTGTCTGACGCCGTTCGGGCCGATGGTCTGGGTGTACGCCGTCGGTCTCTCGACCAACCCCGAGGTGACCGGCCGGATCAGCGAATGGCAGCCAACATCACTTCGCAGCGTCCCGGGCCTCCTCTTCTTCGCGTCGGTCGCCGCGGTCGTGGTCCTCATCGCCCGGCGCGGGGCCCGCACCAGCTGGCCGACCCTCGCCTGGCTCGCGGCGTTCGCGGCGATCGGCGCGTATGCCATCCGCGGCGTGGCCTGGTGGCCGCTCGGCGCCGTCGCGGCGATCGCCGGCGTGCTCGTGACCGAGCCGGAACGAGACACAGGCGAGGAACGCCCGGACCCGGTCCTCATCCGTCGCATGAACGTCGTCCTTGCCGGCGCGATGGTGGTCGCGGGCATCGCGCTCCTGCCCGTGTGGCGGCCGCTTGACGAGGGGTTGCAGGCCCCGGCGGGGGTCGTCGGCAACGCGCCGCCAGGCATCACGGCGGCGCTGCGTGAGGTCGAACGCCCCGGCGATCGGCTCTTCAACCCGCAGCCCTGGGGATCCTGGTTCGAGTTCACGTTCCGGCACCTGCCGGTCGCCATCAATTCGCGGATCGAGGTGTTCCCCGTCGACGTCTGGGACCAGTACGAGCGCGTCGTGGCGGGCGTGGACGGGTGGCAGGACCAGCTCGACGAGTGGGGCGTGACGGTCGTCGTCGCGGCCGGCGACGGCCAGGACGCCTTCTCGGCCCGCCTCGAGGAGGCCGGCTGGCGCGAGGCATACCGGGACGCCGACGGCGCCGTCCTGGTTCGCCGCGACCGACCGATCCTCGCGACGATCGACCATGTCGTCAGTACCGGGCACCGCCCGACCTTCGGGTCGCGGTGCGTGCTCGCACCCGGCTGCTAGAGTCGGACGCATGAGGGAAACGCCCGCCGATCTCGATGTCGTCGTCCTGGGCGGCGGGGGCCACGTCGGGCTGCCGCTCAGCCTGGCGTTCGCGCAGGCGGGCCTCACCGTCGGGATCTACGACACCAACCAGGACACGCTCGACCGCATCGCCGCGGGCGAGATGCCGTTCATGGAGGCGGGTGCCGACGAGCTGCTCCGCACCCTGCTCCCCACCGGACGGCTGGCGTTCGGCGCGGACGGCTCGATGATCGGCCGGACCGACCAGCTGGTCGTCGTCATCGGGACGCCGGTGGACGAATTCCTGGGGCCGTCGATGACGGTCTTCGAGCGGGCCGTCGACCAGATCGCGCCACATCTGCGTGACGGCGCCCTGGTCGTCCTGCGCAGCACCGTCTACCCGGGCACGACCGGCTACGTGGCACAGCACTTGGCCGAGCGCGGCTGCACCGCGGACGTCGCGTTCTGCCCGGAGCGGATCGCGGAAGGCCACGCCCTCGAGGAGCTTCGCACGCTGCCCCAGATCGTCGGTGCCGACGACGAACGGGCCGCCGAACGGGCAGAAACCCTGTTTCGGCACCTCGCCGACAAGACGATCCGGACCTGCTCGAAGGAGGCCGAGCTGGCCAAGCTCTTCACGAACACCTGGCGCTACATGAAGTTCGCGGTGGCCAACCAGTTCCTGATGATCTCCGACCAGGCGGGCGTGGACTACACGAACGTCCTGCGCGCGATCCGCGAGGACTACCCGCGCGCGGCCGACCTGCCCGGTCCCGGCTTCGCCGCCGGTCCGTGCCTGTTCAAGGACACCATGCAGCTCGCCGCGTTCACGGCCGATCACTTCCCGCTCGGCCAGGCCGCGATGCAGGTCAACGAAGGGCTGCCGGCCTACATCGTCTCGGCGCTCGAACGCCGCTACGGCGGGCTCCAGGGCAAGACCGTCGGGATCCTGGGCATGGCCTTCAAGAGCGAATCGGACGACACCCGGGCGTCGCTCAGCTACAAGCTGCGCAAGCTCCTCTCGTGGGCCGGCGCACGGGTCCTGGCCACCGATCCATACGTGGATGACGACCGCCTCGTCACGCTCGAGTGCACGCTCGAGGAGAGCGACATCCTGGTCCTCGGGGCCCCGCACAAGGCGTACCGAGGGCTCCAGATCGGCGGCAAGGACGTGGTCGACGTCTGGGGGGCCCTCGGCGGGGGGATCCAGCTCTAGTGCGGATCCTCGTCACGGGCGCCGCCGGGTTCATCAACGGGTACCTGGTCCCCGAATTGCTCGAGGCCGGCCACGAGGTCGTCGGGCTCGACGACTTCAGCAAGTACGGGCGCCTCGCGAAGTCCTATGACGGCCATCCGCGCTACCGGTTCGTCGAGGGTGACGCGAAGGACGCCGCGCTCATGCGCGAGCTCGCCGCGGACTGCGACCAGGTCGTGGCCGCGGCCGCGATGATCGGCGGCATCAGCTACTTCCACGAGTTCGCCTACGACCTACTCGCCGAGAACGAGCGGATCCTCGCCTCGACGTTCGATGCCGCGATCGCCGCGCACCGCGACGGGCATCTCGCCCGCATCGTCGTCGTGTCGTCGTCGATGGTCTACGAGTCGGCGACCACCTTCCCCACGCCCGAGGGCGCCCAGCGGACCTCGCCGCCACCGATCTCGACGTACGGCTTCCAGAAGCTCGCGTCCGAGTATTTCGCGACTGGGGCGTGGGAGCAGTACCGGCTGCCGTACACGATCGTCCGCCCGTTCAACTGCGTCGGCATCGGTGAACGTCGGGCGCTTCGCGACACGGACGTCATGAGCGGCAACGTGAAGCTCGCGCTCTCGCACGTCGTGCCCGACCTCGCGCTCAAGATCCTCAAGGGCCAGGACCCGCTCCACATCCTGGGCGACGGCCACCAGGTCCGCCATTACACCTATGGCGGCGACCTCGCCCACGGGATCCGGCTGGCGATGGAGTCGGACGCCGCGGTCAACGAGGACTTCAATCTCTCGACCGCGGCATCGACGACGGTGCTCGACCTCGCGGCGTGCCTCTGGCGCAAGGTCCACACCGACGGACGTCCCTTCTCCTACGTCAGCGACCCACCGTTCGAGCACGACGTCCAGCGACGCGTGCCCGATGTCCGCAAGGCGTGGGACGTGCTGGGGTTCGAGGCCACGACGTCGCTCGACGCGATGCTCGACGAGGTCGTGCCCTGGATCCGCGCCGAGGTGGAGGCCGGCCGGCTGTGACTGACTCGCCCGCGCCCGAGCTCGCCATCGTCCTGCCCGTCTACAACGAGGGCGAGGCCGTCGAGCCCGTGCTCCGCGCGCTAGCTGCCGGCGTCCGGACACGCCACGAGCTCGTCGTCGTCTACGACTTCGACGAGGACACCACCGTACCCGTGGTCGCCCGCCTGGCGACCGAGATCCCGGGGCTGCGCGGTCTCCGCAACGACCTCGGGCGGGGCGTCCTCAATGCGATGAAGGCGGGCATCGCCGGGACGACCGCGCCGTATGTGCTCATCTCGATGGCCGACGGCTCGGATGAGCCGCACGTGGTCGACCCGATGGTCGAGCTGGCCCGAGGTGGCGCCGACGTCGTCGCGGCCTCGCGCTACATGCGCGGCGGTCACCAGGTCGGCGGGCCGCCCCTCAAGCGATTGATGAGCCGGACCGCCGGCCTGACGCTGCACTGGTTCGCCGGCGTCCCGACCCACGATCCGACGAACAACTTCAAGCTCTACTCACGCCGGTTCCTCGAAGCGGTGACGATCGAGAGCACGGCCGGCTTCGAACTCGCCCTCGAGCTGACCGTGAAGGCGACGGTGGCCAGACGACGGGTCGCCGAAGTACCCACGACGTGGCGCGACCGGACCGCCGGCCAGAGCAACTTCAAGCTGCGCAAGTGGCTGCCCCACTACCTGCACTGGTACTGGGCCGCGTTCCGGGGCCGCCTGTCACGAGGGCGAACCAGCGGGAACCACGGTGTCGCCGGATAGCGGTCCCGCCGCCGTGAGCCAGGCGCCCCGGCCGCTCGATCTCAGCCGCTGGCAGCCGATCGGTCGGATCCTCGGGCTGACGATCATCGGCGTCGAGGTCCTCTGGATCACCTACGTCATGGTCCAGAGCCTCGGGAACCCCTCGTTCGGGCTCGACTACCGCTGGCACATGGAGGCGGCCCAACGGCTGCTCGACACCGGCACGCCCTACCTGCCGTTCGAGCTGGCGGGCCCGTTCGTCATCGGGGCCGGGGCGATCCTCTACCCGCCGACGGCGTTCCTCCTGTTCATCCCGTTCCTGTGGCTGCCCGCCGTCCTGTGGTGGGTCATCCCCATCGCGATCCTCGCGTACGGGCTGTGGTGGCACCGCCCGCCACTCTGGGCCTGGGTCGTCATCACCTCGATCCTCGCCTTCGACAAGTCACTCAACGTCTACGTCTTCGGCAACCCCTCGATGTGGGTCGTCGCGGCCATCGCGGCCGGGACCATCTGGCGGTGGCCGTTCGTGTTCGTCTTCGCCAAGCCGACGTTCACGCCGATCGCCCTGCTCGGCGCTCGTCGCCGGAGCTGGTGGGTCGCCCTGGCGGCACTGGGCGTCGCGTCGCTGCTCTTCCTGCCGATCTGGATCGACTGGTTCACGGTCGTGCGCAACTCGGACGTGTCGCTGCTGTACAACCTCCCGACGCTGCCCCTGATGCTGGCCCCGCTTGTCGCGTGGGCGTGCTCGATCCGGCGGTCAGGCGGCCTGCGCTTCGGGTCCTGACACCCCACGTCGCAGGAGCCAGATGGTGGTCGCCGCGATCGCGAGCATCGCGACCGACCCGGCGATGCCCAGCCAACCATCGACCGGGAGCAACTCGGCGATCCGCGGCGTGGGGGGCACCGCCGCCAGCAGGTTGAGCGTGAACACGACGCCGAACGCGATCCCCAGCCAGCGCACCCGGGCCTCGGGGATCAGCAGCATCAGGAAGACCAGCGCGCCATACGCGTAGCGCTCGTGCATGCTCGTCAGGAAGCAGAAGGCGATGAGGGTGGCGGCCGCCAGGCCGAGGATGAGGGTCCGCGGACGCGGGTCGCGCAGGATGGCGAGCGCGACCAGGAGCGACGGCAACCCGGTCAGCACGTAGCCGACGTGGCGAAGGGTCAGCGGACCGAGGAACGCCACGTCGTCCGCCACGAAGCCGCCGCCCGCGAACAGTGACTGGACGAGCCACCACAGGTTCCACGCCCGCAGCGAGAGGATGTTGAAGATCTCGCCCTGGTACTCCGCGAGGTTCTTGAGGTAGTTGGCCGGGCCACCGGCCGGGATGAACGGCAGCCAGAGCGCCATGATCACAACCAGGCCGATCGCCGCCGCACGCAGGAGCCCGCGCCACCCGCCGGTCGCCCAGAACCAGGCGGCAAACGGGACGAGGAAGGGCAGCACCTGGGGCTTGGTCATGAGTGCGACCGCCAGGAGCGCGGCGGCCAGCCCGTTTCGGCCGTTCACGGCGCAGATGACCGCGGCCAGGGTGGACGCCATGTAGATCGACTCGTACTGGCCCCACCAGGCGCTGATGTCGATGACGGCCGGGTGCAGCGCGATCGCCGCCGCTCCGATGACCGCCCATCGGGGCCGGTCACGCAACGCGTAGGCCACCAGCAGGGCGAGCCCGATGTCCGCGACCGAGGCCGGGGTCTTCATCAGCGCCCGGATCGCCGGATCGGAGGCGTCGGTGACGGTCTGGAAGGCCGGCTGGACAGCCGCCAGCAGGCCCCAGACATAGGCCATCACCGGCGGGAAGGAGAGGTTCTGGTCGTAGGCGTTGGGCAAGCCATCGACCGCGATGCCGTGGACCCACAGGACGAACTGGTCGAGGTCGCCGCGGAGGCCCTCGGTCGGCAGCAGGACGACGCGGATGACGATGCCCGCGACGAGCGCGGCGATGAGCCCGACGATGTACGACGCCGGCCAGCGGGCTCCGGGCGCTCGGCCCGTTCCTGCGGCCCCAGGCGTCACCGGATCAGACGCGGCCGGAGACCCAGTACCGTTCCGCGGATCCGTCCACAGCGCCCAGCTCGGCGATCGCGCGTCCGTAGACACGGACGGAGTCGGCCATCGCCTTCGTGCCGTCGAAGAGGCGCTCCAGCTGGCTCTGGTAGAGGTTGATGCCCGTGATCTTGCGCTCGAGCTGATCGGTGATGTCGGCGAACGTCGGCAGGATGGAGACGTCGCCCGGGAGGTCGGCCAGGGCGCCGGGACCGAGGTCCTCGAGCCGGCGGAAGTCGTTCCACCAGGCGTACGGGAAGTCCTCGTAGAAGGTGACGATCCCGGCGTATTCGGGGCCGGGCATCACCCAACGGCGGCCCTCCTGGAGGAGCCGGATGCCGACATCGCGACAGAGCTGATGATCGACATGGCCGCCGACGCCCAGCGGGAAATAGACCTTCTGCGGTTCCAGCCGGGTGATCTCCCGTCGGAGTACCTCGTACGGGGCGGTGTCGTCGTCGCGCGGCGCGCCGAGGAGGTCCTCGTCGCCCTCGTACCCTCGGAACACGGCATCGGGCAGGTCCAGGAACACGATCGAGGCTTCGGAGAAATACGCGTACCGCTCGTCCTCGACACGGCGGCGGGCCATGAGCTCACCGGCCGCCGCGGCGGCCATGACGTCATCGGTGAAGACCGCGCCCTGGGTCGAGAGATCGTCCATGACCGGCTGCTCGGCGAGCAATTCATTGTGGATGCTCGCCCGGCGATACCACGACGAGCGTTGCCAGAAGCGCTTCGCGGCGGCATCCGCATCGGCCTGCGTCGCCTCGAGCCGGTCCTCGGTCGCGGCCCAGGACGGCACGAGCGAGGCCGTCGGCCAGTCGGCCAGGATGCTGCTGCGGTTGAACGCCTCGGTCGCGGGCCACATGGCCTTGCTGCCGAATCCGAGGGCCTCACGCTGATAGGCACTCAGGCCGTCATCCGAGCCGCTGCCGGAGAAGACCGTGATGATGGTCACCGTCTGGCCGAGCTCCCGGAGGCTGGCGATCAGGCCGCCACAGGAGAGGGCGACGTCGTCCGGATGGGGCGCGACGAAGACGTGGGTCATGGCCGGCCGAGTATACCGAGCGACACCGGCCGCTCGTTCAGGCGCCGGTCAGCGATCCCAACCGCCCGCGCCGACCAGCGGCACGAAGACGCAGGCGCTGTCCGGGCGCTCGCTCCATTCGTTCCCATGTCGGGTCACGACCGTGAGGATCTGGCGATCCCGTGGGCCGACGGGGATGACGAGTCGAGCCCCGTCCGCGAGCTGGTCGCGCAGCCCGTGGGTGATATCCGGTGCGGCGGCGGTGACGATGATCCCGTCCCACGGGGCTCCATCCGGGAGCCCCAAGCTGCCATCGCCGATCCGGACATCGACGAGGTCGCCGAAGCCAAGGTCGGCCAGCCGTTCCCGGGCGGACATCGCCAGGTCCTCGTGGCGCTCGATGGTCGTGACGCGCGCGCCGAGCGCCGCCAGGACCGCCGCCTGGTAGCCCGACCCGGTCCCGATCTCGAGGATGCGGTCGTACGGTCGCGGCGCCAGGAGTTCGGTCATGCGCGCGACCATGTACGGCTGGCTGATCGTCTGGCCGGCCTCGATCGGCAGCGCTTCGTCGTCATAGGCATGGCGACGGTATGGATCGCCGATGAACCACTCACGAGGGATGCGACCCATGGCGTCGAGGACGCGCTGGTCCGCGATGCCCCGTGCCCGCAGCTGGTCGGCGACCATGCGCTGGCGGGCCTGGGCCAACCTCGGTTCGGACTCGGCCGGGCGGCCGCTCATGGGCTGCAGGATACGCCCGCGCGCTCGGCCCGAACGGGGTCGACGGGCCCTTGGATCAGGGCGCGAGCGACGCCGACGGTGAAGCGGACGACGACGGTGCCGTCGACGGCGATCCTGACGGCGCCACGGAGGGCGACGCCGCGGCAGAAGGCGTGGCCGACGCGGATACCGACGGAGCAGCCGACGCCGAGCCGGACGGCGCAGCCGAGCCCGACGGCGCAGCCGAGCCCGACGCGGATGGCGCGGTGCTTGGCGATGCGGTCGGGACGGCGGTCGGGCTTGGTGTCGGCGTGCCGGTGATGATGCCGCCCGTGCCCAGGAAGATCCCGTTCAGCAGGATCGCGACGAAGACGATGACCGTGGCGATCACAAGTCCCTTCGACCACGGGTCCGAGACGTGGACCGCGACCTCGGAGACCGTCGGGGCGCGCGGCGCCGGGGGAGCCCCCCGTCGCCGGCCCGTGCCGGCCGGGACGGCGGCCGCTGCGGCCGCCGTCTCAGCGGCGGACGCTCCCGCGACTGGCCCCGGACTCTCGTCCGGTTCGCCGCCCTCGTCGGGTTCGTCGACGTCATCCGTCTCGGTCCCGTCGTCCGAGGCATCGTCTTCGGTCGCCTCGATCTCGCCGGCGCCTTCAGGCTCGGGCTCGGGCTCGGGCTCGGGCTGGGGCTCAGGCTCAGGCTCGGGCTCGGACACGGCCGCCGGCTCCGCCTCAGGCTCGGGCCCCGCCTCGGGCGCCTCCTCCGGCGTTGGCGCCGTCTCGGGCTCGACCGCGGGCTCCGCCTCGGGCAGCGCGCTCTCGTCCGGCGTTCCGTCCGGCGTCCCCTCAGGTCGATCAGTCATCCGGTCGTGTCACTCCTGGCGCGGCCATCGATCCTGCGGTCGGCACGCGGGCGCCAGTGTACCCAAGGGTCCGTCCCACCGCCCGATGCGGGCGCTCGGACGATCGATGGCGCCTACGCGTTGCGGATCGCCGGGACGAACCAGCCGGCGAGCCCGGTCACCAGCGTCACCAGCCCGAACAGGGCGATGACGGTCGTGGCCGGGACGGCGATGATCATCAGGCTGCCGACGCCCATCGCGACCGTCATCGACCCATACACGAGCGCGAACCGGAAGCTGACCACGCGACCCAGCAGCGCGGACGGCGTCCGCTCCTGGAACAACGCCTGGCTCGGGATGAGGAAGACCATGTTCGCGACGCCCGATCCGAAGGCGAGTCCGATCGCGATCCCGACGTGGTCGGTGATGGCCAGCAGGAACGTCAGCAACCCGAGGGCGGCATATCCCGCGATGATCATGCGCCCCTTGGCTACCCGACTGCCGAAGAGGCCGATGACGAAGCCGCCGACGATATTGCCGGCTCCGGTGCCGGCCTCGAGGAATCCCCAGACCCCGGAGTAGCCGAGCGGATGGTCGCGGAACACCTCGTAGCAGTAGATGACCGTGAGGACCGTCATGATCCCGACGGTGAACTGGGCGATGGACGCCTGGATCGTGTTGGCGAGGAGCACGGTCTCGTTGCGCAGGAACCGCCAACCCACGCGCATCTCCTTGAGGACGCCCTTCTCGTCGTCCGCGTCGGCCGCTCGGTCGTCGGCTCGAGGCCGCACGACGATCGTCGCGATGAGGACCGCCGACGCCAGGTAGGTCATCGCATCGAGCCAGAAGGCCAGGGGCAGCGCCGACATCAGTGATGCGACGAACAGCCCAGCCAATGGATAGGCGAGGACGTCCGCGATGGTCTCGCCGACCCACATCGCGGAGTTGGCCGTGATGAGTTCGTCCTGCTCCACGAGCTGCGGCAGGATCGCTACCCGCGCCGGCCGGAAGAAGATCGAGATCGACGTGACGATGAAGATCAGCGGATAGACCAGCACGACGTTCACGACGGCCGCGACCGGGATCAGGAGGACGACCGCCGCCCGCAGGATGTCGCTGACGACCAGGACCTCCTTGCGGTCCCAGCGGTCCACGAAGGTGCCGGCGATCGGCGACAGGAACAGGTTCGGGAGCGCGGCGGCGACGAACGCGAACGCGGCGAGGACCTCCGAGCCCGTCGTCGTCAGGACGACCGCCGCAAGGGCGAACTGGTGGATCCGGTCGCCGAACATCGAGATGAACTGACCGGCCCAGAGCGCCGAGAACGACCCGTTGAGCGCGAGCCTGACGTAGGGATGCCGGCGCAGCCGTTCCACGACCTCGGGTCGCGGAACCGGGAGCGCGACGCCGGTCGGCGAGGAGAGGCGGACCCCGCGCCCGCCGAGGAACGACGGCCGCTCGAGTGCCACCACGCCGGCAAGCGCGGGCGAGAGGCCGGTGCTGCCGACAGTCATCGGGTACTGTCCGGCCCCGCCGCCCGCCACGGCCTCCTCACCTTCGGGGAAGATGCCGACGACGCTGGCGAACAGGAAGAACGCGAGCCCGGCCGCCAGGAAGAAGTCACCGACCGAGGCGACGTTCTGGATGGGCGGGAACGGGATCGGGATGACGTCGCCAAGCGGCCCGAGGTGCAGCAGGAAGTTGGCGTCGAGGTTCGCCGAGAAGATCATGTGGATCGATGACGAGACGTCGGCCGCCGTCATCCCCGCCAGCTCCAGGGCGGGCTCCCAGATCGGCATATACCCCTGGTTCACGATGATGACCAGCGCATTCGCGAGGGTGCCGACGAACGCGAGGGTCATGCCCGGGTACGACCGGTTGGCCCACAGCCCCACGAGGAGCATGGCAAAGGCGGTGGCCAGCAGCGGCAATCGCAGGGCCTCGACGACCGGGGCCTCCGCGCTCAGCAGGGTCTCGGTCGCGAACCGCAGCATCACGGCGAGGGCGATGAGCGGGACGTAGCGCAGGCGGACTTCGGCCAGGTTGGACAGCCGGCCGCCGACCAGGAGGCCCAGGATCAGGCCAAGGGCGATGCCGGCGATCAGCACGCGAGGCCCTCACTCAGCGCCCGGGGTGCGTCCACGTCGGCCATCATCGCCGCCCGGGCGCATCCACGTCGCTCGTCATCGCGTCTGTCGGACGCAGCGG
This sequence comes from uncultured Chloroflexia bacterium, assembly GCA_963746855.1. Taxonomy (GTDB): domain Bacteria; phylum Chloroflexota; class Limnocylindria; order Limnocylindrales; family CSP1-4; genus SPCO01. The sequence goes on from CAVVDC010000002.1 coordinate 75,990, forward strand.
CGTCCAGGGAGCGTGGGCTCAGCCCTGCTTGGCCGCGGCTGGGGTGGGGGCGGTCGGTGAGCCTGGGTTCGCCGCCTGGCCCGGCACGTCCTGCAGGGTCGCGGCGTTCGACATGCGATCCGCGGCCTGCCCGATGAGCGGGATCTGCCTGGGCTCGGCTCGCCGGCCGGGATCCGGCACACCCTCGACATGATGGGTGCGGACGAAGGCGTCGACCACGACCGGATCGAATTGGACACCGGCGAACTTGCGGAGCTCCGCCAGCGCCTGTTCGTTCGTCAGCGGCGTCATCCGATATGGGCGGGCGGCCGTCATCGCCTCGAACGCGTCGGCAACGTGGAGGACGCGGGCCAGCTTGGGGATCTCGTCGCCGATCAGGCGGTCGGGGTAGCCGGAGCCGTTGTACCACTCGTGATGGTGCCGGATGATCGGCAGCTCGCGAGAGAGCTTCGTGACCGGCGCGATGATCTGGGCGCCCAGGACCGGGTGGGCGTTCATGATCATCCGTTCTTCCTTGTTGAGGCGCTCCGCCTTCTTCAGGACGTCGTCGGGGACGCCGATCTTGCCGACGTCGTGGAGCAATCCGCCCCACTCGAGGGCTTCCAGGTCGTTGTCGGAGAGGCGCATGACCCGTCCGATGTCGACGGCGATCTCCTTGACCCGGTGGCTGTGGCGCGCGGTGAATGGGTCACGCTTGTCGACGGCCTCGGCGAGGGCACCGATCGTCTGGGTGAACATCTCGCGCATCTCGACGAACCGCTGCGACGCCATCCGGGTCGTGTACAGAGGCAGCGCGAAGAGCAGCGTGGCCCACCACTGGATGCTGTACACGATGGACATCAACCAGCCGAGCGGCGCCAGGGCGAGGTTGTTGAAGGCTGTTCCTCGCGAGTCTCCGATGATGACGCCAGTCAATGACTGACCAGTTCGGAGGGCAAGTACAGCACCGGCGAGGAGCGTGTTGAGGAGAAAGAAGACGCCTGCCGCGATCATCACTGCGGCGAAGTCGATGATGATTGCCATCTGACCATCAGCCGCGATCGCACTCACGATTCCGTATCGAATCGTACCGGCAACGATTGCCGGGAGGATGACACCGGCGTGATTTGCCAAGGAGCCGTACCAGGGAATGCGCCCGCGCAACTCCCTCATTTCCGTTGTGCCGATGCCTGCTACCCAGCCCCCAACGGCTGGCCCTCCAAGCGTCATAGCCGCGATTACCGGTGCCATCGACACAGCGTGATGCGAGCCGAGAGGGAGCCTGACGGGCAGGGCTGAGGTGACCAGGGTCAGGAGGGTCCAAAACCCAACGCCGAGCAGGATTTCGAAATCCGAGCCCGACGGGCCTGACAGGCCAATCTGGAGGGCAATTCGAGAATCGGCGGGAAACACAAGAGTCGCAGCCACGAGTGCAACGGCACTCAGGACCACGACTCCGGCGATATAGAGTCTCAGGGACCTAGGCATCAACTGCCCCGTACGCTAGCCACCACCCCGAACAGTATCCCCTCCGTGTTTCAAGGGGTTATGGCACCAACGTACTAGAAGCCTCGAAGGGAAGCTCCACCTGCTGCTGCGATCATGGCGATGCTCGAAAGGGTCACCAATACGCGCAGCACCCTTGCTTTCATGGGAGCTTCCCTACCAGCCTTTGATGACCATGTCTTCGGACACCTTGGTTCCTCCTTCGCGGCCTTCGCGCTCGTGGAACACGAAAAACCGACCGGACTACCGTCGGTCGGTTGCACTACTCGCTCCGCTCCACCCTAAGTGCCCATTTCAGGTGGTGCTTCTGCGCGTCCGAGCTTCTTCACATTGCTTCCTAGTACGCGGGTACTACGAAGTGCCCGGACTATAGGTAGGCCGGACTGAACCGGTCAATACGGCACCTTACCTATCCAACTAGAGCGATTCGAGCGAGGGAGGCTCGACGCCGAGCGCATCGCGGACAACGGCGGCGTAATGCGCGTACTGCTCGGCAGCGGCCGAATGAGATCCATTCAGTCTGTACAGCCGGAGCAGGGAAAGCTCGATCTGGTCGGCCTCTGGTGTTAGGTCCAACGCTCGTCTGGCCAACCCAATACCACGCTCGAAGTGGCCACTCGCGGTATCCGACACGACTGCCTTCTCAATGATCTGCAGGTAGGTTGAATGTAGTGACGTCCGATAGTCGGCCGCCCATTCCTCGTACGCGAAGTCCAATGCAAAGAGACCGAGATAGGTGCGCGAGAGCTCGGCGACCTCGTTTGGAGATGGCTCCGGCCCCATCGATCGCATTAACTCCATACACAACGTGCTCGTCGACGTGACAAGTTCCTGGTCCAACCAAATCACGTCGGATTCGTGGTGCAAGTAGGCAGGCGACAGATCCTCTTTGTATGCGGGCTCGAAGACTCGGCGAAGGAAGTAGACCGTCTGATTGAGGGAGTTGAGCGCGTCCGCGGGGTCGAATTCTGGCCATAGCGCGTCCATAACCTCATCGCGCGTGGCCGAATACCGAGGTCGAGCAAGGAGGAAGCAGAGCAGCGCCAGGACCTTCCTGCGAATCGAAGACCCTTCAACGGAGCGATCACCGACACGAATCGCGACCCGACCTTGATCCTCGACAACGACCCGTTCGGCCACTCGACGGGCAAGTGCTCGGCCCAAGTTTGCGTCTGGGCGACCGCGATGGCGATGGGCAACGCCGCGCAGGCGTGCAACATCAGTGGCGTCCCCGACTTGCTCCAGCACGTGCGCGGCCGCCAACGTCGACTCGCGGCCTTCGTCGACCACAAATCGAAGCGCTGATCGCCAACGCTCAGGTCTAAGGGCAGCCTCGGCGCTGATCAGCGACACTTCAATGTCGCCGAGACGCACAAGTCTGCTTGTGACAAGGTCGGCGACGAACGTTAGCGACCATGGGGCTCGCCGCGCGGCTTGGCGGACGAACCGGCACAGCTCGTCGTCTTCCGCACTTACGGCACCGAGTGCCTCCGCGTACTCGAGCCAAAGTCCGGCGGACTGGTGTAACGAGTGTTCGCGCGCCCGTCTAACCTCATCGGCCGCGTCCGCTGAACCCAACGCGACAGCGACGTGAGCCTGCAGCGTTAGGACGTGAGCCTTGTGGCCCACGGCCCCAGTTGGCTCGTCCGGATTCAGTCCCGCTAGCTGGGCAGACGCCTTGCTTGGTTCCCCATTTCGGAGGGCTAGGTAGGCCGCGATAGGCACGGACATATAGACCATCCAGCTCGCCAAGTCGCCCATCCCCCGCAGCTCGTTCAGGTGATCCATCGAGCGAACTGCGTCGCCGTAGAGAGCTTCGAGCTGCGCCGCTTCCTTCAAAACGTCGGCCCGAATTGTTTCGTTGGTCTCACGGAGAGCAAGCTCAAGCGCATGCCAGCCGTCGGCCGTATTGCCAAGGTGGAGGTGTGCCCAGGCTGCGAGGACCCTTGAGGTGGTGATCTCAGCAGCCCCGGAACTGGACTCAAGCAGGTCAATCGATGTCGTGGCCGAATCCAATGCCTCGTTCGCCAAGCCCATAGCTCGCTGGGCCTCGGCGAGATTCAGGTACGTGATGCCTTCGAAATGGCTCTCCCCTCGCGACCGCTGCAGCGCTGCCAGCACCTTTAGTTGATTGACCGAAGCGGCGATGTCACCGTCAAGCGAGGTTTGGATCACGTCGATTAGGCCATTCGAGATTGCAAGCCATCCGGGATCGGATGACGTGCGAGTCAAACGAGTAGCTGCCTCCGTAGCACCTCGGGCGTCACCCAGCGTGAGGCTCAATGACGCTAGGTTCGCCAGGGCGACGTCTGAGTCGGCGTCCATCTCGACCGCCCGTTTGGCTCGGGCGAGGGCTTGGCGGATGTCGCCCTGCTTGAAGTCTCGCCGCGACAGGACGACCTGGAAGCTCGCCCGCTGCGCCTCGTCGGCGACGTCCGCGACGAACGGCGCGGCGACGAGGTACTCGCCGCGTCCGAGGATGCTCTGCGCCGAGGCATCGATGATCGCGTGGGCCAGCGCCCGATCGCCGGCAGCCCAGTGATGATGCGCGGCGATCCGCCAGTCGTGGCCTTCGGCGTGGGCCGCAACAGTCCGATGGAGGTCGCGGACGGCGTCCGTACCGAAGTCGCGTGCCAGCCGTGTCTCTAGGAACGAACTCACCAGCGGGTGATACCGCAGGTCGGTTCGTGGGCCGCGTGCCCGCCGCCCGAGGAGTGTCACTCGCTCGGCTGCGGCGGTGAGGCGAGACACCTCGGACGCGTCGAGACCGGTCACGACCTCCGCGAGTTCCGGTGTGACCATCTGCAGGATGGCCGACCGCATCAGGAACATCTGCAAGTCCTCGGGCAGATCGCCGACGACTTCCTCGGCCAGGTAGTCGTAGAGCTCCTGGTCGCCGCCCGAGAGGTTGCGGACGAAGGTGCGGATCTCCACGGGCGTCCGGTCCCGAAGTGCCGCGTGCACTAGCTGGAGCGATGCGGCCCACCCTTCCGTCCGCGCCGTCACGACCGCCAGCACATCCGGCTCGAGGGTTCGACCGTACGACTCGCGGAACAGCCGCGACGTCTCCTCGGCGTCGAAGCGCAAGTCGTCGCGAGTCAGCTCGGCGACCTCGCCGATGGCACGCAGCTTCGCGATCGGAATGCCGGGGGAGCGTCTGCTCGCGAAGACCATGGTGAGTCGTTCCGGCGCCCTCGTGACCAATTCGCGGACGATCAATTGGACGTCGGGCGCGTCGTCGACGAGGTGGAAGTCGTCGAAGATCAGGATCGCGCCGTGCGGCGCGATGGACTGCAACTCCCGGATGAAGACGTCGATGACCGTGTCGCGAGTCGGGCCGCTCAGACTCTTGTCGGCGAGCATCGCGGCCGTGTTCGGCGCAAATGTTGGATCCGCCTCGCGCCCAGCGGCGACCAGATGGTGCAGCACCGAGATCCAGTCCCGGTCGTCCTCGTCCAGGCGGTACCACAGCGTCCGAAGGCGCGTCCGACCGGCGAAGTCGGCCAACAGCGTCGTCTTGCCGTATCCGGCGTCGGCGAGCACAAGGATGATCCGGTGGTGGATCTTCGCGGCTAGCCAGTCCAGCAAGCGATGTCGCGCCAGGGTCTCCTCGCGCAGAGGCGGCGGCTGGACCTTCGCGTACTGGATCGGAAAGCCGCTCACGTCGTCACCGTGGGCTCCGCTGACTGACGAGGTGTCGATCGACGCCTGGCCGGTGGCGACCGGCACGAGCGAACGCTCGCTTGACGGGTAGACGCGAGGGTTGGCCGGGGGGTGGCCGAACGATACGGAGCGCTCGCGCAGGGTGTCAACGGGCGGGTCCGGCAGTGCCATGGCGGCATGGTGACGTCGGACCCTCACCCGTCCATTAGCTGCGAGTCGGCCGCGGGTTCACGCCCACGGCCGCGCGAGGGCTATCCCTTGATGTCCGGTTCGTCCGGCAGGAGGGGACGCAGGGAGAGCGAGTAGATCTTGCCGTCGTCGGGCCCGACCAGGACCATCCCCTGGAGACCGCCTTCGACCGGGTCGAAGCCAAGCGCCTCGACATCGGCTGGGGTCAGCGCCCGCTGGGCCATCTGGAAGGCGTTCGGGTCGGCCGGGAACGGGAAGTCGGCGGGCTTGATGTCAGTCCACGGCCACGGCTTCTGGTCGGGAGCGGCCGCGCCGTCCATCAGGATCCCGCGGTAGCGAGCTGGCTTGAACACGTCGGTCGCGATCGCGCCGCCGTTGTCGAAGTCGGCCAGCCGATCGGCGAGCCGCTTGAACGCGGTCCGCGCCGACGCGTCGGCGACGCCCTGTACGTCGATGCCGAGGGCATAGATGTTGACGACCTTCTTGATGCCGCCCGCATCGACGCTGAACGTCGCGGTACCCGCGTCCGCGACCATGTTGTTCTCGTAGTTGGCGCGAGCCGCGCCGAGTCCACCGTCCCCGAGGGCGAACGCGAGGACCTCCTGGATCTGTTCTTCGCTCAGCTTGGCGGTCCGGAAGGGGAGTCCGGGGAAGATCGAGCCGACCGGCTGGGGCGGGTCGGCCAACGGGTTCCGGAAGATGACGGTGCCGTCGCCATAGAGCGTGAAGATGGGGGCCTGGGTGGCCAGGAAGGCCGGCATGACGAACCCGCCGCCTTCCTCGTATCGGAGCAGGACATCGGTGGCGCCGGTGGCGTGATCGATGGCGCCGAAACCGCCGGCCGACGGGCTCGGGGCCGTCGTCGGGGCGCTCGTGGGCGCGATGGACGGTGGTCCTGAGGAGGCCGTGGCGCCCCCGCCACTGCAGGCGGCGACGACCAGGATCAGGGGAAGAAACAGGGTGGGGCGCTTCAGGTTTGGCATGGCTGCCCGACGTTCACCTCCGCGAGATGGTTCCGTACCGCGCCTCGCGCCCGAAATGGGGCTTGACGGCGCGCGTATCTTCTCGGCTAAGAGTTCCGGGTCCCCGAGCCCGGACCGACCCGGGCGCGCACCCCCGTCACGCTCGCCTCGCGCCGGTTCCGACCGACCTCGGGTCCTGGATTCTGTTGTGGCAGCCCGAGCCGAGGAGGGTCCGGAGAGGGTGTACGAGGACCGCACGCTGACCTGTCGCGATTGTGCCGAAGAATTCACGTTCTCGGCGGGCGAACAGGCCTTCTACGCCAGCAAGGGGCTGACGAACGACCCGCAGCGATGCCCATCCTGCCGGGCCGCCGCCAAGCGGGCTCGCTCGAACGAGGGCCCACGCGAGTTCCACGCCGCGATCTGCGGGGCCTGCGGGGGTCAGGCCATCGTGCCATTCGCGCCGCGGAACGATCGGCCCGTCTATTGCAGTTCATGTTTCGACAAGGTTCGGGCCGGCACCCTGTCGGTCAGCGCGGGCGTCTAGCCCGAACGACTCGCGGCAGATCCGAGCGCGCCACGGCCGACCCGGCGACGGGTCGGCCGCGTGGCATCATGGCCGGTAGCGGCGTGTCCCCTATGACGTGTGACGATGCCGTGGTCGCATGACCGGAGGAGCCAGCCGTGGGCGTCATCATCATCCGGGAGATGGTCGGCACGAGCCCGCGGTCGTGGAGCGATGCCGCCCGCCAGGCCGTCGCGACGGCCTCGAAGACCGTCCGCAACATCCAGACGGTCGAGGTCGTGAAGTCGACCGCGCTCGTCGAGAACGGTGAGATCGTCGAATACCTGGTCGAGGTCAAGATCGGTTTCGAGTACGAGGGCTGAGCCGGTCTCCGCTCGAGCTGTCAGCCGGTCTCCGCGAATCGCTCACCGGCATAGCTGACGAAGCGCGTCTGCCGCTTCTTGAACCACAGGTCCACCTCGCCCGTGGGTCCGTTGCGGTGCTTCGCCAGCTTCAGCTTGATGACCTCGCCCTCGTTGTCCTGATCGTCCGAGCGATCCTTGTCGCGCCACAGGAACATGACGAGGTCGGCGTCCTGCTCGATGGCGCCTGATTCGCGAAGGTCCGACAACCTCGGCTCTTTCGACTCGCGCATCTCCGGCTGGCGTGAGAGCTGCGAGAGCGCGATGACCGGCACGTTCAGCTCGCGCGCGAGAGCCTTGAGCCCACGCGAGATCTCGGAGACCTCCTGGACGCGGTTCGCGTCGCGGGTCGTCGTGGTCGCCTGCATCAGCTGCAGGTAGTCGACGATGACGAGGTCGAGCCCGGCTTCCGCCTGGAGGCGTCGGGCCTTGGTCCGCAACTCCATGGCCGAGATGTTCGGCGTGTCGTCGATGTACATCGGCGCCTCGGACAGGGCGTTCATCGCGGGCGCGATCCGGGCGAAGTCGAGCTCCTCGAGGAACCCGGTCCGAAGGCGCTGCGAGTCGATGTTGGCGACGCTGGACAGCAGGCGCAGGACCAGCTGCTCCTTGCTCATCTCGAGGCTGAACACCCCGACGCTCCGTCGCTCCTTGACTGCCGCATGCTCGGCGATGTTCAACGCGAGGCTCGTCTTGCCGACCGAGGGCCGTGCCGCGAGGACGATGAGGTCGCTCTTCTGGAGGCCGGTCGTCAGGGTGTCCAGGTCCGTGAAGCCCGTCCGGACGCCGCTGATCTCGCCCCGATGGGCGTGCAGGTAGTCCAGTCGATCGTAGGCGTCGTGCAGCAGGGCCTTGAGGGCACTGAAGCCGACGTCGACCCGCTTCTGGCTGACCGCGAACAGCTCCGCTTCGGCGCGATCGATGGCCTCGCTGATCTCGGCTGGGTCCTCGTACCCGATGCCGGCGATCCGGCCGGCCGCCCCGATCAGATTACGCAGGACCGCCTTGCGCTCCACGATGCGGGCGTACTGGGCGGCGTGGACGGCCGTCGGCGTCTCGTTGGAGAGACTCGAGAGATATGCCCGGCCGCCGATCGCGTCGAGTTCCTCGCGCCGCTCGAGTGCCTCCGCGACCGTCACGATGTCGATGGGCTCACGACGCTCGAACAAATCGAGGATGGCCGCATAGATCCGGCCGTTCGCCTGGCGATAGAAGTCCTCGGCACGCAGGAACTCGGCCACCTCGATGACCGCATCCCGGTCGATAAGGATGGCGCCCAGGACCGACTGCTCGGCCTCGAGACTCTGGGGCGGCAGGCGGTCGATCATGGGCTCCCAAGGTGACGGTGTGTCGTGACATCTCCACTGTCACGCCGCGGCGCCGCGCCGAGAAGGCCCTTATCCCCGAAGTCCATCCACGAAGTCACCAGCCGCGGCCACCCTCCTGTGGAAACGCTGTGGAGGACGAACCGAGAATCGGGTTCTCGGCTGGGGGAGCCCGGCACCCGCTAGTCAAGCTTGCGGATGACCCCGATGAACTTGCCCTGAATGCGGACATCGTCGTAGAACTGCGCGGGATACGCGGGGTTGGCGGGTTGGAGCCGGATCTTGTCCTTCTCCTTGAAGAAGCGCTTGAGCGTGACCGCGTTCTCCTCGACCTGGGCCACGACGATGTCGCCGTTGCGCGCGGTGGTCTGTGGCCGGATGAGGACGAAGTCGCCGTCGGCGATGTGGGCCTCGATCATCGAGTCGCCGCGGACCTTGAGGACGTAGGCATCGCCGCTGGGTGCCAGCAGGTCGGGCACGGCCATGGTCTCGGACGCATCCTGGTACGCCTCGATCGGACCGCCGGCGGCGATCTCCCCGATGACCGGCAACACGCGCGAGTCGGCCGTGGTGGCCTGGGGAACGAGCTCGCTGGACAGGCCGAGCCGGATGGCGGCCGTCGGCGTCAGGCGGATGGCGCGCGATTGCGCCGCGCCGCGCTCCAGGTAGCCCTCGCGTTCGAGGATCTGGAGGTGATGGTGAACGGCTGAGGTGGAGGCCAGGCCGACCGCCCGGGCGATCTCGCGCACCGACGGCGGATAGCCCCGGGCACGGAGCGTCGCCGCGATGTAGTCGAGGATCTTCACCTTGCGTTCGGCGTCGTGCTTCGTCACTCGCGCCTCCTTGGTGACCATCATACCGAACGGACGTTCGATGTCAAGCTGGATGCCGATGTCGCCCGGCCGGTCGTGCGTTCGAACGCTGGTAGACTCCGCTCCCGCGCGAAGGTCGCGCCATGGAGGAGACAACACCGGATGGCGAAGGGCAGCTCGACGGGCAGCTCGAAGGCGAAAGGCTCGACCCGTTCGAGCGTCGCCGGCGTGACGTTCGGCCGCGCCCTGTCGCTGATGGCCTTCCTGCCGGTGGCCAGCCGGATCCCGATGTACGCCCGGCTCGTCACCGCGCTCGCGATGGATGAGCGCATGCCGGCCGCGCGCAAGGCCCTGCTGGCCGGGGCGGCGGGCTACCTCGTCCTCGGTCGGGACCTGATCCCCGACAACGTGCCGGTCATCGGCGGCCTCGACGACCTCGTGGTCGTGGTCCTCGCGGTCGACCTGTTCCTCGACGGGGCGCCCGAGGACCTGCTCCGGGAGAAGCTCGACGAGCTCGGCATCCCGCGCGGCGAGTTCGAGCGCGACATCGCCCAGATCCGACGCTTGACGCCCGGACCGGTCCGACGGACCATCCGCCGGGTCCCGGCCCTCATCGCGACGACCGGGGACACCATGAAGCAATTCGGTCTGGGACCGCGCCTGCGGTCCTGGATCTCCAGGGAGGATCCCATCGCGTGAAGGTCATCCTGACGAGCGACGTCCCCAAGCTCGGGAAGAGCGGGGAGATGAAGACGGTGGCCGATGGCTACGCCACGAACTTCCTGATCCCGCAGCAGCTGGCCGTGCCCGCGGCCGGTGGCGCCTACCGCGCGTGGCAGCACGACGTCGCAAGCCGCGAGGACAAGCGCAAGCGCGAGCGGGAGGAGGCGGAGATCGCCGCGACCCGGATCGGCAGCACGACACTGACGATGGGCGTCAAGGTCGGCGAGGGCGGCAAGCTCTACGGCTCGATCACCTCGAAGGACATCGCCGACGCCCTGGCTCGCCGCGGCATCGAGATCGATCGCCACAAGATCGACCTGGAGGAGCCGCTCAAGTCGCTCGGGACGTACAAGGTCGCCGTGAAGGTCTTCTCGGGCATGACGCCCGAGGTCACGATCATCGTCGAGCCCAAGGGCTGATCAGGGCGGCACCAGCCGCCAGACCGTGATGCCACCGGCGTCGTAGACGGATTCGAACCGGACGCTCGCATCGAAGTCGGTCGGCTCGAGGTCGTCGCAGTCGAGCACGCCGCCGCTCGAGAGCACATAGGTCGCACCGTAGCGGGCCATGACCTCGGCCGCGACATCGGGGCCGTCGCAGTACGCGGCGCTCGTGTCGGCCTCGCGCGGCTCGGGGTCGTAGCCCAGGTTCGACACGTACGGCCCGAACGTCGTGATCCGCAGCCGTCCGGCGAGATCGACGGGGCTGTTGATGAACGCGTCGGCGAGGAAGACCGAGCGATCCGGGGTGTTCGCCTCGATCCAGCGGGCGACGGCCATCTGGCCGGGCGTCAACGCGACCGGCGGGCTCGTGGCATGCCACACCGCGATGAGCCCGGGTGAGATGGCCGACAGCGCGACCACCGTCGCGATGGCCGGCCTCGGCCATCGCCGGATCAGCCAGGCGGCCAGGATCGCGACCGCGATCCACATCATCTGGAAGTACTTGTTCATGTCGAAATCGACGGCGCTCAGGACGACGACGTTGGGGATGAGGAACAGGACGACCAGCCAGGCGACGAGGAAGCGACGGTTCGGGAGTCCGCGGGCCGTGAACGCGGCGACGAGCGCGAGCGCGAACGGGATGCCCAGGTTCGTGGCGTAGAAGAAGAGGACGGCCAGTGGACCGTCGCCGAAGCGTGCCTCGGTCCAGCCGGCCACGAAGCGCAGGTTGCCGATGCGGCCTTGCTGGGCGATCGCGTCGGCGACGAACGGGACGGCCAGGACCAGCGGCCCGAGGAAGAGCGCCGCATCGCGGCGGGCGGTCGGGGCGCGCCACGCGCGCGTCGAGAGGACGTAGAGCCCGACGATCACGTAGGTCGCCGGGAACGCGTAGAAGTGGAATGGGGCCAGGAGCGCCGCGATCAACCCGGCGACCAGCACGCCCGCGGGCCACCGGCCGAGGCAGTGCGCGACGAGCAGCACCGCGGCGACCAATCCGGGCAGGCCGAGCGTCGACGCGCGGTGGGGCAGGAACGCGGTCCCAAGCACGGACGCGATCCGGAAGAACGGCCAGCCGTCCGCCCAGCTGTTGTCGTAGGGGTTCTGGGTGATGAGCCCGACGATATCGGCGTCGCCGGCGATCGCGTCGCCGACCAGGCGCAGCCAACCCATCCCGCCACCGAGACAGGCCAGCAGGGTGGCGACGGCCGCGACCCGCCGGTCCCCGGTCAGGCGCAGGGCCAGGCTCCAGACGAGGAGCGCCATGACCGACGCGAACAGCGCGCTCGTCCCGAAATACACCGAGATGAGGTCGACGCCGGCGACGCTGGACGTGATCGCCCCGTGGAAGTCGGCGAACCAGTGGTACGTCAGTGGCGCCCCGGCGAAGTAGGGGACCTCCGGGGGGAAGTTGCCGTGGACGATGCTGGCACCGATCGCGACGTGGACCAGCAGGTCGCTCCAGTTCCAGCCGCCCGACACCTGACCATCTGGTGTTCCCCGCCAGCCATTGCTGAACAGCACGATCGCGACGAGGACGCCGAACGCCGCGGCGATCAGCCAGGCGGCGGCATCGACCCGGATCGTCTCGCGGATGCCGGCGGCCGTCGGCCGGCCGATGGGTGCGAGCCACGGATGCCGAACAAGGGCGACGAGGACCGTCCCGAGGACGAGCAGGAGCGCCGTGACCAGGATCGACGCCCGGCCGAAGCCACCGACGCGCGCGACGACGTCGACCGCATGTGCCGAGAGGAAGACGCTCGTGACGACCGCGACGCCCACCTGACCGGGCGGCGGCAGGTCGGGCGCCACGCGTCGGACGACGACCCAGCCCGGGACCGCGAAGAGGATCGGCCAGACGAGGATGACCGCGGCCAGCGGGGCGACGAGTGCCAGCGCGACTCCGCCGGCCGCCGCGAGCACGACGATGACCGCTCGGCGGCCTGGGACCCCGCCGGCAGAGGCTTCCACAGCGGGTCGATGATAGCGAGCGTGACCGACCGGACCATCCTCCACGTCGACCTGGACGCGTTCTTCGCGTCGGTGGAGCAGCGCGACCATCCGGAGCTGCGCGGCCGGCCGGTCATCGTCGGTGGGGGCCGCCCGGACCAGAGAGGTGTCGTGTCGGCGGCCAGCTACGAGGCGAGACGGTTCGGCGTCCACTCGGCCATGTCACTGAGGGAGGCGGGACGGCGATGTCCCGATGGCGTCTTCGTGCCGGTCGACGGGCGGCGTTATCAAGCCGCCAGCCGCGACGTGATGGCCGTCCTGCGCCGGTTCACGCCGCTCGTCGAGCCGATCTCCATCGATGAGGCGTTCCTGGACGTGACGGCGTCGGCCGACCTGTTCGGCGACGGACCGACGATCGCCCGCCGCATCAAGGACGAGGTCCGGGCGGACGTCGAGTTGACGGTCTCGGTCGGCGTCGCGACGACGAAGCTCGTGGCCAAGGTCGCGTCAGACCTTCGCAAGCCCGATGGGCTGGTCGTCGTCCCGGCGGGCCAGGAGGCGGCGTTTCTCGCGCCGCTACCGATCTCTCGGTTGTGGGGCGTCGGCGAGCGGACCGGTGTCGCCCTCGCCGACTACGGCGTGCGGACGATCGGCGACCTCGCGGCGCTCCCGGAGGATGTCCTCGTGCGCCGGTTCGGCAAGCACGGAGCGTCGCTCGTCGCCCGGGCGCACGGCTTCGATCCCGACCCGGTCCATGACGGCGATCCGGCGAAGTCGGTCGGCCACGAGCACACGTTCGATGTCGACACGAGCGACCGCGAGACCATCGAGCGGGCCCTGCTCGGCATGGCCGACGGCGTCGCGGCTCGACTCCGCTCGGCCGGCGTCCGGGCCGGGACGATCGCGGTCAAGGTCCGCGACTCCTCGTTCCGAACCGTCACCCGCCAGCGGACACTGGCGGAGCCGACCGACATGACCGAGCCGATCTACCGTGTGGCGCTCGAGCTGGCACGCCCGGAGGTGCGCGGGATCCGCGTTCGATTGCTGGGGGTGACCGCGTCGAACCTCGGCGACCGCGAGCAACTGTCGATGTTCAGCGACGACGAGCCACGGCGCCGACGCGCGGTCGCCGCGGCCGACGCTGTCCGCCGGCGCTACGGGGAGAACGCGGTGACCCGGGCTCGCCTGCTCGGCGCCGGCCTGCCGGCGCCCTTCGAGCGCGACCCGCGCAACCCGCTGGATCGTCGGGCGCGGGGCGTGCCGACCGACCCCGCCGTCGAGGTCGACCCGGACGAGCGTGACAAGCGAGCTGTCACGGACGACGACGACATTCCGGAGGTGGAGCCTTGACATCGAACACTTGTTCGGTCTACGCTCCGAAGGAATCGAACAGACGTTCTGTCGGACGAGTGCCCCGGACGACACGACCCAGCGATCCCGCCCCCGGAAAGGAGCCATCTCGAATGGCATTCACCCGTGTCGATCCGGTCCAGGTCCGCGTCCGGACCGGTTGGTTTGATGGACGTCCGCGTGAGGTCACCTGGGGTGACACGCGCCTGCCTGTTACCCGACTGAGTGTCGTCCGCGAGGAGGCGGCCGCGTACCCGGTCATCACCGGGCCGCGAACGTTGTTCGAGGTCGAGACACCCCGCGCTCGCCTCTCGCTGACGTTCCACCACCGTTCGCGGCGCTGGACCGTGACCGGGCTGGACGAGGCGATCCGACTCGCCGCCTGACCTTCGAACGCTCCCGGCCGACTCGGCAGCCCTCCCTGCGGGTCGGCCAGCGTCGGTCGCGGGGCGGGCGCGCCGGTACCGCTCCCGCCCCGTTTCCGACCGTCAGATCGGCGTCGTGGCCGGGTCGTGCCCGACGCATCACGCCCGTCGCCGGGTGCGCCGCGTACCTACAATCGGATCGTGCAATCTGCCCGCTCCGGTCGCTTCCGCGATCTGACCGTCGACGCGTTCGTCACGCGCCTGGCGTCGTCAGACCCGGTACCGGGCGGAGGGAGCGCCTCGGCCATCGCGGCGAGCCTCGCCGCCGGCCTGGTGACGATGGTGGCGTCCCTCTCGCAGGACCGCCCCAAGTACGCCGAGCATGCGGACCTGCTGGCCTGGGCGGCGGACACCGGTCGCGCATTGACCGACCGCCTGCTGACGCTCGCCGACGACGATGCCGCGTCGTACGGGCGGTTCGCGTTGGCCCGGAAGCTGCCCCGGGACACCGAGGCCGAGCAGGAGGCCCGAACCGCGGCCATGCAGGCGGCCGCCCGAGAGGCGTCCGAGATCCCGCTGGACTGCGTCGAGGCCTGCCTGTCGGTGATCGAGGTCGCGGAAGCGCTCGCCGGTCGCAGCAACGTCAATGCGTCGAGCGACCTTGCCGTCGCGACCCTGCTCGCGGAGGCCGGCGCACGCGGGGCGGCCGCGAACGTGCTCATCAACCTGCCCTCGGTCGGCGACCCGGACTTCGGCGAGGAGATGACGGCCCGCGTCCAGGAGCTCGTCCACGACGTCGAACGGCTGGCCGCCGAGACCCGTCAGACCGTCGGCAACGGTGAGGCCCGCGACCCGATCCCCGCCCCCGGGCAGGGTTGACGATGACGCCTCCCGATGGCGCCCGGCTCCTCGAGGGCGGCCCCATCGCTGACGAGATCCGGGTGGCGGTCGCCGAGGACGTGGCGCGATTCCGGACCACGCGCGGCCGACCGCCCGGTCTCCGCGTCGTCATCGTCGGCAAGGACGCGCCGTCGACGGTCTACCTGGAGCGGATCCTGCGCGGCTGCGCGAAGGTCGGGATCGACGCCGGATTCATGGAGCTCGAGGGCGAGGCGACCGAGGCCCGGGTCACCGCCTCGGTCCGCGAGCTCAACGAGGATCCGACCGTCGATGGCGTCATCGTCCAGATGCCGCTACCCCCGACCATCCGGTTGCGGGCGGTCATCGACGCGATCGACCCGGCCAAGGACATCGACGGGATCCACCCGCTGAACGCGGGGCTGCTGCGCCTCGGCTACGACGGGTTCCTGCCGGCGACCGCCCACGCAGCCGTGGAGATCCTGCGCCGCTCGGGGATCCAGATCGAGGGTCGCGACGCCGTCGTCATCGGCCGCTCGGCCGTGGTCGGCATGCCGGCCGCATTCCTCCTGGTCAAGGAGGACGCCACGGTCACGGTCTGCCATTCACGGACCCACGACCTGGCCGGACACGTCGCGCGGGGCGACATCGTCGTCGTCGCGGCCGGTCATCCGGGGCTCGTGACCGGCGCGATGCTCAAGCCGGGTGCGGTCGTCGTCGACGTCGGCATCAACGTCGTCGAGGGGCGGATCGTCGGCGACGTCGACTTCGCGTCGGCGGTCGAGGTCGCGTCGGCCATCACCCCGGTGCCGGGTGGCGTCGGACCGCTGACGAACGCGATCCTGCTGACTCACCTGATCCGGGCTGCCGAGCGCCAAGTGCCGAAGGGCGACGCCGGTCGGGCCGACGGATCCGCCTCCCCGTCACGCCCCGTCCTGTCCGGAGGAGACCGATGAGCTTCCCGTCCGACCTCGAGATCGCCCGCTCGGTCCGGCCGCGTCCCATCGTCGAGTTGGCCGCCGAGCTGGGCATCCGGGACGACGAGCTGGAGCTGTACGGTCCGACCAAGGCCAAGGTGACCCTCGAGGCGATCCAGCGGCTCGAGGCGGAGCGGCCACGTGGGCGCTACGTCGTCGTCACGGCCATCACGCCGACGCCGCTCGGCGAAGGCAAGTCGACCACGACGGTCGGATTGGCGCAGGGACTCAACCGGATCGGCCGGAAGGCATCGGTCAACATCCGCCAGCCCTCGCTCGGGCCGGTGTTCGGCATCAAGGGTGGCGCCGCCGGCG
This sequence comes from uncultured Chloroflexia bacterium, assembly GCA_963746855.1. Lineage (GTDB taxonomy): Bacteria > Chloroflexota > Limnocylindria > Limnocylindrales > CSP1-4 > SPCO01. Next base: position 92,331 of record CAVVDC010000002.1, read on the forward strand.
GCGGCTACAGCCAGGTCATCCCGATGGAGGACTTCAACCTCCACCTGACCGGCGATGTGCACGCGATCGGAGCGGCGCACAACCTCGCCGGGGCGTTCGTCGACAACAGCCTCCACCACAAGAACCCGCTCGGCATCGATCCGCACGGCGTCCTCTGGCCGCGCGTCGTGGACATCAGCGACCGGGCGCTGCGCCACGTCGTCATCGGCCTCGGCGGGCGCGAGGATGGGGTCCCGCGCGAGACCGAGTTCGTCATCACCGTCGGCTCCGAGGTGATGGCCGTCCTGGCGCTGGCCACGGACCTGCCCGACCTCCGCGCCCGATTGGGCCGGATCGTCCTCGCGACGCGACCCGACGGCTCGCCGGTCACCGCCGATGACCTCGGCGTCGCGGGAGCCATGACCGTCCTGCTGCGCGACGCGATCAAGCCGAACCTGCTCCAGACGCTCGAAGGCGGGCCGGCCTTCGTCCATGCCGGGCCGTTTGCCAACATCGCCCATGGCAACAACTCGATCATCGCCGACCGACTCGCCCTCGTGACCAACGACATCGTCTGCACCGAGGCCGGGTTCGGCGCCGACATGGGTGCCGAGAAGTTCTTCGACATCAAGTGCCGGGCGTCCGGGCTGGCGCCGGATGCGGCCGTGGTGGTCGCCACGGTCCGGGCGCTCAAGATGCACGGCGGAGTCGGCAAGATCGTCGCGGGCAAGCCGCTCGATCCGGCCCTGCTCGAGGAGAACGTCGAGGCGGTCCGCAAGGGGGCGGCGAACCTCGCGAAGCAGATCGAGAACGTGACGATCTTCGGGATCCCCGCGGTCGTCGCGATCAACTCGTTCCCGACGGACACCCCGGCCGAGGTGGCGGCGATCCGCGACGTCGCGCTCGCGGCCGGCGCCCGAGACGCGGTCGTGGCGACGCACTTCGTCGACGGGGGCGAGGGAGCGACGGCGCTGGCGGAAGCCGTCTGGTCCGCCACCGACGCGGGCGGCGAGGGGTTCCGGCTGCTCTACCCGGACGAGATGCCGCTGATGGACAAGATCGAGACGATCGTCACCAAGGTCTACGGCGGCGACGGCGTCGAGTACCTCCCGGCGGCGCGCAAGTCGCTCAAGCAGTTCGAGGAGCTCGGTTACGGCCACCTGCCGATCTGCATGGCCAAGACCCAGTACTCGCTCAGCCACGACGCGAACCTGAAGGGCCGCCCGACGGGCTTCACGGTGCCCATCCGCGAAGTCCGCCTGTCAGCCGGAGCCGGGTTCATCACGCCGCTGTGCGGCGAGATGCGGACGATGCCCGGCCTGCCGTCGAAGCCGGGCGGCGAGAACATCGACATCGACGCCGACGGGAACGTCGTCGGGCTCTTCTAGGACCTCGCCGTCTAGAGGGTCAGCGCCCCGGTCGCAAGGGCGAAGCAGACGGCCGTGAAGACCCCGACCAGGACCCCGACCGCGCCGGCGCCCCAAGCGAACACGTCGATCGGGCCGAGTGGCTCCTCGGCATGCGCATGGTCGTCGTGGCCGTGGTCGCCGCCGTGATCGTCGGTCAGGTGGTGGTCGACCGCGCCGGCGTGCCCCGGGGCGTCGCTGTCGTGCGCGTCTGCGCTCATCGTCGGGTACGTACCTCCGGCCGCATTCTGGCAGACCGGTCGCGGCCGCGCCGCGGTCCCTAGACTCGCCTCCATGGCGATGCAGGAGCGAGGACCGGACCCCGGACTCGTCGCGAGCCTGCGCGGCCTCGACCGGAACGGCCGACTCCTCTTCGCGATGCGGACCCTGCGCATGTTCGGATATGGGTTCCTCGCGGTCGTCCTGGTCCTCTATCTCGATGCGCTCGGGCTCGATGCCCTGACCATCGGGCTCGTCCTGACCCTGACGCTGATCGGCGACACGCTCGTCTCACTGTGGCTGACCACCCACGCCGACCGGATCGGCCGTCGGCGCGTCCTGGTGGTCGGGGCCGTGCTGATGATCGTGGCAGGGCTCGCCTTCGTCCTGACCGACTGGGTGCCGCTGCTCATCCTTGCCGCCACGATCGGGGTGCTCTCGCCGACCGGCAACGAGGTCGGACCGTTCCTCGCGGTCGAGCAGGCCGCCCTGTCGCAGACGATCCCCGACGTCCGGCGGACGGCGACCTTCGCCTGGTACAACCTCGTCGGCTATGTCGCGACGGCCACCGGGGCATTGGCGGCTGGCCTGCTCAGCCAGGCGCTCCTCGACCGGGGAGCTGCCCCCGTCGACGCCTACCGTGCCGTCGTCGTCGGGTATGCGCTGATCGGGATCGTCATGGCCGGCGGGTTCTGGCGGCTGGGCGCGGCCATCGAAGCTCCGCCGGCCACGGCTCCGGACGACGGCATCCGTCGACGCCTCGGGCTGGGCCGATCACGGGCGGTCGTGCTGCGGCTGTCGCTCCTGTTCTCGCTCGATGCCTTCGCCGGCGGGTTCATCCCGCAGAGCCTCATGGCGTACTGGTTCCACACGCAGTGGGGCGTCGACCCCGGACTGCTCGGGGTGATCTTCTTCGGGGCGAACCTGCTGGCGGCGGTCTCGTCGCTCTCGGCGGCGCGGATCGCAGCCCGGATCGGCCTCATCAACACGATGGTCTTCACGCACCTGCCGTCGAACGTGCTGCTGATCCTCGTCCCGCTCATGCCGACCCTGCCGCTGGCCATCGTGGTCCTGCTCCTGCGGTACAGCCTCAGCCAGATGGACGTGCCGACGCGGCAGTCGTACGTGATGGCGGTGGTCGACCCCGACGAGCGGTCGGCGGCGGCCGGGGTCACGGGCGTCGCGCGGACGACCGGCGCCGCGCTGTCGCCCTCGATCTCGTCGGTGCTGATGGCGAGCGCGGGGTATGCGGCCCTGCCGTTCTATCTCGCTGGTGGCTTGAAGATCGTGTACGACCTGCTCGTGTACCGCGGCTTCCGGAATGTGCGCCCGCCGGAGGAGCGCGACCGCTGATTCAGTCGGTCTGGGCGCCGCGTCGGCCCGGGCGGCCCGGCATCCCGAGACGCCACCAGATGAAGCCGAGGACCAGCGCCACCACCGCGACCGCGATGGCCAGGTCGAACGGTTGCAGCATGTGGCGGATGTCTTCCCAGTTGGCGCCCAGGACGGTGCCGGCCCAGACGAGCAGGATCGACCAGAGGAACGCCCCGAGGGTTGAGTAGAGGACGAACTTGCCGAGGTTCATCCGGGCGACACCGGCCGGGAAGCTGATGAATGTCCGCACGATGGGGAGCAGCCGGCCGATGAACACCGTGGCTGAGCCATGACGCTCGAAGAAATGGTCGGCCAGTTCGATCTCGTGCGGCCGGATGAGCAGGTACCGCCCGTAGCGCTCGAGGAAGGGCCGGCCACCGTAGGCCCCGATCGCATAGGCGATCAGTGACCCGAGCGTGTTCCCGATGGTCGCGGCGACGACCACGATCCAGAAGTTCCAGGGCTGGCCGGTGAGCGGTTCGATCTGGGTCGGGTCCGACACCAGGAAGCCGGCGTACGGGAGGATGAGCTCCGATGGCAGTGGCACCATCGCCAATTCGATGGCCATCGCGACCAGCACGCCCAGGTAGCCGACGGCCCCGTACAGGCTGTTGAGGAACGGGATGACGATCTCGTCGATGAACGCGAGCAAGCCGACCTCACGGTGAGGGATTCGAGGGACGCCAGCGAGGATAGCCGACTATCCTCGGCACGGTGAGTGAACCAGAGGTCCCGCACTTCTACCCGGACCGGGGAGCGCGCCACGGCGTCGAGGGAACCGCGCCCGACGTCCTGCCGACGGTGGTCCTGACCGGGGCCGACCTGACGATCGCCGACGTCGAAGCTGTCGCTCGCGGGGGCGCGCCGGTCGCGCTGGACGTCCACGCGCGCGAGCGCATGCAGGAAGCTCGCGATGTCATCGAGTCCCTGGTCGCCGACGGCGCGGTGGTCTACGGCGTGACGACCGGCTTCGGGGACCTGGCGACGACATTCGTGGACCCCGATCGATCGGGCGAGCTGCAGCGTCGGCTGCTGATGAGCCATGCGGCTGGCGTCGGGTCCGCGTTCCCGCGCGAGGTCGTCCGGGCGATGCTCCTGCTGCGCGCGAACACCCTGGCGCTCGGCCACAGCGGGTGCCGGCCACTCATCGTGGACCGGCTGCTGGCGATGCTGGCGCATGGCATCCACCCGGTCGTGCCGTCGCAGGGCAGTGTCGGCGCATCGGGCGATCTCGCACCGCTCGCCCACCTCGCCCTGCCGCTCATCGGGCGTGGCGAGGTCGAGGTCGGGGGCCGCACCGTGCCGGCAGGCGACGCCCTCCGAGATGCGGGCCTCGAACCCCTCGAGCTCGCCGCGAAGGAAGGCCTCGCGCTCCTCAACGGGACCCAGTTGATGGGCGCCATCGGGGCCCTCCTGCTGGCCGACGCAGACCGGCTCGTCCGAACGGCGTCGGTCGTGGCGGCGATGAGCGTCGAGGCGCTTCTCGGGACCGAGGTGGCCTTTTCGGCCGCGTACCAACTCGCGCGCCCGCATCCCGGGCAGGTGGCGGTCGCCGCCCAGCTTCGTCACCTGCTGCGCGACAGCGAACTGCAGCGGGGTCACCACGATTCCGAGCACAAGGTCCAGGACCCGTACTCGCTGCGCTGCGTGCCGCAGGTCCATGGCGCCGTGGGCGACGCCCTCGACCACCTCCGGCGCGTCCTGGACATCGAGCTCAACTCGGCGACCGACAACCCGCTCGTGTTCCCGGGTGGTGGCGTCGCGCCGGTGGACGCGATCGCCACGGGCGGTGGTCGGGTCATCAGCGGCGGCAACTTCCATGGCGAGCCGATCGCGCTGGCGCTCGACTTCGCGAAGCTCGCGCTCGCCGAACTCGGCTCGATCAGCGAGCGTCGGACCGCGCTACTCGTCGATGCGCGCCTGAACGGCGGGCTCCCGCCCTTCCTCGCGTCGTCGTCGGGCATCGACTCGGGGATGATGATCTACCAGTACACGGCGGCGGCCCTGGCCAGCGAGCACAAGGTGCTCGCCCATCCCGCGTCGGTCGATTCGATCCCGACGAGTGCGAACCAGGAGGATCATGTCTCGATGGGGGCGACCTCCGCCCGCCACGCCCGGCTCGTGCTCGAGGGCGTCGAGCGGATCCTGTCCATCGAGCTGCTGGTCGCGACGCAGGCCCTCGACCTGCGACTGGCGGCGTCCGGGGAGCGTGCACCGGGACTGGGCGTTGCCGAGGCTCGCGCACGCGTCCGCGCCGTGGTCGCGCATCTTGACGAGGACCGTGAACCCGGCCCCGATCTCGCGACGGCGCTCGAGCTCGTGCACGAGGGAGCACTCGTCGATCTCGCGGGCTGACCGCCCCGCATCGGACTAGCGGCCGAATCGTCCGCGCTGGGCCTTGGCCGCTCCCGGGTCCTCGTGCCGGAACCCGGTCCGATGGAGCAGGGCGTCGATCTCGGCGATGTACGGCTTGCCCTCGGGGCGGGCCTCGAGCCATGCGAGGTAGCCGGGATCGACCCTGGCGATCTCGCCGATCGACCAGCCGACATGGCGCCCGAACGGCAGCACGCTGCCCGACGGTCGTCCCGGTGGGCGCCCGGCGGCGCCCGTGCCGTCGCGCTGCTGTGGGCGGTCGTATGGCTGGTACGCCGTCGCGGTCCGTTGCGCCGCCTCGGCCTGGGTCGGCGACGACGGGTCGTGACGGTGGGGTCGCCGACGCGCCTTGGCCGCGCGGATCGGATCGATCTCGTCGAGTTCGAGGTCGTACTCGGCGCGTCGGATCGGATCGCGCACGCGGTCGAACGCGGCGTTGATCTTCATCATCTGGTTCGTCGCGGTCTCACCCGCGATGTCCGGGTGGTACCGGCGCGCGAGCCGGCGGTACGCCGCCTGGATCGCGTCATCGTCCACGCTCGGCTCGACCCCGAGCACGGCATATGCGTCGCTGGCTCGACCTGCCACCCCGAATCCCTTCTGCATCGCCGCGGTGGGTGTGATGACTGGGCCGCACACCTGCCGCCCATCGACTGTATCAAACGCGAAGCGCCACTCGGTGCGTGCACACACCGTAGACTCACGAGCGTGACGGAGATTCGCATCGTGGACGTCACCGACGAGGCGGGGTTCCGGCGGATCCCGCCCTGTGCCGACCCGGGTTTCGACCATCGCTCGTGCGACTACTGGGAGGACGCGGCACGCGGCTCGAAGGCGGCCCGGCTGGCCTGGCTGGAGCGGTCCGAGCCGCGGCCGGAGCGGCCGTCGCGACCGGCCACGAACAACCCGTTCCTCGCGGATCTCGAGGCGGGCGACGCCCTGAACCCGTTCGCCGTGGGCCTGGGCCAGGGCCTCAACCCGTTCCTCCAGGATGACGACGACCCCACCGCCGCTTCGAACCCTTTCGCTCCGACGGCGACGCGACGCCCCGGGGTGGAGTCCGATGCCCCACGCAAGCTCCAGCTCCTGGCCCGTGGCCTGGGCGTGGCCGGCAGCTATGCCAAGGTCCTCGAGCGCGACGGCGTGCCCGCGGCGTACTGCCAGTTCGGGCCGCTGACCGCTTACCCGCGGGCCCAGCAGACGCGCGATCTGTATCCGCGCCTGCCGGCGGCGCCGCTGCCGGCGGTCATCACCTGCATCGCCACGACGGCGGAGGCCCGGGGCCAAGGGCTCGGCCTGCGCCTGGTCGCTGCGGTCTGCGAGGACCTTGCGACCCGCGGCTTCGCGGCCGTCGAGGCTTATCCGGAGGCGAGCGCCCAGCCGGACGCGACGAGCGCCGCGATCCCGGCGTTCTGGCAGGCGGCGGGCTTCGCGCTTGCCATCGCCGACGAACGGTTCCCGGTGATGCGGCGGGAGCTGGTCTGAACGGGACGATGCCCAAGCCCCGGCGGAGGTCGTGGCCACGTGCGGCGGTCCTGCTGGTGACGGTGGCGCTGGTGTCGCTCGCCTGCGGCGGGGTCGCGGGGACGGCGAGCCCGCCGATCGCGACGAACGCGCCGGCGACGGCCACGCCGGGCGCCACGGCCTCGCCGACCATCGCGACGACGCCATCGTCCACGCCGGTCGCCTCGCCGACCCCGGTCGGTTCGCCGAGCGGCAGCGGGTCGGGCGACGTCGCCGTCGACCTGAGCCTGCTGGCGCACCTGCCGACGACGGTCGACGGCCTGTCGGTCGAGGCTGACCCGGAAGCCGCGAAGACCATCGCCGCGTCGCCGAAACTCGGCCCGGATGCTTCGGCCATCGCGGTCGCGCGGGTCGTGGACCCGGCAAGTGGCGATCTGGCGGTCGCCACCATCGTCCGCCTGCGGTCAGGTCCCTTCGACGACGCGAGCTTCGACACGTGGCGGACGCTCTACGACGAGGCCGCCTGCGCGCCGGCCGGCGGCGTGGCGGCGACCAGCGAGCAGCAGGTCGGCGGGCGGCAGGTCTTCGTCGCCGCCTGCAATGGCGGCGCCCAGACGCTCCACGTCGCCCTGGGTGACGACTTCATCGTGTCGATCACCGCGATCGGGGAGCGACACCTGGGCGACCTCCTCGTGGCCGGCCTGCGGGAGTAGGCTCAGCGTATGTCCGGACCTCGCCCCGTCCGCGCACCCCGCGGCCCGGAGATCTCCTGTCGCGGCTGGGCGCAGGAAGCCGCGCTCCGGATGCTCATGAACAATCTCGACCCGGAGGTCGCCGAGGACCCCGACCACCTCGTGGTCTACGGCGGGACCGGGCGGGCGGCCCGCAGCTGGGATGCGTTCGATGCCATCGTCCGGGAGTTGCGGGAGCTCGGTGACGACGAGACGTTGCTCGTCCAGTCCGGCAAGCCGGTCGGCGTCCTGCAGACCCACAAATGGGCCCCAAGGGTCCTGATCGCCAACTCGAATCTCGTCGCGAAGTGGGCTACGTGGGAGCACTTCCGCGAGCTCGAGCAGGCCGGCCTGATGATGTACGGCCAGATGACCGCGGGCTCGTGGATCTACATCGGGACCCAGGGGATCCTGCAGGGCACCTTCGAGACGTTCGCGGAGGCGGCTCGCCAGCATTTCAGCGGCACGCTCCGCGGGACCGTGACCCTGACCGCCGGCCTCGGCGGCATGGGCGGGGCGCAACCGTTGGCCGTGACGATGAACGACGGCGTCTGCATCGCCATCGAGGTCGATGCGGCGCGGGCGAGCCGCCGACTGGAGATCCGCTACGTCGATCGACTCACCCACGACCCGGCCGAGGCATTGGCCTGGGCCCGCGATGCCGCCGCCCGCGGCGAGGCCGTCAGCATCGCGCTCGTCGGCAATGCGGCCGAGATCGAGCCGGCCTGGGCCGCGGCCGGCGAGCGGTTCGATCTCGTGACCGACCAGACCTCGGCCCACGACGCCCTGGGCGGCTACGTTCCCGCCGAGATCGGCCTGTCGGATGCGCTCGAGTTGCGGGTCCGACTGCCCGAGGAGTACGAGCGTCGGTCACGTCGGTCGATGGCCGAGCACGTTCGCGCGATGCTCCGGTTCCAGCGGGACGGGGCCGTCGTCTTCGACTACGGCAACAACCTCCGGGCGCAGGCGGCCGAGGCCGGGGTGACCGATGCGTTCGACTATCCGGGGTTCGTCCCGGCATTCATCCGGCCCCAGTTCTGCGAGGGCCGGGGCCCCTTCCGGTGGGTCGCCCTGTCGGGCGATCCGGCCGACATCGCGCGGACCGACGAGGCCGTCCTCGAGCTGTTCCCCGACGACGTCGGCCTCCATCGTTGGATCGAGATGGCCCGGGCTCGCGTGCCGTTCCAGGGATTGCCGGCCCGGATCTGCTGGCTCGGCTACGGCGAGCGAGCCAGGGCCGGCCTGGCCTTCAACGACCTCGTCCGACGCGGCGAGGTCGCTGCGCCGATCGTCATCGGACGCGACCACCTCGACGCGGGCTCGGTCGCATCGCCCAACCGGGAGACCGAGGCGATGCTCGACGGGACCGACGCCGTGGCCGACTGGCCGCTCCTGAATGCCCTGGTGAACACGGCGGCCGGGGCCTCGTGGGTGTCGATCCACCACGGCGGCGGTGTCGGGATCGGCTACAGCCAGCATGCCGGGATGGTCGTGGTCGCCGACGGGACCGAACTCTCGGCCGAGAAGCTGGAGCGCGTCCTGACGACCGACCCGGCGATGGGCGTCCTGCGCCACGTCGACGCCGGCTACGAGCACGCGCGCGACATCGCCCGCGAACGGGGCCTGCACGTCCCGATGCTCGACGAGGTCAGCGACCCGGCGGATCGATCGGGTTGACCGGCCCGCACACGCGGCCATGAGTCGACCCGCGCCATTCCGCGTCTCGTGGCCGGGTCGCGAGGCTTAGCATCGACGTGTGCTGATCGAGTCCGTCCCGAACGTCTCCGAAGGGCGGCGGCTGGACGTCGTCGAGCGGCTGGCCCAGGCGATCACATCGGTACCGGACGCGCACCTGCTCGATCAGACGAGCGACCCCAGCCACAACCGTTCCGTCTTCACCTTGGCCGGCGAGCATGGTCCGGTCTGCGAGGCCCTCGAGCGCCTGGTCGCAGCCGCGATCCACGAGATCGACATGGGCACGCACACTGGTGAGCACCCGCGCATCGGCGCGGTCGACGTGGTCCCGTTCGTGCCCCTGGCCGACAGCACGATGCACGACGTCGTCGAGCTCGCGCGGGGATTCGGCGGCCGGATCGCCTCGCGGTTCGATCTGCCGGTCTACCTCTATGCGAATGCGGCGCTCCGTCCCGACCGGGTAAAGCTCTCGGACGTCCGTCGCGGCCAGTACGAGGGGCTCAAGGCCGAGATCGACCAGCGCGGCCGCGAGCCGGACATCGGTCCCGCCCGGATGCATCCCTCCGCAGGCGCCGTGGCGGTCGGGGCCCGACCGTTCCTGATCGCCTACAACATCAACCTGGCGTCGGAGGACGTGGACCTCGCCAAGCGGATCGCCCGCCGCGTCCGCGAGTCGGGTGGTGGCCTCCCGAAGGTCCAGGCGAACGGCTTCTGGATCGAGGAGCTTCGTCGCGCGCAGGTGTCGATGAACCTGCTGGATTTCGAGACGACGCCGCTGTGGGTCGTCTGGGAGGCCGTTCGCGAGCTGGCCGCCGAAGACGGCGTCGAGCTCGCCGAGTCGGAGCTGATCGGGCTCGCGCCGCTCGCCTCGTTCCTCGCGGTCGCCGACCACGCCGGCGCCCCGCGCGACGATCCGACCGAACGGCGGCTCGCTGCCGCCGCGACCTACCTCCGGCTGCGCGATTTCTCCGCGCTGCAGGCCCTCGAGCTGCGGCTCGACGCCGCCCGGGCCGGTCGGCCCGGCTGAGCCGGCCCACGATGAGCGGGCTCTTCCGGGTCATCAAGGGCGGGCGGACGGACGATGCCACGCCGGGCCTGCTGATCGTCGGCGCCTCGGAGATCGCGACGCTCGCCGGTGGCGTTCGAGCGGGCGAAGGCCAAGGCGAGATCGGACGGTTGAGCGCGGCCGACGCGGGCGGACCCGATTCGCCGGGCGCCCCGGTGGTCGCGGTCTGGCAGGGGCGCATCGCCGCCGTCGGGCCCCGGTCGGCGGTGGAGGCGTCGCTCACCGCCGACGGACTGCCGCTCGGTCGCTTCGCGCGGCTGGACGCTCGCGGCGGGTCGGTCACCCCGGGGCTGGTCGATCCGCACACGCACCTCCTGTTCGCCGGTTCGCGCGAGGCCGAGCTCGTCCTCCGCCAGCGGGGTGCCGGCTATCTCGAGATCCTCGCGGCAGGCGGCGGCATCCTTGCCACCGTCGCGGCGACGCGGGCCGCGACGACCGACGACCTGCTGGTCCACGGGCGGCGGTGGCTCGACGAGATGCTCGGCCACGGCGTCACGACGATCGAGGCGAAATCCGGCTACGGCCTGGACCTCGAGACCGAGATCCGCCTCCTGGACGCCGCGCACCGGCTCGGTCACGAGGGCCCGATCGACATCGTCCCGACGTTCCTCGGCGCCCATGCCGTCGCGCCCGAGTTCCGGTCGCGCCCCGACGGGACGGAGGCGTACGTGCGCTCGGTCATCGAGGAACAACTCCCCGGCGTGGCCGCCCACGGCCGGGCGCGGTTCTGCGACGTCTTCTGCGAGGAGGGCGTCTTCAGCGCCGAGCAATCACGGCGGATCCTGACCGCCGCCCAGGGCTACGGGCTGACGGCCCGGCTCCACGCCGACGAACTCGCGCCGTCGGGCGGCGCCGAGCTCGCGGCCGAACTGGGTGCCGCCTCGGCCGACCATCTCGCCACGCCGTCGGATGCGGGCATCGCGGCGATGGCCGGCGCCGCGGCCGCTGGACGGCCAGTCGTTGCGACGCTGCTGCCCGCGACGACCTGGTTCCTCATGAAGGACCGCCACGCGCCGGCCCGCGCATTCATCGACCGGGGCGTGCCGGTCGCGATCGGGACGGACTTCAACCCCGGCACGTCGCCGACCGCGAGCCTGCCACTGGCCATGACCGCAGCCTGTATCGGCCTGCGCATGACCCCGGACGAAGTCCTGGCGGCGGTGACGATCAACGCGGCCCGGGCGTTGCTGCTCGACGACGAGATCGGGTCGCTGGAGCCGGGCAAGCAGGCCGACCTCGCGATCTGGCGCGTTCCGACGACCGAGCAGATCCCGTACTGGCCCGCCGCCGATCTCGTCCGGACCGTCATCAAGCGCGGGCGGGTCGTCCTCGATCGCGCCTGACATGCTCCGCCGGCCGGCGGAGCATGGGCCCCTCAGGCCTGCTTGCCCCGGGACTCGAGGAGCACGGCGGTCGTCTCGGCGGGGAGACTCGTGGCCGTCACGGACAGCTTCGGCTGGACCGTCGGCTCGGCGCCCATCTCGTGGAAGAACTTCTTGAGGGCCTCGGCGCACTCGGGATCGCTGACGTCCTCGCACAGCGGCATCGGCACGACGATGCTCGGGTCGAGTTGCGCGACGAGGGCCGCGGCGCGAGTCGGGGTGAGCCGGCCGCCGAGTGGCACGAGGACGATGTCGACCGACCCGATATCGCCGAGCTTCTCCTCCGACAATTCGTGGCCGATGTCGCCCAGGTGGATCGTGTGCAGGCCATCGATCTCGACGACGAAGGCGACCTGTTTCCCGCCCGTCGCGCCCTTGGCGTCGTCGCGATACGTCCGGACGCCCGTGACGAGGACGTCCTTGACCTCGTACTCGCCGGGCCCGTCCAGCACGAAGGCGTCGTCCAGGCTCGAGGGCAGCAAGGTGTGGCCATCACGGGACGGCTTGCCCTTGGCGCGCGGCAGCTTCGTGTCGTCGGGGTGGCTGAACGTGACGATGTCGCCGGTGATCCCCCGCCCGGTCGGGCCGACCACCGACTGGTAGGGATCGGTCACGACGACCGCGTCGCGGCCGCGCAGGCGGACGCAGGTCCGTCCATACCAGGTGACTTCCATCGCCTCGATTCTGACACAGCGGGCTGCACCGCCGCTCACGTGTCGGGATCGGCCCCAGAGACAGGAAGACCGGAGGCGCCTGCCCAATCGGCGCCTCCGGTCGGAGGGAGGGAGGATGGAACCTTGCGGGTTCGTCCGGGGATAACGCTACGTCGCGGCAGATTCAGCCACCAGACGCCAAGCGGTTAAGAAAGCGACACGCAAGCCGGCGGGCTCCGATGATCGTGCTCGGCCGCTCCGACCATGACCATCGGCCCGTGGGCCCATTCGGCGACCTCGTGCCACAATCCCGCGATGCATCGACCCCGTCGCCGCCCCGTCGCACCCTCGATCGGTGCCCTCCTGATCGTCGTCGCGCTCGTCGGCGCCGCCTGCGGCTCGGCCACATCGAGCCCTTCGAGCCCGTCCAGCCCAGCCGCGAACCCGACCGGTCCCGCCAAGAGCGAGGCGGCCATCCTCGACGAGATCGAACAGCAGGTCGTCGAGATCCGCGGACTCGAACCGACCGAGGACGTGGCCCGCGAAGTGATCGACGAGGCCCGGCTCCGCGAGATCTTCACCGCGAACTACAACGAGGACAGCCCGCCCGAGTACGTCGCGGCCAACGAGCGGCTGTACAAGGCGCTCGGGCTGCTGCCGGCCGATGCCGATCTCAAGAAGTTGACGCTCGACATGCTGAGTGCCGGTGTCGCCGGCTTCTACCGCGACGACGAGAAGAAGATGTACGTGGTCTCGCGCAGCGGCTCCCTCTCGGCCGAGGACCGGATCACGTACGCGCATGAGTACACGCACGCCCTCCAGGACCAGCACTTCCCGGTCTTCAAGGACCAGGCGAAGGTGCTCGATCAGTCCGACTGGCTGCTCGCTCGCCAGGCGATCTACGAGGGCGACGCGTCGATCCTGATGGCGTACTGGGCGTTCGGTCACCTGACGCAGCAGGAACTCGGCCAGATCACCCAGACCGGCGCCAGCGCGGAGCAGCAGGCCGTGCTCGACTCGATGCCCGCCATCCTCCGCGAGACGCTGCTGTACCCGTACACGACTGGCGCCTTCTACGTCCAGGCGACGCAGATGACCGGCGGCTGGCCAGCGGTCGACGCGTTCTACTCATCGATGCCGGAATCGACCGAGCAGATCCTCCACAAGGACAAGTACTCGGCCGGCGAGGCGCCGGTGACGGTCGCGCTGCCCGATACCCTGGCCACCGACCTCGGTCAAGGTTGGAGCGTCCCGCTCGAGGACACGTTCGGCGAGTTCCAGATGGGCATCTGGCTTCGCGAGGGCGGCGTCGAGAAGACGGCCGCCGATGCCGCCGCGGCGGGCTGGGGTGGCGACCGCCTGGCCGTGCTCGAGGGACCAGACGGCGCCTGGGCCCTGGCGATGCACACCACGTGGGACACCCCCACGGACGCCGAGGCGTTCGGCGCCGCGGCCACGACCGCGCTCGAGCGTGCGGGCGGGCCAGCGAAGATCCTGCAGACCGACGATGAACGCGTCCGCTGGGTCCTCGTCGCCGACGGTGCCGCGACGCTGGAGCAGGTGGCGGGCGCCCTCGACCTGGCTGGCTGAGCGGTCCCGTCGAGCCCGCGCTACATCGAGGCCGGCGCCGAGATCCCCAGCAGGCCCAGCGCGTTGGCGAGGGTGACCTGGGCAGCGCTCGCGAGGGCCAGGCGTGCGGCCGACCGCGCGGGCTCGGCGGCGTCCACGACCCGGGCGTCGCGGTAGAAGGCATGGAAGGTCGTCGCGAGTTCCGTCGCGTACGTGGTCACGCCCTGGGTCTCTTCGGCCGCCACCGCATCCTCGACGACCTCGGGGAACCGGGCGACCGCCCGAGCCAGCGCCGCTTCCGGAGCGTCGCTGAGGTACCCGGTCACGTCCGTCGCCGGACCGAGGCCGACGCCCTCGGCCTTGCGCACGATCGAGGCGATCCGGGCGTGGGCGTACTGGACGTAGTAGACCGGGTTCTCGTTCGACTGCTTCTTCGCGAGCTCGATGTCGAAGTCGATGCTCGACGTCGGCGCCCGTGAGGCGAAGGACCAGCGCGCGGCATCGACGCCCACCTCTGCCAGCAGCTCGTCGAGCGTGACGAACTCGCCAGCACGCTTCGACATCGAGACCTCCCGGCCGTCGCGGACGAAGCGGACCCAGGAGTACAGCTTCATCTCGACGGCCTCGGGGTCGTAGCCCATCGCGGCGGCCGCATTCCGGACCCGTGCGACCGTCCCGTGATGGTCGGCGCCCCAGATGTAGATGAGGTGGTCGAAGCCGCGGCTGAACTTCTCGGTCACGTAGCCGATGTCCGCCGCGAAATAGGTCGGCTCGCCGTTCGAGCGGATGATGACGCGGTCCTTGTCGTCGCCGAAGGCCGTCGACCGGAACCAGAGCGCCCCGTCCTCCTCGTAGACATGGCCGCGCTCGCGCAGCCGTTGGACCGCGCGATCCACCCAGCCGTCCTCGTGCAGACGGGCCTCGCTGGTCCAGACGTCGAACCGGACGCCCAGCGACGTCAGGCTGGCCTCGATGCCTTCGCGGACGCGGCCGGCCGCCCAGTGACCGACGACCGCCGCGGCATCGGCGTCCGGGGCGTTGGCCTGGGCCCAGACGTCGTCGGGCAGCGCATCGACGAGGTCGTGGACGTAGTCGCCCTTGTAGCCGTCCTCGGGGACCGGTTCGCCCCGCTTGAGCGCCGCCACCGAGGCGCCGAGGTTCAGGATCTGGCCACCCGAATCGTTGAAGTAGTACTCGCGCGTGACCCGCTGGCCGCCGGCCTCGAGGACGCGACTCAGGAGGTCGCCGACGAAGGCGCCCCGGGCGTTGCCGATGTGGAGCGGGCCTGTCGGGTTGGCCGAGACGAACTCGACGTTGACGGCGCGCGGACTGGCGGCGACCCGGCCCCAGGCAGTCGGGTCGCGCTGGATCCCGGCGATGACGGCCTCGAGCGCCCGATCGGCGAGCCGAAGGTTCAGGAACCCCGGCGGCGCGACCTCGGCCGACGCGATCGGCGTCGACGCCGGGTCGTCGGCCGCGAGGGCCGCCTCCAGCGCTTGAGCGATCGCCAGGGGCGCCATCCGGTATGGCTTGGCCAGCTTCATCGCGAGGTTGCTGGCGAAGTCGCCGTGGTCGGGATCGGCCGGATGCTCCACCTCGACCGAGGGCCGGGCCGCGTTGGCGAGGAGCGGCGGCAGCGATCCGTCGGCCATGGCCCGGTCCCAGGCGCGGGCGACGGCCTCGCGGACCTGGGTCCGGATGGGGGTCATGGCAGGTGGGATCTCGGGCGGGGCGCTCACGGGCCCCACATGGTACCCGCCGTCTATGGCGATGTGGCCCCGATGACGAGGTGCATGCCCGGCTCGACGAACGCGACCGGCCCACCGAATCGGCCTCGGACGGAGGCGACGGTCTCGTCGCGGTCGAAGCCCATCTGCAGATGCGTCAGCCACACACGGGAGACGTCCGTGCGCTGCGCCAGGGCGCCGACCATCGGCCCGTCCAGGTGCTCGGCGCCCGGCGGGACCGGACCGGGTCCGAACGAAACCTCGGTCAGCAGCTCGTCGCCCGGCCGGATGAGCGGTCCCAGGTCCTCTGCGCGCCCGCAATCGCCCGAATACACGATGCCGACGCCTCCGATCGAGACTCGGAAGCCGTAGCTGTCCTCGGTGTGGTGGACCCGGGCCGCCTCCACCTCGAACGGGCCGATGGCGAGCGGACCGGGGCGAAGCACCTCGATATCGAGGGCCCTCGCGCTGAAGCCTGGTTCGGCGTGGAGCGCATCGAGCCGGTCGCCGAGCCCCGCCGGGCCGATCACCCGGGCTCGACCCGGCGGCTTGAGTTGCCAGTGGAGGTAGTGGCGGAGCGAGACCAGGTCGATGAAGTGGTCGGGATGAAGATGCGAGACGAACGTGGCGAGCAGGCGCTCCGGCGGCACCTCGGCCGCGACGTTCGGGAAGGCGCCCTGGCCCAGGTCCAGCAGCAGGTGCGCGTCGCCGGACCGGACGAGGTAGGCCGCGCCCAGGGCGCCCGGGCGGTCACTGTACGAGGGACCGGCACCCGCGACGAACAGCTCGAAGGTCGTGCCGTCGGGAGTCACGTCGCCAAGCCTAG
The DNA here is from genome assembly GCA_963746855.1 of uncultured Chloroflexia bacterium. GTDB lineage: Bacteria > Chloroflexota > Limnocylindria > Limnocylindrales > CSP1-4 > SPCO01. The sequence continues at coordinate 108,795 of CAVVDC010000002.1, forward strand.
CGTCAGCCGAGCGCGACGGCGACTCGATCCGCTCCGCGTCGGAACGACATCGACTCGAAGCCCGCCGCGTCGGCCGCGCCATACCCGTCGGCGAGGGCGAACGCGAAATGCTCAGCGCGATGCGCGTCGGAGCCGATGGTGATCCGCTCACCACCGAGCTCGCGGAACCGGGCGACGGCGGCCGGCGAGGGATAGGTCTCGGCGGCGACCTGTCGAAGTCCGCTCGTATTGATCTCCAGCGCGGTGCCCGACTCGACGAGCGCGCGGAGGATCGGCTCGAGCAGCTCGGGCGCGGCGGCCAGGTCCTCGGCGGTCACGTGGGGTGCGAGGTAGCGCTTGACGAAGTCGACGTGGCCGAGCGTGTCGAACAGGCCCGACCGGGCGGCGGCCTCGACCTCCTCGTAGTAGGGCTCGACGATCTCGGCGAGGGATCGGCCGGCGACCCAGCTCGCGACACGCCCCGCGGCGTACGGCGAGTCGGTCCCGATGTGGACCGAACCGATGACGTAGTCGTAGGCGTGCCGACGCAGGTGCTCGCGGATGTCGGCCTCGTAGGCGCGCTCGTAGGTCAGCTCGGTCCCGAAGCGGATGGCCAGGCCGTGCGGCGCCCAGCGTTCGGCGGCGTCGCGGACGATGTGCTCGCGGAGCTCGAAGGTCGCGAAGCCGTAAGCCGGCGCGCCCGGACGGAAGTCGACGTGGTCGGTGATCGCCAGCTCGGCGATGCCGCGCTCGACGGCCTGGCGGGCGAACGAATCGATGGGTACGTCGCTGTCCGGGGAGAGGTCGGTGTGCAGGTGGGCGTCGAGTGGCAGGTCCCGTGCCTGGCGGTCGCTCACCCGGCGATGAGGCCCAGTTCGTGACCGACGGCATCGAAGGCCGCCAGGGCCTGGTCGAGCTGGGCGTCGGCGTGTGCCGCGGTGACGATCGTTCGCAATCGCGACTTCTCGATGGCGACCGTCGGGAACACCACCGGCTGGACGAAGACCCCTTCCGCCAGCAGGCGCTGACTGAACCGCCCCGCCGTATCGGGGTCGCCCATCATGACCGGGGTGATCGGCGTCTCCGACCGACCGGTGTCGAAGCCGAGGCGGGTCAGCTCCGCCTTGAACCGCCGGGTGTTCGACCAGAGCCGTTCCTGAAGCTCCGGCTCCTCTTCCATGACCCGGATGGCCTCCCGGCACGCGGCCACGACAGCGGGCGGGTGCGATGTCGAGAAGAGGAACGGCCGGGCCCGCTGGGTCAGGATCTCGCGCAGCGCCAGGCTGCCCGCGACGTAGCCGCCAAGCGACCCGACCGCCTTCGAGAGCGTCCCGACCTGGACGTCGACCCGACCGTGGAGCCCGAAGTGGTCGACGGTGCCGCGCCCATTCCGGCCAAGGACCCCGGACGCGTGGGCATCGTCGACCATGACGGCCGCGCCGGCCGCCTCGGCCGCCTCGACGATGCCGGGGAGCGGCGCGATGTCGCCGTCCATGCTGAAGACGCCGTCGGTCACGACCAGGATGAGCCGGTGCGGAGAACCGTCACCGTCGCGACCGTGCTCGCGCGCGTCCTCGAGGACCTCGCGCAGCGCCGCGACATCGGCATGCGGGTAGATCCGGCGGGGCGCCTTGGACAGGCGCATCCCGTCGATGATCGAGGCGTGGTTGAGCTCGTCCGACACGATCAGGTCGGTCTCGCCGGTGATCGTCGGGATCACGCCGGTGTTGGCCGTGAACCCGGACTGGAAGGTCAGCACGGCCGGCGTGCCCTTGAAGGCCGCGAGCTCCGACTCGAGGGCTTCGTGCATCGCCATCGTGCCGGCGATGGTCCGGACGGCCCCGCTGCCGACCCCGAACTCGCGGACCGCGGCGAGAACCGCCTCGCGCAGCCGCGGATGGTGGGTCAGGCCCAGGTAGTCGTTCGACGAGAGGCTGATAAGGCGACGATGGTCGATCGAGACGATCGGGCCCTGGGCACTGCTCATGACCTTGAGCGGTCGGTAGAGGTGCCGCTCGCGCAGCGCGGAGAGCTCGTCGTCGAGGAACCCGAGCGGGTCGACCCGAGGGCTCATGTCGTCCAGTCCATGATGACCTTGCCCGAGTCGCCGTGGCGTGCCGCGGCGAACGCCGCCTCGAACTCGCGGAAGCCGAATCGGTGGGTGATGACCGGCCGGATGTCCAGCCCGGACTGGAGCATGACCGTCATCTTGTACCAGGTCTCGTACATCTCGCGACCGTAGATCCCTCGCAGGGTCAGCATCTTGAAGACGATCTCATTGAGGTCGATCGAGACCTCCTCCGAGGGCAGGCCCAGCTGGGCGATCCCGCCGCCGTGGGCCATCGCCGCGATCGCCGACCGGAGTGCCGATGCGTTGCCCGACATCTCGAGGGCGACGTCGTAGCCTTCGACCATGCCGAGTCCGGCACCGACCTCGCGGAGATCGCGCTCGCGCGGATCGACCGCGACCGTGGCGCCCATGCGAACCGCCAGCTCGCGGCGGTAGGCATTCGGCTCGCTGACGACCACATGACGCGCGCCGGCGTGGCGGACGACCGCGGTGGCCATCAACCCGATGGGCCCGGCGCCGCTGACGAGCACGTCCTCGCCGAGGACCGGGAACGCGAGCGCGGTGTGGACCGCGTTGCCGAACGGATCGAAGATCGCGGCGATCTCGGTGTCGACGCCGGGCCAGTGGTGCCAGATATTGGTCATCGGCAAGGCGACGTACTGGGCGAACGCGCCGTCGCGACCGACGCCGAGGCCGATCGAGTTGGCGCACAGGTGCCGCCGCCCGGCGAGGCAGTGCCGGCACCGGCCACAGACGACATGGCCCTCACCGCTGACCAGGTCGCCTGGGTGGAAGTCGACGACGTTGGTACCGACCTCGACGATCTCGCCGACGAACTCGTGCCCGACGACGAGCGGCGGGTGGATCGCCTTCTGGGCCCACGGATCCCATGACTCGATGTGCAGGTCGGTGCCGCAGATGCCGGTCTTCTGGACCCGGATCAGGACGTCGTTGATGCCGATGACCGGCTCCGGGACCTCGGTCATGACGAGGCCCGGACCCGGCCCGGACTTCACCAGGGCGAGCATGTGCGTACCCTACGGCACGCGACGAGGTCGTTAGCTGGCGCTCGGGGCGGCAGACGGTGACGGCGAGGCGCCCGGGGCCACCGAACCGCTCGGCGCGACCGACGGGCTGCCGCTCGGCGCGACCGACGGGCTGCCGCTCGGGGCGGGCGAGGGACTCGCGCTCGGCGGCGCGCACTGCTTCTCCGGGTTCGTCCGCTCACCCCAGATCTTGTAGAAGTCCAGGATCGCGGCCGTATCGAGCGTCTGGAGCGGCAACACCCGACCCCAGACCAGCGCCGCGAATGGCCAGGCCATGCTGTCGAAGCGCGTGATGACCGGGCCCACGCTCGTCCCCGGCGTGATGTTGCAGACCGGACTGTTCGGGAAGTCGTCGAATAACGCCCGGAGAGCGCGCTGCCCCTCATCGGTCGCACCGTCGCCGTCGCCCTTGTAGAGCAGCACCAACGCGCCGTGTTCGAGATTGTGGATCCAGCCTTCAGGCAGTGTCTTGTCGTTCACGCCGTAGAACCGCGGCGCGATCGGCCCCAGACCGGCCGCGAAGTAGTGGTTGCCCGAGGCCGGTGGGCAGTACGTGTACTTGATGACCTCACCCGGCGCGACGTGCAGCGCGCCCATGTCGTCCTGGACGTAGCCAGGAGCCGGGCTCGCGCCGGGCAGCGGGCTGGCGGTCGGAGCGGGCTCCCAGATGGTCGAGCACTGGTACAGCGGCCGCGACGCCGAATAGATGACGAACACGCCGATGAGGGCGACGGCCGCGATGGCGGCGATGCCGACGATCGTGCCGCGATGCCGTTCGGCGAACGATCGCTGCTGATACGTCGACCGGGCCCGACGACCCGCACGGGTCGTGCCGTCGGACGCGGAGGAAGACTTGGTCACGGATGGATGCCTCTGATGCGGTCGATGGGGTCGGCGGGCGACGGTCGGACCCGACGGCGACGGTGGCCGCGCTGGGTGAGGGTACCGCCCACCGGCCGAGTCGTGTGCGGACGGGCCGGTCCGGACCATCCCAAGCACGCAGCCGACACCCGAGTCACGGTTCGTTCAGGTAGGTGCGGACCTCTGGCCGGAGCAGGCCGCGGAACAGGAGCAGGGCCAACGCGGCGATGAAGATGGCTTCGACCACCAGCTGGGAGAACAGGAGCAACGGGATCAGCGGGATCGTCAGGCTGGCCAGACCCAGCGCCAGTCCGCGGCCGGCCTGCTTGCGCTGGAGGACCAGAGTCGTGGTGAAGATCGTGTACGCGAGCAGGACCATGACCACGACGCCTGTCAGGCTGACCGGAGCCGCGATCGCCTGATCGACGACGAACCGCAGGCTCAGGCCGATGCCGGCCAGGATGGCGAGCGCGTAGACCAGGAACAGGCGGATGCCACCAGGCATCTCACGGACTCGCTGCATGGGGTGCGCATCGTACCGGACGGACCGCGCGGACTCCGAACTTGCGTTCCGGCGACGCCACGGCCACCCTAGCCTCCGATGACCGGGATCGTTCGACCGTGACCAACGACACCCCGGGATGGGTCCGGGATGCCGTCTTCTACGAGATCTTCCCGGACCGGTTCGCCGCGAGCGATCGGGTGCGCAAGCCCGGTCCGCTCGAGCCATGGGACGCCCCGCCGACGACGCACGGGTTCAAGGGTGGCGACCTGCTCGGCATCGTCGAGCACCTGGACGACCTCGAGGACCTCGGGGTCACCGCGCTCTACCTCACGCCCATCTTCCAGTCGGCCTCGAACCATCGCTACCACGCGTACGACTACCTGAAGGTCGACCCGATGCTCGGCGGTGACGAGGCGCTTCGGGCGCTGCTCGACGCCGCCCACGGTCGCGGCATGCGGGTCATCCTCGATGGCGTCTTCAATCACAGCGGGCGCGGCTTCTGGCCGTTCCACCACGTCCTCGAGAACGGGGCGGCGTCCCCGTACCGGCGCTGGTTCCACTTCGACGACGACGCCCTCGACGGCGGTCGGTCGTTGCTTGCGTACCCGCCCCCGGGCACCCCGCCGAGCGAACTCGGGTACCGCGCCTGGTGGGGGATCCCGGCCCTGCCCAAGCTGGACACGCGCGAACCGGACGTCCGCGAGTACCTCCTGAACGTCGGCGAGCACTGGCTCCGGTTCGGGATCGATGGCTGGCGCCTGGACGTGCCCGAGGAGATCGAGGACGAGACGTTCTGGACGGCCTTCCGCGATCGCTGCCGCGCGATCCGCGGCGACGCGTACCTCGTCGGCGAGGTCTGGCATGTCGCGCCCGACTGGGTCCGGGGCGACCGCTTCGATGCGCTGATGGGCTACCCCCTGACCTACGCGGTCCTGGGGTTCGCCGGCGGTTCGCGGCTCGACATGGACGTGGCTCGCAGCCACCCGGAGTACGCGGTCAACCTCGCGCCGCTCGATGGTCCCGCCTTCGCCGGATCGCTCACGAGCCTGCTGGCCGCCTATGAGCCGGAGGCTGTCGCGGCCCAGCTGAACCTGCTCGGCTCCCACGACACGCCGCGCATGCGGACCGTCCTCGGCGACGACGTCACGGGCGTCCGCCTGGCCACGTTCATCCAGATGACCCTGCCCGGAGCTCCGTGCGTCTATTACGGCGACGAGATCGGGTTGGAGGGCGGGAACGACCCGGACTGCCGGCGTGCGTATCCCTGGGACGAACGAGCCCGGGATCACGAGCTGCGCGACTTCGTGCGCGCCATCGTCCGGGAGCGTCACGGCGACGCGACCCTGCGCTCGGATCATGTCGCGGTCGTCGCCGCTGCTGGCGGCGCGATCGCCTACGAGCGACGTTCGGGTGACGCGCGATCGATCGTCGCGGTCAACGCCGGCGACGTACCCGCGCGCCTCGAACTCCGCCTGGATCTGCCGGATGGCACGGCGCTGACGTCTGTCGCCCTGCCTGGTGGGTTCGGGCTGGTCGGCGGCGGAGCGGTGGTGTCGGGTGGGGTCGCCTCGGTCGACCTTGACCCGCGGAGTGGTGCCATCCTCCGTGTGGGCTGAGCGTGGACCCTATACTCCCGCCGCGATGGCGGATGTCCCACTCGAGCTGGACGCTGCGCTTGAGGGGCGGCTCGCTCGCGCCCTCGATGTCGAGGGCAAGATCCCCCAGGTCCTCGAGACCCTCGGACCCGTCAGCGGCCGGGATGTGCTCCTCGTCGATGGGGGCGCGGACGGCCGCGGCGCCGACGGCATCCGGGCGAAGCAGCTCCGGGAGCTCGACGCCAGACTGACGGTGACCGGCTGGGGCGACCTGCCGCGCCCGGAGATCGCCGATGCATCGGCCGACGTGTTGATCGGTTGTTGGACGTCATTCCGAGGTCCGATCGCGGCCGAACTCCACGAAGCGGCCCGCATCCTCCGACCCGGCGGCCGCCTCCTGGCACTTCACGACTACGGACGCGACGACGTCTCGAGGCTGCTCGGGGAACGCCCGGAGTACGGGACGTGGAGCCGGCGTGACGGGCCGTTCCTCCGTGGTGGATTCAAGATCCGTGTGATCCACTGCTTCTGGACGTTCGACTCGATCGAGGACGGTCGGGAGTTCCTGGAGGCGGCGTTCGGCGAGGTCGGGCGGACGGTCGGCGCGGACATGACGCGGCCACGCCTGTCGTACAACCTCGCGCTCTACCACCGGTCCTTCGGAGGCCCGAACGGGGCCTGACGCGTCGGACTGCTAGGCTTCGGGGCGTGTCCAGCTCCCAACAGGCGCGGCCGTCGCCGCGTCATGACCCGGGCCCGACGGCCCGGCCGGCTCGACGGCGTGTCTCGCCCGGCGCCGTCATCCTCACGGTCGCACTCGTCGGCTCACTCGCCTACTTGCTGTATGCCCTGACGAATCGCGACGCGTCCATCCCGTTGCTCGCGTCAGGGGCGGTTGTCCTGGGGATCGTCTTCGGGGCGTTGGCCGTCTACTGCCTCCGCTCGGTATGGCTTGCCGGCCTCCAAGGCCGCGATGGTCGGGCCATCGCCCTGGGTGTGACCGGCGGCATCGCGGCGATGATCGCGGCCGGCTGCGTGGCCGCGGCGATCATCCTGTTCCAGCTGATCAGCCCACCCGCGGCCTGACCCGGCGCGGCGTCTCCGGGAGCCGCTCGGGGACCCTCTGCTAGACTCGCGTCGGCCCGCCGCGGCCGCGTGCGCCCCCATCGTCTAGAGGCCTAGGACGCCACCCTTTCAAGGTGGAGATCAGGGGTTCGAATCCCCTTGGGGGCACCAACTGCTCCGCGCGGCTGGGCCGCCCCGTGACGGCGTTGTCGGCTCCGCGCGCTCGCTCACGCACCTTGGGGTGCGCTCGCTCTCGTGCTCACCTCCGCCTTGCCACGAGACGGCCGAGCCGCGCTTGACCGGCTGGAGCTGGGCCGCCCTGCCTCTGACAGGTGCACATCCCGCACGAGCGAGCGTGGTCGGGCAGCGAATCCTGCGGTTGTCGTCGTTTCGGAGGCGGACCACGAGGGGTTCGCCGCAGATCTGCACCTGACAGGTGCGCGGCGCGCTCGCTCACGCACCTCGGCGGCCGAGCGGCGGCGCAGCGAGCGCCCCTGCTACCATCGGTTCGCGATGGAGATCATGGGTATCCGGATCAGCACGATCGTCGAGGACAACGTCGCAAGTCGATGCGATGGCTGCCACGAGGTGATCGAGGGAACCCCGTGGCGGATCAACCTGCTGGACATCGTCGCGGCCGAAACCCCCGTGTCCTGGGCCGAGCGCCCGCTCATGAACCCGGGTCCGTTCCAGTTCCACCCCGACCCGTCCCATGTTCGAACGTGGATGGCTGGGCGGGGGTATCGGTTCTGTCGTCGCGGCCAGGTCCGCGAGATCATGCGGCCTATCCCGATCCCCGGCGAGACGGTCGGCTGGGGGCTGTGCGACGGCATCCACCGCGACGATCACGAGTTCGTCCCGGCCTGATCGCGACCGGCCCGCAGGCCGGCTCGACGTCGTTTGACAGCCCAGTCTCGGCGGGCCTATCCTCCGCCCGCTTCTCGCACCTGCGGGATACCGAGATTTACCCAGATTCTGCGGCCGACCGCGGTCCCGACCGGCCCTACCTCGAGGCCACATGACGTCTCCCGTCGACGCAGCGACTCCGTCCGCAACGCCACGCACGTGGCTCTCGCTCGGTCCCGCCAGCCGCCTCCTCGGCGTCGACCCGGACACGCTTCGCCGGTGGGCCGACGACGGGCGCGTCCCGGCATACCTGACCCCCGGCGGGCATCGCCGGTTCGACCGGCGCGCGCTCGAGCGCATCGCTTCGGACCGACGGCCCGGTGCCGGCCGGCGTCGGATCGGTCCGCCGTCGCGATCGCTGACCAGCATGGGCGCGACGCCGGCGCGTCTCCGACGGGTCTACCGGCGGAGCTACAGCGCCGGCGCGGCGGTCGATGCGACGGCGTCCGGCGCGACGGCGTCGACGCGCCCCGTCGTCGGCGACGACGACCGGGCGGCGTACCGCCAGGATGGCCGTCGCCTCGTGACCGCCCTCGTCGCCTACCTGGACGCCGACCCGGCCAATTCGCCGGCGCGGGCGACCGCCGAAGCCGATGCGGCGATCCTTGTCGACGACCTGGCCCGTCGGCTGGCCGCCTCGCGAACGAGCCTGACCGAGTCGGTCGCCCTCTTCGTCGCTTCCCGGCGTCCGTTCCTGACCGAACTCGCCGGCCTTGGGCGTCGGCGAACCCTCGATCCCGCGAGGTTGGGCGGCCTGTATGAGGATGCCTCGAGCCTCCTGGACCGGCTGCTCCTCCGCCTGATCACGACCCACCAGGAGGCTTCGCGCTAGCCGATGGATGCGCATGTCGTGCTGCCCGCCCTGACCTCGATCCTGGCGCTCGTCTTCGCGCTGGCCCTGTTCGACCAATGGCGCGAACGGCGCGGCGCCTTCCAACTCGTGTGGGCGTTCGGGATGCTGTTCTACGGCGTCGGTTCGGCGTGCGAAGCGATCGGCGCAGCCTCGGGCTGGAACGAGCTGCTGTACCGGACCTGGTACCTCACCGGCGCCGTCTGGACCGCCGGTTGGCTGGGGTTGGGGACCGCGGTCCTGCTCGGGCGGACCCGGTTCGGCTACAGCTTCGCGCTCTCCCTGTTCATCGCCGGCATGGTCACGTTCTTCCTGCGCAACAACCCGCAGTACCAGGGGGCCGGCCCCCTCCCGCTCCTCTATTTCATCGTGGCCGGGCTGCTGGCCCTCGCGGTCGCGATCGAGACCTACTTCCAGAACGACCGGTGGCCGCGACTCGCGATGGGGGCGGTCATCGGGGCGACCGTGCTCTCGATCGTCCTGATGGCCTCGACGACGCTGGCAGCGCCCGGATTCGTGCTCGATCCCGCGACCGGCGTGCCCGTGGCGACGCTGTTCCCGCCCCAGCTCCGGCTGCTCACGCCGTTCATGAACATCACCGGCGCCCTCGCGCTCATCCTCGGCGCGATCTTTTCCGCGTACGTGTTCATGCCCAAGCGCCGGGTGCTTGCCTACTCCCTCGACCCGAACCAGCCCGGCGACGAGTTCCTCTTCAACCTGCTGATCGCCCCGGTGGCGATCGTCGTCAACCTGGTCGCGTCGCTGCCGGGCGCCGTCCGGGCCCTGTTCGCCGGCCAGCTGCACAGCCGCGTGCCGGCGACACTGCTCATCGCGATCGGCGGGATCGTGGCCGGCACCGGCGACACGCTGAGCCGTTTCGGAGTGACCAGCCTCTTCCAGACCGGCAAGTTCCTCGGCGTCCTGTTCCTGTTCGCCGGCTTCCTCGTCTCGATCGAGGTGTTCCGCACGATCCGGATCCCGCTGACGTCGATCACGCTGGCCTCCGGACGGCACGAGTCGCCGGCCGCTCGTCAGCTGGCCGAGGTCAACGAGGCACCGGCCGAACGGCCGGCCGAGGCGACCGGCGCCGGCTGACCCACGCGCGGCGCCGACCGGGCCCGACGCAACGGCCCCTCGGGCCGCCCTACCATGACCCGATGGCGCGATCCGCGACGACCTCCACCACCAGGACGGCGATCCCGACCACGGTCACGCCGGCGGTCGGCTTCGCCTTCGTGCTCGCCTCCGCGACGCTGTTCGGCACGCTCGGCCCCCTGTCGCGCTTCGCATACGACGCCGGGATGGAACCACCGGCCTTCGTCGCCTGGCGGGCGCTGTTCGGCGTCGTCGGGACCCTCGCCTTCGTCGCCTGGGGGCTCCGGCGCGGCGCGTCGCTGGTCCGTTTCGGGGCGCTCTCCCCACGTGCTCGCGTCACGCTGTTCGTGGCCGGGCTCATGGGCCTTTCACTGAACCTGTGCATGTTCATCGCCTTCGATCGGATCACGATCGCACTGGCCCTGCTGGGCTTCTACACGTATCCCGCGCTGGTCGCGATCGTGAACGTGGCCCTCGGACGCGAGCGCCTGGACGCGTCGCGCGTGATCGCCCTCGCGCTCGCCACGCTGGGGATGGTCGCGGTCATCGCCTCGCAGCTGGACCCGGCCAGCGGGATCCGCTTCGACGCCCTGGGCTTCGGGCTCGCCCTGGCGGCGGCCGTGAGCCAGACGGTCTACGTCGTGATCAGCCGCGATGGCTACCGCGACGTCCCGGCCGAGCAGGCCATGACGGTCGTCCTGATCGTCACGGTCATCGGGGTGACGATCCTGTCGATCGGCATCGGCCACGTCGGGGCGCTGGCCTTGCCCGTTCGGCAACCCTCGATCTTGCCACTCCTCGTCTTCACCGGGATCTTCGCGGCGGCCATCCCGTCGATCGGGTTCCTGGCCGGGCTCCGCGCCATCGGGGGCACCCGTGCCGGGATCCTGATGTTGTTCGAACCGGTCGTCGGGGTCGCGCTCGCCGCCTGGTTGCTCCAGGAATCGCTCGAACCCATCCAGCTCGCCGGCGCGGTCGCGATCCTGGGTGCCGCGGTCATCCTGCAGCGAGGGTCATCGGAGGTCCTCGACACGGACGCGGATGCGGACGCCGGCGGGCCGGGCGCTCCGACCGACGATGGACGCGCGCTGCGCGTCCCGGGTGGACCATAGCGAGATGCCCGACCGGATCCGGATCCTGCTCGTCGACGACCACGCGATGGTCCGCCGTGGCATGCGAGATTTCCTCGCCCTGCACGACGACCTGGATGTGGTCGGCGAGGCCGCCGACGGCCTGGCCGCGTTGCAGGCGACCGCGGACCTGGCCCCGGACGTCGTGATCATGGACCTGCTGATGCCCGAGATGGACGGCATCGCGGCGACCGCCGAGATCAAGTCCCGGTACCCCGCTGTCGAGGTCATCGCCCTCACGAGTTTCGTCGACGAGGACCGGGTCACGGCCGCGATCGAAGCCGGCGCGAGCGGGTTCCTGCTCAAGGATGCCGAGGCCGACGACCTGGCCAACGCCATTCGCGCGGCCGTGGCCGGCGAGGTCCATCTCGATCCCGCGGTGGCAGGCATCGTCGCGCGGGGCATGCGTGACCGTTCCGGAGCGGCGGCGCGCGCCGCGGCATCGGGCGCCGCGGGGGCCGGTGCGGCCAGCGGCGCATCCGGCCAGGTTCGTGGCCGCGGCAGCGCCCGGGCCAGCCTCGCCTCGTTGACCGGCCGCGAACGCGAGGTCCTCGCGGGCGTCGCTCGGGGGCTGTCGAACAAGGCCATCGCCGACGAGCTCGGGATGGCCGAACGAACGGCCCGGACCCACGTCTCGAACATCCTGGCCAAGCTGGGCCTGACCAGCCGCACCCAGGCGGCACTGTTCGCCGTCCAGCACGGGCTGGGCCCCGGGCGGTGACGAGCGGGGCGGCGATGACGGACGACGCCGCAGCGGCGCCGGACGGACGTCGGGTCGCGCGGCCCGGGCCGGTCACCTATGACATCGCCGGCCCGCCGGGCGCCCCGGCCATCGTCTTCATCCACGGCACGCGCCTGACACGGAAGGCCTGGGTCGCCCAGATGAACGGGCTGTCGGACGAGTTCCGCACGATCGCCATCGACCTGCCGGGTCACGGCGTCCTGAGTGACGTGCCGTTCACCCTGGCCGACGCGACGGACCGGCTGGCCGAGATCATCGATGACGTAGGCCGGCGGCTCGGCGATCGTCCTCGGGCTGTCGCTGGGGGGTTTCGTGGCGATGGACCTCGCCGCCCGCTCGCCGGAGCGGGTCGCGGGACTGGTCATCGCCGGGGCCACCGTCGAGCCGACCGGCCTGGGTCGCATCGGCGTCCTGACGCTCGCCTGGGTCCTCTCGACGTTCGACGGGCCGGCGCTCAACGCCTTCAACGGGTGGTTCTTCCGGGCCAGGTTCCCGCGGGCCATCGCCGACCCGATCGTCGCGGGCGGCTTCTGGTCGAAGGGCGGCGCGCTGGCGCTCCGCTCGATCGCCGGTCAGTCCTTCCGCCCCAGGCTGGCCGCGTATCCCGGTCGGACGCTCATCGTCGAGGGCACCCTCGATCTCCCGCTGCGGCTGGGTGAACGGAGCTTCCTCCGGACCGCCCGCCATGGTCAGCTCGTCCGACTCGCCGGGGCGACCCACCTGTCCAACCTGGATCGCCCCGCCGCGTTCACGGACGCCGTCCGCCGGTTCGCGCGCTCGCTCGGACCGGCCGGCTGAAGGGCGTCGAGGCCCGGACCCGAGGCCGCCGGACCGGACCGCCAGGGGCCTCGCGGTATACTGCCTCGACCTTCCCCACCCGCCCATCTCGAGGTTCGATTGCGCGTTCGAAAGGCTGTCTTCCCTGCCGCGGGCTGGGGTACACGCTTCCTGCCCGCGACCAAGGCGCAGCCGAAAGAGATGCTGCCGCTGGTCGACAAGCCCATCATCCAGTACGCGGTGGAGGAGGCGGTCGCCGCGGGCATCGAGCAGGTCATCATCGTCACGTCCAGCCAGAAGCGGGCGATCGAGGACCACTTCGACCTGTCCTACGAGCTCGAGCACCTGCTCGAGGAGAAGGGCGACATCGAGATGCTCCGCCAGGTCCGGGCGATCAGCGACCTGGCCCAGGTGGCCTACGTTCGCCAGAAGGAGCAGCTGGGCCTCGGCCATGCGGTGCTCATGGCCAAGGACCTCATCGGCCATGAGCCCTTCGCCGTGATCCTGCCCGACGACGTGGTGGTCGGCGATCGGCCGTGCATCGGCCAGCTCATCCATGCCTACACCCAGACCCACGCCTCGGTGGTGGCGGTCATGGAGGTCCCACCCGAGGACACCGGGCGCTACGGCGTCATCGCGTCGGAGCCATCGGTCGATCCCCTCGACCACGGGCGGCTCCATAAGGTCACCCGGCTCGTCGAGAAGCCCGAGCCCGCCGACGCCCCGTCGAACCTCGCGATCATCGGGCGATACGTCCTGACCCCGAAGATCTTCGACAAGCTCGAACAGACGAAACGCGGCGCCGGCGGCGAGATCCAGCTGACCGATGCGATCGCCGAGCTCATGCAGGAGCAGGCCGTCTATGCCTATGAGTTCGAGGGCATCCGCTACGACGCCGGAACCACGATGGGCTGGCTGAAGGCCTCCGTCGAGCTCGCGCTGCAGCGGCCCGACCTGGCGGCCGAGTTCCGTGTCTATCTGCAGGAGTTGCAGCTCTGAGCTGACACTCGATCGTCGGTGGCGCGCCATGGGGTACGATGCCGCGACGCGCCGAGCTTCGATGGCGCCGATGAGGGAACGGGCTTGGCGGAGATCGGGACGATCCTGGGTGGTCGCTATCAGCTGGTCGAGATGCTCGGCCAGGGCGGCATGGCGACGATCTTCCGCGCGGTCGACACCCAGCTGGGTCGGGACGTCGCGGTCAAGCTGCTTCGGCCCGAGTACCTGCGCGACCCCGATTTCTCGTCCCGCTTCCGGCAGGAGGCCCAGGCGGCCGCGTCCCTGACGCACCCGAACGTCGTCACCGTCTTCGACTACGGCGAGGATCCGTCCGGTCCGTACATCGTCATGGAGCTCATCGATGGCGAGGACCTCGCCACGATCGTCCGCCGCAGCGGTGCCCTGCCGCCGCGCCAGGCGACCCGGATCGCGGCGGCCGTCGCGCGCGCCCTGGCCGCGGCCCACGCGCGTGGCCTGGTCCACCGCGACGTCAAGCCCAGCAACGTGCTGATCGGCCGGGACGGGCAGGTGAAGGTCGTCGACTTCGGCATCGCGCGAGCGGTCTCCGAGGCGCAGGTGACGCTTCCGGGCACGACCCTCGGCTCGGTCCACTACTTCAGCCCCGAGCAGGCCCGGGGCGAGCCCGCCACCGAGTCGTCCGATATCTACGCCCTGGGCATCGTCCTGTACGAGCTGCTGACGGGCACCCGGCCCTGGGAGGGCGATAGCGCCGCCGCGGTCGGGCTCGCCCGACTGTCCGGGCCGGCCCCGGATCCCATGGCGGTCCGACCATCCGTCCCGCCCGACCTGGCGGCCATCACCCGCAAGGCCCTGGCGCCCGAGCCGCGCGACCGGTTCGTGTCGGCCGCCGCGATGGCCGACGCCCTCGACGCGGCACTCACGAGCGGGGGCGCCGCAGCCGGTGCGGCCGCGGCTGCGGCCGCTGTCGCCGCGGGCACCGTGGCCATGAGTGGCGTGGCGCGTCCGAACCCCGCCGCTGTGCCGTATGCCGCCGACGCCTATGCCGACAGTTCCGGGACCGGCGAGCAAGCGCCCACGCCGGGCACGGCGATCCCGCCCGAAGAGGAAGAGAAGACCCGCGCGATCGTCTGGGTCGCGGGCATCGTCGCCATCATGCTGCTCATCGCCATCGCGTTCCTGGTGTTCCAGCTCGCCGGGGGTGGCGGGTCCGCGAACCCGTCGGCCTCGCCATCGGCGTCACCGTCGGCCTCGCCCGGTGTGGTCGCCGTTCCCAACTTCGTCGGCGCGCTCCTGACCGATGCGAATACGGTGGCCAAGGGCCTTGGAATCACCCTGGTCCCGACGGGCGAGCCGTCCGATCAGCCCGTCGGCACGATCCTGGCCCAGGACGTCCTGGTCGGGACCTCCGTCGCGACCGGGAGCGAGGTGAACGTGACGGTCGCGAGTGGCGCCGATACGACGCCCGTGCCGACCATCACGGACCTGAAGGAGAACGCGGCGCTCCAGGCGATCGTCGAGGCGGGCCTGGCCGTCGGTTCGAAGACCGAGGAGTTCGACGCCAATGTGCCGAAGGGCTCGGTCGTCTCGCAGAACCCGCGCGCGGGCACCGTCGTCGCGAAGGGCACGCCGATCGACTACGTCGTTTCGAAGGGTCCGGAGCCGACCCCGTCGCCGACGCCGACCCCCACGCCGACGCCGACCCCCACGCCGACGCCGACCCCCACGCCGACGCCGACCCCCACGCCGACCGCGCCTCCATCCGAGTCGCCGAGCCCGTCGCCCCCCGCCCCGTAAGCTCGAACGTCCCGGTCAGGCCCCTGGGTCGTCCCAGAGGCTCCAGCGCGGTTCCGCGGGGGCCAGTGGCACCTCGCCATCGACGCCCGGCGTCCGTGCGGCGACCTCGACGAATTCCAGCCGGGGAACGGGTGTTCCATCGACGACGGGCAGCGAGGCCCGAGCGGCCGGCATCTCCGGTGTGGCAGACGGCGCCGGGTTGGCCTCCCAGCACGCCCGGATCTCGTCGCCGCGGAGCGGGAGTCGCCGACGGTCGAGCGCGCAGTACCCGAGCTTGCCGGCCACCGACCGACGGAAGTTCCGACAGGTCAGGCACGCGGTGCTGGAGCGATGACAGACCCAGCAACGGGCGGTCTCAGCCTGCGGGACCCCGCAGTGCGGGCAGCGCCACATCGGCATGGGCGGATGGTAGCTGCGACGTCGAGCGCTGTCGATTCGCGCGAACGCTCGGCGGCGCCTACTTGGTGATGCTGATGGCGGCGACGTCCTGCGCCGACCCGAACTCGTCGCTCGAGATCAGGACGGTCGCACTGCCCTGCCCACGGTCCGCGCTCCTGGGGATCGTGGTCTCGTAGGAGGCCTTGCCGTCGGCGTTCGTCGTGCCTTCGGCGGTGACCGTCCGGATGCCGGGGATGCTCAGCGTGAACGTCACGTTCGCGCCGGCCAGGGAGCGCCCATCAGGATCGGTGACGGTCGCAGTGAGCTTGATGGTCTGCGGCAGGCCCTTGCGCGAGATCGAGTAGTCCGACGCGACGAGCTGGACCGCCAGCTTCCCGGTGCCGCGACGGACGGTCAGCTCGGCCGAGCTCTCGTTGCCGGCCGGATCGGTGGCATTGATCACGATGTGGTTGAGGCCGGTCGTCAGGGGCAGGACGACCTTGAAGGTGCCATCGGCCTCGGCGGTCGTGGAGATGGTCTGCTCGTTGTCCGTGTTCCGCGCGATGATGCCGGAGCGCGCCTGGACCTTGCCCTTGATCTCGACGCTCTTGCCGTTGACGACGGCGTTCTTCTTGGGCGAGGTGATCGTGACCTTCGGCTTCGCGGTGTCCAGGACCCACCGGACGACGGCCGAGGATTTGGATTCGCCCCCCGGCCCGATGATGGTGGCCGTGAAGTCGTTGATGCCCTTGGCCAGCTCGACCGGGATGACGGTCTTCGGGCTGTCCGCGATCGGCACCTCCTGGATCGCCGCGGGCGACCCGCCGTCGAGCGCCAGGTAGACGCGGATGAGGTGCTTGGCGTCGCCCACCATGGCGGCTGGGACCGTGACGACGAGGTCGACCGTGGCGACGTTCGTATACGGCTCCTCCGGCGGGGCGAGCGTCGGGGCGTCCGAGACGACGAGGACGGTCGGGGCGGGCGTCGGGGTGGCGGTCACGCCGGCCACGAACCCGGTGAGGGTCGTCCCGAAGCTCGTTGCCACCGTCCGCAGGCCGCCGGCGCCGACGTACAGGACCCCGACGCCGAGGGCGATGACCGCGAGCGTCATGGCGGCCTTGACGATGAGCGGCAGTCCCCGGCCGCGGTTGATCGGGCGATGGGACGCGACCCGACCGGGCTGCGGCGCCCGGGGCCGGACCTTGACCGGGGCGGGCCGACCGTTGGACGGGGGTCGAGGTCGGACGTGGGTGGGCCGCTGGCCGCGCCGGGTCGTCATCGCCCCGATTGTGACACGGGTGACGCGTGGCAGGGATGACGGCGTCCGTCCCGCCTCACGGACGTGCCATCGGTCCGTTGCGGTGCGATGTACTCTGGCGCGGTCAGCGCGCGTGATTCGAAGATGTGCGCGCCCCAGCGAGGGATGGAGTGCAGGCACGCGATCCACGGTCCGGGCGATCCGGAGGAACTCCCGGGCGTCCGGGCAATGCGGTCGGCCGGCCGGCGTTCGGCGTCGGGCCCATCGCTCGGGTCTCGCCATCGCCGCTGGTCGGGAAGGACCGGGAGGCGGAGCCGTACGCCACGGCGCCGCCCAGACCGGGTTTCGGACTGCCGAGCCTGCGACGGAACGTCTGCCCCCACTTCTACATGACGGGCGCCCGCGGGGCGATCCCGATCCAGGCACCCCATCTCCTGAAGGCGCTCATCCGCCAGGACCTGAACGTGTCGCGCTGTCAGCTCCGGGGCGGCGTCCACCTGGACCAGGGCTTCGTCAACGACGTCTGCCTGACGCCGCGCTTCAACCAGTGCGTCTTCTACGAGGACGAGCTGACCCGCGAGTGACGGTTCCCGCGTGAACTCGGACGCCAGCGTCGCGCACGGCCCCGAGGTGCTCGCGTACGACGAGGCGGTCCGGGCGCTCGCCGAGCGGGGGCAATTCGGCATCCGCCTCGGGCTGGGACGGACCCGCGCATTGCTGCGAGCCATGGGCGATCCTCAGCTGACCGTCCGCGGAGCGCTCGTCGGCGGGACCAACGGCAAGGGCAGCGTGCTGGCGCTTGCGGGCAGTGCGCTGCGAGCCGCCGGGCTGCGCGTCGGCCAGACGCCCAAGCCACACCTCGTCACCTACCGCGAGCGCATCGAAGTCGATGGCCGCCCGATCGACGCGGAGGCATTCACCAAGCTCGTCGCCGAGGTCCTGCCGATCGCCGATCGCGTCGCCCGGAGGCTGGGCGAACCCACCGAGTTCGAGCTGCTGACGGCGCTGGTCTTCCGGCACTTCGCCACCGCCGACCTCGACGTGGCGCTCGTGGAGGTGGGTCTGGGCGGCCGACTGGACGCGACCCACGCCTGGGATGGGGGCGTTGCGGCGATCACGAACGTGGACCTCGATCACACCGATCGGCTCGGTCCCACGATCGCCGCCATCGCCCGCGAGAAGGCGCCGATCATCGAACGCGGGGACCGTGCCGTGACCGGTGCCAGTGGCGAGGCGCTCACCATCATCCGGCGTCGGGCTCGGCGCCTGGCGGTGCCCTTGATCGAGGTCGCCCCGGCGCCCCTGCTCGAGCTCGACCGCGACGGGATCGTCGTCGAGCTGCCCTCGCTGGGACCGACCCGCGTCGGGCTTCGCGGTCGCCACCAGGCCGCGAACGTCGCCGTCGCGGACGCCGTCCTCGATGCGCTCGAGGCGGCGGGCATCGCAAAGGTGGACGGTGCGGCGCGCCGGTCGGGCTATGCCACCGCACGGTGGCCCGGTCGCCTGGAGTTGCTCGAGGCGGACGGTCGCGAGATCCTGCTCGACGGGGCCCATAACCCGGCCGGCGCGGCGGCGCTCGCCGCCGCCCTCGGCGACCTCCGGCCGTTCCTCGCCGATGCGCCGCTCACCCTCGTGACCGCGACGATGGCGGACAAGGACGTCGATGGCGTGGTCGCGGCGGTCGCGCGCGCGCCCTCACTCGCCGGGGCGACGGTGATCGCGACCACGCTCGATCTCCCTCGCGCGATGCCCGCCGACGAGCTGGCGATGCGTTGGGCGGCCGTCCGGCCAGGCGAGCCTCGTCCGCGATCGGTGTCGGACCCGGTCGCGGCGCTCGAGCTGGCGCTCGCCCATGGCACTGGGCCGATCGTCGTCGCGGGCTCGCTCTATCTTGTCGGGGCGATCCGGGCCATCCTCGTCGAGGACCCGGACCTGCGCGACCCCGTCAGCGCGACGAACCCGCTCAAGCCCATGAACCGATGACCATCCCGCTCGGCCACCACCCGAACCCCACCCCGACCCGGATCGGACGCTCGCTCTTCACCTGGGGCGCGCGGACGTACGTCATGGGCATCGTGAACGTGACGCCCGATTCGTTCTCCGGTGACGGGCTGCTCGCCGGACCCGATGGCACCCCGGCCGGATCCGGCGCGATCGAGGCGGCCGTCGCGACCGCGACCACGATGGTCGCCGATGGCGCGGACATCCTCGACATCGGCGGCGAATCCACGCGGCCGGGCCACGCGCCGGTGAGCGAAGAGGTCGAGCGTGACCGCGTCGTTCCCGTCATCGCCGCGGTCCGCCGGGCGCTGCCCGAGGTCCCGATCAGCGTCGACACGACCAAGCCGAGCGTCGCGGAAGCGGCGCTGGCGGTGGGCGCCGACCTGATCAACGACGTCTGGGGCGTCGGGTCGGACGACGGCATCGTCCGCGTCGCGGCGGCCGCCGGTGTCCCGCTCGTCGTCATGCACAACCGGGCCGAGCCTCGGTACCGCGACCTGCTCGGGGAGATCGTCGCGGACCTGCGCGCCGCCCTGGAGCGTGCCATCCGCCTGGGGGTCGCGGTCGACGACCTCATCGTCGACCCGGGCTTCGGGTTCGGCAAGACGCCCGAGCAGAATCTCGAGCTCGTCCGGGAGCTGGGCGCGCTCCTTGCCCTGGGACGGCCGATCCTGCTGGGGACGTCGCGGAAGTCGACCCTCGGCCGGGTCCTGGACCTGCCTGCCGAGCAGCGCCTCGAAGCCACCCTCGCCACGACGGCGATCGGGATCGCCGAGGGAGCGGATATCGTTCGCGTCCACGACGTCCGTGCCAACGTGCGGGCGGCTCGGGTGAGCGACGCGATCGTCCGCGGGACGTGGCACGAAGCCGCAGACGAGGAGGCTCGGCTTGGCTGACCGGATCGTGCTCGCGAATATGCGCTTCATGGCGCGCCACGGCGTCCACGACTGGGAGCGGCGCGAGGCGCAGCCGTTCGAGGTGGACGTCGAGCTGTACCGCGACCTCCAGCTGGCCGGCCGCGCTGACGACCTCGACGCCACGATCGACTACGGCCCGGTGTACGCCTCCGTCCAGCGGATCCTCGAAGGGCCGTCGATCAAGCTGCTGGAGGCGCTGGCGACGGCCATCGCCGAAACGCTCCTGGCCGACCTCGACATCACCGAGGTCGTCGTTCGCGTCCGCAAGCCGGCGGTCAAGCTCGGTGGGCCGCTCGACTTCGCCGGGGTGGAGATTCGACGCGCGCGGACTGAGCCGCCCGGCGAACCCGTCTGACCCGGACACGTCGACGCCGGCCGGCCCGAGGGCCGACCGGCGTCGAGAGAAGCGTCGCCCGACGCGGTTACAGGTTGGCGGGGCGCGTCGCCAGGGTCACGTTCACGGTGATGGTCTTGCCGTCGCGCAGGAGTTCGACCTTCACGACATCGCCCGGCGAGTACTGGCTCAGGGTCGCGTCGAGCGGATGCTCGTCGTCGAGGACCCGGTCGCCGATCTTGGTGATGATGTCGCCGTCCTGGATCCCGGCGTCGGCGGCAGGCGTGCCACTGCGGACGCCCTCCGTGGACCCGGTGGAGTCATCGGCCGCGCCGACGTAGGCGCCGATGTTGACCGGCAGGCTGTGCTTGGTCGCGTATTGGCGGTTGATCGTCACGAAGCTGATGCCAAGGTACGGCCGCGCGAGCTTCTCACCGGCCACGGCCTGCGCCATGATCGGTCGCGCGATGTCGATCGGGATGGCGAAGCCGATGCCGTTGCTGCCCGAGGCGATCGCGGTGTTGATGCCGATCACGTTGCCGTCGGCGTCCAGGAGCGGGCCACCGGAGTTGCCGGGGTTGATCGCCGCGTCCGTCTGGATGAGGTTGCTCAGGGGCTTGTCTGAGCCGTCCGTCGTGATCGTCCGACCGGTCGCCGACACGATGCCGCTGGTGACCGAGTTCGAGTACGTGCCGAGCGGGCTGCCGATGGCGACGACCAGCTGGCCGACCTTGAGGGCATCGGACTCGCCGATGGCGGCCGTCGGCAGGTCGGTCGCGTCCACCTTGACGATCGCGAGGTCCGTCAGGGTGTCGATGCCGTAGACGCTGCCCGACAGGACGCGCCCGTCCTTCAGCTCGACGTCGAACTTGTCGCCGCCTTCGACGACGTGCTTGTTCGTCAGGATCCAACCATGGGAGTCATAGATGACACCGGAGCCGACGCCGCTCTCGGGGATGACCCCCAGGTCGCCGGCATTCGCGTTGCCCGTGACGGTGATGCGGACAACGGCCGGGCTGACCTTGGCGGCGACCGCGATGGTCGCGGAGGACTCGTCGATCGTCACCGGTTTCGCGGCGCCGACGTTCGTGCCCGAGGTGACGGCCGCGGCGGGAGCGCTCCGGTCGAGCGCGCCGCTGACACCCAGGGCGGCGACGGTGCCGCCCGACGCGAGGACCGCCGCGAGGAGCGCAGCAGCCACGATCGGCCCGGCGCCGGTCCGCTTCTGCGTGACCGCGGGGCTCACCGGGGCCGGTGCCGGCGCCGGCTCGTACCAGCGCTCCGGGGTGGTCGGCGCCGGCGCCTCGTAGGTCCGCATCCACTCGGGACGGGCCTCGGGCGACGGGGAGAAGCTGCCGGCGGGGGCGGCCGATGACGCCGCCGAGCCGGCCGGCTGCAGCGGAGGGACGGGATCGCCGGGCCTGAGGGGCGCGGCAGTCGTGTCGGGAGTCGGGAGTTGGTGACGCTGGGTCGCCTCGCCGGGGTCGGTGGGGTCGGGACGCTGCGGATCGTCGGTCATCGGGTGTGTCGTCCTCGCGGTTGGGGGCCGGTGAGCGGCCTTGAGATGTCTGTGAACCCTAGGGTGCAGGCTCCGGGTTCACCTGCGGGCGGTCGGACGGTGAAGTTTCCGTCACGTTGCGCGCCGGGTCTCGACGACTGGCGGCGGCTGCCGACGCGACGTCGGCCCGTTCCGCCGCGGGCGTGCCCTCGATGAGGCGTGGATCCCGTGGCAGCTCCACGACGAACCGCGATCCCTCGCCGACCCGACTCTCGACGACGACCGTGCCGCCGTGCATGTCGACGATCGATCGCACGATCGCCAGGCCGAGGCCGCTGCCGCTGCCACGGGCCTCGTTGGCCCGCGACCCGCGATAGAAGCGCTCGAAGATGTGGGGCAGCTCCGCCGGATCGATGCCCACGCCGGTGTCGACGACCTCGATCCTCGCGCCGTCTGGCGTCGCCGCGAGATCGATCTCGACGGAGCCGCCGCGCGGCGTGAACTTGACCGCATTCGCCACGAGGTTCGCGACCACCTGGCCGATCCGCTGCGGGTCATGGCGGATCCGGACTGGCGCGTCGGGCAACCCCAGGTGCAGGGCCACGCCGCGTCGCCGGGCCGCCGCCGTGCTCTGCTCCACGGCGTTCTCGACCGCGGCGCGGAGGTCGTCCGGTCGAAGGTCGAGCAGCACGAGGCCGGAATCGAGCTTGGAGAGCTCCAGCAGGTTCTGGGCCAGCCAGTCGAGACGCTCGATCTGGTCGCCGCTCGACTCGAGGAACTCGGCGCGGGCGTCCGGGTCGTCGCCCGCTCGTTCCTTGAGCAGGTCGTTGAACGTCCGAAGCGCGGCCAACGGGGTCCGGAGCTCGTGCGAGACGTCGGCGAGGAAGTCGCGACTTCGGTCGCGATCGCGGCGGATGATCTCGACGCTCTCCTCGACCCGGTCGGCCATCGCGTTGAACTGGATCGCCAACTCGGTCAGCTCCGACGGTCCGGCACGGACCTGCGAGATCGGCACGCGCCGGGCCAGATCGCCCTCGGCCAGGGCGCTGGCGGCGTCGGTCAACTGGCGCAGGGGGCTCGTGAACCGCCGGGCAAGCGCCGCGGCCACGAGCACGCTCAGGCCGAGCGCGAACAGCGCGATGGCGGCGAGCAGGCCGGTCACGTTGCCGACGGCGGTCGCCCGGACCGTGTACGGGTCCACCAGCGTGATCTGGGCGGCGTACTGCCCGAAGACCTCGCCGCCGGTCACGATCGATGACGGGACGGTCATCGTTTCCCGGTTCTCACCCGGCGAGGGCGGCGTCCGCACCGGGATCCGGAAGGTGCCATCGGTGGCGGGCACGAACTGGGGGGTCTCCCCGGTCGGGACCAGGCGCCCGAACTCGACGATGACGTCGGCCTGCCCGAGCGTGTCGGCGATGCTCTCCTGGACCTTGGGATCGTTCATGGCCGCGGCGATCCCGCGGTGGACCCGGTTGTCGATACCGACCACGAGGCCTTCGGGCGCCGCCGCCTGGGCGACATAGGCCACGTACGCCGCCACGGCCCCGGATCGGGAGGCCAGGTCGGCCTTCTGCTGGTCGGCGAAGTACGCGTCGAGGCGGTTGATCACGAGTCCGGAGACGAGGGCCAGCGTCAGCGCGATGACCGCGACGAACGCGACGGTCAACCGTCCCTGGAACGTCCGTGGCATGAGCCGGCGCACGCGACGCGGGAGCCGGAACCTCCGGCGCCCGGTCGGCTCAGCGCTCGGCGAAGGCGTAGCCGACACCCCGCACCGTCAGAACGAAGGCGGGCACGGCCGGATCGTCCTCGATCTTGTCGCGCAGATGGCTGACGTGCACATTGATGGTCTTCTCGTCCTGGTCGAGCGCCTCGTAGTCACGGAGCAGCTCCAGCAGCTCCGAGCGGGTGTAGACCCGACCGGGGCGCGAGGCGAGATGGCGCAGGATCTCGAACTCGGTCGGCGTGAGGCTGATCCGCCGGGCGCCTCGTTGGACGCGCCGCCGTTCGAGGTCGATCACGAGATCGCGGTGCCGGATCACCCGTCCGCCGACGGCGTCGGCGAGATCGCCATACGAACGCCGCAGGAGCGCCTTGATCCGGCTCATCAGCTCCCGAAGTCCGAAGGGCTTGGTCAGATAGTCGTCGGCGCCCAATTCGAGGCCGATGACCTTGTCGACCTCGTCGTCCCGAGCGGTCAGGATCAGGATCGGCATCTTGGCGCCGGCCGCGCGGACGCGACGGAGGACCTCGAAGCCGTCGATGCCGGGCAGGCGGACGTCGAGCACGACGAGATCCGGTGCCTGGTTCACAGCGATATCGAGGCCCTCCTCGCCCGAACGCGCGACGGCGACGTCATAGCCCTCCTGCTGGAGGGCGTACTGGATGCCCCGGGCGACGGCGTGCTCGTCTTCGACGATGAGGATGGTGGCTGCCACCGCGCGATGCTACACCGAGTCGGGCCGACGACCCGGATCGGGGGCCACGCGCGGTCGTGGTACCCTACGGCGCGCAGTCCCGGGCGCCTCGACACGGCCCGCCCGGCCGTCGAGCCGCAGCCCAGTCATCCAGACGAGCATCCACATCCAGAGGTCCGCGTCCGATGTCCACCGCCACCGTCCGGCCGAAGTTGGCCGCCGAGCCCCGCGAGATCACCGGCAAGGCCGTCAAGCGCCTGCGCCAGGAAGGTCGGCTGCCGGGCGTCGTGTACGGCCATGGAGCCGAATCGTCGAACGTGACCGTTGACAGCCATGAGTTCGACCAGCTGCGCCGCCAGATCGGCTCGAACGCGCTCGTCGACCTCTCGATCGACGGCCAGAAGGCCCAGCCGGTGCTCGTCCACGGGGTCCAGATCCACCCGGTCAACCGGCGGCCGATCCATGTCGACCTGTTCCTGGTCACGATGACCGAGGAGCTGACGGTCGACGTCCCGCTCGTCGCGATCGGCGAGGCGCCCGCGGTCACGTTGAGCGGCGGGACCCTGCTGCATCCCAACGAGACGGTCAAGGTCCGGGCGCTGCCGGACCACCTGCCGCAGTCCATCGAGTACGCCGTCGACACGCTCGTCGACTTCGACGTCACCCTTCGCGTCCGCGACTTGACCATCCCCGACGACGTCACACTCCTGAGCGACGGCGACGAGATCGTCGCCCGAGTCCAGCCGCCGCGCGTCATCGAGGTCGAAGAGGTGCCGGTCGCCGAGGGCGCCGAGGGCGAAGAGGGCGAGGCCGCAGCCGAGGGCGAGGCCGGCGAGGGCGCCGGTGGCGAGGGTGGTCCGAGCGAGGCTGGCGAGGAGAACTGAGTCAGGGCCAGTGCCGCCAAGCAGGAAGGGACGAGCCCGGATCGGTCAGGACGCGGCCGGCCCGATCGGCGACAGCTCCACCTGCATCGCGGCGGCCGGCTCTCGTTGGCACGCCTCGCCACACGGCTCGTCCCAGAACGCGATGGTGACGGGCGCGCCCGACTGCCACCAGCTCACGTCGAGCCTCACCCGCTCGGTTGCTCCGGGCGCGATCGGCCCCCGCTGGACTTCGACCTCGCCTAGTACGCGGCACGTCTCGAACTGGTCGAGTTGCCAGCCCGAGACCCTGTAGGAGTAGGTCCGGCCCGTGCGGTTCGTGATCTCGATGGTCGCGCGGTCGGTCGACGTGGCGGTGATGCCCGGGATCCCGCTAAGCGGGTAGGGCGGCCACGTCCGGCCAGGGCAGAAGGTCGCCGAGTCCGCGGATGGCGAGGCGACGGGTGACGCCAACGCCGCGACGGGCGGCGTGACTGTCGGACCAGGCGAGTCGGGCGGTTTCGGCGACGCCGCGCATGCCGATAGGACGAGTGTCAGGCTCGCGAGAGAGAAGCCGAGTCCCCTCATGCAGGCTGTCAGTCCCGCGGCGGAAACGGAGCGACTCGCGCTGCGGCCTCCGCGGACGTGATCACCGGGATCACCTCGAAGTCGACGAGATCGCTCCACTCGGCGATCCAGGCATCGACGAGCCGGCGATCCGGTGCCTCCATGACCTGGAAGCATCGCTGCATCGGTTCGTCCACCCAGCTCGAGACATAGCGCAGGCCGTCGGGCGCCAATCGGCCCCGTGCGCGGAAGCGCTCGTAGACGGGCCCTGGATCGCCGTCCTTGTAGTGCTCCACGATCATGAACAGCACGGCGGACCTAGCGGCGCCCCGCCGCGAAGACGATCGGAAAGCGCATCGTCAGCTCGTCCAGGGTCAGTCGGTCGAGGCGCTCGCGCAGACGGTGAAGCACGCGCTCGCGGAACCGGCGTTCCATCTCGTCGAACAGTGAGGCCTCGTCGAACTCGGTCATGAAGGCGAGGTAGTCCTCGACCGTGAACGAGTGTGCGAGCCAGCTCCCCTCGGCCGTGACGTCCCGGAAGCCGGCTCGTCGAAGCTCGTTCGCGGTGCGATCGACCGAGGGCAGGTCGCCCGAGCGAACGTCGGGTTCGCCCGCTTCCACGCCAAGTTCGTCGAGCACCTCGTCGAACACCCGGTCCGGGATGAAGACCCGCTCGTCCTGGAGCCAGGTCACGAAGGCGAAGCGCCCACCGGTCCGCAGCACGCGCCGGGCCTCGCGCAACGCCCGCGCGCGGTTCGGGACCAACTGGAGCACGAACGACGACACGGCCGCGTCCATGGTCCCGTCGTCGAATGGCAGCCCGTCCGCGAAGGCGACCGCGGTGCGGAACCGCTCGCGATCGGCGCCTCGCAGGCGTCGGTCCGCCTCGGTGTCGGCCATCGCGCACATTTCGGACGATGGATCGACGCCGACGATCTCGAGGCCGGGCCAGCGATCGAGCGCGCCCAGCGCCAACTGGCCGGTGCCCGTCCCGACGTCGACGACCCGTCCGACGCCGGCGTCGATGGTCGGCTGGAGCCGATCGAGGAGCTCCGTCACGGCCGGGGCGAGGACCGGCGCCCACCACTGCGCGTAACCCTCGGCGATCCGGTCGTAGCGCTCGGTCTGGTCGTCGTCGGCCATGGGCGCATGGTGCCACGCGCCCGGGCCGGTCGACGGGTCAACTCCCGCTGGCGAGTGGCTCGACGGGTGGGGCCGGCGGGACGGCGGGCGGGATGAGCGGCGGAGCCCCGCGGCGGATCCCGAGTCGCCGCAGAATCCACGCGATCACGCCGGCCAGAAGCGTCAGGACGACGATGATCGGCAACCACACGATGGCGAACCAGATGCCGACGCTCGCCAGCGTCTGCAGGAGGTCGACCATGCTGGCCAAAGCCTCGTCGACGACGACGCTCGGGTCCCAGCCCTTCTGGGCGATGTCGACCGCCACGATCTGGAGGCGATACGTGGCCGTGAGCGTGGCGAAGTCGGCACGGTTGCCGAGGTCGACGAGCTGGGCCGTGAGCTGCTCGATCTGGCCGCGCACGTCGGTCAGCTGAGCCTGCACCTCCAGGACGTCCGAGATCTTGACCGCCTTCGCGGCGATCGCCTGCAGCGCGGATTCGCTGGCCCGGAGGTTCCGGATGCGGGCCTCGAGGTCGACGATCTGGCCGGTCACCTCGACCGCGTTCGTCTGCTCCGTGACGACCTTGGTGGTCAGGCCGTTGAGCGCGCGCAAGGCCGTCAGCGCGTCCTCCCAGCGGTCGACCGGGATCCGGTAGGTGATCTCGGCGACGGGCTGGTCGCCGTCGTTGAACGTGTTCGACGCCCCGATGTAGCCGCCCAGGCCGCGGATCGCGTCACGAGCCACGCCGACGGCCCTCGGAACGTCCTGGACCTGGAGCTCGATCGAGCCGGTTCGCACGATCCGGGCGTCATCGACCGACCCCACCGCATTGCCACCACGGCCGTCAGCCATGCCCTCGCCCGGGGCCGCTGCAGGAGCAGCGCTGGCAGCGGCGCTTGGGGCCGCTTCCCCGTACGAGTTGTCGTCGCCGACGCCGCTGCCGACGGTCGAGAGGATCGTCGAGCTGCCGCTCGCACAAGCCGCGACACCGAACGCCAGCAACGTGATGAGGAGGATCCGCCTCGGGCCGACTCGGGACCCGCGGATCGTGAGTGACCTGGTCATGGCCATCGGCCTCCCGAAGCCCTGGCTGTGACGCCGGATGGCGTCGACCCCCCGGGGCATCGCGGAGACGTCCGCCCATCGATCCGGGTTCCGCGGCGACACATGGGACGGTCGAGCCCCGTCCGAGTCGCGACCGCCGGCGTCGTGCAGCCCGACCGTCCGGCCCACCTCCGAGGGCTCCCCCCATGATGCGAACCGACACCCGAGACCGCTTCGTCGCGCGCCGAGTCCTCCTCGCCGGACTGGCCTTGGGCCTGCTGGGTGAGCTGGCCCTCGACGGACCCGCCCTCGGACTCGGCTTCCCGGTCGTCGTCGGCACCGTCCTGGTGGCCGGCTGGTGGGTCCGACGCCCGGGACGTGCCATGGATCGGCTGGACCGCTGGCTGCCCGTGAGTGCCATCGCGCTGGCGATGCTCGTGGCGGTCCGAGGCGATCCGTTCCTGGCGGCCCTGGATTCGATAGTGGCCTTCGCGCTTGCTGGCGCGTCGCTGGCCGCGTTCTCGGGCCTGGCCGTGACCCGGCGTTCGGCCTCGGCGATCGCGACCATGGTCGCGTGGATCGTCGAGGCGGCCCTCGTCGGGTCGGCCCGCGCGATCGACCGGACCCGGCCATCGCGCGCAGCATTTCCGCGGTCGGTGCCCACGTGGGCCGCGCCGGTCGGGCGAGGGTTGATCATCGGCGTCCCCCTCGGCCTCATCTTCGTCGTCCTGTTCGCCTCGGCCGACCCGATCTTCCGCGACCGCGTCAGCGATCTGCTGGGGTTCCGCCTCGATCTCGGCGATCTTCCAGGACGGATGTTGTTCACACTTGCCGCCGCGTGGCTGCTGGGAGGCCTGGTCTCGATCGCGGCGATAGGGCTGCCGGACCTGGAGCGCAGCTCGCTCGGTGCAGCCGCACGGTCCAGGGTCCTCAGCACGGGTCGCACGCTCGGTTTGCCGGAAGCACTCGTGATCCTGGCGGTCATCGACCTGGTCGTCGGGTCGTTCGTCGGGCTCCAGATCGCGTACCTCTTCGGCGGCCTCGACACCCTCGAGGCGGCCGGCATCACGTATGCGCAGTACGCGCGCCGCGGCTTCTTCGAGCTGGTCGCCGCGGCCGTGCTGGCCGGGACCGTCGTGGCCGTGCTGGAGGCGACGGTCGAGCGACGGACGCGCACGTACGTCGCGGCGCTCGTCGCCCTGATCGGCCTGACCGCACTCGTGCTGGTGTCCGCGTCCCTCCGGCTGGGTCTCTACCAGGCGGCCTATGGCTGGACGGAACTGCGGCTCTACGTGCTCGCGGCCATCGTCACGATGGGCGCGGCGCTCGTGGTGCTGGTCGGCCTGGTCCTGACCGACCGGAGCCGGTGGCTCGGCCACGCGCTCGCCGCGCTCGCCCTGTTCTCCCTCGTCGGACTGAACCTGCTGGTTCCGGCCTCGTTCGTGGCGGCGCGGAACATCGAGCGCGTCGTGGAGCCGACGCTCGTCCCACCGGATGGGCACTCGGGGCTTGACGCCGAGTACCTGGCGGTCCTGCCCGACGACGCCATCCCGGTCATGGTCGAGGCTCTCCCAAGCCTGCCTGGCCCGGAAGCCGCCGAGGTGCTGGCGATCCTGGAGGCACGTCGCCGGGAGCTCGCGCTGGATCCGTCCTACCGTTCGCCATTCGCGTGGAACCTCGGCCGGGAGCGTGCCCGGGCCGCGTTGGCGACCCTGCCATGACGTTCGCGACCCCGCGTACACTCCGGCGATGGCCGACCTGCACCTCCCGTTCGATCCGCCCGTCGAGCCGATGCTGGCCAAGGCCGTCGACGGCCTCCCCTCCGACGACGGCTGGCTGTTCGAGCCGAAGTGGGACGGCTTCCGGGCGCTCGTCTTCCGCGACGGAGACACGGTCTACACCCAGTCGCGCGACCTGAAGCCGCTCGACCGGTACTTTCCCGAGCTGGCCGAGCCCCTCCGGGCCTCGCTACCGGAACGATGCGTGCTCGACGGGGAGATCGTCATCGCTCGTGACGGGGCGCTCGCCTTCGAGGCGCTCCTGTTGCGGATCCACCCGGCCGAGTCGCGCGTCCGCATGCTCGCGGCCGAGTCGCCCGCCAGCTACGTGGCCTGGGACTTGCTGGCCCTCGATGGCGAGGATCTGCGAGCGACGCCACAGGGCGACCGTCGGGCCCGCCTGGAGCGGGCGCTGGCCGGCGTCGAACCGCCCGTCCATCTGACCCCGGCCACGCGCGATCGGTCGTTGGCCAGCGACTGGTTCGAGCGGTTCGAGGGGGCCGGCCTCGACGGCGTCGTCGCCAAACGGCTCGACGCCCCGTACCTGCCGGGCAAGCGAGCGATGCTCAAGATCAAGCACCAGCGCACGGCCGATTGTGCCGTTGCGGGATTCCGCTGGCACAAGAACGGGCCGGGGACCCACATCGGCTCGCTCCTGCTGGGCCTGTACGACGACGCCGGCAAGCTGAACCATGTCGGCATCACCTCGTCGTTCGGGTGGGACCGACGCGCCGCCCTGGCCGAGGAACTGGCGCCGCTGCGCGACCACGCGATGGACGATCACCCGTGGCGTGAGTGGGCCGAGTGGGCGGGCTACGGCGATGCGGACGCCTCAGGCCAGCGGTTGCCAGGCGCGACCTCGCGCTGGAACCGGGGCAAGGACCTCTCGTGGGAGCCGCTCCGGATCGAACGCGTCGCCGAGGTCGCCTACGACCACCTCCAGGGCGATCGGTTCCGTCACGCCACCACGTTCAAGCGCTGGCGGCCGGACAAGGCGCCGTCGGACTGCCGCTACGACCAGCTCGAGGAGACCGCTCCGTTCGAGATCGCGCGGATCTTCGGAGGGTCCTGATCGCGATGGCGCCGCGGCTCGCCTTCGTCGGAGCCGGCTGGATCGCGGGGATCCACCTGGAGGCGCTGGCGCGGCTCGGTCGGTCGGAGCTGGTCGGTGTCGTGTCCGGTTCGCCCGGACGGGCGGCCGAGATGGCCGCACGGTGGGGCGGCGTAGCGTATGCCGACCCGGATCGGATGCTCGACGAGGCCCGGCCGGACGCGGTGTACGTGTGCGTGCCGCCGAACCGAGCCATCGAGATGTGCGACCGCCTGGTCGAGCGCGGCGTCCCGTTCCTCACCGAGAAGCCGCTGGCGGCGACCGATGCCGAGGGCCCGGCCAGGGTCGCCGCGGCGATCGAACGCTCCGGCCTGGTCGTGGCCGTCGGCTATCACCTGCGCGGGCTCGAGGTCTTGCCGGAGATCCGGCGCCGATTCGCCGCCCGGCCGCCGCGGATGGTGGTCGCGCGCTGGCTCGGCTCGACAGCCCCGCCGCCGTGGTGGGGTCGCGTCGACGAGGGCGGTGGCCAGGTCGTGGAGCAGGCGACTCACCTCTACGACCTCGCCCGCCACCTCCTTGGCGAGGCCCAGGTGCTGGGTGCGGTCTCCACGCGTGACCCGTCGGCGTCACCGGCGGCGATCGACGTCGTGGATGCGACCGCGGCCCTCCTTCGGTTCGATCGGGGAGCGATCGGCTCGTTCGCCAACACGCGTCGACTCGCCTCGAACGACATCGAGATCGAATTCGTGTCCGACGACCTGCTGACCATCCTTCGGCCGCAACCGGACCGGGGCCATGGCGGATGGCGGGCGACCTTCGACGACGGCGTCGACCGCATTGAGGTCGCGCCCGGTCGGGATCCGTACGAGGTGCAGGCGGAAGCGTTCCTCGACGCCGTCGAAGCGCGCGACCCGGCGCGGGTGCTGTCGAGCTACGCGGACGCGTTACGGACCGATCGCCTGACGCGCGCCGTCGTGGCCGCCACCGGGAAGGCCGGCTGACCGAGACACGGATCAGCCGACGGGCGGTTCCACGACGACGTCGCCACCGAACTCGGCGTAGTCCTGGACGATCGAGCCGAATCCCGCCGAGCTGCCGTCTGCGGCGCTCAACTGGAACCCGATCTCGATCCGGACTGGACGCCCGTCCGGGTACACGGAACAGTCGAACGTCACGACGCTCGCGGTGCCGCCCGTGACGCCCAGCGACTCGGCGACCGACGCCCCGATCGGGATGCTGTCGTGCAGGGAGAACGAGTCGAGGAACTGCCCGCCGGTGATCTCGCGACCCTGGTACCGCAGGTCGTCGGTCGTCAGGAACGGGAAGGGCACCTCGGGTTCGGCAGCCGGCCCGATCGCCCGCCAGTCCTGGTCGCCGGTCCGCTCGAACGCGGTCCCCGCGGTCTGCAGGTACTCGGAGTGGGTGGTCGCGCCACCACGGACGGTGTTGTCCGAGACGATCATCCGGTCGGCCCCGGCGACGTCGGAGTGCGACTTCGACTCGGACGACTGCTGGCCGACAGTGACGGTGAGCGTCTGGTCCAGGCGATACCGCGCCTTGGGATCACGGATCTGCTCGAGGAACGCGGCGGCCAGGGCCGTGGTCCGGTCCGGGCCGGGCGATCCGGTGCTCCCCGGACTCGACGCCACCGATGGCGATGCCGCGTATGCCGAGACGGCCGGCGCCGGCGAGGTCACGCCCACCGAACAGGCCGCCGCGACCACCGAGACGAGGACCGCGACCGGACCGACCGCGAGCCGACCGGTCACGACCCGCCCGACTCCCCAGCCGGTCGGCGCCTCGCTCGCTCGGACTGCCCTGAACGGTCGGGCCAGTCATAGCCGGCCCACGGGTCGTAGTCGACCTCGAGGGGCCCCTGGGCCGGTCGCTCCGCCTCGGGCACGTGGGTGAGGTTGAGCCGAACCCGGTACCAGACATACGAGCGGCCGCGCATCCCGTCGACGAGGACGTCGGCCGGTTCGAGTGCGGCCGCGACGGCCGGGTGCCGAGCCTTCCACGTGTCCAGGGCGGCGAGGGCCTCCGCCTTGGTGGCGGCCCGTGCGATCTCGATGACCGGGATGGACGTCTTGCGCCGACCGGTCGGGGTCGGGCGCGAGCCGGCCCACTCGGTCGGCAGGCCCGCGTTCGGGTCGCCGGCGGCCACGGCCTTCGCGCGCTCGGCGGCGACCTCGGGCGGTGGGCCGCCGGCGACGCCGCGACCCTGATCGTAGTCCGCGTCGGCCTTCCGCCTGCGCGACGGCTGGACCCGTGGCGGTTCGCCGGCCTGCTTTGCGTAGTTGGGTGGCCACGGGGCGTCGCCGAGCCCTTCGGTCTCGTGCCGGCTTGACAGCTCCAGGAGCGCATCCAGGGAGCCGACCGCGTCGTCGATCCCGGCGCCGGGATCGCCCATCGCCGCGTACCGCGCCGGGACCGTGTCCAGCGTGAACGCCTCGGCTTCGACGGTCGGGACCTCGTCCCAGGTCAGCGGCGTCGAGACGCGCGCATCGGGCAGCGGCCGGACCGAGTAGGCCGATGCCACCGTCCGATCCTTCGCGTTCTGGTTGTAGTCGAGGAAGACGCCGTGGCGTTCCTCCTTCCACCATTTCGACGTTGCGGCGCCGGGCAGCCGTCGCTCGACGTCGCGTGCGAGGGCCAGCGCGGCCCGGCGCACTTCCGGATAGGTCCACCGCGGCTCGATCCGGACGTTGACGTGGATCCCGCGCGACCCTGACGTCTTCGGCCAGCCGACGAGCCCGACGTCGGTCAGCGCCTCGCGCGTGGCCAGGGCCACCTCGCGGATCTGCGACCAAGGCACGCCAGGGACCGGGTCGAGATCGACCCGCAGTTCGTCGGGGTGGTCCAGGTCGTCGGCACGGACCGGATGGGGGTTCAGGTCGATGCAGCCGAGGTTGACCACCCACGCGAGCCCGGCCGCGTCGTCGACGACGATCTCATCGGCGGTCCGGCCCGACGGAAAGGTCAGCTCCGCCGTGCGGATCCAGTCGGGGCGATTGTCGGGCGCCCGCTTCTGGAAGAACGGCTCGCCTGCCGCGCCATCGACGAAGCGCTTGAGCGCCATCGGGCGGCCGGCGACCCCCATCAGCGCCCCGTCGGCGACCGAGAGGTAGTAGCGAACCAGGTCGAGCTTGGTGTGGCCGGTCTGCGGGAAGTAGACCTTCTGGGGGTTGGAGATGGCCACCTCGCGCCCACTGACCGCGAGGATCTCCTTGGGGCTCGCCATGCGGGAACGATACCCTCGACACGCGAGACCGGCCGACGGATGATGCCTCGGCAGACCCCCTCGTCTTCGTGGAAGCTGAGCGGATCCGGTCGATTCGGGCGGGTGCCGTTCGTCGTCAAGGTGACGGCCGGACTGACGCGCCCGCCGCACCGAAAGGAGTCGCCCGCGATGCGCTACGCCTTGCTGATCTACACCGAAGAGCCGACCCAGGCCGTTCCCGACGAGGTCATGGCGGCCGAGTTCGGCGAGTACGCCGCCTTCACGGCCCTCGTCCGCGAGCGCGGCGCCTACGAGGCCGGCGAGGCCCTCCAGCCGACCGCGACGGCGACCACCGTGCGGGTCGTGGACGGCCAGACCGTGGCCACCGACGGGCCGTTCGCGGAGACCAAGGAGGCGCTCGGCGGCTTCTACCTGATCGACGCGTCCGACCTGGACGCGGCGATCGACTACGCGGCGCGGATCCCTGGCGCGCGTCACGGCTCGATCGAGATCCGACCGATCTACGAGATGGCCGCCAGCGGTCGGGACGCTCGCCCGGCCGAGGCGGCGGCCGCGAACTGACCGGGAGGTCCGGACCGCGCCTTGTCTCCCGCCGACGCACACGAGGTCGTCGACCGCCTGTTCCGCGAAGAGTCTGGCCGCGCCGTGGCGACGCTCATCCGTGTGCTCGGCGACTTCGACCTCGCCGAGGAGGCCGTCCAGGAGGCCTTCGTGGCCGCCCTCGAGACGTGGCCATCACGGGGCGTGCCGGACAACCCGGGCGCGTGGATCACGACGACCGCCCGGAACCGTGCGATCGACCGGTTGCGCCGGCGAGCGCGGCTGCGCGAGAAGACCCGGACACTCGAGCGAGACGCGGAGATCGAGGCGGAGCTCGCGGCGCTCGAGCCCGATGCTGCTGAGGATCCGATGCTCATCGCCGACGATCGACTCCGGCTCATCTTCACGTGCTGCCACCCGGCCCTGCCGATGGACGGCCGCGTCGCCCTGACGCTGCGCACGCTGGGCGGCCTGACGACGCCGGAGATCGCCCGAGCCTTCCTCGTCCCCGAGCCGACCCTGGCGCAGCGCCTCGTCCGGGCGAAACGCAAGATCCGCGACGCCGGCATCCCGTATCGGGTGCCCGATCTCGAGCTCTTGCCCGAGCGCCTCGGTGGCGTCCTGAAGGTGCTCTACCTCGTGTTCAACGAGGGCTACACCGCGTCCTCGGGCGACGCCCTGGTCCGCCGGGAGCTCTCGAGCGAGGCGATCCGCTTGACGCGGGTCGTGGCGTCGTTGCTGCCCGACGAGCCGGAGGTGATGGGCCTGCTCGCCCTGATGCTCCTGCACGACGCCCGGCGCGAGGCCCGCGTCGGCGCGGAGGGCGAGCTCATCCTGCTCGACGACCAGGATCGCTCGCGCTGGGATGCGGCCCGGATCGCCGAAGGGCGGACGCTGGTCGAGCGGGCGCTCGGGATGGGCCGGCCCGGTCCGTACCAGCTCCAGGCGGCGATCGCGGCACTGCACGACGAAGCGGCCACCGCGACGGAGACGGACTGGGCCCAGATCGCCGCCCTCTACGCCGCGCTGGCTCGCCTGGACCCATCGCCGGTCGTCCAGCTCAACTTCGCGGTGGCGGTCGCGATGGCCGACCGACCCGAAGTGGGCCTGGCGATGATGGACGGCATCGCGGCCGATGGAACGCTGGACGCCTACCCGTACCTGCACGCCGCGCGGGCCGACATGCTGCGGCGCCTCGAGCGCTGGACGGAGGCCGCCGCCGCCTACGACCGGGCGCTCGAGCTGACCTCGAACGGGGCGGAGCGGTCGTTCCTCGGGGGCCGTCGCCGCGAAGCCACGGCCCGGGCCAGGGGTAGCGGACAGCTGCCGGCGTCCCGAGCCCAGGATTGACGCGGCGAGTCCTCCGCGCTATATATCGTCTGTCGCTATAGCGATGCACGTATGGAGGGCCTGTGGACCGCGACCTGTCGGACCTCGGTCGGTACGCCGAACCCTCCCTCCTGATCCTGGTCAGCCTGTCGGCCGGGCCGAAGCACGGCTACGCGATCATGGATGACAGCGAGACCCTCGGGCGTCGCCGGATCGGCGCCGGGACCTTGTATGCCGCCCTCGCCCGACTCGAGCGTCTCGGCCTCATCGAGCCGCTGCCGCCCGACGGCAGCCGTCGTCGCCCGTATCGCCTGACCGGTCTCGGGGCGGCGACCCTCAGGGCGCAGCTCGACGACATGCGGGCGTTGGCCGACACCGGTCTCGGTCGGCTGGATGAGGCCCCCGGATGAGCCGGCTCGTCGGCCTGTACCCGGAGGCCTGGCGCGCCCGCTACGGTGACGAGTTCCAGGCCCTCCTGGCCGAACGACCGCCCACGCTGGGCGAACGCCTCGACATCGTCCGTAGCGCGGTCGACGCTCGACTGCGTCCCCAGCTGCCCGGAACACGACGCGTCGCCGATCGGTTCGGCCTGGCCCCGCTGGCCGGCTTCGCCATGGTCGCGATCGTGGCGATCCTGCTGTCCACCGGACCGGTCCACTCCGACGACATCGGCACCTATCGGGACGGGTCGGCGGCGCTGCCGTTCTTCGTCCTGGCCCTGATCCTGCTCTCGATCGGCCTGTTCCGGATCGTCGACCGACTGCCCAAGGCCGCCCGGTGGCCCCGCGCGGCCGGTTCGATCGCCATCGTCGCCGGGCCGCTGTGGGCGATGGCGCCCTGGATCGCGCCGATCGGCCTGGCCTTCGTGCTCGGGATCCTCGGCCTGGGGGTCGGCGCCCGGCGAGTCGGCCTCTGGCCAACGTGGGGATTGATCCTCATCGTGGCACTGCTCATGGTCCCGGCGGCCCTGTTCACGGCCCAGTTGTTCCTGCCCTGGTACGCGCTCCGTGTCGCGGGGATCGCCCTGCTGGGCGTCAGCCCGATCGCCGGAGCGTGGCTCGTCGTCGGTGGGCTGCTGCTGCGCGGGTTCCCGAGACCGCCGCAAGCCTGACTGTGACGATCGAGCGGCCCATGTCCGCCGAGACCGGGACCCACGACGATGCGCTCGTCATGTCCGAGCGCGAAGTGCGCGCCGACGTGATCGTCCGCGAGATCGCGATCGGCGGTCTCGCCGGGGTGGTCGCCGGCGTGCTCGTGGCCGGGTTCGGCGGCCGAATGTTCATGCGCCTCGCGGCGGCCATCGACCCGTTCGCGCTCGGAGCCATCACTTCGAACGGGAACAGCGTCGGCGTCATCACACTCGAGGGGAGCCTGGGTTTCGTCGTCTTCGTCGGCATGCTCGCGGGCGTCAGCGTCGGGGTGCACTGGGTCGTCGTGGCCCCGTGGCTCCCGTGGACCGGCGTCGCCCGAGCGCTCGCCAACGGCGTCATCGCGGCGGCGCTCGGATCGCTCTTCGTCGTCCGCTCGGGTGAACCGGACTTCCGGTTGCTCCGACCCGAGGCGGCGATCCTGGCGATGCTCATCGGGTTGGTCGCGATCCTCGGCGTCGCCGTCGCGCTCATCGACGACTTCCTGGAGCGCCGATCGCCGGCCGCCCACGCGGCGTCGGCGCGAACGAGGGCCCTGTACTGGATCCTCCTCGCGATCGGCCTGGTGTTGGCGCCGTTGGCGGTCGGGGCGTATTTCAGCTCGGAATCGCCCGGATTCCACCCCCCGATGGATGTCGGAGCGGCGATGCTCGTGGTTGGTGCCGCCACCCTCACGTGGTGGACGCTCCGGGTCCGGGACGGCCGAACCGAGCGACCGTTCGCCCTATTGATCGTCGCGCGCGGCGCCCTGTCGGTCGCGGTCATCCTCGGCGGCGCGCGCCTCGCCCGGGAGGTCTCAGCGATCCTGGCCAACGCCCCGGCATGACCGCCCGAAGGTCAGCCGGGGAGGATCCGGAAGACTCGGACCTCCTTCGACTCAGCGTCCTCGAGGTCGTCGATCGTCGGGACGGCGTAGCGGGCGAGCTCGACGAGCCCGTCGGCCGGCAGGTAGGCGCGGCCAAGGTCGCCGATGAGGACTGTGGCCCCGCGTGCCGCCAGCCCGCGCAGCCATGGCTCCATGCGCGCGGCCAGCTCCGATTCGTACCAGAGATCGCCCGCCAGAACGACGTCCCAGCCGTCGTCGGTGCCGGCCGGGTCGGCCTCGACGACGCTGACTGCCACGTCATTGGCGATCGCGTTGAGCCGGCACGCCTCGATGGCGAACGGCTCGATGTCGATCGCGGTGACGTCGCGGGCGCCGGCGAGGGCCGCGGCGATGGCCACGATCCCGCCGCCCGCTCCGACGTCGGCCACGTTCGAGTCGCGGACGAGGGCCGGATGATCGAGCAGGAATCGGGCCAATGCCAGCCCGCCAGCCCACGGCCACGCCCAGTACGGCGGGGGGACCGCCGGACGAGCGTCTGCCAGAGCCGCCTGCTCCCAGAGCGGCATGGCGAGGCCGCCCGTCCAGAGCTCGATCTCCGGGACGAACGGCGCCGCCATGACCATGGTGTGCTGCGCGATGAAGCTGCGACGGTCCTCCGGGGTCATCCCCAGAGTCTGGACCGTGCCGGTCGCCGGCGCCCGTCGCCTAGGGCAGCCGGCCGAACCACAGCGCCGAAGCGCCGGCACCGACGACGACGAGGACGAGCGCCGCGCCCGCGAACCACGAGGTCACCTCCTGTTCCTTGTCGACGTAGCCGACGCGGGATTGCAGGTTGTCGTACACGGCCCTCAGATCCTTGGCCGTCGGGGCGTCAAAGGCCGTGCCGCCGGTGATCTCGGCGATCTGCGCGAGCGTCTCGGTGTCGGGCGGGACCTGTAGCGTGTGCAGCTGGCCCGTGTCGTCTGGCACCTGCACCTCGCCGTCGGCGGTGCCGAGCGCGATCGTGTACACGGGGACATCCATGTCGGCGGCTCGCTGCGCCGCGTCGAGCGGCTCCGTCTGACCGACCGAGTTCGCCCCATCCGACAACAGGATCGCGGCGACGAGCGGCTGGCCGGACGGCGTGTCCATCGGCGCATCCGGTGAAGCCGATGCGTTCGGCGCGCCCGAGGCATCCGGTGCCGCCGAAGCGTCCGGTGCCGCCGAAGCGTCGGGTGCGGCCGACGCGGACGGAGTCCCCGCCTCGTCGCCCTTCTGGACCTGCTCCGCCAAGTCGAGCGTGGCCATGAGGGCGTCGCCCATGGCCGTCCCGCCCTTCGTCCTGAGGCTCTGCAGGGCAGCCTCGACCGCGTCGCGGTCTGTCGTCGGCGCGACGAGCGTCTCCGGCTGAGAAGCGAAGGCGACGATCCCGACCCGGATGGTCTCGGGCAACTGGGCCACGAACGAGCGGGCGGCCTCGCGAGCGGCGTCGAGACGAGTGGGCGACACGTCGGTCGCCTTCATCGAGCCCGACACGTCGATCGTCAGGAGGACGGTCGCATCCTCCCGCGGCGTGGCCACGACCATGGTCGGCCGCGCGAGCGCGAAGGCGAGGGCCGCGATGGCCCCGAGGTAGATGGCCGGCGGCACGTGACGCCGCCACGCGGGCCGCCGCGGGGCGATGTTCGCGAGCAGGTCCAGGTTGGTGAACCGCACGGCGTAGCGGGTCCGACGTCGCTGGGCCCAGAGATACAGGCCCAGGAGGATCGGAACGAGCAGCAGGCCAAGGAGCAGGAGTGGCGCGAGAAAGGTCATGTCGGTCGTCCAGTCGAGTCGAGGCCGCGCGCGAGCGAGGCCAGCCAGGATCCTTCGGTGGTCAGGCGCAGATGGCGGACGCCGAGTCGCTTGAACTCGGCGGCGATGGTCGAACGCTCGGCCTCGGCCGCGTCCTCGAAGGCGTGACGGAGGTGTCGGTCGGAGGTGTCGACGCGGAGCGTCCGTCCGGTCTCCGGGTCCATCAGCGGTGAGCTCGCCGACATCGACGAGCGCGCCTTCGCGCGGGTCGACGATCTCGATCGCGAGGACGGTATGCCGGCCGGAGACCGCGGTGAGCGCGGATCGCCAGTCGAGCGGGCCGCGGAAGTCCGAGATGATCGCGACCAGGCCGGCCGCGGTCCGGGACGCGGCCACGCTTCGCAGGGCATGGGCCATGGAGGTCGGGCCGCCGCCCTCCTCGGGCGGCTCGGTCGCGATGGTGCGAAGCAGCCCGGCCATGGCGTTGCGGCCGCCCGTCGGGGGCGTCAGGCGATCGCCGTTGGCGTGCCCCGACCCGAAGGCGATGACGCCGAGTCGGTCCGATCGGCGGGCGACGAACCGCCCGACCACCAGGGCCGCCCCCTCGGCCACGTCCGCCTTGCGCCGGTCGGCCGTGCCGAAGTGCATCGAGGGCGATTCGTCGAGGAGCAGCCAGGCCGTCAGCTGCCGGTCCGGCACGTCCTCGCGGACTTGCGGTACCAGGCTGCGGGCGGTGGCGTTCCAGTCGATCCGGCGCACGTCGTCGCCCGGCTCATAAGCTCGCAGCCGAT
Organism: uncultured Chloroflexia bacterium; assembly: GCA_963746855.1. Taxonomy (GTDB): domain Bacteria; phylum Chloroflexota; class Limnocylindria; order Limnocylindrales; family CSP1-4; genus SPCO01. The sequence goes on from CAVVDC010000002.1 coordinate 149,072, forward strand.
CCAGCTCGAGCCCGACACCGAGGCCCTGCCCACGGTGGTCACCGGCCATCCGGCCACCGACGCGTCGCGTCAGCGCGAGCTCCAGGCGCTTGACGAGGTCGTCGGAGATGGGCCCCGGGCCGGGCCGCGCGGGGGTTCGGCCGCGGCTCCCGACCCGGGCGAGATCGGTCACGCCGTCGGCTCCGCCGCCATGTCGAGCTGCGGGGCCTTGACGAGACCAAGGATCCGCGCGATGACCGTGTCCGGCGTGATGCCGTCGGTCAGCGCGGAGTAACTCATGACGAGGCGGTGGCGGAGGACATCCGGCGCGAGCTCGACGAGGTCGGACGGCAGCACGTACCGGCGACCGCGCAGGACCGCCAGCGCCCGGGCGCCATGGACCAGGTTGATCGAGCCGCGCGGGCTGGCCCCGTAGGCGACGTACGAATCGAGGTCCGGCGCGCCCCAGTAGGTGAGCTTCCGCGTCGCCTCGACGAGCGCGACGGAATAGCTGATGATCCTCGGATCGACGTAGACGTCGTCGACCTTGGCCTGGAGGGCGATCAATCCGGCGCTGTCGAGGATCTCGCGCGGCGGAAGGTCGTGGCGCAGCGACCGGGCGACGATCTGGGCCTCCTCGGAGGCGTCCGGATAGTCGAGCAGGATCTTGAGCATGAACCGGTCGAGCTGGGCCTCGGGCAGGGGATAGGTCCCTTCGGCCTCGATCGGGTTCTCGGTCGCGAGCACGATGAACGGCGTGGGGACCGGGTAGGTCGTGTGGCCGATCGTGACCTGGTGCTCCTGCATGACCTCGAGTAGCGCCGACTGGACCTTCGCCGGGGCCCGGTTGATCTCATCGGCCAGCAGGAAGTTCGCGAACACTGGGCCGAGCTCCGTCTCGAACGTCGCCTCGCCCGGCCGGTAGATGCGCGTGCCGACGAGGTCGGAGGGCATCAGGTCCGGCGTGAACTGGACGCGCTTGAACGAGCCGCCGAGGACGTCCGCGAGCGTCTTGATCGTCAGGGTCTTGGCGAGACCGGGGACGCCCTCGAGCAGGATGTGTCCGCCGGACAGCAGGCCGACGAGGATTCGTTCGAGCATCGCGTCCTGTCCGACGATGACGCGGCGGACCTCGAAGAGGATCGCTTCGGTCGTCGCGCGGGCATCGTTGGGATCGGGGAGGGCGCGCAGGTCGCGCGGGGTCTCCGGCGGGGCGGTCTGGGTCATGGCGGCTCATCTCACGTTGCGATGGGTTGGGTCGGATGGCTGACGATCAGCCGGGAGGACCCACTATCGCAACGGTTCCTGAAGAGACGGTGAGAAGGCCGGTATGGAAATCTGAACGCTTCGTCGACGCCCCGACCCTAGCTGGCGGTCCAGCGGCTGTAGCGCGGCGGCCAGTCGTCGGCCGTGTCGCGGGCGCCCAGGAGCGCTGATTCGATCGAGAACTCGAAGAGGGCGTACGTCTCGTCGACCTCGAACGACCACTCGGCGGCGGCTGCCGATCGGCGGGCCTCCTCCTCGACGAGCGAGGCACGGCCGCGGATCGCGAATTCGCTCGGGGCGGCCGGGTCCTGGTGCGTGTGCAGGGCCGATCGGCCGTCGCGCTCGAGATCGGTGCGCTTGGCCGACGGCAGGATGAAGGCGTACAGGTGCCCATCGACGATCGCGACGTTGATCGGGTGGATGCGCGGCGGATCGTCGCCACGGACGGTCGCGACGAGCGCCTCGCCGACGCCATCGCGATGGAGCAGTCGCCGGCCCGCCGCCGCGAGCTGTGGTTCGGCGGCCTCGAATTCGGCCCATGTCGCCATGTGGGTGCTCCTCGGTTCCACGCAGAGGGGCCCGCGGGTCAGGCGGCCCCGACGAGGAACGATGGCACGGATCGGCGCGGACGATCGAGATGGGTTCGCGGGCCGGGCCGTGGGAGGAGGTCCCGACCCGGCCCGCGGTGGAAAGACACGTGACGATCGACGCTAGAGGCCCTTCGCGAGGAGGTAGTACAGATCGTTCCAGCGCAGCTGGTCCTGGAAGCGGTCCAGCGAGGTGTGTTCGTCGATCAGGAGGAACTCGACACCGGACATCGCGGCGAAGTCGGCGAGGTGCTCGGCGGTGACCGCGTAGCCCAGGCTCGTATGGTGCGAGCCACCGGCATGGATCCAGGCCGCGGCATTCGTCTTGAGGTCCGGCCGCGGGTGCCACAGGGCCCGCGCGACGGGCAGCTTCGGCAGCGGCCGCTCGGGCGCGAGCACGTCCACCACGGTCGACACCATCCGGAACCGCTGGCCCATGTCGACGATCGAGGCGAGGATGGCGGGTCCCGGGTGGGCATCGAACACGAGCCGGACGGGATCGTCCTTGCCGCCGATCGAGAGTGGATGCACCTCGAGCCGGGGGCCCGATCCGGCGATCGACTCGCAGACCTCGAGCATGTGCGCGCCGAGGTTCAGGTCACCGTCGTCATCGAGGTGGTAGGTGTAGTCCTCCATGAACGAGACGCCGCCGGGCAGCCCACTGGCCATCACCTTCATCGCCCGGACCATGGATGCGGTCTTCCAGTCGCCCTCGGCCCCGAAGCCGTAGCCGTCGCGCATCAGGCGCTGCACGGCGAGCCCGGGCAGCTGGCGCAGGCCGTGGAGGTCCTCGAACGTCGTCGTGAACGCGCTGAAGCCGCCGTCGCCCAGGAATCGACGAAGGCCGATCTCGATCCGCGCTCCGTCGCGGAGCGAGTCTGCGCGTTCGCTGCCAGGACACAGGACCGACTCGACCTCGTACTCGTCGACGTAGGCCGCGACGAGGTCGTCGACATCAGCGTCGGTGACATCGTCGACGACCGCCACGAGGTCGCCCACGCCGTAGGTGTTGACGCTGAAGCCGAGCTGGCGCTGGGCCTCGACCTTGTCGCCCTCGGTGACCGCGACCTCGCGCATGTTGTCGCCGAAGCGCGCGATCTTGCCGGTCTGCCAGTCGTGCTTCGCGCAGGCGGCGCGCGACCAGGCCCCGATCCGGTCCTGGACCTCGGACTCCGACCAATGCCCGACGACGACCTTGCGCTCGAGGCGCATCCGGGCGGCGATGAACCCGAACTCCCGGTCGCCGTGGGCGGCCTGGTTGAGGTTCATGAAGTCCATGTCGATCGTGTCCCACGGGATCGCCCGGTGGTACTGGGTGTGGAGGTGGAGGAGCGGCCGCTGGAGGACGTCGAGCCCGGCGATCCACATCTTCGCCGGCGAGAACGTGTGCATCCAGACGATGAGCCCGACGCAGGTCGGCGACGCGTTGGCCGCCTGGCACAGGGCCCGGATGCTCTCGGAGTCGGTCACGACCGGCTTCGCGACCACGCGGACCGGCACCGAGGCCGACGCGTCGAGCGCAGCGGCGACGACCAGCGCGTGCTCGGCGACCGCCTCGATCGCCTCGGGCCCGTAGAGTGGCTGGCTGCCGGCCACGAACCAGACCTCGAACGCGCCGAGGTCGATGCTGGGGGTGGGCACCGCGTTCGCGGTCATTGCCCGTAACTCGTGATATAGCGGTCGTGCAGACGCGCGACCGCGTCGTCCGGGAGGACCTCGGGTGTCCCGATCTGGAGCGCCGCCCAGACGGTCGCCGCGACGTCCTCGACCATGACCGCGGCCTTGACCGCGGCCGTCGCGGTCGGCCCGATGGTGAAGACGCCGTGGTTCTTCAGCAGGATCGCCGGGGAGCGCCCGATGCCATCGACCACGAGCGCCCCGATCGCCTCGTCGCCGATGAAGGCGAACCCGGCGCACGGGATCTCGCCGCCGAACTCGTCGGCCTGGGCGGTCAGGTAGACCGGGATCGACCGGCCGACGGCCGCAAACGCGGTCGCGTAGCGCGAATGGGTGTGGACGACGCCATTGACGTCCGATCGATGGCGGTAGATGTACAGGTGACTCGCCGTGTCCGATGACGGATGGTCGGCGCCTTCGACGATCCGGCCGTCGATGTCGAGCACGACCATCCGGTCCGCAGTGAGGTCGTCGTAGCGGACGCCCGATGGCTTGATGGCCACAAGCCCGGTCTCGGGATCGCGTGCACTGACGTTGCCGCCCGTCCAGACGACGAGCCCATTCCGTGGCAGCTCCGCGTGGAGCCGAACGAGCTCCTCCCGGAGCGCCTCGAGTCGCATCGTCACGCCTCCACCGCGACCCGCCCGGCCGCCTTCGCGTTGGCCCGTAGGCCCCGGAGGACCTTCATGACGTCATTCTCGCCCCGCCCGAAGTAGTCATGGAGGCGGACGTACTCGCGGTACAAGACGTCGTAGGCCGCATGGTTCGCCGGGATCGACTCGTATGCCCGGTCCTTGAGTCGTGCCATCGCGTGGGCCGCTTCCTCGATCGTGGCGAAGCCCCCGGCCGTGGCGCCCGCGGCGACCGCACCGAACATCGCCGACCCGAGGGCCGGCGTCTGATCGGACGCGCTCACCCGGAACGTGCGGCCCGTGACGTCGGCGTAGATCTGGAGGATGAGCGGGCTTTTCTCGGCCAGGCCGCCGCAGGCGACGACCTCGTGCACTGGCACGCCGTTGGCCTCGAACGTTTCGATGATGACCCGGGTCCCGAAGGCGGTCGCCTCGATGAGCGCCCGGTAGATCTCCTCGGGCGTCGTCGCCAGGGTCATGCCGATGAGCAGCCCACCGACCTCGGCATCGACCAGGACCGAGCGGTTCCCGTTCCACCAGTCCAAAGCGATGAGCCCGGATTCGCCGACCTGCTGCCGTCCAGCCTTCTCCTGGAGGAGGGCGTGGATGTCGATGCCCCTGGCTCGGGCCTCGGCGTGGTAGGCCTCGGGCAGGCCCTGCTCGACGAACCACTCGAAATGGTCGCCGACGCACGATTGCCCGGCCTCGTAGCCGAAGTAGCCCGGGATGATCCCGTCCTCGACGCAGCCGCACATCCCGGGGACGGTCCGCTCCTCGCGCGAGAGGACCATGTGGCAGGTCGAGGTGCCCATGATCATGACCATCGTGCCGGGGCCGGTGACCGTCGCGGCCGGGACGGCGACGTGGGCATCGACGTTCGCCACCGCCACGGCGGTGCCGACCGGCAGCCCGGTCCAGGCGGCGGCCTCGGCCGACAAGCCACCAGCCCGTTCGCCGGCATGGACCAGCTCTCGTCGCATCTTCGTGTCGACGACCGCGGCGAAACGTGGATCCAGGGCCTCGAAGTACGCCGGCTCCGGGAAGCCGTCCCGCTTGGACCACATCGCCTTGTAGCCGGCGGTGCAGGCGTTGCGGGTCTCCTCGCCAGTGAGTCGCCAGACCACCCAGTCGGCGGCCTCGATCAGCCGGTCCGCCGCCGCGTAGATGCCCGGCGCCTCATCGAGGATCTGGAGGGCCTTCGAGAAGAACCACTCGGACGAGATCTTGCCGCCGTACCGGTCGAGCCAGGCCTCGCCCATCTTGCGGGCGACCTCGTTGATCCGATCCGCATCGGGTTGGGCCGCGTGGTGCTTCCAGAGCTTGACCCAGGCGTGCGGGTTGGAGCGGAACTCGGGGATCTGGCAGAGCGCCGTGCCGTCGGCCGCGGCGGGCAGCATCGTGCAGGCCGTGAAATCGATGCCGATGCCGATGACGTCCGCCGGGTCCACGCCCGCGGCGCGCACGACCTCCGGGACGGCGGTCTGGAGCACCCGCAGGTAGTCGCCCGGATCCTGGAGGGCCCAATCGGGTGGGAGGACCACGTGACCGTCAGGGGCGGGGAGGCGCTCGTCGATGACGCCGTTGCGATATGGCTCGACGGCCGTGGCGAGCTGCGTTCCGTCTTCGACGTCCACGAGGACGGCACGTCCGGACGCGGTGCCGAAGTCGACCCCGATCGCGTACCGGCTCACCATCGCTCCCTATAGACTCGTGGGAGACGTTATCGCCGTCCCGTGGCGATCCACGTTGGCCGGATTGGCACTTGTGGACCGATCCGAGTTCCGTTATCGTTCCCGCTAACGTTCACGATGCACGTACCGTAGCATCCGAACGGTCTCGAAGCAAGCCTCCGCGCCGCTCAGGGGATCGAGTGTTGCAGGACCACAGCCGGATCACGATCAAGGAGATCGCCCGCATGTGCGGGGTCTCGACGCAGACGGTCTCGCGGGTCATCAACAAGCGGCCTGACGTATCGCCCGAAACGCGCAAGGCGGTCGAGGCCGCCATCGCGGCAACCGGGTTCCAGCCGAGTGCCGTCGCGCGGAGCCTCGTCCAGCGGCGATCCCAGACCCTGGGCGTCATCGTGGCCGGCTTGCGCTACTTCGGCGTCGCCCAGACGCTCAACGGCATCACCGAAGAGGCGCAGGCCTCGGGCTACGGCATCCTGCTCAAGGAGATCGAGAGCACCGACACCGTCGACATCGCGCCGGTGATCGAGTTCATGATCGCCCACCGGGTCGAGGGCCTCATCTTCGCCGCCCCGCAGCTCGGCACGAACATCGCGACCGCCAGGGCGCAGATGCCGGCGTCGTCCCCACCGATCGTGTTCCTGAAGTCGGAACCGTCGTCGGCCTTCTCGACCATCGTCATCGACAACTACGGCGGCGCGCGGATGGCCACGACCCATCTGCTGGCTCTCGGGCGACGACGGATCGGGCATCTCGCCGGACCCCTGCCATGGCGCGAGGCGCAGGACCGCCACGACGGCTGGCTGGACGCCATCCGCGATGCCGGCCTGGAACCGGGCGCGGTCGTCTCGGGGACGTGGTCGTCGGCCAGCGGCGAGGTCGCGTTCGAACAGCTGCTGGCCCGGGACCCTGACCTCGACGGCATCTTCGTCGCGAACGACCAGATGGCACTGGGCGTCCTCCATGTCGCTCAAGCCCGGGGGATCGCGATCCCCGGCGACATCGCGGTGGTCGGATTCGACGGGCTCGACGAGGCCGCGCACTTCACCCCGACGCTCACGACGGTCGTGCAGCCGCTCCGGGAATTGGGCGAGCTGGCCGTTCGGGAAGTGCTGGCCATCGCGGGCGAGGCGCGCGGCCGGGAGACGGTCCGGAGCCTGACGCTGGCGACCCAGCTGGTGGTCCGCGAGAGTGCCCCGGTCGCGCCCCGCGTCCCGTCGGCTGGGGTCCGCGCGGGCCGTGCATCACCGACGGTCGAGGCGGCCGAGCCCCGCTGAGTCAGCGATCGCTGATGTCGATCGCGTGGTTCACGAAGGTGCGGCCCTTCTTGTCCTCGACGCTCAACATGATGTAGAAGCCCTTGACGTCGGCCGGGACGGCGACCTCGGTCTTCCAGGCTGCCGTCGCGCCGGGCGGGGTCGGGGGCGCGGATGCCAGGTCGGGGCTCTCGTAGAAGCCGTAGAGGATCCCGTCCGCGCCGATCACCGGTGGGTTCCCGATGTGGACGATCGTCGCGTACTCGCCCGGATTCGAGGTCTGCCACGAGAATTCGAACCCCTTGGCCGTGCGTGCGACGTCGGTCAGGGTCAGCACGACGCCGTTCAACGCGGGAATCTCGGCGTCGGCGGGTTCGATCAGGCCGTCGATGGGTTCGGCGATCGGGAATGTCAGGTCGGCGGCAGCCTCGTCAAGGTTGACCTCGAGCGTCCCCGCGGTCCCGGTCGTCTTGGCATCGTAGTAGTCGTACTCGCCGGTCACGTACGCATATTCGACGGTAAGCTTCGAGCCAGGAGCCGCCGTGGCGCCGGCGCACTCGACCCGGATGCGTTCCAGGGCCGGCTTGGTCTTGGGGCCGGCGATGAAGCCCTGCATGCGGAAACCAGGCGCCAGCCGGTGGCCTCCCGATCCGACGAAGACCGTCGCGCAGTCGGTCTTGCTGCCGTCGGCGGAGGTGAGGACCGCCGGGCGACCCTCGACGGCGCCCATCGTGCTCCAGTCGCCCGTCTCGTTGCGGATCGCGAGCTCGATCTTGAGGTCGCCTGACTCGCCGGGACCGACCGCGGTGGCGACGGCCGACCAGCCTTTCGAAGTGTCGACGGCTGGGGCACTTTCCTCGGGCGGGAGCACGACGTACTCGCAGCCGCCGAGGACCAGGGCGATCGCCACGATCCAGCGTGGCCCTCGCCTCCGGTTCACGTCATTTCCTCGCTGACCGCCGGACCGGCCGCGGGAGGCTGACCCGCGACCTCGGCCGAGGCTCGTCGGGCGGTCGAGCGCGGCCCGCTGCGTGACGCAAGCAGGCTCTGGACGCCGATGAAGATCAGCGTCAGGGCCGCCACCACGATGGGGGTCCACCACGAGCTCAGTTGCCCGTTGAACTGGATGAGCGTCTGGACGACGCCGATCACCAGCACGCCGAAGAGCGTCCCGATGACGTAGCCCGATCCACCGGTCAGGAGCGTGCCACCGATGACCACCGCGCCGATGACGGTCAACTCGAGACCCATGGCATACAGCCCGTGTCCGGAGGCGACGTCGATGCTCAGAGCGATACCGGCCAACGCGGAACAGAAGCCGTTGAGGGTGTATACGAGCATCTTCGTCCGGTTGACCCGGAGGCCCATCAGGCGCGCCGACGACTCGCTGCCGCCGACGGCGTAGACCGTCCGTCCGAAGCCGGTGTAGTGCGCCAGGAAGAGTGCCACCAGCAGGACGACCAGCTCGACGACGACCAGGATGGAGACGAACGGTCCCTGCTTGGTCACGGGATCGGCCAGGCCAGGGATCAGGATCCTCGTCTGGGCCAGGACATCCCAGAGCCGGTTATGGATCGGGATGGCGTCGTCGCTGATCCAGAAACACAGACCGCGAGCCACCCACAGGCCGGCCAGCGTGGCGATGAAGGGCTGGACCCGCAGGTAGGTGATGAAGAAGCCCATCGTCACGCCGATGACCATGCCCATCACGAGCATGAGCCCCATCACGAGCCACGGATCCATCCCGTTGTTGCGCAGGAGGGCGGCGGACGCGACCGTCGTCAGCGCGACGACGCCACCGACGGAGAGGTCGATGCCGCCGGACAGGATGACGAATGTCATCCCGATCGCACTGATGAGCAGGAACGGACTGGCCCGCAGGAGGTTCAGGAAGATCTGCGGGTCGCGCATCCCGTCGTAGATGAGTGCGCCGTAGGCGTAGGCGATGCAGAACAGGATGATGGTCGCGCTAAGCGGCGCGAACCGGCGGTAGCGGGACAGGCGTGACCCGCGCGAGGGCCGCGCCGCGGTCGCGACGTGCGCCGTCATGCGGTCTTCGGGCGCTGTGCCGCCAGGCGGCGGATCACGTTTCGGACCTGATCCGAGAGCAGGAGGATGACGATGATGACGACCACGCCCTTGATCGCCAGCAGGGCGTTCGCCGCGACGCCGATCGCGTACATCGACGTCGTGATGGCCTGGATCACCGCGGCTCCGACGATCGCCGCGAACAGGGAGAATCGCCCGCCCGCCCCGAGCGCCGTTCCGCCGATGACAACGGCGAGGATCGCATCGAGCTCGAGGTTCAGGCCGATGTTGTTCGCGTCCGATGTCCGGATGTTCGAACTCGCGACGAGTCCGGCGACACCGGCGCACAGACCGCAGAACATGTAGGCGAAGAGCTTCACGCGCTTCTCGTTCACGCCACTGAAGAAGCTCGAGCGGGCGTTGATCCCGACCGATTCGATGAACATGCCGAGCGACGTCTTGCGGGTCAGCAACCAGGCCACGGTGAACACGATCGCGACGATAAAGAGCGAGACCGGCAGGATGAGCCAGCCGTTACCGAGGAACGCGAACGGCTCGTAGAAGATCTGAATCCGAACGCCGTCGGTGATCAGCTGGGCGATGCCGCGGCCCGCGATCATGAGGATCAGCGTCGCGACCATCGGCTGGATTCCAGCGTAGGCGACGAGGACCCCGTTCCAGAGCCCGCACAGGGCCGCCACGCTCAGTGTCACCACGAAGACGAGCGGGAGCGGGACGGCGGAGAAGTTGGGATCGTGGGTCAGCGCCTTGTAGTTCGGGTCGATGAGGAGCGCTGCGACCGAGGCCGAGATCGCCATGACGGCGCCGACCGAGAGGTCGACCCCGCCGGTGGCGACTACGAGGGTCATCCCGATCGCGAGGAGCATGACGGTCGACCCGCTGCGGAAGATGTCGACGACGTTGCCGAAGAGGTGGCCGTCGATGACGGTGAGCGAGAAGAACCCGGGGTCGAAGATCAGGTCGAACAACAGGATGACGGCCAGGACGATAAGCGGGAAGACGAGCTTGCTCTCGGCGAACCGCTGCCATGCCGTCGACGTCAGTCGATTCACGTGTCCGACCCGGCCATCGTCTGCATGATCAGTGCCTCCCGGACGTCGCCCGCGAACTCGTTGACCTTGACGCGGTCCCGCAGGACGACGACGCGGTGGCTCGTTCGCAGGACCTCGTCGAGCTCCGACGAGATGAAGAGGCAGGCCTTGCCCTCCTCGGCCAGGGACAGGACGAGGCGCTGGACTTCAGCCTTCGCACCGACGTCGATGCCACGGGTCGGCTCGTCGAGGATCAGGACTTGCGGGTTCGTCGCGAGCCAGCGGGCGAGGATCACCTTCTGCTGATTGCCGCCGCTCAGCGTCCGGACCGGCTGGTCCGCCGACGGGGTCGCGATCCGGAGCAGCCGGATGTACTCGTCGGCGATGGCGTACTGCTCGGACAGGCTCAGCGATCGCAGCCAGCCGCGACCGGCCTGGACCGCGAGCACGATGTTCTCGCGGACCGTCAGGTCATCCACGATCCCTTCGGCCTTGCGGTCCTCCGGGCAGAGCGCGACCCCTCGACCGATCGACCCGATGGGCGAGTGGTGTTCGACCGGTTGGCCGTCGACGATGATCGAGCCATGGTCGGGCTTGTCGGTCCCGAAGAGCAGGCTGGCCATCTCCGTCCGCCCCGATCCGAGCAGGCCGGCGAGCCCGACGACCTCGCCAGCTCGAAGGTCAAGGTCGAACGGCTCGATGGACCCTGTTCGGCCGACCTGGGTCGCCAGGAGGCGCGTCTCGCCGGCGCCCGCCTGACTCGAGGCCAGCTTGAGCTGGGTCACGTCGTCGAGCTCGGTCAGGTTCCGGCCCAGCATCTTGGCGATGAGGTCGAAGCGGGGCAGGGCCTGCGGCGCATACGTTCCGACCAGTCGCCCGTTGCGCAAGACCGTGATCCGATCGGCGACCCGATAGACCTGGTCGAGGAAGTGCGTGATGAAGACGATCGCGATGCCTTGGCCGCGGAGCTTGCGCATCACGCCGAAGAGCTGTTCCGTCTCGTGCGCGTCGAGACTCGACGTGGGCTCGTCGAGGATGAGGATCCGCGCCGACGAGATGTCAAGCGCCCGGCCGATCGCCGCCATCTGCTGGATCGCGACCGAATAGGAGCTCAGGGGCTGCGTCACATCGACCTCGATGTCGAGGTCGTTGAGGATCCGGGCGGCCCGGCGGTTCATCGATCGCCAATCGATCCGACCCCAGCGCCGTGGCGCGCGCCCGATCAGGATGTTCTCGGCCATCGAAAGATTCGGGCAGAGATTGATCTCCTGGTAGACAGTGCTGATCCCGATCGACTGGGCGTGCTGGGGGGAACGGACATGGATCTCCTGCCCGTCGAATACGATCGAGCCCGCGTCCGGCCGCTCGACGCCGGTCAAGACCTTGATCAGCGTGGACTTGCCGGCGCCGTTCTCGCCGACGAGGGCGTGGATCTCGCCTGGTGCCAGGTCGAGGTCCACGCCCTCGAGGGCTTGCACGCCGGGGAAGGCTTTCTCGATGCCGCGCATGGACAGGAGGAGGCCAGTCTCTGACACGGCATAACCCTACGTGCTGGCGTGCTGCTTTGGAGCAGCCGGGAAGCGGAGCGGTGCGCCGCTTCCCGGCCGGGAGCCTACTGGCCTAGTACTTCCGCGTCGGGAGGTCCTGCGCGGCGGTCTCCTGGCGGAAGATGCTCTCGATCGAGGGGACCCACTCGGGGAGGTCCCCGCCGTTGACCGCCTTCAGCGCGGCCTCGTACACCTGCGGCGCGAGCAGCGGATTGCACTCGACCGCGACATTGATGTCACCGGCGATCATCGCGTCGAACGCACCCTTGGTGGCATCGACCGTGACGATCTTGACTCCGACTCCGGGCTTGAGCCCGGCATCCTTCAGGGCCTGAGCGGCGCCGAGACCCATCTCATCGTTCTGGCCGAACACGCCCTGGATGTCCTTGCTGTCCTTGAGGAACGCCGCCATGACGTCCTTGCCTTCGGTCGCGCTCCAGTTCGCCGTCTGGCTCTTCGTGACGGTGATGCCGCACTCGGACATCTTCTCCCTGAAGCCCTTGCCTCGGTCGATGGCCGGCGACGAACCGACGTTGCCGACGAGTTCGACGACGTTCTTGGAGGCACTGCCCTCGAGCAGCCGGCACATCTCGGCCGCCGCGTTGCGCCCCTCCGCCACGAAGTCGGAGCCGATATAGGTGGCGTACAGGCTCGAATCCGCATCGATCCGCCGGTCCTGGATGACGACGGTCTTGCCGGCGGCCTTGGCCTCCTGCAGGACCTGGTCCCAACCGGCTGCCTCGAGCGCGGCAAGGATGATCACGTCGACGTCCTTGTCGGCGATGAAGTTGCGGAACGCGGTGATCTGGTTCTCGAACTTGTTCTGTGCGTCATAGAACTTCAAGGTGAGGCCGAGCGTGGCCGCCTCGTCCTTGAAGGACTGAGTATTGGCGGCACGCCAGCCGCCTTCGGAACCCGTCTGGATGAAGCCGACGGTGAGGTCCTTGTAGGTCAGCAGGGCTCCCGACGCTGCCGCGGACGCTGCCGCGGCCGACGGGGCCGCCGCCGACGGGGCCGCTGCGGAGGGGGCCGCTGCGGAGGGGGCCGCCGAGGGCGCGGTCGAGGCTCCCGAGGAGGAGCAGCCCGCCACCAGGATCAGGGCCATCGACGCGATGGCCATCCGTGTGAACAGTCGCTTAGCCGTCATGGTTTGGTCTCCGTCTCCGGTGTGTGGTTGATGTCGCTGAGGGCGCGCCTGGTCTTGATCCTTACCTCCAGGCTGCTGCGAACGCCGCTGATCTGCACCCGGCTCCTGCCTCGATGCGGGTCAGGCCGACCCTGACACCATTGGCACCTCCTCCCTCATCGGGGGCCCATCCCTCGACCTGCTCGAGTCAGCTCCTGACCAGCCGAACCGTGGCGACGCGGGCTCCTCCAGCGTTGGCCGCTCCCGGGAACGGGGCGGCGGCCGCACAGTGGCGACTGGGGATCGTTATCGTTTCCGTTATCGATAACGGGAACGATAACAAGCTACACCGGCCGTCAACACCCGTCAAGACGCCATCCATGGTCGGAACGGTCGGGTCATCCAGACCCCGGGCACGATCCGAACGGCTCTCGCCTCAGGAATGGCTGGGCGCTAGCGTTTCGCTCGGAGCCATGCGTTCCACTGGAGGCGAGTCATGTTCACGGTCGTCGTCTACGACACGAAGTACGGAAACACGAAACAGGTCGCACAGGCGATCGCGCGCGGCGTCGGGGAACTGGGAACGGTCCGCTTGATGGGTGTCGGCGAGGCGACCCAACCGCTTCCGGAGCGGCCGGACCTGCTCTTCGTCGGCGGTCCGACCCAACGCCACGGGCAGAGCCCCGCCCTGCGCGCGTTCATGGATGACCTGCCGCCGGACCTCGCGGGCGTCCCCGCCGCGTCGTTCGATACCCGCTACCGCGGGTCGACCCTGCTCACCGGCTCAGCGGCCGGGGCAGCCACGAAGCGACTGCGAAAGGCGGATGGGCCCGTCGTCGCCCCGCCGGAGAGCTTCTTCATCGCCCGGCATGGGCCGCTCGGGGACCAGGCTCTCGAAGCCGGCGAGCTTGAGCGCGCCGAGGCGTGGGGTCGGACGGTCGGCTCGGCGTTCCACGCAAAGCGGCCCGACTAGATCTCAGGCGTGGATGGCGTACAGGCTGATCCGGGCGTGGATCGGCCGATGGCGCTCGCCCCGAGGTCTCACATTCGGATCTCGTCTCCGCGCTCCTGACGCTCGACATCGTGGTTGGTGTTTTTCGCGGCGGATGTCACCTTTTGCCGTGTAGTCGCCCCTTTGTCATCGATGGACAGCGCCGTGGCCGTGACGAAACCGCGAGATGGCGTCGAAGCCGTGTATCGGGCCGACGCCGAGCGCCTGTGGCGCGCCATCTATGCGTTCGCCGGCGATGCGGAGATCGCCAGCGACGCCGTCGCCGAAGCCTATGCCCAGGTCCTCGATCGTGGTGCGGCCGTTCGGGACCCGGCTGCCTGGACCTGGCGGGCCGCGTTCAAGATCTCGGCCGGCGCACTGAAGGCGCGCGGCGCCGGAACCACGTTCCCGGATGCCACCGGCGAACACATCGATCGATACGGCGACCCGGACCTGCTGGCCGCGCTTCGACACCTGCCCGAAGCGCAACGAGCAGCGGTGATCCTCTTCTACTACGCCGACCTCCCCATTCGCGACATCGCCGCCCGACTCGGGACGAACACCCTTGCGGTCCGAGCCAACCTCAGCCGCGGCCGGCGTCGCCTCCGACAGCTTCTGGGTGATCACGATGGATGATCTTCGCCGCCGGTTCGCGACGCTCGATCTCGTACCCGTGCCCGATGTCTGGACCGACATCGAACGGCGACTCGAAGCCCTCGAGACGACGGTGCCGACCGGACGACTCGCCGTCGTCGCGCCCGAACACGGAGTGCCGATCCACGCCCGGTCCGCCCGGTCGAGCGACCGACTCGACGGCCGGCGCCGTGGTGCGTTGCTGGCGGCCGCGGCCCTGTTGGCCGCCCTGCTCATCGGCGCGATCGCCATCGGCTCAGGGCTGGTTCGACTGACGTCGGTCGTGCCACCCTCGCCCTTGCCGTCCTCGGGTCTTGCGCCGGCCGTGACGTCCACGGAGCCCCTGCCCAGCGCGAGTCCCACGCCCAGCCCGAGTCCTGCGGGCCCCCTGGGCGGCGGGCTGATCATCGCCCACGACTGGGTCGGCCAATATGATCACGGTCCGTACGATGTCTACGCCGTGGATGCCGACACCGGCGCACGGACCCTTCTTGGGACGTTGCCGGGAGGCAGTGTCTCGGGCTACGCGTTCCACCGGACCGCCGACCGAAGGCATGTGCTCATCGGCGGCAACAGCGGCAGCGTCAACGGCGGGATCTCGAGTCTGGAGTCCCCGACGGATGCGAGCCGAACGCTCGGGTTCATCGCGAGTCGTGACGTCGCATGGATCGGCGGCGATCGAGGCAAAGGCAACGTCAACGGTGACTACGCCGAGGGCTACGCCTTGTCGCCCCATGGCGATCGGATCGCCGCCATTCAGGTCGACGAATTCGAGCGCCCCAAGAGACTGATCGTCCTCGACGTTGGTGGGTCGGGCGTACAGGAGATCGCCCTTCCATCGGGCGTCAAGAGTGCGTTCGTTCGATCGTGGTCTCCCGATGAGTCGGCGATCCTGGTCAGCGGCTGCCGACCCTGCAACAAGGCCCAGTCACCCTCGGAGCATCAAACGGCCGAGCACAGCCACCTGTATATCGTGCCGCTCGATGGTTCTCCATGGCGAGAGCTGCTCGATGCCAACAACGAGTACCTTGACGCGACCTGGTCTCCGGACGGTTCGACCTTCGCGGTCACGCATGGTGCGTGCGTCGCCGATACCCACATGCCGCGCTGCCCTCCCGGGTACTCCACGCTGTCGTTGCTGAACCTGCAGGACGAGACCGAACGATCCATCACGACCGGCACCGAGACCGCCGAGTGGGCGGCCTGGTCACCGGATGCCCGACGGATCGCCTTCGTTGGCGGTAGGGCCGGAGAGATCCTGAAGGACGGCGGGGTGTTCGTCGTCGACGCCGACGGAAGTGATGCCGTCAAGCTCGCCGACACGAACTCCTCAGCGCCGCCGGTCTGGTCGCCGGACGGGCAGTGGCTGCTGTACCAGAAGGACTGGACCGAGTGGTGGGTCGTCTCGGTGAATGGTGGCCAGCCGCGCCTCCTGGGCACCTACGGCGGCGTGACGTGGTGACGGGCGAATCCCAGCGGTCGACCGCCAGGGCCTCGGCTCTGCTGACTGGGATCGTCGCCGTCATCACGGCGTGCTCCGGCACGACGGCGACGCGCGCACCGACGGCGTCAGTTGAAGGGGCGCCGATGCCGGCCCCGTCCGCGGCACCGACCCACTCGATCAGCCCGACGGCCAGCGCCTCGCTCGCCTTGACCGAGGCGGAGGGACAGATCGTCTTCTTCGACGATGGCTCCGCGTCACCGCACCGACAGATCTACATCGAGCGAGCGGACGGCTCCGACGCCCGGCAGCTGGTGATCTCCGACTTCGACGACTTCAAGCCGCGGCTGTCACCGGACGGCAAGAGTGTGGCCTTCACTCGCTACTACCCGGACGTCAGCAGCATCATCGTCGTTGGCGTCGACGGGGCGGACTTGACGGTCGTCGACAAGGCCAGTTGCGTCAAACCGTGCGGCGGCGACGAGGACGTCTCTTGGTCGCCCGACGGGACACGCCTCGCCGTGACCCGCAATCTCTTCGACGCATCCGGCAGCGCTCCGGCAGGAGCGTCGCCAGTCAACATCGGCATCTGGGTGATGCGCGCCGATGGCACTGGCGCACATCAGGTGACACTCGCGGGGCTCGACTGCCCGAACGTCTGCAAGGGCGGCGCCCAGGACAACCAGGCCGCCTGGTCCCCGGACGGCAAACGCCTCGCCTTCCGTCGCGACGAGTACACCTCGCCGGAGCGATTCGGGATCTTCACGATCGCGATCGACGGCAGCGACCTGCAACGGGTGACCCCCGAGGGGATGAACGTCGACGACCCGGCATGGTCACCGGATGGGACCATGATCGCGTTCCAGTCCCCGACTGATCCGACCCAGGGAGTCGAGCAGAGTATCTATACGATCCGCCCAGACGGCAGTGACCTCAGGAAGCTGACGTCCGGCCTCAGCGCCACGGCCGACGGTTTTCAAGGATCCAACCACCCGTCGTGGTCGCCGGATGGCAACCAGATCGTGTTCTCGCACTTCCCATCGAAGAACGGTCCCTCAGATCTGTTCGTCATGGACCGCGACGGCAGCGATCTCCACGTGGTCGCAGAGACGTCGCTCAATGAGAACGCCCCGGATTGGGGGCTGTTGCCGACGAGGTGACGCGTGAGCGCCTCCCAGCGGGCGGGACCGAATGATTCGTGACCGGCCCGAGCGACGCATTCCCAGCGGGCGGACCAGCCGAGCGCATGGGCACGCAGGCATCCGGTTCAGTAGGAAGCCCGGCTAGATCTCAGGCGTGGATCGCGTCGAGGCTGATCCGCCGGGCGTGGATCCGGCAGATGACCCGCCTCTCGCGCGCCTGCTGCTCGATCGGGTAGATGAAGCCGTAGTAGCGCGGGTGGCGGGTGTATTTGCGGGTCAGCCCGTCGAGGTGCTCGAGAGCGCCCTCCTCGACGAGTTCGGCCTCGCCACGGAGCTGCATGAATCGCCCAGTGTCGTCGGGGTCGACCATGAGCAGGCTGACCTTGGGATCGGCACGCATATTCCGGCCCTTCTGCCGCTCGAGCGTCGTGTTGATCCTCGCGCACTCGCCGTCGTGATCGACCCATACCAGGCTTGACTGCGGCTGTTCATCGCGACCCATCGTGGTCAGCACCCCGCAGATCGGGCGAGTCAGGAGATCGAGGTGCGAGTCCGGGATGGCCACCGCCCGGGGCACGTCGAGGACCGTCATCGTTCGACGCCTCCGCCCGTCGCATCGAGGGCCACGACGTGCGTCGGGAGCACCCGGCAGAGGACCGGGATCTCGGTCTTGGCGAACTGCGCCTCGATGACGTCACCGAAGTAGCGCACGGGCCGACCGAGATACCTGGACGCGAGGGCATCGAGATGCGCGCGTGCTCCGACTTCGGTCATGTCCACGACGGTGCCGCGCACCTCCAGGTATCGGAGTGGCTGGCGCGGGTCGTAGCAGAGGAGCGTGACCTTCGCGTTGCGGCGCATGTTCCGCTCCTTCTGGAAGCCACGCATCGTGTTCACGCGGACATAGGTGCCATCGAAGTCGCACCACACGACCGAGGTCTGCGGGTAACCGCTAGGCATGACCGTCGTCAGCGCCGCCACCGGAGGGCAGTCGACCAGGTCACGATACGACTCGGGGATCGTCCCGCCGACATCGACGATCCCCTTGGCGCGAGGGACTCGCGTCGCGGTCTGCATGGCGACCGGGGCGCTACCGGACCGTCTGCGCTGCCCTCGGCAGGAAGATCAACAGGTTCCATCCCGCGATCCCGATGACGAGGACCAGGCGCACGAGCAGTGGCCAAGTCGTCTCCCAGATCCAGAGCCCGATCATCACGGGCAGGAACAGCAGCCAGACGACCACCTGGACGATCAACGGCAACTCGCGGATCGACGCCCACGCCTGATCGACACTGCCCTGACTCCAGATCAGCCCGGCCGCGAATGCGATCCAGATCAGCGCGAAGATGCCGAACAGGACGCCGTTCTCGACCATCCAGGTCACGCTGTTCCCAAGCCCGCTCGCCAGCGTCTCGATCACCTGCTCCATCCGACCTTTCCTCCGAGCGTCGCCGGCCGTCGCGGTCGGCTGGTCGCCCATCCCTGGTTGTGCTGCAGTCATCTCGCCGACCCTCGTTGAGCCTTTGTGGGCATCGTCGCGCAACGCGACGCCATCACTCAAGAGCGAGACGGAGGATTTGGGCTAGGCCATTCGGCCCGGCGGGCCGGTGCGTCGAACGTCAGCCCCGACGCTGACGGACGGCTGCGTACGAACCGGCGGCGAGGATCAGGACGATGCCGACGACGATGCCGATCGCCGGGGGCACGACGCCAAGCACCGGCACGGGCTCGGCCGGCAACGACGGGCTTGGCTCCGGCGACGCCCCGAACGCGACCGAGGCGAACGTCAGCGCGACGGCGGCTCCGACCAGGAGGGCCGCGACAGCCCGACGGACGTGATGACCCACCATTCGTTCGTCAGCCTCCGGTCAACGGACCGGCGGCTCGGTCGACTGAGCGGCACCCGCGAGCGCCAGCTCCAACTGCCGCTTGAAGTCGGGGTCGTCGAGCTCGACGATCACCCGCGACAGTCGCTCGTCATGCAACGCGATGACGAGGGCGCCGCCGCCGTGGCCGACGTCCCACCACGTCAGCTGCCCGTCGTGTCGGTAGGTCCCGGATGTCGCGCCAGGGAGCTGGATGCCAGCCAGGCGGACGCCCTTGTTCCAGGACTTCAGCTCGTCCGGGTCGGCGGCGTCGACCGAGTCGATGTGGGCGAGCGGCACGTCGACCGACGAGCCGAGCCATCGAGCGACGCCGAGGCTCTTGACTTTCAGCCGTCCGTCTTCGATCGATGCGTGGGCCGTCATCGTCGGGCCGGCTGTTGGACGCTGGGGATCGACATCGAGGCCTCCCTCCAGTGTGGGCGCGTACGACCGCGTCGTCGAAGTATCGGGGCCTAGCATAGGCGCGTGAAGCTGTCACTCCTGGAGCTCGCGCGCGAGGCCGAGACCGAGCCATCACGGATCGAACGCCTCGTGGCCGCCGGCATCATCCATCCGGACGACGACGGCTCCTTCGGGCCGGGCGATGTCCAGCGGTCGAAGCTCGTCGGCGCGCTCGAGGGCGCCGGGATCACCATCGATCAGCTCGAGCGAGCGGTCGAGGCGCACCTCACGACGTTCGATACGGTGGAGCTGTTCTATCCGGCGCCGTCGCCACGGTCGAACCGGACCTACGCCGAGTTCGCGACGTCGCTGGGTCCGAGAGCGCACCTGCTCGGCCCGATCCATGCGGCCCTGGGATTCGCTGAACCCGACTCTGACGCCTCCCTGACCGAGCGGGACGAGGCGACGCTCGTCGCGTTCCTCGACACCTGGGATCTTGGCAGCGACGAGGTCGTCACTCGAGCCGCCCGGATCATGGGCGAGGCCGTCCGGCGCGCCGCCGAAGGTTGGGTGGACCTGTTCTATGAGCAAGTGTCCGATCCGGTCCAGCGCCAGTCGCTCGAGGCGGGCCTGCCCGTCGAGGCGATGATCCCCCAGATCGTGCCGGCTGCCAGTCGTGTCGCGGACCTTGCGCCGCGGATGCTTGGCTGGTTGCTCGATCGGCATCTCGAGCAGATCCTCCACGCTCGCAACATCGACTCGGCGGAGGAGCAATTCATCGCCCGCGGCCTTGCCCCGCCGAAGCCCGCCAAGCCGCCGGCCATCGTGTTCGCCGACGTCTCGGGATTCACCCGCCTGACGCAGGCGATGGGCGACCAGGAGGGTGCCCGGATGGCGGTGCGCCTGGGCGAGCTCGCGGACGCGACGGCGCGGCGCCATCGTGGCCGGCTCGTGAAGCTCCTCGGCGATGGCGCCCTGCTCCGGTTCGACGAGCCATCCGACGCCGTGCTCGCGGCGCTTGACCTCGTCGAGAGTGCCCCGGCGGCCGGGCTGCCACCGGTCCACGTCGGCATCCATGCCGGCCCGCTCATCGTCCGTGACGGCGACGTCTACGGTCACACCGTCAACGTCGCCTCAAGAGTCGGGGGGACCGCCGGACCTGGAGAGATCGTGGTGACGACGGAGGTCGTGTCCCACGTCTCGGGATCAACGCCCGTCACCTTCGAGTCGATCGGACCGGCCGTGCTCAAGGGGATCGCCAAGCCGCTTGGGCTCCATCGAGTCGCTCGCTAACCGCATCGACCGGACCGGGCGTCGACCTAGAGCGCTGAGGGCAGGCGACGGTTGTTCGCCGCTAGTTCCGGTTGAAGGTCGTATATGAGTAGCGGTTGCGGCTGTACGACTGGACGTGCGCCTTGATCGAGACAGTGCCCGAGGTGAGGTTCGAGTCGATGAGGCGGTCCGAGTACGCCCTGCCGGACGCGTTCGTGATGCCCCTCGTGCGCACCGTCGTGTCACCGAGGTCCCATGTCCAGGTCACCAGGAGCCCCGGTACCGGTCGGCCCGACGCGTCTCGGGCGCGCGACGTGACACGGATGGTCTCGCCGACGTCGGGGGTGGCGTCGCTGATCACGGTCTTGAAGCCGGCGCGTCCGGCGTCGAGCTTCGGGCTGGGGATGAACCAACGATCCCGCTCGAGCGTCGTGCCGTTGACGATCGCAACGATCGGCACGTCCTGGCGCCGCAGCATCGGCAGCTTGCCGACGGTGATCGTTCGCACCGCAAGCCCCGTCTTGTCGGTCCAGGTGCGGTACAGCTTCCGCGTGCCGTCCGGGAGCGGCCAGGAGATCTGGACCTCGGCCCCGCCGATCCCATTCCCATCAGCGTCCTTCACGGTCGCAAGGACCACCTGGCGATGGGCGCCGCGGCGGGCGCCGACCCAGCGCACTCGGGCGCTGAACGAGGCCATGTCAGGCGAGCGTCCCGTCCCCTGGTCGAGCGACCAGATCACGTTCGCCAGGTCGCGAGCGGCCCGCTTGAGGACCTGTCCAGTGAGCTGGGTCACGATCGGATCGTCGATGTTGCCGGTGGCCTTCCAGACCCGGTAGAGGTCTGCGAAGCGGGCCCGGGAATAGGCCGCGGTGGCCGCGGCGGTCTTTCGGATGTCGACGACGGCGGTGACCGCCTGCGTGGCGTCGGCCCAGTCCGGGGCGCTCTCGACCGTCAGTGTCCGCGCCTTCACGGCGGACTCGTAGGCGCGGTGGAGCTTTGACTTCCCTAACCCGGCCCGCGCTGTGTGGAAGGGCTGAGAGATGTCCGCGAGGAAATGCGACAGGAGGGCCACGTTGATCGTCGCTGCCGCCGCGTCCCCCATCGCAAGGGCATCCAGGGCGGCCGTGTAGTGCTCCGAGATGCGCTGGACCGCACCGCCGTGGATCGTCCCGGTGTAGTACACGTGCTCCCAGCCGCGCGAGGGATCCGCCTTTCGCTCGATCGAGTCCGGGTCGTCGGTGTACGGAAGCGCGAGGTCGCGATCGAACCACGCGGGGCGCTGGCCCGCGGCGTCGAGGATCTCAAGGGCCTTGTCCACGATCCAGTCGTGTGTCGCGTAGCCATCGCCAGCGGTCGACCAGCCGGAGACCGGCGGCGGCGTGGCGGCTGCGAACATGGCGACGATCGAGGCGATCGCGACCATGATCCGAGCGGAACGGCCGGGCGTCCGCGACATGCTGGCGATGATAGACCGCGTACGCGCCATTGACGCCTGAGCGCGTGGTCACCCGATGGGCAGTACTTCCTCTTCTCGCGCGGTCATCCCCGGGACCAGTGGGACCTGTGGATCGTGGACCTCGAGGGGCCCGTTCACGCTCAGGTGACCCACGAATTCGGTCGTGAAGGTTTCAGGTCGCTGGATCGTCATGTCATCGTGAGGCGATCGTCCGAGGTCATCGAGATGGCAGACAGCCGACCCGCAATGGTCGAGCAGCCGACCGAGCGCGCCCAGGCCTTCCTGCGCCTGGCGGACGAGCACCTCGACGCCGCCTATCGCCTGGCCCGCGCGATCCTGCGTGACGCGACCGATGCACAGGACGCGACGCACGACGCGTTCGAGCAGGCCTGGCGGAAGTGGTCGACGCTCCGGGACCCGGAGCGGTTCGAGCCGTGGTTCGACCGGATCCTCGTCAATACCTGTCGCGACCGGCTGCGGTCAGCTCGACGGCAGCCGACCGACATCTCCGGCGAAGTCGTGATCGCGACCAGCGACCCGTACGGACAGGCGCATGACCGCGACCTCCTGGCCAATGCGATCGCGACCTTGCCGCCCGAGCACCGCATCGTCGTCGCGCTGCGCTACTACCGCGACCTTCCGGTAGGCGAGATCGCCGCGCGGCTCGACATCCCGGCCGGCACGGTCCAGTCCCGCCTCCACTACGCCCTCAAGCGCCTCCACGCGGCGATCGATGCCGCCGACGACAAGGGAACGATCCGATGACTGACGAAGAGCTCGAACGCCGTTTGCGGGACTGGTACCGCGCCGAGGTCCCGGCGGACCTCGCGGCGCCGGCCGACCTGCGGTCGGAGCTCGCGGCGATCCCGCAGGCGTCGCCGGAGACTGTGCGCCGGTTCACTCGTCGTCGCGGGATCTGGCTGCTCGCCGCCGCGGTCCTGCTCACAAGCTCGGTCGTGGGCGGGGTCCTGCTCGCCGGGTCCGACGATGACGACGCACCGGCGGTCGTGGTGGCCTCTGACGCGCCGACGATCGCTCCATCTCCTGGACTCCCGTCCCCTGTCGTATCGGAGCCTCCCGGGCCCTCGCGGCTGATCGCGTACGTCAAGTTCGGTCCGCTCAGGGCGCGTAGTCCCGAGTGCCCGACGGGAGCCAGGGCGTTCTTCGACGGGCCGCGGCCGCCCACTGGCTGCTCGCGCATCTGGGTCTCGGATACGGATGGGACCGGAGCGCATGAGCTGGTCCCGGATCACGCGGGCTACCAGACCCCGCTCGAGTGGTCACCGGACGGAACCCGCCTCCTCTTCGAGGACGCCGACGGGCTGTGGCTGGTCGATGCATCGGGCTCCATCGTGCGGTCGCTCCCCTTCGACGACCTGTGCCCGATCGGGTGCGTCACCGGGGGCTACGAGTTCTCACCGGACGGCACCAAGATCGCCTTCGAACGCTCGCCGATCACGACGTCAGGAGAATCGGTGATCGCCCTCGCGGACGTGGCCACGGGTCACGTCACCGAGCTCGCTTCGACTGCCTCCAAGGGCAATGACGCGCCGCACTGGTCGCCGGACGGGACTCGACTGACCTTCGCCCGGCAACCCGGCGGGCCTACGCCTTCGACGCTGTTCATGGTGAATGTCGACGGCAGCGACCTGCATCGATTCCTGCCGCCAGAGCTGTATGCCATCGAGCCGCGCTGGGCGCCGGATGGCTCGCAGATCGCGTTCTTCTCCGACGACCCGAATCTCGCTTCCGGTGGCAACATCTATGCCGTCGGACCCGATGGGACCGGTCTGCGGCGCCTCACGACCGACGGTGTCTCCAGCAGGCCGGAGTGGACCGCAGATGGCCGGATCGTGTTCGCGCGAGCTGTCGGCGATCCATCGGCGCCCACGAGATTCGAACTTTGGATCATGGATGCCGACGGTGCGAACCAGGCCAAGCTGGCGGTCCAGGACGTAGTCCAGCTCACCGCAGCCCACTGCGTGGCATGTGCATGGGTCCGGGACCCCAACAGCGAGACACCGATCACCGAATTCATGATCAACGCTCTCTGGCAGCCGACGCCATGACTGGGCGGCTGGCGCGACTCGTTGTCGTCCCGCTGGTCATGGCGCTCGCGGGGTGCGGTGCGACGACCTCGTTGCCGAGCGGTGGCTCATCTCTCGCGACTCCGTCGGCGAGTTCGGCCCAGATCCCGTTTCCGGAAGGGCGGATCCTCTACATGCGAGAGGGATCCGACGGGGTCGAGCACTACTTCACCATGAACACCGACAGCACGAGCGAACAGGCGCTGTTCTCGACGGAGGGCTGTGACTGCGCCCAATGGTCGGCCGACGGGTCACACGTCCTGACCCTGGCCGCAACGGGGCATGGCACCTACTCGTTCACGACCATCAAGCCCGATGGCACTGACCGCGTCGTCCTGGACAACCCGATCCAGACGCTCAACCTTGCCCCGGGCGCGTCCACGGCGGACGGTCGCCGGATCGCCTTCGCCGGCTGGGACGAGACGGACCCCTCCAACAATGGGCTGTACATCGGCTCGCCGGACCTGACCGACCTGCGCCTCGCGCTGCCGCTCCAGAAGGGCTGGCTCGCGGTCGAGCCGTTCGCGATCACGCCAGATGGGTCGAAGATCGTGTTCTTCGCCGAGACCGGACCCGACGGCGGGACGACCCATGCCGGCCACATCTTCGTCGTCAACGCCGATGGCACCAGTCTGCGCCAGCTCAACCCGCCCGGCACGAAGACCGGCTCGATCGGCGGCATAGTCGGCAGCCTTTCGCCGGACGGCCGGCAGGCGGCCTTCGCGATCGACGATGCGGTCTGGGTGGTCGACCTCACTGGTGGCGACGCCCACCGGATCACGGACCAGACGGGCTTTGCATGGTCGGCCTCGTGGTCGCCGACCGGGGAGTGGATCACGTTCACGCGATTCCACGAGGCCACGACGGTGATCGCTCTGGTCCACCCCGACGGATCCGATCAGAAGGAGATCTCGGTCGTCGACGAGGCCGACGAGGCGACCCTGGGCAAGTGGTCGCCCGACGGAAAGCACCTTCTGGTCGCGCGCGACAGCGACAGCACCGAGGTCGGCAAGCGCGACCTCTGGATCATGGACCTGGAAGGGACCTACGTCGGCCAGGTGACGCATGAGCCGTCCAACTACATCATCTACAGCTGGGCGCCCGTCTTCTGAACCAGTGACCGGGCACGGGTCGCGGCCGCGAGTATCCTCCGATCGGAGGCATACGCCATGCCCGACGACGATCCCAGTCCTGACTTCGCATCCGGCGCGTCGACCATCGCCGACCCCGGTAGGCCCGGCCTGATCCGCTCGATCGCCCATCGCCTGGCCGGCGAGCCGATCCCCCTGCCGGTCGAGGGGCGACTGGCCTCGTTCGACCGCGCGACGGGCTGGCTCAATTCCGAGCCTCTGACGCCCGCGGGGCTTCAAGGGCGCGTCGTCCTCGTCGACTTCTGGACCTACACGTGCGTCAACTGGCTGCGTACGCTGCCCTACCTCCGGGCCTGGGCCACGAAATACGCGGAAGCCGGGCTGACCATCGTCGGCGTCCACACCCCCGAGTTCGGTTTCGAGCGGAACCTCGACAACGTCATCGCGCACTCCCGTTCTTTGGGCGTCGAGTTTCCCATCGCGATCGACAGCGACTACGGGGTCTGGCGCGCCTTCTCGAATCACTTCTGGCCGGCGGTCTACATCGCCGACGGGCAGGGACGCATCCGCTTCCACCATTTCGGCGAGGGCGAGTACGCAATGACCGAGATGGTCATCCAGCAGCTACTGCTCGACGCGGGCGCGCAGGAGACCGATCAGGACCTGGTCGAGGTCGAGCCGCGCGGCCTCGAGGTGGCCGCCGACTGGCGGACGCTGCAGACACCCGAGACCTACGTCGGGTACGGTCAGAGCAGCGGCTTCGCATCCGAGGGCGACGCGGCGTTCGACCGGCCGCACGCCTACGCCGCAGCCGAACGGCTCCCCCTCAACCACTGGGATCTCTCGGGGGATTGGACGGTCGCCCGGCACGCCGCCGTGGCGAACAAGCCCGGAGGCCGGATCGCCATCCATTTCCACGCCCGCGACGTCAACCTGGTCATGGGCCCGGCGTCCCAGGGAGCGTCGATCTCGTACCGGGTCTTCCTCGATGGTCAGCTCGCGGGAAACGCGCACGGGTACGACGTGACGTCCGATGGCACCGGGATCGTCGACGACCAGCGCACGTATCAGCTGATCCGCCAACCCGGCCCGATCGCCGAGCGCCGGTTCGAGATCGAGTTCCTCGACGCGGGTGTCGAGGCTTACTGCTTCACGTTCGGCTGAGTGGCCCGGTAGCGGGGCTCAGGCAGGCGAGCCTCCGATCAGCGCCGGCTCGACGAGACCCGCATCCGTCTCAGACCGTTGCGGCGCACTCGCGAGGAACTCCCGGCGCGACACCAGGACGAGGACGACGGCAACCAGCCCGAAGCCGATGCCGCTGAACAGGAAACGCTGCCCGGGATCGTCGAGCGGTAGGACCAGCCCCGACACGACGTTCGCGGATCCGTGCGCGACCGTGGTGACGATCACGCTCCGCGTCCTGAGCCACAGCCAGGTCAAGACGAATGTCAGCGGGATGACCCAGGCCACGAACGCCAGGAACGGGTCGCCGAAGGACGGCATCCCCGGAATGAAGTACAGGGGAGCATGCCAGAACGCCCAGAGGACGCCGGTCACTCCACTGGCCAGGAGGGGCGACATCCGGCCGAGCAGGACGGGGAGCAGGAACCCTCGCCAGCCGATCTCCTCACCGATCACGAGCACGAACAGCACGAGCCCGACGATCGAAATCTCGCCGGGGACGTTCGGTGCCTTGTTGCCAAGCAAGACGTACGCCGCGAGGCCGATGGCATACGCGATGACCGGTAGCCCGACCGCGGCCAGGTAGTAGACAGGACTGACGCGCCAGCGTGTCGTGCGCGTCCGGATCGCACGCACGCCTTCTCTGCCCGCTGCCAGGCTCGCTGCGATCAAGGCTGCCAGTGTCGGCCCGAAGAGCGCGAGCAACCCGAACACAAGTGAGACGTCCAGCAGGAGCGCAAGCCCGGTGCTGATCGCCACGGCAAGGACGTAGTAGGTCGTCAGCGGATGACGCCGGGCCCAGTCGATCATCGAACACCTTCGCGCAACACCGAGATCGAGTGGTTGGCCAGGAACACGCCGGTCGGGTCGTACGTTGCCTTGACCCGGTTGAACCGCTCGTAATTCTGCTCCGGAAAGATCGAGCGCGGATCCACCTTGGACTCGGCGAAGTTCAGGTACCGTCGCCCACTGTCCCACGGCTCGAGGGCCTTGAGGACGAGTTCGACATGATGTTCGACGGCCGCGTGTGCCTCCGCATCCGGGGCGAATCCGAACGTAAAGGTGACGAACGGCTGATCGATCGAATCGAGCACCCCGTGCTCCGGTGATCGAATCCCGGCCGCCCCGCCCAGGTGGCGAGCCTCGACATGCAGGAGCGGCGATCCGACGAAGGTCTCGACCATCCGATCGATCGCCGCTGGCGTGAGATCCGAGAGCAGGATCCCATCGCCCGCGTAGGGCAGCGGGAAGTCGGGATCCATGTTCACGACGCTCAGTTCGCTCGTCGGCATCATGGCGATGGTGTCCATCTCCGGCCCAAGGTCGCGAAGCGGCTGGACAAGAGCCGCGCCGTCGTCGGCGGTACCGATGAATGCCGCCTCGACCAGCACGAAGGACCGGCCGCGGAGGTGGTCGGGCAGGAACGGCGCGTCAGGCAGCTGGAACATCCGACCGAGGGATTCGCATTCGACCGGCACGGTCTCGATCCACTCGCGCCAGGCGTGCAGGATCTCGGCCGCGCGCTCGATGGGCCAGAACAGGGCACCGGCATAGATCTCGGCGACCGGGAACAGCTCGAGCTCGATCGCGGTCACGGCGGCGACGTTGCCGCTCCCGCCACGAAGCGCCCAGAAGAGCTCCGGCTCGGTGTCGCTGTCGGTCCGGACGAGCCGTCCGTCGGCGGTCACCACGTCGGCCGCGACGATGCTGTTACAAGCAAGCCCGAACTTGCGAACCATCCAGCTGAGACCGCCACCGAGCGCGTACCCGAGGACACCGACGTCGGGTGACGTGCCGGCGAGATAGGCGAGACCGTGCTCGCCCGCGGCGACCGCGAGGGGTTTCCCAAGCACTCCGGCCTCGACGCGCGCACGGCGCGCCGCCGCGTCGATCTCGATCCCGCGCATCCGTTCGGTCTTCAGGAGCAGCGTTTCCCGGCTCCAGTCGATCGGGCCCGCGTTGTGGCCGCCGGCGTTGAAGGCGATGCGAAGGCCGCGCTCGGCGGCCAGACGGACCGTGGCCACCACATCGTCGGCCGTTTCCGGGTAGACGACGGCGACGGGCCGCTGGTCGACCGCGAGATTCCACGCCTGCCGCGCGGTGTCCCAGGCATCGTCGCCCGGCAGCACGACATCGCCGGCAAGGCGGTCGCCTAGTTCACGAAGCTCCACGTGCCACCTCGTACGACGAGCGGCAACATCGTAACGGGCGCGAGATGCCTCGCGGCGATAATGGGCCCCCGCTCCACGAGGTCGAAGGATGATTTCAGGGATCCCACGAGCCTCGCTCCGCGAGAACGTCCGCTTCACGCTGACGTACCAGCTGCCGACCCTGCTCCGAGGAGCCTTGATCCCGTTGCCCTTCTGGACCGACGCGGCGATCCGGTTTGACAACGGGCGCGGCGTGGCGACGGTGGAGCGTCTGACCAAACGCTATGCCGGCCGACCGGTGATGCTTCGGAGCGTCAACGGGCAGACGCTCCTAGTCCTGGCGGCTGATGATGTTCGCCGGGTCCTCGAGTCACCCGTGTCCGTATACGGGATGAACGCGGGCGAGAAGCAGCGGCTGTTCTCGGAGTTTGCACCTGATGTGCTCAACGGCTCGCCGCCGGACCTCCATGCCGAGCGCCGCCCGTTCAACGAGGCAGTGCTTGATTACGGACACGAGCCCCATCGCCTCGCTGAGCAATTCCTGAGGGTCGTCCACGAGGAGATCGCGGCGCTGCTGGCGGAAGCCGAGGTCATCGATTACGAGCGGTCACTCGCGGCCTTTCGAAGGATCGCGCGGCGTTGCGCCTTTGGGGATGTGGCCGCGGATGACACGGAGTTCAGCGACGAGCACAGCCGATTGCGCCTGGATGGCGACTGGCTGGGGCTCAAGTTCTGGCATCGGCGAAGGAACGCCCGGCTCCGCGCGTCCATGGACGCACGGATCCAGCGGTACGTCGCCGCCGCCGAGCCTGGCACGCTCGTCAGTCTTTTCCGGGACGCGCCCACCGAGGCGGACACCCGACCGAACGGCCAGGTGCCGTTCTGGCTGATGGCGCTCGACGCGGTTCGCATCGCGGTCTTCAACGCGCTGGCGCTGCTCACGACCGATCCCGCCGCGCACGAGCGCGCCCTCGCGGAGGTCCGCAGGGCCGACGAGGCCCACGGACCGGGAACGGTCGCCGCCCTCGCCGACCTTGCGTTCGTGCGCGCCTCCCTGCTCGACGCCGTCCGTCTCTGGCCCGCGGCCGCGGTGCTCGTGCGAGTCACGGCGGCCGAGACGGAGTGGTACGGCGAGACGCTGCCGATCGGCGCGAAGGTGCTCATCCCCGTCGCGGCCCACCATCGCGCCCGTCGGCTGCCGCACGCGAACCGGTTCGCCCCGGACCTCTGGCTCGACGGCTCGGCAGACGCCGACTGGCAGATGAACGTGTTCTCGCGCGGCGGCGCGCAGTGTGCCGGTCGGAATCTCGCCCTCCTGCTCGGGACCGCCAGCCTCGCGGAGCTGCTCCGACAGCGGGAGTTCGAGCTCCTACGGCCGAAGCTGGCCCCGGACCGGCCGCTCCCGTATGGGATCAACCCGCTGCGAGGTCGAAGTTCTGGCGCGGATGCCGGCGCCTACCGGCCGGGTTGCGGTTGCTTGACCCACGGCATCACCAGGGCGGCGCACGGGACGCGCGCATCGGCCTCCTGGCGGAATGCGGATGCCGGGCCTGCTGCCGCAATCGTCGAGGAACGAGCCGCCGATCCAGCACCGCATGCGCTCGAGCGCGCCGCGGTGCTGGCCGCCTTCGATCGCCTGCCGATCGCCGATCGCCAGATCCTTGCGCTCCACCATCTCGAGGAGCGCCCCCTGGACCAGATCGCGCGGGCGCTCGGCATCCCCGTCGGCACCGCGAAGTCGCGGCTGCATGCCGCGCGAAAGGCCCTCGGTCGGGCGCTGGAGACCCAGGCATGACGACCATCGACCCCATCCTCGTCGACACGCACCTCGCCCACGGACTCCGCGAGCGAGCGACCGACCTCGGCGATGAGGACCGGTTCTACGAGCAGGTCCTGGCGACGATCTCCGTCCAGCCGCAGCGGCGCTGGTTCAGCAGCTGGCCCGCCAGGTTCGGTCGCCGGACGAGCCTCGTGCTTGTCGCCGCGGCGCTCGTGACCCTGCTCGTGGTGGCGGCCGGCGTCGGGGCCTTCTTGCGTTCGCACCCGACCCCACCGATCCGGCCAGCGGTCTGGAGTGTCACCGGCACGATGGTCGACGGCCACGCCGCTCCGGCCGCTGACGCTGCGGATCGCCGGCGACCCAGCCGGTCGCCGGAGAAGCCGGCGATCCCAGTGGCGGCGACCGGTCGTGGACTGCCACCGCGAGCATGATCCACGCCCGCGTCGGGCACACCGCGAGCTGTTGCCTGATGGCAGAGTGGTGGCCGGCGGCGTCGCAGTGGAGGACCTGGACGGCAACGAACGGTGCCTCGTCGCGGGTCCGACTTCGCTGGCGACGCCGTCTCGCGCTCCGCCGAGCTGTACGACCCTCGTTCCGGGACCTGGATCGCAACAGGGTCGATGATGCATGGCCGCTGGCACATCACGGCCACGCTGCTGCTCGATGGCACAGTCCTCGCCGCAGGCGGGGAGGGCACTCGGTCCGCCGAGCTGTACGACCCCCGCACCGGGCTCTGGACCGCGACCGGGTCGATGGCCACCGTCCACTGGCAGGGCACGGCCTCGCTGATGCCGGATGGGTCCGTGGTCGTCGCGGGCGGCGGCGACGGCGCATCTGCGGAACTGTACGACCCTTCAAGCACGACGTGGACTGCCGTCGCGAACCTGGGCGCGGCCCGCCGCTTGCACACGGCCACACTCCTGCCCGATGGCAGGCTCCTGGTAACGGGCGGGTACGGCGTCGGCGGAGGCGACGCCGTCGCCACCGCCGAGCTGTACGGCCCTGGCATCGGGAACTGACGTGCCGACGACGGGCCCACTTTCCGTAGATCCGGAGGAAGAAACGATGCTCAGAGCAATCGCCCGGACGCCGCCGCGCTCGCTCTCCGGACATGCCATTGGGCTCGCGATCTTGTGCGCCGTCCAGGCCGCATGCGTCCCACCGTCGGCTGTCTCGCCCTCGGCTCCATCGTCGACGACGGCTGCGGCGGAACCGACAAGAACACCGCAACCCGCCACCGCGGTTCCATCTGCAAGCCGGCCGTCAGCTCCGACGCAGGTCGACGAGCCCTGGATCGCCTACCAATGGGTCCAAGGTGGTGGCGGCGGCATCTATCTCGTGCGTCCCGATGGGACGGACCCGCACGCGCTGCTCCCGGATGCCAAGTACAACGCCTTCCATCCCGACTGGTCGCCGGATGGCACCCGAATCGCCTTCGACGCCGAAACCGGTGGAGGCAACGAGATTTGGGTCGTCAACGCGGACGGGACCAACGCCGCGACGATCGTGCCACGGAGCACCGACTGCGCGATCAGTTGTGGTGAAGTCGCGCTCCCGGCCTCTTCGCCGGACGGTTCGAAGCTCGCGTTCGTCCGGTTCAAGCTCGGCGGGAGCGGTCTGGAGGCGGCCGTCATCGAAGTCCAGGACGTCGCCAGCGGCGATCGGCGGGTCTTGTTCACGGCACCATCGAAGACGGCCCTGAACTATCCGCGCTGGTCCTCCGATGGGCTGTCCATCGTGTTCGAGATGACGCGGTACCCGGACACGCAAATCAACCCTGGTACCGCGACGGGATCCGCGATCGCCGTCATCGACGTGACCGGGGAGGGCGCCGAGCCCGTCGAACTGACCGACTGGTCGATGTACGCGACCTACCCCGATTGGCGTCCGGGATCCGATGAGATCCTGTTCTCGACGTACGACCTCGGCGAGTTCCAGTCGACGGACGAGCCGTCGAACCTGTACACCATCAAGTCCGATGGCTCCGGTCTGACCGCCTTGACAACGTTCGGCAAGGCCGAGCAGCGCGCGACGCAGCCGACGTGGACACCAGACGGGTCCCGGATCATCTTCACGCTCGTTGAATGTCCGAGGCCGTTCGCCGAACCCGGACGCCCGCTCTTCGTGAGCATGAACGAGGGGAGTGGAGCCGACACTCGGCTTTGAACCGAGGACCTGCTGTTTACGAAACAGCTGCTCTACCGCTGAGCTATGTCGGCGCCGCACGATTATAGGTGCTGCTCGCAGGGATCAGCTCTTTGCTCCCTCGCAGGATTGTTTGATCCCAGGGCTTGACACGCTTTCCCGAGGGGCGTATATATCGGCTATCGATATATCGACCATCGTAAGGATCGGAGCCTGATGGAACGGAAGATCCCTGAGTTCGGACGGTTCGCCGAACCGTCGCTGCTCATCCTCGTCAGCCTGAGCGACGGGCCGAAGCACGGCTACGCGATCATGCAGGATGTCGAGCAGGGGACCGGCCGGCCGATGGGGGCCGGCACGCTCTACGCGGCCCTTGTTCGCCTCGAGGAGCAGGGCCTCATCGAGGCCTTGCCGCCCGAGGACCGACGCCGGCCGTATCGGCTGACCGCAGTCGGGGCGTCCAACCTCGCAGAGCAACTTCGGGACCTGTCCGCCTTCGCACAGCGGGGTCTCGCCCAGCTTGGCAAGACCAAGCCATGAGATCCCTCCTCATCCGCCTCTACCCAGCCCGCTGGCGCGCCCGGTACGGCGACGAGTTCGAGGCCATCCTCGAAGTGCGGCCGCTCGGACCGTACGACGTCGCGGACATCCTCCTCGGCGCCCTCGACGCACAGCTCCGGCTGCGCGGACGGGGAGCCGGCATCCGTGAAGGAAGAGGTTTCCCCATGTCGCTTCGAATCGGTGGCATCGCCGCCATCGTCGGCGCATCGCTGATCGTCATCGTCATCTTGACCGGCGGCCTCACCGAAGGCGCCGAGAAGGCAAGCGCGATCGCGCTTCTCGTCGCGTTGGGCGCGCTTCTGGTGGCCCTCACAGGGATGAGCGCGTTCCAGGCTCGTTCCAACCCGTTGCTTGTCTGGACCGCCTTCGGGCTGACGGCCGTCGGGACGCTTGTCATCTTCATCGCGGGTGTACGCGATCTGGCTGGCGTCGGCCCGACGGATTGGCGTGACGGCCTTCTCCCCATCGGGGCAGCCACCGCAGCCCTTGGCTCGGCGACGTTCGGGATCGCGACGTACCGCGCATCCGTTCTCTCGCGCAACGGGGCACTGTCCCTCGTGATCGGCCCGGTGGTCGGGACCATCGGCGTGATCGCTGTGGGTCAGGATCTGTGGCCGCTCGGCATGCTCCTCGTCCTCACTGGGATCGTCAGCTTCCTTGCCGGTTGGTTCACGCTCGGCGTGGCGGCGATTCGTCTGGATCGAACGTCGGCGCTCAAACCCGCTTGAGGCCGTACCGGTCAAGTGGGTTTCAGTTCCAGTCGGCGCCGTCCTCCCAGTTGCGGGGCGTATCGGTGACCTGGTGGAGCTCTGTCCCGTCCGTCCGCGCGATGTAGAGGTCGACTGAGGTCTCATTCCTCGCCGAGAAGACGATCCACTCGCCATCGGGCGACCAGGAACCATCGAACGGCTTCAAGGTGGGATCCGAGGCGATCTCGAACGTGGTGACGGTACCGCCATCGATCGGCACGAGCAGCAGGGATCCGTTCCTGTCCTCCCCGACCGTGGCCAGGATCGTCTTGCCATCCGGCGACCAGCGGCCACTTCCCACCCGTTGATCGGTCAGCGCCCGCGCGCTGCTGCCATCGACGTTGACGACCATCAGCGTGACATCCGCCTCGTCCGAGAGCTTCTGACGAGTGAACACGATCTGGCGGCCATCTGGGGAGTAGTCCCCGGGAATGTCATGACAGTCCTTGGGACAATCGGTCACGCGGATCAGGTCTCCGCCATCGGATGCTCGCACGGTGTAGATCCCGCTGCGAGTGGGATCGTTGCCGTCCCACCCCTCAACGGCCAACCGCGATCCATCGGGCGACCAGGCCGCGCTTGCAAGCTCGAGCGTCGCGTCCGGATCGTTGAACTGGACGTAGTCGTGGCCCTCCGGATCGGCCATGCCGACAGAGAGGTGTCCTTCCGGGTGGTCCGTGCTGTCCTGAGCGACCGAGATATGGTCCCCGTCCGGTGACCAGCGCGGGAACACCGAAGCCGGCAGCACCAGTGGCTTCATGTCGGTGCCATCGGGATCGATCGTGAACACGGACCCGCGGTCGTCGACGAATTGGCGATACACGAGGCGCCCGCCGGGCAGATCTGCCGGGGCGACCGTCGCCGATGGGTCGGCGGTGGTCGTGGGTGAGACGGTCGGACTAGTGGTGGCGATCGCGGCCGCACTGGGCACGGCCGCCTGTCCGTCGCACGCGGTCGTGACGATCGCGACCGCCAGGATCGAGGTCGCCAGGCATCGGCCTGGAGCCTGGATCCGCGTTGCTGGATCGCTCGCTCGCACCATTCGGATCTCCATCGCAGCACTGCTCGGGTGATGACCATTGGTCGCACCTGCCCTCGGTTTCCATTCGGTGACGCGCCGTTCGAACGCGGCTGCGCCCGGCATCGCGGACCTGACAAACCCCACGGGTCCCTTCCGAATGATTCGGCGTCGATCGAACGACTCACCCGCAGTCGCCGGAGAAGCAGCGAGCAGAATGGGCGGAATGTCGATCCAAGCATCGGTCGCCGACAGCGCGGACGAGCTCCAGCGGGCGCTCGTGGACGATGCTGGCTTCGAATCGTGGTATCGGCGGACGCTGCCACGCGTCTACGGCTACCTCGTCAGCCGCAGCGGCGGCGATGTCGCCCTCGCGGAGGACCTGACCCAGCAGACCTTCATCGCCGCGATCGACCAGCGTTCCCGCTTTGACGGCCGGTCGGACACGGTGACCTGGCTCTGCGGCATCGCCCGCCACAAACTGGCCGATCACTTTCGAGCGCTCGAGCGCGACGAACGCCGGCAGATGCGGATGCAGGTCCAGCAGATCGAGCTCGACAAAGGCGCGCAAGCCGAGCTCGAGCTCGAGGATAGAGAGCTGATCGCGGAGGTCCTTCGATCGCTCCCGGCGAGCCAGCGGGCCGTGCTGGTGTTCGTGGTCCTCGATGATCTGCCGGTCGCCGAAGCTGCTCGCCTGCTGGGCAAGAGCCGGGGAGCCACCGAGTCCCTGCTCTTCCGGGCACGCGACGGCTTTCGCCGAGCCTACGGCGCGGAGGACCGAGATGACTGACGAGCGGATCGACGCCTTGATCCGGCGGCTGGACGTCCCGTCCGATCCGGATCCATCGTTCGCGCGGACGACCTTTGCCGCCCTGAGGCCTCGGGCACGCGCGGCTCGCGTCAGCGACTCGAGTCGGGTGGGTCGGATCCAACGCGACCTCCGTCTCGTGCTCTCTGGTGCCGCCTGGCCTTCGATGCCCCGCCGAACGGGGATGGCCGTGCTGGGCGTCCTGCTCATCCTGGCGACCATGGCCGCGATCGCCATCGTCGGTGCGATCGATCGGGTTCAGCCGATCCAGAATGGACCGATCGTCGTCTCCATCGGGGGCGAGTTACGGGTGATCGATGCGCCTGGTGGCCCGGTCCGGACGCTGGACCTGGGTGGCGACGACGCGCATGGCGTGAGCCGCTCGCCGGATGGGCGGCTCGTGACGTTCTGGACGGTCGACGGCGATCGGTCGCGTCTCTACGTGGTCGGCGTCGACGGTACGGAACGCCGTGAGCTTGGGTCGAACCTGAGCCTTGGCTGGACCGACCGCATCGACACGTGGTCGTCAGACTCGCGCTTCCTCGCGACCGAGGCGAGCCTGGACGGTGAACCAGCACGAATCGTCCTCGTCGACATGGCCACCGGGGAGGCGAGGGCGGTGACGCCTCGGGGAGTGAGCGCGCACGATCCGTTGTGGTCCCCGGACGGTCGTTGGATCGCCTTCGCGGAGGAGGCGGACGGAATCAGATCTCTTGCCGTCATCCGGACGGATGGATCCGGCAAGCGAACGGTCAGCGGCGACGTTGCCCGCGTCGGCGGGCCCGATACATGGTCTCCGGATGGCACCTGGATCTATTTCGGCAACAGCAGCGCCAGCGGCAGCGAAGGCGGGGTGTATCGGGCGAACGTCGCGGGTGGCTCCAGCCAGCTCCTCATCGGCAACGGGCTGACGCTCGACGCGGCCTCGGCGCCCGCGTCGTCTCCTGACGGGACGCGGATCGTGTTCATCGTCCCGAGATCAGATCGTCTGGCCTATGACCTGTACATCGCCAATAGCGATGGGAGCGATGCGCACTTGTTGCTGGAGCGCGCGACGCAGGACGGGTGGTCGACCGACGGACGCTATGTCATCGCCGAGTGGACCCCGACCGACCAGCCAGGCGGGCTGATCGCCATCACGCCCGACGCAAGCGACCTAAGGGCGTTGTCGCCGCTCAACGCTGGTTGTCAACATGGGCCGCGCTGTACCGACGGAGTCGGTTGGGGCCAACCTCGACCGTGACATCGGTCGAACGACATTCACATCCTGGATGTACCACCCTCGGTCCAGCTGACGGTCACACAGCGATCGCGTGCCCGTAGACTGACCGCAAGGAGGTCCGTCATGGCCGAGTCGACCCGATACGTGGGGATCCGGCGGCCACGGATCGACTCCCGCGAGAAGGTCATCGGCGCGACCCGCTACGCCGGTGACCTGACCGTCCCCGGTCTGGCGCACGCGCGCCTTGTCCCCAGCCTGCACGCGCACGCGCGCATCCGCGCGATCGATGCCACAGCGGCCCTGGCCGTGCCGGGCGTCGTGGCCGTCCTGACGGCCAGGGACCTCCCGATCATCGGCCACGGTGAGGAGCGGCGGTACGAGCCGCTCGCGCGTGACGTGGCGGTCTTCGCCGGACAGCCGGTCGCGCTGGTCATCGGCGAGACGGAAGCGGCGGCGGAGGATGCCGTCGACCTCGTCCAGGTCGACGTCGAGCCCCTGGCGCCATTCGTCGACGTCGCCGCCATCGATCCAGATGCGGACGAGTCCTCGGACCACGTCTTCAGCCGCGACCATGAGCGCCGAGGCGATGTCGCCGAGGCCTTCGCCCGCTGCGACGCGATCGTCGAGGGTCGCTTTCGGGTCAGCTGGGCGTACCAGGCATACCTGGAGCCGCACGCAGCGACGGCCTGGATCGAGCCGGACGGCACCCTCGCGGTGATGGCCAGCACCCAGGGGACGTTCATGACCCGCAACGAGCTGGCACGGATCTTCGGCCTCCCGCCGTCCAAGGTGCGAGTGACCGCAGCGCCACTCGGTGGTGCGTTCGGCGGGAAGCAGGTCGTCATCGAGCCACTCGTGGCCGGGGCAGCGCTCCGCCTTCGCAGGCCCGTGCGCCTCGTCCTGACACGCCGGGAGGACTTCGCGGCGACCAATCCTGCCCAGGGCATGGCCATCGATCTCCGGATCGGAGCGGCGCGCTCCGGCCGGTTCGAGGCGCTCGAGGCGCGCCTGACCTACGACGCCGGCGCGTACGCCGAGTCGTCCTGGGAGTGGTTCGCGACCCAGCTGATCCAGCGGACCGTACCGCTGGCCAGCGTTCGACGTCCAGGCCGTCGGTGTCCACACCAACCGATTCCCGACTGGCAACTATCGAGCGCCATCCGGTCCGTCGGGCGTCTTCGCGCTCGAATCGCTCGTCGACGAACTGTCGGAGCGCCTCGAGCTCGATCCGATGGATATCCGCGTGACGAACCTCGTCGAGGAAGGCGACCCGATGGTGGACGACACGCCGTGGCCGCGGATCGGCGCTCTCGAGTGCCTCGACCGACTGAGCACGCACCCGATGTGGACCGGTCGGCGCGACCTGCCGCCTGGCGAGGGTGTCGGGCTCGCGATCGGCGTGTGGCTCGGCGCCAAGCAGCCCGCCGCGGCGACGTGTCGCCTCGAGCCGGATGGCACGATCACCATCATCACCGGCGTCGTCGACATGAGTGGTGTCGCGAGTGCGTTCGCCACGATCGCTGCCGAGACCTTTGGCGTCCCGATGGAGGCGGTCTCCATCGTGATGGCCGACACGACGTCCGCGCCACCGTCGCCGACCAGCAACGCCAGCGCCATCACGTACGCCTCGGGTCCGGCAGTGCAGGCGGCGGTCGCCGAGGCGCGCGACCAGCTCCTCGTGGTCGCGGCAGACGAGTTCGAGATCGAGCCTGGTGACCTGGAGGTCGTCGGCGGGGTCGTGCGGCCGAGGGGTTCGCCAGATCTCGGGCGCCCGGTCGCCGAATTCGCGAAGTCGCTCAGCGAGGCGTGGGGCAGCAAGCATCCGCCGGTCGAAGGGCATGCCGCCACCGCGCACACGGTCCTCGCGCCATCGGTCGCCGGTCATCTCGCCCACGTCCGTGTCGATGCGGAGACGGGTTTCGTGAAGCTGCTCGGCTACGCGGTCGTCCAGGACGTCGGCCGGGCGCTCAATCCCGCGCTGGTCGAGGGCCAGATGCTGGGAGGGGCGGTCCAGTCGATCGGCCGGGCGCTGTACGAGGAGCTCATCCACGACGATCGCGGGCAGCTGCTGACCGGCACGTTCCTGGACTACGCGGTCCCGAAGGCCGCCATGCTCCCGCCGATCGAAACCCTGATCGTCGAGGTGCCCGGCGCCCGATGGACCGTTCGGAGCCAAGGGGATCGCCGAAGCGCCGATCCTGCCCGGCCCCGCCGCCATCGCCAACGCGATCGCCGCCGCCACTGGCCTGCGGATGCGGGAGCTGCCCATGACCGCGCGACGTATCTGGGCAGCGACGAAGACGAAGGGGCCCGGCCCGGCTTCCTGACGGCTGTCAGTCGACCGAGCCAAGCCCTCGAAGCGTGCCGGTGCTAGGGCGCGGCCGGGGTCGCGCTCGGCTGGGGGGACGTGACGCTGAACTCGATCGAGTCGACGATCCCCTGGAGCTCGGCCTTCTCGGCTTCGCTGGTGTTGGGGTAGATGCGTGCGGCGATGGCGACGCGCCTGCCGAGTGTCTCGACGATCCACACTCGGAGTCGCTCGTCGGGTCGCAGGGCCCACCAATCCCCGTCCGGTGTGTCCTGCCAGTAGTAGAACTGGTCTAGCGCGCACGGCAGCGATGCCGGGAGCGTGATCTCGATGGACGTTGCCGCGAGTCCGCCCACCGTCGTCTGGACGGGTTCCGTCGCGGTCGTGCCGGGGATCTCGCCGAGGGCCGTCGCCAGGTCCGCGACGGTCGGTCCCACCTTGGGTACGCGTTGGATGTGCGCGCATGGGTCACTGAAGGTGTTGTCGACGAGGCTGACGAAGGCAGTGACGTTCTCGGAAGTGAAGGTGAACGGAAGCCCTCCCGGCTCCCAGCCGGCCGGAAGGTCCGCGGTCCCCTGGAGGACGGGCGTGCCGACCTCGGTCCCGGCGACCGTGATCTGGACGGCGCCCGGACCGGCATTCGGTGTCGGCGATGGCGAGGTCGCCGGCGATGGCGAGGTCACCGGCGATGGTGAGGTCACCGGCGAGGGGGAAGCATTGCCCGGGCCGCCGGTCCCGCCGTTGCCGGAGGGCAGGAAGTTGATACCGGCCACCACGACGGCGATGACTGCCGCCGCCGCGAAGGCCATCTTGAGTGCGCTGTTCATCGCTGAGGTCCTCCACGGACCGAATACGGTCCGTTGACGCGTTCGGTGGACCTCGACCAGGACGGCATCGACCACGCGATCCGGCAGGACGTCCATCCCGTCGGCCAGGTAGGCGGCGAGAAGGCGATCGGGATCGTGAGAGGTGGTCATGCCAGGTTCTCCCGGTCGAGGATGGGCGTCCGGGCGTCGGCTTCGAGCGCCGCCCGGATCGCCGCGGTTGCGTAGGACAGTCGGGACTTCGCGGTCCCGAGGGGAATGCCAAGGTGGTCTGCGACCTCGGGCACGGTCAGCCCGAGGGCGTGGTGGAAGACCAGGACGGCCCGCTGCTCCGGCGGGAGGCGCCGGAAGCCGCGGTCGAGCTGATCGCGATCGTGGACCGCCAGATACTCGTCCGTGGCGGCCGGGGCGTCCTGCTCGAGCAGGACGACATTGGCCGCGAACCGCCGTCCACGCCGGGCCTCGGCGTAGCAGGCGTTGACGAGGATCCGGTGGAACCAGGCCTCGAACCGGTCGAGGTCGCGCAGGGTGGGAAGCTCACGCCAGGCCGTGACGAGGGCCGCTTGCACGGCGTCCTCGGCCAGGCCTGCATCGCGCAGGATCCGATGCGCGATGAAGATGCTGCGATCGCCGACCGCACGAACCAGGGCGCCGAAGGCCTCCTCGTCGCCCTGCCTCGCCTGGTCCACGATCGTTCGGAGCACCCGCTGCCTCCCGGTCTCCGACGCCGATTGGCGTCGTCAACGAGCATGAGTGTGGGCGTCCTGTAAATCGTTCGATATCGGTGCTCGGTCCGGGCTCGATGCCTCGGCACGCGAGGATGCCATCGTGCGAGACTCCGGCCGATGGATCCGAATCATCAAGATCGAGCTGAGCAGCCGAACCCGGGGATGAAGGTCGGTCCTGCCGACGATGGACCGGGAACGATCCTGTCGATCGACGAGCTGGTTCTGCGTCCGTGGCGCCCATCGGATTCGCCCGAGGTGTTGACCATCTGCCAGGACCCCGAGATCGCCCGCTGGGTGACGATCCCCCAGCCATTCCGGCCCGCCGACGCGGCGGCGTTCATCGAGACCGCCCAAGCGATGTGGCTGAATGGGACCGGCGCGCCGTTCGCGATCGTCGACGCCGCGACCGATCGTCTGCTCGGGGCCGTGACACGGTTCGGGCCGGAGGGCCATCAGGCCACGTTCGGCCTCTGGCTCTCACCGGCCGCCCGGGGTCGCGGTGTCGGCGCTCGGTCCCTGCGCCTGGTGGCGGACTGGACGTTGGCGACCACGGCGGCCATCCGCCTGGACGCGTTCATCATGGTCGGCAACGAGGCGTCGTTCCGAATGGTGGAGCGAGCGGGCTTCCTGCGCGAGGGCGTGCTCCGCGCCTGGGACTTGCATCACGACGCCGTTCCCGTCGATTGCGTGGTCTTCTCCCGCATCCGCGGTGATGCCTAGGTCGATGGCTTGTTGAGGTCGCCCGCGACCTCAGCGTCGACATCGCCTCGCCGCCCGACCAGGCGGCGTTCTTCGGGGGGTCTTGACATTGGAGTGACTCCAAGGTCTAAGGTCTTCGCATGGCTTCGATCCCGGAGACCGGCTTCCTCGTCGTCGCAGACCTGACCGGCTACACCGCATACCTCGCGACTAGCGAGCTAGAGCACGCTCCGGTGATCGCGGGCGACCTGCTCGAGACGATCGTCGGTCGGCTCGATCCGCCGCTCCGGCTGGCGAAGTTCGAAGGCGACGCGGCATTCCTCTTCGTCGAGGACGGGCGGGCCGACGGATCGCTGATCCTCGACGCGGTCGAGGCCGCCTATCTCGCCTTCCGCCGGCGCCTGCGAAGCATCGACCAGGCGACCAGCTGCGACTGCAACTCGTGCCGGATGGCACCGCGGCTCGACCTCAAGCTCTTCGTCCATCACGGCTCATACGTCCGGAATCGCATCGCTGGACGGGATGAACTCGCCGGATCCGACGTCATCCTGGTGCATCGCCTGCTGAAGGGATCGACAGCGGCCGCGGCCCGCCACGCCGGATTCGCGCTCTTCACGGCCGCGGCCCTCGACGGCCTGGGTCTCGAGCCGGCCGAGCTGGATCTCACGGGTGGTGAGGAATCGATCGAACACCTCGGTCGGGTCTCGACATTCACGCTGGACCTCGAGTCACGCTGGCAGGCGGAGAGCGAGCGACAGCGCCTCGACATCGGCGATGGCGACCTCGTCCTCGACGTCGACACCGAGATCAACGCTGAACCGGCCGTCGTCTGGGCGCATCTGACGTCACCGAGCCTTCGGACACGGTGGGAGGGCCCGATCCGGATCGACGAGACCACGGTCGGCGGCCGGCGCGGCGTCGGGACGCTCGCCCAGTGCGTGACCGGGCGATTGGCAACGCTGGAGGAGATCGTCGACTGGCAGCCGTACGACCACGTCGGTTGGCGGCTCGCCGTACCGACGCTCGGGCCGGTCGCCGCAACCGCCGATCTCGAGGCGACGGACGGGGGCACTCGCCTTCGGCTTCGCTGGCAATACCAGGGTGAGCCCGTCGCGGATCCTGCCGAGATCCGCAGGGTTCGAGAAGAGCGGGAGGCAGCCATCGGGCGCCTCACACGCGTCGTGGCCGGCTCGCTGCCGGTCATCGAGCCTTCTACGACCGAGAAGACGAGCCTCGAGGCCGCGCCGGCGCCCCATTGACATTCGAATGACTCCAAGGTTTGCTGCGCGCATGCGGATCGGCGAGCTGGCGAATCAGGTCGGGGTCTCGACCGACACCATCCGGTTCTACGAGCGATCTGGCTGGCTTCCGCCGGCGTCCCGACGCGACAATGCCTACCGCGACTACGGCGAGCCCGATGTCGAGCACCTGCGGCTCCTGATCGACCTCCGTCGGCTCGGCATGCCGCTCGAGGACGCCGGCCGGATCGCGAGCTGGTGCCATGCCGGGCATTGCGCGGATACGACCGCCGAGCTGCC
This sequence comes from uncultured Chloroflexia bacterium, assembly GCA_963746855.1. Lineage (GTDB taxonomy): Bacteria > Chloroflexota > Limnocylindria > Limnocylindrales > CSP1-4 > SPCO01. Next base: position 192,002 of record CAVVDC010000002.1, read on the forward strand.
GCGCCTCATCATCGATCGGCGCGCCGAGATCGCCGACCGGATCGCCGGACTCCAGGCCCTCGATGCCCGACTCGCCGGGCTCGAGCGGCATCTCGACCGACCCCGCCGAACGCTCCAGGTCCTGAGTGACTCGGGACCGTGCTGCGCGGCCGCCGATGCCGTCCTTGGGTCCGCCGAGGGCGCTTGCGCGTGCTGTGCGCCCGCTTCGCCGGGGGCGATCTGAATCGAGGGGTCGTCGTCGAAGTTTGAACCGCTGCCCCTTGCGCTCCGCCGTAGCGTATAGGTGACCAGATCGGTCGCCTCGGAAGGGAGCGAGGCGTGCAGACGGAGCTCGTCGAACGGGCGCGACACGGAGACCGCGAGGCCTTCAGTGTGCTGGCCGTCGGCGCCGTCGATCGGTTGTACGCGACCGCTCGCCTCATCCTGCGCGATGCCGAACTCGCGGAGGATGCCACTCAGGACGCACTGGTCCGGGCCTGGCGCGATCTGCCCTCGTTGCGCGACGTCGAGCGGTTCGACGCCTGGCTCTACCGGCTCCTCGTTCGAGCCAGCGCCGATATCGGCCGCCACCGCCGGCGGTGGCGCGCCGAGATCACGGTGGTGCCCACCGAACCGGCCGAGCCGGATCGCACCTCGGAACTCGCCGATCGCGATCAGCTCGACCGTGGTCTTCGTCGACTCAACGACGATCAACGCACGATCCTGATCCTCCACTTCTATCTCGGCATGTCTCCGGGTGAGGCGGCCGACGCACTCGATATCCCGGTCGGGACCGCCAAGTCCCGGCTCCACTACGCCATCGAGGCGCTCCGCGCGGCCATCGCGGCCGATGAGCGATCCTCGGTCGGTGCCCCTCGGGAGGGCCGGACGGCATGAACGCCGACCACGAGCTCGAACGACGGATCGCCGACTTCTACGCGACCGAGGCGCCGACCCGGGCACCCGGCCGGGTGCTCGAGTCGGCCCTCGCGACCATCGACACGACACGACAACGGCGCGCGCTCATCCGCGTGCCGTGGAGGTTCCCGACCATGAACTCCTACGCCAAGCTGGCGATCGCGGCCGTGGCCGTGATCGCCGTTGCCGGGCTCGGGTTGGCCATGTTGCGGCCCGGCACCGGGTCCGGCATCGGGGCGCCCGGTCCGACACCATCGCCCACCGCCTCGCCGAGCCCGGATCCTTCAGCGCCGCCGCCGCTCGGTGATACCTTCACCTCGACCATCCACGGCATCTCGATCTCCTACCCGACCGGGTGGGTCACCATCCCGGCGACGGAGGCCTGGACCTCGTCGAGCGGGATCAACTTCGAATCACCGACGCAGGACCGTATCCATGACCCGGTCCTCATGGATCACCTCTTCCTCGGGCTGGCGTCGCAGCCGCTCGCCGGCAAGACCGGCGAGACCTGGGTGACCGACGTCCTCGATAGCCCGGAATTTGGGTGTGGCGATGCGCGCCAGCCGATCACGGTCGACAAGGCGAGCGGGTTCCGCTGCTCGAACGTGGTCGCGGTGTCGAGCGGGGATCGCGGCTACTTGATCTGGTTCTACACCTCGGGTGATGACCCTTGGCTGGATCAGTACTACGACGAGGCGTGGTACCAGGGGATCCTCGCGACCGTCAAGCTCGACCCGAGCGCGGCGGTCGTCCCATCGCCGTCGACCACACCCTGAACGTCGACCAATCGGCCGACGCACTCCGGGTACCCACGGAGGCCGGACGGCATGAATGCCGACCGCGAGCTCGAACGACGGATCGTCGACTTCTACGCGAGCGAGGCCCCGACCCGGGCGCCCGATTGGGCGCTCGCGTCGGCCCTCGCGACCATCGACACGACCCGACAACGGGGCGCGCCCATCCGCGTGCCGTGGAGGTTCCCGACCATGAACGCCTACGCCAAGGTCGCGATCGCGACCGTGGCCGTGATCGCCGTCGTGGGGTTCGGAGTGGCCATGCGGCAGCCGGACATCACAACCTCGGGTGAGCCATTGACGTGGACTCCCGAGCGCCTCGCTCAAGACTGGCCGGTACCGGTCTTGCAGGAGTCGGCTCGTGGCATCGCCATCACGCAACTCGTCGTGGGGAACGATGCCCGATGGGATTCCTCGGAGGGGCTCTGGGAGCCTCTCGAGTACGCAGACCCGGTCGGCGATGTCAGCCCCGGAGTCGCGGGATGGGTCGACATCGACGAGGTTCACCTGGCGCCGGGAGACTCGCCGGTCTTCGCGCTGGTGCTCGCGCACGACCTTCCGCGTCCCATCCCCGACCCAGCAGACGATTGGATCGCCTACGGGTTCGTGTTGGATACGAACGGCGATGGAGCACCTGACGTGAGGATCGGCATCGACAACATGCCAGCGAACGAGCATCGAGCCTGGCGCACAGACGTGGCGTCCGGCCTGACACAAGCGGACGCGGGACCGCCACATGGCGGGACTGACGAAGGGTATCGGGGCCCAGGACGCGCGGGCCTCGACACCTACTACCCAGGCGACCAAGAGGAGTCTCCGAACCACGCAAGCCTGCGTTACTGGCCGCAGCCCGGTGAGCGAGATGTGCGGTTCTACGCCTGGGCCTCGGTGATCGAAGCTGGCCGCGTCGTCGCGACCGACTTCGCGCCCGACGCTGGGTGGCTCGAAGAGGGACCGCAGCCCGGACTGCCGCTCGTAGGACCCATCTGGACCGAGGAGGCCGAGTTCAGCGGCGATGCTGCCTCGAGCGCTCCCGATGGCGGCGGCATCGTGATCGTTGCGTCGCTCGAGTTCACGGCCGATGGCCGCGTCGTCGTCGACACCGGCTGCAGTACGGGAAGGGGCAACGTGACACTCGAACCCGGCGCGCTTCGCATCAGCGATCTGAGCCTGTCGGCGCCCACCTGTCATCGATCCGATACCGCCGCGTTCGATGCACGGATGCGGGCTGTCCTCTCGGCGAACCAGTTCACCTACACCATCGAATCGGGGGTCCTCGAGCTCACGGCCGGCCCCGACACACTCCGGCTTCGCGGCGCCTACGACGGCCCGCCCGGCTGATGATCGCTAGGCGGCGTGCGGCGGATCGCCCGCTGGGACCTCCGCGAGACCCAACAGCTCGAACACCGCGATCGGCACGGACTTGCCTTTGAGCTCGGGCGTGCCCAGCGGTCGAACGTCGACCCTGTCCGCGACGAGCTCGTACGTCCGTTCGCCCATGACGACGCTGCCCGGCGGCGCGAACGTCTGAAGCCTCGCGGCGAGGTTCGCCGTGTCGCCGATGGCCGTGAAGCTCTGGAGTTCCACGCTGCCGATGTTGCCGACCAGTGTCGGGCCGGTGTTGAGGCCGACGCGGAAGCGCGGAACGTCGGGATCCTCGGCGAGATGGGCGGTCGCGCGTTGCATCCCGAGCGCGGCAGTGGCCGCGAGGAGCGCGTGATCGTGCTGGCGGACCGGCGCATTCCAGATGGCCATCAGCGCGTCCCCGGCGAACTGGACGATCGTGCCTCCGCCGCCGAGCACGACCGGCACGGCCGCCGAGAACGAGGCATTCAGCATCGCGACGGCGACGTCGGGGGCGACCCGTTCGGCGTACGACGTGAACCCGGTCAGGTCCGCGAACAGGACCGTGACCTCGGCGACCTCCCCGCCCAGCTCCGCCCGATCCGGATCGGCCAGGAGCGCCTCGGCGACGTCTGGCGACAGGTAGCGATGAAACAGCTCATCGACCTGTCGATGGAGGCCGGAGATCCGTCGGCGCTGGATGTAGATCTCGCGTTCGCTCGACTCGACCAGGTAGGCCCCCGACAGGGCCACGGCGAGCGCGGAGACCAGTACGAAGATCTGGAAGGCCGCCGCGGTCCCGACGGTCACAGCCCCGATCGAGAAGGCGATCAGGAGACCGAGGGCACCGACAACGGCCAGGGTGAACGGCAGGCGCTGCACGGCGCCCGAGACGAGCGCCGTGAAGATGAGGAACGGCAACGCGAACCGGTCGAACAGGCCGACATAGGCGGTGATGATGACGAGGACGATCCCCGCGCAGAGGTTGATGACGAGCCCGTAGTCATCGATGACCCGGCGGCGTGGACGTCGTTGCGCAAGGATCGCACCGGACAGCAGGATGAGGATCTGGATCGCGCACGCCACCCAGACCGGTGTCGGATCGACCCCCAGGACCACCGGCGCCAGCAACGCGCCGACGAACCAGATCGGCGCGTTCACCAGGCACGCCCACGTCAGGAGGCGTCGTGCGGCCTCGGCGGTATCGGCCTGGTAGGCGACTTCGAGCGAGGGATCGAGGAATCGCAGCGTGACCTTGTCGCGCTGGCCCGAGCCCAGGTCGACGCTCACGCCGGATTCGTTGACGACCGCCCTACTCGGTCTTGCCGACCGGCAGTTCGTTGCGCATGCCGGCGTTGATCGCGTAGGCGTTCTTGACCGCGGCGTTGATGGCTCCCTCGATCCAGCGACGCGCTCGCTGGTCGCAGGCGTCGTTGACGAACCACAGCCGATCGACCGGGCGCACGATGTCGTCGTAGAACTGGCTGCGCATCTCGTGTGGCCGGAAGAGCGGCCCGATGCCGCCGGCGTATGGGTCGAGCGTCCAGTCGTAGGAGACGCCGTATTCGAACGTCGAGCGCGCCTCCGGATGGATCTTGCACAGGTCCTCGAGGGCCTGGGAGATGCGTTCGGCCTCGCTCAACATGCCGTATGCGATGCTGTCCTGCTCCCAGGCATACGACGCGATGATGACGCCGCGGTCGATGCCCGGGACCTGGCCGGCCGGCGTATAGACGACGTTGCGGATCGCGAGGTCCGTCACGGTGATGCCCTGGGTGATCTGGTAGTCCTCGACCCACCACTTGCGGCTGAACTGCATGAAGATCTTGTGCGCCCGCCCGTAGTACACGTTGCGGATCGTGAAGCGCTTGTCGATGTCGAGACCGCCGATCTCCATGTGCCGAAGCAGGACGAGCGGGACGGTCAGGACGCATTCGTCGGCGGTCACCGACATCGAGGTGCCGACCCCGTCGCGGAAATGGACCGTGATGTCGTCGGGACCCTGGTCGATCGCATGGACGACCGCCCCGAAGCGCGTGTCATTCGTCAGCAGCGGTGCGAACGCGTTCGGCAACGAATCCGCGCCGTCATCGATGAAGACCAGGTCCCCGAAGACGTCCTCGTGGTAGTGGGCGAACCATTCGACCAGTGAGAAATGCGCCCGACCCTCCAGGTCCAGCAGGGGACCCATCATCTGGAGTGCCGGCTCGCTGACCTCGCGCTCCATGAGGTAGCTCAGGAGTGAATAGCCATCGTAGGTCTCGACGATCTGGCGCCAGCCATCCGGCTGCTCGACGAGTTCTCGGAGGGGCAGCATCGCGGCCTTGAGGATGTCGGCCGGGAGCTGGCCACGTTCGCCAGGCGCGAGGTTGAAGTCGAAGCTCTCGGCCACGAAGTCGCTCCGTCGCACGAGCTTCCCGTTCATGTGGATGAACGTGTCCTCATCGAACATCGGGAAGGGCGTCGTCTTGAGCTTGAACCGCTCGTTGATCAGGTACTGGCCGAGGTGATGCTGCTTCGGGAACCGCATCGCGCCGAACTCGCCATACATCCCGTCGGCGAATCCGCGGTACGTGTAGACCCGCCCACCGAGTCGGTTGCGCGCCTCGAGGATCGTGACCCGGTGACCCGCCTCCTTGAGCAGCATCGCGGCCGTCAGGCCGGCCATCCCCGCGCCGACCACGACCACGTGCTTCGGCGCCCCTGCCGGCTTGGGAAGCCCGGAGCGCAGCGTCTTCAGGAGGTCGAGTCGTTCGGCCATAGCCGCTCCTCGGGGGCTTAACCGCCGAAGCGGTCGACGAGCAGCCCGTGGCGAAGCCCGCGATCGCTGACCGTCAGCGACGCCTGGTCGAGCTTGTCCATGATCGTGCGAACGATCAGGGCGCCGGCCAGGATGACCTCGGCGCGGGCCGGCTGGAGGCCGACGATCTGGCGACGGTCCTCGACGTCACGGGATCGATAGAGCTCGATCTGGCGATCGATCTCGGCCCGGTCGAGGACGGTGCCTTGCACCACATCAGGGTCGTACACCGCGAGCGCGTGCTTCACGGCCGTGATGTTCGTGACGGCCCCGCCCATCGCCACGAGGGCGTCGGGCGTCTCGCGGCCGTCGATGCTGGACAGATCGGCGGCGATCTCGGCGCGCGCCTCGGCGAGGACGGCTGGCGTCACGACGTTCGCCAGCCCGAACCGTTCCGTGTACTTCACGGCCCCGACCGGGACGCTGAACTGCTCGTCCACGTGGCCGCCGCGGCCGAAGGTGAACTGGGAGCTGCCGCCGCCCGTATCGAAGACCGCGAGGCGGGCATCGGCCGACACGATCCCGGTCTGGACCGCCAGGAAGGCGAGCCGGCCCTCCTCTTCGCCGGGCAGTTCCTCGACGGTCAGGCCCGTACGAGACCGGATGGCGGCAAGGACGGCATCGCGATCGGTCGCCGCTCGCAGCCACGCGGTGCCCACCGCGGCGATCCGAACCGCCCCGCGATCCCGCGCCTCGTCGACCATGCCGCGGAGCGCCGCGATCGTCCGTTCCAGCGCCGCCGGGGCGACGACTCCGTTGACGTCGAGTCCTTCGCCCATCCGCGTGACCTCGGCGCGGTCGACGACCGTCCGCCATGTCCCGTCGCCGCCTCGCTCGCCGATGTGGAACTTGACCGAGTTCGTCCCGACGTCGATCACCGCGAAGCTCGGCGGCCGATCCTCGAGCAGTGCGACGAGCGCACGCGGGTAGCTCGTATTCACGTAGCCGTCGAGTCCGACCGAGCTGACGGCCGCGACGACGGCCGCCGCGTCCTCCGACTCGATGGCGATGGTCCGGATCGTCCGCCCGTCGGCGACGACATCGGAGACCTCGCTCGAGCAGCCGCCGACCGTGTAGTCGAACCCGGTGCTTGTGGACCGTGACAGCCCGGACCGCGCCACTCGGACCGGCGACCTCGTCGAGGAACTGCTCTAGCGTGTAGCCGTCTCGGGTGAGCGTCGGCGGCGGGAGATGCAGCGCTTCGCACACCCGTCCCACGTCGGCGGCCGGGATCGGGAACCCCACCTTCAAGATCGGCTCCCAGCGCTCGAGTCCGACGGCGGACACCTCTCGGAGCACCTTCACGTCCATGAGGTCGAACCGGACCTTGACGACGTCGGTCGGCGACCCCTTGGTCGAGACCAGCAGGTAGGTCTCGTCGCTGTCGTTGACGCCCGGTCGAGGTCATGGCCTCGAAGGCGGCCTCGGCGGCGCCGAACTGCTGGCCGAACGTCCGCCACTCCCAGCGCGGGATGATGACGGCCATCGCTAGGTCGCTGCCGGCTGGACGGTCACCGCGGCCACGGGCGCGGCCCGCCGTCGCATCACCTTGCGGCCCTCCGACACGACGATGATCAACGCCGCGACGATCCCGCAGATGGCCCACTGCTCGATGGTCAGCTCGACGGTGTCGAGGACCCGCTGGAGTGGACCGAACGTCGTCGCCAGGAAGATCGTCAGCAGGGACAGCCCCGAGGTCTTCAGAAGCACGGGGTTTTCCAGCAGCTCGCTGCTGAAGATCGTCCGTTCCTCGTTCGCCGTCTCGAGCGAGAAGAACAAGTGGAAGAGCGAGAACGTGACCAGGCCCATCGTGTGTGCGACGGTGTCATCGAAGCTGTTCACTGCCCAGACGATGACGCCGAGCGTCCCGATGCCCATGAAGATCCCGACGAACGCCAACCAGAGGAACAACGGTCGCGGCAGGATCTCCTCGTTCTTCGGCCTCGGGGCGTCTTCCATCAGGCCTTCCCGAGGACGCCCGTAGCCAAGGCCGATCGCCTGGAAGATGTCGACGGTGAAGTTGATCCACAACGTCTGCAGCGGCAGGAACGGCACGCCCGAGAGGATGTTGAAGATGCTCGCCCCGAGGAACGTGCTGATGAAACCGAAGAGACACGCCATCTGGAACCGGATGTAGCGCATGAGGTTGTCGTAGAGCGCACGACCCTGTTCCACGGCCCGCACGATGGTCGCGAAGTTGTCGTCGGTCAGGATCATCACGGCGGCCTCCTTCGAGACCTCGGTGCCCGTGATACCCATCGCCACGCCGATGTCGGCCATCTTGAGGGCCGGCGCATCATTCACGCCGTCGCCGGTCATGGCCACGATGTGGCCCTTGCGCCGAAGGATCTCGACCAGGCGGACCTTGTCCTCGGGCGCAACCCGAGCGATGACACCGATCTCGTCGATCTTGCGATCGGCTTCGTCGTCGGACATCGCCGAGAACTCCGCGCCCGTGATGGCCCGTCCTTCGATACCGAGCTGGGTCGCGATCGCCTCGGCCGTCACGGCGTGATCGCCGGTGATCATCCGGACCTTGATGCCGGCCGCCTTTGCCTTGGCGATGGCGTCCCGGGCCTCGGCCCGAGGCGGGTCCACGATGCCGACCAGGGAAAGCAGCTGGAGGTCCGTGACCAGGGGGAGCAGGTCGGCGTCGGGATCGAACGACGCCGGATCGAAGTCGCGCTGCGCCGTCGCCATGACCCGCAGTCCCTGTTCGCCGAGTCGATCGTTCTCGGCGAGGTACGGCTCACGGACCTCGGCGATCGGGTGCGTGCTGCCGTCCGGGCCGAGGGCGGCCGAGGCACGTGCGAGCAGCTGGTCAGGTGCGCCCTTCACGAACGCGCGGATGACCTCCTTGCCCGAGTCGTCCTTCAGCCGATGGAACGTCGCCATGAACTTGTAGGCCGCGTCGAACGGCAACGTCGCGACGCGCGGATACTGCTCGCGCGTCAGCGCCGGATCGACCCCGCCCTTCGCCGCGAGCACCACTAGTGCGCCTTCGGTCGGGTCGCCGACGAGTGCGCCGTCCTTGACCTCTGCATCGGCGCACAGCGCCATCGGCAGCAGCAGCTGGTCGAGCGGCACGTCGGGCTGTCCCCCGACACGAGTGATCTGGCCAACGGTCGAGTAGCCCTCGCCCGAGATCGCATAGCGACGACCGACGACAGCCATCTGGACCGCCGTCATCTGGTTGAGGGTCAGCGTCCCGGTCTTGTCGGAGTTGATCGCCGAGGTCGACCCGAGGGTCTCGACCGAGCGGAGCCGCTTCACGATCGCGCCGGCCGACGCGAGGGCCGTGGTCCCCATCGACAGGATGGCCGTCACGACCGCAGGCAGACCCGTCGGGATCGCCGAGACGGAGAACGCGATCGCGGTCAGGAACAGGACGTCGAACGGGGTGTTCCGCGCGAGGCCGATGACGATCGACGCCGCCAGCGCAAGGCCGGCGATGACGAGGATCTGGTTCGTCAGCGCGTTGAGCTGGCGGGTGAGTGGGGTGACCTCGTCCTTCGTCACTTGCAGCATGCCGCTGATATGACCGACCTCAGTGGCCATCCCGGTATTGACCACCAGGATCGTTCCGGCGCCACGAGTCACCTGGGTGTTCATGAACGCCAGGTCGACCCGATCCCCGAGGGCGGCATCGGCGGCGACGGCCTCGACCTGCTTGGGGACCGGAAGGCTCTCGCCGGTGAGGGCGGACTCGTCGATCTCGAGCGTCGCCGCGGTGAGGATCCGCCCATCGGCCGGCACGAGGTCGCCGGCTTCGATGTTGACGACGTCGCCCGGGACGAGGTCCTCCATCGCCAGCTCGGCGAGCGCACCGTCACGCCGGACCTTCGCCTTGACCACCATCATCTTCTGGAGGGCGGCCACGCTCGCGTTGGCCTTGCCCTCCTGGCTCAGGCCCATGGCGGCGTTGAGCAGGGTCAGCGCGATGAGGACGACGCCGGTCGGCACCTGGTTGGGGATGAACAGGCTGAGGATGCCCGCCGCGAGCAGGACGACCTGCATCGGGTCCTTGTATTGGCGCACGAACGCCTGCCAGCGCGGCTCCTTGGCACCTTCGGCGAACTTGTTCGGGCCGAAGCGCTTCCGGCGCTTCTCGGCCTCGGCGGTCGACAGGCCCTGGGCAGGTTCGACGGCCTGGCGTTCGAGGGCATCGGCCGGTGTCAGGCCATGCCAGGCCACCGCCACATCGGCAGCGCCCGCGACGCTCTCGTTCATGTCAGCCTCCTACCCCTCGCGTGTGGCCGATCGCCACCACGAACTGGCGACCGGCCGCCTCGAGGGACGGCCGGCGCTCACCAGCACTCACTCCTCCTGAACGACACCGACCGCGAGGTCGGCGCGGATGTCAGGCCCCGCTAGCGTCCGTTTGCCCGAACGCCGCCTTCACCTCTCGAGAATTCATGTACAGGATGATGATCAGCGGCATGATCGCGGACGCGAATCCAACGCCGGAGCCGGGCGCTTCGAGGAACCAGAGAAAGGCCTCGAACAGCGCGAACCCGGCGACGATGATCGTGAACAGCCACGCCCAGGGCTGGAGCGACCACAGGCCGAACGACGCCGCGAGCCAGGCGATGCCAGCGCCGATGGCCAGCCACCCCCAGAGGCCGCTCTGCTCGAATGGCTTGAGGTCGCCGAGGATCCCGAACCAGTCGAAGCCGAGGATCCGCAGGCCGAGGTACAGCCAATAGAGTCCCGCCATGACCCCGAAGAAGCCGAGCACCGAGACGAGGATGGGTGGGTTCCGCATCTGACCTCCTTGTATCGCAAACCTTGTCGAGGAGTGGAGGATAGTCCCTGCGGCCCCCGCTCGAAAGTCCCTGCGGCGATGTCCGGCGTCGCTATCCTTCGCCGATGACCGCTCAGTCGGCGACACCAGGGACCTCCAGCGGCACCGGCCGGTGGTTCGAGATCCTCATCCTGGCGTCCGGCTTGTCGCGGTCCGACGCTTGTGTTGACTGTCTCCCGACAATGGACGCCTGCGATGGATGACCCGGCTTCGACGCCTTCGATCGAGCAACTGGGGCTGCCGAAGCTCCTCGTTTTCTTCCTGGTCCCGGGCGCGCTCATGACGGTCGCCTTTCTGGCGATCGCCCCGTTCATCGAGACCGTCGGCTTCCCGCCGATCGCCGCCCTGCTGGTGGCCATCCTGGTCGTCCTCGTGCCCATCGAGCTCGGTGTCCTGCTGCGTGCCGGCCGTGGCCACGCGGATGGGATCCGCTCGGTCGTCCCGTATCGCCGACCGATGCCCATCCGTGACTGGTTGTGGCTTGTCCCGGTGCTCGTCGTTGCGGCGTTCATCGGCTTCGGCCTCTCGATGGCGATCGAGCCCACTGTCATCGACAACCTGTTCGGCTGGCTTCCGGACTGGTTCGTACGTCCCATCGATCCCGACCGGGTCGGCGACTACAGCCGCGAGGCGTGGCTCCTGACGCTCGGTGCGTACTTCGTCCTGAACGGATTCGTCGGCCCGATCGTCGAGGAGCTGTACTTCCGCGGCTACCTGCTGCCCCGGATGGAGTGGATGGGACGTTGGGCGCCGCTCGTCAACGTCAGCCTGTTCTCGCTTTACCACTTCTGGTCGCCGTGGCAGGTGCTCGGGCGGATCCTCGGGTTCGGCCCGACCGTCTATGCCGTGCACTGGAAGGAGAACGTGTACCTCGGCATGGCCGTCCATTGCACGCTCAACACGCTCGGTGTCGTCCTCGTCAGCGGCCTCGTCCTCGGGCGGATCTGACCTCGGCGCGCCGGGCTCTGCGACATCGGACCGACCCGGGGCTTGACAAGGGGCGGCGCGAGTGTCTATATATCGACTATCGATATATCGACAGTCGTAAGAGATGGAGTCGCATGACACCAACTGCCCCGCAGTTCGGACGGTTCGCCGAACCGTCCCTCCTCATCCTCGTCAGCCTCAGTGACGGGCCGAAGCACGGCTACGCGATCATGCAGGACGTCGAGCACGCCACGGGCCGGCCCATGGGTGCCGGCACCCTGTATGCCGCGCTGGCAAGGCTCGAGGAACAAGGTCTGGTCGAGCCGCTCCCAGCCGTCGACCGGCGACGCCCGTACCGCTTGACCGCGGTCGGGGCGTCGAACCTTGCGGAACAGCTTCGCGGCCTGGCCGAATTCGCCCAGATGGGCCTTCGGCATCTTGGCCGGTCCCAGCCATGAGATCGTTCCTGATCCGCTGCTATCCCGCCAGGTGGCGGGAGCGCTACGGTGACGAATTCCTGGCCATCCTCGAAGAACGTCCGCTTGTTCCGTTCGATGTGGCAGACATCCTCCTCGGCGCCCTCGACGCGCGGCTCCGGCAGCGTGGACGGGACGCCCACATCGCACACGGAAGGGGTTTCACGATGTCTCTTCGCATCGGCGGCATCGCCGCCATCATCGGCGCACCGCTTTGGGCGGGTGGGTTCGCCCTCGCGGGGACCGGCACCCTCGGCGTCGCGGACCTCCGAGCACCAGCGCTCCTGTGGCTCGCCGGTTCCGTCGGGATCCTCGTCGCGCTCGCCGGACTGAGTGCGTTCCAGGCCCGCGTCCAGCCCGTCCTGTCGTGGGCCGCGTTCGCGATCCCGGCCGTCGGCTCGCTCGGCCTGATCGTCGGCGCCTTCGGCGTGGCCGTCGGTAGCGACGAGCTCACGGGCACGTTCTACGTCGGGCTCATGACCTTCATGGTCGGATCCCTGCTGTTCGCCATCGCGACGTTCATCACGGCGGTCCTCTCGCGTGCCGCGGCCGCGCTCCTCGGTATCGCGATGGGCCTCGCGTTCGCCGCCGGGGGCGGGGGCGGGTCCGCGATCATCATCACGATCGGCGCCCTGACCTGCTTCACGCTGGGCTGGATGGCCCTCGGTGTTCAGGCCGTCCGCATCGACCGCCCGGGGGTCGCGCCGCGGCCCGCCTGACACCTCGGCGAACCACGGCTACCATGCTGGGCGAGATGACCATCCACGCCTTCGCAGCCGGTACGCCGGAGATGCCAGTCGCCAGCGGCGGATACCGGCCGGGCGTCTGCAACATCGGCCCTCAGGAGATCGCGCGTCGGCGACGAGCCGGGCATGTCGGGCTCGTCGCGACGGCGCTCCTGTTCGTCGCCCTCGTGGCGATCGACGCCCCGCCGCTCGCCCGGGCGCTGATCGCCCTCCCAGCAGTCATGTCGGCGTCCGGGTATCTCCAGGCGTGGTTCAAGTTCTGTGCAGGTTTCGGCAGCCGCGGCATCATCAATTTCGGCCCGGTCGGCCGGACGCAACCGGTCGTCGACGAGGCCGCGCGGGCGCTTGATCGCTCACGGGCCAGGCAGCTGGGGCTCGTCGCCATCTCGATCGGTGCCGTGGTCGGGGCGGTCGCGGTCCTGCTGCCGATCTGATCGCGGCTAGTCTGGCGAGGAAGAACCCGCCGAGGGTCGAGAGAGTATCGCCACTCGCCTGAGATTGACAGCGGGGGATAATCGCATCGGCGAAGTCCGGAACGTCAGGACAGAGCTAGGGCACGTCTGCAATGCGACAGTGGGACTCTGGATGGAGTCGGGTCAGAGTCGCGGCGCTTGCGATGTCCGCCGTGGTCGTGATGACCGCCTGCGGCGACACCGACGTGACCCCTCGTCCGGCATCGCCGTCGACGCCGGCCGCTGCGGCGTCTGCGAGCCCAACGGCATCGGCCAACCCGACGACGTTCGAACAGCCCACGTCGTCTGCGGACGGGCTCGGGCTGCCCGGGCGGGATCCGGCGATGTCCCCCGAGATCGCCAGTCTCTTGGGTGAGCTTGGCAAGTTCGCGCTCGGAGGTGGCCCGCGGATCGCGGATCCACAGCTGGCCGACTCGGCACTCGATGCCGCCCTCGGTCGGGACGAGTTCACTGGAACGCAGGACATCTTCGTCTCACCGGGCGGCGCTCGATTCACCTGGGAGATCCCGGACCGCTACGACGAGTGGTGGCGCACCTGGAGCGGCATCCGAACCATCGATGTCGCGAAGCCCAGCGCGCACACCGAGACCGTGTACGGATATCCCCGATCGTTCGTTCACCCGGATCGGTGGCCAGTCACGCTCGATGGCTGTCGCACGACGTCCCCTGACGGCACCCCCCTGCGTTTCTCGTGGACGATCAAGCGCGATGGACTGACCGTGCGTGAGCATCGAGAGGCCGGCTGCCTGGTGCGCACGGTCCTACCCGAGGACGGGCGGTACGTCGTGACGATGACCGCGGACTCGAAGGCTGGCTGGCACGACAGCCTCACCGCCGGCATCGACATCGACGATATCGTCATCGTCGCTCTTGGCGATTCGTCCGCCTCGGGTGAAGGCAATCCGGACGACACCGGACTCGACGTCAGCTGGGTCGACCGGCGCTGCCATCGCAGTCGGACATCCGGACAGGCGCTCACGGCCAAGGCACTCGAGGAGCGATCCAACAAGAGCTCGGTCACGTTCCTCTCGTTCGCCTGTTCGGGCGCCAAGCTCGGAGCGGGCGTGCTCGAGCCGTACGCCGGGCAAGCATCGCTCGGCTCGCCATCCCAGATCCCCTCGCAGTTCTGGGAGGTCGCCGATCTCCAACCACAGGTCGACGCGGCCCGCGAGGCGCTCTGCCGGGTCCCGGTCGACCAGTGCGGGCCTGAGGACATGCGGAACGTCGACTACGTGTTCGTGTCGATCGGCCTCAACGACTTGGCCTTCAGCGACGTCATCACCGCCTGCGGAAACCTCGACCTCAGCCTAACGGACATCGACTACTTCCCCGTGCCCATCCTCGAGGAGGCGTTCGAGGGGCCGTGCAGCGAGGACGCGAATATCGAGAGCGTGCTCTACAACGGGATGGCATCGCTCGATACGTCATACGAATGGATCCTCGAGAACGTCATCCCGTGCGATCTCACCGACGCGGAGTGGAAAGCACGGCTCGGGTACGTGCCATCCAAGCCGCCCCCGTACTGCTTCGACGGTCACCAGACATTCGGGGAGCTGCGGCGTCGGCTCGACGCTGCGAGGATCACCCCCGAGTCCGGAGTCTTCGTGTCGACCTATCCCGTCGAACCCTTCTCGAGGAGCAACGGCAAGACCGGGCGTGGCTGCGGCATCTTCAGCTTCATCAACCAGGACGAGGCCGAGTACCTGACCAAGATCGGCCACAAGTTCAATGAGTTGCTGCATCGCGAGGCGGTTCGGAACGGGTTCTATTCCGTGCCGGGCATCATGGAGGCATTCAAGGGGCACGGGTACTGCGCGGGCGACATCACGGACGGGCCGGCGGGCGCCCTGGTCGGCTCGGCGACGTACTTCGTGGCGTTTACGGAGTCTCTCGTGAAGCAGCTTGGCGTTGACGGCACGATCCACCCGAACCGGCGCGGCCACGAAGCGATCCGGGACGCCTTCCTCGCGTCGATCGCCGCCGCGAAGCCCGATCGTCGCCCGACGCACCGTGCCAAGGTCGTCGTGGCCGGGATCCGCTTCGACGTTCCCAAGGCGGTGCACATCGACGCGGACCTCGAGACCGCCCTGACGACATTCGAGCGCGTGCGCAACAGTGCGGAGGACCACTCGGCGCTCGAGCGAGTCATCTGGAAGCGCAACCTCGACTTCCGGAACGTCGAAGTCCAGGCAGGGGTCTGGCTGAGGCCATCCGTCCCGGCCATGCAACTCGACCTGTCGAGAGCGGATGAGAAGGTCGAGTTCTACGTGTTTGCGAAGCTCCATGCACAGGGCGGTCAAGCCCGAGCGCGACCACGCCCTCCGGGTCAGTTCGAGCCCATCGTCGGGCCCATCGACGCCGGCGGCGGATCGAGTGGCTTTCACTTGGTCAGGTACGAACTGACCCAGGCGCGCGGCGGCTGGATCGCCAAACGTACCGGCGCTCGCCGCCAGAGCGGCAACGTCGACTTCGGCGGGAACGCCGGCTCGATGACCGTCGAGTTCTGCGTCCTGGTCTCGCCCATCCGCGTCGGTCCAACGACCGGCGAGGAGCTGCCTGCCTGCGCGCCAGTGAAGGTCGAGTGACGCGTCCTCGGGGCTACTCAGGCGGGATGTTGAGGTTGCCCCGGAACAGGTTGTCCGGGTCGTACCGACGCTTCACGGCCTGCAGGCGGGCGAAGACCTCAGGCGGGTAGGCGGCTCGGGCGCGCTCTGCTCGATCCGTCGGGCGGGTCGACACGACCTCGCCAGGCATCGCGTAGTTGACGTACAGGCCGCCACTGGACCACCGGATCGTCTGCGCCGTCATCGCGCGGCTCCAGCCCACCCCCTCGTCGTCGAACGAGGGGCCATGCCAGGTGCCGATCGCGGTGACGTGGAATCGTGCCGAGCGGTTGGCGAACGCCGCGTGTTCCGAGCCGCGCCGGCGGGCCGCCCCGTGCACCGGTTCGATGAGGAAACCGGACTCCGGCGTCGGGATGGTCGGCGCGACCGCGACCAGCAGGTCGATGAGCTCGTCGTCGAGATCGGTCACGAAGGTCGATGACCAGTAGTGCCGGGCCCCGAATGGCTCGATCGCGTTGATCGACTGGATGTCGAGGTACGTGCACGGGCGGAGGTCCGCCCGGACCGCCTGCGCGTCGCCCAGGATCTCGATCGCGAAGGGCTCGCCGATCGCCGGGTCGCCGACATAGGCGAACTGCATCTGCAGGACCGCCTCGCCATCGTCGAAGCCCGTGACCATCATCGGGAGAAGCTCGTCGGGCGCATCGCGCATCCGTGCCGAATAGCGCCGCAGGATGGCGCCGTCGCCGAGCGGGACCGTGACCGCGCCGCCGTACATCGGACCGACCGGATGCAGCGTCAGGTCGAGACGAGTGACGGCCCCGAAGTTGCCGCCACCACCGCGCAGGGCCCAGAGGAGGTCGGGATCCTCGGTCGCCTCGACGATCCGTCCGTCCGCGGTGACCACCCGCGCCCCGACAAGGTTGTCGCACGACAGGCCACCGATCCCCATGAGGAACCCGATCCCGCCCCCGAGCGTGAGCCCGCCGACGCCCGTGTCGCCATAGACGCCGCCCGGTACGGCGAGCCCGTGGCGCAGCGCCGGCGCGTCGAGGTCCTGCCACTGCGTGCCGCCGCCGACATGGGCGACCCGACCATCCGCGTCGATCTCGACGGTCCGCATCGGCGACAGGTCCGCGACGAGCCCGCCCTCGACGATCGCCGAGCCGGCCACGCTGTGCCCGCCGCCGCGGACGCCGAGGGGCAGACCCCCGTCGCGGGCGGCGCCGATCGTCGCTACGACGTCGGCATCGGTGGCGCACCGGACGATCGCCGCGGGATGTCGATCGATCATGCCGTTGAAGGTCCGTCGAGCATCGTCGTAGTCGGGCGCATCGGGTCGGATGACGCGCCCATCGATCGCGCGATCGAGCCTGGCCAGGCCGCTCGCATCCACGTCGCGAGTATACGAAGGCCGACGTCCCGGTCTCGTGAGCGTCTCGCATAGTCAAATGGTCCTGCCCCACTGGCCAACGCTTGCGGGCTGGGCGTACCCTGACGACAGGACGGAAGAACCCGCGGGTTCGCCGTCGGCCACGCGATTTGGCACGGGGTTCCGGACGACGTGGCCGAGGTCGCCGAGGCGCGCGGTCGGCGATCTTCGGGGGAGGAGCATACGGTGGGGAACCTCCACGTCGCGCTGCAGGACGGCTTCGACAACGACACCGTCGAAGTCCGTGTCGACGGCTTGCTGGTCTACCAGCGAGAAGCCGTCACGACCATGACCCAGATCAGCCTGGCCGACGCCTTCGACGTCGAGGTCGCCGGGCCGGTCGAGCTCGAGGTCAGCCTGCCCGATCGGGAGCTCTCGACCGTCGTGCCCGTTCCCGAACAGCCCGGCGGCGCATTCGTCGCCGTTTCCCTCGTGGGTGATGCCCTCGTCCACCGTCTGGCCGAGGAGCCGTTCGGCTATGCATGAAGGGGGAGGTGACCGCCTCTGACTGTCGCGTCGTTCGACACGTACGAGGAGAAGGTTCGATGACGCTCGAAACCATCCGACTCACAGACGCACCGGATCAGGTCGCCGGCGATGAGGAAGCCCTGTCGCTCCCATTCCCGTGGCCGATCCGCTTCCCGCTCGCCGCGAGCGGGCTCTACACGTGGACCTTGCAGTGGCCGCCATTCCGGGTGCCGGAACGCATCCCGGAGCGGATCCCGATCCCGAACCCGGATCCAGGCCCTCGGATCGAGGCCGGATCGAACGGCCAGCGGACCGACGCAGCCGATCACAGCCCGGCCGACGTCTCCGACACCGCCGACTCGTGGCTCTTCCCCGTGCTTCGGGAAACGGTCCGGATCGACGTCGACGGTCGCTATCCGGAGATGGCGGTCAGCGGCGACATGTCGACCGGTTTCCTCTCGAACGTCCACTGGATCGCCAACCTGACACCGACCGGCCCGCGGACCTACGCGGGAGCCATCTGGTACCGCGATCCACCGACGGCACCCTTCCCGTATACGGGCGTGGTCGTCGAGACGTTCGGCGGATGGTGGCCACTGGCCCGCACCGCCCGGATCACGTTCAGCGGTCCGAACATCACCCGGATCCGAACGTACAAGTACGCGTCGCCGTACTTCCACGACGTCAACCTCGAGATCGACTTCCAGGCCGGTGAGTCGGCGACGACCTCGCTGGCCACCTGTGCTCACCCGAACCACCCAGCGACGCTTCCGTGCGAGAACCTCTCGATCCAGGGGGTCTTCCGGCGCGCCGGGTTCAACGTCAGTTCGTCGCCTGGTGGGCCCGTGCCGATCGCCGGTGCCGGAGCCAATGCGCTCTGGAGCAACCAGGAGATGCACGACGCGATGCAGGTCTACTGGTCGCACTTCGCGCCCAAGGCCCAATGGGCCGCCTGGGTCTTCTTCGCGTCGACCCACGAGTTCGGGTCGGGTCTCGGCGGGATCATGTTCGATGACATCGGCCCGCAGCAGCGCCAGGGCACGGCGATCTTCAACAAGTCGTTCATCTCGAACCTCCCGGCCGGAGATCCGGCACCGGCCGCATTCGTGGATCGGATGCGGTTCTGGACCGCGGTCCACGAGACCGGCCACGCGTTCAACCTGGCCCACGCCTGGCAGAAGTCGCTCACCTCGGGCGGCCACGGGCCATGGATCCCGCTGATCGACGAGCCGGAGTCGCGCTCGTTCATGAACTATCCGTACAACGTGAGTGGCGGGACGACCGCGTTCTTCAGCGACTTCGAGTACCGGTTCAGCGACCAGGAGTTGCTCTTCCTTCGCCATGCACCGCCAAAGTTCGTGGAGCAGGGCAACGCGCTCTGGTTCGACAACCACGGCTTCCAGACGGCCAACGCGCTTCCGGAGCCGACGTTCGCGCTGGTCGTTCGCGTCAACCGCGATCGTCCGGTCTTCGAGTTCCTCGAGCCGGTCACGATCGAGCTCAAGCTGATCAATGCGTCGACGCGTCCGCAGGTCGTGAGCGAGCACATCCTCGACCTCGACCAGGACATCACGGTCATCATCAAGAAGGAAGGCAGTCCGAGCCGGCAGATCCTGCCGTTCGCTCGCTACTGCCTCGAGCCGACGGACCGGGTGCTCGTCCCTGGCGAGGCCATCTACGCGCCGTTGCTCGCTTCGGTCGGCAAGAACGGATGGGACCTCGCGACGCCGGGCAACTACAGCATCCAGATCTGCCTCCATCTCCCGAGCGGGGAGGACATCGTCTCGAATGAGCTCAAGCTGCAGGTCGCGCCGCCCAAGAGCTACGAGGACGAACTGCTCGCGCAGGACTTCTTCACCGACAACGTCGGGCGTGTCCTCACCTTCGAGGGAACCCGCGTCCTCCATGACGCGACGGACACCCTGACCGAGATCGCCGAGAAGCTGCCCCACCGCCGGGTGGCCGCGCACGCGAATCTCGTACTCGGCAACGCGCTCGCCAAGTCCTATATGACCCTCGTCGAGGACTCGAAGGACAAGGACCAGTTGTTCCGGATCAAGACCCTGAACGCCCGGCCGGACGAGGCGAAGGAGCGCCTGACGACCGCGCTGACCGCGGCACCCGAACAATCAGCTGAGACGTTCGGTCATGTGCGGTTCAAGGAGACCATCGACCGGATGGCGACATGGCTCGCCGCTGAAGGCGAGACCAAGGAGGCCTACAAGCAGGAGGACATCCTGCTCGACACGCTCGCGGCACGCGAGGTCCACGGCCGGAAGGTCCTGGACACGGTGCTCGAGGAGGTCAAGGCGACGCGCGACAGCTTCGCGCCGCGCGCCGGCTCGAAGGCCAAGGCGAAGTAGCACACCGCCCGGGAGGCCGTCGCCGACGTGGCGCGACGGCCTCCCGACCCCTCGCCTGCCCCGTGATCGCATGGTGCGGCGGCGAGGATTGAGTCACCGCGGACTGGACGACGCCCATACGGTATGAACGCCCGGATCGGCCGGGCGCCGTGGTGGAAGGGCGATGGACACCAGTCTCGTGATCCGGGCGCAGCATGGCGACGAGGAGGCCTTCGCGAGCCTCGCCGTCGGCGTGGGCGACCGGCTTCACGCGGTGGCGCACAGGATCCTGCGCGACACCGACCTTGCCGAGGATGCGACGCAGCAGGCGCTGCTGACCATCTGGCGGGACCTTCCCCAGCTCCGAGACCCGGCGCGCTTTGACGCCTGGTCGTACCGGCTCCTCGTCCGCGCCTGCTACGTCGAGGGTCGCCGGACCCGCCAATGGCAGCCGAACGTCCGCGCCCTCCCGGCTATCGAGCCGTCGGTCGCGGACGGCACGAGCACGGTCGTCGATCGCGACCAGCTCGAACGCGGCTTCCGCCGACTTTCCATCGACCACCGAGCGGTGGTCGTCTTGCACCACTACCTCGATATGCCGCTCGAGGAGGTCGCCGAGACGCTCGGTATCCCTCCCGGGACGGTTCGTTCCCGTCTACATCACGCGATGCGCGGGTTGCGCGCGGCACTCGATGCCGATGCGCGCCCGGTGGCGCGGGAGGCGACTCGATGAGTACCGATCGCGAAACCACGCGCATCGTCCGGTCGTGGCTGGAGGTGGGCGCGACGGCCCTCCCGGACCGCGTCCTCGACGCCGTTCTCGACCAGCTCCCCTCGACCCCACAGCGCCGTTCCTGGTGGCCGGCGCGGAGGTTCCAGGACATGAACGCCAACATGAAGCTCGCGATCGCGGCCGCCGCGGTGGTGGTCGTCGCGATCGCGGGGATCTACTTCCTGCCTCGAGGCAGCAACGTCGCCGGCCCTGGTCCCAGCCCGTCACCGACACCCACGCCGTCGCCCATCGTCAACTTCTCCGGCAGTTTCGCTCCCGGGACGACCTATGCCATCGCGGACCCGTGCTGCGTCGGTCCATCGCGGATGACCTTCACGGTTCCTGGTACCGGCTGGGCCGCTGAGGATCCGATCTTCGTCTTCAAGTATCACCCGGGTTCGGCCGACAACCTCGCTAAGTTCGGTCCGATGCTCGTCGACAACGTCTACACCGGTGGCTGTCATTGGAGTGGGACCGCGCTCATTCCACCCGTCGGACCGACGGTCGACGATCTCGCGACCGCGCTCTCCGCACAGGCCGGGCCGGGTGCTGCCCCGCCGACTTCCGTGACCGTGGGGGGTCACCCCGGCAAGAAGGTCGAGCTCCAGATCCCTGAAGATCTCGACGTCACCACGTGCGATTCCGACGGCGACTATCCGATCTTCGGTCGGATCGTCAGCGATGACGGATACGGCGCCCAACCGTATACGCACGGTAAGGGGCAGCACGACACGTTCTACATCGTCGACGTCGACGGGACGCGACAGGTCATCAACGCGAACTATCTGCCGACGGCGACGGCGGCGGACCGCGCCGAACTTGATCAGATCGTCGCGTCGATCCGCTTCGAAACAGCGGCACCTAGCGCGGCCCCCACCGTGACGCCCTGACCCAGTCAGTCTCCCCATGTCGCCCGGCGTCGTCCGATTTGTTCGGTGACGCCGGGCTCTTCTTTGAACCATCCTGTCCTCGTTCCCGCCAATACGGGTGATCGCCGGCCTGCACCGGTGATCGCAGGGACGAAGGCGAGGGATCGGTGACGAACTCGGAACTGGTGCGGTTGGCGCGGGAGGGTGATCGAGACGCGTTCGACATCCTCATGACCGCGCTGATCGATCACCTGTACCGGATCGCCCGGCTGATCCTTCGGGACTTCGACAGTGCGGAGGACGCCGTACAGGAGGCGCTCGTTCGCTGCTGGCGAGATCTTCCCGGACTCCGTGACCCGGACCGGTTCGATGCCTGGCTGAACCGGTTGCTCCTGAACTCGATCACCGACGAAGCGCGGGGCCGTCGTCGCTACGCGGCGAACGTCACCGTCCTTCAGTTCGAACCCACCCAGCCGGACGGCGCCGGTGCGCTCGCGGACCGCGACGAACTCGCGCGGGTCTTCGATCGGCTGTCGATCGATCACCGCACGATCGTCGTCCTCCATCACTACCTCGGCATGACCGTCGATGAGGCCGCCACGACCATCGGGATCCCGGTCGGAACGGCCAAGTCGCGGCTCCATTACGCGACCGACGCCCTGCGCTCCGCCCTCGAGGCGGACGCGCGGAGCGGATCGGTCGGAAAGGCCCTGGCATGACGACGCGACCCGATCCAGATCCACGGATCGCCGCGTGGCTCCAGGCCGAGGCCCCGGATCGCGCCCCGGAGCGTTTGCTCTCGGCCTCGCGCGACCGGATCCAGACGACACATCAGCGTCGAGCCTGGTGGCCGGCGCGGAGGATCCAAGACATGAACGCCTATGCCAAGCTCGCGATCGCGGCCGCCGCGGTGGTGGTCGTCGCGGTCGCCGGCATCTACTTCCTGCCGCGAGGCGGCAACGTCGCCGGGCCTGTGCCGACAGCGTCGCCGTCGCCGACCCCGTCGCCCGTCCTGAATTTCGTCGGTAGCTACGCTCCCGGAACCACGTATACGATCGACGACCCGTGTTGCGTTGGTCCATCGCGGATGACCTTCACGATGCCTGCCACCGGCTGGTCAGCGTTCGATTTTGTGAGCGTCGGCAAGAATGTCCCGGGAGGTTCGGCGATAACTATGACCTCCAGTTCGGCGCGCATCTGGTCGGGAACGTCTACACCGGTGGCTGCCATTGGCTTGGGACGGCACTCGTTCCACCCGTCGGACCGACGGTCGACGACCTCGCGATCGCGCTCGAATGCGCAGGCCGGCCCGGATGCCTCCCCGCCGACCGACGTGATCGTCGGCGGCTTCCCGGGCAAGAAGGTCGAGTTGTCGATACCGGAAGATCTCGACGTCGCCACCACGTGCGATTCCGATGGCGATTTTCGGGTCTTTGGTCGGTGGTACCAAGGCGCCCCGTACGGCGCCGGCCCGTGGACGTTTGGCAATGGGCAGCACAACACGGTCTACATCGTCGACGTCGACGGCACGCGGCAGGTGATCGACACGATGTACGTGCCGGGAACGTCCGCCGCGGACCTCGCCGAACTCGACCAGATCGTCAAGTCGATCCGGTTCGAACCGCGGCCTACACCGTCTCCATCCTCGTGAACTGAGCCGCCCTCGGCGGAGCCGTCGGAAACGGCGGCTTCCGCCGGGTCGGCGACGCTAGGGCGTCGCGCGGCGGACCCAGACGCCGTCGTCGCCTTCGTCGCGGTTCTGGTTGTAGCCGGCGAGTCGGATGCCATTCAGGATCGCGAGGCCGCCCGGCTCCACGTCGGTGATGACGCCATGCTGGAGGCTGACCGTGGACCGGCTCGACCATGTCGCGCCGAAGTCGGTGCTCTCGCGGTACCGGATCGGCGAGGCCCCGGGCGTGCCGTACTTGAAGATGACCGCGAGGACGCCGCTCTTGTAGGCGAACTGCGGGCTCATGCTGAATTCGCCGACGCCGAGGGCCGCGAACGACCTGCGGCTCGCCCATGTCGACGCCCTGGTTCACGGTCCGCCGATAGACGGCCTTGATCCGACCCGAGACGGAGATCGTGAACCCCACGATGGCCTTCTTGCCGGCGGCCGAGATGGTCACTTCGGATCCGGTGTTGATCGTGGTGAGGACCTTCGGGGCCGGACCAGGTGCGTCCCCGGTTCGCCGAGCGGCGGACCGAGACGACGTCGCGATCCGACGAGTACGCGACGTAGGTCATCCCGCCCGCGATGGCGATCGGCGGGATCCGAGCGGTACGTGACGACCCGCCCCGGCTCGGCGTTGTCCGTGCTTGCGAGCTGCTTCTTCGACCGCGAAGGTCGTACCGCCGTTGATGCTCGTGCGGATGTAGATCCGGCCGCTCGTGAGTCCGGTGAAGACCACGCTGACCTGCCCGTTCGAATGGCGGGCCACCGCCGCATCGGCGACGCGCGAAGTCGCCGAGGTCAGGGCCTTGCGCGGCTGCCAGGTCGCGCCGCCATCGAGACTCCGGCGGTAGTACAGGCGCAGGGCGGCCTGGCCGGGCAACTGTCGAACCCACGCGAGGTCGACGGACTTGCCCGACGCCGCCACGGACCAGTCGGCAGCGATGTTCGTTGCGACGACCACAGCCGGCGACCAGGTCTGTCCGGCGTCTCCGGTGCGGCGGGCATAGAGGGCCCGATCCGTGTTGCCAGACCACGACCGCCGACGCCGGGCCGGTGCGCACGATCTGGGGACGATAGGACTCGGTGCTGGTGATCGGCACCTCGGTCGACCACGTGACCGCGAGGACCGGCTGGACCGCGATGAGGAGCACGAGGGCGGCGACGCCCAGGGCGATCGCAAGGGGACGCCGGCGAGAGGGCTGGACGTTCATGCTTGATTCCTCGTTGGTGGTGGTCACGATGCTGGCCCGACCATGGTCCAGATCCAACGGACGCGCGACAGGGACAACCCTGAACATCCGTCCAGTGCACGGTGCTCGGTTGCGGCGACCCGACATCGGAAACCGGGAGGGGTGCATCATCGTCCGTGCGCCATGACCACCGCTCCGCGACTCCTCCTGGTTCTCGTACTCATCGCCGCGGCCATCGTGGCCGGTTGCTCGGGTTCCGCCGCGACCACCCAGCCGACCGCGCGTCCGTCCGCCGGCCACCCGTCCCGATCACGACGCCCGAGGCCGCCATGGCTGCAGTCGTCGCCGCCGAGCCGCAGTTCGCCGGGATCGGGCCGCGCGATCCCGACCTGATCGGCCAGTCGGCGTGGTACGAGGCCAAGCCGGCGTCGGGCGTCGGGGCATTCGTCGTCATCGTCACCGTCGGATGGGGTGACTGCCAGGCGGGCTGCATCGAACGACACACGTGGACCTATGCTGTGGCTCCGGATGGCACGGTCAAGCTCCTGTCCGAGACCGGCGACCCGGTCCCGCCTGGCGCCCTGCCGACCGTCGTCCCCGCCAGCGCGACCGGCATCGCCGGGCTTGCCACCGCGGGTCCGGTGTGCCCTGTGGAGCGCCCGGGCGACCCGGCCTGCGCCCCGCGACCGGTCGCCAACGCCGAGATCGTCGTGCAGGACCTGGCTGGGGCCGAGGTGGCGCGGACGCGGACGAACGCCGACGGCACCTTCTCGCTCCCGGTGCCGGCGGGCGACTACGTGGTCGTCGGACTGGCCGTCGAAGGGTTGATGGGCGCGCCGGAGCCGCAACCGGTGACGGTCGCGGACGGGCAGGTCGCCGCTGTGGATCTCGCCTACGACACGGGCATCCGCTGATCTGTCCCCGGGATACGATGTCCCGGTGAAGCTTGTCCGTCGCCCTTGTCCAGCTCGACGCCACGGGCGATGTCGCGGCGAACATCGCTCGCGCCGCCGACCTGGCCGACGAGGCGGCCGCGGGGGGCGCACGCCTGGTCGCGCTGCCGGAGTACCTCCAGTACCGCGGCGGGGACGACGGCTATCGCGCGTCCGCCCGGCCGATCCCCGGTGACCACACCGCCCCGTTCGTGGCCGTCGCCAAGCGGCACGGCGCGTGGATCCTGGTTGGCAGCCTGGCCGAGACCTCCGCGGATCCAGCCCGGCCGTACAACACGAGCGTGCTGATCCGACCCGACGGCACCATCGCCGCCACCTATCGCAAGATCCATCTCTTCGATGTTGCGGTCGACGACGGCCCGGTCGACGCCGAGTCGGCCCGGGTGTCCGCGGGGGACGAGACGGTCGTGGCGGACGTCGATGGCGTCGCGGTCGGGCTGACCATCTGCTACGACCTCCGGTTCCCCGAGCTGTACCGGACGCTCGCTCTCGCCGGCGCCCAGGTGTTGACCGTGCCGGCAAACTTCATGGAGCGGACGGGCCGCGATCACTGGGAGATCCTGCTGCGGGCCCGCGCCATCGAGAACGGCGCGTGGGTCATCGCGCCGTCCCAGATCGGAGGGCCGACCGGATATCCGGCGTTCGGGCGCTCGATGGTCATCGATCCGTGGGGCACGATCGTCGCCCAGGCACCCGACGCGGTCTCCATCGTGCGCGCCGAACTCGACATCGATCGCGTCGCGGCCGTGCGGCGGCAGATCCCGTCGCTCGCGAACCGCCGGCGGGACACGTACGACCTCGAGGACTAGGACCGCCAGCGTCTCGAAACGGGACCTACGGGCCCCTTGCCTCCCCGGCGATCGGGTCCACGCTGCGCATATGAAGCTTCACGCGCTCTCCACTCGGAAGCTCAGAGTCCTCTCGACCGTGCTGTGGTTCTTCGCCGGCTGGTACGTCGCGAACTTCGCGGTGGCGTTCTTCCACGCGAACGCCATGCTCGGGCTCGTCGTCGGGATCGCCGCGGCCGTCCTCATCGGAGGCGATCCGTTCCGGCTCATCTGGACGGCTCGACCCGCCCGATCGCCGGCCACGAACGGCTCGACCTTCCTGGACTCGACCACGCGCTGATCTCGCGGCTCCGGCCGTTCTCTCGGCCGGTCAAACCTCCGTGGCGGGCTCGCCCGGGAGGTAGATGCTGAACGCGGCGCCGCGACCGGCGACCGGCGGCTCCAGCGCGAGGTCGCCGTCCATGGCGCGACACAGCTCGCGCGACACGTAGAGCCCCAGGCCGCTGCCCTGCTCGTTCATCTGGGTGCCTCGTTCGAAGCGCCCGAACAGCCGGTCCCGATCAGCCTCCCGGACACCGGGCCCGCTGTCGGTGATCGTGACCCGCAGGCGGGACGCCGCCGCGTCGATCGCCATGTCCACGCTGACCGGACGTCGCTCGCCGTACTTGAGCGCGTTGTCGAGGAGCGCCCAGAGGACCTGGTCGAGCTGGTCCGCATCGGCGATCGCCAGCCAGCCCTCCGTCTGGTCGTCGATGTTGAACTCGACGTCGTCGACGCCGAGGGCCTCCCAGGCCTTGCGGATCCTCGATCCCAGGTTGACCACCTCGGTCCGTGGGTGGAAGGTTCCCGATTCCAGCCGAGACACGGTGAGCAGCTGCCGGACCATCCGCGAGAGCCGTTCGGACTGCTCGGCGATGATCCCGAGACGACGATCCGGGCGATCGTTCCCCAGCTGGTCGGCATGGGCCCGGATGCTGGTGAGTGGCGTCTGGAGGTTGTGGCTGACGCCGCGCAGGAAGTCGTCCTTGGCCGCGTCCATCGCGAGCAGCTGGGCGTTCTGCGCCTCGACCTGCGTGAACAGCTGGGCGTTGCGGACAGCGATCGCGACGTGATGCGCGAACAGGTCGAGGAGGTCCTGGTCGGCGCGTTCCCAGCGCCGCGTGGCCGGGAGTCGGCCGAACAGCACGCCAAGGACGTCGCTGCCGGCGCGCAAGATGGCCCGGAGCGGCCGGGACTCGCCGGGGACGGTGTCCTGGATCGGGATGGCCGATGGATCGCCGATATAGATCGCGGCATCGATCATCCCGAACGCCACCTTGGCGTCCTCGGCCGCGCGCGCGGCCAGGAAGTCGACGCCGTCGCGTGGGGTGACCGTCTCGATGGCCGCGAGGATCCGGCCCAGCTCGTGGTTCCGCCGCTCGAGGTCCGAGGCGAGCCGGTTGTGGCTCTCGGCCAGGTGGGCGAGCTCGTCGTCGCCGGCCACGTGGATCGGGGTCGACAGGTCGCCCGCCGAGACCCGGTCGACGGCGGCGGCGATGGCTCGGAGTGGGGCGGTCAGGTCCGCGACGAGCAGGTACGAGGCGATGATCGCGAGGGTCACGACGATCGCGAGCGCGAACAGCAGCAGGCGGCCCACGTTCGGGTCCGCCGGCTGGCTGCCGTTGCCGAAGAGCAGGAGCAGGATCCCGAAGCCGGCCAGCGGCAGGATGGCGGCGGCGATGAGCGCGATCGTCAGGCGGGTGCGGAAGCCGAACCGCGGGCCCTCGGCCCGGTCGGCCGCCGTCGACGCGGAGGCCGACCCCCGGCCATCGTCAGCGGCGTCGTCGAGCACCGTGGTCAACCACCGCCGCTCGCGACCGAGTTGCCGGGCCTCGGCGACGAGGCGGCCACGAGCCGATAGCCGACGCCCCGCACCGTGAGCAGGTGGACCGGCCGATTGGGGTCCACCTCGAGCTTCTGGCGCAGTCGGCGCATCGTGACCCAGACATACGAGGGGTCGGCGTCCTCGGTCTCGGCCCAGCCGCGGACCAGGAGCGTGTCGGTCGAGACCGTCTTGCCGAGGTTTGCGGCCAGCGCGTAGAGCAGCCGCGACTCGGTCGGCGTCAGCTTGACCACGGTCCCCGCGACCGTCGCCTCGCGCCGGTGGAGATCCAAGGTCAGGGCCGGGCCCATGATCAGGCTCCGACGCGGGACCTTGTCCCCCAGGCGCCGCAGGACCCGATTGATGCGCGCGCGGAGCTCCGGGTAGTGGTACGGCTTGGTGACGTAGTCCTCGGCGACCTCGTCGAGCAGGTCCGCCTTCGAGTCGGCCGCGTCGATCGCCGAGAGGACGATGATCGGCAGGTCCGCGATGGCCTTGATCTCGCGCGCGAGCGACAGTCCGTCGCGGCGCGGCATCATCATGTCGATGATGAGGAGGTCCGGCCAGGCGGTCTCCAGGCGGCGCGAGGCCTCCACGCCGTCGCGGGCGGTCGTGATCTCGTAGCCGTCCGCGCGCAGCTGGTCGGCGAGCAGGACCAGCAGGTCGGGGTCGTCATCGACGATGAGGATGCGCGGCGCCGCCACGCCATAGCCACCCGACGAGCTGCCGCTGAGCATGGGTGGAGGATAGCAGCGACCCGTGTCGCCGAAGCCCATCCGATGGGCCTACAGCTCGGGGACGTCCTCCGGCGAGACATCGCCCTTCCGACCGACTTCGGACGCCGCGATCATCTGGGTGCGGTTGATGAGCACGAACTTGAAGTGGTTGATCACGCGGCGATCGGCCAGCGACCGCGTCGTGACGTCGACGACGGATACGAACCGGAGGTCGGACGACTCGACAAAGCCCGCCAGATCGGTCTCGCCGTAGACATGGACGAAGCCGGTGACCGTGTGGCCCGGCGTGAACATGACGAACTGGCGCGGGGCGCGATCGAGCTCCGGGTCGCCGCCGAAGTCGGTCGCGGCGCCGGCGCCGGCGATGCCCCATGCCTGGCCGGGGGTCTCGGGATCGCGCTGGGCGATGAACGAGATCTCGTCCTTGTCGATCATCATCTCGGGCAGGACGAGGTTCGTCGGGTCACCGTTGCGCAGGAGCAGGCGGGCGTTCCGGACCCGCACGTAGCCGCTCGAGGCGTTGATGAGGTCGGACAGCCGCCCGAACCGCCCGAGGGCGATCATCCCGATCACCCGCAGGTGGGTGCCGACGAGTTCGATCTCCTCCTGGCGGCCGGTCGTCGCGAGCGCATCCGAGGCGAACGGGTCGGCGGAGGGGTTCCAGGCCATCGGCTCGATTGTAGTCTCGGGCTCCGAGCGGGCGGTCAGCCCGGCGTCGTCGGCGTCGTCGGAGCCTTGGTCGAGTCCTTGTCGCGCGGCGCGCTGCCGTGAACGTTCAAGGCGTCAAGCGAGCCGTCGTCACGCGACGTGCCGCTGGCCTGGACGCGATCGCCCACCTTGATGTCGGCGAGTGTCGCCGCGTCCTTGCCGCGGACCTTGAACGTCGTGTCCTTCGAGAGGTGGAGCACCGTCGTCTTGCCGTCCCGGCGCTTGACCGTGATCGTGTCGTCGGTCTTGGCGGTCACCTCGCCTCCGGCGTTCGAGAGGGCGATGTGCACGGTCAGGGCCGTGAAGGTCTCGCCACTGACGGACCCCTCGACCACCACGCGCGAGCCGACCTTGACGTCCGTCTTGTCGCCCTTGGTCTTGCCGAGCTGGTAGACGGTCGAACCGTTCAGCTGGATCGTTTGGACCTTGTCGCCCCGGCCCTTGAGGGTCAGGGTGGACGCGCCCACGGCGGTCACCTCACCGGCGGCCTTGGGGGTCGGCACGACGATGGCGACGATGCTGAACGTCCCGTCGTCGTTGCGCTTCTGGCGGAAGAGGATCTTGTCGCCGACATCGAGGTCGCCCACCTTGACCGTTTGGCCACCCTTGGTGATGGTCGTGTCGTCGGTGACCGTGATGGTCCGGGTCCACCCGTCCTCGGTCTTGAGCGACAGCTTCGAGCCATCGATGGCGGTGATCGTGATGCCGCCGAAGCCGCGTCCGAAGCCACCCCCGAACGCGCCGAAGCCCTTCCGGTCGCCCTTGTTCGAGTCCGGCTTCGCGGGGTCGACGCGCTGGACGCCGGCCGGGTCCGTGGCCTGCGGCGCGGCGGCCGGGGCCTGGCTGGCCGGGGCGGCACTGGACGGT
Organism: uncultured Chloroflexia bacterium; assembly: GCA_963746855.1. GTDB lineage: Bacteria > Chloroflexota > Limnocylindria > Limnocylindrales > CSP1-4 > SPCO01. The sequence goes on from CAVVDC010000002.1 coordinate 222,489, forward strand.
TCGGAGACCGAAGGCGCTGCACTGGCCGGCGTGTCGCTCGCGGCAGCCGAGCTGGCGGCGCTGGCGGACGGGTCCGGGGACGCGGCCATGACCGCGACGACCGGCACGATCAGGGCGACGATGGCGAGCGTGACGATGCCGGCCTTGATCGGCCCGAGGCTGCGAACGCGCTTCTCGACTTCGGTCACGTGGTCCCGTTCCTGCGGTGCGGTGTGCTCGCTACTCTAGACGGCCGATCGCAGATATCCAGTGATGCCAAGGTCCCGTGCCAGGAATGACGGTGCGTCGGCGCATCAGGCCGCACGATCCGAGTGCGCCGTTAGTTGTAGGTGAACTTGTCGCTTCCGACGATCGGTGATGTGCCTCCCGGCGACGACACACGGATATCCACGGTCTTGCCAGCGTCTCCTGGCGGAGCTGTCGCGCGGATGGTTGTGTCGCTCTGGACCGAGAACGAAGCCGGTTTTGAGCCGAACTTGACGGACGTGGCTCCGGTGAAGTTCTCGCCGGTGATAGTCACGATCGTTCCGCCGTTGTGGTTTCCCCCCGAAGGCCCGACAGCTGCCACCCACGGTTGCGGGTAGACCTGCACAAGGTGCGACCGTAGATCGGCAAGCTCGGCTGCGGCCGCCTGGAACACGGCGGTCAGGCTCGAACCCGCTGGTTGGCAGAAGAAGTGATCGTTGTCGGTGTTCTCGGAGGCGTTGCAGGTCGGCGTGCCGATGGAGTCCGTCGCCATCGAGGCGAGGACGCTGACTGCCGAAGCGCCGCCATCGGGACAGTTCTGGCCGTTGACACCGAAACCGATCGTGAAGATCTCGATCCCGGCCGCCTTCGCCAAGCCAGCCTCGGTCTTCGCTTGGGCGCACGTGTAGTTCTGGGAGTCGCCGGTCCAGCCGTTGTAGTTCGGCGTGCCGTCCGTCTCGAAGATGATCCCCTTCTTGACCTTGGGGTCGGTGCGACCGTACTTCTTCAGATACTCGCGAGCCATTGCCATCGGCGTGGCCAGGTTCGTGCCCGTGCCCGACAGTTGGAAGCAGTCGATCGCCCGGACGAGCTTGGTGGACGTCTGAAGAGTCGTGCCGACGATGTATGGCACCGGCTCCGCAACGGGCGGAACGCTGACCCCGGTCCCGGTCAGGCCGACAGGGATCCATTTCTCCATGTCAGTCGCTGGGTTGGTGCCGTAAGACTGGACGACCGGGGTTGGGCGCAGCGCGATGAGTTGGGCTGCGTAGCGATTGCTGGTGCCCGCCCTGGCCTCGCGATTCCCCGTATCGTCATCGTTGTTCTGGGTATCTGTGTTGCCCGAGATCGTGGGGCCGGTCCCGCCGCTGTTGCCGCTCCTGGCCTCGAACTGTTCATCCATCGAATCGGCTTCGTTGATCGTCGTGCCGATGTCGATGGCGAAGAAGCCCACCAGCGCCGTATCGTCGACATTGGTGTTGATGCTGTCCGCCCGGATATCGTTGTCTGTCCCGGTCCTACCGCTCGAGACGTCGATCACGTGGTCCAGGTCGACGCCGCTGTAGCGGATGATGCCGCCAGCGGCCCGCCGGCTCGGCGAGATCCCGAATGCATAAGCAGTGGTCGCGTTGTCGGCGGCCGTGACGATGTGGTAGTAGGACGCGAGCCCGATGTCCGTGCCGTTGTTGGTACGTCGGATCTGGGTCCAGCCGCCTGCGCCGGTCGGAGGGGTGATCGTCGTCCCGGTGCCGCCATCCACCGTGATCCCGGCGACGAGGACGTCGCCGACCGTCGCCCCTGAGGGCTTGGTGATGGAGAGCGACGTTGCGCCGGCCGTGACCGTGGCATTGCTCGTGTCCGTCCGGTAGTCGGGCGCCTCGGTCGTTTCCCGATCCAATGGGATGGCGTGGACGTTGCCGGGGCTCCCATTGCAGTCGTCGGTCAGGGTGCTCGGCCCCAGCATGCCAAGCGCGACATGCTGGAAGGCGGGATCGTACGCTTGGAGCACCGCCTTGGCCGCGGTCCGAAGGTTGCCTTCGTCGCCGCTCATGCTGTCGCTGCGGTCGATCACCACGACCACGTCGACCGGAACGGCCGGTCGTTCCCCGCAAGGCCCGTTGCACGCCGCCGAGTTCACAGTGCCCGTGTTGCCACTATCGACGCCGACGGCGCTGCCGAAGGAGAACCGTGTGTTGATGTCGCCTCGGACGACGACGGTGTTGCACTTGTCACCAAGTTCCGGCTTGCAGATGGAACTCCGGGTCTTTCCCGCCCCGATGAAGTCGGTAGACACCGTGCCCGGCTTGTGCCCGAGCGCATGCGTCGGATCGCACACGATCGGGATGTCGGAGAGACGAAGCTTCCCATCCTCGTAGCCGATCATGCAGCGATACTCGATCGTGTAGTCCCCGCTCCCATTCCCGAGGGCATCGAAGTCGATCCCCCGGTACGTCGCCTCGACCGTCTGCTTCACAAGGGCCGTCACCGCCGCCGCCGCTCCGGGCTTCGAGCCGTCGACGGGCATCAACGTTCCGCCGGCAAGCGCGCCAGCGTCCATGGCGTTGACCAGGGTCTGCCGGTTGTTCCTGAGCAGGCCGACATCGACGACGAGGGCCGTGAAGGCCATGATGATGACCAACACGAGGGCAAACAGGATGACGATCTGTCCGCGTTCGCGTTCGCGCTTACCGCGTTGCAACTGGAGCAATACCTGGATCCCCTTCGTGGTTCGGTCGTCGGCGCGAATGCCGCTACTCGAGGACCATCTGGACGGTCGAACTCATCGGGATACTCGCGCCGAAGAGCAGCGGGAAGAACGTGCGGTGGTCGTATGTGACGGTGACCTTGATGGAGTCGCCGGCCTTGAGTCCCTTGTCCGCGAAGCTGCAGGCCGGATGCCCGGCTCCAGTGATGCAGATCGTGTTGGTCGTCACGGCCATGCCATTCGCTGAGGCACTGACCTGGCTCGAGACAGCGGCCTTCAGCTTCGGGGCTTGATCCGTCATCGTCGTCCCGATTCTCGCGCCGTCCCGGGCCGCGTTGATCACGGTCATCCGCGAATAGAGGATGAATCCGAAGTCGAGGATCCCGGCGAGGAGCAGGAGGAAGACCGGCAGGACGACGGCGAACTCGACGAGCGCCTGAGCGCGGGTTCGCGAGCCGCGCCGCGACCGTCGGCGGGCGTGGGAAGAAAGTACTGGTTCCATGGCTAGGCAAAAGTACCGCATGGCACCTTTCCTGGCACCTTACCAGACCCCACCAGCGGTCGGATTTCGGTGGCGTCGCGCACCATGGGGCAGGAAGAGGCCCGCCGCGCGAGCGCGGCGGGCCAGACCCCCAGAGATGGCGAGACAGGGTGCTTACGGGAATGTATAGCGGTCCGCATTCACCGCGGGTGAGCTCCCTCCCTGCGTCGTGACGCGAACGTGGACGGTGTCGCCCGACTGCCCATTCGGCGCCGTCGCGGTGATGGACGTATCGCTGTTGACGGTGAACGGGGCTGACGCGCCACCAAATGTCACGCGCTCCGCGCCGGTGAAGTACTTGCCGGTGATGCTGACGGTGGCGCCCCCACTGACCGCCGTGACGACCGGGGCCGGATAGACCTGGATCAAGTGGGAGTGGGGATTTAGGAGCTGCACGGCGATCTGCCGGAAGATGTCCGGCAACGCGCTGGCGTCGACGACGTGGAAATAGTGAGAGTCGTCATCGGGCTTGGCGAGCGACCGCATCAGGACGAGGTCGGGGTTACTGGAGCCGGTCCCGCCCGCCCCGATGGCGACCGAGTAGACCTGGTCCGCGACGCTCTGGAAGGCGACAACCTCAGCCGGCGTGGGCCTGGCAGTCGTGGTGGTGTCGGGATTCGCCCGACCGTCGGAGACGAAGACGAGGGCGTGCGTGGTGCCCGGTCGCGCGTCGGCCGTGAGGGTCGAGGCGCCAAGAGCCATGCCTTGCTTCAGCGGCGTGTTGCCCCCGTTGCCCTGCAACGGTGCAATCGCGCTCCGCACGGCATCGAGGTCCGTCGTGAGTGGTGAAAGGACGACGGCCGCTGTGGGTGAACGGTAGTCACCGGAGTACTTGACGGCCCCGACCTGCTGCGTCCCCCGTGCGGTGTCGAGCGAATCGATCAGCTCGTTCGCGGCCTTCTTGGCCCAGAAGGTGCGCGTCTGACCGGCCGAGGAGTTGCTGCTCATGCTCGTCGAATCGTCGAGGACGATGACGACATCGAATTCGTCGTTCGGCAACTCGCCGCAGAGCCCTCGGCATGCGGCTGAGGTGACGACGCCGGTATTCCCTCGGTCGATGCCCATGACGCGCGCGAAGGAGTACCCGGTCGTGACATTGCCAGTCAGAACGATGACATTGCACTTGTCCCCGAGGTCGGGAAAGCAGTCGATGCTGCGAGTCGGCCCGGCGCCGGTGAAGTCCCCGACGAGCGGTACCAGACCGCCGCGTGAGATGGTCGGATCGCAGTCGAGCGGGATGAAGGCATCGATGTCGGCAGTGTCGAACACAACAGGGTTGCCGGCCCTGACCCCGATCAGGCACTTGTAGCCGATCGTGTAGTTCCCCGGGGTTTCGAGGCCCGGATAGGTCCGCGCGACGGCGGCCGTGACGAGGGCGTTGACATCAGCCGGCGACGCGGCGCCGATGGGTCGAGTCGGTGAACCGTCGACGGGCATCAACGTCCCGCCAGCCTGCGCCCCCGCGTCCATGGCGTTGGCCAGGCTCTGTCGATTGTTCCGGAGCACACCCAGATCGACGACTAGGGCCGTGATGCCCATGATGACCACGAGGACGATCGTGAATAGGACCAGGATCTGGCCGCGTTCAGCGGTCGCCCGTCGCCGGGCGCGGCGCGCCATGACCGGCATCAGGAACCCGTCCCGGTCTCTTCGAGCACCATCTCGACGGTCGAACTCATCGGGATCGAGTTGCCGAACAGCAGCGGAAAGAACGCGTGATGGTCATAGCTGACGGTGACCGTCACGAAGTCGCCCGGCTTGCACGCCCCACAGGTGGTATTCGTGGTGACACTGAGACCACCGGCAGCGGCACTAGCCCGATCGGCGGCCCGCGCCCGGATCACGCTTGGGGGCTCGCCCGCCATGAGAGTGGCCGCCCTCGCGCCTTCGCGCGCGGCGTTGATGACCGTCATTCGTGAGTACAAGAGCACGCCGAAATCGAGGATCGCGCAGAGGATCAGAAGGAAGATCGGGAGGACGAGCGCGAACTCGACGATCGACTGGCCGACACGGCCCCGGCGAGCATTCGGTCGGCTGGCGGACGCGTTCCGCGAGCGCTTGATGCGGATCATTCGACAAGGCCCCCTTGATCCTGTCGGTCGGCCTCGTCGCTTGATGGATAGATGACGGATGTTGGACGAAAGTACCGGTCCGACAGGACGGCAAAAGTACCGCGGAGTACCTTGCTGGGGACCTTACAAGTCCGCACCTGGGACGGATTTCGTTGGCGCAGCGCACCACGCACGCACGCGGGCCCCGCCGGACATGAAGGCGCCCGGGCGGAGCCGGGCGTCAGACGCCGAGCTCCGACCGGGCGCTCCCCCCGGACGAGTCGCGCTCAGGGCAGGACGAGGTGGACCGGATTCCCTCGGATCGAAACCTGCCAGGTCGTCGTGTCGTTGGCGGCGTTGATGTTGTATTCGATCCGCCACCAGCCCTGTTCGTCGGTGATGTCGCCGGGTGGGTTCAGGCCGTTCGCACCGTAGGTGGTCGGCAGGTTGATGGTGATGGTCACCAGGCGGTTGTTGAACTGGGCGGCGCCGTTGATGGCGGTCTGGAGCGAGGTGACGTTGTTGCCCGATCGGCCGTCGTCCGAGACCCACGAGAACGTCGCGTATTGGTAGGAGTCGTTGTCGGGGCTCAGGAACCGAAGGTAGGCGTTGCCCGACGACTCGCCCGGGTCGAACAACTGGATCTCCAGCTGCTTACCGGCATGGACCTTTTCGATCTGGGAGAAGTAGAACGTCTGGTTGCCGGCGTCGAGGTTGGTGTAGGCCGCCATCCGGCCGCTGCCGTAGACGCGGGCGTTGCCACTCGCGGCCTTGACCCAGATAGAGAACAGGTTCTCGGCACCGGTCGCGATGTTGTTGGGATCGAGGCTGGTGTTGACGTTCAGCCGGTAGAAGCCGGCCGGTAGCGGACTCGCGTTGAGCTTGACCCACTGGTTGTGCGCCGGGTTGTTGGCGCAGTCCAGCCGGTCGGGGTCGAGGTCGTTGCCCGGGGTCCCGAAGTTGCCGCTGAAGTCGCCCAGCGTCTTCGTCCCGGGGTCGTAGACGAGCGGCGGGATGAACGGCGCACCGTCGTCACCCGGGTTGGCGAGCGTGCCCTTGGTGTCGTAGAGGGTGTACGTGACGCCGACCGGGCCACCGGTGAAGTTGGCCGCGTGGAGATTGGCGGTCGGGCTGGTCCAGTGGTCGCCGGCGCCGAACGAGCCGCCGTGGCCATTGTCGCCGGTCGCGCAGAAGATCGGGTCGAACAGGCGGATGTCGCCGCTGGGCCCGACCTCGATGAGGTAGTCGTAGCCATTCGCGTCGTAGTCGGGGTTGGCGCTGCCGGACGGGGCGCCGGTCCCGTTGCCGATGAACGAGGGGGCATACCGGTCGCCGTTCTCACGCCAGCCACCCGACGTGAAGATGGCGCCCCAGAAGCCCTGCGATGCCAGCGTGCCACCGCTCGGATCCGGGACGCTCAGGGTCTGGGTGCTCCAGGTCGTCGTGCTGGTGTGGTACTGGACGCGCACTTCGAGCTGATCGAGCTGGACCCCGAGCGCGGCAGGGCAGTTCGCGATGCTGTCGCGCCAGGTCAGGCGGACGCGGAAGTTGGCATTGGAGAAGTCCGCCCGGTCCCAGCCGTGCCCTCCCCACATCGAGGTGTCCGAGTTGGAGCCGACCGTGCGGTCGTCGTTGACGAGGGCCGAGAGGGGTGTGGTCTGGACGTTGGACGACCACGTCGTGCCGCCGTTCCACGAGGTCTGCACGGTGACCCGGCAGTTGGTGTCGTCACCGCCGGTGATGCTGACGTCGGAGAGTCGCACCTCGAGGCCATCGATGACGCCGCTCGCCGGGATGAGGCCCTGGATGTCGAAGGTGGTCCACTGCTGGACCTCGTTGTTGGTGGTCTCGGTCGCGTACGAATCGTTGTTGGTGAAGACGCGATCCGGGTTGGTCCACTGGCCGCCGGCCACCGAGAGCGCCGGGTTCTGCCAGTCGGTGTTGCCCGGGACCGTCGTGGTCGTGGAGACGCGCCCCTCGTAGAAGCCGACGCCGTAGTAGTTCTGCGGGCTGCCCATCGGGACGGGCAGGGTGAACTCGGCCTTGGCGGTCCGCGTGACACCGATCTGATCGATGCCGATCACGCGCATGAAGAAGGTGCCGATCGGGGCGTGGATGGTCACGTTCAGGCGCCGGTCGTTGTCGGGATCCTGCTGGGGCGTGACGGTGATGCCGGCGCCGACCGGGTAGCCGTTCTTCGTGGCTTCCTCGTACGCGAGGGTGTAGGCCTGCGAGGGCTTGTTCGGCAGCATCACCGCCCCGGCCAGCGCCGCGGAGTCGGCCGCACGCTGCACGCGGAGCGAGTTGACCCAGTACCACGACACGTCGACGACGAGCGCGACCATCATCATCAGCAGCAGGAGCGCCCCCGCGAAGATGACGACGACCTGACCTCGGCTGCCGACGCGCGGGCGGGTGGCAACGGGGGTCGGAGCGGACGGTCCGGTCATGTCGGTCCTCGCAGAAGCGGCGGGCGGTCGGGCGGGCATTTCAGGCGACCTGCAGTCAGTCCGGGTTCAGGGACATGACCGTGCGATCGGTCATGTGCAGCTGGGGGGTGCCCGCGGCGCCCATGAGGCTGCCGAGGGGCGTGACGAAGTCGTAGTCGTAGGTGATGGAGACCCCGATCGAGTCGACCCGATCCGAGGTGCTGACGGTCGTGTTCTTGCGGCCGCAGGCATCCCAGCCCGACGACGTCTTTCGGAACTTCAATGCGGCGCCTTCGACCGTCGGGCCGGCACCGAGCTTCCAGACGTTCACCGGCCCGAGCTCCTGGCCAGTGCCGTTGGCCTTGTAGATGCGGATCTCGCCGATGCGGTTGAGCGAGACCTGCGAGCCCGCACCGGTCAGGACGCGCTGGACGGCCGCGATGACGTGGTCATCAACGGTGGCACAGGCGACCTCGTTGGAGCCGTTCGCCAGTGACGCCCCGGTCCGGGCGCCCTCGCGCGTGGAGTACTCCATCGTCAGGTGATGCGAGAAGGCGAACCCGAACTCGAGCATCCCCAGGAGGATCAGCAGGAAGACGGGCACCGTCATCGCGTACTCGACGAGGCTCTGGCCACGGCGGCGGTCACGGACCGGTCGGCGGGCGACGTGCGGGCGCCTCACTGGACCGGCTCCATGCGCATCGCGTTGCCGTTCGTCATCAGGTAGCCGGTGCCGGACTGGGACCACAGGTTGGGCAGCGGCGTATGCCATTTGTAGTTGTAGGTCGCCTCGACGCCGACGGTATCGACGCTGACGGAACCAGCGCCGCAGCCGGCGAGCGTGTTGCACCTGGTCGCGGCCGTGTACGTCCCCGAGGCGTAGGTGTAGGGCAGAGTGGACGCCGTCCCGTCGGGGAGCGGGCAGCTCATGCTGCCGCCGCGCGTGTAGACCATCTCGCGGAGCGGGCTGGCCGGGTCGCCGTTCGCCGTGGCCCGGAAGATCCGGACCTGGGTGAGCTGGTCGTCGTTCGCCGGCGGCTCGACGCTGCGCTCGATGGCTCGCAGGATCGAGCAGTCGGCGCCGGTCTGGGTGCCCGCCTCGGCGGCGGCAAGGGCCGCTTCGCGGGTCGCGAAGTCCACCGACAGGAGGGCGTTCAACGCGAAGGCGAACTCGATGACGGAAAAGAGGAGGATCAGGAAGAAGGGGAAGACGAGGCTGAACTCGACCAGCGACTGACCGCGTCCCAACCGCCTCGATCGACGCGCGCCGCGACCGCCCTCAGCCTCCGGCCCGGAGGCGTGATGGGACGGCCGTCGATTGAACGAGATCCCCGACGTTCTCGACATGTGTGCAACGAGTACCGCACCGGCACCTTACGCGGAAGATTGCATTCGTACCGACCCGGGGGAAACTGTTGGCGAGGCGCACCGCACCGCTCGGCACGGATGTCCACCACACCGCGGCGGACTGCACTCAGATCGCCTTCGAATCGACGAATCGGCAACGTGCTTTGACGGGGCAGATCTCGCAGGCTGGCCGACGCGCGTGGCAGACGACTCGGCCGTGATGGATGAGGTTCACGTGAGCCTCGTACATCTGGTCGGGCTCGAGCATGGCGAGGAACAGGTCGTGCGCGGCGTCGGCTGACGCCTTGGCCGGGATGAGGCCGATCCGCTTGGACACGCGCTCCACGTGTCGGTCGACCGGCATGAGCGGGAGACCGAAGCAGAACAGGAGCAGCACCGACGCGGTCTTCTTGCCGATCCCGTCGATGCGGGTCAGCCAGTCGCGCGCGTCGAGGGCTGTCATGTCGCCGAGGAACTCGAGCGAGTAATCGCCCCGGTCCTCCCGGATGAACCGGAGCGTGGCCTGGATCCGCGGTGACTTCTGGTTGGCGAGACCGCCGGGCCGGATCACCTCGACCAGTTCGGGGAGCGGCGCGTGCTCGACCGCGGCCCAGTCCGGCGGCGCACCCTCGGGCAGTCCGACGCCGCCCCAGCCGATCCCCGGCTTGTGGACCTCGGGCGGCAGGCCCGACGGGTAGGCCTCGCGCAATCGCTCGAACGCGACCTCGGCGTTCGTATCGGCGCTGTTCTGGGTGAGGATCGTCAGGATCAGTTCGCTGGTCGGGTCCAGCCGGCGCTCCCAGGCTTCGCGGCCATAGCTACCGGCCAGGCCGTCGAGAACGTAGCCGACGAGACCTGGACGGTAGCGCTCGAGGCGCTTCGCGTACGTGCGCGCAGGATCGGAGAACTTGCGCTTCTTTGGACGCGGCCTGGGCTTCGGCCTTGGCGTCGGTACCGCGCTGGTCATCGGTCGGCGGCCTTCGCCCCGAGGCTCAGCAGCGCGGCGAGACGCTCACCGCAGCGCTCGAGCGGGGCGGTCCCGGCCGCCATCGCCGCCTCGATGGACTGTGGTCGCTCGGTGACGGGCACCACCACGGCACGGACCGCCGCAAGCGCGTCGATCCCCTCGGGTACCACGCCGCCGCCGACGGCGATGCACCCGACGCCCGCATCGCGCGCCTGTCGGGCGACCCCGAGCGCCGTCTTGCCGAAGGCGGTCTGGGCATCGATCCGGCCCTCTCCCGTGATGACGAGGTCCGCGTGCACGAGCTTGTCGGCGAACCCGGTGGCTTCCATGACCAGCTCGACGCCCGGGCGCAACGCGAACGAACGGAACCGATCCTGGATCGTGAGGAACGCATAGCCGAGTCCGCCCGCGGCTCCCGCCCCGGGCGTGTCCCGCTCCTGGCGACCGGTCCGGGCATCGAGTTCGTCGGCCCAGCGCGCGAGCCGCTCATCGAGCGTCGCGACATCGTCCGGTGTCGCGCCCTTCTGGGGCCCATACGTCGCCGCGGCACCCGCCGGACCGAGGAGCCGGTTCGTGACGTCACATGCGACCTGCAGGGTCACGCGCGCGAGGCTCTCGTCCGCGCCGTCGAGCGCCTCGAGCATGCCACGGCCACCATCGGTCGTGGCGCTGCCGCCGATGCCCATGACGATCGAACTGACCCCGACGTCGAGGGCCGCTCGGATCAGGTCGCCCGTGCCGGCGGTCGAGGCGCCGATCGGATCGCGTTCGTCCGGCGCCAGCCGGGACAGCCCCGACGCCTCGGCCATCTCGATGACCGCGTGCGTCCCGTCCTCCGAGCGCAACCATCGTGCCGTGATCGTCCGCCCGAGCGGGTCGCGCGCCGAGGTCGTCTGCCAGGTCCAGCCGCCGGCGGCCGCCACGGCCTCGAGCGTGCCCTCGCCACCGTCCGCGAGCGGGGACAGGACGATCCGGTCGTTGGGTCGGGCCCGAGTCCAGCCGGCAGCCAGGGCCGTCGCGACGTCGACCGACGTGAGCGAACCCTTGAAGGAGTCGGGCGCGATGAGGATCGTCCAGGGCCTCGCGGCCGTCATCGGAGATCCTTCCAGAAGAAGGTCGTCGGCGACAGGGTGCCGTCCGGAAGCCGGCCGTGGTCCGGCATCGTGCCCAGTTCCTGCCAACCCAGGCTCCGGTAGAGCGCATCCGCGGCGCTGCCGGTGACGGTGTCCAGGACGAGCAACCAGCGGCCATCGGCACGGGCCTGGGTCTCGGCGGCCTCCATGAGCGCCCGGCCGAGACCCTGTCGTCGGGCGTCGCGGAGGACGAGCACCTTACCGATCTCCGCGCGATGCATCGAATTCGGGTTGCGCGACCGGATGAGGATGGTGCACCCGACGATGCGACCGTTCCCGCCGCGCGCGACGAACACCGAGATGGTGCCGTCGGCGACCTGCGGGATCCGCTCGCGCCACCAGGCCGCGGCCTCGTCGTCGGTCACCCCGGCCAGGAAGTGGACGCCCGCGCCGCTCGCGACCGCATCGGTGAGCAGCCCGGCCAGCGCAGGGATCGAGTCGGCGTACGCCGCTGCGTCGAGGCGCTCGATCATCGCCGGAGGGGCGCCTATCGGGTGGATGGCTCGGTGGCGGCGGCACCGGCGGCGCGACGCCGTTCGAGGTACTCGGGGATGCGGATCATCGGCGGGCGCTCCTGGTCGGCCAGCTCGATGACCTCGAGCGACAGTCGCCCGCGGCCGGACCGCGGCAGCTTCATCGTCGAGCCCATCTCGGCGAACAGGCGGGCCTTGCGCCGTTCCTCGAGCCGCTTCATGACCGCCTGGAGGATCACGAACGACATCCGCGACAGGCCCTCGAGCTCCTGGTTACGGTGGACTCGCCGCTCGAGGTCCACCTGTCCGAGGCCCTCGATGCCGACCCGCTCGGCGGCATCGATGAGGTGGCCGATCTCCACGGCATACCCGGTGAAGAACGGGATGGCCTCGAGCAACGAGCGACGACCCGCGTACTCCCCGGCGAGCGGTTGGATCATCCCGGAGAGCTCGGGGTAGAACAGGTTGATGAGCGGGCGCGCGACCAGCTCCGTGACCCGGCCGCCACCGCCTTCCTTGAGGATCCCCTCCTCGACGATCGGGCGCTGGTAGTAGCCCTTGACGTACTGGAGGCGTGGCTCGTGGAGGAGCGGGCCGAGCGTCCCGTAGACCATGCGCGGGTGCCAGTTCTTCACGTCCGTGTCGGCCCACACCACGATGTCGCCGGTGGTCTCGTAGATCGACTTCCAGAGCGCCTCGCCCTTGCCCTTGAATGAGCCGTACCTGGTGAGGATGTCGGGGTGCTGGACGACGCGGGCACCTTCCGATTCGGCGATCTCGCGCGTGCGGTCCGTCGACACGGAATCGATGACGAGGATCTCGTCGAGCAGCGGCACGCGGCCGACCATCTCGCGCATCGCGCGCCGGACGATCGGCCCGATCGTCTCCTCTTCGTCGAGCGTGGGCAGGACCAGGCTGACCGTGAGGTGCTGCTTCTCCTTGAGCGTGACGAGCCGCCGGAGATCGGCGAACTCGGCATGGTGGAAGTTCGACTCGCCGAACCAGCGCTCGACCCGGACCGGAACGGCCCGTGCCTCCTCGGCCGCGCGGTCTGCGGCGGCGAGCGTCTCGGCTCGCGCGGCCAGTTGGTCGAAGGTGTGACGGGCGATGGTCTCGCGCGTCCGGACGACGACCACCGATGGCTTCGCGCGCGCCGCGACGGCCTCGGGGAGGGCGCCGAACAGGTGGCTCTCCCCGTCGGCACCGCTTGGCGCGGCGGACGCGCCCATGACGACCAGGTCGGCCTTCTCGGCCTCGCGCAGGATCGCGTTGCGGACGTTGGGCGCCTCGCGCAGGAGGGCCTCACCGCGGCCATGGAGGTGTTGCTTGACGAACGCGGCCAGGGCGCGCTCCGCCTGTGCCCGGACCGCGAGGGTGATGCCCGGCGGGACGAGGTGGAGGACGACGACCGTGGCCGAGTGGAAGCGCGCGATCGCATCGGCGTACCGGATCGCGAGTTCGGCATGCGGGCCGCCGCGGACCGGCACGAGGATCCGCTTGATGTCCTTCGCGCCGCGCTGCTTGACGACCGCGATATCGCATGGCGCGTCGCGGACGACCTCGTCGATGGTCGGCGAGAAGACCGAGGTCCCGTTGCCATTGCGACCGGTCGGCGCCCGGCCGCCCCAGCCGAAGATGATGAGGTCCGCTTCCTGCTCGGCCGACGCCTCGACGATGCCTTCGGCGGCGTGCCGCCCGATACGGACGATGGGATGGATCGTCGTGCCGTCCGGGGCGTAGTCGAGCACGCGCTGGAGGAGCCGCCTGGCGTGGCGGGCCCGCGTCGCGCCCTCGGAGAGCGGCATCCCCTCGGGCACCTCGACGATCCCGAGCGCGGAGATCTCGCCGTGCTTGGGATCGAGCATCGCCGCGCCGAGGCGGATCAGTTCCTCGGCCGTCATCGGGTTGGCGACCGGGATGAGGATGCGCGACGGCAGCGGCGACCGGCTGGTCATCGAGCCTCGGCCTCCCAACGCTCGACGAGGTACGGCTTGAGGAGCTCGAACTCACGAGCCTGTCGCTCGACGCGCTCCTCCGCGGCGTCGGTCGGGATGTGGCGGTTCTCGATGACGAAGCTGCCGACCCGACCGAAGTAGATCGGGACCAGCGCCGCGACCAGGGTCTCCAGCGACGGACCCGGCGTGGTCGCCGCGATGACGCGACGCGCGGACACGACCAGGTCGTAGACGACCCGGGCCCACAGGTCGTCGGGGAAGTGGTACGAGCTGGCCGCCTCGGCCATCTGGAGCGTCGTGGCCGTCGTGGACGCCACGTCCCCCCCGATGCCGAGCTTGGTCCGTGCCGTGTCGGCCAGGGTCCCGGCCTCGGCCGCGAGCTCGAGGACCGTCGCGGCGGTCGCCGGGGCGAGCATCGTCCGCCACGTGTCCGCGAGGGTCAGCGAGCCGGCATGGAACTCGGACAGGAGCCGGAGCGTGTTCACCTCGAGCGGCGGCGGCTCGATGATCCGCTCGAACCCGTAGGCGGGGACGTCATGGCTCCCGGTGATCGGCAGCCAATGGTCGGCGTAGCGGTCGGCGAGGCGCAGGATGGTCCCGACGACCTGCCGGAACATCGGTCCGAGATCGGATCCCGGGTCCTTCGGGTCGTGGATCTTCGCGCCGAGGCGCGTCTGGCAGACCGCGAAGCCGCCGGTCAGGGCGGAGGTCGTCATCCAGATGTCGATCCCGAACTTGCTGATCTCGGGCGTCCAGTCATCGAGTTCGAGGTAGTGCCGGACGAGATCGCCCGACACGCCGAAGTCGCCGCCGATCGGCTGGCGGATGCGGTGGCCGTAGAGCGCACGCGTGAGCGGGTAGGTGACGGTGTTGGTGATCGTCCCGTCGTACTTGTACCGGGCGTAGAGCGGGGCCACGAAGTCATAGCCGCCCTTGAGGATGGGACCGGCCAGGAGCTCGATCCATTCGGGCACGATCGAGCGCAGGTCGCTGTCGACCACGACGAGCGCCTGGACCTCGAGCGCTGCGGCGATCTCGAAGATGCTCCGCAGGGCGGCGCCCTTGCCGCCGACGCCGTCGATCTCGGGGTAGGTCAGGCTGACCCGCTCGAGCTTGTGGCTCGGCCGGACGAGGAGGATCTGCTCCACGTAGTCGGGCGGTTCGGTCTCAACCACGACGCGGCCCGTGCCATCGGGCGACCCGGCGTCGGAATTGACCACGACCGGATGCAGGTCGGGGAAGTACTGGACCAGGCCGGCCTGCGCGGCCCGCACCACGTATCCGATGGTCGCCGCGTTCTTGAAGCTCGGGATGCCGACCATGATGTCGGCCCGACCGAGCCGGGCGATCACATCGCGGATCGCCGGCGTCAGGGCTGTTTCGGGCACGACCCCACCGTACCATCCCGGTCCGACGCGTGCCGCGCCGGCCGTCCCTCGGGTCAGCGGCGAGGCATCGTGGACGTGGCCCAGTCCTTGGCGGTGGTGCCCGGGCGATAGCGCCCGTTCGCGGCCTTGAAGGTCATCCCGGTGAACCCGAGGGCGCGCCAGGACCCCATCCAGGTGTCGATCGGCGGACGGACGTATTGCCCCACGCGGATCAGGTCGGTCTCCGTGAGCACCGAGTCGAGCAGCCGCTTTCGCTCGAGTAGCGGCACGTCGAAGAGCGGTTCGCCATCGAGCCAGAGGATGTCGATCGCGACGAAGGCCACGATGTCGGCGGCGGCCAGGCTCGCCGCCGCCTGTCGCTGTTCGAGCTCCTCGGCCTGCTTGGCCGCCCGGTCCATCCGATCGCCGAGCAACCCCTGCGCGAGGAGCTTGCCGGTCGACACCTTGGCCTCGACGCCGGTGTAGATCCCGGTGCCGTCATGGGCCACTTGCTTGGTCAGGTAGCCATCGAGGATGAATCGGTCGGCCAACGCCGATGCCGCCAGTGCCGCCTGGATCTCCCAATGGTCCTCGATGGGCGATCCGGTGTCGTCGGTGAGGGTCGTCGCCGCGGCGGCGACTTCAGCCGAGTCGCCGGACTCCGCTGACCGGTCGACCGCGGCCAGCACGCGGACACCGAGCCACAGCGGCTCGACGATCGGGTCGTGGACGGTGTGGGCCGACCCCGACCCGAACGACTGCGGGCGCAACTCCTGCACCATGGCCAGGGTGCTCATGGGCCCATCGTACGCGGCTATCATCGCGCCGTGACGAGCGAGGCTCCGTCCCGCGTTCCCGCCTCCGACGGTGCCGGCTCGCGCGGCGGGCGGCCGGGCGGGCTCGCCGGCATGACGCCGAGCGGTCGGACGATCGTCCCGGTCGCCTGGTCGCTGTACGACTTCGCCAACACGATCTTCAGCTACGCGGTCGTCTCGACGGCCATCGGGCTATGGCTCACCGACGACAGCCGGTACGGCCAGGGCCTGGGCCAGCTGGTCCAGGGCATCGCGATCGCGATCAGCGTCGGGCTCAATGCGCTGGTCTCGCCGATCCTCGGGGCACTCAGCGACCGGGGCGGTCGGCGCCTGCCGTTCCTGCTGTTCTTCACGGTGCTGACCATCGCTCCAACGGTGCTCATCGGGCCGTCGCCGGCCCTCGTCGGCACTGCGTTGTTCACCCTCGCGAACTTCGCCTACCAGGCCGCGCTCATCTACTACGACGCGACGCTCTCGACCGTCAGCCACCCGGCGACCCGTGGCAAGCTGTCGGGGATCGGCGTCGGCGTGGGCTACATGGGGACGATCTTCGCGGCCGTCACGCTGATCCTGCTGGGCATCACTGAGACGCCCGACCCGATCTTCCTCATCGCCGGGGTGCTGTTCGCGGTCTTCGCGATCCCGATCTTCCTCTTCGTCCACGACGCGCCCGGCTCGACGGCGACGAAGGTCCGGATGAGCGACGTCGCCGCCTCGCTCACGCAGATCCGGGTCACGATCGACCACGCCCGGACCGTGCCGGGGTTGCTCCGATTCCTGCTCGGTCGGTTCTTCTACAGCGATGCGGTGAACACCCTGATCGTCGTGATGAGCGTCGTCGCGGTCCGGGCTGTCGGGCTCACGCAGGGCCAGTGGCTCATCACCTCGGTCGTGCTGACGGTCGTCGCGATCGTCGCGAGCTTCGGCTGGGGCTATCTCGTCGACCGGTTCGGCCCGAAGCGGACGCTCGTCGCGGTCCTCGCCTCGTGGGTCGTCGGGCTGCTGCTGGGCATCGTCTCACTCGGCCTGAGCGGCACGACGCCGGGCATGGCCATCTTCGTCGTCGCGGGCGCCATCCTCGGCAGCGGCCTGGGCGGCGTCCAGGTGGCGGATCGCGTGTTCATGATCCGCCTGTCGCCGCCTGCAAGGCTCGGCGAGTTCTTCGGCTTGTACGGGCTGGTCGGCAAGGGCTCGCAGGTGATCGGCCAGCTGCTGTACGGCGCGATCGTGTTCCTGTTCTTCGACTCACTCGGCAACGGCGCCTACCAGATCGCCATCGTCAGCCTGCTCGTGACGATGCTCATCGGCCTGTGGCTGGTCTGGCCGGTCAGCGACCGGTGGGAGGGCGGCGACGAGCTCGAGCCCGTGGTGCCGATCGCCCCGCCCGAGCGCCTCGCGCCTGCGAGCGCCCCGATCGAGCCGCGCTAGGACGCCGCAACGAGGCGGCGATCAGGCCGGGTAGCCGTCCGGATGGCGCTGGCGCCAGGCCCACGCGCTGCCGACCATCTCGTCGAGTGACGGGTGGGCCGGGCGCCAACCCAGGATTGACGTGGCCCGCTCGACCGCGGCGACCAGCACGGGCGGATCGCCCTCGCGGCGCGGCCCGATCGTGAACGGGATCGGCGCGCCGACGGCACGTTCAGCCGCCGCGATGACCTCCCGGATCGAGAAGCCGCCGCCGACCCCGAGGTTGCACGCGAGGAAGGCGTCGGTCCGCGGGTCGTGCGGGGCGGTCGCATCGATCGCCCCGAGGTGAGCGTCGGCGAGATCCTCGACATGGATGTAGTCGCGGACGCAGGTCCCGTCGGGCGTCGGATAGTCGTCGCCGAAGACGGTCAATGCCTGGCGGCCCTCCGCCGCGGCCAGGACATTGGGGATGAGGTGGGTCTCCGGATCGTGGTCCTCGCCAAGCTCCTCGGTGGCGCCCGCCACGTTGAAGTAGCGCAGGCTGACGCCCCGGATCCCGTAGGCCCGGCCATACCAGGCGAGGGCGGACTCGAACGTCCGCTTCGTCTCGCCATATGGGTTGATCGGGCGGAGCACGGCATCCTCGGGGATCGGGGTCTGGTCGGGCGTGCCGTAGACCGCGGCCGAGGACGAGAACACGACCCGTCCGACGCCGACGGTCCGGGCCGCCTCGAGCAGCGCCACGCCCCCCGCGACATTGTCGCGGTAGTACTTGGCCGGTTCGACGATCGACTCCCCGACCAGCGAGCGCGCGGCGCAATGGAGGATCGCCTCGATGCGCTCCGTGGTGAGAAGGCGGGCCATCGCCTCCTGGTCGCCGTACGAGCCGACGTGCAGCCGGGCGCCCGACGGCACCGCCGCCCGATGGCCGGTCGTCAGGTCGTCGACCACGACCACCTCGTGGCCGGCGGCAAGGAACGCCGCGGCCGAGACCGAGCCGACGTAACCGCCCCCACCGGTGACCAGGATGCGCGTCATGGCTCGAACGATACGAGGTCGGGCGGCTGAGCGGGCGCGAGCCCGAGCTCGGCATCGAGCATCGTGGCACGCGCCTTGATGTCGTCGAGGATCGCCCGATGCGCCTCGACGAACCGTGCCTCGTACTCGAGCCGAACGGATTCGAGGGTCGGTCGGACGCCGGCGTCGCAGTCGATGCCCCGGAGGGCGATGTCGATCTCGAACGCCTGCAGGCGTTCGAGCGCCTTCCGGTCGAAGTCGGCAGCGCCGGGCGGTGGGCCCATGAGCGCCTGGAGGCGGCGACTGACCTCGTCGATCGCTTCGCGTCCGAACGCGCGGCGACCCGACGGCCGGAAGACGGGGGTCGAGGCACACTCGAGCCAGCGAGCGTCGGCGTCGACGGTTCGCGGGTCGGCGGCGATCCGTTGCTCCAGCTCGGTCAGCTCGCCCGCGAGCCCGGCCAACAGCCGGTCGTGGCGGCCGTAGACCGCGTCGTTCGCGTCGGCGGCGCAACCGGGCGTAGCCGCCGTTCCGTACAGGGCCGACCGGTATCCGTCGCGCTTGCCGGGTGGCAGCCCTTCCATGTGGGCGAGGTTCGGGTCGGCGGCGGGTGGACCCGGATCGGCGACCCCGACCGATGTCGACACGCCGAATCCCCACGTCGCCGCCCATTCTCGCGGGCCGAGGTCCGAGTCGGGGATCTCGGGCGCCGGGTCGACGAACTCGACATAGGGCAGGTCGAGCCGCGCCATGCAATCGGCGATCCGTCGCTGGACGGCCTCCGCCTCACGGGTCGCCATCGCCGGGGTCGCGGCCTCGCGCCACCCGAGCTCGTCCGCGAGCCCGACCGGCCGCTGGCAGCGGACGACGGCGACGCCCGCCACGACGGACATCACCAGCCCGATCGACACGACGAAGAAGGACCGCCGACCGGGCACCGCGCCACTCCTGATCCGACCACCGCTGGCGTGCCCTCGGCACACCGATCGTAGTCCGGCCCGCTCACCGGCCGGTCACCTGGGGGATGGTGTCGGGCCGTCCCCCGGTCAGCGCTTGCGGAAGACGCGGTCGAGCAATGAGCGGCCGTCCGTGGAGCGCGGCGCGTCGTCGACCGGTGCTGGGGCGGGCGTGTCGCTCGCTCGTTCCGGTTCGGCCACGGGTTCGCCCCGGAACGCCAGCACCTCGGCGAGCCGGGTGACCATCCGCTGCGCAGCCGAGTTCTCGGGATCGATGGCGAGCGCCTTCTGCGCGGCCTCATATGCACCACGCTCGTCGCCCCGTTCAAGCGTCACGCGCGCGAGCCCGACCGCCGCGATCGCGTTGCGTGGGTCGGACTCGACGACCTGCCGATAGAGGGTCTCGGCGGCGTCGATCCGGCCCATCTCCATCGCCCGTTCGGCCTCGAGCAGTAGCTCGATCACGAGTCGTCCGCCAGCATGCCCTGCGCCAGGAGCAGCAGGGTCGGCCCGTCGTTGAGGGCGGGGTCGCCCTGGACGCGCTCGAGCAGCGAGTCCAGGATCCGGCCGAGCCGCGGACCGGGTTCGAGGCCCAGTTCGGTCATCAGGTCGCGGCCGTCGACGACGAGGTCGCGCCGATCGAGGGCCACCCCTTCGAGTAGCGCGGCTGTGACCCGTGCCCGGAGTTCATCGAGGCCGCCGGCGTCGGCAGGCAGGTCGGAACCGACGTTGTCGGCGGCCCGCAGCTCGAAGAGCTCGTCGAGCGCCTCGGGCGCCGCGCCGTCGAGGGTCATCTTCGCGATGAACCGTCGCACGGCCGCGTCCGACCAGTTCGACTCGTAGCTGAACATATGGTTCCGGACCAGGTGGACGATGCGCTCGCGAACGGACTTCGGCGACCGCAGTCGCTCCAGGAACGCCCCGGCGAGGTCCGCCCCGGCGGTGTCGTGGCCGATGAAATGGCCGTCGGCGAACGTCGCCGGCTTGCCGATGTCATGGACGAACGCAGCCAGCCGGACTACTGGCCGGGCGCTCGGGGCGGCGTCGACGGTCCGGAGCGTGTGATCCCACAGGTCCTCGCCGGGCGCCTTGTTCTGCGGGATCCCTTGCTGCGACGCGAGCTCGGGCGAGATGCCCGTCAGCAGGCCCGTCTCGGCCAGCAGCCGTAGACCGGCGGACGGGCGTTCGGCGGCCAGCAGCTTGTCGAGCTCGGTCGCGATCCGCTCGCCCGACAGGTGGCCGACCAGCTCGGCGCGTGCCTCGATCCCGGCCCGTGTCGCGGCTTCCACCTCGAAGTCGAGCGTCGCCGCCAGGCGGACGGCGCGGACCATCCGGAGGGCGTCTTCCTCGAACCGCCGAAGTGGATCGCCGACCGCCCGCAGCCGGCGAGCCGCGATGTCCCCGGCACCGTCATACGGATCCACGAGTCCGGGCGCATCGGCGGCCTCGGCAACCGCTCCCCACGCCATGGCGTTGCAGGTGAAGTCTCGCCGTGCGAGATCGAGCTCGATGGTGTCGCCGAACTCGACCCGGTGCGGACGTCGGAAGTCGGCGTAGTCGTGGTCGGAGCGAAAGGTCGTGATCTCGAAGACCTCGGTGCCGCGGCGGATCGCGACCGTCCCGAACTGGTTCTCGTAGACGGCGTCGGGCAGCAACTCGAGGACCCGCTCGGGCAGGGCGTTCGACGCCAGGTCCCAGTCCGCGGCCGGCCGGCCCAGCACCAGGTCGCGAAGGGACCCCCCGACGACATACGCGGCGTGTCCGCCCTCCCAGAGCGTCGACAACAGGTCGCGCACAGGCTCCGGGATCCCCGCCCGGATCGTGGCCTCGGGGGTCGCCGCCGTCAGTTGCGTCCCAGGAACAGGTAGGTCCGCCACGCCTCGTTGTTCTCGTCGGCGAGGTACGGCGTGAACAGGGAGTAGATGTCGTTGCGCGGCTCGAACGGCGGCCGGAGCAGGCGCAGCCGCGCCTCCTCGAGCGTCTTGCCGCCCTTGCGGTGGTTGCACGACTTGCACGCCGTCACGAGGTTCTCCCACGTGTGCACACCGCCACGGTGCCGGGGCACGACGTGATCGAGCGTCATGTCGTGCGACTGGCGGCCGCAGTACTGGCACACGTGCCGGTCGCGGGCGAAGATCTCGCGCCGGGACAGCTTCACGCGCGGCCGGGGCCGCCGGATGAGGTGCTGCAGGCGGATGACGGAGGGCGCGCGGAACTCCGTCCGCGGCGTCCGGATCACCTGGTGGTCGTACTCGATCACTTCGGCCTTCTCACCGAAGAGGAGGCGGAAGGCCCGAGGCAGGTTACAGACGTTCAGCGGCTCGTAGTTCTGGTTCAGAACGAGAACGACGCCGTCCATCGCGCGGACGATAACAGAGACTCCGGTTCACGCTCGCGGCATGCGGCCAAGACACGCGTGGCCGCGCGTCACCGGCGACCCGTCGACGCCCCCGTCTCCGGATCCCACCCGCCCGCCTGCCCGACCTTGGTCGAGAGGGGCTTGCCGAGCGCCTCGGCGATGAAGTCGGCCGCGGTCAGGATCCCCGCGAGGCTCACGCCGGTCTCCCAGCCGGACGCGTCGAGGTAGTAGACGAGGTCCTCGGTGGCGAGGTTGCCGGCCGCCCCTGGCGCGTACGGGCAGCCGCCGGTCCCGCCAGCCGCCGAGTCGAAACAACGGACACCCGCGTCGAGTCCCGCCTCGACGTTTGCGAGCGCCGTGCCACGCGTGTCGTGGAAGTGGAACGCGAGCTGGTCCAGCCCGATCCCGCCCTCGGCGGCCAGCCCGGTGAGGGCCGCGACCTGGCCGGGGACGCCGACCCCGATCGTGTCGCCGAAGCAGATCTCGTCAACGCCCAGCTCCAACAACTCGAGGGCGACCGCGACGGCATCGTCCGGCTCGACACGTCCGGTGTACGGACATCCGAACGCGGTCGAGACATAGGCGCGCCGCCACCAACCGAGGTCGGCAGCGCGGGCGAGGACGGGTGCGAACACCTCAAGCGACTCGGCGATCGTCATCCCGATGTTCGCCTGCGTGAACGCGTCCGTCGCGGCGGTGAAGACGGCCACGGCGTCTGCGCCGGCGGCCTCCGCGCGAGCCATGCCGAGCTCGTTCGGCACGAGGACCGGATAGCGGATGCCGGCCCGTCGCGGCAGGGACGCCATCAACGCGTCGGCGTCGGCCAACTGCGGGATGGCCTTGGGCGAGACGAACGAGGTCGTCTCGATCTCGCGCAGTCCCGCCTCCGCGAGGAGCTCGATGAAGCGTGCCTTCATCGTCGTCGGGAGGGCGGTCGCCTCGTTCTGCAGGCCGTCACGCGGCCCGACCTCGTAGATCCTGACCTGCTCGTCCACGGGTCGGTGCCGGGACCGCGTCAGACCCTGGGCGGATCCATCGCCCGCTCAAGCCGGGCGATCTCGACCTCGATCCGACCGAGCAGGTCGAGGGCGGCGGCTTGCTCGTGCGACTTGTGGGCGGCCGCATTGCGCACCCGGCGGGTCTCGGCGTGGAGCTTGAGCAGCGCCTCGCGGGTCTTGGGGAGCTCGGTCTTCGCCATCGAGATGGACCTCCGGTATTCGGGCGTCGCTGAGCGTACCCGACCGAGCCGGGTCAGGGCTCGATCAGCGCGAGCTCCTGGCCGCGTACCACTTGGTCCGCGGGGCGGACGAGCAACTCGGTCAACCGACCGTCGATCGGTGCGACGACGACGTGCTCCATCTTCATCGCCTCGAGCGTGACGATGGGGTCGCCCGCCGACACCGACTCGCCGACCACGGCGTGGACGGCCAGGACGGAGCCCGGCATGGGGGCGACGAGCCGGGCGGGGCCGTCGGCAGGTCCGTTGCCATGCCCATGCCGGGCCTCGGCCGCGGCCCGATCGACGTCGGGCGCCGGGGCCAGCGTGAAGGCGACGCTCCGCCCCGCGACATCGACATGAGCCGTGCTATCGACGACCACGGCGGCCAGCACCGGCGCGCCGTCATCGACCGCCACCGACCTGGCGAGTCCGTCGGCCTCGAGTCTGACGCGACGTGACCCGTTGAGGCGCCAGCCGCCGGACCAGGGATCGTCGGTCGGTTCAGGGGCGCCCGGTGTGGCGAGCAGTCCGGCAGCCGTCGTCCATGCCGCGATGGGGATCGCCGCTCGTTCGGCCCAGCCGTCAGGTGGCCAGATCCGATCGAGCGTGTCGATCCGCGCGGCCCCGTCGTGGACGACGGGGTGCCGGACCAGCCAGCGCAGGAACCGCAGGTTCGTGACCAGACCGAGGACCCTGGTTTCGTCGAGCGCGGCCGTCAGCCGAGCCAACGCCTCGTCGCGGTCGGCGCCCCACGCGACGATCTTGGCGAGCATCGGGTCGAACCGACCGCCGATCTCGGTGCCGAGGTCGATCCCGGCATCGACCCGGATGCCGTCGCCGGCCGGCCAACGGAGGGACCCGACCCGCCCGGTCGCCGGCAGGAACCCGGCCTCGGCGTCCTCGGCATAGAGCCGGACCTCGATGGCGTGACCGGTGTGGTGGATGTCGTCCGGCCCGACGCCGAGCGGCTCGCCGGCCGCGATGCGGAGCTGGTCCGCGACGAGGTCCCGCCCTGTGACGACCTCTGTGACCGGGTGCTCGACCTGCAGCCGCGTGTTCATCTCCATGAACGTCGGCTCGCCGCGCTCGTCGACGAGGAATTCGCAGGTGCCCGCGTTCACGTAGCCGACGGCCGATGCAAGGGCGAGCGCGGCGTCGCCAAGACGCCTGCGGAGGTCGCCACCGATGCCCGGCGACGGGCTCTCCTCGAGGATCTTCTGGTGGCGTCGCTGGATCGAGCAGTCGCGCTCGCCGAGATGGATGCCGTTCCCGTAAGAATCGAACAGGACCTGGACCTCGACGTGCCGCGCGCCTTCGACGAACCGCTCGATGATCAGGCGCTCGTCCCCGAACGCCGCGCGCGCTTCCCGCCGAGACGCGGCGACGTTGTCGAGGAAGGCGGCCTCGTCGCGGACCACGCGCATGCCCTTGCCGCCACCGCCAGCCGCCGGCTTGACGAGGACCGGGAACCCGATCCGGCGTGCGGCCTTGGCCAGGACGTCGTCGTCCTGCTCGGTATCGTCATACCCGGCGAGCACCGGCACCCCCAGCGAGTCCGCCAAGCGGCGTGCTGCGGCCTTGTCGCCCATCGCCCGGATCGCATCCGGTGGTGGTCCGACCCAGATCAGGCCCGTCGCCTGCGCTCGTTCTGCGAAGTCGGCGTTCTCGGCGAGAAACCCGAAGCCCGGATGGACGGCGTCGGCGCCGCTGGCGCGTGCCGCCTCGACGACGGCTTCGGCGTCGAGCAGGTCGAGCGCGTTCGGGCCGTCCGTCTCCGGCGCGAGGGCACGGATCCCGTGGCGTTCGCAGGTTCGCTCGATGCGGCGAGCGATCTCGCCGCGATTCGCGATGAAGAGCGTGCGGATGGATGTGCCGGCGGCGTCTCGCGGGCTCGTTGTCGCGTCAAACGCGTCAAACGCGACACGCCAACGACCTCCGACGCGTCGCGCAGGCAGCTTGCCGGCCTCGATCCACCGCTGGACCGTCCGCGTCGACGTCCCCAGCCGCTTCGCAACCTCGCTTGGAGCCAGTTCCTCGGTCATGCCTGTCGCGATTGTCGCATCTTGCCGGGCGGCCGGCGTCGGCAATCGTCAGTCCGCGTCGGATTCGGGGGCCCAGCTCGGGCTCCGCTTCTCGTCGAACGCGGTAAAGCCTTCGCGGGCTTCCTCGGTGACTCGTTGGCGAGCGATGACCCGGGCCGTATGCCACTTCGCCGAGCCGTGGCCCAGGCCGCGAACCTCGCGCACGATGGCTTTCGCCGCACGGGCCGCAGTCGGCCCGGCCATCAGCAGGTCCGCGACTGCCGCGTCGACCGCACGATCCAGGGCCTCCTCGCCCTCGACGACCTCGTGGACCAGCCCGATCCGCTGTGCGCGGACGGCATCGATCCGTCGGCCGCCGGGGAACAGCGCCCGGGCGTGGCTTTCGCCGATCTTCGCGATCACGAACGGGGAGATGACGGCCGGCAGGATCCCGAGCCGAGTCTCGGAGAAGCCGAACCGCGTCCCGCTCTCGGCGATGACCAGGTCCGACACGGCGCACAGGCCCATGCCGCCGCCGAGCGCGGCACCGTGCACGCGCGCGATGACCGGCGCCGGGCAGGTGTCGATGGTCTCGAACATATCGGCCATGCCCATCGCGTCCTGCTCGTTGCCCTCGACGTCGAGCGTGCTCGCGGCCCGCATCCAGGTTACGTCCGCCCCGGCACAGAACGACGGCCCGTCGCCGGCCAGGACGACGCCCCGGAGCGCGGTGGGTGCCTCCCGGGCCAGCGCCGCGAAGGTCGTGCGCAGCTCGGCGCCGAGCGCGGCGTCGAACGCGTTGTGGGCCTCGGGGCGGGACAACGTCACCCACGCGATGGCGCCATCGGGACCGCGGCGTTCGAGGCGGACGGCGGGGCTCATGGCCTCATCGTAGCGACCGCGCCGAACCGCTACGCTCGCCCCGTGCTGACCGGCATCGACCATCTCGTCATCGCCGTCGCCGACCCGGACGAGGCGGCGTCTTCGCTCGAGTCGAGCCTCGGGCTGGCGCCGGGTGGTGGCGGCCGCCACGAGGCGCTCGGCACGTTCAACCGTCTGGTCTGGCTCGGCGACACGTACCTCGAGCTCGTCGGCATCTTCGATCCCGTGCTGGCGGCCGCGTCGTGGCTCGGTGCCCCGACGGTTCGGGCGTTGGCGGGCGGCGGTGGCCTTGTGACCTGGGCGGTCGCCAGCGACGGCATCCGCGCCGACGTCCGGGCACTGCGCGAGCGTGGTTCGGACATCGATGAGCCGGTATCGGGAGAACGGCTCCGTCCGGACGGCCAGGTGGTCAGGTGGACACTGGCGACCCCACGCCGCCTCGACCCTGAGCTCCCGCCCTTCCTGATCGAACACGATCCAACGGGCGCCGAGTGGACACCCGAGGACCGGGAAGCGAGGCGGGCCGACCCAGCGCGTGTCACGACGCTCGAGATCGCGGTCGGGGACGTCTCCACCGCCATCGGGCGGTACCTGCGGACGACCGGACTGCGGTTCCGCCCGTCGCTCGCCGGCGGGGGCGCACGCGACGCGACGATCGGCGATCAGACCGTTCGGATCCGACCGCAACGCGACTGCCAAGGTGCCGACGTCTGCCGTCCACCTCGCCATCGCCGGAGCGACGCCGCATGAGGTCGACTTGCTGGGCTGCCGCTGGATCATCCGGGGGCGCTAGGTACATTCGGGCGATTCGACCTGCCCTCACTGGGTCATCCTCGGGAGCGGCTCGGGCTGCTAGCGTCGCCCGATGAGCCCCGTGCCATCGGAGATCGCGCCGGCGTGATCTCGCCGAACGACCCGAACTGGGTGCCCGATCCCACCGGCGAGCGGCTCGCGGCGATCCGCGCGTCCCGCCGCGGCGCGTTCACGGCCGGCGCGTATTTCGGGTTCGTCGTCGCCGTCGCGATCTGGGTCGCGCCACCTGAAGGTCTTGGGGCCCCGAACGGGGCCGGGGTCTGGGCGTTCGTGATGGCCTTGCCCGGGCTCGCCCTGCTGGGCGCCGCGCTGACACCGGCCGCACTCGGCTCGCGGCTATCCGCCGCCGGCGCCGGTCTCGCGATCGGGGTCGGCGCGCCGGTCGCCTCCGTCGCCTCTGCGATGCTCGGCACCTTCGTCCTCACGTGGCTCGTGCTCGCGATGGACCCGACGCCAACCCGCGATGCTCTCGCGACCGCCGCCGACATGGCCGGCGTCGTCCTGCGCGACGGGGTCATCGCCGCGGCGCGCGTCTCGCCGCTCATCGTCGTGGCGTCGATCAGCTGGGTCGTGGTCGTTCGACGATGGGCGAACCCGGCGGCGGTGACGGCGGGCAAGCCGCGCGATCAGGCGGGCTAAGGCTCGAGGATCGTCACCTCGTCGCCCAGGCGGATCGTGCCGGGCCGCTCCACTTCGCCGCGAACACCGAACAGCAGGTCCTTCCCATCGCTCAGGCCGCGATATGCCTTGATGCCATGGAGCGTGTCGAGGTCGCGATGCCCGGTGTCCGGGTCGTGGGTGGTCATCGCGCAGCGGGCCACGCCGGCGGTGATCCGCAGGATCGTGTCGCCCAGGCCGATGCGGCCGCCGATCCAGGTGTCCTCCTCGTGCGGACGACCGCCGTCGAGCTCGATGAGCATCCGGAATCGACGAGGGTCGACCGCGCCGACGCCGAGCGCTGCGCCGAGGGCATCGAGCGAGCCATCCGTGACGAGCGTCACCGCGTTGGCGATCCTCGTCCCGCCCGGTTGGTCGCATCGAACGAGGACCACGTCCCGGCCGAGGAACTCGCCGAGCTGCCGCCGCGAACGGACCGTCGACGACATGGCCAATGCCGGTCCGGCCGTGGATCGGCGTCTCGATGGGCTCGGCGAGCCGCACGTCGTCTTCGACCACCCGGCCATCGGGGAACGTGAGCCGCAGGACCGTGGCGTCGGGGTCGGTCCAGGCGGCGACCTGGACCATCGTCCCGGCGATCAGCTGATCGACGATCCGGTCGCCGCCCGCGTCCGCGACGAAGAACCGGCGATCCTCGAGGACGCCCTTTGCCTCGACCCGGATCTCGTCGCGCGACTCCAGCCCGAGGCTGCGCACGGGCGCGATGTTGAGACGGCTGACGCGAGGCACGACCTTGATGCTACCGGTTCACATCCGGAAGACGCCGAAGCGGGTCTCCGGGATCGGCGCGTGGAGCGACGCCTCGATGCCCATCGCCAGGATGCGGCGGGTGTCGAGCGGGTCGATGACGCCGTCGTCCCAGAGGCGGGCCGTCGCGAAGTACGGCGAGCCCTCGCGCTCGTAGGTCTCGAGGATCGGCGCCTCGAAGGAATCGCGCTCCGCATCGCCGGCGAAGCCGCCCCGGACCGTAGAGAGGACGCGGGCCGCCTGCTGGCCGCCCATCACCGAGATCCGGCTGTTCGGCCAGGACCACAGGAACCGTGGCTGGTACGCGCGGCCGGCCATCGCGTAGTTGCCGGCCCCGAAGCTGCCACCGATGAGGATCGTGAACTTGGGGACCTCGGCCGAGGCGACCGCCGTCACGAGTTTCGCGCCGTCCTTGGCGATGCCCGCCTCCTCGTACTCGCGGCCGACCATGAACCCGGTGATGTTCTGGAGGAACACGAGCGGGATCCGGCGCTGGCACGCGAGCTCGATGAAGTGGGTGCCCTTGAGCGCCGACTGGCTGAAGAGGATGCCGTCGTTGGCGAGGATGGCGACCGGGTAGCCGGCGAGGTGCGCGAAGCCGGTGACGAGCGTCTCCCCGTAGCGCGGCTTGAACTCGTGGAAGCGCGAGCCATCCACCAGGCGGGCGATGATCTCGCGGACCGGGATCGGCCGACGGGCGTCCAGCGAGACCGCGCCGTAGAGACCGGCCGGGTCGACCGCGGGCGGCTCGGGCGCTCCGCGATCCCAGGGCGGTTCGGGCGCCTTGCGGTTGAGGTTCGCGACGATGGATCGACCCAGCGCCAGCGCGTGCTCGTCGTCGAGCGCCTCGTGGTCGGCCACACCGGAGAGTCGCGTGTGGACGTCGGAGCCGCCCAACTCCTCGGGCGTCACGTCCTCGCCGGTCGCCGCCTTCACGAGCGGCGGGCCCCCGAGGAAGATCGTGCCAGTGCCTTTGACGATGACCGTTTCGTCGCTCATCGCGGGGACATAGGCGCCGCCGGCCGTGCACGAGCCCATCACGAGCGCCACCTGCGGGATGCCTGCGGCCGACATCCGGGCCTGGTTGTAGAAGATGCGGCCGAAGTGATCGCGATCGGGGAAGACCTCGGCCTGGAGGGGCAGGAACGCGCCGCCGGAATCGACGAGGTAGAGGCACGGAAGTTGGTTTTCGAGGGCGATCTCCTGGGCTCGCAGGTGCTTCTTGACCGTCATCGGGTAGTAGGTGCCGCCCTTGACGGTGGCGTCGTTCGCGACGACGACACACGTCGTGCCTTCGATCCGGCCGATGCCCGTGACGATGCCGGCGCCCGGCGCATCGTCGTCGTACAGCCCGGTCGCGGCGAGCGGAGAGAGCTCGAGGAAGGCGGAGCCGGGGTCGAGGAGCCGTTCGATGCGTTCGCGGACCGGCAGCTTGCCGCGTTCGCGATGCCGCTCGATGGACGACTCGTCGCCACCGGCGCCGCGCCCGGCGACGATCTCCTGGCGAGCCCGGAGGTCGGCCACGAGCTCGCACATCGCGTCGTGGTTCGCGCGCGTCTCTGGCGCGTTGGGATCGAGCCGGCTGCGCAGGACGGGCATGGCCGCGAGGATAGTCCCTTGCCACGGGAACCGGCAGGCGCCGTCGGTCGTCGGGCGGCCATGCCGATCAACCGTCGCTGGCTCCTCCAGGTCGCGTCACTCGCGATCGCCGTCGCCGCCGTCGCGGCCGCCTGTTCCGACGGCGCGATTCCGATCCCGATCGCGACAGGCCCGCTGCTGACCGTGGAGACCCGGGGCGGGGAATGCTTCGCGGCTCCGTGCGGATCGACGATCTCCGTCGAGCGCGACGGACGCGTCCACTCGGCGGCCAAGCCGCCCAACGACCTCGGCCAGGTGCCGCCCGACCAGCTCGCGGCCCTCGACGCGGCCATCAAGACGACCGACTTCGCGATCCTCAAGGGACGGCCGTTCACCGGCGAGTGCCCGACCGCGTTCGACGGCCAGGAATTCGTGTTCGAGTTCGGGGCGCCGGGCGGCCCGCAGCGCCTCGCCACTTGCGAGGTCGAGGTCGACTACGGGTCGCCGCTGTTCGTGGCGGTCTCGACGGCGCTCGACCCCTTCGTCCCGCTGCCCGCCACTTGACCTGCCTGCTCACGCCCTTGATGATGGATATGTCATCAGGAGGTCGCCCATGTCGATGTCCGGACGCATGCTTCGATACGCCCGAAGCCGGGCGAAGCTGACCCAGCGCGAGCTCGCCCACAAGACCGGGATCCCGCAGGAGACGATCGCCCGCATCGAGCGCGGACGCGTCGACCCGCGGATCGGCACGTTGGACCGGCTGCTCGAAGGGTGCGGGTTCGGACTGGAGGTCGAGCCCCGCCTCGGGATCGGCATCGATCGGACGCAGATCCGGGACCTCCTACAGCTGACGCCCTCGGAGCGCCTGGCTCTTGCGCTCGCCGATGATGCGCATTTCGTCGAGATCCGCCGCTCGATCAAGCGCATTGCCGAATGAGCGAGACGCCGGAGTTCCGACCTGAAGCCATCCTCGACAAACTGATCGAGCACGACGTTCGATTCGTGATCGTTGGCGGCCTCGCCGCACAGGCGCACGGCTCGCCCTCGCTGACCCGCGACCTCGACATCTGCTACGCCCGCGACCACCCCAACCTCCAGAACCTGGAGGTCGTGCTGACCGAACTCGCGGCTATTCGGCGTGGGCTGCCGCCCGAGGCGCCTTCGATGCCGCCACTCGATGCTCGCACGCTTCATGCGGGAGGCCTGTTCACGCTGACGACCTCGGCCGGCGACTTCGACCTGTTGGCGGATCCAGACCCGGGTCTTGACTACGAGCGCCTTCGAGCATTCGCGGTCGAGGCAACCGTCGCGGGACATCGCGTCGCGGTCGCCTCGCTCGACGACCTGATCCTGATGAAGCGAGCCGCGGGGCGCCCGAAGGACCGCATCGAACTCGAGATCCTCGGAGCACTTCGCGAGGAGATCGACCGGCGCGATTAGCTCGGGCTCGCGACCGCCGGCCGTGTCGACGCCAACACGGCCATCGCCGCCGAGCCAATGCCAAGGACGGCGGCCAGCCCGACGCCTTGGAGCGTGATCGTGCCGCCATCGCATCCCGAGGCGAGGTCGCCCGGCCCGAGCGTCGATGTATCGGAGACCGGGGTCTGGGTATAGACGATGGCTCCCCCTGGTCCGGACCGGGCGATCCAGCAACTCGTCTCGGTCAGGGCGAACGGGACGATCCAGGCCGCGATCCCCAGTGCTACAACTGCGAGCGCTCCGATGACCGCCCGGCGCGGCACCGCCTCGCCGCTTCCGTTCACGCCGAGCGCGAGCAGCAGGATCGCCGGGACGAGAAAGGGGAAGGTGATCCCGCTGAAGGCGATGAACGACTGTAAGAGCGTCAGGACGCCCGCGGCGATCAGGAGTGGGCGCGATCGACGGACGGCGCCGACGGCCGCGACGAACGCCGGAAGCATGAACAAGCCCACCAGCAGAAGCGGTCGGAACGCGGCCTGGGGAGGACTGAACCCATCCGCGCCGAGATGGCCGATCCAACCCGCCGAGATGGCCCCGACGACCAGGGCGTAGCCGGCGATGATCGCTGCGGCCCCGAGGCCCAGCCTCCGGGGGTCCCGGACGACGACGCTCACACGCGCATCCCGCGTCGCAGAAGGTGGTACGTGAGGGACCAACCGGCTCCGAACGGCGTCAGGAGCGGGATGACATAGAGCGATGATGCGAGCCCGTATAACAGCCCCGATCCCACCGACCCGACGGCAGCGATCGGACTTGCGAAGGCGCCTCCCGTCAAGGTCGACCCGATGACGCCGATCGGCAACGTGATCAGCCAGGCAACGGCTGCGTAAGCGACGCAGTCGAGTAGGGCGATCCGGATCGAGTGACCGCTGCGGCCACCGACGATCCAGCCGGCCGCGATAGCGATGGCCATGAGAACGGCCGTCGCCCGAGCGAATTCGATCGGAGTCCCGCCCCAGCCCGAGATCCGATTCCAGGCTAGGTACATCGCGACCGGGGTGAAGGCCGCGATCGCGCCCAGGCGGCTGATGTGTGATCGAGAGCTCCTGTCGCTATTGAGTGCTTCGGTTGTCATTTGGTCGCCTAAGCTGCTACTGTGGTATAGCAAGTTATGGATCAGAAACTCGCTACTGTCAAGGCGCATCTTTCGGCGTCGGATGGCGCGAGCGGGAGCTCGTCCTCGAACGGCCATCCGGCCAAGACCGCCGAGGCCATCCGGCTCGAGCTGGCTGCCGCCTGGGGCGAGATGGGCGCGGCCTGGGGCGTGACGCCGGCGATCGCTCGCGTGCAGGCCTATCTCATGGCTCGCCAGGAACCGCTGACGGAGCGTGAGGTCCGCGAGGCACTGGGCCTCTCCCACCGTGCCGCCAGCCTGGCGCTCGCCGAGGCCGAGTCATGGGGGATCGTCGAGCGGGTGTCGGAGCCGCGGCGCGTGGGCCGTCGGGGACCGGCCGGGGTGGCCTATCTCGCGGTCGGGGACCACTGGCAGTGGTTCGGGCGGGTCATCGCCGAGCGCAAGGTCCGCGAGGGCGACCCGATCGTCGCCGTGCTCGAGGCAAAGGAACGCGAGGCGGCGGCGGCCGCGGCCGCCAACCCTGGCGACGCCGAGCTCGTCGCGCTCCGTGACTGGCTCACGGCGTTCCTCGTATTCGTCCGACTCTTCGACCGGGCCGTCGGCCTCGTCCCGCAGGTGGAGCCACGCGAGCTCGAGCGTTCGCTGCAGCTCCTCGGACGCGTGCCGGATGCCACGATCCTGCGGCTTTTCGACCTGCTGGGCGGCCTCGACGACGACGACGTGCTCGATCTGGTGGAGACTCTGTCCCACCTGTCGCCCACGGCCGCACGCCGCGCGACGAAGCTGATGTCGGGGGTCGTCCGCACGATCGCACGCTAGCGCGTCACCGATGGACCAGTCGGCTGGACCAACGGCTGGACGCCTGCAACGCTCGTGCCATAATCGGAACGCGCGCGGGGCCCGGCCGACTCGAACGGGCGAGGACCCCGGGGCCAGACCCGGCCGGCGAACCGAGCGCGACCAACCAAAGGAATCGAAGCTCACATGACCGTCGAAACGTCGACCTGGGCGACCAAGACCGGTCTCGCCCAGATGCTCAAGGGCGGCGTCATCATGGACGTCGTCACCCCCGACCAGGCCAAGATTGCCGAGGACGCCGGCGCGGTCGCCGTCATGGCGCTGGAGCGCGTGCCTGCCGACATCCGCAAGGCGGGTGGCGTCGCACGGATGAGCGACCCCTCGATGATCGAGGGGATCATGGATGCCGTCAGCATCCCGGTGATGGCCAAGGCGCGTATCGGCCATTTCGTCGAGGCCCAGGTGCTCGAGGCGCTCGGCGTCGACTACATCGACGAGTCCGAGGTCCTGACGCCGGCCGACGAGCGCAACCACATCGACAAGCACGCCTTCAACGTCCCGTTCGTGTGCGGCTGCCGAAACCTCGGCGAGGCCCTGCGGCGGATCAACGAGGGCGCCGCGATGATGCGGACCAAGGGCGAGGCCGGGACGGGCAACGTGGTCGAGGCCGTCCACCAGCTCCGTGACGTGCTCAGCGAGATCCGCCGGCTCGGGACGATGCGCGACGACGAGCTATTCGTGGCCGCCAAGGAGCTGCAGGCCCCGTACGACCTGGTCAAGCAGGTCGCGGCCGACGGCAAGCTGCCGGTGGTTAACTTCGTCGCCGGTGGCATCAGCACCCCGGCCGATGCGGCACTGGTCATGCAGCTCGGCTCCGAGGGCGTGTTCGTCGGCTCGGGCATCTTCAAGAGCGAGGAACCGGCACGGATGGCGAATGCCATCGTGCAGGCGACGACCTTCTTCGATGACGCAAAGAAGATCGCCGAGGTCTCCAAGGGCCTGGGCGCCCCGATGCGGGGGATCGCCCTCGAGGAGATCCCCGACCAGGAGCGTCTCGCCGTTCGCGGCTGGTAGGCGGACACGAACGACACCGGCGGTCACCCGATGAGGATCGGGGTCCTGGCCCTCCAGGGGGCCTTCCGCGAACATCTCGACACGCTCGGCTCGATCGGCGTGGAGGGTGTCCGCGTGCGCGAGCCCGCCGACCTCGAGGGCGTGTCCGGGCTGATCCTGCCCGGTGGCGAAAGCACGACGATGCGCCAGCTCATCGAGCGCTGGGGGATGCGCCAGCCGATCCTCGACCTCGCCGACAGCGGTGCGCCGCTGTTCGGCACGTGCGCCGGGATGATCGTCCTGGCCGCCGAGATCGCCGGCGGCGAGCCGCCCATCCTGCCGCTGCTGGACATCACCGTGGAACGGAATGCCTTCGGACGTCAGCTCGAGTCGTTCGAAGCCGAGCTGCCCGTCCCCATCCTTGGCGACACGTCGGTCCACGCCGTCTTCATCCGCGCTCCGATCGTCGAGCGAACCGGGCCGGGCGTTGACGTCCTGGCGCGCCTCGATGACGGCCGTGTCGTGGCCGTCCGCGAGCGCAACGTCATCGCCACGGCGTTCCACCCGGAGCTTGCCGGCGAGACCCGGTTCCATCGCCTGCTGGCCACGATGGCTGCCGAGCACGACGATCCCGGCGAGGGCTCGGGCCGCCGGCCGCACCCGACGCGGCGCGCGAGGCAACCTCGATGACCGAGGCACGCGCGCCACGCACCGGCGGCAAGGTCCGGCCGGCTCGCCTCACCGACCTCGCCGCCCTCGGGGAGCTGTCCCGGCTGTGCCAGTCAGACGGGGCCGACACGCGATCGCTGGGCCTGCCGCTGAGCGGACCGCCGATCGGCGTGTTCAGCCTGTTCCGTCTGCCGCTTGGCGCGTTCCGCCCGAACGACCTGATGTACGTCTACGAGCAGGACGGCCGGATCGCCGGGCTCGTGCGCGTCGAGCGCGAATCGTTCCGCGACGAGTGGACGATCGTGGAGCTCGATGCCGTCGGCATGTCCGATGCGGGTGATATCCGCTACCGGCTCGTCCAGCAGCTCCTGCGTGAAGGTGCGAAGCGCGGCGCGGCGCGGTTCCACGTGGCCTGCGCGGACGTCGATGGCAACGTCGAGCTGCTGATGCAGGCGGGCTTCATGCGCTACGGCGAAGAACGGATCCTGGCTCGTCCGGGGGACCGTCCGCTGCCGGCACCGTGGACCGACAAGCGAGCCGCGACCGCCGGGATCCGCCCGGTCGTGCCGATCGACGCTCTCGCCCTCGCCCGGCTGTACCAGTCCGCGACGCCCACGCCGGTCGCACGACTCGAGGCCATCCGCCTGCCCGACTGGGAGCGCCAGGGCACCCATTCCCGAGTGCCCCGCTCGAGCCTCGCCCCGATCCTGCGCTTCGCCGATGTCGAGGGTTTCGTCCAAGTGGCACCCGATGGAGGCCGGGACGGGACCGAGCTGTGCGGCTTCGTCCAGATCGGCGTGGCCAAGGAAGACCAGCCGCACTACCTCAAGGTCATCGCCAAGCCCGATGCGGACGCCTCGGCGCTGGTCACGTTCGGGCTCGGAGTGATCGCGGCGCGAACCGCCAAGGAGCTTGGCCGCCATTCGGAGCACGGGGTCATCGCTCCCGTGCGAACCTACGAATCACCGATCGACCGGCGCCTGGAGGACGCCGGCTTCGACTCGATCGCGAGCGTCACGTTGCTGATGAAGGAAACCCTTGTCCGCGTCGCGGAGCCGGCTCTCGTGCCGGCCGGGGTGCGGTGAGCGTCGGTTGATGGAGGACCACGTGGGCCACGAGGACCGCCACTTCGAATCGATGGACGACCTCGACGCGCTGCTGGGCGCCCTGCCGCCCGAGATCGTCGATGCCGTCCACGCGCTGCCTGACCACACCGACCTCATCGAGGTCGTGCTGGACCTGGGGCGTCGGCCTGAGGCGCGCTTTCCCGATTCGGAGGTGTCGCTCCTCGACCGTGAGATCGAAGAGGCCGATATCGCGTTCGTCGTCGAGCACATCGGGACGTTCGGTGACGACAATCGGGCCGGCATCGAGCGGACGCTCCATCGCATCAGCGCCATCCGCAACCGCAACGGCAAGGTCGTCGGGCTGACCTGCCGGATCGGGCGGGCCGTGTACGGCACGATCGAGATCATCAACGACTTCGTCGAGACCGGGAAGTCGATCTTGATCATGGGCCGGCCGGGCATCGGCAAGACGACGATGCTGCGCGAGGCGGCGCGCGTCCTCGCCGACGACATGGGCAAGCGGGTCGTCGTCGTCGACACCAGCAACGAGATCGCCGGCGACGGCGACATCCCCCATCCGGCCATCGGCAAGGCGCGTCGGATGCAGGTCCGCACCCCGTCGCTCCAGCACGAGGTGATGATCGAGGCGGTCGAGAACCACATGCCCCAGGTCATCGTGATCGACGAGATCGGCACGGAGCTCGAGGCGCAGGCCGCTCGCACCATCGCCGAGCGCGGCGTCCAGCTGATCGGCACGGCCCACGGCAACAACCTCGACAACCTGATGCTCAACCCGACGCTGTCCGACCTCATCGGCGGCATCCAGAGCGTCACGCTCGGTGACGAGGAGGCCCGCCGCCGGCGCACCCAGAAGAGCGTGCTCGAACGCAAGGCACCCCCGACGTTCGACGTCATCGTCGAGATCCAGGACCGGGAGAAGGTGGCGGTGCACAGCGACGTGGCCGACACCGTCGACGCGATGCTGCGCGGCGATCCCGTCGCGCCGGAACTCCGCTGGCGTGACGAGGAAGGCGTCCATCGGACGCAAGGCCGGCCGCGCCCGTCGCCCCGCGAGCAACTCGGCGCCGAGCGGTTCGCCGGCCTGGTCGGCACGGGGTCG
This sequence comes from uncultured Chloroflexia bacterium, assembly GCA_963746855.1. Lineage (GTDB taxonomy): Bacteria > Chloroflexota > Limnocylindria > Limnocylindrales > CSP1-4 > SPCO01. The sequence continues at coordinate 259,179 of CAVVDC010000002.1, forward strand.
CCGTGGCGGATGGAGCCCGGCTGGCGCGGCGATGGCGCGTACCGTCCGGGTGGCTACCGGGAGGCCGACCGCGGCGCGTTCCGCCCCGGCTATCGGCCCGGCGCCTCCGGCGGCTGGCGCCAGACCCGTGGCGGCTCCGGTCGCGAGACGGCGTCGCGCGGTACCTCGGAGGGCGGCGCATCGGGCCTGATGCCCGGTGAGCGGTTCGCGGTCCTGCCGGCCGGTGCCGACGCCCCGTTCGTCGCGGGCGACATCGCCGATCGCGGACCCCTGGAACGGGCCGGCGCCGCGTCGAGCGCGGAGACCCGTGCCCGCGAGGCCCGCGAGCTCGAGCGCCAGAAGGCCTGGCGCGACCAGGCGTCGCGTGCCCTCAATGCGCTGAAGGCGGAGGAGGGGACCGGCCCGGTCAACGCCGACGAGCTCGACGACGACCTGGACTCGCTGCCGCTCGGGGCTGAGGAGGGCGCCCACGGCGAGACGGTCCTTGTCCCCGGCGGTTCGCCCCTGCCGACGCTCCGGATCCTGCCCCAGGGCATCAGCCGCAAGCGCCTCGAGCAGGCCATCCGCGACCTGCAGCTCCCGGTCGTGATCGCCCGTGACGTGGACGAGGCCGACGTCGTCATGACCCTGAAGAACGAGTACAAGCAGAAGACGCCGATGCTCCGCGATGCGGAGGACCGCGCGATGCCGATCTACGTCCTCAAGAGCAACACGATCCCCCAGATGCAGTCGAGCCTGACGTCGATCTTCTCGCTCGAGATCGATCCGCGCGAGGCCGCCCTGCGGGAGACCGAGGACGCGATCGGGGCGGTGCTGTCGTCGTCCGAACCGGTGGAGCTGGCTCCGCAGAACGCCTACATCCGCCGACTCCAGCACCAGATGGCCGAGCGCGCCAATCTCGTGTCGCGGTCGCGCGGCCGCGAACCGTATCGGCGCGTACGCCTGTACCCGGACGCCGCGCGCAGCACGTGGCGGTGATCGGTGGCTGAAGCCGTCGGCACGTCCGAGCGCGCCAGCGGGCCGGGCGGCCGCGCGGCTGCCACCGTGCTGTACGACCGCGATTGCGGCCTGTGCCAGGCGACGGTGCGACACCTCCGTCGCTGGGATCGCCGCCGGCGGCTCGAGATGCTGCCGCTCCAATCGGCTCCGGCCTCCGACGACCCCGCGATCCGGACGGCGGCCGCCAAGTCACCGCTGGAATCGGCTCTGCACGTGGTCGTGGCTGACGGCCAGGTCTTCGCCGGCGGCGATGCGGCGCTGGCGATCGTCCACGAACTACCTGGTGGCCGTCTGCTCGATCCGTGGCGGAAGGTCGGGCCGTTCCGCTGGGTCGTCGGTGCCGGATACGATGCGATCGCCGGACATCGCCACCAGATCGGACGCGCGCTCCGACTCGAGGGTCCGGCCTGCGACGTCCCGACCCAGCCGGACTGATCGCTCGATGACGAGCCGGTCGGTCGCGGTCGACTTCATCGGGCATTCCGCCGCGGTGATCGAGCTCGACGGGCTGCGCGTGCTGACCGACCCAGCGACGAGATCGCGGATCGGACCGCTCCGGCGCGTCGTTCCCGTCCCGGAGCGCGAACGCCTGGCGGGGATCGACCTCGTCCTGGTGTCCCACATGCACTGGGATCACCTCGACCTTCCGTCGCTCCGTGATCTCGGCCGCGATGTCTCGATCATCACGCCCACCGGATCGGGCGACTGGCTTCGGGCGGCGGGCTTCGACCATGTTCGCGAGATGCGCTCCGGCGAGGTGGCGGAGGTCGGCGGCATCCGCATCGAAGGGGTCCCCGCACACCATTCCGGGTTCCGACCGCCGCTCGGGCCGACCGCAGAAACACTCGGCTTCGTGCTTCGAGGCAGTCGATCGGTCTACTTCGCGGGTGACACCGACCTGTTCCCGGCGATGTCCGACCTGGCCGACACGGTCGATCTGGCCCTCATCCCCGTCTGGGGCTGGGGCCCGACGCTCGGTCGGGGCCGCCACCTCGATCCATCGGCCGCCGCCGAGGCGGTCCGCATCATCCGACCGCGGGCCGTGATGCCGATCCACTGGGGCACGTACTGGCCGCACGCGCTCGGGCGGGTCTATCCGAAGCGGCTCATCGAGCCGCCGCTCCTCTTCACGACGTTGACGACCGAGCTGTCGCCCGAGGTCCGACCGATGCCGACCGCGGTCGGCGACCGGCTCGAGTTCCACGGATGACGGCGCCCGCCGAGCGCCCGGTCCGGCTGGGTCCCGGGTTGCGTCGCCTGTCGCGTGGGTTGATCGCGTATGGCGTGATCGGCCTCATCGTCGCGCTGCTTGGCCTGGCGGCGCTGATCTCGGTGAGCGGCCGGATCGGCGCGCTTGCCGATCGAACGGCCGTGCAGGTCGATGCGGTCATCGCGACGCTCGACGACACCTCGACCGCGCTGACCGACGCCGGGACGACCGCCGGTTCGTTCTCCTCGACGTTGAGCGTGACGGCCTCGACGGTCGATCAGGCGGCCGAAGCGGTCAGGGCCGTCCAGCCGCGCCTCGCGGACCTCGAGGCGCAGTTCCGTTCGATCAACATCCTCGGCAACCAGCCGCTCGCCGGGGCGGCCGACATGGTCGACGGGATCAGCGCCGGAATCTCGGGCCTCGACGTCCGGCTCGACCAGATCGGGGCCAGCCTGGCCGACAACGAGGACGCGCTGGCGCAGAACCAGCGGTCGCTGACCGCGCTCGGCGTCCGCGTCGGGGCGCTCGCCGACCGCCTCCGAGAAGGCGGCATCGACCAGGGTCTCGACGACGTCCAGGCGATCGTCACGATCACGTTGCTCGTGTTCGCCGCGTGGACGGCCGTCCCTGCGGCCGGGGCGCTCGGGCTCGGCTGGTGGCTGCGCCGTGAGTTGGGCCCGGCCGGCACGTGGAGCGGCGCGCAGCATCCGCCATGCCGTGCGCCGCGCCGGCGGCGTCGACGAGACAAGGTCAGGCGTGCCAGCCGATACGGGTCGAGCGACGGCCACGGTCGGAGAAGTGGCGGATGTCCTCGATGCCGCCGTTGATATCGCCGCCGATGTAGTTCGCGTCGTGCGCCTCATGGCAGCCGGCGCGTGTGTCGCCGAGCGAGGATCCGGTCGCGAACCCGGGTGCGAATTGCTCGACCTGGCCCTCGATCCGCTCGGTCATGTCGACCGGCGAGCCGGCCGGGACGTGGAGTAGGCCCAGGCTGTCGTCGAGCCGTCCGGGCGCGCGTCGGGTCCACGGCGCGTACTGGACGACAGCACATACGGCCGATTCGGGTGTCGGCCGGCGGCCACATCCGCCTCGACGCGCGATCTGTGAGCGTGCGAGGTACGGTCGCGCTCGGACGCGTGGCGACAGGGACCGGCGTGAGCGAGTGATCTTGAGACGGAGCGTAGCGAGCTGAAGGATGAGAAGGGAGGATGAGCTTGGAGTGTGAATGCACTATGAGAAGGAGGTGATGTAGATTCGCGCAGCGCGCGCAGTTGGAGAGGCGTGGACGGATTGAGAATGGAGAGGTGGTAGTGGAGCACAGGAGAGACTAGGGATGAGCTAGATGATGGCGAGGGACACACGGGGCTGTACGACGAGACGGGAGAGGTGCGAGCAGGCGCAAGAATGATAAAACGATGGGCGGGGTGGACGGGCAGAGTTGGAGAGTGTGATGCTGGAACGGGGACAGCGGAGGCGCGTGTTGAAGAAACGGTGGAGAGATGTTGAGACTGGTACGGGGTGAATGGAAGCGCGTGATATATTAAATGAATATAAAAGTTAAATGTGAAAAGTGTAATAGTTAAAGTTTGTAAAAAAAGTATGAATTTAGAAATGATGATATATAATATATAAAATTTAAATTTATTAATATAAAAATAATAAAAAAAAATAATAATTTATAAAAAATATAAATAAATTAAATTTAATATTTTTATAAAATAAATAATAAATAAAAAAATAAAAATTTATAAATAGACGTCCGATAACGTTACGGGATGTGCGCGAAGTGCGGTACGTTACGCGATGCCCGACGTTCGTCGTCGCTCGCGATCCGACTCCTCGGCCCGCTCGAAGTGGCGGTCTCGGGACGGGCGATCGTGGTCGACACGCGCAAGGCGCTGGCCATCGTGGCGCTGATCGCCGGCGAGGGTCGACCGTTCGCCGGGACGAGCTGGCGGCGATGTTCTGGCCGGAATCAGATGACGAGGCGGCTCGAGGTGCGCTCCGACGGACGCTATCGTCGCTCGGAGTGCGGTCGGTGACGTAGGGCTAGTGATCGGACGGGCGCAGGTGGTCTGGATCCGAGGCCTCGTCGGTCGATCTGGCTGATCTCGAACGTCTCGCGCGTCGAGGCGCCAGGTGACCTGGAGGCTGCCGCGGCGCTTGCCCGCGGGCCGTTCCTGGCGGGTTCGCCTTCGCGACAGCCCGCATTCGACGACTGGCAGGCGGCTCGCGCGACGCGCGTCGAGGCGACTGTCGGAGCACTGTTGCAGCGACTGCGATGCGCGCTCGAGGCCGGCGACGCGCGGGTGCGTAGCATGCCGCCGGCGCCGGGTGAACTCGATCCGCTCGACGAGGTCGGCCAGCGACGGCTCATCGGGCTCTCGCCAGGCGGGGGATCGAGTCGGGGCGATCAGCAATATCGGAGCTTGTCGCGCTGTTCGACGTGAGCTCGGCGTCGCGCCGCTTGCGCGAGACGACGACCTGTACGACGCGATCCGCGAGGGCCGTCAGAGATCGGCGGTCCATCCTCGTCAGTCCGTGCCGGCCGATCCCGAAGAGTTCAGACCCCTGGATCGATCCCTAGATCGGACGGCGGACGAACTCGCAGCGTCGAGACAGCCTGGCGGGCCGCGACGCCGGACGGTCGCCTGGTCCTGCTCGAAGGCGAGGCGGGATCGGCAAGACCCGACTGCGAGCGGCGCGGCCGTCGATCCGCGGCCGATGGGGGATCGTTCTCGACAGCGCGAGCGTATCCGGGCGAGACGGCATCGCTATGGACCGATCGCGAGCTCGTCCGCATCGGTCTAGCGGACGCCGGGCGGACCGCGCGTCTCGCAACGCTCGACGAGACGTGCGAGTCGAGATCGGCCGCCTAGTCGACCTGCCGCCCTCGCTACGGGCGGCGGCGTCGGCCGGACGGTCGGTCCCGACGAGCGCCGGCGCGCGGGTCCGGCTTCTCGATGCGATCGCGCGCGTCGTCGACGGCGCTAGCGTCCGGACCGGTCCAGGGCTGGTGTGGGTCGACGACCTCCATCTCGCCGACGACTCGACGCGGAGGCCCTCGCCTACCTCGCTCGCCGCCTGGCGGGACGACCCATCGTGCTGCTGCTGGCGTGGCGGCGCGAGGACCTCGACGACGGCGGGCAGGAGATCGCCGTCGACCTCGCTCGCGTCCCCGGCGCGACGAACCTCGTCCTCGGTCGGCTCGAGCGCGACGAGATCGGCGCGATCGTGCGCGCGTCGCGCCCGGGCGGCGAGGTCGATGACGCCCTGATCGACGCGTTCGCCGCCGACTCCGAGGGGCTGCCGCTCCACGTCGTCGCCGCCCTGGCCAGCGGTGAGTCGCCTGGCGGACCCATGCCGCGGGACGTCCACGCGCTGCTCCGCGAACGGATCGCCTCGGTCGGCGAGACGGCCGCGCAGATCCTGTCAGCCGCGGCGGTCATCGGCCGCTCGTTCGATCTCGCCACGGTCCGCGGCGGCGAGTGGACGATCCGAGGAGGAGACGATCGACGGTGTGGAGGAGTTGATGCGCCGCGGGATCGTTCGCGAGGTCCCGGGTCCGGCCGGGCCATCGGTCCAGTACGACTTCGCCCACGCCCGGATGCGCGACGCCGCCTACGGATCGACGAGCGTCGCGCGCCGGCGCCTGTTGCACCGCCGGACCGCGGCAGCCCTGCGGGTCGAGCCGCTCTCGCGCCGGCCGCGACGAGCCGGACGCGGTTCGCCCTGATCGCCGGGCACGAGCGAGAGGCGGGCCGGCCGGCCGAGGCGACGGCGGCCTTCCGCGAGGCCGCCGTCCTGGCGGAGGCGGTCTTCGCCAATCGGGAAGCGATCGACCACCTGGCATCCGCCATCGCCCTCGGCGATCCCGGCGCCGCGGCGGCGCATGAGCGCGATCGGCGAGCTGCGCGCGCGTCTCGGGGAGTATCCAGCCGCGATCGTCTCGCTCGAGACCGCGGCGGCCCTGGCCGACCGCGCAGAGCTGCCCGCCGTCGAGATCGCGCTGGGTCGCGTCCATCGCCGGCGCGGCGATCTTGCGGCGGCGGCCAGTCATTTCGCGTCGGCGCTGGCATCGCCCGACCTGACGGAGCCCGTTGCGCGGCGCGTGCCCTCGTCGAGCGGAGCGTGGTCGCGCTTCGGGCGGGTGACCTCGACGTCGCCGGTGACGCGGCGTCGGCGGTTGCGGAAGTGGCGAGGCGCCTTCACGATCCGCATCTGTCCGCCGTCGCGGAGCGCCTCATCGGCCTGGTCGCGCTGGGTCGAGGGGACACCGGCGCAGCGAGCGAGGCGCTACGGCGGAGCGTCGAGATGTCCGCCGACGACGCCGATCCGGCCGCGTCGATCGCGGCCCAGACGGGGCTGGCGCTGGCGCTGGCCGGTGAGGGCGCGGTCGACGACGCGATCGCCGCCGCTACGGTCGCGATCGCGACATGTCGGCGGATCGGCGATCGTCACCTCGAGGCAGCGGTCGAGAACCACCTCGCCGACATCCTGCACGACGCCGGTCGAGCGGACGATTCGAGGCACGAGCCCGCGGTCACGCTGTTCGCGACGTGGGCGACGGCAGGACGGAGCGGGATCCGGGATCTGGACCCTCGCCGCCTGGTGACCTGTCAGCGCGCCCGACCCAGGACCGCGTCAAGGAGGATCCGCTCGAAACCTTCGGCGTCGGCCTCCATGGTGACGCGGACCTCGCGGCCGGCCGGGTCCCGTACGGTGCGACCCGCCTCACCTGAGGCCAGCGAGACCCGGACTGTGATCGACTCGATTCGGGCGACGTCGGACTGTCGCGTGGTGACGGCCCCGAGAGCGTCCCACAGGTAGTACCCGCCGGCTTCGGCGAACTCCCGCTGGCTCTCGAGGATCGATGCCAGGATGGTCGCCGCCTTCGTCGAGCGGTCGGCCGTCATGCGGGCGATATCGGCAGGTCGCAGCGGCACCGAATTCGTCCCGTCCAGGCTGACGAGGATGATCTCGACATCACCGTCAAGGACGGTGGCAAGCGCGGCCGGATCGACCGCGGCATTCCATTCGACCGACGGCATCGCCTTGACCGATCCGAACGCCTCGACGTTGCCCGGCACATCCACGGCGCCCGCCATCTGGACGATCCGCTCGATCCCCTTCCGGTGCCAGGTTGGATCGCTAAGAGGGCGGCGATATTGGTCGGTGGCCCGAGCGACACGATCGTGACCGGGCCGTCCGCGACGACCTTACGAAGGAGCGAGATGGCATCGGTGGGATCCGTCGATGCGCCAGGTGGATCGCCATCGTCCGCGGTCCAGCCGAGGCTCCTGGCGACCGACGACCGTTCCCTCCGCCCACTCGGCCGGGAATCGGCGTGCCGCCGGGCGATGCCGGCGGACCACAGGCCACGGGGACCTGTGCCTCTCCGACGTCGGCCAGCAGGTCCCGGGCGATGGCGACCGCCGCGCGCAGCCGACGACGGAACCGTCCGCGACCGTCACGGCACGGATCGTCGACGTTCGGCTCCGAAGCCAGATAGAGGATGGCCAGCCAATCGTCGGGGAGCATGTCGGTGTCGACCACGATGTCCAGCGCGGGGAGGGGTCCGCTCCGGACCACGGCCGTCACGTGGTCGCCTTCGGCCAGGTCGCAGGCAGCCGCGGACGAGATCAGGAGGAGAGATGCGAGCGCCGCGGTCGAGCGTCGCGAATGGTGGTCGTCATGACCGGGACTGTCGCCGGTCACCGTCCGGCAAGCGTTACGAAGCGCCCCGATCCCCCGCCAGCGGCGGTCAGCTCGGCCGTTCGACTTTGTTGGCGGGGTCATTCACGTTCGTCACCTGGATGGACAGGTTCTGGTCGGTGTCATCGAACCCGGACATCTCCCAAGCCACGAGGTATCCGGCTTCGGCGACCCAGATGTCGACCGATGCACCGGCCGGGATCGGCACGCCCAGGCCGCCCACCGTCGACGCATCGATCTTGACGTGGCGTGCCGGGACGCCGTTCTTGTCCTCGGTGCCGACGTTGTTGGCGGCATTGGTCCAGTCGAGGGCCGCGTAGGCACCGAGCATGGTCGCCGGGTCGAGGAACATGAGCATCGGACCGGCGATCGCCTCGGGGATCGCGGTGAACTCCCCGTCGGCGCCCTCGGCCGTCCAGACCTCCTTGCCGATGACGATGAACCGCGTGTCGATCGTGCCGTCGTCGTTGTACGTGGTGATGGCCTTCGAGATCTCCGGCTGCGTCACGACGACGCTCTCGTACTGGACCTTGCCGTCGACGGTGACCTGGGTCCGGTAGGAATCGACGCCGGGGATGGCGCCCGTGAAGGCTCCGAGGTCGAAGGACGGCAGGGCGTCGCCGTTGCCCGTGCCCGGCGTCGCCTGGCCGTTGCCGGCAGGCGTCGGCGTGGCGTTCGTGTTCCCGCCGGCGACCGGCGTGGGCGTCGCGCTGGTACTCCCGCTGCCGCACGCGGCGACGGCCAGAACGACCGGAAGGAACAGCGCGGCGCCGAAGCCCGCGCGCGCAGATCTCGTCATCTTGGATGGGTCCCCTTGGGATGGCCGATCACCCGCCGGCCCGGCACCCATGATGCGTGGCGCGCGCCGAACGGGCAACTCGCCCCCGGACCGCGGAACGCCGGGATCGTCAGATGGCGCCGCGGTCGAACCAGATCCGCTCCCCGAGGAACCGTTCCGTGCCGAGGTCCCAGGGAAACAGGATGAGGACCTCGAGTCGGACCGGTAGCCCGGATGGGGGCGCACCGGCCCACGGACCCTGATTCGTGCCGGTCAACGTCGCCACCTCGAAGACGCCCTGCGGTCCCACCACGATCTCGGTGAGTGCGAACGCGTTGTCGGGGAAGGCGCCGAACAACTCCGTGTAGAAGGCCCGCGCGCCGTCATGCCCCTCCCAACGCTGGCCGGTCGGGACGATCTCGTACACGCATCGCGGCGCCAACGTCGCGACCAATCCGTCGATGTCACGCCGATCCTCCGCGATCGAGTGGCGCACCCACAGCCGCTTGATCCGGCGAAGCTCGACCGGGTCGAAGCCCCAGGCGAGTCGCGCCTGGATCGGCGACCGCGTCATCCGATCAGGCCGCCGCGATCCGCTCCAGCGCGGCGAGGGCGCGGTCGACCTCGTCCGCCGTGTTGTAGTGGACGAGCCCGATGCGAAGGACGCCGCCGGCCTCGGCCTTGCCGAGTCGCTCGATGAGCCCGGTCGCGTAGAAGTCGCCGTCCCACACGTAGATCCCATCGCGTCCGAGCGCTTCGGCCGCGGCTCGCGGGTGGACGCCGTCCATGGAGACCGAGACCGTCGGCACGCGGTGCTCGAAGCGGGCCGGGTCGGTGATCCCGTGGACCTCGATGCCGGCGATGCCTTGCAGCCCATCGATCAAGCGGGTCACGAGCTCGCGCTCGTAGCCGACGATGGCGGTCATCCCGGCCACGAGCTCGCGCCGGCGCTCGCTGGCATCGGCCGCGCCGGCGGCCCCGGTGACATCGCCATACGCCCGTCCGACGTCGCGCAGGTAGTCGGTCGCCGCGAGCGTGCCCGCGATCGACTCGAACGATTGCGTGCCGGTCTCGAACCGGTCGTGCGCGGGTCGGACCTTGAAGACCGGCAGGCGATCGAGGACCTCCCCCTTGCCATACAAGGCTCCGAGGTGTGGGCCGAACCACTTGTAGACCGAGGTCACCAGGAAGTCGGTGTCGAGCGCCCGGACGTCGATGGGGCCGTGCGGCGCGTAGGCGACCGCGTCGACGTAGGTCAGTGCCCCGACCTCGTGCGCCCGCGCGACGATCTCGCGGACCGGGTTGACGGTCCCGACCGCGTTGCTGGCATAGCCCACCGCGACGAGCCTCGTCCGCGGGCTGAGCTTCGACTCGAGGTCCTCGAGGTCGAGCGTCACGTCGTCCTCGTGGATGTCGACCTGGTGGACCGTGACGCCCCGGTCGGCGGCCATCGCCTTCCAGGTCGAGACGTTCGCCTCATGGTCCAGCGTCGTGACGATGATCTCGTCGCCCGGCCCGAGGGTCGCCCCGATCGAGCGACCGATCGCGAGCGTCAGCGTCGACATGTTGTAGCCGAACTTGATCTCGTCGGGTGAGCCCGCCCCGAGGAAGTCGGCGACGGCCGCGTGGGCCTCGGCCACGATCGAATCGGAGCGCTCGCTCGTCGCGAACGCGCCGTCGGCGTTGGCGTTCGAATCGCGGTAGTAGGCCACGACAGCATCGATGACCCGCTGCGGCACCTGTGTCCCGCCCGGACCATCGAGGAAGGCGACCGGTCGCCCATCCTGCTCGCGGGCGAGCGCCGGGAACTCGCGACGCAGCGCAGCGACATCGAAGGCGGGGTTGGGGCTCATGCGATCTCCGTGACGACGCGACTCAGGACGGCGAGGGTACCCGACCGACGGGTCGTCCGGCCCGTTCTCAGTGCTCGGTCGTGCCCGTGAAGGTCCAGCCCTCGAGACGGACGGCCGGCACCACCACGCCGCCGAGGAAGCCTTTGAGGGTTCGCCGCTGGCTCGAGACCGCGACGGCCCCGGCGAGGGCCTCGAGGTAGCTCTGCGTGAACCGCAGGTTCCGGACCGGCGCGACGACCTTGCCGCCCTCGACGAGGAACGTGCCGTCCCGGGTCATGCCCGTCACGATGGCGAGCTTCGGGTGGACCGGGTTCGTGTAGTGGAATCGGGTCACCAGGAGACCGCGATCCAGGCCACTGACCAGATCGTCGCGCGAGACGCTCCCGGGGCTCATGACCATGTTGAGCGGGAAGGGGCCGTAGGCATTGGGGGCCGGCAGGCCGTGACCCGTTGACCGGACGCCGTCGCGGGCGGCCGTCTGGGCGTCGTAGACCACGCCCCGGCAGATCCCCGCCTCGATGAGTGGGACGCGCTGCTTGGCGACACCCTCGAAATCGAACCCGTACGGAAGCCCCGCCGGGTCGCGTCCGTCGTCGGTCATCGACACCAGGTCGCTGGCGATCCGCTTGCCGATCTCGACGAAGCTCCGGCCCTCCTGGACGGCAAGGGCGCTGAAGCCGAGGTAGCCGAGCATGTCGAGGATGTCGACGACCGCGTATTCCTCGAGGACGACCGGGTAGTCGCCGGCGTCGACGGCGACGGCGTTGGCCGTCGCGCGCGCCTTGTCGGAGGCCTCCCGGCCGAGCGCCGCGGCGTCGATCGTGGTGCTGTCCACGGCCGCGGTCTCCGCGTAACCGCTGCCGCCGTCCGGGCCCATCGAGACCGTCAGGAGCTGCGCGACGGTCCGGGTGCCCTGCTGCCGGGCGCCCTTCGAATTGGCGACCGCGACCGTCTCCGTCCCCGTCGAGAACGAACCGTACGCGGTGACGCCGGCGGCATCGGCGGCAGCGATGACCTGCCGGACGCCCTCGGCCCGCGACTCCGGGCTGGCGCTCGCGGTCGCGGCGCTATAGCCCGCTGCGACGTCCTCCGCAGTCGAGGGTCCGGGCAGCCCGCCCCAGTCCGCGAGTTCCTCCACGACCCGGGCGATGGCCCCGGCATTGGCGGCCAGGCGGCGCAGGCCCTCGGCGTCGGTCCGGCCGCTCGAGGCGACGCCGACTCGCTTGCCGACGACGAACCGCAGGTTCACGACGACGTTCCGCTCCGCGACGTTCTGGTGGATCTGGCTGTTCGCGAACCGGGTCAGGGCCGCCTCGTCGGACATGACCAGTGCCTCGGCCTCGGTGGCGCCTTCGCGCTCGGCCATCGCGATGGCGGCCTCGGCGAGTTGCAGGGCGTCCCGGGCGCGGTCGTCGATCACCGAGCCACCGCCGCGATCACCACTTCCCGACACCCACCTGGACGTCACGGAAGCGCGCGCCCGGCACCGCATGGCCGACGTGTCCCACCTGACCGGGCTCGCCCTTGCCGCAATTCGGCGTGCCGAGCATCACGTAGCTCCGGGCGTCACCCACCGCGTCGCACGATCGCCAGAACTCGTACGTGATGCCGGTGTAGGTCGGGTTCTTGAACAGCCGACCCTTCTTGCCGCCCTTGATCTCGTAGGCGACCTCGGTCGCGAACTGGAAGTTGAGCCGGCGGTCGTCGATGGACCAGGACCGGTTCGACGAGAGGTACAGCCCGTCGTCGGTGTCGGCAACGATCTCGTCGAGGCTCATGCCCGGCTTCGGCAGCAGGTTGATGTTGGTCATGCGGATGAGCGGGATGCGGTTCCAGCCGTCGGCACGCATCGCGCCGCCGCTCGCACGACCGATCCGCGGTGCCGTCTCCCGGCTCGAGAGGTACCCGACGAAGATGCCTTCCTTGACGAGCGGCACGGCCTGCGCTTCGACCCCCTCGTCGTCCCAGCCGAACGTGCCCATCCCGCCGGCCGCGGTCGCGTCGGCGACGATGTCGATGAGATCGGAGCCGTATCGGAAGCCCGAGTCGAGCTTGTCGGTGGTCAGGAAGCTCGTGCCCGCGTACGAGGCCTCGGTGCCGAACACGCGATCGAGCTCGGTCGGGTGCCCGCACGACTCGTGGACCTGCAGGTACAGCTGCGACGGATCGAGGATGACGGTGAACCGGCCCGACGGACACTGCGGCGCGCTCAGGAGCTCGACGGCCTCCTCGGCGAGCGGTTCCGCCTGCCCCGTCAGGCCCAGGCTGCGGACGTACTCGTACCCGGCCGCATTCCAGCCACCGCCAGCGTCCGGGTATGAGCGGCGCTGGTGCTCGTCGCCTTCGACGGCGTTCGCCTCGATCGCCGAACCGACGTGCGTGATGACCTGCTCGGTGAAGCTGCCGTCGGTCGCGGCGAAGGTCTTCCACTCGCGCTGGGCTGCGTACATGGACTCGGTGAAGGCGATGCCCTTGACTCGGTTGGCCGCGTTGTCCGCTTCGAGAAGATCGCCGATCTTCCGATCGAGTGGCACCTCGAATGGGTCCTCCTCGACCGGCGTCTCGAAGCGCCCCTTGGCCGGTGGACGGTCCGCCAGCACGACGGGCTCGCGCATCGCGGTCGCCGACGCCCGGGCGATCCGGACGGCTTCGCCGGCGACTCGGTCGGCCTCGACGGCGGTCAGGACGTGGCTCGACGCGAAGCCCCAGGCACCATCGACGAGGACGCGGACCCCGAAGCCTTCGCTCTCGCCCGACGCGACACCCTCGACCCGACCCGTCTTGATCGAGACGCTTTCGTCGAGTCGGCGGACGGTGCGAACGTCCGCGTAGCTCGCGCCGAGGGCCGAGGCCGTGTCGAGCGCGCGTTCGGTCAGGTCTCGCATGCGCGGCGGAGCCTAGCAGAGGGTTGCGACAGGGGGCATTACGGCGGATGACGTATCGGTTCCGCGGGCACCGGGCATGTCAAAGGGTCGGAGCGCCGCCGACGGCCTGAGCCGTGAGGTAGAGGCCGAGGCCGAACACGAGGACGGCGGCGACCAGCGGGACCGACGCCGTGACGCGACCGAACGACGTGCCGCTGCCGATCCGGTCGATGTGACTTCGGGCGTACACCATCGCCAGGCCGATGCCGGCCATCACGGCTGCCATCCCGATCCCGAACGCCACGACCAGCACGAACCCGAACGCCGGCCGGCCGGCCGCGATCGAACCGAGCAGGATGAGCAGCGCGCTCGTCGATGGGATCAGGCCGCCGGCGAGGCCGAGCACGAACAGGCTGCGCCAGGTGATCGTCGAGCCGGTCCGCGGGACGTGGCTGTGAGTGACGCCCCCGTGGCTGTGTTCGTGCTCGTGCTCGTGCTCGTGCTCGTGTTCGTGTGCGTGGTGGGAGTCTGCGGCGGTCATCGCCGCCGCCCGCCGCCGGCGCAACTCGGTGAACAGCATCCAGCCGCCGATGACCACGATCGAGATCGCCGCCACGACCGGCGCGCCACGGACGATCGCGTCGGGCGCCAGCACGCCCTGCGCGCCGACGACCAATGCCGCCAGCACGAGGATCCCGACCGTGTGCGACAGGCTCACGGACAACCCGAGTCCGAGCGCGTGGAGCGGACGCCCCTTCGTCCCGACGAGGTAGGCCGCCATCAACGTCTTGCCGTGCCCCGGTGTCAGCGCGTGCGCCGCTCCGAGGCCGGCCGCGGTCAGCAACGACACGAACAGGACCAGCGGCGTCAGGTCCGTCGAGCGGAAGATCGCGGGCAGGTCGGCCCAACCGACCCCACCCGGCACCGCGGCCGCCGCCACCGGCTCGGGATCGCGGGCCGGGTCAGGATCTGCGGGCGCCTCGTCGATCGCCTCCGCATCGGGGATGTCGAACGGTGGCAGCGTCGGTCCCGCCCCAGTCACGGTCACCGCCAAGGAGCTCATGGCAAGCGGTCGCGTGAGCAGCTCCGGTGGGTAGCGGGTGAGCCGGCCTGAGACGCTCGTCGAGGGCGGGGCGCCACCGTCGGCCGCCGCCACGGACACGCCTGAGCCCAAGACGACGATCTCCCGCCACCCGATCCGCTCGGCGAAGGATCGGTCCGCAAACGTCACGGTCGCACCGGCCGCCACGGCCGTCGCCAGATCCACTCGATACCCACACACCTCGCGCATCGTCGACAAGCCGCCCGCGCCCGGCGGGAACGCGAGCCCGGCCTCGACGAGGCGCAGCGCGGTCGGGACCCCCTCCACCCGAAGGTCGAGCTCGCTTCGCAGGTCATCGCAGACCGACCTGCGCCCGGCGGCGATCTCGTCGTCGGAGACGAGGCCGTCGCGGTCCCGGTCGAGCCCGAGTCGCGCCTGGAATGCGGGGATCTCCGCCTGGTCGATGACGACATCGAGCAGGATCCGATCGGGCTCGATGCGCACGCCCGCGAAGTGATTGATCGTGAAGTTGCCGAGCGGGTGAGCGAGCGCGACGGCCGGAACCAGCACGGCCACCACCGACGCTGCGACAGCGGAGCGGATCACGGTTCGGAGGTGCGGCAGCTGGCCGGGTCGACGTCCCATCGTGGGTGGGTACGCGCCCGGGTCCTGGCTGGATGACCCGGATACACTCGGGCCGTGATTCGTCCCGGGACACCGGCCCGCCGCGGCTGGTTCATCACCATCGAAGGGCCGGATGGGGCCGGCAAGACGACACAGGCCGATCGTCTCGCCGCGCACCTCCGGGCGGCCGGCCATGACGTCCATCTCACCCGTGAGCCCGGCGGGACGTGGCTCGGCGAGCAGCTCCGCGAGCTACTCCTGGCGCGGACGGCGACGACGTCGCGCCCGGACCCGATGACCGACGCCCTGCTGTTCAACGCCGCGCGGCACCAGCTCGTGACCGAGGTCATCGAACCGGCGCTCGCCGCCGGACGGACAGTCGTCTGCGCGCGATACGCCGACTCGACCCTCGCCTACCAGGGCTACGGCTCGGGCGTCTCGCTCGACGAGCTGCGCGCTCTGCAGTCGGCCGCCACCGGCGGCCTCGTCCCCGACCTGACGATCCTCCTCGACGTGCCGGTCGAGGCCGGGCTCGCGCGCAAGGCGCCCGGCGACGTGACCCGCTTCGAGGCCGAGTTCGACCTCGCGTTCCACCAGCGCGTGCGCGAAGGGTTCCTGGCGCTCGCCGTCGCGTCGCCGAGCCGGTTCGCCGTCGTCGATGCGTCGCGGCCCGCGGACGCGGTCGCTGCAGCCGCCGCACAAGCCGTTGACTTGATGCTCCGCGCGGATGAACCGAAACCTCGGCTGCAACGCACCACCACATGAGCGACGATCGCCCGTCACTGCGACTCCGGACCGCCACGCCCATCGACGAGGCGGATCGAGCCGCGCTCGCGAGGATCGCCGACGGGGACCTTGATGCACTCGAAGAGTTGTACGACCGATACAAGACCATGGCCTATTCGATCGCCTACCGGATCACCAACGATGCCACTCTCGCCGAGGACGTCGTCCAGGACGCCTTCCTGGGCGCGTGGCGGAACGCCGCCAAATACCTCGAAGGGCGCGGTAGCGTGAAGACCTGGCTGCTCTCGATCGTCCACCACCGGGCGATCGATGCGATCCGGCGACGCCGCCCGACGACCCAGCTGCCCGAG
This sequence comes from uncultured Chloroflexia bacterium, assembly GCA_963746855.1. Taxonomy (GTDB): domain Bacteria; phylum Chloroflexota; class Limnocylindria; order Limnocylindrales; family CSP1-4; genus SPCO01. The sequence goes on from CAVVDC010000002.1 coordinate 275,361, forward strand.
CGTGAGGATGTCCCCCCGCCGGCACTGACCCTGCCCGACGTCTGGGCCGAGGTCTCGGCGGGCCTGGACGCGGACGCGGTCCGGGGGGCCCTCGCCGTCCTGTCCGACGTCCAGCGCGAAGCCATCGAGCTCGCCTACTTCGGCGGGCTGACGCAGCAGGAGATCGCGGACCGGACGGGGACGCCGCTCGGGACCATCAAGAGCCGGATGCGGCTGGGGCTGCTCGCGATGCGCCGGTCGCTGACCGGTGAGGAAGTCGCGGAGCGCGACGGGCTCGAAGCTGGCGCACCATGACCGAACCGATGCGACCCACCGAGCTGACCTGCGACGACGTCCGCGAGATGGCAGGCTCGTTCGTGCTGGGCGCCCTCGAACCCGACGAGGAAGCCGCGGTCCGCGCGCATCTCGCGTCGTGCGCCGACGCCCACGCCGAGATCGCCGAGGCCGGCTCCGTGCTGGGCGTCCTCGACGCATCGGTCCCGCAACTCGAGCCGTCGCCGGCCTTGAAGGGCCGGATCATGGCGGCCGCGGCGGCCGACCTGGAGGCGAGGGGCACGGGCGGCGCCCCGGTCCCGGCCGAGTCGATCGGGCCCGCGTTGGCGCCCGCGCCGGCCGCCGAGCCGACACCGTTCCCGAACGCCGACGAACGCGCGGCCCGCGCCGCGCGCCGGACGTCTCCGGCGACCTGGGCGGTGCGCATCGCCGCGGTACTCGTCATCGGCATCCTGGCCGGCTGGAACCTCCTCCTCCAGGGGCAGATCAACGCGGCTCGGACATACGAGGAGAACGTCGCGGCGGTCCTCGAGGTCGCGAGCCAGCCGGGCGCCTACACCGCAGTCCTCGCCCCGACGACGAACGGCGGACCGAGGGGCCTGGCCGCGATGAGTCCGTCTGGCGACATGGCCATGGCGGTCCGGGATCTCGCGCCGACCTCTGGCAACCAGGTCTACGAGGCCTGGGTCATCGGCGCCGACGGCGTGCCGGTCGCCCTTGGCGGGGCGACAGTGGGCAACGCCGGCACGGCCTTCTACACGGGCACGGGCCTCTCGGCTGAAGTAGGAGCCGTCCTCGCGCTCACGCTCGAACCCGGTCCGGGTGCGACCGCACCGTCCTCGCCGCCGGTATCAGCCGGCACGATCGTCCCCGCCGCCGGCCAGGCCTGACCTCGAGTCAGCCCTCGGCGACGGACTCCGTCACCGCGACGCTGCCGCCGCCGCCCGAGCGTGCCCGGTCGAGGGCCGCCGTCACCGCCGCGATGAGCGTCTCGCTGTCCGTGCCGTCGGCCGGGAAGGTCGCGACGCCCGCCGAGACCGACACGGTCTGGCCGGCCACCGCGGGGAGGGCGGCGATCCCGTCCAGCACGCGTTTGGCGACGGTCAGGCCAGCCGAGCCCGGGGCGATCAGCACGAACTCGTCACCGCCGATCCGCCCGACCGTGTCGACGAGCCGGACCAATTCGGCCAGCACGGACGCCACGCGTCGCAGCACGTCGTCGCCGGCGGCGAACCCGCCGTCGCGGTTCGTGGCCTGGAAGTCGTCGATATCGAACATGGCCAGCGAGACCTCGCCGCCCTGGCGACCGGCCCGGGCGAGCTCGAGCTCCAGGATCCGCCCGACGGTCCGTTCGTTCGCGAGACCCGTCAGCGGGTCGTTGTGGGCCATCCGCTCGAACCATTCGGAGCGTTCGGCGGCCGTCGAGGCCAGTCTCGCCCGATCGACCGCCAGCGTCGCCAGCCCGGCGAGCGCGGCGAGTGCCTCGCGATCCGCGTCGGACAGCTCGTGCGGGGCACGCCAGCCGAAGCCGATGGCCCCCACCGCGACCTCGACGCCCCCGGTCGAGACGAGCAGCGGCAGATAGGCCCCGACGAAGTCGTCGCCCGTCGGCGACTCGGCCTGCCGGTCGAACGTCGCGGTCCGGCTGGTCGTCGCCTGGCCGAAGGGGTGGGTCGGATCGGTCATCTCGGCCGCGAGCGTGATCCGCCCCGCGTCGTCCAGCCCGTGCGCGGCGGCGAGCTGCAGCCCGGCGCGATCGGGGTCGGCGAGGACGACGGCGCCCATCGCCGGCGCGATCGAGGCATCGGCGGCCCCCAGGATCGCCTCGAGGGCGGCGTCGAGGTCGCTGGCGCCGACGACCGCAGCGATCGCTGCGGGAAGGGACGTCCGGGGATCTGTGGTCGATCCGTCGTTGGCCACGGGTACTCCTGCACGTGCTCGTTCGGTCGGGGTCGGCATCGTACACCCCTCGAAAACGCGTTGACCCGGGTCGCCAAGGACGCCGATACTCCGCGCGATGAAGCTCGTCGTCACGATCGTCCACACCGAGGACGCGGGGGCCCTGGTCGATGCGCTGCTCGACAAGGAATTCCGGGCGACCCGACTGCAGAGTTCGGGTGGGTTCCTCAAGCAGTCGAACGCGACGATCATCGTGGGCGTCGAGGACGCCGAGGTCGACGAGATCTTCGGGATCGTCCGGGAGACCTGCACGTCGCGGACGCAGGTCGTCAACCCGATGCCGCCGATCATGGAGCCGGGCGAGTTCTTCATGCCCTACCCGCTCGAGGTCGAAGTGGGCGGCGCGACCGTCTTCGTCCTCCCGGTGGAACGGTTCGAGCGACTCTGATCGCGCTCGTGCCGACCTGGGTCGATGCGCTGGAGCCCGGTGCCCCCGATATCGTGGCGGCGTGGCGCGGGATCGAGTCCGAGCGGTTCCTCAGCGTCCGCCGAGCCGTCAGGCGACGTGGCAGCGCCGGCAGCGCCGATCGCACCGCGGCCCAGCTCGCGACCCTGGCCGACGCCTTGACCGCGATCGTCGAGTCCCTGTCGGACGACGCCCTGTCGGCGCCCGGTGGCGAACGGGACTGGAGTGTCGCGCAAGTCATCGGGCACGACTGCGAGTCGCGCGCCGGATTGTGCCTGGCGGCGTCACTGGCCGCCCGTGGTCGTTGGCCGGCCGATGCCGCGGCCGTCGTTCCGGGGATCCCGGGCGCGGCGGATCTTGACCGGTCCGCGCTCTTGCGCAAGATCGCCCAGAGCCAGCGCATCGTCGAGCGCACCGCCACGACCGTCGCCGGCCACGAGACCGAGCCATGTCCGCTGGAGCATCCACAGATGGGCGCGCTGCGTTGCGGCGAGTGGCTGGTCTGGGCCGGCGTCCACGACCTCATGCACCTCGAGCAATTGCACGGCCTCCTGGCGACGCCGGAACGAGTCGCGTGAGTCCGTTCCGACCCGACCTGGTCGACTGCTGGATCTACCGTGACGGAACCGGGGGCCCCGAGATCCTGCTCATCCGCCGGGCACCCGGGCGGATCCTGCCAGGCCTCTGGCAGTGCGTTTCCGGCTCGCTCGAGGCTGGCGAGCGGGTGGCCGCTGGGGCGCTGCGCGAGGTCGCCGAGGAGACCGGCTTCGACGACGCGGCCATCGATGCCTTCTTCGACCTGGATCTGGTCAACCAGTTCCATGAACCCTCGGTGGACGCCGTGATGACCGCGGCCGTCTTCGCGGTCCGCGTGGTGCCGGTCGCCGAGCCCCGTCTCTCCCATGAACATGACGCGGCCCGCTGGCTGCCGATCGTCGATGCCCACCGCGAGGTGGTATGGCCGGGCTATCGGACCGCCATCGAGCGGATCCGTGACGACCTGTCGGACCCGGTACGTGCGGCCTGGTTCGAGCTGACCCTGGCCGGCGACCGTCGACACCCGCCGGAACCGTGACGCAACCGTCCGGCATCGATGGCCGCTGATAGACTCGCGACATCAGCCAGGCAGCCCACCGTGAGGCGGCACAGGAGGGCCATGTGACCGATCGGACGGCGACGACGCATACCCCGGATCCGGGCGCGGCCCAACGACGCGTCTTCCACTCGAAGGTCGACACCATCCGTCCGACCTATGGATTCGAGGACGTCTCGCTCGCGCCCGGCACCGACACGATCGAGCCGGCCGACGTCGATCTCGCCCAGGTCTTCGCGGGCATCGAGCTGGCCATCCCGATCCTGGCGTCCGCGATGGACGCCGTCGCCGACGTGCGCATGGCCGGCGAGCTCGCGCGCCTGGGCGGCCTCGCCATCCTGAACCTCGAAGGCGTCCAGGCCCGCTACGACGATCCCGACGCCATCCTCGAGCGCATCGCCACCGCGCCTGACGACCAGGTCCACGACCTCCTGGCCGAGGCCTACACGCGGCCGATCCGCGAGGACCTGATCGCGGACCGGCTCGAGGCGATCCATGCCGCCGGCTCCAAGGCGGCCGTCGCCGCGACCCCGGCCGCGGCACGTCGCTTCGGCCCGTTCTGTGCCGAGCACGGCGCCGACCTCTTCCTCGTCCAGAGCCAGGTCTCGAGCGCCCGCCACCTCGCCACCGAGTACGACCCGCTCTCGCTCGCCGACTTCACCCGCTACATGCCCATCCCGGTCGCCGTCGGCAACACGACCAACGCCGAGGCCGCCTTCGCGTTGATGGAGCAGGGCGCCGCGGCGGTATTCGTCGGTGTCGGGCCCGGCGCGGCGTGCACGACCCGCGAGGTGCTCGGCATCGGGGTGCCCCAGGTGACGGCCATCAGCGATGTCGCGGCCGCGCGTGACGCCTACTTCAGCGAGACGGGGCGGTACGTCCCGGTCGTGGCCGACGGCGGCATGCGTCGGGGCGGCGAGCTCGCCAAGGCCATCGCGGCCGGCGCGGACGTGCTGATGGTGGGTTCCCCGCTGGCCCGCGCCGCTGAGGCGCCCGGCCGAGGCACGAACTGGGGGATGGCCGCCCCGTCGCCGACCCTGCCGCGCGGCACGCGCATCAAGGTCGGCACGGCCGGGAGCCTCGAACGGATCCTGCTGGGTCCGGCCCACGTGACCGATGGCAGCGAGAACCTGGTCGGGGCCCTGCGCCAGTCGATGGCCGCCCTCGGCGCTCGGACCATCCGCGACATGCAGCGCGTCGAGATGGTGTACGCGCCATCGACCCAGACCGAGGGCAAGTCCTGGCAGCGCGGTCGCTGACCCGTCGCGCGCGACGCCATTCCCATCCGGGGTCGCAGCCACTAGCCTGACCGGCGTGCCCGCCGCCCAGCGCTTCCGTCTGTCGTTCCTGGCTGCGATCCTCTGGATCGCGACCGTCGTCGCGGCGTGTGGTTCCACCGCCGCGGGCTGGACGTTCGCACCCGCATCGCCGACCGCACGTCCGGCCGGCTCCGGAGCGGCGTCGGGCGCCCCATCGGCAACCGCGTCCGGCGTCCCGGCGTCACCCGTCGCGTCGGCGTCGGCCGTCCCGGCCGCCTCCGGGTCGCCCGCACCCTCGGGCACGACCGCGTCGTGGTCGCTCGTCAAGAAGGAGCCGTGCCTGACCACCTTCGAATGCGTGACCCTGGCGGTCCCGAAGGATCACTTCGCGGCGGCCGGCGGCGAGACCTGGAACGTCACCTTCGCGATCCACCGCGCGACGGGCGAGCGGAAGGGCACCTACGTCGAGATCACCGGTGGCCCCGGCTACGCGGACATCCCCGACTCGGACAGCTACCTCGACTACTACGCGACGTCGGTCACCGAGTCGTACGACATGGTCTACATGGACCAGCGCGGGATCGGCCAGTCGGGTCCGATCCAGTGCACGAAGGCGGCGGCGACGTACTACGCCTCGCCGGCCAGGGCGCAGGTCCCGTCCGAACGGTCGGCCGCCGCCGCCGCGGCGCAGACCTTCGCGAAGGATTGCATCGCCGAGGCCGGGGTCGCCGAAGGTGACCTGCCGTTCTACGCCACGACCCAGGCCGTCGAGGACCTCGAGGCGGTCCGGGACTATCTCGGGGTCGACAAGATGGACCTCTACGGCCTCAGCTATGGCACGCAGTTCGTGCAGACCTACGCCGCCGCCCACCCCGATCGCATCGCGACCTTATACGTGGACGGCCCGGTGGACCTGACGATCGACGGCCCGGCGTACTACGTGGAGGCGGCCAGGTCGGCCGAGGACACGCTGATCGCGACGCTTGGCGCATGCACCGCGGACGAGACCTGCAAGGGCGATGTGGCCGGCGGGGACGCCCTCGCCGCATACGACGCCCTGGCCGCCCGGCTCGACGGGGGGCCGGTCACGTTCGAGTTCCCGACCTCGACCGGATCGACGCTCTCACGGCAGCTCACCATCGCGGATCTCGAGAACGCCGCGTTCAACGCCCTGTACTACACGTCCGACCGACTGCTCCTCCAGCGGGCCATCGCGGCGGCATCGCATGACGACTTCGTGCCGCTGGCGAAGCTCGCCTACAACGCGATCGGGCTCGACCCCGACACACTCGTCGCCGAGGTCGATCCGGGCTACTCCGACGCCATGTACTACGCGGTCGAATGCCAGGACTACGCGTTCTACCCGAACGCGGGCGACCCGGACGCCCGGCTGACCGCGTGGGTCGCGGGTGCCGAGGCCGAGGGCATCAACGCCACGCGGCTGGCGACGAGCTATTACGGCGACCTCCCGTGCCTGTACTGGCCCTCGGCCCGCACGACCACGGAGCGACCGGCTCCCATCGTCGCCCCGCCCTATCCGGTCTTCGTCCTGACCTCGACCACCGATCCGGCCACGCCGATCGCGAACGGCATGCGCATCTATTCGCGGCTCGACGACGCGTACTTCGTCCAGGCGGTGGGTGGCCCGCACGTCATCTACGCGTGGGGCCAGGCCTGTCCGGACGACCTGATGACGGCCTGGCTCGTCGATCGGACGCCGCCGTCGACGCGGGTGACGACGTGCGCCTGGGATCTCGCGGATCCGTACGCCCGCATCGCACCGACGGCCGGTTCGGCGTACAAGGACGCCCTCGCGCTCGCGACATCGATCGACGACCAGATCTTCCATTCGTACGAATACATCAACTACGACAGCGAAGAGGTCGCGGGCGGCTGCGACCGCGGCGGCACGATCGCCATCGAGCCGACCGAGGTCGGCGTCGAGATCCGCCTGCGTGCGTGCGAGTTCACGCCGGACCTGCCGGTGACCGGCAAGGGCGAGACCGACGATGAGGCCGGGACGTTCGAGCTCGACCTGACGTCCGGCGACGACAAGCTGCACTACGAGCGCGACCCCGACGGCAACTTGACGGTCAGCGGCACGTTCGGTGGCCGCAAGGTCGACCAGGAGCGCGCGGCCTGACGCCGGCGAGGCGGGCCAGGTGTCGGCGATGGACGAGGATCTCGTTGCGGCCGGTCGGGTCATCCGGCTGGAGACGCGCGGGCGGACGAGCCAGCGGGCCCGGACGGTGACGATCGGCTACGTCGCCGAGCCTGACGGGAGTCTGCTCGTCGCGGCCGGCGCCGACTCGGCCGACTGGGCCCGCAACCTCGATGCCGATCCGGAATGTCGGGTGACGGTGGGCGAGCGCACCTGGGACGCCCTCGCCGAACCGCTCGGCCGCGAGGACCACGTCCGTGCCATCCGCTCGCTGATCGTCCGATACGGGACGCCATCGGAGGACCTCGGCCGCGGACCGTCGTACCGGCTCAGGCCTGTGGTCCAAGACTGATGGCCATCACCCTCGACCTCGAGGTCCGGATCGGCCGATCCACCGACCAGGTGTTCGCCCATCTCACCGACGTCGAGCGCTGGCCGGAGTGGCTCATCGCGAGCGGGATCGTTCGCGTCGAGCGGCTCGACCCGGCGCCGCTCGCGCAGGACTCGCGCCTCCGCATCGAGCAGCGCGTGGCCGGGCGGGCGAGCACGCTCGACGCGCACGTTTCGACCTTCTCGGCCCCGGCCACGTTCGGCGTCGCCGGCCGGGACGCCGACGGGATCAGCATCGAGATCGACGCGGGCCTGACCGCCGACGGGCCGGTCACCCGCCTGGACTGGCACCTGCGGATCGGGTTGCCGTTGCGCTACCGGATGCTCGAGTCGATGGCCGCCCCGCAGGTCCGACGCGCGGCGGCGCTCGACCTCGAGGCCTTCCGGCAACGGCTGGAGTCGGTCGCCGAGGCCTGACGAGCGGCGCCGTCGGCGCATGACATCCGTCCACTCCGTTCGGCGTCTGCCGACCATGACCCCGTCCGTGTGCGGCGTCCATCCTGCCGGCATCGGGATCTCGCCATCAGAGGCCCGCAGGAAGGAGACAGACGCCATGTTCCACCCGGATCAGCTCACTGCCCCGACAGCGGTGGCGATCGTCGCCCCGATCCGGACCGGCGCCTGCCTCGTCGCGGGTTGCACGTGCAAGGACGCCCGCATCGTCTCGAATCGTCGCGCCGCCTTCTTCGCCGCCGTCGCTCGCCGGAACGGCGAGACCGCCGATCGCATCATCCCCGTCGATCCCACCTGGCAGCTGCCCGCCGCCGCCGCGCTCGACGCCTTCATCGCCTGACGGGCACTGGAGAACCCATCACCGTGACCATCTCGTTCTCTCGCATCACCGCCGCCGCACTCCTCCTCGTCGCGGGAGTCGTCGTGGCCCTGACCGCGTTTGGCATCGTCGTCGCTCGCCTCGTCGTCGCGGCCGGCCTGCCGCCCGCCGTGACCCCCACCGATATCGCGCTCCTCGATGACCTGGCGCAGCTGACGCCGTTCGTCGGTGCCTTCGCCGTCGCCAGCATCGTCGCCGCCGTGGGCCTCGCCAGTGGCTCGCCCTGGGCGAACCGCCTGGCGACGATCGTCTCGGCCGCCGCGGTCGGAGCCGGCCTCTTCGGCATCACGCTGCTCATCCTCGGCCACGATCCGTTCGCTGCCGTTCAATCCGGTCGAGCAGTCGACGGCATCGGGATCGTCGGCGCCTTCTCGCTCCTGTACGGCGCGGTCGTCATCGCGCTGGCCTTTGACGGGAAGCCAGTCACCCGAGCCACGACGCAGGCTGCGGCCTGACCCACCGACAACCCACCACGAGCCCTTTGGATCCGACAAGGAGATCGCCATGACCTCGAACGTTCATCCATCCAGCGCCCGGTCCCGCCGCCGTGGGACGCGTGGGTTCGCGGCCTTCGTGACCGCCATCGCCGGGTTGGTCTCGCTCGCGGTGGGCGCCGTCGTACTGCCGGCCACCTCGCTCGACCGGCTCGCCCTGAGCTGGCTTATCCCGCTCGCGGTCGCCTTCGGCATCGCCCACTTCGTCGCCGTCGTCGGCCTCGTCCGGAACCGCCCGTGGGCGGCCCGGCTGACCGGCTACCTCTCGGCCATCGGGATCGGCGTCGCGGCCTATGGGCTGCTCGTCACCCTGACCGGTCTCGACCCGTTCGGCGCGACGAGCTCGCTGCCCGCGACCGAGGCGCGCGCCGAGGGCCTGGGCCTGATGGTCTGGATGATCGGCCTGTGGCTGGTCGCGGCACGGTTCGCGATCCGCGGTGTCGTCCCCGTCTCCGCGGGGCGGCCCGCCCGGATGCTCCCTGCCGCCGCCTGATCGATCGGGCGGTCGACCCGCCCGTCTCGCCGAACCCGAAGTGAGTGACGCGTGCCACGACCCTGTGGCACGCGTCTACGTCATATGTCAGGACCGCGATGGGACGTTCGCTGGGTGACCCGCGGCGTGGTGGTCCGCGAAGCTTCGGTCATGGATCACGTCGGTCTGCTGGCCCTCACGCTCAGCGCCCTCATCCTGCTCGACCTCGCGGCTCCGCACATGGTCGCCAACGACCGGTCCCGCCGAAGGATCCGCCGACCTCGGTAGACTCCGACGCGTGACCGACACGCGGGCGATCAGCCTCTACGACCGAGCCGGCGGGATGCCCTTCTTCGAGGCCCTGGTCGCCCGGTTCTACGACGGCGTCGAGACCGATCCCATCCTCCGCCCCCTCTATCCGGAACCCGATCTCGCCGGTGCGCGCCACCGACTGACGCTCTTCCTGGCCCAGTACTGGGGCGGCCCGACCACCTATGACAAGGAGCGCGGCCACCCGCGCCTACGGATGCGCCACGCCCCCTTCGCCATCGGCCCGGAGGCGCGCGATGCGTGGCTCCTCCACATGCGTGCCGCCCTGGCCGAGGTCGCGCCGCCACCCGACGTGGCGGCGGAGCTGGACCGCTACCTCGAGATGGCCGCTGAGGCGATGCGCAACCGCGGCTGAGCGACTGGCGCGACCCTAGCGCGGCCGGAGGTACTCGACGACCGCGAGGACCCGGCGGTTGTCCTGGGTCTCGCGCTCCAGGCCGAGCTTCCCGAAGATCTGGCTGACGTGGCCCTCGACGGTCTTGGGCTCGAGATCCAGCGCCTCGGCGATGCCCTGGTTCGACCGTCCCTCGGCCATCAGGCCCAGGATCTCTCGTTCGCGACGCGTGAGCTCGTCGAGGGGGGAGTGGGGACGGGACCGCCCGAGCAACCGACCGACGACCTCGGGGTCGATGACCGATCCACCGGCGGCGACCCGCCTGACGGCGTCCGCGATGTCCTCCAGGTGCACGACCCGATCCTTGAGCAGGTAACCGATGCCGGACGGGTCCGCCCGGATCAGGTCCACAGCGTGGCGGGTCTCGACGTACTGCGACAGGACCAGGATGCCGGTCGTTGGTCGGAGCTCGCGGATCCGTCGAGCGGCCTCCAGTCCTTCGGTCGTGTGGGTCGGTGGCATCCGCACGTCCACCACGACCACATCGGGGTCGTGGCGCTCGACCATCTGCATCAGGCCGTCCACGTCGCCGGCCTGCCCGACGACCTCGAACCCGGCCGCGGCCAGGGCCGCCGCCAGTGCCTCACGAAGGAGCACGGCGTCGTCCGCCAGGACGATGCGTAGTGGCGCGCTCTCGAGGCCGGCAGTGTCGGTCACGTCAGGGGTAGCTCGACGCGGATCGTCGTCCCGGCACCGATCGGACTCAGGACCTCCAACCGACCTCGGGCGGCGGCGACACGGTCGGCGAGACCGCGCAGGCCGGACCCGCGGGTCGAGTCCGCCCCGCCCCGGCCGTCGTCCTGCACGACCGTCACGAGATGGTCGTCCTCGACAGTCGCCGTCACCCGGGCCGTTCGGGCGTCGGCGTACCGCGTCATGTTCGTGATCGCCTCGGCCACCACGTAGTAGGCGGTCGCCTCGACCGCCTCCGGAAAGCGCGTCTCGGGGATGTCGACGCTGACCGGGATCGGTGTGCGTTCGGCGAGGGCGTCCACGGCCGCCGCCAACCCAAGCTCGGTCAGGATGGTCGGATGGAGCCCGCGGGCCAGGCCGCGAACCTCGGCCACCGCCGTCTGGAGCTCCGCGGTCGCCTCGTCGAGGAGCGCCTCGGCGCCGGGCGTCGTCTTGCGCGCGGTCTGGAGTCGCATCGCGAGCGCGACCAGGCGCTGCTGGGCGCCGTCATGGAGATCGCGCTCGACCCGTCGCCGTTCGGCATCGCCGGCCTCGATGATTCGCTCACGTGACGCCCGGACCTCCTCGAGCTGCGCCCGGACCTGGGCCGAGAGCCGTTCGTTCTCGAGCGCCAGGCGCGCGACCGAGCCGACCGCCTCGACCAGGTCCGGATCCTCGACAAGGTCGACAGGGTCGTGGATCAGCACGGCAAGCGTCTCGCCGTCGCGGTCGATGCGGGTGACCGCTCGCCCACCGCCGGTCGGGACGGCGACCGGGTGGCCGTCCGGATCGACGAGGCCATCGCCGGTCGGTGCGGGGAAGGCGAGCACCAGCGTCGGATCGCGCAGTGCCCGGGCGAGGACGTCGCGCATGCCGCCGATCGGGACACCTTGTCCGATCTCGACCGCTACCGCGGCGACGTTGCCACGGGCCAGCTGGGTCCGCAGCACACCCACCAGGATGGCGGTCGGGATGATCAGGGCCTGGACGAGCCCGATGATGTTCCAGGAGTGCGTCGCGACCTGCGCCTCGTGGTCGAGGAAGGCATCGGCGAAGTAGCCAGCGAAGACGCTGGCAGCCCAGATCGGAGCCGCCAGCACCATCGGCCAGGTCGCCCGACGGCCGGCGGGACCGGACGTCCGCCAATGCCGCCACAGCTCGAACAGGGCGATCCCGAGGAACACCGCCACGAGCAGGCCCGCCGCGTTGCTGATCAGCGTCCATAGGGTCTCCGAGGGGAACCAGCGGATCGGGTTGCCGCAGACCGGCCAGCATTCCTCGGGGCCGATCACGAGCCCGACCACCTTGATCCCGATCGCGAAGGCGTAGATGAACGCGACGTAGCGCCGATCGAAGGCGTCCCGGAGTCGTCCGGACGGGTAGGCCAGGATGAGGTGCACGAAGGCGGCGGCCCAGAGCTCGCCGAACACGAAGAGCGGGACCTCGATCAGCGGCCGCGCGTCGATGGGGAGGTAGCCGAGGACCCAGATCGTCGCCGCGAACTCGAAGAACAGGAGGATCTTCCAGAGCTGGCTCGAGGGTTGCCGGATCATCAGCACGACCAGCGCCAGCGCCCAGACGATATCGACGGCGAACCCGATCGCGCGCCCCTCGGTCGTGATGGAATCGTCGAGCTCGTACGGGGTCAGCGACAGCACGAGCTGGGCGAAGACGTTGAGGCCCAGGTAGGCCACGACCGCCCAGAACGTCCGGACCCTGACGTCCTTCATGGCGGGCATCCTCGCACCCGTGTCCAGCCGCGCACCACCGGATAAACCCTTGGATCCGGGTGGGCGCGTGCACGGGATAGCCGCGGTGACAGGTCGGCCTGCCACGCGCACCTTGGACCCGTCCCCGGGGCGATCCGGGGGAAGACGAGGGAGGCGATCCGATGAGCGAGCAGGTGTGGCCTATCCAGACGCTGTCGACGGCACCGCGGACGATCAGGGCCGAGGCCGTTGACCGGTCCCGGTGGATCCGCCCGGCCTCGGTCGTGGTGTCGATCCTTGCCGCGGCTGTGCTGTTCGCCTCGATCCCGGCGATGTCCGGTGCGCCGTCGTCCGGCGCCATGCCCGGCCGGCTGTCCGCGCCGGCCCCGTCGATCGTCTCGACCGACATCGGGCAGCGCTGACCGCGGCCGACCCGGCTGAGGGAGCGCGCCCGGTACACTGGTGGCGGGCGACGACATCGGAGCGGAGGGCGATATCGACGATGGCGGAGGCGACGGACGAGACGGGGAGTCCGGCGGCCGGGCGGGCGGCCGACGAGCCGAAGACGCGGGGCAAGACGGTCCACGGCGAGGCGGCGAACGCCGGCCATCGCGTCCTCGCCCCTGACGATGCCGAGGTCGATGCCTACCTGGAGACCGCCCTCAACGCCCCGACCGTCGAACGGTCGTCCGACGATCGGCCGATCGGGACCGTGGCGACGGCGCCCGAGACGGTCGTCATCCTCGACTTCGGGAGCCAGTTCGCACAGCTGATCGCGCGTCGGGTCCGCGAGCTCGACGTCTACTCGGAGCTGATGCCCTACGACACGCCGTACGAGGAGCTGGAACGGCGTGGGACGCGCGCCATCATCCTGTCGGGCGGCCCGATGTCGGTCTACGACCCCGATGCGCCGCGCCCGGACCCGGCCATCTGGAGCGGACGGATCCCCGTCCTGGGCATCTGCTACGGGGCCCAGATGATGGCCCTCGAGCTGGGCGGGGATGTCCTGCCGACCGACCGGCGCGAGTACGGCCCGGCGAGCGTGACGATCACCGATCCGGACGGCCTGTTCACCGGCATCGAGCGCGAGCAGCCGGTCTGGATGAGCCACGGCGACTCCATCACCCGGCTGCCCGAGGGGTTCCGCTCGACCGCCGAGACCAATTCGTCACCGCACGCCGGCCTGGCCGCCCCGGAACGCAACCTGTACGGGATCCAGTTCCACCCCGAGGTGGTCCATACGCCCAGCGGCCGCGACGTCCTGCGCAACTTCGTCGTGAACATCGCGGGCGTCTCGCCGACCTGGACCGCGGCCAACTTCATCGACACGACCGTCGCCGGGATCCGCGAGCGAGTCGACCGCCACGCCGCCGAGACCGGATCGGACGGGCTCGTCATCTGCGCCCTGTCGGGCGGCGTCGACTCGGCGGTCGCGGCGGCACTCGTCCATCGCGCGGTGGGCGACCGCCTGACGTGCATCTACGTCGACCACGGCCTGATGCGCAAGAAGGAATCGGAGCTGCTCCGGGTCACGTTCGAACGCGACCTCGGCATGCGCCTGGTCATGGTCGACGCACGTGGTCGCTTCCTCGAGCGGTTGGCCGGCGTCGAGGATCCCGAGGAGAAGCGCCGGATCATCGGCGACGAGTTCATCCGGGTCTTCGAGGAGGAGGCCGCCAAACTCAAGGGCGAATCGGGGCGGATAGACTTCCTCACCCAGGGCACGCTCTACCCCGACGTCATCGAATCGGCGACGTCCGAGACCAAGACCGCGCAGAAGATCAAGACGCACCACAACGTCGGCGGGCTGCCGGCCGACCTGCGGTTCCAGCTCATCGAACCGCTGCGCTACCTCTTTAAGGACGAGGTCCGCAAGGTCGGCCTGGAGCTGGGCCTGCCCGAGGCGATGGTGCTCCGACAGCCGTTTCCTGGGCCTGGGCTCGCGATCCGGATCATCGGCGCGGTGACCGCCGAGCGGCTCGACACACTGCGCGACGCCGACTGGATCGTCATCGACGAGATCAAGGCGGCCGGTCTCTATCGAAGTCTGTGGCAGAGCTTCGCGATCCTGACCCCGGTGCGCAGTGTCGGCGTCATGGGGGACGGCCGGACCTATGCCAACGTCGTCGCCATCCGCGCGGTGACGAGCGAGGACGGGATGACCGCCGACTGGGCGAAGCTGCCCTACGACGTCCTGGGCAAGATCAGCTCCCGGATCGTCAACGAAGTCCCCGGCGTCAACCGCGTCGTCTACGACATCAGCTCGAAGCCGCCGGCCACCATCGAGTGGGAATAGGTCGGTGTCCGTAGGCAACATGGCGGCGCGCGACCCCTGACCTTGGGGGTATTTCCGGGCTATGCCCACGCGGTAGCATTCCCAGCATGGTCGAACCATCCAACACGGACGACGCGACCGTCGCGTCGGTCTGTCCGTGGTGCTCTGCGCCGCTGTCGGCTGCGGACGTCGAAACGTGCCCCTCGTGCAACGCCCAGTTGCGTGGCGACGTCGTCGATCAGCTGCCCGGCCTGACCGCCATCGACGCGGAGGCGATCATCCGCGCGAAGAACCCGCCGAAGCGCCGGAGCCGGCTCCTCTCATGGTTGAGCGGCGACACGCCCGAAGAGGACATCCTGCGGCCGGGCGACGCCAAGGCCGTGGCCTTCCCGGACCTGGACGTGCGACGAGAGATGCTCAAGCTCGAGATCGAGCGCGACCTGGCCGAGATGCAGGCCGAGGCCGACGCGGCACTCGCCGAGGCCGCCGCCGAAGGCCGCGTCCTCGACATCCCACCCGACCTCGTCGAGGCCGCCGGCCTGAAACACCTGGTGCCCGCCGGCGAGGGTGACGCCCCCGCCGCCAAAGCGGACGCCACCGAGCCCGAGGCGGACCAGCCCGCCTGACCGCCGACCCACGACGGCACGGCGAGATCCGGACATCTGAGGCGATGATCGCTGCGGGGCGTCCGAGTGTCGGCGCCCACGAGGCCGTCTATGTCGCGGCGATCGGTCTCGCCGCATTCCTGCTCTTCTCGCTGGAGTTGTATGCCGGCCGGCTCGTCCTGCCGGTCTTCGGTGGCTCGCCGGGCGTCTGGACCACGGCGCTCTGTTTCTTCACGGCGTCACTGTTCCTCGCGTATCTCTATGCCCATCTGGTTGCGACGCGACTCACTTCCCGCCTCGCGACTGCCACGCATCTTGGTCTCGCCATCGTCGTCGTAGGAGTCGTCCTTGCCGCGCCGGCCGACCCCGCAGCCCTGCGTGTCGGCGGTATGCCGACAGTCATCGATGTGCTTCTCGCGTTGGCCGTCATCGCCGGTCCTCTTGCGTTGCTCCTGGGCTCGACGAGCCCGCTCTTGTCCTCGTGGTTCACCATCGATGGCCGGGACCCGTGGTGGCTATACGCCGCGTCGAATGCGGCCAGCCTCGCGGCCCTGCTGGCGTATCCCTTCATCATCCAGCCCGCCATCCCGCTGTCCACGCAGCGGCTGATGCTTTCCGTCGGGCTGCTGCTGTTCGTCGGGCTGCTGACACTCGTGGTCGTCCGCGGACGAGCTGTGGTGGCGGCCGTCCAGCCCCGGGACTCCGCCACCGCCGTACCCGCACCAAGCCGCCGCCGACAGCTCGTCTGGCTGCTGTGCGCCGCGGTCCCCGCCGGCCTGCTGTCGGCAGTCACGGCCCTCATCGCGACGGACCTCACCTCCGCGCCGCTGCTGTGGATCGGACCGCTCGCCATCTACCTCGGCAGTTTCGTCGTGGCATTCTCGGCCCGTGGTCGGCGGATCCTGCCGGTCATCGAGTGGCTCGTTCCGACCGCGGTGACGATGCTGTGGATCCCGTACATCTACCCGGACGGCCGCTGGCCTCTCGCCGGTCTGCTGCTGGTCCTGCTCGGCTCGTATGCCGTGGTGGCCACGGCGATCCATGGACGGCTCGCCGCGGATCGCCCGGATGAGCGATATCTGACGCGGTTCTACCTGACGCTGGCAGCGGGCGGCATGCTGGCGACGGCCTCGGTCGCCGTCGTCGCGCCGCTCGTGCTTTCGAACATCTACGAATACCCCATCCTGGTCGTGGCGGGTGCCGCGACCATGGCCATGCTCCCGGGCCCCGCCAAGAGCGTTCGGCGTGGGGCGATCGGGTTCGGCCTGGAAGCGGGCCGCCGACTGGCGCCGTACTTGGTCATCGTCGGGCTGGCGACGCTCCAGCTGTGGGCCTCGGACGCCCTCGATCGTGTGCCCGTTCGGGCCCTGCTCGCTGGTGGCGCGGTCGTGGCGATCGCGGCGAAGCCGTCCGTCCTGGCGGTCGGGACGGCCCTGGTCCTGCTCCTCTTTTCGCTGGCAACGGCGACCCAACCGCTGCATCAGCAGCGGACCTTCTTCGGTGTGCTCGAGGTCCGAAGCACGCCCGCTGGTGACGCGCACGTCGAGTACTCCGGCACGACGTTGCACGGCGCCCAGCTGCTTGGCGAGGGGCGTCGCGAGCCGACCACCTACTACGTCAAAGCCGGACCGGTCGGCGATGTCTTCGACGACCTGCGGGCGCGGACCAAGGGCGCGTCGATCGGCGTGGTCGGCCTCGGAGTGGGCACGATCGCGGCCTACGCCGGCCCCGGCGATGCGTTGACCTTCTTCGAGATCGATCAGGCGACGATCGACATCGCGACCGACGGCCGGTTCTTCTCCTACCTCTCGGACGCGGCCGCCGCGCCCGACCTTGTCCTCGGCGACGCCCGCCTGTCCCTGGCCATCGCGCCCGCCGCGACCTTCGACGTCCTAATCCTGGATGCATTCTCGTCGGATGCGGTCCCGGCCCATCTCCTCACGAAGGAAGCCATGACGACCTACATCCGAACGCTTCGTCCCGGTGCGGTCATGGCCTTCCACCTGTCGAACCGCTACTACGACCTCCCGCCCGCCGTGGCCGCCACCGCGCGATCGCTGGGATTGGCTGCCGTGGCACGGCAGTACGTGCCGGACAGCCTCGGTCCTGAGCTCCTGCCGAAAGGCTCGTCGTGGGTCGTCATCGGCGAGGACGTCGGCGGGTTCGTCGCCAAAGGCTGGGTCTCGCCACCTGACGGCCCGGTCCTGACGGATGACTTCTACGACCTGCTTCGGATCTTCCGACCGGGGGCGTGACCTCGGCGCCACCGCTATCCTGCGGCCGTGACCGAACGCCTTCCGTCACCCGGCCCGTCGTTCCTGCGCGAGCACGAGGTCCGCGTGGGCGACCGCACACTTCGCGCCGGGATGGGCCATCCGTCCGAGGCGCCCGACGGCTGGTGGCTGACGATCCTGTGGGTCGCCGACGACGAGGGTGTCGTGCCGTTCCGCGACCTGGCGCCGGCCGCCGGGCCGCCGCCGGATCCGCCACTCGCCCGACTCGGCCCCGCGGTGGCCGGCGCCCTGTCGGGGTTCATCCTCGAGGACGCCGGGCGACTCCAACTTCGACTCGGGGCCATCGCGCCACCGGACGACCCGACGCGACCCTGGCGCGCGCCGGCCGCCATCCGCGCGGCGTTCCGATTCGAGCCGGCGCGCGTCGCCACGATGCGTGACAACGAGCTCGCGGAGACGGTGCTGTCCGCATTCCGTCGCGCCATCGAGGGCCTCCATCGGCCATGACGGTCGACCCGACTCCCCTTCCGACCCAACACCGCTAGACTCGCCCGACGATGCGCGACATGTTCGACGACTTCATGGAGGAGCTCCGGCGGCGCGAAGCCCAGGCGCGCGGTGAGCAGCCGCCCGATCCCCGGAACGACGGCGGGCATGACGACGGCGACGATGACGACGACCGCGACGTCGACGCCGACCCAGAGCATGACTCCGAGCCGGAGCGCATCGACCGAGACCGGCCGGCGCGCCAGTCCGACGAGCGGCCGCCCCGTCGACGACCGCCGGGTGGCCCCGACGACGGCCGCGACGAGGGCAGCACCGGCCGGCGGATCGGCCTCGGGGTCGGGATCGCCATCGTCATCGCGATCATCGTCCTGTTCAGCTTCGGCCTTGACCTGTGGACCGATGCGCTGTGGTACGCGAGCGTCGGCTTCGACGGCGTCTTCTGGACGCGGCTCGGCGCGCAGGTCGGGCTCTTCGCGACGGGCCTCGTCATCGCTCTCATCGTCCTGCTCGGGAACCTCTGGCTGGCTTCGCGGCTGAGCCCCCCCGCAGGGGAGGGCACTGGCAGCCTCCGGGGACTCATCGACCGCTTCAACGACGCCGCGCAAGCGAGTGCGGGCAATCGTCGAGGTCAACGCGGCTTCGGCGAGATGCAGCGCCCGATCACCTTCGAGGCCGAGGACATCCCCGACCTGACGCCACTCGCCGGCGTCGCCCTGACCGCCTTCGCGATCTTCCTGGCCGTGACGATCGGCGGGTCGCTCGGCGCGGCCTGGGAGACGGTCATGCTCTGGTCGAAGCAGGTGTCCTTCGCCCCGGACGGCGCGCAGGCCGTCGTCGATCCGATCTTCGGCCGGGACATCGGCTTCTTCCTCTTCGAGCTGCCCTTCCTCCGCCTCGTCCAGGGGCTGTTCAACGGCCTCGTCGTCGCGACGCTGATCGTCGTCCTCGTCCGGTACGTCATCGGCGCGACCCGCGGCGGGCTGGTCTTCGCCACTCCGGTCCGGATGCACCTCGCGGTGCTGGGCGGCCTGTTCCTGCTGTCCGTCGCGTTCGGCTATCAGCTCGACAAGTACGAACTCGTGTACAGCACCCGAGGCGTCGCGACCGGCGTCAGCTTCACGGACCAGAACGCCCAGTTCTTCGCGTTCGACCTCCTGACCGTCATCTCGGGGCTGGCGGCCGCCTTCCTCGTCGGCGGGGCGCTCACTCGACTCATCTGGCCACTCGGGCTGACGCTGGGTGTCTGGTTCCTGGCCTCGATCGTCATCGGGCGGCTCTACCCGGAGGCCGTCCAGCGGTTCTCGGTCCTGCCCAACCAGTTCGTGCAGGAGGAGCGCTACATCGGGAACAACATCGCGATGACGCGGCTCGCGTACGACCTTGGGGGCTGGGAGGACCGCTCGTTCCGCGGTGACGAGCCGGTGACCCAGGCGCTCGTCGACAGCGAGGAGGACACGTTCCGCAACGCTCGCCTGTGGGACTACCGGCCCCTGAAGGACACCCTCGACCAGCTCCAGACCGTTCGCCGCTACTACACGTTCCACGACGTCGACACGGACCGGTACGTCATCAACGACGTCCAGCGCCAGGTGATGCTGTCCGCGCGCGAGCTGGCCATCGACCAGAACCCGAGCGCCACGGGCTGGGTGAACCAACGGATCGTGTACACCCATGGGATCGGCGCGGCGATGGTGCCGGTCAACGAGGTGACCAACGAGGGCCAGCCACGCCTCTTCATCGGCAACCTGCCACCGCAGTCGGTCCCGGGCGCGCCCCCCATCACCGAGCCGCGCATCTACTTCGGGGAGCGGCCGTCCGATTACGTCGTCGTCGGTGCCAAGCAGGCCGAGTTCGACTATCCGACCGGCGAAGGCGACGATGCCGCGGCGGCCGGCACCGAGACCCACTGGACCGGCACGACGGGCGTGAAGATCGACACGACCCTGATGCGGCTGCTGTTCTCGCTCCGGTTCCGCGACCTCGACCTGCTCATCAGCGACCAGGTGACCGGGAACAGCCAGCTGTTGTTCCACCGGTCGCTGTCGGATCGGATCGGGCGCATCGCGCCGTTCCTCCGGTACGACAAGGATCCGTATCTCGTGGTCGACGGATCGGGTCGCCTCGTCTACGTCCAGGACGCCTACACGACCTCGAATCGGTTCCCCAACGCGCAGTACTTCGACCCGCTCTCGCTCGAAGCGACGGGCATCGGTCCGTCGGACTTCAACTACATCCGCAACAGCGTCAAGATCACGGTCGACGCGTACGACGGCACGATGCACTTCTACGTCGCCGATCCGGACGACCCGATCATCCGGGCCTACGAGGGGGTCTTCCCGACGCTGTTCACATCGATCGACCAGATGCCCGCCGACCTGCACGATCACCTGCGCGTTCCCGAGGAACTGTTCAACGTCCAGACGCAGATGTTCGGTCGGTATCACGTCACCGACGCGCAGCAGTTCTTCCGCAACGACGACCTTTGGACGGTGCCGACCGGGACGACCAGCGACCAGACGCTGCCGTCCGAGGCGTACTACGTCGTGATGCGCATGCCGGGCGAGGATAGCGCCGAGTTCCTGCTGCTCCAGCCGATGGTCCCGACCAACCGGCCGAACATGATCGCCTGGGTCGCGGCGCGTAACGACGCACCGAACTACGGGGCGACGCGCGTCTACCGGTTCCCGGCGGACACGACCGTGTTCGGGCCGGTGCAGATCGAGGGCCGGATCGACCAGGACCCGATCATCAGCCAGCAGATCTCGCTCTGGAACCAATCGGGCAGCAAGGTCATCCGGGGCAACCTCATCGTGGTGCCGCTCGGCCAGTCGCTCATCTACCTCCAACCTGTCTACCTCCAGTCGACCGCCGTCTCGTTCCCGGAGTTCCAGCGGATCGTCGTCGCCTCGACCCGTAACGTCGTCTGGGCCCCGACCCTCGGCGGCGCGATCGAGCTCCTACTGCGCGCAGAAGCGAACAGTTCGGGCCCGATCCCGCCGCCCTCGCCTGGGCCAGGTCCGTCGCCGAGCCCCGGGGCATCACCGACCCCGACGCCGTCGAGTGGGCCGGTCGAACCGCTCCCGGCCGACGTCGCCGGGCTCATCGCCTACGCGAACCTCCACTTCGACCAAGCGCAGGCCGCTCTCCGAGCCGGCGATTTCGCCCGCTATGGCGAAGAGATCGCCCGGGTCCAGGCGGCCCTCGATCGCCTCGACCAACTCGCGCCCGGGCTCGGCCTGGCGCCCGGAGCATCTCCCAGTCCGGCGCCGTGACCCTGGGGGCGACCCTCGTCACGTCCCTCCTCGCGACGCTCGCGCATCCGACCACCTGGATGCTCGCGCTGGGCGGCTTCCTCATCCGGGGTGGCATCGTCATCTTCCTGATCCCGATCGTCGTCCTCCCGTCCCCGGTCGGGCTCGCCAACGCGACCGGCCCGACCGTCGTGGGGTTCGTCCTCGGCGGCTTCTCGTTCGACCTGGTAGTCCTGCTCGTCCTCGCGATGGGTGCCGTGTTGGCCTGGATCGTCTTTGGCGGGATCCTGGCGGCGACACTCGAGGTCGAAGGCATCCGGATCGTCGCCAGCGACGACGACATCGTCGCATCGCGCCCAGGGATGGACGCTGCGACCCTTGCCGCGTGGGACGCCGAGGTCGCGGCGGCGCCGGCCCACGCCTTCGATCCGAGCCGACAGGCGCTGCGGATCGTCGCGGTCCGCATGACGATGTTGTTGCCGCTCATGGCCGCAGCGATCTGGGCCTCCGCCCGGACCGTGGCCGTGACGTACGCCGAACTCACCGTGCCCAGCGACGTCACCACGCCGATCGTCTGGCGGATCGTGGCCGGCGTACCGGATGCGATCGTCGTCGTCGGGATCGTCTGGGCCGCGGGCGAGATCGTCGGCGGCATTGCGGCGCGGCGGATCGTCCTCGACGGCGCCCCGATCGCCGGCGCGCTGTGGGGCGCCGTGACACACGTCGTCCGCCATCCGCTGCGGACGCTGGTCCTGTTCGGCGTCCCGTCGGTCGCCCTGCTGCTCGTCGTCATCCCGGCGGGAGCGGCGGCAACCGTCGCCTGGACAGGACTCCGGGCCGCGCTCGTCGATCGAGACGCACTCGTCGGAGCCGTCGCGCTACTCGTGTTCCTCGTGCTGTGGGCCGGGGGGCTGGCGCTGACCGGGGCGGTCGCCGCGTGGCGCCATGCGGCCTGGACGGTGGACGCGGTCACACGCGGACACCGGACGTTCGGGGGGTCGGCGGCCGGCCATCCGGGGGACTGGAATACCGAGGGCCGGTCTGGCACGGTGTAGCGACGCCCGGTCGTGCGCCGGGCGCGGACCGAGGTGAATCGATGGCCCCTCGCAGGATCGCCTGCCCCGACTGCGGCGAATCCGTCCCAGGCGGACGCCTTTCGTGCCCGTCGTGCGGCGCGCTGCTCGCGTCGGTCGCCGGCGTTGCGGCCCGTGCCGGCGGCTCCTCCAACGACGCGCCGTCGACTGGCTCCACGCGGGCTGCCCGTGGCGCGGATCCGGCCGCGATCTCGCCCGCCCGCATCCAGACCCAGACCTTGCCGGAGCCGCCGCCCGCCGGCGCGGGAGACCAGGCTCCCACCCCGCGCGTGAACCGCGGCCCCGCGATCCCGCTGAACCCCAGCTCGATCCGCCAGACCGAGGTGGATGGACCGCCGGCGACCGCCGCCGCGCCGATGGAGACGCCAGCGACCGAGACCCTACCGATGGCCGCGGCGTCGCTCCCCGTTCCGGTGGCCGAGGTGTCGATGCTGGCCGACGACGACGAGGCCGACGCTCGTGGCTATGACCGGGACGACGTTGGCAGCTACGTGCCGCCGACGCGGCCGGCGCCTTATGAAACCCCGCCGGGAGCCCGCGCCCGTTGCCGCGATGGCCGTCGCCATGCCGGCCGCCGCCGCTGCCGGATCGAGCGCGAGCGAGACGACCGGCACGGCCGACGGGCTCGACTCAGCGCAGATGGACCACGCCCTGGGGTACGCGACCGCCGCCGGGGCAGGCCTCGTGGCCTTCGGGATGTTCATGCCCTGGGCGCGCGTCGTCATCGGCTCCAGCGGGGCGTCGGGCCTGTTCGACACGTGGGGGCTGGCGGGCCCCGGCCACTTCCTGGTCCTCGTCTGGGCCGTGGCCATGCTGGTCATCTCACTCCTCCCGAATGGGATCCCGGTGTCGATCCGATCCGGGTTGGCGGGTCTCGCGCTGGGGATCTTCAGCCTCGGCCTCATCTGGCCGTACCTCATGTTCGGGCCCCTCGGCGCCGGGATCGGCGTGTGGGTCGTGGCCCTGGGTGCGCTCGTCCTGACCGGGACGGGCATCGCCTCGGCCTGGCGCGACCGTCACGCGGCCGGCGACGCGTCCGTCTGAGCGATTCCGGCGGGTCGCGGACCCGCTCCCGCGCACATCTGACAGGCCGGCGACGGCAACCGAGGGCGCCAGCGACCCCTGCTACACTGCGCCGGACGTCGCCCGCGGCCGGCCCCGACCGCTCGGATCGATCACTTCGGCGCCGCATGGAGGCAGCTGCACAGGCGAATGGATGAGATCCTCGGCCAGATCGGCGAGACGATCGGTGGCATCTTCGGCAGCCCGGCCGTCCAGTTCGGCATCCGCCTGATCGGCATCTATCTCATCGTCATCTGGCTCGCCACGGCCTACTGGGCGTTCCGGGACATGCAGCAGCGCTCCGACAACGTCATCCTGCCGTACCTCGCGGCCGCCGGGATCATCCTCTTCACCCCGATCTTCTTCATCTTCGCGGTGTGGGTCTACAAGATCATCCGGCCGCACGAGAAGATCGGTGAGGTCTGGGAGCGGAACCTGGCCGAGGAGGCGCTGCTCGCCGAGGTCGATGCCATCCACCACTGTCCGGGCTGCGACCGGCGCATCAACGACGAGTGGATCATCTGCCCCAGCTGCCGCACCCGGCTGAACCGCGTCTGTCCCAACTGCAGCCGGCTCGTCGGCATGGACTGGTCGCTGTGCGCCTGGTGCGGGAAGGACTTCGAGCGGCGCGAGGTCGCGGCCGCGGTCCTGGAACCGGCATCGGGTCGGCGTGAGGCGACGGGGCGCATCGCGGCCTCGGCCTCGGCACCCGCCCAGATCCGTCCGTCCGCGAGGGCGTCGGTGGCCGCGGGCGGGAGTGCCCGGAAGGCGTCCGCGCAGGACCCGATCCCAGAGCGTTGACGTCGCCCGACGGGGCGGGACCCGACCTGGAATCGACACCGCCGCCGCGGGCCGGGGCCGGCACGTTCACCATCGAAGGGCGCTCCGCGCCGGCGCTGTTCGTCGTCGGCTGGCTGGCCACGCTCCTCGGCTTCGGCGTCGTCGTCATCGGCGCCATGTCCGGGGCCGGCACTGGCGCCCTGGTCCTCGTGCTGGCCGGCCTGATCCTGCTGTCGATCGGTCTGGTGGCGGGGGCCGGCTCACAAGGCATCGAACGCCGAGCGCGGGGCGTCCTCCCATACCGGGGGCCGTCACCCCTCCTGGTCTTCATCGCCGCCATCCCCGTGTCACTCGTCGCGGTCATCGTCCTGAGCCTGCCGCTCGTCGCGCTGGGCGTCGACGTCGACAGTCCGTTCGGGCGGTTCCTCTCGGTCGGCGTCCAGACGCTCGTCTACATCGGACTCATCCGGCTCCTGGTCGTCGACGCGGGCGCGCTCAGCTGGACGGAGATGGGCGTCCGCCGACTGGATGGCCGGGCCGTGGGGGAGGTCGTGGCGGGCGCGGCCTGGGCGATCCCGGTCATCATCGTCACGATCCCGGTCTCGGTCGTGTTGCTCCAGTTCTTCCCGGTCACGCCCGTCAGCCCATTGCCCGCGACCGGGGAGCTGACCGGCTTCCTCCTCCAGTTCGCCGCGGGGGCCGTCATCGCGCCGGTCGGCGAGGAACTGCTCTTCCGCGGGTTGGCCACCACGGCATGGGTCCGGGGACTGGGCGTCCGGCAGGGAGTCATCCGGGCCGCGCTCGTATTCGCCCTCGCCCATGTCCTGACCATCACCGGCAGCAGCGCGCAGGAGGCGTTCGGGCTGGCCGTGGTCGGATTCGCCACCCGCGTCCCGGTGGCCCTGGCCCTCGGCTGGCTGTTCGTCCGCCGAGGTTCCATCTGGGCGCCACTCGGCCTGCACATGGCCTTCAATGGGGTCCTGCTCGTCCTCGGGGAGCTCGCGCTCCGCAACCTCCCGCAGTGAGTCGCGGCGAAGTCCCGGGTGACCGGGCGGTGAGGGTCGCTCGGTAGCCTGACCTCGTCCTCGAGGTCCGGATGGCGGGGGGAATCGGCGGGCTCCCGTCGTTCGGGCCCGGGGACGCCCGACTCCGCCGCGCGCCATGACCCGTGAGGTGCCGCGGTGGCCGATGCGTCCGATCCCTTCCACGGCCGCGCGATCCGCGAGCTTCCGGCCGCCGAGCGGCCACGCGAGCGGCTCGCCCTGCGCGGTCCCGCGGGGCTGACGGCGGCCGAGCTGCTCGCCCTCGTGTGGGGGTCCGGGACGCGCGGACGATCAGCCGTGGATCTCGCCGCGGACGTCCTGGCTCGTTACGACGGGCTCACCGGGCTCGCGCGGGCCACTGACCTCGAGCTCGCGGGTCTCGCGGGGATCGGCGAGGCACGGGCCGCCCAGCTGGTCGCCGCGTTCGAGCTCGGCCGCCGGCTGCTCGCCGACTGGCCCGCCGGTCGCTGGTCGATCCGCGGTCCAGGCGACGTGGCGGACCGGCTGATCCTCCAGATGGGCCGGCTCGAACGCGAGGAACTGCGGGTCGTGATGCTCGACACGAAGAACCACGTGCTGCGCGTCGTGACGGTCTATCAGGGCAACGTCAGCGCCTCGCTCGTCCGCGTCGGCGAGCTCTTTCGCGACGCCGTGCGGCTCAACGCCGCAAGTGTCATCCTCGTTCACAACCACCCCTCGGGCGACCCCACGCCATCGCCCGACGACCTGCACCTCACCGCCGAGGCCCTGGCGGCGGGACGGCTGCTGGACATCGGCCTCCTCGACCACCTCGTCATCGGTCACGACGCGTACGTCTCGTTGCGCGATCGGGGCGTCGCCTTCGACCGACCGGCCCCGTCCGCCGGCCCACCAGCCCGGAGCGCCTGACACGGCGACCGGCCCCCCGATGAGCTCGGACCGGCCGGACGCGAACGACCGCGTATACTGCCCGGGCCTCAGCCCGCCCCACGCGACCCGCCCCCGGACGCTCGGCGGTGCTCCAGCGGCGGCCCCGATCACACCACGAAGGAACCCCTGCCCGGCATGTTCGACCGCATCCTCGGCCTCTTCTCGCGCGACATCGGGATCGACCTCGGTACCGCGAACACGCTCGTCCACGTGCGCGACCGGGGCATCGTCATGAGCGAGCCGTCGGTCGTCGCCATCGACGCCAAGACGCGGCGTGTGCTCGCCATCGGGGCGGAGGCCAAGCGGATGGTGGGTCGGACGCCGGCCAACATCATCGCGATCCGGCCCCTGCGCGACGGCGTCATCAGCGACTTCGACGTCACCGAGCAGATGATCAAGTACTTCGTGAACCGGGTGCACGACCGGATCGGCCTCATCCCGCGCCCGCGGATGCTCCTGGGCATCCCGTCGGGCGTCACCGAGGTCGAGAAGCGCGCCGTGCGCGACGCCGCGCTCAACGCCGGGGCCCGCTGGGCGCGCCTGATCGAAGAGCCGATGGCGGCGGCCATCGGTGCCGGCCTGCCGGTCAGTGAACCGTCGGGCAGCCTCATCGTCGACATCGGCGGCGGCACGACCGAAGTCGCGGTCCTGAGCCTCGGCGGCATCGTCGTGAGCCGGAGCATCCGGATCGGCGGGGACGAGATGGACCAGGACATCGTCACGTTCGCCCGCCGCGAGTACAACCTGTTCCTTGGCGAGCGCACGGCCGAGGACATCAAGATCGCGATCGGCTCGGCCTATCCGGGCGAGTGGGACGCGCAGCGGGTCACGCTTCGTGGCCGCGACCTGTTGACCGGCTTGCCGCGCAGCGTCGAGGTCGGTGCCGACCAGATCCGCGAGGCGATCGAGCCGTCCGTCGCGCAGATCGTCGATACGGTCAAGGACACGATCGAGGAGACGCCGCCGGAGCTGGTCGCGGACATCATGGACCAGGGCATCGTGCTCGCCGGCGGCGGGGCGCTCCTCGCCGGCCTCGATCGTCGCGTCGCCGAGGCGACGCAGATGCCCGTGCACATCGCGGACGATCCCCTGACGTGCGTCGTCCGGGGAACCGGCATCGTCCTCCAGGAACTCGACGGGATGGACCGCGTGTTGGTGGCTGAGACCTACTCGCGGCCGCCGCGCTGAGCCCACACCGAATGAGGGATCGAGCATGACGTCGATGCTCGCCAACCGCGCCGCCCGCCGCCGCGGGATCGCCTACATGGTGCTGCTCGCGGTCACGCTCCTGATGATGGCCTTCTCGTCCAATCCGGGCGTTCGCGAGTTCCAGAACGGAATCGGCTTCGCGTTCCGGCCCCTCCAGGGGGCGCTGGACACGGTCGCGGGCGGGATCGCCTCGATCGGCGCGGCGATCACCGAGATCGATCGCCTCCGGGTCGACAACGCGGCCCTGCACGACGAGAACGAACGCCTGGCCAACGAGAATGCCCGGCTCCAGGAGACCAAGCGCGAGAACGACCAGCTGACGGCCCTGCTCCAGCTCCAGAGCGGCTTCGACTTCCGGACGACCGCGGCCTCGGTCATCGGGCGCGAACCGAGCGAGTTCCGGCGGCGGATCACCCTCGACAAGGGCAGCGACGACGGGCTCGCGGTCGGCGACGTGGTGATGGCCGCCGGTGGCGCCCTGGCCGGACGGATCACCGAGATCGGACCGGGCAGCGCGACCGTCATGCTGCTGACCGACGCCGAGTCGACCGTCATCGGGCAGCTGACCTCGAACGCGGCGACCGGCGAGGTCGTCGGCCAGCTCGGCGGCGTCTTGGTCATGAACCAGATCGACTCGAGCCAGCAGGTGGGACTCAACGACGAGGTCGTGACGGCGGGCATCACCCTCGCGAGCGGGATCCGCTCGCCGTATCCCAAGGGCCTGCTGATCGGCCAGGTCGTCGACGTCCGGCGCGATGCCAACGACGTCGTCCAGACCGCGTTCCTGCAACCCACCGCCGACCTCGACCACCTCGAGTACGTGCTCGTCATCCTCGACTACGAAGGTGGCCTGCCACCCATCGAGCAACAGCCGGTGGACTGCAGCGGCAAGACGCTGCCGGTCGGCGAGCAGCCGTGCTACACCCCC
This sequence comes from uncultured Chloroflexia bacterium, assembly GCA_963746855.1. GTDB lineage: Bacteria > Chloroflexota > Limnocylindria > Limnocylindrales > CSP1-4 > SPCO01. Next base: position 303,702 of record CAVVDC010000002.1, read on the forward strand.
ACGCCCAAGCCGGCCACGACCCCCAAGCCGGCCGCCACGCCCACGACCCCGACCCCGAAGCCATAGGATCGCCGACGCCTCGCCCGGCGGGTCGAGCCCGGCGGGTTCGCCGAGGGACGCCCCTGCTACGCTTCGCGCGATGAAGGGCATCGTCCTCGCCGGTGGGACCGCGACGCGGCTCTTCCCGCTCACCATCGTCACCAACAAGCATCTGCTGCCGATCTACGACCGGCCGATGATCTACTACCCGATCGCCACGCTCGCCGGGATGGGCATCCGCGAGGTGATGGTCATCGTGGGCGGCAAGAGCGTCGGCGATGTCGTCGAGCTGCTCGGTGACGGCTCGCACTTCGGGCTCGACCTGACGTATCGCTACCAGCGCGGCGCGCTCGGGATCGCCCATGCGATCGGGCTGGCGCGGCGGTTCGTCGGTGACGACTCGTTCTGCTGCATCCTCGGCGACAACATCCTGCGCGGCCGCGACCTTGCCGACGTCGCCGCGGAGTTCGATGCCGGGCCGCATGGCGCGGGCACGCTCCTCTACCAGGTCCCGGACCCGGAGCGGTTCGGGGTCGCCGAACTGGACGCCGAGGGCCGCGTGATCGGCTTCGAGGAGAAGCCCGCCGTCCCGAAGAGCGACCTCATCCCGATCGGGGTGTACTTCCTGCGGCCGGATGCGTTCGCGGTCATCGAGCACCTGGCGCCCTCCGGCCGCGGCGAGTTCGAGATCACCGACGTCCTCAATCACTACGTGCCCGACGGCCGCTTGTTCAGCCGCGTCTACGACGGGCATTGGGCGGACGCCGGCACCGTGGCCTCGCTCCAACGGGCCGCCGAACTGGCCCGCGACGACGACGCCGCCGGTCGGCTGGCGCCGCCGGTCGAGCGGCCGACGGACTGAGGGACCCGACATGGCCGCGTCGCGAGTTCCGCCGCCTCCTGGTGACCGGTGGGGCCGGGTTCATCGGCTCGTGCTACGTTCGGGACATCCTCGGGCGCCGGGACGGGACGCACATCACGGTCCTCGACAAGCTGACCTACGCCGGGAACGAGTCGAACCTGGCGCCCGTGCGGGCCGACCCGGAGCAGGCCTCGCGCCTGCACTTCGTGCGCGGCGACATCGCCGATCCGGACACGGTCGGGCCGCTCGTCGTCGAGGCCGACGGCGTCGTCAATTTCGCCGCCGAGTCGCACGTGGACCGCTCGATCCTCGACCCCGAGGCGTTCCTGCGAACCGGCGTCATCGGCGTCCACGTCCTCCTCGAGGCGTGCCGGACCGCGTCCGGCCGGCCGCGCTTCCTGCAGGTCTCGACCGACGAGGTCTACGGCTCGGTGGACACCGGCGAAGCGCGCGAAGGCGATGCCCTCGCGCCCCGCTCGCCCTATGCCGCCGCCAAGGCGGCCGGCGAGCTGCTGGTCCGGAGCTACGTCGTGACCCACGGCCTCGATGCGGTCGTCACCCGGGGTTCGAACACGTACGGCCCGTACCACCACCCGGAGAAGCTCATCCCGTTGTTCATCACCAACGCCATCGACGACCGGCCGTTGCCGCTCTACGGCGACGGCCTGCAGCGGCGCGACTGGCTGTACGTCTCCGACCACGCCGACGGCGTGGACTTCGTCCTGCGGCACGGCGTCTCGGGCGAGACCTACAACGTCTCGGGTGGCGCGGAACGGACGAACCGCGACACGGTCCAGCTCCTCCTCAAGCGCCTTGGCAAGCCCTGGTCGCTGGTCCGCCATGTCGAGGATCGGCCCGGACACGACCGGCGCTACGCGATGGATGGCTCGAAGCTCGCGGCGATGGGCTGGCGCCCGACGACCGATTTCGAGCACGGGCTTGCGGCGACCGTCGACTGGTTCGTCGCCAACGAGGGCTGGTGGCGCGCCGCCCGGTCCGGGGATTGGGACGCGTACTACGAGCGGCAGTACGGGGCGCGCCTGGCCGGGGCCGAGCCGACGGCCACCGCCGACCGTCCGGGCGGCTGATGCGCGTCGCCGTGACGGGGGCGACCGGTCGGCTGGGCAGCGCGCTCGTGACGGCGCTGGCCGATGCGCCGTTCACCGGGCCGGGCGGGCCCCTCGCCTGGGACCGTTCCGCCTTCGACCTGGATGCGCCCGGGTCGATCGGGGAGCGGCTCGATCGCGAACGGCCGGAGGTCGTCGTCCACACGGCGGCCTGGACCGACGTCGACGGGTGCGCCCGCGATCCCGAGCTCGCCCTGGCGCGCAACGGTACGGCGACCGGGGTGTTGGCGACCGCCTGCGTGGCCCGCGGCATCGACCTGGTCGCGATCTCGACGAACGAGGTCTTCGATGGACGGCGGACCGACGGCATCGGCTACGCCCCGACCGACTCGACCTCGCCGCCGAACCCGTACGGCTCGTCCAAGCTGGCCGGTGAGCGCGCGGCGACCGAGGCCTACGACGCCAGGCCGGACGCCCGGCTCGGGATCGTCCGGACGGCGTGGTTGTTCGGGCCGCCCGGCCGGGACTTCCCGCGAAAGATCCTCGAGGCGGCCGATCGGGCCGCGGCCGCGGCCGAACCGCTCCGTGTCGTCGGGGACGAATACGGGAACCCGACCTTCGCGGCCGACGTGGCCGACGCGATCGTCATGTTGCTGGCCGAGGACGCCCACGCCGGGGTCCATCACGTCGTGAACGGGCTGTTCGCCTCCCGGGCCCTGTGGGCCGAGTACCTGGTCGGACGGTTCTCGCTGCCGATCACGATCGAGCATGTCCCCGGCACGACCTGGGAACGGGCGTCCGTCCCGCCGCGCTGGGGCGTGCTCGAGGCCACGCCTCTCCCGTCCGGGGAGCCACTTCGCGTGTGGCCGGACGCGATGGCGGACTACGCGCCGGCCCTCGAGCGCGCCTGGCGCCGCGAGCGGGTCGCATCGTGACCCTCGAGCGCTCGCCGTCCGCCCTGCCCGGCGTCCGGTACGGGGCGATCGCGCGGATCGAGGATCGGCGTGGCTCGTTCCGCGAGCTCTGGCGCGAGAGCGCGTTCGGGACCATCGACCCCGACGACGCGGGCGCGGACGGCGGCGACCCGCGGTTCGTTCAGGCCAACCTGTCCACGTCGGCCGCCGGAGTCCTGCGCGGGCTGCACTACCACCGCCACCAGCTCGATTACTGGATCGTCGTGTCGGGCCGGGCGTTCGTGGCCCTGGTCGACGTGCGACCGGTCCTCGACGGGCGGAGCTCAACGCCCAGCGTCGAGACGCGCGAACTCCTCGAGGACGACTGGGTCGTCATCCCGACCGGCGTGGCCCATGGCTTCCTGGCGCTGGACGCACTCCGGCTGATGTACCTGGTGAGCAACGAGTACGACGGCAGCGACGAGCTCGGCTTCGCATGGGACGACCCGGCGGTCGCGGTGCCCTGGCCCGCGGTCCCGGGCAGCCCGGACGGCCGACCCGTGCTCTCCGATCGCGATCGCTCGAATCCGTCCCTCGCGGACCTGCTGGTGCGTCTGCGCGACACGGCGTCCTGACCCGACCGCACCCCTTCCCACTGGTCCCATCGTGGGCGCACCGATGGGCCTACGACCCCCGGGACCATCCTGCGATTGCCGCCGGGCCGCACTCGGACGAGGCTGACCGCGTTCCGATCGTCCCGCCGTGGAGTCGTCGTGCGCCGGTCCGTCGCCGTTCTCGTCCTCGCCCTGCTCGCCGCGATGGGCGCCTTCGCACCTGTGGCGAGTGCCGCGGCACCCGCCGGACCGAAGGTCGTGATCATCGTGGGTGCGACGCACGGCGCCACTGCCTCCTACCGCAAGCGAGCCGACGCGGCCTACGCCGAGGCCATCAAGTACACCTCGAACGTGGTCAAGGTCTACAGCCCCAATGCGACGTGGTCGAAGGTGAAGGCCGCGGTCAAGGGGGCGTCGATCGTCGTGTACATGGGCCACGGCAACGGCTGGCCGAGCCCGTATACGTACGATCCGGCCTACAAGACGAAGGACGGCTTCGGCCTCAATGCGACCGCCGGGAACGGCGACAGCAACAACAAGTACTACGGCGAGCCGTACGTCTCTGCGCTCGATCTCGCCCCGAACGCGGTCATCCTGCTCAACCACCTCTGCTACGCGTCGGGCAACTCGGAGCCCGGCGACAAGGCGCCGAGCCAGGCGACGGCTCGCAAGCGAGTCGCCAACTACGCGGCGGGGTTCCTGAAGGGCGGCGCCCAGGCGGTCATCGCCGACGGCCACGGCGGACCCGAGCCGTACATCCGGGCGCTGTTCACCACCCACGCCACGATCGAGGGAGGTCTGGCAGAGCGCGCCGAACTTCCACGGGCACGTGAGCGCCTTCCCGTCGACACGGACCGCCAGTGCGACCGCCTACACGGACACCGACAGCGCGACGGGCGGCTACTACCGCTCGCTGGTCGCCCGACCGGGATTGACCACCGACGAGGTCACGGGCGCCACGTACGCCGACACCGGGGTCGACCCGACGTCGCTCGTCGTGCCCGGCAACGGCCAGGTCGGGACCAGCGCGGCGGGCCTGTACGGCGACGCCGCCCTTACGCCCGACGACAGCGGCCAGCCACCCGCGACGGTTCCCGCCGGCACGCGCCTGCGGACGATCGCCAGCGGCAGCGTCCCGACCGCCACCGGCACGGATGCGGTCCGGGTCGAAGGTCTCGACGACGCGTCCATCCACGGCTGGATGTCCGAGGCCGACGTCATCCCGCGCGACAGCCGGGGGCCGCAGGTCTGGGCGGTCGACACGACCGGTGGCCGGTTCTCGCCGAACGGCGACGGCCGGTTCGATCAGGCCCACCTGACGGGCCGGTTCTCGGAGGTGGTGGCCTGGCGAGTCCGCATCACCGGGGCCGGCGATGCCGTGCTCCACGAAGCGACCGGCTCTGGCGACGATTTCGATGTCACGTGGAACGGGCTCGACGGCGCGACGCCATACCCGGACGGCGACTATGGCTACTCGATCTTCGCCGAGGACGACTGGGGCAATGCGCCGCTCTCGAAGTCGGATTCGATCGCGATCGATACGGTCCCTGCCGAGTTCAGCGCGATGACGCCGGACGTGAGCCCCGAGCCCTGGTTCTCGCCCAACGGCGACCGCAACCACGACACGACGGCATGGGCGGCCACGACCGCCGAGGCGGGCTCCATCGTTTGGCGGGTGCTCGACGGCGGTGGGACCGAGGTCCGCCGGGCCACGGTCGCCAAGCTCGCCGGCGCAGCGACGGTCACATGGGACGGCAAGGACGCGGACGGGCACCTCGTGGCCGACGGCCCCTACGACGTCGTCTTCTACCCACGCGACGCCAGCGGCACCCAGGGCACCTCGGTCACCCGATCCGTCCGGGTCGCGACGACGCTCGGCTTCGTGAGCACCTCCAAGACGCTGTTCTACCCGCAGGACGCCGACCGCTTCGCCAAGACGACGACGCTCGGCTTCAAGCTCGCCCGCCCCGCGACCGTGACCTGGACCATCGTCGACGCGACCGGCGTCACCGTGGCGACGCTGGTCGACGCCCAGCCGACCGCCGCCGGCACGTGGACCAGGAGCTACGACGGCCGACGGGCCGATGGCACGCGACTCAGGCCCGGCAAGTACTGGGCGCTCGTGACCGCGACCGACGGCCTGACGACCGCCGGACAGGCCGTCTCCTTCACGATGGACGCGTTCACGATCAAGCCCTCCGACACCACGCCGAAGCGCGGGCAGAAGATCACCATCAAGGTGACCTCGGCCGAGCCGCTCTCGTCGCGGCCCCGCCTCTCCATCAGGCAGCCGGGCAAGGCCGCCTGGAGCGTCGTGATGACGAAGGTCTCGACCTACGGGTACAAGGCCACGGTCACGCTCAAGTCGGGCGGCACGATCGGAAACGCCACGTTCAAGGTCGCGGCCAAGGACAAGGACGGCCGGGCCCAGAAGACCAGCAAGGCCTTCGCGATCCACTGATCCTCAGCCGGTTCGGGAGGCCCTCGAGGGCCGGCGGGGGCGGGACCGCACCCGACCGCACCAGGCCACACCGTACCGGTCACCCCCGGACCATCGTCGCGTTGTGGCGCCGTGCGTGACGGGGCTACGGTGGAGGCTCCCGCAGCTCAGGTGAGGGCCCTCCCAGCCATGCTCATTCGTCGCCCGACCGCGCCGTTCCTCGGCCCTCGGTCGATGGCTGCCGTGCTCACGCTGATGCTGTCGGCTGGGCTGGCCCCGGCCGGGGTCCTGGCCGCCACACCCGGCGACGACGCCCCGACGCTCCGCCCGACCGTGCACTACGAGGAGGCCCGGGCCCACGCGCGTGACCACATCGCGTTCACGCCCGGTGGACGCGTGAGCGTGCCGTTCCGACCCCGAGCCGGCGACCCGTGGCTGGTCGATGGCGCCCGCCCCCGGGCCCTGCCGGCCGGTTCGCTGTCGGGCCGGGCCTTGCGCGATGCCCCGAACGGCCCGTCGATCTCGGCTCCGGCGCGGCCGCGTCCCGACCTGCCGATCGTCGATCCGGCCGCGGTCATCGCCGCCGACGGCGCCAGCTGGACCCCGGCCGACGGCCCGGCCCCGATCGAGCTCGCCGCGGCCGTGGATCCGGGTGCCCTCAAGCGCGAAGTCTTCGGGTTCCTCCCGTACTGGGAGCTCGGTGACAGCTCGACCACGCTCGACTGGGAGAAGCTGTCGACGATCGCCTACTTCGGGGTCGGTGCCGACGGCAAGGGCAACCTGGTCAAGCAGACCAAGAGCGGCGCCGCCACCGTGGGCTGGAGCGGCTGGACCAGCTCGAAGATGACGAGCGTCATCGACGCGGCCCATGCCAGCCACGCTCGCGTGGTGCTGACCGTCCAGAGCTTCGCGTGGTCGTCGACAGGCCTCGCTCGCCAGAAGCAGCTGCTCGGGAGCGCGGCGGCCCGGGCCAACCTCGCGGCCCAGGTCGCCGCGGCGGTCCGGGCGCGCGGCGCCGACGGGGTCAACCTCGATTTCGAGCCGATCGCCTCGGGCTACGCGGACGAGTTCACGAAGCTCGTCCGGAAGGTCCGGACCGCCCTGAACGCGGTCCACAAGGGGTACCAACTCACGTTCGACACGACGGGCTGGATCGGCAACTACCCCATCGAGGACGCGACCGCCAAGGGCGGCGCCGATGCCGTCGTCGTCATGGGCTACGACTACCGCTCATCGTCGTCGAGCCCGGTCGGCTCGATCGCGCCGATCGGCGGACCGACCTACGACATCCGGGACACCATCCGCAACTACGTCGCAAGGGTGCCTGCCTCGAAGGTCATCCTTGGTGTGCCCTACTACGGGCGGGCCTGGTCGACCTCCACGAGCGCCTTGCACGCCAAGAACATCTCGGGCACGAAGAACGGGGCATCGGTGACGGTGACCTACGCCACGGCCCGCGACTACGCGGTCAAGTACGGCAAGGCCTACGACCCGGTCGATGGCGTGGCCTGGACCGCCTACAAGCGCGAGAACTGCACGCCGACATACGGCTGCGTCAAGCCCTGGCGGCAGCTCTACTTCGACGATCCCAAGGCGCTCAAGGCCAAGTACGACCTGGTCAACGAGTACGGCCTCCGGGGTGCCGGGATCTGGGCGCTCGGGTACGACGGCACGCGCCCCGAGCTCTATGCGGCGATCGAGGCGAAGTTCATCACCGACACGATCCCGCCGACCATCAAGCGGGCATCGATCTCCTCGGGGCTCATCTCCCCGAATGGCGACGGACGACTCGACACCACCACGGCGACCTTGACCGCGACCGGGCTGACGACGTGGGGCTACGCGGTCCAGCCGGTCACGGGGCGTCGGTCGGGGCGGCGGTCAGGAGCGGCAGCCAGGTCGGCAAGGCTCCGTCGTTCACCTGGAACGGGCGGAACCAGGCCGGCGGGCTCGTCCGCGACGGTTCCTACCGCCTGACGTTGTGGACGGCCGACGCATCGGGCAACCGGGCCGACCGTGCGTTCACGGTCGTCGTGGACCGGACCCCGGCGTCCGTCACGTCCGCCGCCTCGCGCGGCTACCTCTCACCCGATGGCGACGGCCACCACGACACGCTCCCGCTGGCCTGGAAGGCCAACGAGGCCCTGACCGGGGTCGTGCGCCTTCGGAACTCGGCCGGCACGACCGTCCGGACCTGGGCCTTCACGAAGAAGACCAGCTGGGCGAAGGCCTGGACGGGCCGGGCGGCCGCCGGGGCCGTGGTCCCGGCCGGTCGCTACACGTACCGCGTAGACGGTCGCGACCGGGCCGGCAACCGGACCATCGTCGAACGGACCGTCCTCGTCGATGGGACGATCGCGGCCCTGCGCTGGACGGATCGCTCGTTCGATCCACGGGCCCGACAGACCAGCCGGGTCGAGGTGACGTTCCGGCGGTCCGCGACGATCGACGTGGCGATCTACCAGGGCGCGACGCTGGTCCGGAAGATCTGGACGGACCGGGCGGTGGCGGCCGGGACGTACCGCTGGACATGGTCCGGGAAGACGGCTGCCGGTGCGTACGTGAAGCCCGGGACGTACAAGGTCCTGGTCACCGCGACGAGCAAGTTCGGGGTCACCCGCTTCTCGAGGAGCGTGACGGTCCAGGTCCATTGAACCTGATCCGTCCCTACACTTGCCGGCGATGACCAGCCCACGCGCAGCAGCGGGCCAAGGAGGCGACCACGATCCGGGGCCCGGCGACGGGGTCTGGGTCGTGCTCCCGACCTACCAGGAGGCCGAGAATGTCGGCCCGATCTCGACGGCGATCCTCGAGGCCCTCCCCGCGGCGAACCTGCTCGTCGTCGACGACGGCTCCCCGGACGGGACCGGCGACCTGGCCGACGGCCTCGCGGCAGCCGACCCGCGGATCCGGGTGCTGCATCGGCCGGTCAAGCAGGGTCTCGGCCGCGCCTACCTCGATGGGTTCCGGCGGGCGCTGGACGGCGGGGCCCGGTACGTCGTGCAGATGGACGCCGACTTCAGCCACGATCCGGCGGCACTCCCCGGACTGATCGCCCCGGTCACCGGCGGCTCGGCGGACCTCGTGATCGGCTCGCGCTACACGCCCGGCGGCGGCGTGGTCGATTGGGGCATCGGCCGACGGTTCATCTCGCGTGGCGGCAGCCTGTTCGCGCGGACCGTCCTCGGCCTCGGGCCGAACGACCTGACCGGCGGGTTCAAGGCGTGGCGCGCCGAGACCCTCGCCGGCGTCCCGTTCGATGGGATCCACGCGGGTGGCTACGTCTTCCAGATCGAGATGACCTTCCGTGCGGACCGGCGCGGGGCGAGGATCGTCGAGGTCCCGATCGTCTTCCGGGATCGCCGGGTCGGACAAAGCAAGATGTCGCGGCGGATCGTGGTGGAGGCCCTGGTCGTCGTCGTCCAGCTCCGGGCTGAGGAACTCCGGGGTCGATGGCGTCGACGGCAGTCGCCGCCGTGACGAACGCGATGCCCGACCGGTCCGACGACGGGCCGGGCACCCTGCGCGAGACCAGCGAGCCCGTCGTCTCACCCGGGATGCGGGTCGTCATGGACGTGCGCCCGATCCAGGAACCCGAGCGCGCCCCCCTGACGGCCGCGTACCTGGCCGGCCTGCTCGGCGCATACGACGCCGAGCCGCTCTCCGGTGAGTCCTTCGCGTTCCTGTTGCGCAGCGACCTCGACGACCCGACGGAGAAGTTCCGCCATCTCGATGTCGTCGGGCGACGCCTCCTGCCGCCGACCCGGCTGCTGCGTTCGGCGGCGCTCACCATCGACCCGTTCCTGGTCCGCGGCGCATCGCTCGGTGCGGCGTGGCGAGCCGAGCGCGACGGCGCGGCCGGGGCCGTCTACCACACCGCCGGCGCGAGCCCGCTGCCGATCGCGTCGGGCCTGCCGATCGTGGCGACCCTGCTCGATCTCGCCCCGTGGGAGCTGCCGGGCGCCTATGCCCGATCGACGACGGCACGGTTCGGCCAGCGCATGCGGGCCCAGCTGCTGCGCGAGGCGGCGGCCGTCCTCGTCGTGAGCCCGAGCGTCGCCAAGGCCGCGCGACGGGCCCTGCACATCCGGGCCGACCGGCTGCGTGTCGTGCCGCTCGCACCCCGGCCGGCGTTCACCCTCGTCGCCGCACACGACGGAGCCCGGCGCGGCGCCGACGCCGCGAGCGAGCGCGAGCGCCTGGGGCTGCCGGAGCGGTACCTCGTCTATTCCGGCCGATACGACGCCCGGCAGGATCTCGGCACGCTCCTTCGGGCGCTCGTCGCCCTGGCCCAGGCCGGCCGTCCCGACGGACTCCCCGACGACGTCGTCTGGCCGCCCCGGATCCTGCTCGTCGGCGCCAGCCCGGACGATCGCGCCGCCCTCGCTCGTGCCGCGGCCCGGCACGACATCGGATCGAGCCTCAGCTACGCGCCGAAGCTCCCGTCGGCCGTGGTCGCCGGGCTGGTCCGGGGCGCTCGGGCCGCCATCCTGCCGGCCCTCTCGGATGCGACGGGCCTCGTCGCCAGCGAGGCGATCGCCTGCGGGACGCCGGTCGTGGCGTCGGCCGTCGGCGCCCTGCCCGATCTTGTCGGGGGCGCCGGGATCCTGGTCGAGGCGCGCGATCCGGAGAAGCTCGCCGTCGCCCTGCGGGCCGCCTGGGCGGACGACCGCGTCCACGATCGGATCGCGGCCAACGCCCGGGAACGGGCCACATGGCAGCGCCGGACGTGGGCCGACGTGGCGCGCGAGACCCGGGCCATCTATGCCGAGGTCGGGATCGCTCGGATGGCGTGACCGACGACGTCGCGGTCGCTGCCCCGGTGGTGGCGGAGCTCAGCCCGCCGGCGTCGCCGAGGCCGATGGCACGGCGGTGGCCGGCGGCGCATCGGAACCGGCCTTGATCGAGACCGGCGAGCCGAGCGGCATGACCTGGACGAAGGTCTGGCCGATCGTGAGCGTGACTTCGCGACCCTTCGAGTCGTAGAAGAGCGTCGGCTTCGTCAGTCCGGCCTTCTTCCAAGTGCCCTTGATCGTTCGGCCATTGGTGGAGATCCACGCCCGGCCACTGCCGATGACCTTGGCTTCCAGGCGATGCTTCTTCGGGTGGCCGTCGTTGAGCGGCCCGAACGACATCATCATCACGACCACGTTCTTTGGCGCGATCCGGGTGCCGGTGCTGGCATCGGTCTGCTTGGCCTCTTTCGTGACCGAGCGGAGGTAGGTGTTGGTCTTGCGGTCGTACTTGTACTTGATCTGATTGGCCGGGTAGCGGACCGTGATGGTCCCGCCGTACGGCCGGGCGTCGAGCGGGGCGTCGGGCGCGAACTGCCAGACCGGCGCGTAGTCCTTGTCCTTCGCGCCCACCCGCTTGGCGAGGTTGCGTAGCGTCGAGCCTTTGGCGTAGAGGTTGTGCGGGGCGAACCGGTCGGGCGAGCGGTAGAACGCCTTGCCGTAGCGGAACTCGTCCGCGTTATAGACCAGCTGTCCGTTGCCTTTCGCGCGGAGCGTGGAGATGGCCTGCGGCGACCCGCCGGCATGGACGTACATGGCCCGCCATTCGGCGGCCCACGTGACGTAGTAATAGCGGGCGCTGCGGACGGGACCGACGACCGACGGCAGGGTGTCCTGGAAGATCGCCATGTAGCGCGGGATGCCGCCTTCGGCCGGCGCCTGCCAGACGACCGACGCCGAGGCCATCCCCGATTGTGGTCGGGCCGGCGAGAGGTCGTCGATCATGACCGCGATCGGGTGGCGGGTGGCGACGTTCGGGGCGACGAGCTCGCCGGTCAGGGGCGCAGCGACTGGCGTGGGGGTCGGGATCGGCGTCGGGGTCGGCGTCGGGGTCGGGATCGGCGTCGGGGTCGGGACCGGGGTCGGTGACGGGGAGAGCGTCGGCGCGGGGGTCGCCGTCGCCGCAGCGATCGGCGGCGGACTGACGGTCGTGCGACCGACCGCGCCGCTCGCGACGAGTCCGATGCCGGCGGCGCCGGCGACCGCCAGGACCGCCACGACCAGCGCGACTGCCCAGCGTTTCGGCGTCATCGAACTACCCACCGGTCGCTTCCCTCATCAGAGCCGTGGCCGATCCCCGGACTCCGACGGGCGGCGCAACGCTGGCGCAGGATACAGGAGCCGCCAATTCTGAGTCGCGACCGTCCATTCGGCTCTCGCGCCGTTCCCAGACGCGGCGTAGGCTGGTCACGCACGTCATGCGAACCAGCCCGATGGCGGGTCACGCGATCCGCCCGAACCTGAGGAACCCACCGATGGCCGACAGCCCGTCCGACGACGATCCGACCACTAAGACATCGTCCACCAAGTCGCCTGCGAAGCGGCCCACGACCAGGCCCAAGGCCGCGACCGGGGCCCGAACGGCGACGAGCGCGAAGCCGGCCGCCAAGCCCGCGACGGCGGCGAAGGCCCCAGCGAAGCCGAAGGCCGCGGCGCCGGCGGGGGCCGCCTCGAGCGGCGCGGCCCTCGAGCCGCGGACGACACGGGTCGACTCGGTGCCATCGGGGTCGGTGGTGCCGCTTTCGACCGGGCTCGGCGCCGCCACGGTCGAGGCCACGACGGTCACGATCAACCAGGGCGGTCTCGGGGCGGCCCACGCCGAGCAGGTCGATGTCCGGCAGGGTGGGATCGGACGGGTCGAGGCGACAGACGTGGCCCTGAGCCAGGGCGGCATCGGGATCGCCCGGGGCGACCGGGTCTCGGTCGAGATGGGCGCCATCGGTGTGGCGATCGCCAGCGACGCCCGCGTCAGCCAGGGCTACGTGCGCAACGTCCTGGCCCGCGAGCTTCGCTTCGAGCAGGGCCTCATCGGCACGGTCATCACCGGCCGCGCCACGTTCGAGCGAACCGGCGGCGTGGCGGTGCTGATCGCCCGCCAGGTCGACGGCGACGTCAAGGCGATCCTGGACTGGCGCGGCGCCCTCGCCTTCGGCGCGGCGGCCGGCCTGCTCATCGGAATCCTCCGCCGCCGCTAGGGCGCGGCTGGGCCGCCCCGTGGCGGCGTTGTCGGCTCCGCGCGCTCGCTCACGCACCTTGGGGTGCGCTCGCTCTCGTGCTCACCTCCGCCTTGCCACGGAACGGCCGAGCCGCGCCAAGGCAGTCCTGCGGTCCGTCGGTCTTCCCGGCCGCATCTGCTGGGTGCACATCCGGCACAGGCGTGCGTGGCGTGCGGGGCAACGGTGCACGATTCCGTGTTCTGGGAGTGGGATCACGAGGCATTTGTCGCTAATGCGCACCTGACAAATGCGCCGATGCCCTCGGGGGCACGCACACGGGCGGGCTTATACTCGGGGCCCCGAACGGGGCACCGCACCTGGAGCGCAACCGTGATCCATCGATCCGCCCGGGTGGATGCGAGCGCCAGCGTCGGCCCCGACGTCAACGTCGGACCCGCCGCCGTGATCTCGGCCCACGCCCGGCTCGGCCGGGCGGTCGCCATCGGGTCCGAGACGACCGTCGGTCTCCACGTCGTCATCGAGGACGGCGTGCAGGTCGGGAGCCGTGTCCAGTTGCAGGACGGAGCCGTGGTCCAGCGCGGCGGCCGGATCGAGGACGGTGTCCTGCTGGGAGCCGGCACCATCCTGGCCAACGAGCGCTACCCGCGCGCCATCACCGCCGAGGGTGAGATCGCCGACGAGGCCGACCGGGTCATCGAGCCGATCGTGCTCGCGTACGGTTGCTCGATCGGCGCCGGCGTGGTGGTCCTCGCGGGTTGCACGGTCGGCCGGTTCGCGACGGTCGGAGCGGGCTCGGTCGTCACCCGAAGCATCGGCTCACACGCGCTCGCTGCCGGGAACCCGGCGCGTCGCATCGGCTGGGTCTGCGCGTGCGGCGGACGCCTCCGAGACGCCAACGGCGATCCGGCTCCGGCCGAGGTCGAGCGCTACGCCAGCGATCCCGTCCTGTCATGCACGCGCTGCGGGCGGCGATACGCGTACGTCCCCGACGACGATTCACTCATCGAGCGGAGCGGACCGGTCGTGCGCGAGGGTGCCCTCAGCGTTTGATGATCGCCGGGTCGACCCCGGCCGCCTCGGCGGCCGCGATCTTCCGCGCGCGCGCCTCTTCGGAGTGCTGACGGTGGACCTCCACGACGTCGGCCGGCTCGCCCTCGACGATGAGCTTGCCTCGCTCGATCAGCACGGCGCGGTTGCAGTACTCGGTTACCCAGGCCATGTCGTGGGTGACCAGGACGACCGCTCTGGCCGACTTGGCGAGCTCGATGACCCTGGCCTTGGACTTCGCCCGGAACTGGGCGTCACCGGTCGCGAGCACCTCGTCGAGCAGCAGGATGTCCGGGTCGACCGAGGTCGCGATGGCGAACCCGAGGCGGGCACGCATCCCGGACGAGTACGTCCGAAGCGGCGCGTCGATGAAATCGCCCAGTTCGGCGTAGTCGATGATCGACGGCAGCAGTCCGCGGGTGACCTCGTCCTCCAGTCCGAGGAACGCGCCGCCGAGCAGGATGTTGTCGCGCCCTGACAGGTCGCGATCGAAGCCGGCACCGAGGGTCAACAGGCCCGAGACGTGGCCCTGCACGTCGACCGCGCCTTCCGACGGCCGGATGATGCCGGCCAGGACCTGGAGCAGCGTGCTCTTCCCGGCGCCGTTGGGCCCGATGACCGCCAGGGATTCGCCGTGGAGCACGCGCAGCGAGACATGGCGCAATGCCCAGAACGGCTCGGATACCCCGCGGCCCAGGATCTGTCCGAAGGACCGACGGATCGTCGTCTTGCGGGTGAATCGCAGGTCATACCGGACGCCCAGGTCGTCGACCCGGATCGCATGCTGGTCTCCCGCCGTTCGGATGGGCGGCGGCCCCTGGGTCGTCGTCACAGGACTTTGGCGAAGTTCGGTTCGAGACGCTTGAAGACGACCGTGGCCAGGCCGAGGAACACGATGCTTCCGATGCCCAGGATGGCGAGCGACAGCCAGTTCGGGGGGCCGGGTGGCGCGGTCTCCGACCCATAGATGACCTGCCGATAGGCGGTGAACAGGATCGCGAACGGGTTCGACAGTGCGATGACCTTGATCACCGGGTACTCCTGGACGAGATGCAGCGAGTCGAGGAACGCCAGGCTGTACAGGCCGGGCGAGAGGAACCACCACAAGCGCAGCACGTGGCCCGCGACGTTGCGTAGATCGCGGAAGAAGACGTTGGCCGCCGAGACGAGGATCGCCATGGCGAGCGTGAACACGTACTGGACGACGGCGATGACCGGGACCAGCACGATGTACGGGGTCAGGCGATCCGAGTAGATGAGCATCAGCATTCCGAGCGGGATCAGGCCGAACGCGAAGCCCACCACGCCCGCGGTCGTCGCGGCGACCGGCAGGACGAGCTTCGGGAACTGGATCTGCTTGATGAGCCGTTCCTGGCTGACCACGGACGTGGTCGCGTCGATGACCGAGGCGCTGAACCACTTCCACGGCAGGATCGCGGCGAAGATGAAGAGCGGGTAGTCCTCGATCCCGTGCCCGCGGGCGACGATCGTGATGAAGATCGCGTACACGACCATCTGGAGCAGGGGGTCGAGCACCCACCAGAAGTTGCCGAGGACCGTGTCCGCGCCGCGTCGGCGCATGTCGGCCTGGACCAGGTACCGGACCAGTCGACGACGGGACCGGATATCGGCGATGCCCTCACGGATCAGGGCGATGGGGCCCGGCGACCCGGCGGCGTTGTGAAACGCAGCGGGCGCTTCAGAGGTGGCGGACATCGCGGCGAAGGGTATCACCTCGCCTTTTTCTGGCCGCCCTCCAGGAAATGCTCGACGAATCGGCGGCTGGCCGAGCCGTCTGCCGCGACGTGCCGGGCGATGAACGCGTCGTACCCCGAGGTGTCGAAACGTCCGGCGGCGATCGCGTCGATGACCCCATCGGTGTCGACGACCTGCGTCCCGATCATCTCGGTCCGGTAGTCGAGATAGAGCCCCGGGTCGCGCTCGTACGCCTCGAGGTCGGGGACGAGCAGGATCAATGGTCGCCGCAGCAGCGCGTATTCGAAGATCGACGACGAATAGTCGGTGATGAGGATGTCGGCCAGGGCCAGCCAGTCATTCATCTCCGATGCCGGGTTCGCGACCAGGTCGTAGCCGGCCGTCGGCGTCGCCGCGGGATCGAGGTTCGGATGCGTCTTGAGGACCAGGGCGTGGTCCTCGGACAGGGCTCCGCGCAGGCGGACCGCGTCGAGCCCGCCGCCGGCCCGCTTGGCGGGTCCCCGCCCGCGGAACGTCGGTGCGTACAGGACGATGCGTCGCCCGGCCAGGAGCGGATGGGCGACCAACAGGCGGGCCCGTGCGGCCGCCAGCGCCGACTCGTCGAAGAAGAAGTCCGTCCGGGGCGCCCCGAGCGCCAGGACGCGCTCGATCGGCGTCCGGAGCGCGGCCGAGTACGGCGCGCGTGCGATCTCGGACGTGGTCACCACGTAGTCGTAGTGCCGATGCAGGAATGTCCGCTCGGGTTCGGCCAGCGGCCGCAGCGTGTCGGCCCCGAACCGTTTCAGGGCGCCGACCGCGTGCCACACCTGGACCACGGTCGTGCCGGACCGGTGCGGTGCCACATGGATCGGCAGGTACGCGTTGTCGACGATGAACAGGCCGGCGGTGCGGAGGTGGTACATACCCCGGATCAGGCGACCCAGGTAGGCCACCTTGCCGAGCAGGCCATAGCTGTATGGCTCCAGGAGCAGGACGTACTCGCGGTCCGGCTGGCTGGCCCGCATCGCGGCATGGAGATGGGCGAGGTTGCCCTCCAGGGACGCCACGCGTGCCGTGGCCAAGACGACCCGCCGCCGTCGGATCGGCAGGATCGAGAAGGCCAGTCCGAGCAGTCGGAGGACGACGCTCGACAGGAGATATTCGAGGCGGTTCAGGGGCGGCCCGTCGCCACCGGCTCCGGCTCGTCCGACGGGCCGGTCGGGAGCGTGTCGTGGCGCTTGATGTCGAAGACCTGGCCGGTCAGGTCCGAGGCCATCAACCGCAGGGTGGCCGTCGCGACCTCCTCCGTCGAGAGCATCCCGGAGCGCGACTCCTCGGGGAATGCCCGGCGACGCATCGGGGTGTCCGTCCGTTCGGGGCTCACTGCGTTGACGCGGACGCCGTCGTCGCACCACTCCTCGGCGAGGCCCTGGGCGAGGTTGACGACGGCGGCCTTGCTCGCGGAGTAGGCGACGTATTCGGGCCGGCCACGGGTGAACGAGCTGGAGGCGAAGACCGTCAGCGACCCGCGACTCGTGCACAGGTGCGGGTACGCCGCGCGAGCCACATTGAGCGTGCCGGTCAGGTTGACGTCGATGACCTCGGCCAGATCGGCGGGCTCGGTGGCGATGACCCGGCCGATGCGCAGCACCCCGGCGGTCACGACGACATGGTCCAGGCCGCCCATTCGCGCGGCGGCGGCATCGACATGCCCGGCCACGGCCTGGTAATCGCGGACATCGAGGCCCATCGACCGGCCGTCGACTTCGACCTGCGCCCCCTGGCGCCGCGCCTCATCCGCGATGCCCTGGCCGATCCCGTTCGTGCCGCCGACGACGTACAGGCGGGCACCCTCGAGTGGTCGGCCCGGGCCGGGTTCGTCGGCCGGCGCCAGGGTCCGCATCTGGAGCATTCGATCGGCGAGGACGAGGTCGATCCGGGTCGTGATCTTGAGGTTCACCTCGTCGCCGGCCACGGCCACGACGCGGGCTCCGGGTACATGCCGCAGGACCAGGCTGCAGTCGTCCGTGGCGGCAAGATCGCCCTTGGCGGCGGCCGTGGCGTACGCCTGGGCGAGGACGCCCTTGCGGAAGACCTGCGGGGTCTGGCCGCGCCGGTAGCGGGACCGGTCGGGGATCTCGATGACCCGATCGCCATCGACGATGACCAGGGTGTCGGCGCTCGGGATGACCGTGTCCGTCGAGTCGGCCGCGCCGCTGACAACAGGTTCGATGGCGCGAACGATGACGTCGACGGGCACGAGCGGTCGGACCGCGTCATGGACGACGACGACATCGTCATCGTCCGCCTCGAGGCTCATGAGTCCGTTGCGAGTGCTCTCGTTTCGCGTCGCGCCGCCACCGACGACGGTCGTGGGGATGGTCAGGCCCGCCCCGGCGATGACGCCTTTGGTCTCCTCGAGCCAGTCCGGATGCGACACGATGACCAGCCGATCGATGCCGGCCGCGGCCACCGAGCGGACGCTGCGCAGGAGGATCTGCTCGCCGGCAAGGCGGACGAACTGCTTGGGCATCTCGGCGCCGAAGCGGTTGCCGTCGCCGCCCGCCAGCAGGATCGCGTGGATTCGCATCAGTCGTGCTTGCCTCGGAGTCGCAAAGGGCCGATCGCGTCAGAGCTTACGCCCGCCGTGCCGTCGGACGGTCGACGGGTCGCCGGCCGGTCGACCGGCTCGGACCGACGTCGTCGGCGGTCGATGCGGCCGTCGGCGCGTATCATCGCCAGCCGAAAGGAATGGCCATTGTCGCATCCGTCCCGACAGGACGCCGGCTTCGACGCGCCGCGCATCGACCTCCTCTCGCTCACCTGGGAACGGGTGCAGTGGATCATCGAGGCTCGCCCGGCGACCGTCGATTCGGACGCCGCCGCGGTCCCGGCGACCGGTGGCGACCCGATGGCGTTTCGCCTTCGGCACGAGCCTGACGGGAGGAACGGACGCACGCCGCTCGAGATGGCGCCGACCCGCGGCACGTTCGAGGGCGACCACCTTCGGCTGCGCTTCAACGTCATGCAGGGGCCCGGCCAGGTGCCGCTGGCACCTGGTCGGTGGCGGCTCGTCCGCAGCGCGAGCCCGATGGGCACGACCGCCGTCCCGGTCGTGGTGACCGACCCCGAGCGGGTCGATCCGACACGTGACAGCGGCAGCTTCTCGCTCGGTGGCCGCGGCGAGTTCCGGGCGGTGCCGTCGATCGATCCGGACGACGGTTCCATGTCGCTCGACGTCTCGCTGGAGGATCCGGAGCACACCTCGGAGCTGGCCGCGCCCGTCGCCTCGCCGCTCCGGCGCCTCCTGCGGCCATTCCAGATCCTGCGCCTGGGCCTGTTCGGCGTGCTGTTCCGGATCTTCAGAGCGACCACCCGCCGGACCGGCCGGCGGATCCTGTTCAGTTCCGACTCCCGCGCGGAGCTCGGGGGCAACCTCAAGATCGTCTACGACCGGATGGTCGAACGAGGGCTGGACCGCGAGTACGAACTCCTGACGCTCTTCAAGCCCAGCGTCACCGAGCGCAGACGCTTCCTCGATCGCGTGCGCCTGCCGCGGTTGCTCGCCCGCGCCGACGTCATCGTCATCGACGACTACCAGCCGGTCATCTACCGCGTCGACGACCCCGACGTCCGGATCATCCAGCTGTGGCACGCGTGGGGCGCGTTCAAGACGGTCGGCTACAGCCGCGTCGGCAAGCCCGGCGGACCGAGTCCGTATTCGCGGATCCACAAGAACTACACGCATGCGATCGTCAGCTCCGACGCCGAGGTCCCCTTCTACGCCGAAGCGTTCGGGATCCCCGAGGCGCGCGTGGCCCCGACCGGGATCCCGCGGATGGACCGCTTCTTCGACCCACAGGCCCGGGAAGCGGGGCGTCAGGCCGCCTACGCGGCCTTCCCCCAGATGCGCGGTCACATGGCGATCCTCTTCGCGCCGACCTTCCGCGGCAACGGCGCGAAGAGCGCCACGTACCCGATGGAGCTGCTCGACTACGAGGCGCTGCACGAGGTGTGTGTCGCGAAGGACGCCGTCTGCATCGTGCGGATGCACCCCTTCGTGCGCGAGTCGCTCGAGATCCCGGAGGCCCTGCGCGACCGGATCATCGACGGATCGTCCGCCTCGATCGACGTCAACGACCTGCTGTTCGCGGTCGACCTGCTCGTGACGGACTACTCGTCGATCGTCTTCGAGTTCTCGACCCAGGATCGGCCGATGCTCTTCTTCGCGTTCGATCTCGAGGAGTACGTCGCGAGCCGCGACTTCTATGTCGACTATCGCGACTTCGTTCCCGGTCGCATCGTCCGCACGTTCGACGAGATGCTCGATGCTATCCGCCGCGACGACTACGAGCCCGAGAAACTCGCTGCCTTCCGGGCGAGCCATCTCGACCATTTCGACGGCAACGCGACCGATCGCGTCATCGACCTGATCCTCGACGCGTGAGGCGTTCGCGCGGGGCGATCCGCGCCATCCTCGTCGAGCTGCGCATCTGGGTGGTCCGCGTCGGGTTCCTGGTCGGCCGCGCGCTGCCGCTGCGTCGTCGCATCGTCCTGGCCACGGCCCACGACCCCGCGCTCCGGGGCAACCTCGTCGTCATCCGCGAAGAGCTCGAGCGGCGTCACCCGGCGATCCCCCTGATCGTCCTCGCCCACCGTCCGGCCACGACCGCCCGCGGTCGGCTCGCGGCGCTCGGCCATGCCGTCCGGGCGGGCTACCACCTCGCGACGGCACGCCTGTTCATCGTCGATGACTACTTCTTCCCGATCTACGTCGTCCGACCCCGGCCCGGGACGACCATCGTCCAGACGTGGCACGCGTCCGGGGCATTCAAGCAGTTCGGCTACAGCGTGCTGGACAAGACGTTCGGTGCGGACGAGGCGCTGACCGACCGCGTCGCGATCCACAGCCACTACGACATCTGCCTGGTGTCGTCCGCCTCGGCGGCGCCGCACTACGCCGAGGCGTTCGGGCTGCCGCTCGAGCGGTTCGTGTCGCGCCTCGGGATCCCGCGCACGGACGTCCTGTTCGGCGAGGGGCGCATCGCGCAGATCGTCGCGGACCTGCGCGTGCGTTATGCGATCCCACCGGGTCGGCGCGTGATCCTGTACGCCCCGACGTTCCGTGGCGACAGCGTCCTCGCGGCCCGGTTCGGCGATGGCCTGGACCTGCGCGCGATGCGTGACATCCTCGGCGACGATCATGTGATCCTGGTCCGCCGCCATCCGTTCATCCGGCAGGCGGCGCCGAGGGATCCGGACCTCAGCGGCTTCGCGATCGACGTCTCGGATCACCCCGACATCAACGAGCTGCTGCTCGTCAGCGACCTCCTCGTCACCGACTACTCGAGCGTCATCTACGAGTTCTCCCTGCTCGGCCGCCCGATGGTCTTCTTCGCCCCCGACCTCGACGCCTACGAAGGGGAGCGCGGGTTCTACTTCGACTACCGCACGGGCGTCCCCGGCCCGGTGTTCGAGACGACCGAGGACGTCGCGCGATACCTGGGCGCCGGGGTCTTCGACACGGCTCGCGTCGAGGCCTTCGGACGGGCCTCGTTCGACGTCGCCGATGGCGGCGCCACCACACGATTCGTCGAGGAGATCGCGCTGCCAGCCCTGCGTCGGCGAGCGTGACCGGAGGGCGGATCCGCGTCATCTGGCAGTCGCGCGACGGTGCGGTACGATACGCGCCCCATCCATCTCCGGCGTCAGCCGGTCAAGCACGCCACAGGACCCTTCACGACCCATGACATTCCGAGCCAAACCCGTCGCCAAGCGGACCCAGCGACCATCCTGGGAGAGCCGCGACCGACGCAGCTTCTACATGAACCTCGGCTTCGGCCTCGTGGTCGTCGTCGCCGTCGTCATCCTCGTCGTCGCCGCCGCGCTGACCTGGTACAACGAGCATCTCGCGTCGGTCGGGAGCGTCGATGGCCAGTCGATCACCAAGGACGACTTCGTCGACCGCTATGCGATCGAGGGCTGGCGCATCCGGGAGGCCCAGAGCCGCATCCGGACCCAGGCCCAGGCCGGCCACCTCACCGACGCCCAGGCGCAGGCGCAGCTCGGGATCATCGACCAGCAGCAGCAGCAACTGGCCGGCATCGCGCTCGAGCGGATCATCGACACCAAGCTGCAGGCCAAGCTCGCCGCCCAGGAGGGAGTCACGGCGACCGATGCCGACATCGACGCCCGGCTCATCACCGAGGCGACGACACCCGAATCCCGCCATGCCTGGGTCATCGAGGTGACACCCGAGATCGATCCGGGCGCGGTCGAACCGTCCGAAACCCAGAAGGCGGCCGCCAAGGCGAAGGCCGAGCAGGCCCTGACCGACCTGCAGGGTGGCAAGGCCTGGGACGAGGTCGCCCGCACGGTCTCGACCGACAGCGCCACCGCTCCGCAGGCCGGGGACCTGGGCTGGGTCCAGAAGGACGACGGCCAGATCGACAAGGCCCTGATGACCGCGCTCTTCGCCGCAGAGAGTGGCAAGACCACGGTGGTCGTGGAAGGCGAGGATGGGACCTTCCGGATCGGACGCGTGACCGAGATCGCCCCAGGGGCGGTCGATGCCGCGTACACGACCAAGCTCGAGAACGGCAAGATCGACCTCGCCAAGTACCGGCTGGTCGTGGCCGGCGACGTCATCCACCAGAAGCTCGACGACAAGATCGTCGCCGACGCCATCAAGCCCTCCCCGCAGCGCCAGGTGAGCGAGATCTACATCGCCGAGCCGCAGAACGAGCCGCCGCCTGACGCGGTCAAGAGTCGGCACATCCTGTTCAGCCCGAAGGACGACCCCTCGGCGGCATCGGCCGGCGAGATCCCGGCGGACGATCCGTCGTGGGCCGCCGCCGAGACCGACGCGCGAGCGGCCTACGCCAAGGTCAAGGCCGACCCATCGTCCTTCGACTCGGTCGCCCGGGCCGAAAGTGACGAGGAGGCCGCCCGCGGGATCGCCGGGAGCGGCGGCAAGCTGCCGTACTTCGATGCGAGCCAGACCACAGTCGACAAGGACTACCTGGCGGCGATCCTGAAGCCAGGTCTCCAGCCCGGCGACATCCTCGAGCCGGTCCGCTCCGCGTTCGGCTGGCACGTGATCCAGATCATGTACCGGCCCACGGACGAGGCATGGCTCCAGGGCCTCAAGATCAAGGCGGACGGCGGAGCGGACTTCGCGGTCCTGGCTCGCGACAACTCCGAGGCCGCGACCGCGGGGAAGGGCGGCGACATGGGCTGGATCGCCAAGGGCCAGCTGGACGACAAGCAGACGACGGCGATCTTCGCGACCCCGATCGGCAAGACCAGCGACGTCGTCGCGATGGAGTCGGACGGGCTGTACCTGTACAAGGTGCAGGCCGAGGAGGTCCGGACGCCCGAGGGCCGCCAGCTCGACGAGATCAAGGCGTCGGCGTTCTCCAACTGGTATTCGGCCAAGAAGGCCGCCGTGACCATCGTTCGCGATCCCACCTTCGCCGGCCTCGCTGGGTAGCCGGAGCGACCGGGTGCTGGACGCCCTCCTGGCCGAGGCGCGATTGCGCTGGGGGCTGGACGTGGCTGCCGGCCTCCAGGTCGTCGCCTCCGAGCGACTGATCGCCACGCCGGTCGAGGCCTCCCGGCCGCTCCTGCTGGTCCCGCTCGCCGTCCTGCGGCCGGCCGGCCCGGCCGGTGCCGATCCGGAAGGCGCCTCGGACGGGCCGGTGCGTCCCTTGCCGGGGCGTCACGCGCCAGCCGGCCGGCGACCGCTCAGCCTGCTCGGGCGCCTCTATCCCGCCGACCACCCGGTGGGCCGGTTCGGGAACGCCGACGGAACCACGGTCGGGGCGCTCACGGACGCGGAGCTCGCGACGCCGCTGTACCTCGCGCCGCTAGCGCCCGAGGTGGCCGCCGCCGGACCATGGGCGATGCCCTGGATCAGCGATCGGCTCCGTCAGCCTGACGGCTGTCCGTGGGATCGCGAGCAGACGCACGCCTCGTTGCGCAACCACCTCCTCGAGGAGGCCTACGAGGTCTACGACGCGCTCGAAGGCGGCGCGACGCCCGAACTGGCCGGCGAGCTTGGCGACCTGCTGCTCCAGGTCGTGCTGCACGCGCAGCTCGCCGCCGAGGAAGGGGTCTTCGACCTGACCGATGTCGAGGCGGCGCTGGCGACCAAGATCGTCCGCAGGCACCCGCACGTCTTCGGCGATGCCGAGGCCAGGACCGCCTCGGACGTCAATCGGCAATGGGAGCGCATCAAGGCCGACGAGCGGGCCGACGCGGGCGAGGCGATCGCGTCGAAGGGGGCGCTCGAGGGCATCAGCGCGTCGCTCCCGGGCCTAGCCGCGAGTCGCGAGATGCAGGAACGGGCAGCCCACCTCGGCTACGACTGGCCGTCGCTCGAGGGCGTCCTGGACAAGGTGGTCGAGGAGGCCAACGAGTTGCGCGACGCGCAGGAGGCCGGCGACGAGTCCGGTTGGGCCGAGGAGTTCGGCGACCTGCTGTTCGTGCTCGTGAACGTCGCTCGCAAACGCGGCGTCGACGCGGAGGCGGCGATGCGCGCCGCCAACATGAAGTTCCGTCGGCGGTTCGGCAGCGTGGAGCGCCAGGCCGCGGCGCGCGGCGTCGCGCTGCGCGACCTCGACTTCGCGGCACTCGATGCACTATGGGATGCGGCGAAGGCCGAGGAGGCGACACGATGACCATCGGGAACCGCCAGGCCGTCCGGGCGGACGGCCGCGGACCACGCGACCTGCGCGCGATCAGCTTCACGCTCGGCGTCCAGAAATGGGCCGAGGGCTCGTGCCTGGTGAAGATGGGCGACACCCAGGTGCTGTGCGCGGCGACCATCGCCGATCGCGTCCCGCCGCACCTGCGCGGCAAGGGCACTGGCTGGGTGACCGCCGAGTACTCGATGCTGCCGCGGGCTACCGCCGAGCGAACCGACCGGGAATCGGCCAAGGGCCGGATCGGCGGACGCACGCACGAGATCCAGCGCCTGATCGGTCGCTCACTGCGCGGCGTCGTGGACCTCGCGAAGCTCGGCGAACGGACGATCACCGTGGACTGCGACGTGCTCCAGGCCGACGGGGGCACGCGCACGGCCTCGATCACGGGCGGCTATGTCGCGCTGGCGGCCGCGCTCATCACGTACGGCATGGATCGGCACCTGGTCGCGAAGGTCGCGGCCGTATCGGTCGGCATCGTGGACGGCGTGTCGATGCTCGATCTCGACTACTCGGAGGACTCGCGGGCCGACGTCGACTTCAACGTCGTCGGGACCGACGCGAAGGCCTACGTCGAGCTGCAGGGCACCGCCGAGGGCAAGGCGTTCGACCGCGCGGCTGCGAACGAGCTGATCGACCTGGCTGACGCCGGCCTCGCCCGCCTGTTCGAGGCCCAATCCACGATCCTGGCCACCGTCAAGCGGTGAGTCGGTGCGCCACCGGGCGGCCGAGTGGCCGGCCAGGCGACCGGTCAGGGAACCGGCCGATCCTGCTCGTCGCGACGCGGTCCGCCCACAAGCTTCGCGAGCTGCGTGAACTGCTCCACCTGGACCGCGCGGCGCTCGTGTCCCTCGATGAGCTCGGGATCGTCGGCGATCCAGTCGAGGACGGGGCGACGTTCGAGGCGAATGCGTCGCTGAAGGCGCGATGGGGTGCCCGGGCGAGCGGCCTGCCGACGCTGGCCGACGATTCCGGCATCGAGGTGGATGCGCTCGGCGGCGGCCCCGGCGTCCGGACGCGGCGATATGCCGGCGAGGACGCGACGGACGAGGCGAACAACCGAAAGCTGCTGGGCGAGCTCGACGGGCTCCCGCCGGCTCGTCGCGGTGCCCGGTACGTCTGCGTGCTGGCCCTGGCCATGCCGGAGCGACTGGGCTCGCGCGGCGGCCTGCCGGTCACCCTGGCCCGCGGCACGTGCCGTGGCCGGATCGCCGCCTCGCCGCGCGGGAACGGCGGCTTCGGCTACGACCCGATCTTCGAGCCCGCTTCAGAACCGCCGGGTGGACGGACGCTCGGGCTCTGGACGCCGGCCGAGAAGCACGCCATCTCGCACCGGGCCCGGGCGGCCCGCCGGATGACGCCGCGCCTCCGGGCACACGGGTTCTAGGGCCGAGCCGTGCGCCTGTGCGTGTTCTGCGGCGCGAGTCCGGGTCGCGATCCCGCGTACGCGGCGCTCGCCCGCGCGGTCGGCCGAGGCCTGGCCGAACGCGGGGTCGGGCTCGTCTATGGCGGTGGACGGATCGGGCTGATGGGGGCGGTCGCGGACGCCGCGCTCGACGCCGGCGGCGAGGTGATCGGGGTCATCCCCAGCCGCCTCGTCGAGCGCGAGCTGGTTCATCGGGGCGTCACGGACCTTCGGGTGGTCGAGACGCTGCACGCGCGCAAGGCGACGATGGCCGAGCTCTCGGACGGGTTCATCGCGCTGCCGGGCGGCTTCGGGACGCTCGAGGAACTGATGGAGGTCGTGTCCTGGGCCCAGCTCGACCTCCACACGAAGCCGATCGGTCTGCTCGGACCGGCCGGCTACTGGGACGGGCTGCTCGCCTGGCTGGATCGGGTCGTCGCGGAGGGCTTCATCACGCCGCGGCATCGGGCCCTGGTCGCGGTCGATCCGGACCTTGCGGCCATGCTCGCCCGGTTCGCCACCTGGACCGCGCCGGGCCCCAGATGGGCGGATGCCCCCGGGCCATGACTCATGGCGTCGGCGCGGGCTTCGGGGTCTTCGTCGGCTTTGGCGTCGGCCAGGGGGTCGGTGGCGTGCCGGGCGGCGAGAACAACGTCGCCGCCACCGCGCGGATCTTCTTGAGGTTCGGCACCTGCGACTGGCCGTAGCGGGTCTCCTTCGCGTCGACGAGCGGGTGGCCGATGACCGCGCGGACGACGGACCCCTTGCCCTGCATCTCATCGGCGATCGCCGCGAACTCGGGCAGGCGATCGACCGGGATGTCGGTCTTGATGGTGTCGCCGACGGCGTCGAGGAGGGCCGGCAGCTCGAACAGGATGCTGCCGCCACGGGTCACCCGATCGCGCAGGGCGAGCAGGATCTGCTGCTGCCGATCCGCCCGGGTGAAGTCCGTCTCGCCGGCCCCCTTGCGGATCCGTGCGTAGGCGAGGGCCTGGGCGCCGGAGAGGTGGTTCATGCCGGGTCGGACCACGAACCCCGGATCGTCGAGTCCGAAGCCGTCGTAGCGCGGCGCCCGGAGCTTCTTCTTGACGTCGATGTCCACGCCGCCGACGGCGTCGACCATCGCGACGAACCCCTTGAAGTCGACCCGCGCGTAGTACTGGATGTCGATCCCGAGCATCGCCCCGATGGCGTCCTCGAGCGTCCGGACGCCGCCCTTCGGGAATTCGTCGGGGTGGCGGTCGGCATACGACATCAGCGAGTTGAGCTTCGGTCCGAAGACGTCGCCGGTGCCGAGCGGGACGTCGACCAGGTCGCGTGGCACCGACGCCATCGAGACCGTGTGGCCGACCGGATCGAGCGAGGCCACGATCATCGTGTCGGTCAGGGTCGTGGTGCGCTCGTCGGTGGCATCGACCCCGAGCAGCAGGACGTTGATCCGCTCGGTCAAGGCGGCTCGCGGCGAGGCGCTCGGACCGGTCGCGCTCAGGACCTGGCCGCCGAAGATGTTCTTGAACATCTCCCCGGCGAGCGTCCCGTACTGCCAGACAAGCAGGTGCGGGACGGCCACGAACAGGGCGATGAGGGCGACGCCGACGATCCCGAGCCGGCCGGTCGGGCCCGGGCGGCCCGTGTCGAGGAAGGCCTGCCCGACGGCGGCCAGGCGCCAGATCAGGATCAGGAGGTTGAGCAGGAGGAGCGCGTTCAGCACGGCGGGCGCGACCGCCCAGGCAGCCAGGCGTGCGGGTGACTGGAGCCGGATCACGAGCAGCCCGATGGCCAGCAGGATCAGCGAGGGGACGATGAACCAGAGGGCGAGCTGGCGGCGGTGATTGAATGCCTGACCGAGTCCCGGGAGAACGGCCGACAGGCCGGCCGCGGCAAGGCGGCGACGGTCAGTGGGTCCGGTGTCCGGCCGGATCCGGCGGGCATGCACGCGGGCTCAAGTCCTCGTTGGGGGGCGTCCGGCGCCCCGCAGCCGCACCTGAGTCTAGCGCCAGCGCGGCATCCGTGGCATGGAGACGCCGGGCGATCGATCAGCCTGCCAGTGATCGCCCGGCGTCTGGGTCTGGGACGGCCCATGCCCGGGAGCCGTGACGCGCCCAGCCGTCAGTGGCGTGCCGCCGAGGGTCTGGCGGGCGCGTAGACGCAGTGACACAGGTCTCGCTCGCAGCCGGCGATGGGCAGCTCTGGCGCCGACCGGGCGCGGTACGGGATCGCGGCGGCCGCGACGCACGCCGCACAGGCGCCGCGGGTGGCGCGCAGCTCGACGTGGCTGATGCCGAGCTCGATGTACGAGGCCAGCGCCGCGCGGCGGGCCTGCAGGGCCACGGCGTTCCGCCGCTGCGCCTCCTCGCGTCGACGCGCCGCATGGATGGCGTCCCAGTCGCCATCGAAGGCCTCGATGTCCGCGTCGGTCAGCAGGTGGTGGACGCCCTCCGGGCAGGTTCGCACGCGAACGGTCGCGCGACAGGCCGGGCAATCGGCCTGTGTCTCAGGCAGGTCCTGGAAGATCGTCCCGCAGGCGGGACAATCGAGCCGGTCATACGGCTGTTCCTCGGCCGGGGCGGTGTGGCTCGCCATCACCGGGATGGACACCGGTTCGGGCCGTTGCGACACCTCGGGCGCTGCCTCCGGGGCGGGCTCCTGGGGCGGCGTCGGCGGGCTGGCCGGCATCGGATGCGCCTGCGAGCGCGCGTCGACGTCGGCCTTCGGCTCAGGCCGTCGCTTCGTCAATCGCTTGAACGGACCCACCCCATACCCCCATGCATGCCACGAGTCTATGGCAGGTGCGGTCCGGTGGCGTTGCGGATGGTCCGGTGGGGTGGGCTAGGCGGCGGTACCATCCCGGGCGACCGCATTGCCGGCATGGGCTGGACGATCGAGCAGGCCGAACGACACGACCACGACGGCCACGCCGACTACGACGAGCAGGCCGAACCCGAGATCGACTGCCGATGCGGTGACGGCCGTCCCGAGGACGGCGCCGGCCAGGCTGGCCCCAAGGACCCCGCCGAGGTACCGACCGGTGTAATACGTGCCCGCGGCCATCCCGACC
This sequence comes from uncultured Chloroflexia bacterium, assembly GCA_963746855.1. Classification (GTDB taxonomy): domain Bacteria; phylum Chloroflexota; class Limnocylindria; order Limnocylindrales; family CSP1-4; genus SPCO01. The sequence continues at coordinate 332,497 of CAVVDC010000002.1, forward strand.
CGTCCGGTCGGCACGGCGTCCATCGCGGCCGCCTGTCGGGGGGAACCGGCGAAGCCCATCCCGAATCCGACGACGCTCAGCATCGCGAAGACCGCGAGCGGCGTGCTGCCTGTCGCGAACAGCGCCAGCATGGCCAACCCGGCTGTCAGGACGGCCGAGCCGGCGACGACCGGCCGGCGCCGTCCGACGCGATCGGAGAGGCGGCCACCGAACGGCGCTGCGATCGCCCAGAGGGCGGAGATCCCGAGCAGGACGAGCCCGGCCGTCTCCGCCGACTCGCCCTGCAACCGTTCGACCAGGAGCGGCACCAGGATGAACGCGGCGTGCAGCACCACGGTCGTGCCCAGGACGCCGAGCACGGCCGCCGTGAAGGGTCGGCTGGCGAACAGCCGCGGGTCGACCGCCGGACGATCTGCAGCCAATTCGAATCGGACGAACAGGATGGCCAACGGGATGACCGCGATCGCTGCGATGAGCGCCAGCCCGCCGTCGCCGGCGCCGCGGATGGCCACGAGGAAGGCGACGAGGACGGCCGCCAGCAAGGCGAGGCCCCAAACGTCGATCCCTTGCCGACGCTCCCGGGCCCGGGCGACGGGGTCGGCGTCACCGCTCCCCGGCTGGACGACGAACAGGACCGTGATCGCCGCGAAGAGCGCGACCGGCACGGCGACGACGAACAGGGAACGCCAGCCGAACGAGCCCACGAGCAACCCGCCGATGAACGGCCCGAGCGCAGCGCTGATCGACACCAGCATGTCGAAGAGGCCGAACGCCGCGCCCCGACGCTCGGCCGGGGCGATCGCGCGGACGAGCGCGATCGAGGTCGTCGAGATGAGCGCCCCACTCAGCGCCTGCAGGATCCGTGCGACGGCCAGGATCGCGAACGACGACGTCGTCGCCGCCAGCAGCGACGACAGCCCGAAGGCCACGACCCCGACGAGGAAGACCGGCCGCTGGCCGTACCGGTCGCCCAGGGTGCCGCTGGCCAGCAGGGCGATGGTCACCGCACTCAGGTACAGGGTGACCAGTGTCGAGACCGCGGCCGCATCGACCCCGAACTCGTCCATCAGGCTCGGCAGGGCGACCGCCAACATCGTCGAGTTGAGCGGCACGAGGACCGCCCCGCTCGCGATCCCGATCATCGCCGGGCCGAGCAGGCGCCCGCGCCGCTCAGCGGTCACAGCAGGCGGACGATCCCGCTCGTCCCGTCGATCTCCACCAGTCGACCGTCGGCGATCTTCTGGGTCGCGTCGCCGGTCCCGACGACCGCCGGCAGCGCGAACTCGCGCGCGACGACCGCGGCGTGCGACAGGACGCCGCCCGTGTCGGTGACGAGGCCGCCGGCGATCGCGAACAGCGGGACCCAGGACGGGTTCGAGGACGGGCAGACGATGATGTCGCCAGCCTGGACGGCACCGAAGTCCTCCTGGGTCAACGTCAGGCGCGCCGTGCCGCGGACCGTCCCCGCCGAGGCCCCCGTGCCACGCAGCTCGTCGGGCGTGGTCGAGGTGTAGCGGGCGCCGTCGAAACGGTCGAACTCACCGGTTTCGGCGGCAGTCGCGGGTTTCCCGACGAGGCGTGGCGGCCGGATCGTCGCCCAATGGGCGGTGCTTGCGCGGCGCGTCTCGACGAGCGTTCGCCGGTCCGTCGGCCGCCGCGCCAGGTCGGCGACCTCGTCGCGGTGGAGGTACAGGATGTCGGGCCCGTCGGCGAGGGCGCCCATCGCCGCGAGGCGTCGCCCGACTTGCATGACGAAGCGTCGCGTCGAGGACTGCGCATGCCGGTCGATCCAGTAGTTGTGGGTCTCGGTCATGTGTCCGATCTGGCGGGCGGCCGCGAGGAGCGACTCGAACTGGGCGAGCTTCGCTGCATCGTCGGCGATGGCCTCGCGAGCCCGGTCCGCCAGCGCGTCGGCGTGTGCGGCGAGCCCCTCACGCCGCGCCTGTTCGTCGATCTCGGGCGGGTGGGCGAGCCGTTTGGCCAGCTCCGTGAAGAGCAGCCCGGGTTCCTCGATCCACGAGGCGAGCGCGAGGTCGTCGAAGTTCTGGCCGAGGTGGCCGTGCGTCTCGAGGAATCGGGCGAGGGCCCCGAGGAAGGCGGCCGCCTCCGGGAGGTCGGCCAGGTCCGTCGGCGTCGTGCCGTGGACGGCCAGCCGATCACGGATCGCCGGCTCCGCGGCGGCCATCGTGACGAGTCCCTCGAGCTGGCGTTCGACGTCGTGCAACTCGGTGATCGTGCCGCCGATGAGGCCGGTCGCCTCACCAGGCGACGCGTCCGGGACGACCGACTCGTACAGGTCGGCGAGGTCCTCGATGACCTGGTACGGGCCCCGGATGACCCAGAAGTGGATCGACCAGCAGCGGGCCATCCGTCGCCACACCTCGTCCCAGGCATCGGCGAGCTCGTCGCCCGACATCGCGTCGATCGGCAGGCTCGCCACCCACGCATAGTGCCCGCGCAACTCGGGGATCGCGCGCTCGCGCCAGTACGCGTCGGTCACCGCAACAGCCGCGCGGCTGGCCTCCGTACGGCGATCGAAGACCGCCTCGCGCTCTGCGTCCGAACCGTCCAGCGCGAGCGCGAAGTACGCGTAGCCGTTCCAGATCCGGTGGCGGATCTCCATCGCGACGCCGAGCCGGGCGTACCCGTACGCGAACCCCCCGCCGATCAGCCCGACGTAGTCGCCGGCCATCGGCGTGAGGACGAACGGCATGTGCATGTCGTCCCAGTCCCAGGTCAGGTCCGGATCGGCGGGGTCGCGCCATTCGATCGGGAACGCGTCGGTCGGGTCGGCCATGGTCGCGAGCCCTCAGGCGGACCGCCGCACCGGCTCCTCCGGCGGCGCGCGATTTCCGAGCCGGCAGTCTAGCAAGACTATGATTGGCGTCGTCGGTCGCTTTGCCCGTGGCGCGGCTGGACACCGGGGAGTGGCGTAGTTGGCAACGCACGTGCTTTGGGAGCACGAGATCGTGGGTTCGAGTCCCACCTCCCCGACCATCGATATCGCGTCCTGGAGGTCGGCGACCGCGGCGGGATGAGCGCACGCCGCCTGGATGCCGTAGCTTGGCACCGTGAGCCGGGAAGTCGAGGACCAGAACCGACGCCTGCTGCGCGCCCGTGACGCCATGGACCGCGCCTATGCCGAGCCGCTCGACGTCCCTGCGGTGGCCGCGGTGGCCCACATGTCCGAGGCCCACTTCATCCGCAGCTTCCGCGCCACCTTCGGCGAGACGCCGCACCGATACCTGCAGCGGCGCCGGGTGGAGCGCTCGATGTTCCTCCTGCGCGAGACCGGCCGCAGCGTCACCGACATCTGCCTCGACGTCGGCTTCACCAGCCTTGGGACGTTCAGCCGCATGTTCCGCGAGATCGTCGGCGAGACGCCCTCGAGCTACCGCCTGGGGCACGGTCCGATCATCGCCCCGAATTGCGTCCAGATGTGGGCGACACGCCCTCGGGTCGGGGCGGGCGAGGCGACGAGATCGAGCAGTTTCGGAGAAGCCGACTCGGCCGACCGCTCCGTAGCATGACCCTCGTCAACAGCGACATCGACAACGACGCCGGGAGGAACGTACCGATGATCCACAGCCTGTCGGTCACCACGATCATGGTCCTCGACAAGGATGAAGCCCTCGACTTCTACGTGAACAAGCTCGGGCTGGAGGTCGGCTCAGACTTCAAGCAGGGCGACTATCGGTGGCTCACGGTCCGCGTTCCCGGCGAGAACGGCACGGAGATCTCGCTCGAACAGCCGGGCTCGCCGCTGCATGACGACGCGACCGCGGAGCGGATCCGTGAGCTGATCACCAAGGGCGCGCTGGCCGGCCTGGTCTTCCAGACCGACGACGCCCGGGCCCTTTACGAGACTCTCAAGGCGCGCGGCGTCACCGACTTCACGCAGGAGCCGACGGACCACTTCTACGGCACCGACATGGGCGTCCGGGACCCCTTCGGCAACGCGATCCGGATCCTCCAGCGGCCGAAGGTCGCCCAGGAGGCGACGGCCTGACCGGTCCGGCTTTCCGTCCCGTCCGTCTTGCGGATGTCACATTCGAGGGTCACCCTGTGCCGCGATGATGCCCGACGAGGATCCCGAGACCGCCCAGTGGCGGCGGTTGCTGACCGGGGAGGACCCGGGACTCCTCAAGGTGCGCCGGCTGTGGCATCACGTGCCGGCCGCGCCGCGCTGCAAGGTGTGTGCGTCGCCGTTCCACGGCATCGGCGGCGCGGCCGCGCGCGTGTTCTGGCACGGACCGATGCGCGAGAACCCGCTCCTGTGCAAGGCGTGCTTCGGACAACTCTCGAAGCATCCGGGCGGCGCGGAGCTGGAGATCAGCGTCGTCTTCGCCGACGTCCGCGGCTCGACCGGCCTCGCGGAGCGGACCTCCGCGTCGGACTACCGCGGCCTGATCCAGGCCTACTATCGCTCGGCCGCCGTTGCCATCGACGCCAACGGTGGGATCATCGACAAGTTCCTCGGCGACGGCGTCATGGCGCTGTTCATCCCGGTCATCGCGGGCGAGGATCATGCCGGCCGGGCGATCAATGCCGGTCGAGCGATCCTCGGGGCGGTCGAGCGTGACGGACTCGCCCGGAAGGGCCTGATGGTCGGGGTTGGCGTCCACACCGGCGAGGCGTTCGTCGGCGTCGTCGGTGGTGACGAGAAGGTCGACTTCACCGCCCTCGGCGACACGGTCAACATCGCCGCCCGCCTCGGTTCGCTGGCGGCCGCGGGCGAGCTGCTGGTGAGTCGCGCGGCTTGGGATCGGGCCGACGAAGGCATGCCTCCGGCCGAGCGCGAGGTGGATATCGCGGGGCGGACGGGCACGCTCAAGGTCGTGGCCGCGGGGGCGGCCGTCGAGGCGGTCGCCTAGGTCGGGTCACACCTCAACCGAGGTAGACCACCGCCTCGATCGAGATCTGCAGGCCTCGAGGCAGCGCGACGATCGGCGCCGACCGCGCCGGCGGAGCAGTCGGGAAGAACTCCGCGTACAGCTGGTTCATCGCCGGGAAGTCCTCGGCGCTGCCAAGGAACACCGTCGTCTTCACGACTCGATCGAGCCTGGCGCCCGACGCTTCCACGACCGTCCGCAGGTTCACGAACGCCTGCCGTGCCTCCACCTCGAAGCCCCCGGGGGGAACGGCTCCGGTCGACGGATCTAGGCCGGGCTGGCCTGCGATGAAGAGGAGGTCGCCGGCCCGGACCGCCGGCGAATATGGACCGACCACCTTCGGCATGTCGGGAGACTGCACGGGTCCGTAGGTCACGTCACTTCCTCCGATCGATCAGGTTGGCAGGTCGTCAGAGGTCCGCCGTCGCCGCCACAGCCTCACTCCACGTCGCGCATCGTAGCCTCGACCTCGTGCGCTGATCAGCCGCGGATCGCGACCAAGATCGCGAGCACCGCGAACCCGCCGATGATGACGCCCGAGACGACGTTGATCGCCCGCAGCCAGCGGGTCGTCAGCCGCGACCGGAGCGCCCCGACGGCCGTGGTCAGGATCACCCACCAGAACGCCGAACCGGCGAAGACGCCGAGGGTGATGACGGCCGACTCGAGCGTGTTCTCGCCCGTCACGCCGAGACCTGCGAACAGCGCCCCGAACGAGAGGATCGTCATCGGATTGGTCAGGGTCAGGCCAAGGATGGACAGGTATGCGCCGGCCAGGCCGCCCCGACGCTCGGTCACCGTCGCGGCCGTGCCTGGGTCGGCACGAACGGTCTTCCACGCGAGCCAGAGCAGGAAGAGCCCACCGACGAGGCCGAGGATCCGCCCTCCACCGACGAGCACGTCGGTGATCGCGGACAGCCCGAACGCGGCGATGGCGCCGTAGGTCGCGTCCGCCGTGGCGACGCCCAGCCCGGACGCGAGCCCGACCACCCGGCCTTCGGCCAGGGTCCGACGGATGACCAGCAGGGAGATCGGTCCGACGGCGGCCGCGATGACGAGACCGAGCGTGAAGCCCTTCCAGAGGAGCGCGGGATCCATGGGTTTCTGCCTCCGACAACATGAAACCACCCTCAGCACCGTGCTGAGGGTGGTCCTCGTTCCTGGTCGTCAGCGCCCGTCGCGGGCGCAGCGCATCAGCTCGAGCCGGCCCTCGTGGGCCGCTGCTGCGAGCGGGTGGCGGTCGTCGGCCGGCCGTCGTGATGCATGGGCGCAGGGTGGGGGACGGGCCGACGGGCTGTCAATGACTATCATGGCCCGCGATGGACGGCGTTCGACGAGGGACCAGGACCCGACGACTCGAGGAGGCGGCTGCCCGCGGCTCGAACGGGAACGGGCCCGACGCCCCGCGCCCGACCGCCGATGTCGACCCTGTCGCCTTCCCCGACCGGGTGACGCGCCTCGCTCTCGACGGCGGCGCCGCGAGTGCCAGGTTCCGGGCGCTCCTCGACCAAGGTGGGGCGATCGTGGCCGACGGGGCGATGGGCACGATGCTCTTCGCCAACGGCCTCCAGTTCGGCGACCCACCCGAGGTCTGGAACCTCGCCCACCCCGACGTGATCCGGCGCATCCAGCGCGCGTACATCGAGGCCGGGTCGCAGATCCTGCTGACCAACACGTTCGGTGGCAACCGGGCCAGGCTCCGCCTCAGCGGGCACGGTGATCGGGTCGACGAGCTCAACCGCACCGCGGCCATCCTGCTCCGCGCCGAGGTCGATGCGGCGGGCGGCCATGCGCTCGTGGCCGGGGACATCGGGCCATCCGGGGAGATCGTGGAGCCACTCGGGACGCTCGCCTACGACGAGGCGGTCGACATCTTCCGCGAGCAGGCCGCGTCGCTCGTCGCCGGCGGCGTGGACCTCATCTGGATCGAGACGATGTCCGATCTGATGGAGATCAAGGCCGCCATCGAAGGCGTGCGCCGGGCGGCACCGGGGATCGCACTCGTGGCAACCATGACGTTCGACACGCGCGGCCACACGATGATGGGCGTGACCCCCGAAGAAGCCGTCGAGGCGCTCACCGCATGGGGCGCCGACGCGGTCGGCGGCAACTGCGGGAACGGGCCGGACGAGCTCATCCCGGTCATCGCGAAGATGCGCGCGGCGGCACCCGATGCCGTGCTGGTCGCCAAGTCGAACGCCGGGATGCCGGAGCTCGTCGACATGCGCGCCGTCTACCGCGCCGACCCCGAGACGATGGCCGCCCAGGTCGTCGCGATGCGCGATGCCGGCGCCACGATCGTCGGCGGCTGCTGCGGAAGCACGCCCGACCACCTTCGCGCCATCGCCGCCGCCGTCGCCGAACCCGCCTGACGGTGGCCGGCGGTCGCCCGCTCAAGGTCGGGGTCCAGCTCCCCGAGGTCGAGCGCGAGGTCCGTTGGCCCGAGCTGCTCGACATGACCCGGGCCATCGAGGATCTCGGCTTCGACTCGATCTGGGTCGGCGAGCACCTCCTGTACCGCTGGCCCGATCGCCCGGCCCGCGGGCCCTGGGAGGCATGGGCGCTGATGGGCGGGATCGCGGCGGTGACCTCGCGGGTCGAGTTCGGGCCGCTCGTCGCGTGCACCAACTTCCACAACCCCGCGCTCCTCGCGAAGCAGGCCGCGACCATCGACGAGATCAGCCAGGGCCGGTTCATCCTCGGCCTTGGCGCGGGCTGGAACGAGACGGAGTTCCGGGCATTCGGCTTCCCGTACGACCATCGCGTCGATCGCTTCGAGGAAGCCTTCACGATCATCCGGACGTTGCTGCAGGACGGCGCCATCGACTTCGACGGCCGGTTCTACCAGGCCCGTGACTGCGAGCTGCTGCCGCGCGGGCCTCGGCCTGGCGGGCCACCACTGCTCATCGGCTCCAACGGGCCCCGGATGCTGCGCCTGACGATGCCGTACGCGCAGGCCTGGAACTCCTGGTTCGCCGATATCGGCAACCGGCCCGACGGCGTCGACCGCCTTCGGGAGGTCGTCGACGAGGCGTGCCGGGACGTCGGCCGCGACCCGGCCGAGATCGAGCGGACGGTCGCCGTCCTGGTCCAGGGACCGGGCGGCACGGGGCGGCTCCAGGGCGACTATGCGCATGGCGTCATCCCGCCGCTCGAGGGCCCGCCCGAAGTGGTCGCCGAGAGCCTGCGGGCGTACGCCCGGGCCGGCATCTCGCACGTCCAGCTCGTCCTCGACCCCATCACGCTCGACGGCATCCGGGCGGTCGCCCCCGTTCTGAGGGAGCTCGATCGCCGCTGACCGGCCGGTGGGAGTGGGAGAATCGTCAGGGATGCATGGCGCGAACCGCGTGCTAGCGTTCGCCTCGCCATGCGAGATTCGAATCGTTCGCCTCGGGGGCGACGCCGATCACTCGCACTCCTCGTCATCGCCTGTGCGCTGGCATCGGCGTGCGGTGGTGGCGCGCCGTCGGCTTCGCCACGCCCGGCGACTCCCGTCCCGACCGCCACCCCCAGCCCGGAACCGGTCCACCTGACCGAGCCGGCTGCGGCGGATGCCATCTTCCGCGCCCTGAGCAAGGCCGGGCTCAGGGTCGTCGCGAACACGGCGGGGTCTGGCGGAGACGGCCACGAGCCCGTCAGGCGCATCAGCGCGACGGTCGGCGACTGGCCACTGGTCGTAAGCGAGTACAGTTCGGCCAAGGCGCTGGCCAAGGCGAAGCCATGGAAGGAGGGCGCGAAGCCCGGCCCCGGCGAGCCGCCGATCGCGTTCATCGGCCTGAACATCCTCATCGAGTTGGGGCCGAAGTCGGGCGGCCGGCCGAAGGCGCCGAAGGATCGTGACCTCATCGCCGCATCCTCGCTCGTCGGGGTCATCGACCCGCTGCTCTCGCCGCTGAAGACGCGCACGATCGTGCCGATCACGATCCCGGATCCCGAAGGGGCCGTCGTGGAGTCGCCGGCCCCATAAGCACGGAGTTGCGAGCGCCATGACTGCCTCGGGTCGCCCTGCCCGTCCCCGACCCGCGAACGGACGCCAGGAGGAGGTGTCCCCGCTCGACAAGCGGATCATCGAGCACCTCCAGGCGGACGGCCGACGACCGTTCACCCAGATCGCGGCCGAGCTGGGCGTATCGGAGGCGGCCGTCCGGGCCCGGACCAATCGCCTCATCGAGCGCGGCATCCTCCAGGTCGTCGGCGTCACGGACCCGCTGAAGCTCGGGTTCCACCAGATGGCGATGGTCGGCGTCCGGTGTGAGAGCGATCGGCTGGTCGCGGTCGCCGAGGAACTGGCCGCGATGCCCGAGGTGGACTACGTCGTCATCACCGCCGGCACGTACGACCTCCTGATCGAGACCGTCTGCGAGGACAACGAGGCGCTCCTGCGCTTCCTGGCCGAGCGCCTGCGGGCCATCGACGGCGTGCGCGAGACCGAGACGTTCGTGTACCTGCGCCTCGTCAAGCAGACCTACCAGTGGGGCGCGCGCTAGACGCTCGACGATTGCCGGTGCGCGACCGCACCGGCGCCGGGTTGCCGTTCACCGGGCCAGAGCGGGCGAGCGGCTAAGATGCTCGGGCGGGCGCGCCGTGAGCGCCGCCCCGGCGAAGTGGGGAGTCGCAAGGTTGCCGGTGGAGGCGGTCCTTGGCCTGATCGTGGTGGCGGTCGTCGCCAACCTGCTGTTGATGGCCGCCCTGATCGCCCCGTCGTTCGCGAGCCGCGCCCGAGGGCGTGACGGGGCCGCCCCGGCGGACGGGGTCGATTCGCGCAGCACCGAGGCCGCCGTCGTGAGCGGGCTTATGGCCGACCCGACCGACCCGGACGCTCGACCGGCCTACGACCGCGTCGTCCGGATCGTGAGCTGGGTCTTCCTGATGGCGACCGCGACGATCGTGGCGGTGACCGGATTGTGGCCGGAAACGCAGGCGGCGATCCTCGTGCTCCTTGCGCTGTCCGGGCTGTTCGTCATCGTCGTGCATGATCTCCTGCCGTCCGACGCCCTCGGCCCGGGCCGGTTCGTCGTCGAGGGTTCCGTCGCCCTGACCGCGGCGACGTTCCTGGTCGCGCTGACCAACGGGGTCCAGAGCCCGTTCTTCTTCACGTTCCCGCTTATCGTCGCGGGCGCGGCCTTGGTCGTCTCGTCGCCGGTGACCGTCGGGCTGACGGTCGTCGCGGCCCTCGGCTACCTCAGCGGCGTCCTGGCGGGTTCGCCGGCCGGCACCATGGGCGCGCAGGCGCAGGCCATCATCGGGGTCAACCTGACGGCGCTGATCCTCCTGGCCTATGTCGCGATGGTCATCGCCAAGGAGCAGCGCCGTACCCGCGACGCGGCCATCCGCCTCTCGACCGTCGACCCGCTGACCGGGTTGTTCAACCGGACGTTCTTCTTCGCGGCGATCGAGGGCGAGATCACCCGCTCCGCCCGCTCCGGACGGGGCTTCTGCCTGCTGATGATGGACCTCGACGAATTGAAGGCCGTCAACGACCGGTTCGGTCACTTCCATGGCGACCGGGTGCTGCACGGTGTCGGCGAGGTCATCGCGTCCGGTGTCCGGAAGCTCGACACCGCGGCGCGGTATGGCGGCGACGAATTCGTCGTGCTCCTGCCCGAGACCGACCCGACCGGCGCCTTCGTCCTCGCCGAGAAGATCCGCCTGGGCGTCCGCGGCCTGCAGCTCGGCCTGCCGCCGGGCAGCCCGCAGCCGTCGCTGTCGGTAGGCGTCGTGAGCTACCCCGACGACGGCCGCAGCGTGGACGAGCTGATGATCAGCGCCGATGGCGCGATGTATGCCTCCAAGCGGGCCGGCAAGGACCGCGTCACCGGCATCCCGATGCCCCTGGAGCGCACCTAGGACCTCGTCCGGTGGGTCCGGTGTAGCATCCGAGCCGTGAACGAGCACGGATCCCGGCCGGCGTCAGATGCGCGCGGCTTCTCGACGCGGGCCATCCGGGCCGCATCGCGCGTCCCGCGCCCGGCCCAGACGCCGACGAGCGTGCCGATCTATCAGACCGCCACCTTCGCCTCGGCCGATGCCGACGAGCTGGGCCGCGTCGCCGCCGATCCCCAGGCCGGCTTCGCCTACAGCCGCATCGCGAACCCGACGACGGGCGCGCTCGCCGGGGCGTACGCCGAGCTTGCCGGCGGCGAGGCGGGCGTGGCGCTGGCGTCCGGGATGGGCGCCATCCACGCGACCCTGGCGTCGCTCCTCCGGGCGGGCGACCGGATCGTGGCCCCGGTCGCGATGTACGGCTCGACCCGGACACAGCTCCTCGGGACCTTCGCGGGTTTCGGGGTCGACGTCGAGCTCATCGACATGACCGATGTCGACGCCGTCCGCGCGGCCCTCGCCGGGCGACCGACCCGGGTCCTGTACGCGGAGACCATCGCCAATCCGACCACGTTCGTCAGCGACCACCGGGCGCTCGCGGACCTGGCCCACCGCCACGGGGCGACGTACGTCGTCGACAACACGTTCGCGAGCCCGTACGTCTGTCGCCCGCTCGAGCTGGGGGCCGATCTCGTGGTCGAGTCGGCGACCAAGTTCCTGGGCGGCCACAGCGACCTGATCGCGGGCGTAGTGGCCGGGCCGAAGACGCTCATCGGCGAGGTCGAGCGTGTCCAGATCGAGACCGGTGCCACGCTCGGTCCGTTCGAGGCGTTCCTGGTCCTCCGCGGGATCCTGACCCTCGGGGTCCGAGCCGAGCGCCACGGCCGCAACGCTGCGGCACTGGCCGCCTGGCTCGAGCGTCAGGACGGCGTGCGTCGCGTGCTGTACCCCGGCCTCCCCAGCCACCCCCAGTTCGCGGTCGCCCAGCGCCAGTTCCGGGACGGCGCCGCCGGCGGGATGCTTGCCTTCGAGGTCGAGGGTGGCCGCGAGGCCGGCCGCGCCATCATCGACCACCTGAGCATTCCGGAGCTCACCGCGTCCCTTGGGAGCGTCCACACGATGGTCGTCCACCCACCCTCGACGTCCCAACGCCAGCTGTCCGAATCGGAGCTGCTCGAGGCCGGCATCACGCCGGGCCTGCTACGGGTCTCGGTCGGTCTGGAGGACGTCGAGGACCTCGAGGCGGACCTCGGGGCCGCGCTGGCGGCGGCTCGAGCCGTCACGGGCCGGCCGACCGCGTCCACCGTCACCGCCTAGGGGCCAGAGATCGCGACACCGGCGGCCGTCTCGGCCGCTTCCACCCGGCCGGTCGCTCCCAATGCCCTCGCCCGGGTCGGGATGGGGTTGTGGCGACTCCTGACCTCGGTCGACTTCGCCGTCGCCCAGATCATCGTTCTCGCGCTGCTCGCGGTCGTCGGCATGACGATCAAGCAGCTGCCCGATTTCGCGTTCCGCTCGGCGGGCGACTACGCCACCGCCATGGATGCCATCCATGCCCGCTACGACCAGCTGCTCGGGCCCGGGCTCGTGGACATCCTCGAACGTCTCAGCGTCTTCGCCATGTTCCGTTCGGTCTGGTTCAGCGCCGGCCTGACGCTCCTGGTCATCTCCATCGTCGTCTGCACGCTCGATCGGACGCCCCGGCTGTGGCGTGGCGTGTCCGAGATCCGGGTCGCGCAGCCCGAGCCGTTCTTCGACCCCCGCCTGCCCGATCGCGCGGCGATGTCGGGGGTGTCGGCCGATGGCGTCCGAGATGTCCTTCGGCGGAACCGGTTCAAGGTCCGCGAGGCGACCGGCGACGATGGCGCGACGTACCTCTACGGCGACCGGCACCAGTACACGAAGATGGCGACGCTCTTCACGCACACCGGGCTCGTGCTGTTCCTGGTGGCCGCGGCCGTCACCTCGCGGCTCGGGGACGAACAGGGGCTCGTGGTCCCGGAGGGCGAATCGCTCACCGTCCAGCCGATCGGCACGCCCGGCCTGCTGCTGGTCAAGAACCTGGACTTCGAGGCGCCCGGCTTCGCGACCGGTCAGGCCTCGGACTTCACGACCGACCTGGCCGTCTTCCGGGACGGCGAGCAGATCGCGCGCAAGACGATCCGCGTCAACGACCCGCTCTCGATCGCGGGTTACACGTTCCACCAGAACGGCTTCGGCCCTGCGCCGCACCTCGTGGTCCTCGACGCGGCCGGCAAGCCGTTGTGGGACGGGGCCGTGCCGCTGACCGACTCGGCCGAAGACCGGCCCTACGGCATCCTGCCCGTCCCGGGGCGGGACCTGGGCCTGCAGATGCTGCTCGATCGCCGGCCGGATGGCGCCGGCCGCCTGGTCGTGCTGCCCTACCGGATGGTCGAGCGGCCGGACGGGACCACCGAGCCCCAGAGCTACCCGGGCGTGGAGATGGGCATCGGCGAGACGCGTGTGTCCGACGACCTGGGCCTCTCGATCACCCTGACGTCGGTCTCCGAGTACACGCTGCTCATCGCCAAGCACGATCCGGGCCAGGGCCTGATCTGGCTCGCGTTCGCCAGCCTGATCGCGGGCATCACGATCTCGTTCTACCTGCCCCGACGTCGTGTCTGGACCCGGCTGACGGGCGACGGCCGACTCGGGATCGTCTGGCGTTCGGACCGCTACGTCGACGTCGAACGCGAATTCGGACGGCTCCTCGACGACCTGGTGGGGGCTCGTCACCCGACCTGAACCTGGCGTCCGCAAGGCACAACGATGAAACATTGCCGCTGGCGCTGAACCGCAACCCGACTCGCTGGTACCGTGAGCAAGGACGTGGGAGGCGCGTCCCTGGGCGGGAGCACCCGACGCCCACCGTCCGCAAACCGGCACTGAGGAGACCCATGACTGCACGCCATACGGCCATCGCGGCGATCGCCAGCCACAAGGTCGCCTCCACGCAGAACTACCTCGAAGATGCCGGCCAGGCGATCTATGGCCAGTACGTGTTCCATGAGGACGCGCAGCGCGAGTACCTGGCCAAGCCGATCTTCAGGAAACTGCGTCGGACGATCGATGGTCTCGAGCCGTTCGACCCGGCGATCGTCGATGCCGTCGCGCACGGCGTGAAGGAGTGGGCGCTGGCGCACGGCGCCACGCACTACACCCACTGGTTCGTGCCGATGACCGGCTCGACGGCCGAGAAGCACGACTCCTTCCTGAATCCGACCGGCGAGGGCCGGACGCTCGCCGAGTTCTCGGGCAAGAACCTCGTGCAGGGCGAGCCGGATGCGAGCTCGTTCCCGTCGGGCGGCATCCGGGCGACGTTCGAGGCGCGCGGCTACACCGCCTGGGACGTCACCAGCCCGATCTTCCTGCAGGTCGAGCCCAACGGCGTGACGATGACCATCCCGACGGCCTTCGTCTCGTTCACCGGCGAGGCCCTCGACCACAAGATCCCGCTCCTGCGCTCGCAGGAGGCCCTCGGCACGCAGGCACTGCGCGTCTTGCGCTGGTTCGGCAACACCACCGCGACCCGGGTGTTCACCAACATCGGGCCGGAGCAGGAGTACTTCCTCGTCGACCGACGGCTGGCGGAGCAGCGCCCCGACCTCGTCCTGACCGGCCGCACGCTGTTCGGGGCGCCGTCACCCAAGGGCCAGGAACTCGAGGACCAGTACTTCGGCTCGATCCGCGAGCGGATCCTCGCGTTCATGATGGATCTCGACCGCGAGCTCTGGCGCCTGGGGATCCCGGCCAAGACCCGCCACAACGAGGTCGCGCCCGGCCAGTTCGAGATGGCGCCGGTCTACGAGCCGACCTCCGTCGGGTCGGACCACAACATGCTGGTCATGAGCCTGATGCGGCGGATCGCGCGCCAGCACGAACTGATGTTCCTCATCCACGAGAAGCCGTTCGCGGGCATCAACGGTTCGGGCAAGCACAACAACTGGTCGATGGGTACCGACGAGGGCGAGAATCTGCTCGACCCGGGCAACGATCCGCACGCGAACGCCCAGTTCCTCGCGTTCCTCGTGGCGGTCATCCGCGCGGTCAACGCCCATGCCGACCTGCTCCGGGCGAGCATCGCGGACGCGGGCCAGGATCATCGGCTCGGCGCGAACGAGGCGCCGCCCGCGATCATGTCGATCTTCCTCGGCTCGCAGCTCGAGGACGTCGTCGATCAGCTCGACCGGGGCGCCGCCTCCACGTCGAAGAAGGGCGGCTCGATGCAGCTCGGGGCCACCTCGCTCCCCGAGCTGCCGAAGGACGCCACGGACCGCAACCGGACGTCGCCGTTCGCGTTCACCGGCAACAAGTTCGAGTTCCGGGCGGTCGGCTCGTCGGCTCCGATCTACTGGCCGCAGACCGTGCTCAACACGGCCGTCGCCGACTCGCTGTCACAGCTCGCGGACGATCTCGAGAAGCTCAAGCCCGGCAACTTCACGGGCCTGACGGGCATCCTCTCCAAGATCGTCGGGGCGCACAAGCAAGTGCTGTTCGAGGGCAATGGCTACTCCGAGGAGTGGCATGCCGAGGCCGCCAAGCGGGGCCTGCCCAACAACCGCACGACGGTCGACGCACTCCCGGTGCTGACCACCGAGCGAGCCAAGAAGCTGTTCGCCTCGTTCGGCGTCCTGTCCGAGCGTGAGCTGGCCGCCCGCGTCGAGATCAACTGGGAGCGCTACGTCAAGGTCAGCAACATCGAGGCGAGCTGCGCGATCGACATGGCCAGGACGCTCGTCCTGCCGGCCACGGCGCAGTACCTCGGCCAGCTCGCCGGAGCCCCCTCCTCACGAGGGATCAACGCCGTCTGCGAGCGGGTGTCCGGTCTCGCCGATCAGCTGGTCGATGCGATCGACGCACTCGAGCACGCCCAGCACACCGCCCACGAGGCGGGTTCCGTGCAGGCCGAGGCGCGTGCCTTCGTCGATCACGTGATCCCGGCCCAGGAGGCGCTCCGAGTCGTCGCGGACGAGCTCGAGACGCTGGTGGCCGACGACCTGTGGCCACTGCCCAAGTACCGAGAGCTGCTCTTCCAGTTCTGACGTCCCGTGGACGCCATCGCGGCCTGCGGCGATTGCGTCACTATGTGCGGGTCACACCGATCGGCCCGGGACGTGTCCCGCGACCTCGACCAAGTCTCTAGGGGAGGGTCGATCGACCCATGGATACGCCCACGCTCGTCGGCACCGGCTTCTTCATCCTGGCCGCGGTGGTCTGGGTCGTCTGCGCCGTCTATTGCTACCAGATGGCGCCGAAGTTCGGACGGAACCCCATCACCTGGGTGATCCTCGGGATCATCTTCGGGCCCATCGCGCTGATGATCCTGTACATCCTGCCCAAGGGGCATCGAGCGGCGCCGCACACCAGCAGCGGCAGCCCGGGCCACGCGGCCGTCGGGTCGACCCACAAGCAATCGCAAGCGGACCTGTACGAGGTCCCGCACAAGAAGAAGCACCACTGATCCCGGTCTGATCGCGGCCCTGCAAGGACCCGGCGCGCGGCCCACGACCGAGCGTATCCTTGCCCGGCGACGTCCGCCCCGCTCCGCCGCATCCCGACCTGGGGGGTCTCGCTCGATCTTGACCGCTGCAAGAAAGGCGATGGGTCAGATGTCGTTCGTTCGGTCGTTCGTCCGTGGCCCCTCGGGGGCCGCCCTCGTCGTGGCGCTCCTCGTCACAGCGTGCTCCGGCGGAGGCGCCGCGACCACCCAACCGAGTGCGACCCCGCCGCCGACGACCGTCCCGACCACGGCCGCCGCGCCGACCGCGTCCCCGAGTGCGACGGCCGCGCCGACCGCCTCCCCGTCCCCGTCCCCGTCGGTCGCGACGGGTCCGGCGACCCTGACCGCGCCCAGGGAAGTCGAAGCCGGCGCCCAGTTCGAGGTCGCCTGGACAGGGCCGAACGCCCCGAAGGACTACGTCACGATCGTGCCGGCCGCCGCGGCCGAGTGGACATCGGTCGACCCGTACTTCTACACGACCAACGGCAGCCCGGGGAAGCTCGTGGCGCCGACGACGGCGGGACCCTATGCGCTCTGGTACGTCTCCGGTGCCGACGATGCCATCCTGGCCCGGCTGGCCATCTCGGTCACGCCGTTCACGGGCGACCTGCTCGCCCCGGAGAACGTGCCGGCCGGCAGCGTCTTCGAGGTGTCGTGGAACGGTCCCAACGGGCCGAAGGACTACGTGACGATCATCGCGGTCGGCGCCGAGCGCTGGACGAACGAGAGCTACTTCTACACGAACGCCGGGAACCCGGGCAAGCTGGTGGCTCCCATCGTGCCCGGCTCGTACGAGATCCGGTATGTCACCGGCGACGACAAGACCCAGGCACGGCGGCCCATCACCGTCGGCGAGTTCGAGATCACGCTGAAGGCGCCCGCCAAGGTGGCCAAGGGGGCCCCCTTCGACGTGGAGTGGACCGGTCCGAACGGGCCTTCGGACTACATCACGATCGTCCCAGCCGGCTCGCCGCCGGGGACGTACGCATCGTACGCGTACACGGCTGCCGGGAGCCCCGCACACATCATCGCGCCCGACACGGCAGGCGCCTACGAGATCTGGTACGCATCGGACCGGGTGGCCGGGATCTTCGCGAGCACCAAGATCACCGTCGAGTAGCCGGATACGGCACCATCCGCCCGTGCAGGCTGATGTCCGGATCCATCCGAACCGCTCGCTCGGCCTGCTATCGGCCGCCCATGCGGTCAACCACGCGCAGGCCGTCCTGTTGCCATTGGTCTTCCTGGAGATCACCGACGAGTTCGGGGTCGGAATCGCGGCCGTCGCGTTCCTGGCCGCGATCGGTTCCTTCCTGTCGGGTCTCGTGCAGCTCAGCTACGCGGCGCTCACGCGGGTCGTCTCCCGTCGCAACCTGCTCGGGGCGGGCGGGATCCTGTTCGGCGGCGGCATCGCGGTGCAGTCGTTCGCCACCAGCTTCGCCACGTTCGCGATCCCGAACATCGTGTGGCGCATCGGCGGGTCGCCGCAGCATCCGGTCGGCAACGGCCTCCTGGCCGAGCAGTTCCCCCCGGAACGGCGAGGATTCGCGATCAGCGCGCACATCGCCGGCGGCAACGTCGGGACCGTGGTCGTCGCCCTGCTCGGCGTGCCCTTGATGGCAGCGCTGGGCTGGCGCGGAGCGTCGCTCGCATTCGGGCTGCCGGCCATCGCCATCGCCATCGCGATCCTGCTCTTCGTCCGCGAGCGTGGCACGGACCGGGCGGCGGCCTTGGCGGGCGGCAGCGTCCGCTCCGCGTTCGGGCGGATCCTGCACGACCGCGACCTGCGCTGGCTCTACCTCACGTCGGCCCTCGGCGGCGGTGGCCGCGGGCTCGGGGTCGTGAACCTGTTCGCGCTCATCTACCTGACCAAGGTCATCGGCCTCGACGCGGCGACGTCGGGCTTCATGTACGGCGCGCTCATCATCTTTTCGGTGCCGGTCCCGCTGGTCGCCGGCTGGCTGTCGGACCGGGTCGGGCGCAAGCCGATCATCATCGGTGTGTACCTGGGCGGCGCGATCGGGTTCGCGGTCTTCCTGCTCGCAGGCTCGTCGCTCATCGGGCTGTGGCTGGGCATCGTGCTGATGGGCCTGTTCAGCTTCGCGGAGAGCCCGCAGCTCCAGGCGCTCCTGGCCGACATCGCGCCGCCATCGATCCGCGACGCGTCATATGCGCTCTACTTCACGGTCGCGTTCGGGGTCGGCTCGTTGTGGGTGGCGGTCTACGGCGTCGTCATCGACCTCGCCGGCGTAGCGGCGGGCGTGCCCATCGTGTTCGGGCTCATGGCCATCACCTTCCTGCTCGCCGCGCTCGGCACGGTACCGATCCGGGCAGACCAACGCGCCCGAGCCAACGCCGCGCACGAGGCCGGCCTGCCGGACTGATGGGTCAGGGCGGCGGCTCTCCTCTCGCCGCCGCCTTGGTGCGATGTCCGACTACGGCTGGGCGATGAACCAGACGTCGCCGACGCCCTGGCCCTTGGTGTCGCCGGCGGCCTTGTCGCCCGAGTAGTAGTAGAGCGGCGAACCGCCGTAGGCCACCTGCATCGAACTATCGGCCCGTGAGAACGTCGTCAACGCGCCCTTCACGCCGTCGGCACCCTTGAGCGTGTCTCCCTTCGCGACCGTGAATGGCGGCCAGGCCGCCGCGCAGTCGGCGTCGCAGGTGCTCGTGTTGGCCGAGTCGTTCCCGAAGACATACAGCGTCATGCCGTTCTCGCCGGTCAGGTAGGCGCCGTCGCGTCCGTTCCCGAGCCCGACCGTGTGGACCCTGGCGGCCCCACCCGCCGACGCGGCGGGCGTGGCCGTGGCCGTGCCGCCGTAGCTGTACTCGTCGCCGCCGTTGCCGTACCGGCCGCCGCCCGAGCTCGTCGAGGGTGCGCTCGTGGCCGCGACCGCGGGCGATGCCGCTGGCGACGCAACCGGCGCGCCATTGGCGCCCGCGGATGCCCCGCTGCCGCCGGTCGAGCAGGCGGCCACGAGGAGCAGGATCATGGTCGTGGCGACAGCCGGCCGGATCGCCGATCGGTCGGGCGTGGATCCCATGCAACTCCTCCTGTCGGTCGCGCTCCGGCGGTTGGCCCGAACGACGCTTCGTACCTGACGAACGGTACGTCGCGACGCAGACCGGCGGTTTCGAGTCCGGACACGAAGCAGCGGCGCCAAGATCCCCCCGGCGCCGCTGCGTGCGACCTTAGGCGCGGACGCGTGCGCCGGTCAGGCTCGCGGAGGTCCCGAAGGCGATGGGACCTTGGTCACCCGCCGTTCCCGTGCCGCAGCGTGCCTATCGCCCGGTCGGGGCACCTTTGCTATCATCCGCAAGCCCTGTACAACGGGCTCCCTCGGTCGGGGCGTGGCGCAGCTTGGTAGCGCGCATCGTTCGGGACGATGAGGTCGGAGGTTCAAATCCTCTCGCCCCGACCAGAACGACCTTCTTTGACGGCGGCGACGCCGCCTCCGAAGGGCCGCGTCCCAACCCCGCGCCTTCGCGTGAGCGGTCAGGGCGAACGTGTAGTCGGTCGCCCCCAGGACATCGATCCGCTCGAACACGGCCTCCGCGATCGCCTTGCGGCCCGCGTCCGAGGTCTTCGCCCACAGGTCCGGTAGCGACTCCAGGTAGGCGCGTGCCTCGGCGGCGGTCGGGATGCGTGACGGCCGGACCACCGCCGCCTGTGCCTCGGCGTCGAGTCGCGCCATCGTTGCCTCGAGCTGCCCCAGGTCGCGATCCTTCGCGAACCGCAGCGCCGCCCGGTCACGCTCCCGGCTGATCCTCGCCAGGGCGAGGTCATCGCCGCCGTCGAGATCCCGCCGCCTGGCGATCGCCACGGTGCTGGCCTTGAGCGTCGACGACACCGCGACGTGCTCGAAGGCCCGCCGGATCGCGTCCTCAATCCGAGCCCCTGCCTCGACGAGCACATCGACCACGTCGCTCATCCCGAACACAGCCGCGTGGAGTAGCGCCGTGCCGCCGGGGACCCCGCCTGCAACGTCGCTGGCCCGTGCCTCCAGGTCGGCACCTGCGCCGATGAGCACCCGGGCGACACCGGCATCGCCGTAGCTCGCGGCTGTGATGAGCGGCGTCTCGGGAACACCCTTCTGGCCGTCGACCGGGGCACCGGCCGCGACGAGGATGCCGGCGATAGCGCCTGCGCCGTCGACTTCACGCCAGATGCCGCGGGTGGTGTCGTACCGGAGCATCGCGACGTAGCCGAGCGGCGAGGCGCCCGCTGGGTGATCGACCCAATGTTCCATCGTGGTCGACGCGAGGTCGGGCTCCTCAGCGACGAGCGCGCGCAGGCGGCCCACATCGAGAGAGTCGAGGATCTCGCGCAGCTCGACGTCGCGCTTGAGGCGCGCCCAGCTGGGGAATCCGTATTCGCGGGCAATGGCGAGTTGCGCGCCAGCCAGCGTCGATGGTGCAGACACGACCGCGAGGCGTCGAATTGCGGCGCGATCGCCGTCCTTCAGGTCGCGGAGCAGGTCCTTCGCGAGGCGCCGGACTTGCTCGAGGCTCAGACGCGGCGGGAGGGCGGGCATGGGGACGAGTCCTCTTGTTCTCGGTTGCCGCGTTGAGCGTCAGGCTCGACGCAGGCACTCTCCTGCCTGCGTCGAGCACCGATGGCTCAGGCGTGGGCTTGCTGTTGCAGTCGGTCGGCCGTCGCGACATCTGCAGCGTCGGAGTACGTTCGGGGCCAGGTCCAGGCGGAGCGCAGGATGAAGGCCAGGATCAGCACCTCGATTCCGATGGAGAGGCCGTAGAAGGACGCCCACTCCCAGGTCGCCCCTGCCGCGTTGAACGCCGAGTAGGGGATGAGGAGCGATGCAACGACGAGGTTTGTGGCGCGGTTCACCCGGGCGGGCAGCGTCATGGAGAGCATCACCATCAGGGCCGGGATCGCCACGGACGCGAGCATGAAGGTCAACAACGTCGGGCTGACGTCGAACTTCCAGACGAGGCCATTCAGGATGCCGTCGACGACGCCGGGCTTGTAGAGGTTGAAGAAGTCGACGTAGATGTAGAGGAACATGAAGCTGGTCCATGCGGCGGCGATCTTGGCCTGCACCGGGATCGGCGGGCCTGTCAAAGCGCTGTTGATGGGGACAGGTCGTGTCTTGTTCATGGTTTGCTCCTTCGTTCGCTTGGTGAGCCGTCCGCCTGACAGCGGTGGCTGGTGTACGAGTGGCGCTGTGGTGGGTCGTGACACCTGGTCCGACGTTCAGACGGTGATCACGACCTTGCCGCGGGTGTGGCCGGCGCCGACGTAGCGGAGGGCCTCGGCCGCCTCGCTCAGCGGGTAGGTACGGTCGATGACCGGCGTGAGTTGCGCCGCCTCGAGAAGCTCGGCCAGATCAAGCAGGTCTCGGCGCTTCCCGAATGAGGTGAACGGCCGCAGGGTCTGGCGCGTGAACAGCGACCGCGCGCGCGCCTTGACGACCCGGCCCAGGGGTCCGACCCATCGGCCGCCTCGACCGCTGTTGGGGATGAGGGTGCCGGTGGGTGTGAGCGCCCGTCGGACCTCCGACAGGGACTGCGCTTCCACGTTGTCGAAGATGACGTCGTAGCGCAGCCCCGTCCGGGTGAAGTCCGTGCGCGTGTAATCGATGACGTGGTCGGCGCCCACCGACCGGACTAGCTCCATGTTGCGGGTGCTGCACACCCCGGTCACCTCTGCCCCGAGCGCCTTGGCGATCTGCACGGCAAACGTCCCGACGCCGCCCGATGCGCCCGTGACGAGCACCGTGTGCCCCGGTTGCACGTGCGCGATGTCGCGCAGAGCCTGCAGTGCGGTGATCGCCGAGGTGGGCACCGCGGCTCCTTGCGCCATGGTCAGCCTGCCGGGTTTGCGCACGAGCTGGTCCGCCGGCACGCTCGCGTACTCCGCCAGCGTCCCGGTGGTGCTCCAGCCGAACACCTCATCACCCGGTCGGAGGTCCGTGACCGCCGCGCCGACGGCTTCCACCACGCCGGCGACGTCCCTGCCCGGGATCGGGGACCGGGGCCGGCGAAGTCCGAACGCCAGCCGCACCATGTGCGGTGCGCCGGTCATGAGGAAGTAGTCGCCGGGGTGGACCGAAGCGGCGTGGACGCCGACCAGGACGTCGCCGTCCCCCACGACCGGCCGGCCCACATCGCTGTACTCGAGCAGCTCGGGAGGCCCGTAGCGGCGTTGCACGACGGCCTTCATCCCCGCCTCGGCCGACAAGGCGTCGCCGACCAGGGCTTGGCGGTGACTGGTTGTTCTCATGGTCATCTCTGGCTCGTTGACTTCCGAGTACCGGTCCTGGTGGATTACCTGCATTGATCTCTCCTCGTGTTCTCTTCCGCTTATGGCATAAGCTGATGGCCTAAGCTTATGGCCTAAGCTATGATGGCGTCAAGGGCACGCGAGGAGAACGTTGATGACACGCTGCATGACTCAGAAGCGAGCGCCGCTCGCCCGGGACCGGGTGCTGCGCGCGGCGCTGGAGCTTGCCGACGAGGGCGGCACCGCGGCGCTGACGATGCAGCGGATCGGGCGGCGGCTCGGCGTGGAGGCGATGTCGCTCTACCGACACGTTCGCAACAAGGACGACATCCTCGACGGGATCGTCGACCTCGTCTTCGCCGAGATCGAGCTGCCGGCAGATCGCTCGAACTGGCGAACGGTGCTCCGTGCCCAAGCGATCTCGACCCGCGCGGCCCTGCGCCGGCATCCTTGGGCGATCACGCTCATGGAATCGCGATTGACGCCCGGCCCGGCCAACTTCCGCACACACGAGGACACCATCACCGTCCTGCTCGACGCCGGGTGCTCGGCGGTCATGGCGGTACATGCCTACAACCTCGTCGACAGCTACGTGCTCGGGTTCGCGCTGCAGGAGGTCAACTTCCCGTTCAGCAACGCCGAGGAGCTGGCAGCCATGAGCGAGGAGGTGCTCGCCAACCTGCAGGCGGACGAGTACCCGAACTCTGCGCGCGTCGCGAGGGAGCTCCTCACGTCCGGCTTCGACTACGCCGACGAGTTCGAGTTTGGGCTCGACCTCATCCTCGACGCCCTCGGGCCGGTCCTGCCGGGAGCCTGATCGCCGGGCGACCGGTCAAGCGGGCCGGGCCCACGGCGGGTCCCAGCCTGCGCCGACGGACGGCTACTACCTGCTGGCACTAGTGATCACTGCGGCTATCGTTGCGGTAGCCCAGCGCTCGGCCGGTGCGAATTCAGCTGGGCTCGAGGCTCGCCACCACCAGCCAGCCCTCGGCCCGGCCGCGGTAGATCAGCTGCTCGGTGGTGAGGCCCGAGCGCGCCCTGAGGTCGGCGAGGTGGCGCTTCGCGGTACTCGGCCTGACGCCGACGCGTGCCGCAGCCTCAGCAACGGATCCGCCCGTGGCGACGAAGGCCGCGAGGACGTCGACCTGGCGGGCAGTCGGCGTCCGCGGGAGCGTTCCCCGCAGGTACCCGTCTCTCAAGTCGGGCTGACCTGGCTTCGGGTGATCAGACCGAGGACTACCGCCGTGACCGCGAGGATCGCGCCAATCTGGTCAGGCTCGAGCGACAGGCCGAACGCGACGACCAGCGCGATCACGGCCTGCACGAGTGCGAGGACCATCGCGGGCTCGCGGCCCCAGATCGTGCCGGGCTGGCCATCAATCACGTATCACGCTCCGTACGCGGCGGCCGCGCGGTCGGCGGCCGCCTTGACCGCCGCGGCCGCGGTCTTCTCGGCAGCGTCGAGCTGCGCCTGGCTGAACGGGGTGGGGTCGGGCGCCGGGCGGATGCTGGTGATCTCGGACGCGTTCGCGAACATCGAGCGACCCTGATGGACGCCCTTCGCATCGACGTACTCGACGATGCGAACCGTGCTCGCCGGCTGGCCGAGGTACGGCATGTCGCGCCCGGGGTCCACCTGGACGTTGTCGGGCGAGGGCTCGAGCGCGGAGGTCGCGTACAGCCAGGTGCCCGCGGGCACGGTGGCGATGCTCGGGACCTTGGGTACGGGGTAGCTGTTCACGGTCTCCTCCGGAGCGGACGGCGGCGCTGGCACCAGGGCGGCGAGGTAGCGGGCCTGCGGGAAGCCCACAGGGTCGTCTGCCCATGGTCGCCAGCAGTAGGGCTTGAGGCGCCCGGCGATGTAGTGGTGGTCGATGACGTGGTGCGCATCGATCGGGATCGCCCGGAGCTCGCGGGTGATCGCGGTCTCGGTGCCGGCGCGGAACCGGATCCCGGCGCCTTTGAGCTCGGCGAGGTCGCCGCGCAGCAGCAGGGCATCGAGCGCGATCGACGCGGCGATGACGGCCTCGGGCACGAC
>CAVVDC010000003.1:0-438918 GCA_963746855.1 uncultured Chloroflexia bacterium
GTCGCCATCCGGCCGGAGCGACCGGGCGACGCCGCGGCGGTCCGGGCGCTCGTCGACGCCGCCTTCGCGCCATCGACCGACGAGGGACGGATCGTCGACGACCTTCGCCAGGACGCTGGCTGGATCCGCGAGCTCGCGCTCGTGGCCGTCGACGAGGATGGGCGGATCGTCGGTCAATGCCTGACGAGTGCCGGTCGACTGGTCGCCGACGACGGCACGTCCCGCCCGATGCTCGGCCTCGGGCCGATCGCGGTCGTGCCGGACCGCCAGCGACAGGGCATCGGCGGCGAGCTGATGCGGGCGACGGTCGAGATCGCCACGAGCCTTGGCTGGCCGGTGATCGTGCTACTGGGTCACCCGGCGTACTACCCGCGATTCGGGTTCGAGCCGGCGCGCTCGATCGGGATCGAGCCACCCGTGGCTTGGTCGGATCCGGCGTGGATGGCCCTGCGCCTGCCCGGCTGGACACCGGACCTGCGTGGCACGTTCCGGTATCCAGCGGCGTTCGGCATCGACTGATGTCCATTCCCGGCCCGTCGACCGCTGCGCGACCATCGAGGCTTGCTTGACGTGGAGGGACCATGACGACGCCGATGCACCCGACGACCGACCATGCGGAACGGCGCGACGCTGTGGCCGGCCGGATCGGAGCCGCCATCCTGGGCTCACTCGATGCCCAGGCCATCTACCTGGGCGACCGGCTCGGGCTCTATCGAGCCCTGGCGGACGGCGGTCCCGCGACCGCTCCCGAGCTCGCGGAACGGGCCGGCATCCACCGTCGATACGCTCGCGAGTGGCTGGAGCATCAGGCCGTCGGGGCGATCCTCGACGTCGACGACGTCGCTGCGGCGCCGGATGACCGTCGCTACACGCTTCCGGCCGCCCATGTCGACGTGCTGGTCGATGAGGACCACCTCGCATTCCTGGCGCCGCTCGCGCGGATGGTCGTCGGCACGGCCCAGCGCCTGCCCGACGTTCTGGTCGCGTACCGGACTGGCGGCGGTGTCGACTGGGCCGACTATGGGCCCGATGTCGTGGAGGCTCAGGAAGGGGTCAACCGGCCCCAGTTCGCCCACCTCGTCGGCGACTGGATCGACGGGCTGCCGGACGTCGCCGCCCGCTTGCGCGAGAGCGGGGGACGGGTCGCTGACGTGGCTTGCGGCACGGGCTGGTCGTCGATCTCGATCGCCCGCCACTTCCCGAAGGTCAAGGTCGATGGGATCGATATCGATGCCGGTTCCATCGAGCGAGCGAAGCGGCACTCGTCGGCGATGGGGTTGTCCGACCGGGTCTCGTTCCTGTTCGCCGACGCCGCCGCGGCCGACGGGGCCGGGCGCTACGACCTCGTCACGATCTTCGAGGCGGTCCACGACATGGCCCGCCCGGTCGAGGTGCTGGCGGCGGCCCGGCGGCTCCTCGCGCCCGGCGGCGCCGTCCTGATCGGTGACGAGCGCGTGGCCGAGCAGTTCACCGCGCCCGGCGACGAGGCGGAGCGGCTCTTCTACGGCTACAGCGTCGTCGCCTGCCTGCCGAACGGCCTCGTCGACCAGCCGTCGGTCGGCACCGGCACGGTCATGCGACCGGCGGCGCTCGAGGCGATCGCCCGGGAGGCGGGCTACTCGCGCTTCACGATCCTGCCGACCGAGCACGAGTCGTTCCGCTTCTACCGCCTCGATCCCTAGGGGCGACGGCGCTTCGACTCACGCGCCCGACGGGCCGAAGTGCGACGAAACTCGTCGTTGACGGCCCGCGGCCCGGTGCTATCCTCCGCCGAAGATCGCGACCGGCCCGGAGGGAGCCTGTCGATGGTCCGTGCCCGGCGTTCCTCGTGTTCGCTCCCCAGAGGTCAGCTCGCACCGATGGTGCGGTGGTAGGAGGAGAGGATCGTGTCCAGCGGTCCCCAGGACATCGCAGCGCAGGACGACGCCCATCTGCGCTCACTCGGCATCAAGCCGGAGTTGCGGCGGACGCTCGGCTTCCTGTCGAACTTCGCGATCGCGTTCAGCTTCATCAGCGTCTCGACGGGTTCATTCGGCAACTTCGGCGTCGGGATCGGCCTCGGCGGGCCAGCCGCCATCTGGTGGTCGTGGTTCTTCGTGATCGCCGGCCAGCTCCTCGTCGCCTTGAGCTTCGCCGAACTCGCCAGCCACTTCCCGGTGGCCGGGTCCATCTACCAATGGTCCAAGCGCCTGTCGAACCGGACGCTCGGCTGGTTCACGGGCTGGTTCTACTTCTGGGCCCAGGTCGTGACGGTCAGCGCGGTCGCCGTGATCGTCGGCTACGTGATCGCCGGATTCACCGGGGGCGGTCAGGACTTCCTCGACTCCCCGTCGCCGATCGGTCTCGGCAACATGCACACCTTCATCGCCCTCACCGCGCTGCTGCTCACGACGATCATCAACGCCTACGGTGTGCGGCTACTCTCGATCCTTAACAACATCGGCGTCGGCACCGAGATCCTCGGCATGGTCGTCTTCGCGATCATCCTGCTGATCTTCGCCAACCACCAGCCGATCTCGATCCTGACCGACACCGGTGGGACAGAGGCCGCGACGGGCGGAAACTACCTCCCCGCGTTCGCCCTTGGCCTCTACATGTCGATCTTCATCGTGTTCGGCTTCGATACGGCTGGCACGTTCGGTGAAGAGACGCTGGACGCCGGACGGCACGCGCCGCGCGGGGTGCTGTCGTCCATCCTCATCTCCGGCGCCGTCGGCCTGGTCTTCTTCCTGGCCGTGCTGCTAGCCATCCCGAACGTCCAGGACACGATCGCCGAGGGCCTGGCCGGCGGATTCCCGATCGCCACGATCATCACCTCGAGCCTGACGGCGGAGCTGCTCGCGGGGATCACGGTCGGCGAGATCTACCTCCTGATCATCCTCGTGTCCGTGTTCGTCTGCACCCTGGCGATCCAAGGTGCCGCGACCCGGATGATGTTCTCGATGAGCCGGGACCGGCACCTGCCGCTCGGCGGTGTCTGGGGGAGCGTCAACCACACGTTCAAGACCCCGGCGAACGCGGCGATCGCGGTCGGTGTCCTCGCGGCGATCCCCATCCTGGTGACTGGGCCCTACGGCGGTTTCGTCCTCTCGATCGCCGCCACCGGGCTCATCTACCTGGCGTACTTCATGTGCAACCTCGGCGTCCTGATTGCCCGCCGCAAGGGCTGGCCGCGCGAGAAGGCCTGGTTCAGCCTCGGCCGATGGGGGCTCCTCATCAACATCCTGGCGTTGATCTACGGCGGCGTGATGATCATCAACATCGCCCTGTGGAACGATCCGGGCTTGTTCGGTGACTGGGGTGGCGATGGCCGGGCCTTCTGGAACCCGTTCATCAACTCCTTCCTGCAGTGGTTCGGCGAGCCGCTCGAGGACCTGCCGTCCTGGCCGCTCTATGAAACGATCATCGGCGCCCTCCTGATTGCCGGCGGCCTGTATTACGTGGTCTCGATCCGCGGGCGCAAGGCTGATATCGAAGCCGACGCCGTCACCGGCGAGGCGGTCATCGGCTAATCTCGCGTGACCGACGGACCGTCCCCGGACCAGGAACTGCGCGGGGAACTGCGCGACGATCTGGTCCGGGCGATGGGCCGCGTGCCGGAGCTGGCGGGCCGCGAGTTGACCCTGACGACGCTGTCCGGCGGCATCACCAATCGGAATTTCCTGGTCTCCGCGGCCGGGACGGACGAGCGCTGGGTCATCCGCCTGGCCGGCAACGACACGCACCTGCTCGGCATCAGCCGGGAGGTCGAGCACGCCGCGACCGTGGCGGCCGCGGGGGTCGGGGTCGGACCGGAGGTCACCGCGTTCATCCGGCCCGAGGGCTACCTCGTCACGCGGTACATCGTCGGCTTGCCGGTCAGCGACGAGGCGGTGCGCCAGCCGGAGACCCTCCGGCGCGTCGCCGATTCACTCCGACGCGTCCACGACGGCCCGGCCATCCCCGGACTCTTCGTCCCGCTGCGGATCGCCGAGGCCTACCGCGCCCTTGCCGTCGCGCGCGGCGTCCCCATCCCGCCCGAGTACGAGGTCGCTGCGTCGATCGGGAGGCGGATCGAGCTGGCGTGGCTGGCCGCACCGGTCGAGCTGCGGCCGTGCCACAACGACCTGCTCAACGCGAACTTCATCGATGACGGCACCCGCATCCGCATCGTCGACTGGGAGTACGCAGGGATGGGCGATCCCTTCTTCGACCTCGGCAACTTCAGCATCAACCACGAGCTGACGCCCGACCAGGACGAGGTCCTCCTGGCCGCCTACGACGGCGAGGTCCGGGTGCCGCGGCTGGCACGCATCACGCTGATGCGCGTCGTGTCCGACTTCCGGGAGGCGATGTGGGGCGTGCTCCAGCAGGGCGTCAGCACGCTCGACGTCGACTTCGTCGCCTACGCCGGCGAACACTTCGATCGCCTACTCGCGAACGCGAGCACGGCGGCATTCGAGCGGGCCCTTCGCGAGGCCGGTTGGACTAGTGGCATGGCCCCGAGCCCGAATCCGAGAAGCTCGGCTGGGTCGGGATGAACGTCCACTCGTATGAATCGGCGCGAAGCACGAGCTTGAGCACGCCCGCGGTCACCGCCGCCCGGAGTTCGCTGTTGGGCTGCACATGGCCGAAGTCGCGCAGTTCGGCGCCGCCGGTGCCCACGACGAACTCGCGGATCCCGCGTTCGCGGTCCTCCTGGCCGTTCGGATCCTGGGGAGCGAACCGCTCGTAGTCGTGGTCGTGGCCGTTGATCACGACGTCGGCGCCCGCGGCGTAGAGCGCATCCCAGAACGGGGCGACGCCATCGTAGTTGCCGTGCTCGCCCGAGCTGAATCGCGGATGGTGCCAGACCGCCACCGTGCATCGGGCGGTCGATGCGGCGAGGTCGGCGGCCAGCCACTTGCCCTGGTCCGAGCCTTTGCCGCAGCCTCCCGTCTTGCCGCACATCGAATCGAGGACGACGACGTGCCACGCCCCGAGTTCGTACGAGTACCAGGGCACGCCGTTCGGCGCCGCGGCCGTCCCGAAGTAGTCGAGGTAGCCCTTGAGGTCCTTGGTGTCCCAGTCGTGGTTGCCGGTCGCCGGCCTGGTGCGGTCCTTGAACTGCCCCCAGGTCGGGTCGTAGCAGTCGCGGAAGTCCTTCGCAGCGCCGCCAGGATAGGCGTTGTCGCCGGCCGTGAAGACCGTGCCCTTGATTTCCTCGACGAGCGCGGCGGTGGCCGTGTCATCGGTGGTGTCGCAGTCGCCGATGTCCCCGGCGCCGACGAGGACCGCATCGCCGGGCACCACCGAAGGTGAGGAAGCCGGCAAGGATCCGACCGGCCCGGAGCCGGAGGCGACGGGCGACGCCGACACTGAGGCCGTGGCGGACGGCGACGGGGTCGCGGTGGTGCGTGCGGGGGTGGGCGTTGGGCGTGGCGCGGTCGGTGTCGGACTCGCGCTCGAACCCGCGCGATCCGCGATCCGCGACATTCCGAGGAGCAGCGCCAGCGTCGCCACGAACACGATGATCACGAGGGCGACAGCGCGTCGAGTAGGCGTCTCAGCGGACCTCGTCGACATCGGTCCACCACTGTCGTCGATCGCCGACCCGATCACGCATCCGCCACGGCAGCGGCTTTGGCTCGTTGTCGATCCTGGCTTTCAGCGCGCTGGCGGCACCCGTGACCCTCCCGCGCTGGGCGTCGTCGAGCTGGCCATAGGTCTTCGCCAGGTCAGCGACCTTCGCGAGGTTCATCGTCAGAGTCCTCCACAGGCCCCAGTCAGCGGCGCACAGCGACGCGACCCGGTCGGCATCGATCGTGTCGACGTCGCCGTGGCCAAGCGGATGGTCGAGCATCAGCAGGATCGTGTCGACCACGTCCTTCTCGTTGATCTTGACGATCTGGAGTTTCGACAGGAGGAGCTCGGCCAATGGGATCGTCGGCGAGTCGGACTCGAGGCGATCGGAGAGTGGGATGACGTGGCAGAACTCCAGGCGGTCGTAGAAGACGTCGAGATGGATGTGGCGGGTCGGGTCGTCGTAGATCGAGCGCCCTCCCTCCGACGCCACGAAGACTTCCCGGTCGTCGCGGTAACCCATCGATGAGAGCATCCGGCTCAGGCTCTTCGCGTGGCGTCGATAGGTGACCAGATCGATGTCGGCATACGTGCGATCGAAGCCGGGCAGGAGGCTCGCGGCGTCCGGGCTGTGCATCGCCACACCGATCGACCCGAGCACCCGAACGGCAACACCCGCCGCCGCGCCGGCCTCGACGATGCGGGTCACCTCGGCCTCGAGCGTCGTGCGCTCGGTCTGGTACGTCGTCTGGTCCGGGCGGTCGGTCACTGAGCGATCGTAGCGGAGCGGATCCAGCGATGCGGCGACGACCCGACGGGTCGCCGTCGCGGGACGTACCGTGTGCGGCCATGGGAGTCGATTCCGCGCGGGTCGTCGTCATCGGGGGTGGCATCACCGGTTGTTCCGTTGCATTCCATCTCGCCGAAGCCGGCTGGAGCGATGTCCTGCTCGTCGAAAAGGCGACGCTGACCGCGGGGTCCACCTGCCATGCCGCGGGGCTCGTAACGGCGTTCAATCCCTCGTCCACGATGATGAGCTTCCGCCGGTACAGCATCGACCTCTACGAGCGTCTGGGGGTGTTCGACGCCGTCGGGAGTCTGCGTCTCGCATCGAGTGAGGCGCAGCTTCGCGAGCTGGAACGGACCGCGAGCCGGGCGCGCGGCATCGGACTTGATGTCGACGTCATCGGACGGGACGCCGCACGGCGTCTGATGCCCGCGATCTCCGAGGAGTCACTGTATGGGGCCGTCCATCTGCCCGGTGACGGTCACCTCGACCCTCACACGACGACGCATGCTGTGGCCGACGCAGCGAGGGCGATGGGTGTTCGGATTCGAACGGGTGTCCGCGTGACCGGGTTCGAGCTATCGGCGGGCCGGGAGGTCCGCCGGGTGGTCACGGACGCGGGACCCATCGATACGGAAGTCGTGGTCAACGCGGCCGGCATCTGGGCGCCGCAGATCGCCGCGATGGTCGGGTCATTCATCCCATCGACCGCAGTCGATCACCAGCACATCGCGCTCAAGGCCGTACCCGGGCATGAGCTGCCGCGAGATATGCCGTGTTTCAGGGACCCTGACAACCTCGTCTACGGAAGGTCCGAGCACGGTGGCATGGTCTTCGGCGGGTACGAAACGGATCCCGTCTCACGGTGGGAGGACGGGGTGCCTTGGGAGCACGCCGCGCGATCGCTTTCGCCCGACTACGATCGGTTTGCTCCGTTGATGGCGGGAGCCATCCGCCGCTTCCCGTTTCTTGCCGACGCGGAGGCGATCCGACTCGTCTGCCACCCGGATGCGATGACTCCGGATTCGAACCCGCTGATGGGTCCACTCCCCGGCGTCGACGGCTTCTGGGTCGCGGCGGGTCTGTCGCTCAATGGGTTCGGCGGCGGTGGCGGGATCGGTCGGGCGATCGCCGGGTGGATCACGACCGGCGATCCGGGTGTCGATATCGGACCGTACCGCGCCTCGCGATTTGCGGATGTCTATCGCGAGCCCGGTTACGCTGCCGGGCTTGCCCGGGAGGCGTACGCGGACTACTACCGCTTGCGGTACCCATACGACGCCGACCTTGCTGGTCGGCCGAAACGCCTCTCGCCTCTGCATGGTCGCCTTCAGGAGGCGGGTGCCGTCTTCGGCACCAAGGCCGGCTGGGAGCGGGCTGACTATCACCAGCCAGGGATCCCGTGGCGACGCGCCGGTCGGGACCAGGAGCGATGGGGATGGACGGAACCGCCATGGTTCTCGCGCGTGAACGACGAAGCCCGCGCGGTCAGGGAACGCGCAGGGATCATCGACCTGAGCTCGTTCGGGAAGATCGCCGTCGACGGTCCCGGGGCACTCGGCCTGCTCCAGCACGTGGCAGCGAATGATGTCGACCGACCGATCGGCAGCGTGATCTACACGCCGTTCCTGGACGACCGGGGCGGCATCGTCGCGGATGTCACGGTCATGCGTCTGGCTGGAGACCGGTTCCGAGTGGTGACGGGTGCGGGCTTCATCGCCTCGGACCTGGGGTGGCTTCAGACGCACTCTGGGGACGCGCGTGTCGTGCTGCGCGACGTGAGCGCCGAGTTCGCAACGATCGGCTTGTGGGGCCCGCAGGCCCGCGAGATCCTGGCTGCCGCGAGCCCCGACGATGTCGACGATGCGGCCTTGCCCGCTCGGCGCGCGGAGCCGGTTCGGGTCGCCGGTGCGACCGTCCTTGCCGCCCGCATCAGCTATGCCGGTGAACTCGGGTGGGAGATCAGCGTTGATCCCGCCTCAGCGGTCATGGTTTGGGATGCGCTGCGGACAGCAGGCGCGGCCGTCGGGGTCGAGCCATTCGGGTACCGCGCGCTCGACTCGCTGCGACTCGAGAAGGGCTATCGGTACTACGGGACCGACATGACGATGCTCGAGACCCCGGACGAGGCTGGTCTAGGGGCCTTCGTTCGACCTGCGAAGGAGGGATTCATCGGTCGCTCGGCGTTGATCGAGCAGCGCGAGCAAGATCCGCTCGGCCCGGTTCGACGCCTCAGGACCATTCTCATCGGCGCGGATTCAGCCTACCTCCCGCTCTACGGCGGCGAGGCGGTTCGCCTCGATGGCCGCGTGATCGGGCGACTGCGCAGCGTCGGGTACGGGACGACCGTCGCACGCACGATCGCGTATGTGTATCTTCCGTCAGGACTCGAGGAGGGATCGCAGCTCCAGGTGGACGCGTTCAGCGAGCGTATCCCGGCGGTCGTCGCGGCGAGTGTCCTCGTGGACCCTCGAGGCGATCGCACGCGCGGCTGACGGACTTTCACCATGCCCTTCCTCCGACGGACTGGCGGATCTGGCGCGACGAAGATCTTCTATGCGACGGACGTCCACGGGTCGGAGCGGACCTGGCGCAAGTTCCTCAATGCCGGCACGTTCTACAGCGCCGATCTGCTCGTCATGGGGGGCGACGTGATGGGCAAGTTGACGATCCCGATCATCCGCGAGTCGAATGGACGGTACCGGGCGACGGTCCATGGGCGAGTCGAGCACCTCGAGACGACGGCCGAAGTCGACGCCATCAAGGAGCGCATCGGGTTCCTGGGGATGTATCACACGGTGGTGGACGAGGACGAGTACGCGGCGCTTCGTGCGGATCCCAGCGCCGTCGATCGGCTCTTCGTGGAGCTCGCGACCGAACGACTCGAGCGCTGGATCGACCTCGCGGAATCGAAGCTCGCCGGAACGAGCATCCGGTGCTACGCGACCGGTGGCAACGACGACGTCCCGGAAGTCATGGCGGTCATGGATCGCTCCGATACGGAGCACTTCGTCGGCTGTGAGAGCCGGGCCGTCCAGTTGGACGACCGCCACATCATGGTGAGCATGCCGTACGTCAACCCCACGCCGTGGCACACGCCACGGGAGGCTCCCGAGTCCGAGCTGGCCGAGCGGATCGACAAGGTCGCCGGGGACCTTCCGGACTATGGGCACGCGATCTTCAACTTCCACGCGCCGCCGTCGGAATCGACCCTCGACACGTGTCCGAAGCTCGATTGGACGACCGATCCGCCTTCTCAGATCGTGGTCGGGGGACAGCCGGTCATGTACGGCGCAGGGAGCGTGGCCGTGCGCAGGGCCATCGAGCGATACCAGCCGATGCTCGGCCTCCACGGCCACATCCACGAGTCGCAGGCGGCGGCCAGACTCGGCCGGACGCTGTGCATCAACCCCGGGAGTGAATACGGCGAAGGGGTCCTGCGGGGCTGCCTCGTCACGATCGCCGACGGGCAGGTCAAGGGCTACCAGATGACCGCTGGGTGACCGCGAGTAGTGGACGCGGGGGGCGAGGAGGTGAGGGTCGGAGCATCGATGGGGGTCACGAGTGAGCCATACCCCGTACTGAGGTGACTTGGATGGCGACAGCGGTTGCGACGCCCGAGGTCTTTGTTCGCAAGTCGTCGGGTCTTGTTCGCGTCATGTCCCCCTCGTCGGCATTCGTCTACAACGTGCTGACGATGGGTCTGATCTTCCCCTGGACCTACCTTTGGGCGCCGGGGGCCCTGCCCGGCGGGCAGCTCGTCTGGGGGATCCTCCTGGCGATGGTGCTGGAGATCCCGATCGCGCTTTCATACGTCTGGTTGTCGACTGCGTTTCCGAGGACCGGTGGCGACTACGTCTTCCAGAGCCGCGTCTTCGGTGGCGGCATCGCCTTCCCGATCGTCTTCTCGGGATTCGTCATCTGGATCCTGCAGTGGGTCGCGCTCTCTGGTTGGCTGCTGGCGACGCTCGGCTTCGCGCCGCTCTTCCTCGGCCTTGCCGCATCCACCGGGAACAGCGGGCTCGTCGACATCTCCACCTGGTTCACGACCCCAGAGGGGATCGTCATCACCAGCATCGCGAACGCCCTGGTGGCCCTGCTGATCCTCGTGTCAGGGTTTCGGAACTACATCCGTCTCCAGCGCGTGATGTGGATCGCCATCCTGCTGTCGTTCGGCACGATGCTCCTGGTCCTCGTCACGACCGCGGCGGCCGACGTGCCGGGCAAGCTCGATGCGTTCTCCGCGGCGATCGGTGGCTCAGCGACGTTCACGGCCGACGCGACCACTGCGGCCACGGCCGCCGGTGTCGAACTGAACCCCGCCTTCAGTCTGCTCGCGACCCTGTTGATCGCGCCGATCGCGTGGACCTCGCTGCAATGGGCGACGTACAGCAGCCAGCAGAATGGCGAGATCAAGAGCGCCGGCTCCTTCCGCGACCAGGCATTCATCATCGTCGGCTCGCTGGTCCTGACGGGCGTACTGCTCGCCGTGCTGGCCTTCGTCCTGGAAAACACGGTCGGAACGGAGTTCCTCTACGTCGCGGGCGCCGGTTACTGGAGCGGCGTCGGCGAGGCCACCCTCGCGGGGTCGTACCTGTGGCCGAACATCATCGCGACCGCGCTCGCGAACAACGTCGTCGTCACCCTGCTGATCGCCTTCGGCTTCATCCTCAATGGCCACCAGATCGTGCACAACTGCTACATCGGGATGACCAGGGTGATGGTCGCGATGTCCTTCGATCGACTGCTGCCGGAGTGGGTGAGTCGGGTGAGTGATCGGCTGCATACTCCTGTCAACGCCCATGTGGTCTATTTCCTCGCCAGTCTGCCGGTCATCCTGCTGTACAACTACTTCGCCTACGGCGAGGGGGACGACCAGGTCTCGTGGGCATCGCTGACACTGGGTGTCACCTTTGCGTGCGGCTACGTGTTCGTCGTCACGGCTCTCGCCGGCGCCCTCCTGCCGTTCCGGGCTCGAGCGGCCTATGAGGCATCGCCCGGAGCCAAGTACACGATCGGCGGGTATCCGCTGGTGACCGTCGTCGGGGGCCTCGGTGCCCTCTTCGGGGTCATCTTCCTGGTCCTGTTCCTCACCAACGACCAGCTCGGCCTCACCAGCCAGTTGGCCTACGTCGTCGTGATCGGTGTCCTCGTCTTCTCTGCAGCGTGGTACGTCATCGCCAAGGCGATGCGTCGAAGCAGCGGCATCGACGTGACCTACGCGTTCAAGGAGATCCCGCCCGAGTGACGCTCGGTCGTCCCACTACAAGGGAACTGGGGCCCGGACGCCGTCCCGGGCCCCAGCGCGGTTGCGGCGGTCCGCGCTTAGACCGCCGCCAGCCAGTCCTCGAAGTCGGGTCCGTCGATGGCCGCCGACGCCCGGGCCCAGCGCTCCTCGGCCCAGCCGGTGAAGTCGTAGTCGATCGGCGAGATGCGGGCCTGGATGGCGGCCCACAGGGTCCAGCCCACGTCGGACATGATCATCTGGAGCCGCATCCGGGCCAGCAGCGCCGCCGTGGCCTCGCCGAAGTAGGCCGCGCACAGCTCTCGGATCTGCCGGTCGTCGTAGCCGAGCTCCTGGCACGTGTTCCCGAGCTCGAACGTCGGGTCGTTGTTGCCGCTGTACTCGTAGTCGACGAGCCACAGCCGCGCGCCGTCGTCGAGGTAGTTCTCGGCGAGCAGGTCGTTGTGGCACGGCACCGAGGCCATCGGGTGGACGGCCAGCGCGGCCTCGATCCGCGGGATCGCCGGCAGGTGCTCGCGGTAGCCGGCCGGGACCGGGATGCCGCGCTCGTCGACGACGGCGAGGTATCGCTCGGTCAGCCGGAACATGTCGAAGTCGTCGCGGAACCGTGGACCCGCATGGAGTCGGCGAAGCGCCGCGGCGATCCGCCCCGGCATCGCCGGCGCGCGCAGGGCCTCGCCCGACATCGTCTCCGCGTCCACCCATTCGAGCGCGAAGACGTCCGACGCCTCCACGACCGCGACGACGCGCGGCGAGACGCCGGTCGTGGCTGCCGCCAGGGTGTTGTGACGCTCGTTCGCGCGGTCCACGGCGAGGAGTTCGGTGGATGGACCCGGGATCCGGACGAAGAAGGGAACGCCATCCACCACGACCCGGTGGTTCGCGTTGGTCAGGCCACCCGCGACCGGCTCGTGCGTGACCGTTCGCCCGGCCCAAGCCGGTATCGCGGCGATGACATCGTCGATGGTGGGTCGCGCGGCCGTCACGGCGCCTCCTGAGGTCCCGTGCGTCGCGCCGGGCGCGCGCGACGAGCGTCACGCGCTCTAGGCTAGCGATGTCGAAGCGGGTCGGGAAGGGGAGCGGAGCGCGGATGGCCGAATACGCCCGGGCGGTCGTCATCGGCGGTGGTGTCGGCGGGACCTCGATCGCGTATCACCTCGCCGAGCTGGGCTGGACCGATGTCGTGCTGGTCGACCGCGCCGAGCTGACCTCGGGGTCAACGTTCCATTCCGCGGGTCTCGTCGGACAGCTTCGCAGCTCGGTCACGCTCACCAAGATGATGATGTACAGCACGGAGCTGTATCGACGACTCGCCGCTGAAACGGGCACGGACCCCTCGTGGCACGAGGTCGGCTCGCTCCGGCTGGCCTCCAGCCCGGAGCGCCAGGAGGAACTGCGCCGACAAGCCGGCTGGGCGAAGACGTTCGGGCTGCCGGTCGAGCTCATCACGCCGGCCGAGGCGCACGAGCTCTTCCCGCTGATGTCGCTCGACGGCGTACTCGGAGCCGTCTACCTGCCGACCGACGGCTGGCTCGACCCGTCCGGCCTGGCGCTCGCGCTCGCCGCGGGGGCCCGCCAGCGGGGCGTCTCGATCCGGCCGCACACGCGCGTCGTCGCCATCGACGTGAAGCGTGGCCGCGTGACCGGCGTGACTGTCGAGCACCGAGGTCAGCGCGAGGAGATCCGGGCGGATGTCGTGGTCAACGCCGGCGGCATGTTCGCCCCGGAGATCGGGCGGCTCGCCGGGGTCAACGTGCCCATCATCCCGATGGCCCACGAGTACCTCTTCACCGAGGCCATCGACGGCGTCGTCCCGACCCTCCCGACGATGCGCGACCCGGACAACCTCGTGTACTACCGCGAGGAGGTTGGCGGCCTGTGCATGGGCGGCTACGAACGGCACCCGGCACCGTGGGCGCTCGACGGCGTGCCGCCCGACTTCAACGGCAAGCTGCTCGCCCCCGACTGGCCCCGTTTCGAGGAGATCATGGACGGCGCCGTCCGGCGCGTGCCGGCCATCGCTGATGCGGGCGTGAACCGGATGATCAACGGCCCCGAGGGGTTCACGCCGGACAACGAGTTCATCCTTGGCGAGAGCGATGTCCGGGGGTTCTTCGTCGCGGCCGGCTTCTGCGCCCACGGCATCGCCGGGGCGGGGGGCATCGGCCGCCAGATGGCGACCTGGATCGTCGAGGGCGAGCCCGAGCTCGACCTCTGGAAGATGGACAGCCGGCGGTTCGGTCCGGCCTATCGGTCCCAGGCGTACACGCTGGCGCGGACGGTCGAAGTCTATGCGACGTACTACGACATCCACTACCCGAACGAGGAACGCCTCGCCGGCCGTCCGCTCCGCACGGCCCCCACGTACGAGACCCTCACGGGGCTCGGCGCGGCCTTCGGCGAGAAGTCCGGCTGGGAGCGCCCGAACTGGTTCGAGTCGAACGCGCCCGCCGGCGATGCCGGGCTCCGGCCGCGCGGCTGGGCGGGGATGCACTGGTCGCCGGCGATCGGCGCCGAGGCGCTCGCGACCCGTCGGGCCGCGGGCCTGTTCGACGAGACGTCGTTCGCCAAGCTCGAGGTCGCGGGGCCGGGTGCCGTCGCGTTCCTGCAGCAGGTGTGCGCAAATGACATCGACCGGGCGATCGGCACGATCGTCTACACGCAGCTCCTCGATCGCCGCGGCGGCATCCAGGCCGACCTGACCGTCACGCGCCTCGCCGAGGACACGTTCATGCTCGTGACCGGGACGGCGGTCGGCAATCACGATGCGGCCTGGCTCCGCCGGCACCTGCCCGACGACGGGACGGTCACCCTGCGCGACGTGACCGCTGCGCGGGTCTGCTTCGGCCTGTGGGGGCCACGGGCCCGCGACATCCTCGGGTCGCTCACGCGCGACGACGTGTCGAATGAGGGCTTCCCGTTCCTGACCGCGCGCGAGATCACCGTCGGCTCGGTGCCGCTGCTGGCGCTGCGAGTCACCTACGTCGGGGAGCTTGGCTGGGAGCTGTACGCCCCGACCGAGTACGGCCGGACACTCTGGACGACCCTGTGGGAGGCGGGCGTGCCGCACGGGATGGTGGCGGCCGGATACCGGGCCATCGACGCCCTCCGACTCGAGAAGGGCTACCGCGTGTGGTCGAGCGACATCACCCCGGACGAGAACCCGTTCGAAGCCGGGCTCGGCTTCGCGGTCGCCTTCGACAAGCCGGGCGGGTTCCTCGGTCGGGAGGCGCTGGTCGCGGCGAAGACGACCGGACCGCGCAAGCGCCTGCGGTGCCTCGTCCTCGACGATCTGCGCTCGGTCTGTCTCGGCAACGAGCCGGTCCGGATCGGCGGCGAGGTGGTCGGCCGGGTCACCTCCGGCGGCTACGGCTTCGCGGTCGAGCGCTCGATCGCCTATGCCTACCTACCGCCTGAAGCGTCCATCGGGACCCGCGGCGAGGTCGAGGTCTTCGGCGACTGGATCGGCTTCGAGGTCGCGCGCGAGCCGCTGTGGGACCCGGCAGGCGAGCGGATCAAGTCGTGAGCGCGGCCCAGACGTACGGGACGGACTGGTCGGCCGGCCTCCGGCGGGGGACCGACGCCGAACTGCGCCGCTGGCTGGATGTCGCCCTCGAGGCATGCGACGAGGCCGACGTGACGGCGCGCGCCCACTTCCGCCGCGACCTGGTCATCGACACCAAGCCCGACCGCTCCTTCGTCACGCAGGCCGACACGGCCATCGAGCGTCGCATCCGCGAGCGGCTGCTCGACGCCTTCCCGGATCACGGCCTGGTCGGCGAGGAGTACGGCACCGAGGCCGGCGATGCGTCCGTCCGCTGGTACATCGACCCGATCGACGGGACCCACAACTTCATCCGCGGCGTGCCCCTCTTCGGGACATTGCTCGCAGTCGAGCGCGACGGCGAGCTCCAGGCATCGGTCCTGTCCGCGCCCGCACTCGACGAGCGGTGGTGGGGCTGGCGGGGCGGCGGGGCCTGGGCGCGCAACCGGGGGGAGGCACCGCGACGCATCCACGTGTCGCACGTGACCTCGCTCGACGATGCCCAGATCCTGTACGGGTCCGGGCAGGACATCATCACGTCCGGTCGGGCACCCGGGTTCGAGGGCCTCCTGCGCGACGCGTGGCGAGAGCGCGGCTTCGGCGATTTCTGGGGTTACGCGCTGGTCGCCGAGGGGGCCGCGGAGGCGGTGGTCGAGGTCGGGCTCTCAGCCTGGGACGCGGCGGCGCCGATGCTGCTCGTCGAGGAAGCCGGCGGCCAGGCCACCGATTTCGAGGGTCGCCGCGCGATCGACAGCGGCACCTTCATCGTCACCAATGGGCATCTTCACGAGACCGTTCGACATCGCGTGATCGAGCGATAGGAGGACCGGCATGCAGGAGTCCGTTCCGGTTGGTGCCGCCGAAGGCCGACCGCTCGAGCCGACGTCCGAGCGCATCGAGGGCGCGTGCGGACGGATCGCTCGCCGATCCGCGGGCGCTCCAGATCCTCTCGACCGAGCACTGGAGCCTGCTCGCCAGCCGATCGCTCGCCTACAACGAGGCGTTCAGCCGTGCCGGCATGTTCCTCTCGTTCCTGTCGGCGACGCTCATCGTCATCGGCTTCCTGATCGGCACGCAGGGCCTTTCAGCGCGACGTCGTACCGGTCG
Source organism: uncultured Chloroflexia bacterium (assembly GCA_963746855.1). GTDB lineage: Bacteria > Chloroflexota > Limnocylindria > Limnocylindrales > CSP1-4 > SPCO01. Next base: position 16,225 of record CAVVDC010000003.1, read on the forward strand.
TTGTGATCTTGTTGTCGGCGGACCTGTTCATCGGGCTGGCGACGACCGGTCGGCTCATCGCGGCCAGTGGCGAGGAACTCCATTGCGTGCGGGGCATGAACCGCATCCGACACGCGTATCGTGAGATGGTCCCCGGAATCGAACCGTACTTCTCGACCCCGTTTCACGATGACGCGAGAAGCGTATTGGCGGCCTACGGCGACGTGACACCGAGCTCGTTCATCCTTGCCAACTGTCGTCCACGGCCTCACGACGACGCACGGGATGATCGGCACGATCAATGCGATGCTCATCGGCGCGCTGGTCGCGATCGTCGCGATGGGGCTCGGCGTCGGCGTCGAGACGGCCCTGGTCGTCGGCTTCGTCGCGTTCCTCATCGGCTTCGCCGCACTCGCCTGGATGGGCAAGCGCACGGCGTTCGCCCAGCAGGACCGCATCGCGGCCCGCTTCCCGGCGCCGCCGGAGGACGCGGCCTAGCTAGGACACGCGGGACCCGGGCGTCATCGTGGTTCGACGGTGAAATCGGATCCGCCGAAGACGAGGGCGAATCGGGCAACCAGCGTATCGACGATCGCTTCCGGGACCAGGTCGGCGACCAGGTTGGCGGTGGCCGCATCGATCAGGACCTCGATCGCCTCCAGTCGTTGTTCAGCCGGCTCCATCGCAGGTTGGAAGTAGATCGCTCCGAAGCCCTGGCGGCTGTATTGCTTGAGGGCCCAATCGGTGATGCCCGCCTGGAGCTCGCTCAGGAGATCGCCGCGCCCGTTGACGATGGCCGCGTCGGTGGCGCGGTCCCTGGCACGCTCGAGCGCGACGGGATCATCGGGTTGGATCGCGAGACTGTGGAGCGCCTTTGATCCCCATCGATCGAGCCATTCGTAGATGATCTCGACCGCCGCGACCGGGTCGTAAGCCTCGGCCGGCGGTTCCGGGTCCACCTAGGCGCCCGCGGCAGCCAGCGACTCGTCGAGGATGCCAAGCGCCTGGTCGATCTCCGCCGCGGTCGTCACGAGCGGCGGGATGATCCGGATGACATTCACATAGGTCCCGGCCGTCAGGACGATGAGACGCCGCGACAGCGCCTCGGCCTGGATGCGCTTGGTCAGGTCCGGATCGGGCGTCCGGCCGTCCCCGACGCCGGGCTTCACGAGCTCGATCGCGACCATCAGGCCGAGGCCGCGCGTGTCGCCGATCGCCGGGTACTTGGCGGCGAGGCGCCGGAGACCGGCGAGGAACTGGTCGCCGCGCTCCCGGGCGTTGGCGACGAGCCCTTCCTCCTCGATGACGTCGAGGGTCGCGTTCGCTGCGGCGCACGAGACGACGTTGCCACCATACGTGCCGCCGTGGGTGCCCGGCTTCCACGCGGCCATGAGCTCGGCCCGCGCCAGGATCCCGGACAGCGGCAGCCCCGACGCGATGCCCTTGGCCATGACCAGGATGTCGGGCTCGACGTCCCAATGGCGGACCGCGAACATCTCGCCGGTCCGCCCGAACCCGGTCTGGACCTCGTCGGCGATGAGCAGGATGCCGTGCTGGCGGGTGATCTCGCGGAGCCTTGGCAGGAATCCGGGTGGCGGCACGATGTAGCCGCCCTCGCCCAGGACCGGCTCCAGGATGATGGCCGCCACCTGCTCGGGATAGATGAACTGGTGGAACGTGAGGTCAAGCTGGGCCTCCCAGTCGCACGTGCAGGTATCGGGCGAGTGGGGTCCGCCAGGCGCGCGATAGCAGTACGGGTAGGGGGTGTGGTACACGGAGCCCGGGAGCGGCTCGAACGCCGCCCGATAGACGTCCTTGGCGGTGGTCAGGGCCATCGTCTGGGCGGTCCGGCCGTGGTAGCCGTACCGGAAGGCCATGATCGCCGGGCGGCCCGTCGCCACCCGCGCGAGCTTGACCGACGCTTCGACCGCCTCGGCGCCCGAGTTCGACAGGAACGCCTGCCAGGGCCCACCGGGCAGCACGGTCCGTAACCGGTCGTACAGGCGCAGGCCCGGTTCGTGGTAGAGGATGTTCTGCTGGCCGTGCAGCAGTTTCGCGGCCTGGGCCTGGATCGCGGCGACGACCCGCGGATGCGCGTGGCCGGTGTTCGTGACGCCGATCCCGGACGAATAGTCGAGGTAGCGCTCGCCGTCACGGGTGATGAGCCAGGACCCCTCGCCACGGTCGATGTCGAGGTTCGTGATCCGGCCCCAGACCGGCGGCACGACCGCGTGGTCGGGGAGGGGACTCGTCTCGGATGCGGGACGGGCGTCGGCAGTGTCGACCATCGATGGGGCCTCCGGGCGCGGGGTCAGGCGCGCGTCGCCCCGTACTCGCGCGCCGCGACCCGGCGCGAGTAGAGCGTGCTGAGGAGCACCAGCCCGACCGCGGTGACGAAGATCATCGTGCCGATCACGTTGACCTGGACGGGGATGCCGCGCAGCTGCGACGCATAGATGAACAGCGGGAAGGTCTGGGTCGTGCCGGCCGTGAAGCTGGTGATGACGTAGTCGTCGATCGACAGGCTGAACGCGAGGAGCGCGGCCGCCATGATGCCCGGCAGGATGAGCGGGAAGGTCACCTTCCAGAAGGTCGTCCACTCGTTCGCGCCGAGGTCCATCGCCGCTTCCTCGAGGTGGCGCGGGAAGCCCTGCATCCGGGCCTTCACGGTGACGACCACGAAGCTGATGTTGAACATGATGTGGGCGATGATGATCGTCCGGATGCTGAGCGGGTAGACAACGCCGTCTGGAACGAACGGCAGGCCCACCGAGGCGATGAACGTCGTCAGCAGCGAGGCGCCCAGCACGATCTCGGGCGTCGACATCGGCAGGAAGATCAGCAGGTTCGTCGCCGAGCGCCCGCGGAACTGGTAGCGGACGAGGGCGAGCGCGATCAGAGTCCCGAGGATGGTCGCGATGATCGTCGAGGCGAACGCGATGATCAGGCTGTTCCCTACCGCCTCCGCGAGGCCGGGCCGACCGAGCGGGTTAAGCCAGGCCTCGAGCGAGAACCCTCGCCAGTTCAGGTTCGAGCGACCGGACGGGTCGTTGAAGCTGAAGATGATCATGATCGCGACCGGCAGGATCAGGTAGATGGTGACGCCGAGCACGTAGAGCGGCAGGAGGTATTTGTCGACGGCCCCGCGCACGCGGGTGCCGAGAGTCTCGGGTCGGGCCGTCGCGACGGCGGTCGTCGCGGCCATCAGGTCAGGTCCTCGGTGCCCAGCAGGCGGGTGTAGATCAGGACACCGACGAGGATCGCCGCCATCAGGATGAACGACAGGGCCGACGCCGTCGGGTAGTCGGTGACCTTCAGGTAGCGGGCCTGGATGACGTTGCCGATCATCAGCGACTGCGGGTTGCCGAGCAGCTCGGCGTTGATGTAGTCACCAACGGCGGGGATGAACGTCAGCAGCGATCCCGCGAAGATGCCCGGCACGGCCAGCGGCAGCGTGACGCGGACGAAGGCCTGGCTCACGAGGTACGTCCCGACGATCGCGCCGACGACCAAGCCAGGGATCCCGAGCGCGAACGGGCCGTACTCCATCACGACGCCGACGACGACTCCGAGCACGCCGCCGATGATGAGTCCCGCGATCGTGCCCTGCGGCCGCCACGGCCCGGCGTACAGGTCCTCAGCCGCCTCGAGCAGGCGCTTGTCGATCTTCTCGAGGGCGACGTACAGCGGCAGCGTCATGAACGGCAGGAAGTTGTAGGTGATGCCGAAGACGACCGCGGCGGGCGTCGCGAGCAGGCGGAACTCCTCGGGCAGGACGCCGATCAGCTTGAGCGGGCCCAGCAGGAGTCCGTCGTCGGCGAGGATGATCTTCCAGGAGATCGTGCGTAGCAGGAAGCTCGTGAAGAACGGCGCGATGACGAGGAACAGCAGCAGGTTCTTGTAGCGACCACCGCGGAAGGCGATGGCATACGCGAGCGGGAAGCCGAGGGCGAACGCCAGGATCGTGGCCAGGCCGCCGTAGACGATGGACCGGGCGATCCATGGCCAGTACTCGGTGAACGCCTGCGGGTAGATCCCCCAGTTCCACGTCTGGACGAAACCGTCCTGGATATTGCCGGTCCACAGCGACACCAGGAACATCTGGATCGCCGGGTAGACGAAGAAGACGGCCAGCCAGAGCAGGCCGGGCAGCAGCAACGCATACGGCGCGATCGTCCGGAAGTTGATCGACCGGCGCATCGGTGCCTAGAGCCCCAGCACCTTCGTGAACTCCTTGCTCCAGGTCGTCTCTTCGTCGGCCGTGGTGTCGCGGAACTGGTGGAGGCGCGACACGAAGTCCTCGGGCGGGAAGATCAGCGGGTTGTTCGCGAGCTCCGCATCGAGCCCGAGCATGACCTCCCTGGCGCCGAGGACCGGGCAGACGTAGTTGACGTACGCCTCCACCGTGGCCGCGTTGACCGGGTCGTAGTAGAAGTCGATCCAGCTCTCCGCCAGGCGACGGTTCGGCGACCCCTTCGGGACCACCATATTGTCGGTCCAGAGCATCCCGCCCTCGACGGGCAGGGCCCAGCGGAAGTCCTGGGGTGGTATCTGGTCCGGGACGAGGCTCGTCAGCACGTCTCCCGACCAGGCCATCGCGAGGACCGAGTCGCCGCGGGCCATGACCTCGAAATACGAGTTGCCCACGACTTGGCGGACGTAGCCGGCCTTGACGGCCTTGTCGACCTCGGCCAGGGCGGCCTGGAACTGTTCCTCGGTGATCGTGGCGGGGTCGGAGCCCAGTCGAAGCGCGGACAGGCCGACCGTGTCCCGCATCTCGTCGAGATAGGTCATCCGGCCGCCGTAGTCGTCGCTGAACAGGATGTCGATCGAGGTCTGTTCGCCGGTCACGTTGAAGTCGAACCCGAGGCCGGTCATCCCCGATTGCCATGGGGCAGCGAGGTTCGTGTTCGGGTCGAAGGAGCGGGCCCGGTAGACCGGCGCAAGGTTTTTCACGAAGTTCGGCGTGTTCGCCAGATTGATGGTCTCCAGCCAGCCGAGGCGGGCCAGCCGCGCGACCATCCAGTCGGTGACGACAACGATGTCCCACTCGGTCGGCAGGCCGGCATTCAACGGACCGGACAGGTGGGTCGTGAAGAAGCTCTCGTTGCCGTCGACCGCTTCGATGTAGTCGACCTTGATACCCGTCTCGGACTCGAACTTGAGGAGCGTCGGAAACTCCTTGGTGTCCTCGTTGATGTCGATGTAGGAGGGCCAGTTCGCGAACCGGATCGTGCCGGTCTGCGGCGGCTCGGGCGTCGGCCCGACCGACGGCTCAGTGCTCGGGACCGCGGTCGCGGGGACTGGGGACGGTGTCGGCGTCGGCGCCGCGGCGGACGCACCGGGCGACGCGGATGGCGCGATGCCGCCGCCCGACGAGTTCGCGAGGAAGGCCGCGAAGCCGACGGCGGCCACGCCGACGACGCCCGCGATCAGCACGTTGCGGCGCGAGACGCCGGTCGGTGGCGGAACCGGGGCACCGCCATCGTCGCCCTCCCCGGCGACCAAGGCACCCACCGGGCCGGATGGCGGCGGCGTTCCGGCCGCATCGACCGCGAACGTGTGGTCCGGCGACCAGGTCATCTGGACCTCTTCGCCCGGGGTCCAGAGCTCGGCCCGGGTCGCGCGCTCGACGTTCTGCTCGTAGACGGTGACCGTGCCGCCGCCGCGCGCCTCCACGATGTAGCTCGTCGACACGCCGAGGTAGGAGACGTCGCGGATCGTGCCAAGCATGTGGTTCTGGCCTTCCGGGACGCTCTCGGTCGTCTCGCGGAGGCGGATCTTCTCCGGCCGGACACCGACCTCGTAGCTCTCGAGGCCCTCCGTGAGGGTCTGCGGCACGCGGATCGCGGTCCCGTCGGCGAGGCGGCAGACGACGTAGGCGCCGTCGGTCGTGCCATCGGGTTTGGTCGGGAGCAGGTTGCTGACGCCCAGGAAGCCCGCCACGAACCGGGTCCGCGGCCGTTCGTACAGGCTCGCGGGGTCGGCCAGCTGTTCGTAGCGGCCGTGGTTCATGACTGCGATGCGATCGGACATCGTCATCGCTTCTTCCTGGTCGTGGGTCACGAAGATGAAGGTGATCCCGACCTCTTGCTGGATCCGCTTCAGCTCCACCTGCATCTGCTTACGCAGCTTGAGGTCGAGCGCCCCCAAGGGCTCGTCGAGGAGCAGGACGGCGGGGCGGTTGATGAGGGCTCGCGCGAGCGCGACCCGCTGTGCCTGGCCGCCGGAGATCTGCGTCGGCTTGCGCTGCTCGAACCCGGGCAGCTCGACGAGCTTCAGCATGTCGGTGACGCGGGTCTTGACCTCGGCGTCGTCCACCTTCGACCGGCGCAGGCCGAAGGCGATGTTCTCGTAGATCGTCAGGTGGGGGAACAGGGCGTAGTTCTGGAAGACCGTGTTGACGTGCCGCTTGTAGGGCGGCAACCAGGTCACGTCCTGGCCCTTCAGCTCGATGAGGCCCGACGTCGGCGGCTCGAAGCCGCCGATCATCCGCAGCGTGGTCGTCTTCCCGCAACCGGAGGGTCCGAGCAGGCTGAAGAACTCGCCTGTCTGGACTTCGAGGTTGATGTGGTCGACGGCCACGGCCTCGCCGTACCGCTTGACCACGTCCACGAGCCTGACGTCGACGTCGGTCACGTTCGTTGGCACTCCTGGAAGAGCGATTCGGCGGAGAGGCGGAGCACAGCATCCAGGGCCGACGCGCGCCTCGCCGCCGTCATGCGGCGCCCTCCCGGCGTCGACCGGATGTCGGCCGAGGATATGGTCGCGGCGCGCCGAGTGTCAAGGCAGAGGACCGTCGCCTGAGTCCGCACGGTACGACGCATGGACTCGTGCGAAATTCGCGGCCCCGAGCCCGGAACCATGCGGACTTCGTCGAATCGCGCCGGCCGCTGTCTCGGCACCCGCAGGACCGGGCGAGCACCTGGCCGACGTTCACCGAGCCCCGACGCGGTTGCGCGGTAGGATATCGGCGCAACGACCGTCAGAACGCCGCGTGCGACCACGTCGCGAAGGGAACCACCGCCTCATGCCCACGCTGACCGAGAGCGCCGTCATCGACGCGCTGCGCGCCGTCCAGGAGCCCGAGCTCGGGCGGGATATCGTGACCCTCGAGATGGTCAAGGACGTGGCCATCGACGGGACGGCGATCGCCTTCACCATCGAGCTGACGACGCCGGCGTGCCCGCTCAAGGATGAGATCGAGGGCAACGCCCGGGCGGTCCTCGCGAACCTCGGGGCTGAGTCGGTGGAGATCACGTGGGGCGCCATGGTTCGCCGGGCCCAGCCCCGCCAGGCCGAGCAGCTGCTGCCCGGCGTGAAGAACGTCATCGCGGTCGCCTCGGGCAAGGGCGGCGTCGGCAAGAGCACGGTCAGCGTGAACCTGGCGGTGGCACTGGCCCAGGCCGGCGCGTCGGTCGGGTTGCTCGATGCCGACATCACCGGCCCGAACATCCCGATGATGATGGGCATCGAGGGCCAGCCGAAGGCGACCGACAACAACAAGATCGGCCCGCTGGAGCGCCACGGCGTCAAGACCATCTCGATCCAGTTCTTCGTCCCCGAGGGCCAGCCGATCGTGTGGCGCGGTCCGCTGGTCGGCGGCGCCATCCAGCAGTTCCTGCGCGACGTCGAGTGGGGCGACCTGGACTACCTGGTCATCGACCTGCCGCCCGGGACGTCCGATGCGCAGCTGACGCTCGCACAGGCCGTGCCGATCTCGGGGGCCGTGCTCGTGACCACGCCGCAGGAGGTCGCCCTGTCCGACGTGGCCAAGGCGCTGGCGATGTTCAAGCGGATGAGCGTGCCCGTCCTCGGCCTCGTCGAGAACATGACGGCCTTCGTCTGCCCGCACTGCGGCGAGGTGACCGAGATCTTCGGTCGCGGCGGCGGGGAGCGGTTCGCCGCCGAACACGGGCTCGACTATCTCGGTGGCGTGCCGCTGGACGTGACGGTGCGTCAGGGCGGTGACGTCGGCGTCCCCGCGGTCGCCCAGCGCGAGCCCGGCCCGGCGGCTCGGTCCCTGACCGCCATCGCTGGTGCCGTCGCGGCGCGGATGAGCGTTCGCGCCGCGCAGGCGGCCGATCGACCGGTGCTCACCGTCACCTGATCTCCGGCCGCATCCGGCCGACATCGGTCTAGACTTCTCGCCCCAGCGCGCAGAGGAGGTAGGGCCCGACGGTGCGATGCGCGACGTGCGGGGCGACCGGCGCGGTCGGTGCCCGGTTCTGCGATCAATGTGGTGCGTCGCTCGGGGCAGGTTCGGCCGGCCCGGGTGCGATCGGGGTCTCGTCGCCCAAGCCCACCGCTGACGAGGACGGCGACCGGCGCATCGTCACTGCCCTGTTCGCGGACCTGGTCGATTACGTCCGCATGGTCGCGGAACACGATCCAGAGGTGGTCCGGCGCCGCGTCCGCGCCGCCCTGACGGTCATGGCCGATGCCATCGAACGCCTGGGCGGCACCCGCGAGAAGTTCATCGGCGACGCGGTCTTCGCGGTCTTCGGCTGGCCCCGGGCCCACGACGACGACGCCATCCGGGCGGCGCTCGCGGCGCTCGCGATCCGGAGCTCGCTGCGAGACCTGGGCGATGGCGTCGAGGCGATGGAGGTCCGGATCGGGATCGCGACGGGCGAGGTGGTCACCTCGCGGGCCGATCCGAGTCGCGACGACCTGGCCCTGACCGGGTCCGCCATCACGACCGCGGCCCGCATCCAGTCCCTCGCGAGGCCGGCCGAGATCCTCCTGGATTCGGCGACCGTCGGCGCCGCGCGGGGACGTCTCGTCGTGGCGGATCGCGGTTCATTCGTGCTGCGCGGCCAGTCGGAGCCCGTCCGGCTGCACGCCCTGGAGGGGGAGGTCGGACTGGGCGGCTACTCCGCCCCCCGGACGCGCGTCGTCGGCACGGTCGTCGGTCGCGTGCCCGAGCGTCTCCGACTCCGCGCGCTGCTCGACCGATGCGTCGCAACGGGCGTCGGCGGCGCGATGCTGGTGGTCGGCGACCCGGGCATCGGGAAGTCGCGCCTGTTCGCGGACCTGGAGGGCGAGGCGAAGCAGCGCGGGATGGCCTGGACGTGGACCGAGAACACTTCCTATGGTCAGGCCGAGCCATACCGATTCGCGCGGATGTTCGCGCAGGCAGTGGCGGACGAGCACGGCATGGACTCGGGCAGCTATGCACGTGCGCTCCTGTTCACGCCGGACCTCGATGAGACGGTCGTCCGCCAGTTCGGCGGCGCGATCGCGGCGATCGCCCGGGACGCCGACTTCTCCGGCTGGGAGGCGGAAGCACCCGATACGCCGACGGACTCGACGGCGCTCACGACCACGCTGGTCGAGGTCGCCGGGCGTTACGTCGACCGACTCATCGAGACGAGCGGGCCACGGGTCGTGGTCCTCGACGACCTGCACTGGGTCGATGCCTCGAGTTCCGGGATGGTCGAGGTCCTGGTCGAGCGGGCGTCACGGTTGCCGCTCATCGTGCTGGCCGGCATGCGGCCGGTCGAACGTCCGACCTGGGCGAGTCGGCCGGGCGTGGAGACGATCGAGCTCACGGGCCTGTCGATGCCCGAGACGGCCCAGCTCGCCACCCAGATCGCCCGGGCCGCCCTCGATGCCGACGGGGCGAGACGGATCCATCAGCGAACCGGCGGCAACCCGCTCTTCGTCACCGAGACGGTCCGGGCATCACTCGACGATGGCACGCTGGCGTGGCACGACGGGCGGGTCACGTTTGCCGAGGGAGCCGTGACCCGGGTCCCCCTGACGTTGCGAGCCGTCCTCGGCGCTCGCATCGATGCCTTGCCAGCCGACGCCCGAGATGCCCTGGGCGTGGCGTCGGTGGTCGGCATGCGCTTCGATCAGGCCCGCATCGAAGGCCTGCTCGGCGTGCCGTTGGCGCCGGGCACCCTCGAGCGGGTCGCCGATGCCGGCCTCGTCGCGCCCGACGAGGATTCGGGCTGGCGCTTCAGTCACCCGCTCATCCACGACACGGCCTACGCGGGCGTGCTGGCCGCGCGCCGGCGGCAACTGCACGCCCGTCTGGCCGACCAGCTGGAGGCGCAGCAGGACCCGCGCACGGTCAGCCTGCTGGCGGTGCACCGGGCGGCATCGGGCGACGCGGAACGGGCGATCCCCCTCCTCGAGGCAGCCGCGAGCTCGGCACTCGGGCTCGGGGCCGCGACCGAGGCGGCGTCGTTCTGGCGGACCGCCGCGGACCTGTCGAGTGACGCCTCGGAGGCGGCTGTCTACCGGTCGCGAGCCGCAGCCGCGCTGACGGCGGCGGGCGGCGCGTAGCCGCGGCCGGCCGCCGACCCTCCAGGCCGCGCGCCGACATCGCGGGTCAGGCCAGGCACGGCCGGCTCGATCCACGGGCCTGCTGCCCCACACAGCTCCTCGAGTGCGGCCTTCCGCGACGGCGCGAAGTGCACGAGCAAGGCGGAACGTACGCGCGCCTGGTGCGCCATGCGGATTGCCTCCTCGGGCGTCAGGTGGCCTCGTTCCGTGTCGTCGTGGCTAGTCAGCCGGAGGGCGGCCTCGATGAGCAGCAGGTCCACGTCGCGGACGGCATCGACGAGCGTGTCGCTCGGACCCGTGTCGCCGGTATACCCGAGACGGGTGCCGTCGGGTGCCTCCACGATCACCGCCCAGGCCGGGACGTAATGCCGCGCCCGGATGAATCGGATCACGAGCGGGCCGATCGCGAGCGGGCCATCCGGGTCGAATTCCGAGACGTCGAACGACGCGTCGAAGAATCCCGGCCGCTCCGAGATCGCGGTCGCGAGGGCATCGAGCCGGCCCCGGCCCTCCGGCGGCAGGTGGACGGGTAGCGGTCGCGGCGCCGCTTCGCTCCACGGGAACAGGTAACGCAGGCCGACCAGGTCGAGATAGTGATCCGCGTGCATGTGGCTGACGAGGACCGCCGACAGCGACGTCGGCTTCATGGCCCGCTGCAGGCGGCGGACGACGCCCTGGCCGACGTCCAGCAGGAGACTCGTTTCGCCCCATTCGACGAGGAACCCTGAAGCCGGCGACGTCGCGGACGGCGCCGCGGTGGCGCAGCCGAGCACGGTCAACTGGAGTCGATCCACGGGGCGCGCGCTCATGGGGGTCCATCGTACCGCCGCCCATCCCGGCCGCGCGAGACGTCGCGACGACCACCGACCTGTCGGCCGTCGGACATCCGCCGGATGGCCTCGTCGTCGCAACGGACCCCCGGCCGCTACGATGGCGTCACCATGCTCGCCAGCCGCCCGGTCGTCGACTCGCTCGCGGCCGTCCCGTTCTTCGCCGGACTGGACGGCGACGCCCTGGAGCGGGTCGCGGCCGGGATGCGCTCCCGACGGTTCCGGCGAGGCGAGGTGATCTTCCACGCCGGCGATCCGGGCGACGCGCTGTTCATCATCGTATCGGGCGACGTGAAGATCGGACTGCCGTCCGAAGCCGGTGAGGAGGCCATCCTGGCGCGCCTGCAGCCGGGTGACGTGTTCGGGGAACTGGCGCTCCTCGACGGGGCTCCGAGGTCCGCCACCGCCGCCGCCCTGAGCGCGGTCGAGACGCTGGTCCTGCCGCGGGACCGGTTCCGCGAGCTGATCGCCAACGAGCCGGCCGTCCGCGACGCTCTCCTGGCCTCGCTCGCGCTCGAGCTACGCCGCTTGACGACGCACGTCGAGGAGTTGCATTTCCTCGACATCACGGGCCGACTGGCCGCTTGCCTCGTTCGGATGGCGAGTGACGGCGGCACGACGCTCCCCGATGGTGCGATCCGGCTGCGAACGTCGCTGACCCAGGGCGACCTGGCCTCGATGGTCGGCAGCACCCGCCAGAGCGTGAACAAGCTCCTCGGGCAGTTCGCGTCCGACGGGTTCCTGCGTCTCGAGCGCGACGCCATCGTCATCGTCGATCTGGCCGGGCTCACCCGGGCGTCGCACCGCTAACCGGTCCTCAGCGCCTCGAGGAGGATCGCGGCCGCCGCCAGGGCGGCCCGGCTTCGACCATTCGCGCCGTCGAGGAAGGCCAACCGCCGCTCGCGATGGACACCAGTGGGGGTGACGACCACGACCGACACCGCCGTGTCGCCGCGGCGCGGCCGGACGCCAAGGGCGAGCCCGACGTCCGCTCCACCAAGTTCGCGCGCCCGGGCTGCGTATCGTTCGAGCGCGTCCGGGCCGGACGGTCGGTCCGGGGCGCGATCCGCCTGATCGCCGGGATCGGCGTCGTCGCCGTGGGCGAGCGCGGCGGGCGAATCGATGGCGAGGGATTCGCTGAATCGCAGCCAGGGCGCGTCACCGAGGAGGCTCGCGAGCTGGCCGGCCGAGCCGATCTCCAAGATCGCGAGCGTCCAGCCGAGCTCGGCCAGCCGGTCGCCGATGGCCGCCGACCACGTCGTCTCACCGGTCGACCAGACGTGGTCGCCGACGAGGGCAAGCACGGTCTGGGCGGCGGCCTCGACCAGTCCTTCGGCGCTCGTCGTGCCGTCCGCGATCGCCGAGATCCGGACATCGACGGCCTCGACCCGGGCGTAGGTCGCGACCACCGGGTTGGCCGACCGCAGGAGGGTCTCCCCGAGCCGGTCGGCGACCTGTGACTCGCCGATGCCCGCCAGCCGGTATGTGCGGACCGCGACGTCGGCCCCCAGCCCGGCGGCTTCCAGTCTCGGCAGGGCCTCGTCGCGCCACATCGGCCGCATCTCGCGTGGCGGGCCCGGCAGGGCGACCACGACCCGTCCATCCCGTCGCGAGACGAACCAGCCGGGCGCGGTGCCGTTGGGGTTGGGCAGGGCCTCGGCCGATGGGATCCGCCAGGCCTGCTTGAGGTTCATCTCGGGGAACGGCATCTCTCGTCGCCGCCAGAGCTCGCGCAGCCAGGCCTCGAGCGCTGGATCGACCTCGGGCGTCTCGTCCAGCGCGGCCGCGATCGCCTCGCGGGTCAGGTCGTCGGGCGTCGGACCGAGCCCGCCCGTCGAGATGACGATGTCGGCTCGCTCGAGACCGCCGCGGATGGCCTCGGTGACGACCTCCAGTCGGTCGGGGAGTGCCGTCAGCCGTCCGACCGTCACGCCCCGAATCGTCAGCGAGCGGGCCAGCTCACCCGCGTTCGTGTCCCTGGTCTCGCCGACGGTCAGTTCGCTGCCGATGCTCAGGAGCTCGGCGCTCAGGAGTGGCCGCCTGGCCGGGCCGTCTGCCATCGGCGGAGCGTAACGAACCTGGCCCACGTCCGTGTTCGGGGGTGGTCATCCCGCACTCATACGCTGCTATCATCGGACCGACCCCCGCGTCGATCCGTTCATCATCGGAGCCCCGCCCTGGACGACCCGAAGACCCCGACACCGCCGACCGGGCCCACCGATCCGCCCGGCCCACTCGATACCGGGGCGCCCGGCGCGCCCCAGGGGTCCCCGCCAGGGACGCCGCCCCCAGGGCCACCACCCGGTTCGCCGCCGCCTGCCGGCCCACCCCCGCCGAGGCCCGGCCCGCCCCCCGGATTTCGGGCTCAGATCGAAGTCCTCCGGGACGCGGCGATGCGCCTCGTCATGGCCCATGTCGAACTGGCCAAGGCCGAGGCCGGGGAGATCGGTGCCCGGATCGCGCAGGTCGCCGCACTCATCGGCGTGGCGTTCGTCCTGGTCATCGCGGCGCTCTCGCTGCTCATCCTCGGAACGTCGCTGTTCCTCGGGGAATGGATCCTCGGCTCGATCGGCTGGGGTGTCCTGCACGGGTTCCTGGCGTTCCTCGCCATCGCGCTGACCTGCGTCCTCGTGGCCCTCGGGATCGGGGCCGGACGGATCGTGGGCGCGTTCGCGGTGGCCGTCCTGGTCGGGATCGCCGTCGGCGTGGTGCTCGGCCTCCATCTCCCCAACCAGGCGTACACGGCGATCGGAGACCAGACGCTCAACGGCATCGAGCCGGGCGTCCGGCCGCTCGTCGTCGGCATGATCGTCGTTGGCGCGCTCGGTCTCATCCTCGGCCTCCTGGCCGCCTGGCAGGCCAAGGGCTCGCTCGGGGGAGGGGCGGTCGCCGGTCTCCTCGCCGGCGTGCTGCTCGGTGCGTTCACTGCCATCACGTTCGGACCCCAGCCCGCCGCCGGCGTCGGCATCGCGGTCGGCTACATCACGTGGATCGCCCTGATGGGGATCGACGTCAGCCGCACCGGCATCGACGTCGAGGCCCTCAAGGCTCGCTTCACCCCGACCCAGACCATCGAGACCAGCAAGGAGACGCTCGAGTGGCTACAGAAACGGATGCCGCCCGGGATCGGGTGATCGCGGCGCGAGCCGACATGGCCGCCGAGCTGGAGGTCATGGAGGCTTCGCTCCGGGCGGCCGTCGACATCCCGGCCAAGATCAAGAAGAACCCGACAAGGGCGGCAGCCGTCGTCGGCGGGATCGGATTCCTCGCGGTCAAGGGGCCGCAGCGGGTCTTCGGCGCGGCGAGGCGCGCCGTCTCGGGCCCACCCACGGCGTTCCCGCCGTCGATGCTGCCCGAAGAGATCGAAAAGACCCTGCGCTCCCTGGGTAGCGACGGGGCCAAGGTGCGCGGCGCGCTCGAGCGCGACTTCGCCGCGTACGCCAAGCAGTCGAGGCGAGACAAGGCGAGCCTCCGGCGATCGTTGCTGCTGACGGTCACCACGCCGCTCCTGGCTCGCGGAGGGAGGGCCGCCTCCGACTGGCTGTTCAAGCCGTCGAACGAGACCTTCGCGGAACGGCTCGCGGAGATCCGCGAGCGGGCCGAACGCGAGGTCGAGAGCGCGCTCGAGGGCGGCCTCGCCGTCAAGAGCCCGAACGAGGGCGCGACCGGCACTGACGACGCGGCCGACGTCGGCGCCTGACGCGCTCCGCGCGCTCGGGCGGGCGGGCGATCGTCAAGTCGCGATCCAGGTCGGCGCTCGTCACAGGATGCCTTCGGCTCGCCGCGATCTGCTCCCGCAGCCAGGACTCGTCCCCGTACCCGCCACCGATCAGGCCGAGGCCACCGGCCGCCGTGACGGCCGCCGCCAGGTTTCCACCCCCAGCGAAGCCCATCGGTGCCGAGATGACCGGATGGTCGAGCCCGAATCGCTCCGTGAGTCGGGTCTGCAGCATGGCGTCGGTCTCCGCATGACGTGGTGTCCGCAGGTCTAGCACAGTCCGGTTGCGAGACGACGATCGTCCTTGTCGAGCTGTTCGGTCCGGAGCCCCGCTGACCGCGGCCGCACGCCACCCCCTGTGCGAGACTACGCGCGGGCGAGTGGCGGAATGGCAGACGCGCCGGCCTTAGGAGCCGGTGCCGCGTAAGCGGCGTGTCGGTTCGACCCCGACCTCGCCTACCACCCCGGTCCGGCCACGAGCGGGGACCCGCCCTATACTTCCCCGGCGATGCACGTCACCACCACCCCTGCCCCCAAGTCGACCGTCGAACTCGAGATCGAACTGCCGCCCGAACGGCTCGACCAGGCCATCAGGGACGCCGTCCAGCACCTCTCCCGGCGCACGCGCGTGCCCGGGTTCCGGCCCGGCAAGGCGCCCCGTCCCGTGCTGGAACGGGTCCTCGGCCCCGGCGCCGTCCTCGACGACGCCGTCGAGCACCTCGTCGAATCGGCCTATCGCGAGGCCCTCGTCAAGGAGGACATCCTCCCGCTGACGAACGCCGACGTGGAGGTCGTCCAGGCCGAGGAGGGCAAGCCGCTCGTCTTCAAGGCCACCGTCCAGGTCCGTCCCGACGTGACGCTGGGCGACTACCGCAGCTTCAACTTCGGGCCGGAGATCGAGACCATCGACGACGCCAAGGTCGACCAGGTCGTCGAGGAGTTGCGCGACCAGAACGCGACGCTGGCCGCCGTGGAGGACCGCGGCGCCAAGGATGGCGACTACGCGGTCATCACCTTCGTGGGCACCCGCGATGGCACACCGTTCGAGGGTGGCAGCTCGGAGCGGATGCCGCTCATCCTGGGCCAGGAGCGGCTGATCCCCGGTTTCGAGGCCAACCTCGTGGGGCTGAAGCCGGGCGACTCGACCGAGTTCGACATCACCTTCCCGGACGACTACGCGGAGACCGAGCTCGCCGGCCAGACGGTGCATTTCGCCGTCGACGTGAAGGAACTGCGCGAGAAGGTCCTGCCCGACCTCGAGGCGGACTTCTTCCGCCAGCTCGGCGACTTCGAGGACCTGCCAGCCCTGCGGACCGACATCCAGCGCCGGCTCGAGTCGAACGCGATCGATCGGGCCCGCCACGAGTTCGCCGACAAGATCATCGAATACGCGGTCGCGAACGCCACCGTCGAGCTGCCCGAGGTGCTCATCGACCAGGAGGTCGAGGTGATGCACGACGAGTTCCGCGGCCAGATCGCCCGGCAGGGCATCACCGAGGAGGCCTACCTCAAGGTGATGGAGAAGACCGAGGCCGACCTGCACGAGCAATTCCGGCCGTCGGCCGAGAAGCGCGTGAAGATGCTCCTCGTCCTCTCGAAGGTGGCCGAGGCGGAGGGCGTCACGATCGACGACGCGGCCGTCGATGCCGAGGTCGCGCGTGGCCGCGAACGCTATGCCGGTGACCCGAAGCTCCTGGGCTATTTCGAGTCCGAGCGGGGTCGGAGCTTCATCCGCAGCACCCTGCGCCGGAGCCGCGTCGTCGAAACGATCATCGACGGCTGGCTCGCCGACCACCCCGAGCATCCCCCGTTGCCCCATCTCGAGGACGCGCCAGGTTCGGCGGTCGAAGGCGAGGGGGCCGAAGCCAATGCCGCGATCGGCGCCACCGATCCCGGTTCCATCCTGGCCGACCAGCCCACGCCCGCCGGTTGATCGACCGCCACCCATCCAGCCCTGAGCCCGCGCCGCACATGGAGAGACCCACGATGCTCGTCCCCATGGTCATCGAGTCCTCGAGCCGAGGCGAACGCGCCTACGACATCTACTCGCGCCTGCTGCGCGAGCGGATCATCTTCCTCGGCGACGCCATCGAGGACCACCTGGCCAACCTGGTGATCGCCCAGCTGCTCTTCCTCGAGTCCGAGGACCCCGAGAAGGACATCAGCCTCTACATCAACTCGCCCGGCGGACAGGTGACCTCCGGCCTGGCGATCTACGACACGATGCAGTACCTGCGAGCGCCCGTCAGCACCATCTGCATCGGCCTGGCGGCCTCGATGGCGGCCGTCCTGCTGGCCGCCGGGGCGAAGGGCAAGCGCTACGCCCTGCCGAACAGCCGGATCATGATCCACCAGGGGTCAGGCGGCTTCCGCGGGAATGCCCCGGACGCGGTCATCCAGATGAAGGAGTGGGAGCATCTGGTGCACGCAAACCACGAGATTCTCGCCCGACACACGGGCCAGCCGCTCGACAAGGTCATGAAGGACACGGACCGGGACTACTTCATGGCTCCCGGAGAGGCCAAGGACTATGGCATCATCGACGCGGTCTACTCGGTCGAGAGCGCCTCTCTGATCGCGCAGGCCCATGATGCCGGCCTGACCGGCGGCGAAGGATCGGCGGCCGCCGAGGCCACCGAGGCGGCGCCGGAACCGGCGAAGAAACCGAAAGACGGATAGGGGCCAGACGGGCACGTGACCACGAGCAGCAGCACCAAGGGACCGAAGGTCCCGTACCGGTGCTCCTTCTGCGGGAAGAGCCAGGAGCAGGTCCGCAAGCTCATCGCAGGGCAGGGTGTCTACATCTGCGACGAGTGCATCAACCTGTGCCAGGAGATCATCGAGGAGGAGCTCCTCGAGACGCCGCGCCCCAAGTCGACGGCGGCCAAGCTCCCCAACCCGCACCAGATCAAGGATGCGCTCGACCAGTACGTCATCAGCCAGGAGAAGGCCAAGAAGGTCCTCTCGGTGGCCGTGTACAACCACTACAAGCGGGTCAACGCCGGCCACCAGGTCGATGAGGTCGAGCTCCAGAAGTCGAACGTGCTGCTGGTCGGGCCGACCGGCTCGGGCAAGACCCTGCTCGCCCAGACGCTCGCGCGCGTGCTCGACGTGCCGTTCTGCATCGCCGATGCGACGTCCCTGACCGAGGCCGGGTACGTCGGCGAGGATGTCGAGAACATCCTGCTGCGCCTCATCCAGGCCGCTGATTTCGATGTCGCCCGGGCCCAGCGCGGGATCATCTACATCGACGAGATCGACAAGATCGCCCGCAAGGCGGACAACCCCTCGATCACCCGCGACGTGTCGGGCGAGGGCGTCCAGCAGGCGCTCCTCAAGATCCTCGAAGGGACCGTCGCCAACGTCCCCCCGCAGGGCGGCCGCAAGCACCCCCACCAGGACTTCATCCAGATCGACACGACGAACGTGCTGTTCATCTGCGGCGGCGCGTTCGACGGGCTCGAGAAGATCGTCGAGGAGCGGGTCGGGCGGCGCTCGATCGGATTCGGCTCCGAATCGGCGATGAACGCGATCGACCGCGGCCGGATCCTCGACAAGCTGATGCCCGAGGACCTGCTGAAGTTCGGGCTGATCCCCGAGTTCATCGGCCGACTGCCGGTCATGGTGACGCTCTCGGCGCTGACCGCCGACGACCTGGTCCGCGTCCTGACCGAGCCCAAGAACGCGGTCACCCGCCAGTTCGAGAAGTTCCTGTCCCTCGACAAGGTGGAGCTGGTCTTCACGCCGGGCGCGCTCCGGGCGGCCGCGGAGGTCGCCCTCGACCGGAAGACCGGGGCCCGGGCCCTCCGCTCGATCGTCGAGGAGTCACTTCTCGAGGTGATGTACGACATCCCCGAGCGGACCGAGATCCGCAAATGCATCATCACCGAGGAGACCATCCGGGACGGACGGCTCCCGCTGCTGCTCTCGAAGAACGACGTCGAAGGCGGTGTCGACGAGACGAACTTCGAGGAGTGGCTGGCCGAGCGAGGCGAGACGGCCTAAGTGGTGGAGCCAGGCGCACCGTCTGGCTGGGTGGTCGCGAGCGGGCCCCCCGCGTCCCGTCGGCGGCTGGTCACGAGATGGCTGGTCGTCATCGCGATCATCGCAGCCCTGTTCGCCTTGGCGATCATCGCGTTGGCACAGTCATCGTTCGGTCATGGGTTCGGTGCCGCGCTGGCGATCTACGAGCACGGCAAGCCGCAGGTGTACCGCGCCAACTACAGCGCGTTCACCGGCCAGGCGCCGACGATGGATGTGTTCCTCGCGGTCGGCGTCGACCCGTCGGAGGGTCGCGCCGTCGGCTGCGGACTCGTCCGTCGAGAGCTCGAAGCAGCCGGCCTGCCGCAGGTCGAGTGGGTGGTGCACGCCGCGAACGGCGAGGCCGTGGCTGGCTCGGACTCCGTGACGTGCCCCTGACCCGACGGACCTGATCCGCGCTGGAGCTAGACCTCGATCGGCACCTCATAGACCTCGGGCGTCGGGTGGCCGGCACGCTCGTGGACCCGCATCACGGCCTCCTTCGAGGGCCCGGTCGCGAGGCAGAACACCTTGCCGGCCTCCGGATCCATCCAGGCATGCTCGTAGTGGACGCCCTCGTCCTTCTCGAGATCGAGATCGCGCTGGTGGGCTTCCGCAAGCTGCTGGGCGGACACGCCGAAGAACCCCGAATGGACATCCATGAACTTGGCCACGTGGCTCACCTCCGTGACGCCTCACCCGTTCGTCGGGGAGGATCGTGTGGTCACCATGATGACGCATGACCGCGCAGTCATCGGTCATCCGACCGATGGACGACGGGGAGCCGACCCTAAGACCTCGAAACTCGCGTGCTACACTCCCGGCCTCACGGCAGGGACCGAGAGGAGTAGCGCCGGGAAACAGACCCCGGAGCGAGCGCGGGACGGTGCGAGCCGCGCGGGAACCGACGGCGTGAAGGTCGCTCGCGAGCCGTGACGGCCGGCGCCCGATAGCGCGCCAAGAGGGTGCGCGGATCCCGCCGGTCGCGATGTGCGACCGGCCCGAGCATCGAACCAGCAGGTGGTACCACGACCCGTTCGTCCGCTGGACGAGCGGGCCGATTCATGTCGAGGCGACGATGAGTGGACTGGCGAAGACCTACACGCCGAGCGAGGTCGAAGGCGCGATCTACGAGCGCTGGCTCGCGGCGGACGTCTTCGCGCCCGACGGGACAGGCTCGACCGCCGACCCGGACCTGCCGCCGTTCACGATCATCCAGCCGCCACCGAACGTGACCGGTTCGCTGCACCTGGGCCACGCCCAGCGCACCGCGGTCGAGGACCTGATGATCCGGCACGCCCGGATGCGCGGCCACGCCGCGTTGTTCCTGCCCGGTCTCGACCACGCGGGCATCGCGGCCCAGTTCGTTCTCGATGGCATCCTCGCGAAGGAGGGCGAAGGCCGCCAGTCACTCGGCCGCGAGCGATACCTCGAACGGATGCGCGCCTTCAGCGACTCGACGAAGCCGATCATGCTCGCGCAGCAACGCCGCGTCGGGGGATCGTTCGACTGGGGCCGGCTGCGTTACACGATGGACGACGGCTCGGCCAAGGCGGTCCGGGTCGCGTTCGACCGGCTGTACCGCGATGGCCTGGCCTACCGGACCGAGGCCCTGGTGAACTGGTGTCCCGGCTGCCGGACGAGTGTCAGCGACCTCGAGGTCATCTCGCGACCCGAGACCGGGACGCTCTGGTCGGTGCGCTACCACCTCCTGGACGAGGCGTCGAGCGAGCCGGATCCCGCGTCGACGATCACCGTCGCGACGACCCGGCCGGAGACGATCCTGGGCGACACCGCGGTCGCGGTCCATCCGGACGATCCGCGCTACGCCGCGCTCGTCGGGCGTCGCGTGCGGATCCCGTTCGTCGATCGCGACGTGCCGATCATCGCCGACGAGGCGGTCGATCCGGCCTTCGGGACCGGGGCGCTCAAGATCACGCCGGCCCACGACCACGACGACCACGCGGTCGGCCTCCGCCATGACCTCGCGGCCATCACCGTGCTCGCCGACGACGCGACCATCGCCGGCACCGGCACGCCCTTCGACGGTCTCGACCGCTACGAGGCACGAAGCCGGGTCGTCGAGGCGCTCGACGCCGGGGGCGACCTCGTCGGCTCGACCGCGCACGAGATGGTCATCGGACACTGCCAGCGGAGCGACGACGTCATCGAGCCGCGCCTCAAGACCCAGTGGTTCGTGCGGACGAAGCCGCTGGCCGCCCGCGCGCTCGATGCCACACGATCGGGGCGGACCCGGATCCTGCCCGAACATTTCGTGAAGACGTGGGAACACTGGCTCACCGAGATCCGCGACTGGAACGTCAGCCGCCAGCTGTGGTGGGGCCATCGCATCCCGGCCTGGTTCTGCCCGGACGGTCACGTCACCGTGTCGTCGGACGCGGACGGACCCGAGGCCTGCGAGGTCTGCGCTCGCCCGGCGGCCGAGCTGCAGCAGGACCCGGACATCTTCGATACCTGGTTCAGCTCCGGGCTGTGGCCGTTCTCGACGCTGGGTTGGCCCGACGGCACGGCGGACCTGGCGCGCTTCTATCCGACGTCCGTCATGGAGACCGGCTACGACATCATCTTCTTCTGGGTCGCCAGGATGATGATGCTCGGGTTGCACCTGACCGATCGGGAGCCGTTCCACACGATCTACCTTTCCGGGCTCATCCGCGATCCCTACGGGAAGAAGATGTCGAAGACGACGGGCAACGTCGTCGACCCGCTCGGCATCATCGACGAGTCGGGCGCGGATGC
This sequence comes from uncultured Chloroflexia bacterium, assembly GCA_963746855.1. Taxonomy (GTDB): domain Bacteria; phylum Chloroflexota; class Limnocylindria; order Limnocylindrales; family CSP1-4; genus SPCO01. The sequence goes on from CAVVDC010000003.1 coordinate 37,828, forward strand.
GCTCCGCTTCGCCCTCATCCACAACTCCACGCCCGGACTCGACCAGCGCTTCGGCGAGGCCAAGCTCGAGAACGCACGGAACTTCGCGAACAAGCTCTGGAACGCGGCCCGGTTCGTCGTCGGCCAGCGTCCGGCCGAGCATCGCGGAACGGAGCGGAGCGCCGCCTGCCGGTCGCTGGCCACCTTGGTCCGACGGAGCGCTGGCTCCTGTCGCGCGCGGCGGCGACCACGGCGGCCGTCGACGAGGCGATGACGGCCTTCGCCTTTGGCGAGGTCACGCGCCTCGTCTATGAGGCGACCTGGAACGAGTTCTGCGATTGGGGCGTGGAGCTGGCCAAGGTCCGCCTCGCCGACGAATCTCTCGCGACCGAGGAGCGTGAGGCCACCTGGTGGACGCTCGTCGAGGTGCTGGACACCTACCTGCGCCTGCTTCACCCGGTGATGCCCTTCATCACCGAGGCGATCTGGGCGGCCCTGCCGCATCGGGCGACGGACCCCGAGCTGCTCATCGTCGCGCGCTGGCCCGGGGTGGGGGAGCGGGACCTCGACGCCGAACGCGAGCTCGACGCGCTGATCGCCCTCGTCTCGGCGCTCCGGAACGCCCGGGCCACGGCGAGGCTGCCCGCCGGCGACCTGCTGGAGACCTGGGTCTACGTCCCGTCGGAGCTCGGCGCGGCCTTCGAGGCGCTGCGTCCCGCGCTCGAGCGCCTCGCCCGTGCGCGTCCGCTCCACCGCGTTCTGACGCCCGAGGCGCTCCATAGGGCGGTCGCCCCCGGCGATCTGGCGGTCATCGTGCCCGGCAGCGATCTCGAGGCGGCCATCCGACCGGCCGCGCCGGACGAGGACGCGGCGGCACTCGAACGTTCGCGACTGGAGCGCGAGCTCGAGGAGGCGGAGGGTTGGCTGGCCGCGGCTCGCGATCGGCTGGCCAACGAGGCGTTCATCGCCAAGGCGCCAGCGTCCGTCGTCGAGGCGGCCCGCGCACGCGAGACCGAGCTGGCCGAGCAGGTCGCGCGGCTGCGCGATCGCCTGGAGCGCTGACTACCTGAACGAGCCCGCGGCGGCCTCGCCCCCGACGTCGATCCCGAGCTGGACGGCGCGATAGGCGACGATTCGCTGGCAGGTGACGATGTCGGCCCGTCCTTCGGTGAGTCCGGCCGGCGGCGGAGCCCCCTCGGCCACGAAGTCATGGAAGGCTTGGAGCTCCTCCTCGAACGCCTCGATGGAGGACGACCAGACCGTGTCACGACGACCCTGGTCCCCGCGACCGAGGTCGTCGAGCTCGACCACCCGCAGCGCCGTCGCGTGATGGAGCAGGTACGGCGCCGGGAAGGCGAGCTCGATGGTCGCCGCGTCGTAGACGACCCGCACCTCTTCGCGATAGGCGGGGTAGTCGGGGAGGTAGTGCCAGCGGATCGACAGACGACCGTGGTCCGGGAGGGTGGCCGTGATGCCCACCGATGGCGGCCACGCGTCATCGGGCCAGACGTCGACCGCGTCGATCCCGACCGGGTCGCCGCTGAAGGCCCGGCTGAGCGCCAGGTCGTGGACGATGCTGCCGAGGACGACGTCGGCGTACAACGGACCGAGCGCCCGACCCGCGGCATCCCCCAGGGCGGCCCGGCACAGGTCATCGGATACGCCCTGCAGGTCGGCCATCAACGCCGGGTCGACGTCGTGCGGCGGCGGCTCCAGGCTCGCATGGGTCAGTTGTCGCTCCGAGGTCGGATGGAGCACGGTCACCTCGATCGAGCGGGGCGAGCCGAAGGCGCGGTCGCCCGCGATCCGCAGGGCGCGGGTCACGGCCGGGTCGTGGAGCTTCATGTAGCCGACCTGCAGCCGCAGCCGGGGATCCGCCACGAGGCGTGCGGCGATCGCATCGGCTTCGGCGAGCGTGTAGGCGAGCGGCTTCTCCGTGAGGACGGCCAGGCCGTGGTCGAAGCCGGCGAGGATGGCCGCGCCATGCGACCCCGACGTGAGGACCAGCAACGCATCGAGGTCACCGGCTCCCAGCATGTCGTCAAGCGAGCCGTAGCGACGTCGCGCGGGGACCCCGTAGCGGTCGCCGAGCACCTGGACCAGCGACGGAGACAGGTCGGCGACGGCCGCGATCGTGAGTCGATCCGCGTGCCGCGAGAGCAGTGGCAGGTGGACGGCCTGGGCGACGGCGCCGAGCCCGAGGACGCCGAGGCGGACGGTCTGCGTCCGGCTGCTCGACGGATGGGCGGTCATGGGCGCCGAGTATATCGACGCGACCGGACCGAGCCGGCCCGGGCCGGTACCGTACGCTGGTCTCGCCGACGCGCATCGAACCCCGCGTGAGGATCTTCGACGATGTCCGACCACCGTGCCCCAGTGCCGGCTCCGCCGCCGGTCCAGCGCGCCGCCTTCGGTGACGACTGGTGGCAGCGCGGTGTCGTCTACCAGGTCTACCCCCGCAGCTTCGCGGACTCGAACGACGACGGCGTGGGCGACCTGCCCGGGCTGATCTCGAAGCTCGACTACCTCAATGATGGGACGCCGGCGTCGCTGGGCGTCGATGCGATCTGGCTGTCGCCGATCCATCCGTCACCGGGATTCGATGTCGGCTACGACGTGGCCGACTACGACGCCATCGATCCGACGTTCGGCACGCTCGACGACTTCGACCGGCTCGTGGCCGAGGCGCATCGGCGCGGGATCCGGATCGTCCTCGACCTCGTGATGAACCACACGAGCTCGGCCCATCGCTGGTTCCAGGCCTCGCGGCGCGATCCGGGCGGACCGACCGGCGACTGGTACCTGTGGCGCGATCCGCCGCCAGGCCGTGCGGGCCGGCGGGCGAAGCCCAACAACTGGGTCTCGTTCTTCGGCGGGTCGGCCTGGGAGTGGGACGACGTGCGCGGCCAGTTCTACATGCATACGTTCCTGCCCGAGCAGCCGGACCTCAACTGGCGCAACCCGGCCGTGCGGGCCGAGATGCTGCGGATGACCCGCAGCTGGCTGGAGCGCGGGGTCGACGGGTTCCGACTCGACGTCTTCAACGCCTTCTTCAAGCACGAGGACCTCCCCTCGAACCCGCGCCGCTACAACGGTCGGCGTCCCTACTCGCGCCAGACGCACCTCTACGACAAGGACCGTCCCGAGCTGCTGGACTTCCTTGCTGAATTCCGGGCGCAGGTCGACAGCTTCCCCGGGCGCATGACGGTCGGCGAGATGTTCTCCGCCGATTTCCGCGCGGCCGCCAAGTTGGCCGCGCCACGCCACCTCGTCTTCGACTTCCTCTTGATCGGGCGGCCATGGAAGGCCGAGGCGTTCGCGTCGGCGAGCGCCATCCACGAGGAGATCTTCCCCGAGGGCCGATGGCCGACCGTGGTGCTGTCCAACCACGACCAGTCCCGCCACGTCAGCCGACTCGGGGTCGGCGCGAAGGATCCGGTCGCCGATCGCGACGCGATCGCCCGGGCCGCGGCGGTCCTGTGTCTGACGCTGCGCGGCACCCCGTTCCTCTACTACGGCGAGGAGATCGCGGCGCGCGACGTCAAGGTGCCCTGGGACGAGATCATCGATCCACCGGCGAAGCGCGGCGGTCGCCTGGTCCGGGCGCTCGTGCCGTGGTGGAACCGCGACGCCGCCCGGTCGCCGATGCCGTGGGGCGGCGGCCCGAACGGCGGCTTCTCGACCGGACGGCCGTGGATCCGGATGGCGGACGACGTCGATCGGCGCACCGTGGCGTTGCAGGACGCCGACCGAGGATCGGTCCTTGCGACCTATCGCCGCCTGATCTGGCTGCGCCGCGACCATCCCGAGCTCCAGACCGGATCGTATCGGCAGGTCACGGTCGGGGCGGCCGACGTCTACGCCTACGTGCGCGAGGGCGACGCCGGCACGACCCTGGTCGTCGTCAACTTCGCCGGGGAGCCTGTCACGGCCGCTGTCGCCGCCCGAGCCGGCACCAGCTGGGAGCCGGTCTTCGACACCATCGATCCGGGTGCACCGGCCTTCACCGACGGCGCGGCGCTGGCCCTCCGGCCGTATGAGGCGGCGATCTTCCGGGCCGCCTGAACCGCGGCGACGCTGGCCGACCCTCGCGAACCGGACGAAGCGCCCTGCTACCATGGCCGGAAGCCCAGTCGTGCATCGGGAGACGCTAGTGCCCCTCGAGTTCCTGAAGCGAAAAGGCGCGGCCGCCGAGGCGCCCACGACACCCGCCGCTGCGGCGCCGGTCAGCCAGTCCGGCCTGACGATGCCCGAGGAGGTCGTCGCTCAGGACCACCAGCTGAAGCTGTACTACGCGGGCAAGAGCAGCGACGGCGTCCGGATGAAGTCCGGGCCGAAGGCGCTCGCCGAGTTGCCCTCGATGCTGGCGGGGCTCGCCCAGTCCGAGATCGAAGTCGTCTCGCCGCTGCCGATCGAATTCAGCCAGGCCACCCCCACGATCACGCGGCCGTCCGAGGCGATGCAATGGCTGAATGCCCACCACGTCCACTCGCCGATCACCCGGCACGCGCTGGTCGTCCTCGAGTCGATCGATGCGGTCGACCTCGCGTTCGACACCTTCGCCTGCGCCTTGCTCGACGGTGAGATCGATACGGCGGGCTACCCGGAGTACAACTCGATCGTCGGCGGCGTCGCGTCGCACTGGGACGAGGCGACCGGCGACATGATCTGTCGCGCCGTCGTCGGCTGGGGCGGCCGCGGCGCTCGCGGCGACACCGACCGGATCGGCGCCAAGCTCCTGTCGGGCATCCTGACCAACATCCTGGCCAGCCAATACGCCCAGGGCATGACCCAGATCGAGCGTCCCGTGCCGGCCGCCGGGCGCGGTGGCCTGGTCTGTGCGCACTGCGGCTTCGCGTCGGCCCACGAGCGCGCGTTCTACTGCCCGAAATGCGGCATGCGCCTGCTCCGCGGCTGAGGCCGCCCGGACGATCGCCCGATGCCCAACTACGACTACGAATGCGCGAACTGCGGGCGCCGGTTCGAGTCGACCCATGGGGTCCACGCGCCCAGCCCGACGTCGTGTCCGCTGTGCGGTGGCGGCCCGGTCCGAAAGGCGATCTCGGCGCCGGCCGTCCATTTCAAGGGTTCGGGCTGGGCGAAGAAGGAGCGTCACGCCGCGTCGACGTCGGCGAAGAAGGAAACGAGCGAGGTGGCCTCGGGATCCGATGAGTCGGGGTCGAAGGCGGCGTCGACCGCGACCGCGACGAAGGGCGAGACGTCCGCGTCCGGCGCCGACAAGGCCGCGATCGACAAGGCGCGCGACCGACAAGGACGGCGCCTGACATGGCCGCCCCGGCCGACTGGATCACGCTGGCCGAAGCGGCCGAGATCCTCGCTGCCGCAAACGTCCATTTCACGACCGGCACGATCGGCGGATGGGCCAGGGCCGGGCGGCTGCAAAGCATCAAGCTGGGTGGCCGCCGCTTCGTCCGACGAGGCGAGGTCCGGGCACTCATCGCGGCACCACGACGGGTTCGCGCCGACTCGATCCAGTCCGCGCTGTTCGACGATCTCGGGAGCTGATCGCCCGACCGATGGATCCCGGCGCGATCCTCGAGCGATTCCTCGAGCGGCCGCGCGTGGCGTTCGTCCGGGCCGTGCTGGATACGTATGGTCGGGCGGCCGGCGGCCTGCTCTCGAATGGCCTGGCCTTCGCGGCCCTGTTCGCGACCATCCCCATCGCGCTCGTCACCCTGGGCCTGGCCGGCTGGTTGGTCGGGGACCCGCAGGTCCAGGCGGAACTGGCGGAGGCGCTGTCCTCGCTCTTCCCACCCCTTCGGGACCTCATCGAGGGCGCGCTCGTCGGTCTCGTGAACGGTGCTGCGTTGACCTCGCTGATCGGCGTCGTCGGACTCATCTGGACCGTGAGCCAGTTCTACGTGACCCTGGACGTCGCCTTCTCGCGGATCTTCGCCGACGAGCCGGAACGCGATGTCCTCCGGCGGACTGCGCGCGGGTTCGTGTGGGTCGCGCTACTCATCGCGGTCGTGATCGTGCTGATCATCGTCGTCTGGCTGACGAGCGCTGCCGACGCCTTCCTGCCCGTCTCTATGCCCATCGGGCGTTCGCTGGCGAGGCTGCTGACCTCGCCCTTCGTCATCGTCGCCGTGGCGTGCCTGGTGATGGGCCTGATCTATCGGACGGTGCCGCCCCATGCGCCACGCTGGTCGGCGATCGTCCCGCCCGCGATCGTGGTGGGCCTGATCGTGGTGGTCCTCAGCCAGGTCTTCGTCTTCCTGGCGCCTCGTCTCGTCGGTGCGGCGGCGCTCGCCGGTTCGCTCGCGACCGCGTTCGTCGCGCTGGCGTGGCTGTCCTTCACGTTCCAGGCGTTGCTCTACGGCGCGGCGTGGGTCCGGATCCGCGACGAGGCCGCGATCGAAGCGGATCGCCGTGCGGCGGCAGGGAACGAACCTGGGTCAGCCGACCTGCGAGGTCCCGCACCGCCGGCAGAACCGGGCGGTGGCGGAGAGTGACAGGCCGCAGCTCACGCACGGCTGGACGCCGCCGGCTGGCTTCTCGGCTGTCCCGCGGGGCCCACTGACCGCCCGATCGGATTCGGCCCACAGCGCGTCGACGCCACCCGTCGGAACGGCGGGGCGATTGAGGAACGGCAATCCGGGGGACGGCTGCTGGCTCGGCCATTGCGGTTGACTCGGCCAGCTCGGTTCCGCCACCGGGGCGGGCGAGACTTGTGCGGCAGGCGCGACGGTCGGCGATGGGACGTCCACGGCCGGCATCGGGATCTCGGACACCGGCTCGGAGTCCGGCGCCACGATCGACCACGTCGGTTGGGTGACGATGTCCACCGCAGCGGCCGCGGCGGCGATCTCCGACGGCTCCGGCTCGGGGGCGGCCTCGACGGGCGTCGGCTCGACGGGCATCGGCTCGACGACCGTGGGTTCGGTCGCGACGGGCTCGACGACCAGGGGCTCGGGCCGCACGGTCTCGACGACCGGTTCTGGCTCGACGGCCGGGGCCTCGGTGGCCGCCGAGGCGGTCGCCGCCGCCCCCAGCCAGGCGAGCTCGGGTTCGACCGGCGCCCCGATCGCCGGCTCGTCGAGGTCGGCGTCGCCGGTCGGGATCTCGTTGAGCGGCTCGACGAACACCGCGGGCTCCGACCCGGCCTGGATCGGCGTCGGCGCGTCGGTGAGCAGGTCCTGCGACGTCGGCAGCGCGTCGAGCGGCTCGACGACGGCCGCGGCGGCCAGGTCGTCGACCGGCTCGCTCGGCGGCATCGGTGCGTCGACGACACCCGACACCTCGATGGCGGCTGGGGCCCAGGGGAGGTCGGCGAGCGCATCCGCGTCGAGCGTGCCCGCCGCGGCGACCTCGGGCTTGACCACCTCGGGCTGGACCATCTCGGCCGCGGCGACTTCGGGCTCGACCACCTCGGGCTCGCTTGGCTCGAACGCGGCCGGTGCCGGCTCATCCTCGACGAGCTCGGTCGGCGCCGACTCGAAGGCCGCCAGCGCCTCATCGAGGCTCTCGCCCGGGCGCAGCCCAGCGAGCAACGGGCTCATCGTGGGGGTAGCCGGTTCGGCCTGGCCGACGGTCTCGTCAACGTCCTCGGCATCGCTCGTCGAGATCAGGTCGTCGATCGGCGGGATCGCCGGGGCCTCGGCGGCAACGATGGGTTCGGGCTCGACGGCAGCGACGAGTTCGGGTTCGGCGATGACCGCCGGCTCAGCGACGACCGCAGGCTCGGCGACGACCTCGGTCGCGGCCACGACGGGCTCGACGATCGGGGCCGGGATGGGCGTGTGCGTCGACGGGTCGTACGGATCGAACAGGACCCGCTCGACCACGGGCTCGACGACCGGCTCGGCGACGGGCGCGGCCAGGCTCGCGCTCGGTGGCTCAGGCGCCGGCTCGACGATCTCGTGCTCGACGATGGCCGGTTCGACCGCGCTGCCAGCATCCATCTCGCTCGCCCCGATCAGCTCGGTCGCCGGGGTGGCTTCGTCGACGCGGCTGAGGGCGTCCAGGCGGGCGATGGCGTCGAATCCGTTCGACGGCTCGGCGGCGGGCGCGTGGCCGTTCCTCGCCAGGGCCGCGGCCGCGAGGCCGTTCTCGTCAGGCGCCGCGATGCCGGACGTGGGATCGAGGTGGGGGAACGGCGCGGGCAGGATGCCCCGGCCCAGCGTCGGGGCGCACGTCAGACAGCGCCCTTCGCCGTCGTTCCAGCAGTTCGGGCAGATGTACTGCCGGCACTGCATGCAGAAGTTGAAGGTCTTGTGGAAGGCCTCGAGCTGCTGGGACGTGAGCGCTCGATCGGTATCGTCGCGGGCCGCCGCCATGGCCTCGTCGATCGACGTCTTGTCATCGAGGACGAAGTTCCTGAGGCCGCGCGAGAGCACCTTCACGCCGCGGAGTCGGGCGCGCGGGACCGCCAATTCGAAGGTATAACGCGAGCCGCATCGCTCGCAGAAGGATTCGGTCAGGATCTCGGCCATCGGGTCCCCGGATGGGCGCTGGACATGCCGGGGCGGTCGGACCACCCCGAACAGGGGCGAGAGTATATCGCACGACCCCGGACGTTCCCCCAACGGGGGTACCGGCCCTCCCGGCGGATAGTCCGGTGCGGTCTGCGGTGGCGCAGAGCCCCGCCCGGACCCTGTGGTAGAGTCCGCCACCGACCATGCCGCCGCTCACCGCCATCGAGCGGTTCTTCGAACGACTCTTCGAGCGCCCGTCCGCTCGATTGTTCCGGACCAGACTCCAGCCTGTCCAGCTCCAGCGCCGGATCGAACGGGCCATGGAGGCCGAGCGGCTGGCCGCCTCGGACCGCACCCTCGCCCCGAACCGGTTCGTGGTCCATCTCCATCCGGCCGACCTGGCGGGCTTCGATGAGATGGAACAGACCCTCGCCGCGGAACTTGCCGACGCGGCCCTGCTGTTCGCCCGGGCCCACCACTACACCCTCGTCGACCGGCCGCGGGTGGACCTGCTCTCGGACCCGACGGTCGAACGCGCGGATATCCGGGTGGATGCGCGGTTCGCCGATCCGATCGCCGGCCGATCTGCGTCGGCCGTCGACCACGAACGGGCCGACGATCGCGACCAGCGACCTGACCCGGCCTCGACGATGGTCTTCGCGGTGCCGGTCCCGACCGCGCCGACCGCCCGCCTGCGCGTCCACGAACCGAAGGGCGGTGTCCGCGAGGTCTCGGTCGGGACCGGCCTGACGATCGGCCGCGCCACCGACAACGACCTCGTTCTGCGCGACGAGCGGGTGTCGCGCCATCACGGGCGGATCGCCGGCCGACGCGGGACGCTGCTGTACTCCGATCTCGGCAGCACGAACGGGACCGAGGTGAACGGCCAACGCGTCACGGAGGTCGTCCTGGGTCCGGGCGACCTGATCCAGATCGGGGCATCGACGCTGGAGGTCGAGGTCGACGGGGCGACTCGCTGATGGACGGCAATCTGCTCGTCCTGTGGATCGTCCGGTTCCTGTTCCTCGCGCTGCTGTACGTCTTCCTGTATCGAGTCGTCCGGGCGCTGATGCGCGACCTCCGTGCGGCGACGCGCGAGGGGACCGGTGAACTGGGTCGGCTGGTGGTCGTCGAATCACCGAGCGGGGAGCCGGCGGCCGGCCAGGTGTTCGCCATCGACGCGATCACGACCCTGGGCCGGGACGTCAACAATGCGATCGTCGTCGACGATCCGTTCGCGTCGGCGGAACACGCGATCCTGACCTACCGCGGGCGGGCCTGGTACGCCGAGGACCTCGGCAGCACGAACGGCACGTACGTGAACGGGCGGCCCGTCGAGGGCGTCGCCGCGATGGCGTTCGGCGATGAACTCCAGGTGGGTCAGGTCCGCTTTCGGCTCGAGCGAGCCCGTCGATGACCGTCGGCGCACCCGGGGCGGTCGGACGCTCGCCGACACTGCCGCGCATCCTCGGGCCGATCCGTCCGCGCCCGCGCTGGCAGGAAGCTCGATTGCTGACGCTGGCCGCGCTCGCGTTACTGGTCGGCAGCGTGTCACTCGGGGCGACGGTCACCGGGTCGCTCGCCCCGGCCGATCCACGCGGTCTGGCGATCTACCTCGTCGCCCTGATCGCGGCGCACGTCGCCCAGGTGCTGGCCGGTCGCCGCACCGACCAGGTGCTGCTGCCCGTCGTCGGCCTCCTCGGCGGCATCTCGCTCTTGCTCATGGAGCGGCTGCCCCAGGACCTGGTGACCCAGACCTTCTTCGGGACCGAGCTCGGCCTCGCCCAGGTCCAACTGGTGTGGCTGCTCGTGGCCCTGACCGTCGCGACGACCCTCGGGATCGTCGTCCGGTCCGACGCGTGGCTGCGCCGCTACAAGTACACCTGGGCCGCGGCCGGCGTCGGGCTGCTGCTGCTGACCTTCGTGCTTGGGACCGAGATCAACGGGTCGCGCCTGACCATCCAGGTCGGACCCCTCAGCGGGCAGCCATCCGAACTGCTCAAGGTCATCCTGGTGGTCTTCCTGGCGGGCTACCTCTCGGAGAACCGGGCGCTCCTGGTGGAACAGGACACACGGGTCGGACCGCTCCGCCTGCCGCCGCTGCCGTACCTGGCGCCGATGGTCGCGATGTGGGCCATCGCCCTCGGCATCGTCGTCATCCAACGGGATCTCGGCGCCGCGCTGCTGTTCTTCGGGGTGTTCCTGGCGCTCGTCTACGTGGCGACCGGTCGCGTGAGCCTCGTCGTCATCGGGCTGATCCTGTTCGTGCTGGGCAGCCTGTTGATGGCGCAGCTGTTCGAGCACGTGCGCGTCCGCATCGACATCTGGCTCGACCCGTTCGCCGACCCATTGGGTACCGGCTACCAGGTGGTCCAGGCCCTCCACGCGTTCGCGCGCGGCGGCCTGGTCGGCGTCGGGCTGGGTGCCGGATTGCCCGAGGTCGGCGGCCAGCTGCCGATCCCCGAGATCCACACGGACTTCCCGCTGGCGGCCCTCGGTGAGGAGCTCGGCATCGTCGGGGTGCTCGCGATCCTCGGGCTCTTCCTGGTCGTCGTCGAGCGAGGGCTCCGGATCGGGGCGGCCGCCGCGGACGACTTCCGCTCGCTCCTGGCGATCGGTCTCGCGCTCGTCGTCGGGATCCAGGCGTTCATCATCGCGGCGGGGAACCTGAAGGTGCTCCCGCTCACGGGGGTGACGCTCCCGTTCATCAGCTACGGCGGCTCGTCGCTGCTGGCCAACTCGCTGGTCGTGGGGCTCCTGCTAGCCCTGTCCGACAAGGGCGTCGAGCCTCCGCCACCGCCCTCCGAAGTCCGCCGCTGGCGACGCCTGACGGGACGGGCGGGCGGATGAGCGCGGTCGGTTCGGGCGGACGACCGCTTTCGCGGGGCATCATCCACGTCTTCGTGACCCTGTCGGTCGCATTCGGGCTGCTGGGCGGGGCGGCCGGCTACTGGGGCGTCGTCCGCGCTCCGGAGCTGGTGCGCTCGCCCTACGACCCCGCGGTCATCGCCGCGTCCCGGACCGTGCCACGGGGACAGATCGTCGACCGGGACGGGAAGGTCCTCGCGCGCAACAAGAAGGACGAACGCGGCGAGCTCTACCGCATCTACGCCGATGACGCCATCAGCCACGTCGTCGGGTACGCCTCGCGCCGCTATGGCACGGCCGGGCTCGAGCGGGCGTTCGACGCCGAGCTCGCGGGACTGGCGGGCGACCCGCTGATCGACGCCTTCCGCAAGTTCGGGGCGACCCCGTACGACCCCAAGGACCTGACCCTGTCGCTCTCCGACGAGCTCCAGCGGGCCGCGGTCCGCGCGCTCGGCAAGGATCGCGGGGCGGTCGTCATGCTCGACCCGCGGACCGGTGAGATCCTCGCGCTGGCCTCGACCCCGACATACGACGCTTCCGCCATCGCGGATCCCCAAACGGCCGATGCGACGTTCACGGCGCTCGCCGACGACAAGTCGCAGCCGCTGCTGCCACGCGCGACGCTCGGTCGCTACGTGCCGGGCTCCGTGTTCAAGATCGTGACCGCGGTCGCCGGTCTTGGGTCGGGCGCGGTCAGCCCGGCGACGACCTACAAGGAGCAACCGAAGGCCGAGCGCGACGGCCTGCTCGTCGACGGCTTCCGGATCCGCGACGGTCATCACCCGGTGACGGGCTCGAAGGCGCTCGACTTCGTCGAGGCGACCGAGGTTTCCTGCAACATCTGGTACGCGTTGACGGGCCTGGAGACGGGTGGCCGGGACCTCATCCGCTACGCCGACCGGATGGGCTTCGATGCGGCGCTCCCATTCGAGCTGCCCACGGCGGTCTCGCAGGTGACCAACGGCGACGGGTCGGCGCCGGGCGGTTTCGCCGACGACGTCGAGCTGGCGAACGCGGCCTACGGGCAGGCCGAGACGTTCGTGACCCCGCTCCAGATGGCGCTGGTGGCGGCGACGATCGCCAACGACGGCGTGTTGATGCAGCCACGGCTGGTCACTGCGATGACCGGCAAGGATCGCTCGCGCACCTTCGGGCCGGAGCGGATGGCCCAGGTGATCGACGCCTCCGACGCACGCGACGTCAACCGCGCGATGGTCGCGGCCGTCGAGGGCGACCTCGGGCGGCACTTCACCTCCGGCGCGAAGGTCCGGGGCGTGACCACGGCCGGCAAGTCGGGCACGGCTGAGCTGGGCGGCACCGGCGAGCCCCACTCGTGGTTCATCGGCTTCGCGCCGGCCGAGGCCCCGACCGTCGTGATCGCCGTCCTCGTCGAACAGGGCGGTCGTGGTGGCGAGACGGCCGCCCCGATCGCCGGCGACCTGATGACCCGCTACCTGCGGGGCGCGCCGTGACGGACGATCCGGCCGACGGGCCGGGGCGGCCTGACCTCCGACCGGAGCCGAGGCCGCGTCGACCGTGGGTCGAACGGATCGGGCTGGCCGCCATCGCCGCCGTCCTCGCGATCATGTTCGGCGGCGTCGCGGCGGCCTCGTGGATCGGCGGTGAGCCGTTCCTCGCCGTCATGGGTGGCATCGGGTGCCTGATGACGGCATGGGTCGGCGCGCTCACGCTCCTGCGCGGCTAGGGGTGATCGGGGGCTGTGGCACGACGTTGACACGCCGCTGACACAGCGTTCATGTGCGCGCTCGACGCTCGTGCCGTGGAGGGATGCCGGGGGGCGCGACCGTGGTGATGGCTGGGGGCCGTCGCCGCGGTCACCCTCCCGTTCGGATCGGCTGGGGCGGGTGGTTCGCCCGCCCCAGGCCGATGCTCGTCCGTCGACGTTGCGCCACGGGTCCGCTGGCGACCATCGACCGCGGCTCGGCGGACCGAACGACATCGCTCCGCCCGCGAAGATCGAACAATTCCCCGCCTCCGGGCGTCATCTAGGCAGAGGGATCTGGGGCCTCGGAACCTATCGCGGCGGCAGGACGTACTATCCTGCGACGACACATGAGTCCGGCTGGACTCGTCGCACCCCTCGTTCCCGCCCGCCCGCGGCGTCCCCAGGCGTCGCCCATCCCGCGAGAGAGGCCGATGACCAAGATCCAGGAGACCGGCGACAAGGTCCTCGCCAATGTCGAGCGCGTCATCGTCGGCAAGCACCACGAGGTCCGCCTGGCGCTCGTCGCGCTGCTCTGCCGTGGCCACCTTCTGATCGAGGACGTGCCCGGCACCGGCAAGACCGTGCTCGCGAAGGCGATCGCGCGGAGCCTCGGCTCCTCGTTCCGACGGATCCAGTTCACGCCGGACCTGCTGCCGTCCGACGTCTCGGGGCTGTCGATCTACAACCAGAAGACGCGGGAGTTCGAGTTCCGCCCCGGGCCGATCTTCAGCCAGATCGTGCTCGCCGACGAGATCAACCGCGCGACCCCGAAGACGCAGTCGGCGCTGCTCGAGTGCATGGAGGAGCGGCAGGCCACGATCGACGGCACCACCTACCCGATGCCCGATCCGTTCCTGGTCATCGCGACCCAGAACCCGATCGAGTACGAGGGCACCTTCGCCCTGCCGGAGGCCCAGCTCGACCGCTTCATGCTGCGCCTGCGCCTCGGCTACCCGCAGCCGATCGAGGAGATCGTCATCCTCGACGAGCAGAAGCGCACGCATCCGCTCGAGGACCTCGAGGAGGTCCTGACCGTCGACGAGCTGCGCGAGATGCAGGAGGCCGTCCGCGAGGTCTACGTCGACTCGAGCGTGGCCGACTACATCGTCCGGCTCGTCGGGACGACGCGCAGCCATCCCGACGTGTATCTGGGTGCCTCGCCGCGCGGGTCCATCGCCCTCTACCGGGCCGGCCAGGCCCTGGCTGGGCTGCTCGGACGCGACTACGTCATCCCCGACGACGTCAAGGCGCTCGCGGAGCCTGCCCTGGCCCATCGCCTCATCATCAAGACGAGTTCGTCCATCCACGACGTCCAGGCCGGCCAGGTCGTGCGGGAGCTCCTCGAGACGACGTCGATCGAGGGCATCCGCCCGACCGGGACCGGTGGCCCCTCGGACCTGCGCAGCGCCTCGGGCGCCTCAGCCGTTCCTGGCGCGTAGGACCCGAACCGTCGGCCGATAGCGCACGAGGCCGAATCGCATGATCCGCCGGCTCGAGCTCCTTCTCGTCACCGCCTTCCTCGTCGTCGCCGCGTTCTCGACCGGCTGGCCGTACCTCTTCTACCTGCTGTACCTCGCGATCCTTGTCATCGGCGGCTCGTACGTCCTGGTCCGCCTCGGCCTCACGGACCTCGAGGCCGGCTATGCCGTCAGCCAGCTCCACGGCCACGTCGGCGACCGGATGCGGGTGACCTACACGCTGCGCAACGGCAGCCGGTTGCCCAAGTTGTGGCTCGAGGTCCACAACCCGACGACCCTGCCCGGCGCCCTGCCGGGTCGGGCCATCACCCTCGGCGGTCGGAGCGAGCGATCGTGGCTCATCCGGGTGCCCCTGTCGCGGCGCGGGCACTTCCGGATCGAGCCACTGCACATCCGGACCGGCGACCCGTTCGGGTTCTTCGAAGCGGCTGCGACGGTCGGCCAGGGCGTCTCGGTGGTGGTCTATCCCAGGCTCGAGCCGATCCCGACCTGGCGGCTCCCGTCGGCGGTCCTGGAAGGCAGTCACGCCTCCCCGGAACGGACCCTGCAGACGACCCCGCTCGCGAGCTCGGTGCGGCCATACGCCCCCGGCGACGCGATGAACCGCATCCACTGGAAGGCGACCGCGCGACACGGCGAACTGCAGGTCAAGGAGTTCGACCTCGAGCAGACGGCCGATGCCTGGATCATCCTCGACCTGCAGCGCGGCATCGGCGGCGGGCAGGGTGACGAATCGACGACCGAGGCGGCCATCCGCGCGGCGGCCGCCATCTCCGACAAGGCGATCGCCGAGAACCGGGCGGTCGGGTTCACGGTCAATGCCGGGAGGACAGCGTTCCTGCCGGCCGACCGCGGCGGCCGCCAGCACCAGAAGATCATGCAGCTCCTGGCCGCCGTCGAGGCGGACGGGCACGCCCCGCTCGTCGAGACGCTCATATCCACCGTCGGTCGCCTCCGACGCGGCATGACGGCCGTGGTCATCACCCCATCGCTCGACCCGTCCTGGATCCGGCCACTGGCCGGGCTTCGGACGCGAGGCGTCGCGTGCGCGGTGATCACGTTCGACGTCGCCGCGTTCGATCGCGCCGCACGGGACGCCGAAGCGGCGACCTCCGGGCGACGTGAGGCCGTCGATCCCGCCGAGGCCGACGCTGCGGCCAAGCGCGCGCGAGCGCTGCGCCACGCTCTCGCTGAATACGACCTGCCGTGGTACCTCGTGACCCCGGGCCGACCGCTCGGCGAACTCCTGACCCGATGAACCGCCTGCCGACGCTCCGCCGGATCCCCCTGGCACCCGCCGAGGGCTGGCTGACCGTCGCGCTGGTGGGGATCCTGTGCGCGACGATGGCGGCCTCGATCGACGACGTCGCCCCGATCCTCGCGCGCGAGGACTTCACGGACTTCCTGGTCCCGATGGCCATCGCCGGCATGCTCATGGGCCTGATCGGGGTCAAGGTCGGCTGGGGCCGCTGGCTGACGTATCTCGTCGGCTCGGTCTTTGCCGCCCTCATCGTCCCGCTCGTGGTCGGCGACATCCTGCGACGTGAAGGCGCCACGCTGCCCCCATACCAGGAGACGGCGCGGTCCCTGGTCCAGGCGGTGATCGACCTGGGCATCGCGAGGCTCCAGCTGACCAACGAGTACGGCCACTTCCTGCTGGTCCTCGGCCTGTTCGTGTGGGGGACATCGATGTTCGCGGCCTATGCCGCCTTCGGTGCGCGTCGGCCGCTGAACGCCATCGTCATCGTCGGCCTGGCCCTGCTCGTGAACATGTCCCTCACCGAGCGCGACCAACTGGCCCTGCTCGTCATCTACAGCATCACGTCGCTCTTCCTGCTGATCCGCTATCACGTCCTCGAGGAGCAGGCCGAGTGGCTCCGGCGGCGGATCGGCGATCCCGGGTCCATCTCCGGTGTCTACCTGCGCGGCGGGACGTTGTTCATCGTCGTGGCGATCGGGGCGTCACTGCTGCTCACGAACGTGGCCTCCTCGGCCCCGCTGCGGGGCGCCTGGGGTGGCCTCAGTGCCGGGCTCGTCGAGCTCTCCCGCTCGTTCCAGAAATACCTTCCGACCGGTGCCAATAGTCGGACGTTCGGTGCCGACTTCGACCCGTCGGGGACGCGGATCTCCGGTCGTTGGCAACCCGATGACAGCCTCGAGGTCACGATCCAGCTGCCGGCTGACGAGAAACGCGTCTTCTACTGGCGCGCGGTGACCTATGACGAGTTCGCGCTCAACGGTTGGCGGTCGAGCGAGGGGGCGTCGGTCCAGGTGGAGCCCGGCGGGGCCCTCCTCGATGGATCGCCCGACGCCGCGAACCCGGGCGTGTCACGGCCGCTCACATTCTCGGTCACCCCGGCTCGCTATGGCGGGCGGCTGGTTCTCTCGCCGCTGACGCCGAGCCTCGTCGACCAGGGTTCCACCGTCTCGCTGGCGGGCGAAGGGCCGTTCCTGGGCAATATCCAGCGCGACGGCAACGGTCCGTACACCGTGACGGCCCTCATCCCGATCGAGGGCAATGATCCCGGGCAACTGAACCAGGAGAACCTGCGGGCGGCCGGGACCGCCTATCCGGTCGAGATCAAGGACCTCTATCTCGACGTGCCCGACGGTGCCATGCCCGCCGGAGGCCAGGCCGAGCAGCTCTATAGCGAGCTCGTCAGCCAGGCGCCATCGAAGAACCCGTTCGACTTCACGACGTGGCTCATGGGCCGCTTCCAGGCGTCGGGAGAGAGTCGCGTGTTCACCTACGACCAGGACGTGCTCGACCTGATGAGCGGGCCGTGCAAGGAGATCTCGTCGGTCGAGTGCTTCGCCGCCTATCGGCGTGGGTATTGCCAGTTCTACGCGTCGACGTTCGCGATCTTCCTGCGCGAACAGGGCATCCCGACGCGGGTCGTCGAGGGCTTCCTGCCCGGCACACGAACGGCCAGGGGCGAGGAACCGATCAAGAACGGCCAGAGCCACGAGTGGGTCGAGGTCTACTTCCCGGGCTACGGCTGGGTCCCGTTCGATCCCACGGGCGGCGAGGTCGCCAAGCTGCCAGCGCTACCGTCCGGTCCGCCGGTGACCGGCACGGCGCCTCCGCTGCCGAGCTTCGCGATCCCGTCGGGGCCGAGACGGGACGAACGAGCCGAGCCGAGCGGCGCCGGTGGCGCTGGCACGACCGGCGGGACCGGCCCGGCTGGCCCGCTCATCGCGACGGCCGTCCTGCTCGCGATCATCTTCGCGGTCCTGGCCTTCGTGACGTGGCAGCGCGGCCCGCGCGGTGGCACGACCCCGGATCACGCCTACCGGACCGTGACGCGCCTCGCCTCGCGCTTCGGGTTCGGGCCGCGGCCCACCCAGACTGTCTACGAGTTCTCCGGCGGCCTCGGCGAGGTCCTGCCGATCGCGAAGCCGGAACTCGAGATGGTCGCGCGCGCCAAGGTCGAGACCGCCTACGGCCGGGGCGTCCTGGGCGAGGACCGCCTCGGGGCCCTCAGGCTCGCCGAGCGCCGCCTCAAGCTGAACCTGCTCCGCCTTGCGTTCCGCCGCCGAGAGCGTCGCCGCCGCTGATCCGGGTCAGAGCGCGCCGGTCGCCTCGCGGGCCGAGCGCTCGGCCAACGCCGCGGCATCGAGCGTCGATGTGAGGTGGGCCGTCAGGTTGTGGGCCCGCAGGACCGGGCGCCCGGCACGGACCTCGACCACCGTGATCCCGCACAGATCGAACGACCACATCCAGAACCGGTCGAGCGGCAGGTCGAACAGGGTCAGCATCGTCACCTTGAAGACCCCGTCGTGGGCGACGAGCACGCTCCACGGCGTGTCGCCCCGGGAGCGACCGTAGCCGGCGACCGGATCGAGCGGCCCACGAGCACGCCCGTCCCGAAGGTCGTCGAGGACGCTTGCGAGGCCGTCCCGGACGCGTGCGGCGACCTCCGCCAGCGACTCACCACCGGGCGCCCACACCTCGGTCGGTCGGGCGCGCCAGCCGGCCAGCGCGTCGGCGAAGCGCGCCCCGATCTCGTCGCGGTGCAACCCTTCCCACTCGCCCTGGCCGATCTCCGAGAAGCGGGCGTCCGGCCTGGGCCGCGGGTGGGCAGGGCTGGCGTCCACGATGGCCGTCGCCGTCTCCGCCGCCCGACCCAGTGGCGAGTGCACGATCGCCTGCGGCGCGACCGGCGGGATCGGCAGGGCGGGGGACCGCCCCGGGTCGGCGAGGCGCTCGGCGACCGACCGGGCCTGCAAACGGCCGGTCGCGGACAGCGGGGTCTCGGCCTGGCCCTGGAAGCGGCCTTCGACGATGTACTCGCTCTCGCCGTGCCGGACGAGGACGAGTGTCGCGTCCAGGTCGGCCGGGATCGGTGCGCCAGTCAGCGCTCGCTCCCCAGGCGGATCGTCCAGATGTCCTTGACGTTCTCGTGGGCCCGGATGGCGTCGGCGACGCCGTCGGGGACGTCGTCGTCGAGGGCGAGGATCATCAGGGCATCCTCGCGCGGCCGGGAGCGAGCCAGGTGCATGGCGCTGATGTTCACGTCGGCCTCGCCGAGCATGATGCCGATCCGGCCGACCGTGCCCGGACGGTCCATGTGCCGGGTGATGAGCATCACGTCGGATGGGGCCATGTCCAGGCGGTAGTCGTCGAGGCGGGTGATCCGTGGTTCACCGGCGGCGACCGTGCCGGCGACGGTCGTCGTCACGCCGCGACGCTCGGTCGAGAGCGTCAGCTGCGAGGAGAACGCCCCGGCGTCCGGGGTCTTGCGCTCGATCAGCGTGATGCCGCGGGCCTTCGCCAGGGCCCCCGCATTGACCAGGTTGACCCGCTCCATCGTGGTCGTCTCGAGAAGGCCGCGCAGGACAGCCGCGGTGAGCGGCGTGCCGTCGTAGGCGGCGAGGTCGCCGGCGATCTCGAGGGTCAGCGTCTTGAGCCCGCCACGGGTGAACTCCGCGAAGAACCGCCCCAGGACCTCGGCCAGGGGCAGGTACGGGGCGATCGCACGGGCCGTCTCCGGCGTGAGCAGCGGGGCGTTGACCGCGTAGCGCGCACTGCGCCCTTCGAGCACATCGAGGACCTGCGCCGCCACCTCCTCGGCGACGAGGATCTGCGCCTCGGCCGTCGAGGCCCCGAGGTGCGGCGTCAGCAGCGTGTTCGGGGCATCGAGGAGCGGCGAGCCGGTCGGTGGCTCGTGCTCGAACACGTCGATCCCGGCCCCACCGAGATGCCCTGACCGGAGCGCGTCGGCGACGGCGGCCTCGTCGAGGACGCCGCCGCGGGCGACGTTGAGGACGATCGAGCCCGGCTTGAGCTTCGCGATGGCCGACTTGCCGATCATCGCGCGGGTCGTTCGCGTCAGCGGGACGTGGACGGTCACGATGTCCGAGCGTCGCAGGAGCTCGTCGAGCTCCACGAGCTCCACGCCGTGGTTGGCCGCCTGCTCGGCCGTGACGAACGGGTCGACGCCCAGGACCGTCATCTCCATCGCCCGCGCCCGCACCGCGATCGCCTGGCCGATCTTGCCGAGTCCGACGATGCCCAGGGTCCGGCCACGTAACTCACGTCCGGTGAACGCCGAGCGTTCCCACTTGCCGGCCCGGACCGAGGCGTCGGCGGGGGCGGTCTTGCGGGCCAGGCCGTACATGAGCGCGAACGTGTGCTCGGCGGCTGCGATCGTATTGCCGGTCGGCGCGTTGACGACCGTGATGCCGGCCCGCGTGGCCGCATCGAGATCGACGTTGTCCACGCCCACGCCGGCGCGACCGATGACGACCAGCCGCGTGCCGGCCGCGATGAGCTCGGCGTCCACCGCGACCTGGCTGCGCACGATGAGCGCGTCGTAGTCGGGCAGGATCGCGCAGAGCTCCTCGCGCGAGAGGCCGGGTCGTTCGTCGACGTCGTGGTGGGCCCGCAGGAGCTCGATGCCCTCGCTGGCGACCGGTTCTGCGACGAGGATCCTCACCCGGCGGCTCCGGCGACCGACAGCGCGACGATCCCCTGGGCGGCCAGGGCGGCGGCCTGCGCAGCCCCGACGGCACTGCCGGGCGTGACGGGACGACCATGGACGAGCGAGGCGATCTCGAGCGTGCTCATCGCGCCCAGGATCTCCTCGACAGTCACCGAGCCCAGGTGACCGACCCGGAAGATCTTGCCGGTCAGCTTGCCCTGGCCGCCCGCCAGGACCACCCCGCGACGCTTGACTTCGGCGTTGAACGCCTTCCAGTCGAGACCGTCGGGGATGAGGGCCGCGGTCACGGTCTTCGAGGCGACATCGGCCTCGGCGAGCAGGTCGAACCCGAGCGCGGCAAGCCCCGCCCGGGCCGCGGCGGCGCAGGCCTCATGGCGGGCGAAGATGGCGGGCGCGCCTTCCTCGGCCATGAGCCGGAGTCCCTCGTCGACCTGGTAGACGACGGCGATCGCCGGCGTGAACGGCGTCTGGCCAGCGGCGTGGCTCTCGCGGTGCGTCTTTAGGTCGAGGTAGAAGCGCGGCATCGTCGCGTGCTCCATCGCGGCCCACGCCCGCGACGATGCGGCGATCATCGCCAGGCCCGGCGCCGACATCCAGGCCTTCTGCGACCCGGTGACGACGACGTCCACGCCCCAGGCGTCCATCTCGAATGGCACGGCCCCCAGGCCGGACACGCTGTCCACGAGGATGAACGCGTCCGGTGCCTCCTCGCGGATGGCGGCCGCCAGGTCGCGGATCGGGTTCATCACCCCGGTCGAGGTCTCGTTGTGCGTCAGCAGCACCGCCTTGAGGCCGGGGATCGTACGCAGCCGCTCGCGGACCTCGTCGGCCGCCGCCGCGTAGCCCCACTCGGCGTCGAGCTTGGTGACGTCCGCCCCGTAGATCCCGGCGATCTTGGCGAACCGGTCGCCGAACGAGCCGATCGAGACGCCGAGCACCTTGTCCCCGGGCGAGAGCGTGTTGACGACCGCCGCCTCGAGGCCTCCGGACCCGGCCGTCGTGATCATCGCGACATCGGAAGTGGTGCCGAAGAACGGCTTCATCCCGCTCAGGATCCGCTCGAGCATCGCCGCGAACTCCGGTCCGCGGTGATTGATCATCTGGCGGCCGCCGGCGACGCGAACCGAGGGCGGCAGGGCCGTCGGTCCGGGGATGCGCAGGTTCGGTTCGAAGCGGTCCACGGCGGCCTCCGGCTGGCACGAACTGAGGCTGGATGACGGTCGGGCGGGTCGGGCGACGATGGTCGCACGGGTTGACCGCATCCCGCCAACGTGTCATATATGTCGTCATATGACGACGCGTCGGACCACGATCCTGGCTGACCCGGACCTGCTCGAGCGGGTCGCCCGGTTTGCCACGCGCCGACGGACCTCGCGGACCGCGGTGATCACCGCGGCGATCGAGGCGTACCTCGAGGCGCACGACGAGGCGCCCGACCTGCCGTTCCTCGCCATCGGCCGGAGCCAGCACGGCCGGCTCTCGCTGGATGGCCGGTCGATCGCCCGCCGGGAGGCGGGCCGCCGCCAGCCCGCGAACCGCTAGCCGGAGAGCCGTGGCCATCCTGCTCGACGCGAGCGCCGTGCTGGCCGCGGCCGACCGGGCCGACCTGAACCACGACGCGGCGGTCGCCTGGTTCCGGCGAGCCGACGAACCGCTCTTGCTCGGCGACCTGACCCTGGCCGAGCTCGACGTCCTGCTCCAGCGGGAGCTCGGACTCGAGGCGACGCTCGCCCTGATCGGGTCCGTGACCGGAGGGGGGATCCGGCTCGTCGCCCCGACCGATGCCGATATGGCGCGGGCGGCGGAGCACCTGCAGGCTGCGGCGGAGCATCGGCCGCGCCTCGCCGACGCCCTGCTCGTCGCGACCGCCGAGCGCCTCGGGATCCGTCGCATCGCCACGTTCGACCGGCGGCCGATCGCCGTCTTCCAGCCCCGCCACGTCCGGTCCTTCGACCTCGAGCCGTGACAGCGCGCACCGGCTGGAGCAACACGTTGGACGCTTCCAGCGTCGTTTGGCCGTAGGATGGCAACCCCCGGAGGACCGCCAGCGCATGTTCAGTCGACCCCGCCGCCGCACGCAGCTCATCTCCGGGTCGGCGATGGTCGTGCTGCTCGTCCTCGCGGTCAGTTCCGGCGCGGTCGCGGTCAACGCCTTCGGGGCGGGTGACCAATTCGACCGCCTGGTCGCGCGCGTCGACCGGTTCCTGGCTGGGCCGCCGCCGGACCGGCCAGGTCCCGATACCGTGCTTGTCGTCGATCCGCAGGACGAGGCCGACGAGGACGAGCCGTCGGACCCGCCCGAGGCGCCCGAGCCGACCGAGGCCGCGGTCCTGCCGCCGAGCGGGTCGACCGGCCCTTCGGCCGCGCCCACGCCGACCGCCGAAGCGACGCCGACGCCGGCCAAGACCCCCGACCGGGCGCCGGTCGACATCGATATCGTGGCCAAGCCGAAGGCGGTCTTCGCCTCCGAGCTCAAGGACACGTGGTGCGCCACGGCCGGAGTCCAGATGACGCTCGCGGTCCTCGGCCAGGGCGACACGTCGGACGCCTTCCAGAAGCAGCTCCAACGGCAGGTCCGCAACTGGGAGAGCTACGCCGACAGCCACAACGGCGACTGGGGCCCCGGCGCCATGGCGCTCGCGCTCGAGGCGCACGGCGTTCCGGGCTACGAAGTCCGAGCCTACAAGTCCCGGGGCGCCGCCCTGCGCGACGCCGCGAAGGCGATCCGCAAGACGAACTCGCCCGTGCTCCTGCTCGCCTGGCGTGGGGCGCACACCTGGGTCATGACCGGATTCCGCGCGGACGCGGATCCGCTCGTCTTCAAGGACGCCAAGGTCTCGGGTGCGTACATCCTGGATCCGTGGTATCCGCGGGTCTCCAGCATCTGGGGCAGGTCCGATCCGCCCGGGACCTTCCAGAATACCGCCGAGATGGAACGCAACTACCTGAAGTGGAAGCGGCCCGAGGGCCACTACAAGGACCGCGACGGCCTCTACATCGCGGTCGTGCCGACGCTCATCGCGCCGGATCGCTGAGCCTCGAACCGGCGCAGCCGACCGACGAGGAAGATCGCCAGGAGCAGGTCCTTGGCCGCCATCCCGGCCGCATAGCCGAGCGGGATGGCGAGGATCCCGATGGGCTCGACCAGGATCTGCGAGACCGCCACGACCACGCCCAGGCCCGCGAACGACGAAGCGACCTGCCGGATGGTGTCGTGCGTCGCGTACAGCCCCCTCGAGAGCGGGTAGGCGAGGGCGTCGAAGGGGACCGAGATCGCGAACGCCGCCACGACGGCCGAGGTGAGCGCGACGTCGTCCGGTCCGAACTTGCCGCCGCCCAGCAACACCTCCACGAGGAGTCCGGACAGGACGAAGAGGCCGACTGCCGCGATCCCCGTCAGGACCCCGATCGTGACCAGGTTGCGGCGCAGGACCGCCCGGTAGGCCGGGGCGTCGCCGTCGGCGAAAGCCGCCGACAGGGTGGGGAAGACCGCGAGCGAGAACGTGACCCCGATCAGGCTTACCGGCAGGACCTGGTAGTCGTTCGCGAAGTTCAGGGCGGTCACGCTGCCTGCCCCGAGCGACGCGGCGAGGATCGTGAAGTACGTCACCGTGATCGGTTCGATCGGGTGGCTGATCATGCGCGGGATCATCAGCCGGATGAACTCGCCGAACGCCTGCGTCCGGATGGCGAACGCGGGCCGGATCCGGAACGACGTCCGGCGGATGCCAAGTGCCCGGATCCCGAGATGGGCCGCGGCGCCGGCGACCGCGCCCCAGGCGGTGGCGTAGATCCCGAACCGGTCGGCGAACAGCACAGTCCCGAGGACGATCCCGCTCGTGTACAGGACCGGCGCCAGGGCATAGAAGGCGAACCGCCGGTTCGCGACGAGGACCTCGCCGATCGCGAACGACGCCGCGAACAGGATCTGGGCGAGGCAGTTGATCCGCAGCAGGTCGATGTACATCGCGCGCGTCGCCGGGTCGAAGCCTTCGAACCAGTCGGCCAGCCAAGGCGCCGCGATGGCGATCAGCGCCGATGCGACCGCCATGACGGCGACGGCACCGGTGAGCACCGTCTGCCCGAACGTGTTCGCACCCGCCTCGTCTCCTCGGCGGATGGTCGTGAAGATGGGGACGAAGGGCGCGGTCAGACCCGAGGCGACGAGCACGTCGAGCGCGATCTCGGGGATGCGGAAGGCCGCGTTGTAGGCGTCGAGCTCCGGGCCGGCCCCGTACGTCATCGCGAAGACCCGGTTGCGGACCAGGCCCATCGCGAAATAGGCGAGGCCCAGGACCGAGAGGACGATGGCCCCACGTGGGAACACCCGCTCGACGAGCTGACGTACGAAGGCGAACGCTCGGCTCATGCTCGGCTCCTGAGCCGGCTCATCGAGACGACGACGAGGTCTCCCGGCTTTCGATCCGCGCCAGCGCCTCGAGGATCGAGCCGATGACCTCGGTGGTCGAGCCGAGCGGAAGGTCGATCCTGGTCGTGGCCGACTGGCTGAGCATCGCGTTGTAGTTGGCGGCGTTGCCGGCCAGGATCCGCATGTCGGTCCGCACAAGGACGACCGGCTTCCCCTTGCCGAACGCGTATCCCACCTCCCAGCACGTGCCCGAGTCCGGATCGGGCCCGTCCATGATCGCCACGAGACCGTCCGCCCAGTCGATGCCACCGACGTCCGTGGCGAAGATGCCAGCGTCGTCCTTGCCGGGCTCCTGCTCCTGGGGCAGGAAGACCTCATGCCCGGCCGCTCGAAGGGCGGCGGCTACTTCGGCGTTCCAGGTGCGCTCCGGCGTGGTGAAGAGAGACGCCGCGAAATACAGCTTCATGCCCGCGAGTATCGGGCATGCGCGATCCTCATCGCGAGACCCCGAGGACGAGTCGCGGAGCGGCCTTCCGACGGCGCGCCGCCCGAGCACCTCGGGCCGAAGGGGATCTCCGTCCTGGCGAGTCGGCGATGGGCTAGCCGGCGGTACGGATGAGTTTCTTATTCACGAACTCGTCGGCCGCCAGCAGACCCAACTCACGCGCCGTACCGCTTCGCTTGACGCCGCCGAACGGCAGTTCGGGACTGTCGGCCATCACCAAGTTGACGTAGACCATGCCCGCCTCGATCCGATCGGCGACCCGGGCCGCCTGCTTCGGATCGTTGCTGTACACGTACGAACCAAGCCCGAAGTTCGTGTCGTTGGCCAGCGTGACCGCTTCGTCCTCGTCGGCCACGCGATAGACCACACCGACCGGTCCGAAGAACTCCTCGCGATAGGCGTCCATCTCGGGCGTCACGCCGGTCAGCACGGTCGGCGGATAGTACGCACCGTCCCGAGGGCCACCGATGACCGCGGTCGCGCCCTGCGCCACCGCCCGATCGACCTGATCTTCCAACCGGGTCGCCGCGGCCACCGACGACAGCGGGCCGAGCACCGTCTCGTCGAGGAGCGGGTCGCCCACCGGCGCCGCGGCCATCGCCGCGGCGAACTTGGCCAGGAACGCCTCGTACAACCCGTCCACGACGATGAAGCGCTTGGCGCCGTTGCAGGACTGGCCGGTGTTGTCCAGCCGTGCCGCGGCCGCCGCCGCGACCACCGCATCAAGATCATCGGTGGCCAGCACCAGGAACGGATCCGAGCCGCCGAGCTCCAGCGCCACCTTCTTCAGGTGCCGCCCGGCCATCTCGGCGACGGCCGCCCCGGCCCGCTCCGAGCCGGTCACCGACACGCCCTGGATCCGCGGATCGGCGACGATCCTCGCGGCCTGCTCCTTGCTCACGTAGACGTTGACGTACGCGCCGTCCGGCAGCCCGGCGTCACGATAGATCGCCTCGATGGCCGCGGCCGACTCCGGGCACTGCGACGCATGCTTCAGGACGATCGTGTTGCCGAGGATCAGGTTCGGCGCCGCGAACCTGGCCACCTGGTAGTAGGGAAAGTTCCACGGCATGATCCCGAGCAGCACGCCGAGCGGGCTGCGTCGGATCACGGCGGTGCCCTCGCCGAGGATGGTGAGCGGCTGATCGGCGGTGATCAGCTCCGCCTGGTCCGCGTAGTACAAGGTGATGTCGGCGGCGAAGTCGACCTCGCCGAGTGCTCCGGCCTTCACCTTGCCCATCTCCCGGACGATGATGTCGGCCAGTTCCTCCCGACGTTCCCGATGCAGCTCGGCCGCCCGGCGAATGATGGCGGCCCGCTCGGCGACAGGGACCTTCCGCCAGGTCTCGAAGGCCGCTTGGGCCGCCGCGAGTGCCTGCTCGACCTGGGCATCGGTGAAGGTGTCGTAGGTGGCCCCGGTCTCTCCCGTGGCCGGGTTCACGACGGCGTACTCGATCATGACGGTCCCCTTCGTTTGCTAGCTATCGAACGGCGCGTCCGCGATCTCCTCGAGGATGCCCGTGGCGATCATCTCCACGGCCGGGCAGGTCGGCTTGCGCGAGGCTTGGTCGACCAGGCGCTGGGTGAACTCCCGCTTGAAATCGACCCGCGGGTACGCGGCAAGCAATCCCGCGATGATCGCCGGTCGGACGTCGCCGAAGCGATGGCCGGTCACGTCGGTGCCGGCCGAGTCCCAGAGCAGCACGACCTCGGACGCGGGATCGGGCGGCAAGGTCTCGTCATTGTGCAGCGCGATCACGTCGTAGATCGCTCGGGCGTTCGCTTCCGGTTCCCCGACCTCGCCCGCGAGCCGCTCCGCCGCGACCGCGCCGTCGACCTCGTAGCAGCCGCCGAGGTCGTACGCCGGAACGAGGCCGATGTCGTGGAGCATCGCGGACACGTAGAGGATCTCGGGGTCGAACTGGAGCCGGTCGTGCCGTGCCAGCTCGACGGCCCAGGCATAACACCGGACCGAGTGGTTCACGAGGAAAGGCGGCGCAACGTCCGCGATGAGCTCGCGGGCTCGCCGCGCGATCGCTGAATCCGGCACGGGCATCCCGAGCCCGGTGAGTGCCTCGTCCATCATGTGATCCGCCGATCGACTCGGTTGCCGCTCGTCGTCCCGGTGACGAGTGGACGACCGAGCGTCGCCGCCAACAGTAGCAGGCCACCAGGACGATCCGTCGTGGCAGGTCGCGTGTCACGTGCCGCCGGACGCGTCCTTCTTCTGCGTGTCGGCGATCCGCTTGCGGTTCTCCTCGCGCGGACGCAACCCGTCGCTCATCGACGCCATCGGCATGTCCGTTCGCTGCTTCCGTCGAGGGCGCTCCTTGCGGGCCTCCTCGCGTGCGGCCATCCGCGCAGCGATGGTCGCCTCGTAGCCCTGGTCGCCTGGGACGTAGTAGCGACGACCGGCCAACTCGTCGGGGAGGTACTGCTGCTCGATGTCGTCACCCTCGAAATCGTGGGGGAACTTGTAGCCGACGCCGATGCCGTGCGCCTTCATCCGACGATCACCCGCCGAGCGCAGATGGTTCGGGACGGGGAGCGACCCGTGCTTCAGAACGTCTGCCATGACCGCGCCATATGCCCGACCGACCGAGTCCGACTTCGGCGACGACGAAACATAGACCGTCGCCTGGGCCAGCGCGTATTGCGCCTCGGGCAGGCCGATCCAATCGAGCGCAGCCGATGCGGCCACGGCGACCTGCAGGGCCCGCGGGTCGGCGTTCCCAACGTCCTCGGACGCGCTGATGATCAGGCGGCGGGCGATGAACCGCGGATCCTCCCCGGCCGCGACCATCGCCGCGAGCCAATAGAGCGCCGCGTCGGGGTCGTTGCCGCGCAGGCTCTTGATGAACGCGGAGACCGTGTCGTAGTGGCCGTCGCCGGCGCGGTCGTAGGCGAGGACCCGTTGCTGGGCGGCGGTCTCGATGTCCTCGAGCCGCGGGGTGACGTGCCCGGCCTTGTCGCGGACGCCCTCGTCGGCCGCCAGGGCGGCCGCGCCCTCCAGGACGTTCAGCGCGGCGCGAGCGTCGCCGCCCGCCAGGGAGACGAGATGCTCGAACGCATCCTCGGCGAGGGCCACGCCGCCGTCCGGCCCGAGCGCCCCGGCCAGGCCGCGCTCGGCGTCGGCGAGGGCCCGGTGCACGACGATCGCGACCTCGTCATCGGTCAACGCCTCGAGGCGCCACACGCGCATTCGCGACAGGAGGGCCGAATTCACCTCGAAGTACGGGTTCTCCGTCGTCGCGCCGATCAGCGTGATCGTCCCGTCCTCGACATGCGGCAACAAGGCGTCCTGCTGGGCCTTGTTGAAGCGATGGATCTCGTCGAGGAAGAGGACCGTCCGCGTGCCGTGGAGCGCCAGCCGATCCTGCGCCTCGGCGATCGTCGCCCGGACCTCGACCACGCCGGACATGACCGCCGACAGCGAGATGAAATGGGCGCCGATCGCATCGGCCAGGAGTCGGGCGAGACTGGTCTTGCCGGTTCCCGGCGGTCCCCACAGCAGGGTCGAGGACAGATGCCCGCGGGCGACGCTCCGGCGCAGCGGGCCGCGCTCGCCGACAAGGTGAGACTGCCCGACGAACTCCTCGAGGTCGCGCGGGCGCATGCGCGCGGCCAGTGGCTGGCGCTCGGGGGGCGGGTGGAAGAGCGCTTCAGGCTTGGCGCCGGACGGGCGTCGGGCGGCGGGCATGGACCGATGGTAGCGCGGCGGGCTTGTTGGCCCAGGGGTCAGATAGCCGCGTTGCCCGTCAGGTGGGTGACGGCCCAGAGGACCACGAGCAGGATGATCAGCGAGCCGCCGATGAGCGTGATCCGCCGGACATCGCGCCCGACGTATGCGTACTCGTCGGCCGCCTTGACCGCGAGTCCCACGCCCGTCCGCGTCCGCGTCTCGACCTCGGCGCTCGGCGCGCTCGTCCGGCCACGATCGGCGGTGCGACGGCGTGAACCCTCGGCGGCACGCTCCTCGGCGAGGATGGCGGCCTCGAGCTCGGCGGCTCGCGCTTCCTCCTCGACGGTGAGGCCGGTCGTCCGAGGGGTCGTCGGGGCGATCGGGGCGGCCGGTGCCGGGCGAGCGGCCGTGCGCTGGATGGGCCGGCGCTGACCGGGTCGGGTGCTGCTGCCACGGACGCGCTTGGCCATGGTTCGGGAGGGTCCTCCAGCGGTGTCGGATGGGCGGGTACGCCACGTACGGACGCGGCCCGCCGATCGGAGAGGATAGCATCACCGCGCTCCTCGTCCCCTCCGACCTGATGACCCGCTCGCCGGCGATCGGTGCGCGATGAGGAGCGCCTGCTAGACTCGGCCGACCCCAACGGGAGGATCCGACCATCGATCTCAACGCGCTCGTCGCGCCCAGCATCGGCGCCATCGTCGTGGCGTTGGTGGTCGCCCTCATCTTCGTCGTCCTCGTCCTCGTCGTGCTCGCCCGCCGATCCCGCCGGCTCGAGGCACGGCTCGTCGGGCTGACCCGGGACTCGGACGGACAGAGCCTGGAAGCCGTCCTCGAAGCTCACCTCGACAAGGTCGTCGAGGTCGCCCGCAAGGTGGACTACGTCGCGGGCCGCACCAAGGTCCTGGAGTCGCGCCAGCCGCACGCGTTCCAGCGGAGCGGCCTGGTCCGGTACAACCCCTTCGAGGAGACCGGCGGCAACCAGAGCTTCGCGCTGGCACTGCTCGATGCCGACGGCGATGGCTGGGTCCTCTCGAGCCTCCATGCTCGCTCCGGCACGCGCGTCTATGCCAAGGCCATCGTGGCCGGCCGCTCGGAGACCGGACTGTCGGACGAGGAGAGCGCGGCGATCAAGCAGGCGATGGCCTGACAGGCTAGGTGACACGGCGGTCGGCGATGGTCCGGGCATGGCCCCCACGACGACCCGCGCTCCCGGATCCGAACCCACGCCGGGCGCGGACGACCTCGCCGCCGACTCGACGATGACACGCTCACGCGTGCGCACTCGACGGGAGCCGGCCTCGCTCGACCAGCTGCCGGCCTGGCAAGACCTCGTGCCGGTCATGGAGCCGGAGCTCGTCTCGGAACAAGGCGCCGGCCTCGCGGCACTGCTCGGGGGCCTCAACCCGGATCAGCGCCGGGCGGTGACGCACGAGGAGGGCCCGCTCCTCGTCGTCGCCGGGGCCGGCACGGGCAAGACCCAGGTCATCACGCGGCGGATCGCCTGGCTGGTCGCGACGCGACGCGCTCGTCCGTCGGAGATCCTCGCCCTCACGTTCACCGACAAGGCCGCCGAGGAGATGGCGGTCCGGGTCGATCAGCTCGTCCCGTACGGCTACACGGACACGGCGATCTCGACGTTCCATGCCTTCGGCGATGGCCTCATCCGCCAGTACGCCCTGGTGCTCGGGCTGCCGACCGACGTGCGCGTGCTGACGCGGCCCGAGGTCGTGATCTTCCTGCGCGAGCACCTGTTCGAGTTCGAGCTGGACGCATACCGGCCGCTCGGCGACCCGACCCGCTTCCTGGCCGCGCTGGCGACCCTGTTCAGCCGCTGCAAGGACGAGGACATCAGTCCGGCGGCGTACCGGGAGTTCGCCGACCGGGTCTCGGCCGAGGCGGCGCACGTCGCGGAGGCCGCAGGCATCGTCCGGGAGGCCATCCCCGAGGCGGATCGAACGGCCTCCGACGCGGCGGTCGAGGAAGCGAAGCGCCAGGACGAACTCGCGCGCGCCTATGCGACCTATCAGTCGCTGCTGGCGGCGAACGGCTGCATCGACTTCGGCGACCAGGTGGCGCTCGCCCTGCGGCTCGTGCGCGAGTCGGCCGCGGCCCGAGCCGAGATCGCGGGACGGTTCCGCTACATCCTGGTCGACGAATTCCAGGACACGAACCGCGCCCAGGCCGAACTGGTCGGCCTGCTGGCAGAGCCCCACCGGAACGTCACCGTCGTCGGCGACGACGACCAGGCGATCTATGCGTTCCGCGGCGCCGCGGTCGACAACATCCTCGGGTTCCGGGAGCGGTATCGCTCCGCCCGGACCGTCGTCCTGCGCCGCAACTACCGCTCGAAGGCACCGATCCTCGACGCGGCCTACCGGTTGGTCCGCTTCAACGACCCGGAACGCCTCGAGGTCCGGGCCGGGGTCAGCAAGCGACTCCGCGCCGAGCGGGCCGACCCGGGCGCGGCCGCGGTCACGCTGGAAGCGTTCGCCACCGCCTCGGACGAGGCGGACTGGATCGTCGCCGAGATCGGCCGCCGGATCGCCGCTGGCGCGCGACCACGCGACCACGCGATCCTCGTCCGCGCGAACGGCCACGCCGACCCGTTCCTGCGGGCGCTCAACCTCGCCGGCATCCCGTGGCGCTTCTCGGGGACGTCCGGGCTGTACGCGCGGCCGGAGATCCGCCTGTTGCTCGCGTTCCTGCGCGTCGTCGCGGAGCCGGGATCCAGCGTCGACCTGTACGCCCTGGCGACGTCCGAGGTGTACGGCCTCGGCGGCGAGGATCTGACCGCGATCGTCAACATGGCCCGCCGCCGGAACCGCTCGATCCGCGAGGTCCTCGAGGAGCTGGACCGGCAGCCCGGCATCCTGCGGGTGGGAACCGAGACCCGCGCGACGTCCACGCGGCTCGTCGCGGACCTGCGTCGGTACGGGGAGATCGCCCATGAGCGGCCAGCCGGGGAGCTCCTGTACGGGTTCCTGCGGGGGAGCGGCCTGCTGGCGCGACTGGCCGGCACCGACACGGTCGCTGCGGAGGAGGCGCTCGGCAACATCGCGCGGTTCTTCGAGATCGTCCGGAGCCAGTCGGCGCTCCTCTCGGACGACCGGGCGATCTTCATCGCGAGGCACCTCCAGACGCTCGTCGAGGCCGGCGACGATCCTGCCACGGCCGAACTCGATCCCGACACCGATGCCGTGGCCGTCCTGACCGTCCACAAGGCCAAGGGCCTGGAGTTCCCGATCGTCTTCTTGCCCGGGATGGTCGCGGGTCGGTTCCCGCTGAACGGTCGCGGCGACGCCCTGGCCCTGCCGGCCGGGCTCGGTCGCGGTGCTCCGCCGACACCGGAGCTCGCGCTCGCCGAGGAGCGGCGACTGTGCTACGTGGCGATGACCCGTGCCCGTGACGAGTTGATCTTGTCCCATGCCGCCGACTACGGCGGGTCGCGGGCCCGGCGGGTCTCGCCGTTCGTGCTCGAGGCATTGGACCTCCCGACCGCGGCGGGCGTGCCGGGCGCCGGCGCCGGCGCCCCGACCCCGGAGGCGCGCCTGAGCGCCTTCGAGCGAGCAGCGGCCCGCCCCGAAGCGACTCGGGCGCCGATCGATGAGCCGCTCTCGCTCAGCTTCTACCAGGTCGACGATTACCTGACCTGCCCGCTCAAGTACAAGTACGCCCACGTCCTGCGCGTGCCGCTCGCCCCGCACCATGCGATCGTCTACGGCGCCGCCCTGCACAAGGCCGTTCAGCTCTTCCACCACCGGCACGCCCAGGGCCACGTCATGTCCGAGGCCGAGCTCGACGAGGTGTTCGAATCGGCCTGGTCGAACGAGGGCTTCGTCAGCCGGGAACACGAGGAAGCGCGCTTGAAGGCCGGTCGGCTCGCGCTGCGCCGGTTCCGCGAGGCGCAGCTCGAGCCGGATGCGGTCATCCCGACGTACGTCGAGCGGGAGTTCAGCTTCACGCTTGCGGGCGATCGGGTGCGTGGGCGATGGGACCGCGTCGACGTCGAACCGGTCGCCGATGGCGCCCCCGACGAGCGGAATCGGGCGGCGAGCCCCGTTGAGCCGTCGGCGGACGTGGTCTCACCGACGCTCGAGATGATGGGTCGCGAGCGGGTCACGATCACCGACTACAAGTCGTCAGACGTCCGCGACCCGGCCAAGGCGCGCCAGCGCGCCCGCGACTCGCTCCAGCTCCAGATCTACGCGATGGGCTACGAGGCGGTGACGGGTCGTCTCCCCGACGCCGTCCAGCTGCACTTCCTCGGATCGGGCTTGATCGGCCGGGTGGAGGTTGACCCCAAGCGCCTGGCCCGGGCGCGGGAGCGCATCGCGACGGCCGCGGCCGGCATCCGGGCCCGCGACTACACGCCGAAGCCCGAGTACCTCGCGTGCACGTATTGCGCCTTCCGGGACATCTGCCCCGCCAGCGCCGCGCGCTGAGGCTCTCCGGGAACCGATCCACCCACGGATAGGGAATCTGCCCGACTCGACGCCGGGCCGTCGAGGGTGCATCGTCGCCGACCCGGCGGCCAGGGGTGCCCCGGCCCGCCGGGAACGACACATGGGAGCTCCGATCGCCGATGGATCTGCTCGTCCGGATGATCCGCCCCTGGGCGGCTGCGCGGCCCGAAGCCCTAGACTCGTTCGTGATGGAGGCGCGCGACCGCTGGATCAACCTGGGGTTCTTCGCCGCCGCCGCCGTCGTCTGGCTGCTCGTCGGCCTCGTCCTCACGACGCGCGACCCGGTCCTCGACCCGGGGGCCGGGTTCATCGGCGCGGGACTGATCGGGCTGGCGATCGGCCTGACGCTCGTCCCGGTCTTCTGGCTCGTCGTCTTCGGGCGGCATCGCCAGATCGCCTACCAGGGTGACTGGACCCGCGCCGTCCGTCGGGCCGCCTGGGTCGGTGTCATCGTCACGGCCCTCGTGGCATTCCGCGTCCAGGGCGTGCTCGACTGGCCGATCGCGTTGTTCATGATCGCGCTCGCGCTCGTCGCCGAGACGACCCTCTCCACGGAGCGCTGACCGGAACATCTCGGCCACCTTCGGCCGCAGGAACCGCCCGGGCGCTAGGCTGGCGCGATCCACCCGAACCGCAGCCGGGAGTGCCCGCTTGCCATCGCTGTCCGCCACACGGCCGGCCGAGCCCCATGCCGAGGTGAAGGCGCGCCTCGCGGCCGCCGTCGAGGCCGCCCGCCTGGAGATCCTGGACCTCTCGCACCGCATCCACGCCGACCCGGAGCCGGCCTATGAGGAGCGCCACGCCTCGGCCTGGGTCGCCGAGGCTCTGGCGCGCCACGGCTACGAGGTCGAGCACCCGGCCGGCAGCCTCGCGACCGCCATCCGCGCGGTCCGGCGGGGCGGGAGGGCCGGCGACGGCCCACGCATCGGCATCCTCGCCGAATACGACGCGCTCCCCGGCCTCGGTCACGGCTGCGGCCACAACACGATGGCCGCCGCGGGGGTCGGCACGGCCATCGCGCTCGCGTCCATCGCCGACGAGCTGTCGGGTGAGATCGTGTTCCTGGGGACTCCGGCGGAGGAGCGGGGGAGCGGCAAGGCCCAGATGATCGAGGACGGCCTGTTCGAGGGCCTCGATGCGGCCCTCATGTACCACCCGTGCGACCGCAGCCACGTCGCGAGCTGGCCGATGGCCTCGGAGGACATCGACGTCGTGTTCCGTGGTACGGAGCTGCATGCCTCGTCCGATGCCTGGAAGGGCGGCAACGCCCTCGACGCCCTGATCGTCCTGTTCAGCTCGGTCGGGCTGTGGCGACAGCGCCTCCGTCAGACCTCGCGCGTCCACGGGATCATCCGCGAGGGCGGCACCGCCGCGAACGTGATCCCCGGTCGAACCTCGGCGTGGTTCATGATCCGGAGCGACGACGAGTCGTACTACGAGACGATGCGCGCGGACTTCCGGTCGCTGTGCGAGGCGGCGGCCCTCGCGACCGGCACCACCGTCGACGTGACGTTCTCGGGCAAGGCCACGACGATGCTCAACAACCCGGTGCTCGCCGAACGGTTCCGGGCGAACATGGCCGCCTATGGCATCGAGGACCAGGGCGACGACGAGAACGCCGGCAGCACGGACATGGGCAACGTCAGCCGCGTGTGCCCGACGATCCATCCCGATCTCGCGATCGCCCCCGAGGGCACACCGGGTCACTCGATCGAGTTCCGCGACGCGTCCGTCACGCCGCGCGCCGACGAGGTGACCCTGCTCGCCGCGACGCTCGTGGCCCAGACCGCCTACGAGCTCTTCGCGGACCCGGCCCTCGTGGCGGCAGCCTGGCAGGCGTTCCGGGAGGCCTGACCCGGCCGCACCCGGGGCCGTGCGGTACGATGTCGGTGGCGCGCCCCGCTGGACGACGGGATCGAACCGGCGGCGCCCCCAGCGAGACGGATCCATCCGCGGCGACGCATGCCGCGACCGCTCTCCGGGAGGACCACGTGGCCGAGCGCCCCCACGATCCGGGACCCGCATCCGGGTATGCGTCCCGCAACGGCTGGGACCGGGAGTTCGAGACCTACACCGACTACGACCTGCCCGTCTACGTCGGGCCGATGTCGTTCGGGAAGCTACCCTGGATCGACGACCCCGACGAGCTCCGACGACTGGGCGTGGACGTCGCCATCGTCGGTGCGCCATTCGACGACGCGGTCAGCCACCGGCCCGGCGCGCGGTTCGGTCCGCGGGCCATCCGCGAGGCCAACTACGCCACGGGCAGCCTCCACTCCCTGCAGCTCGAGGTCGACCCGTTCGACATCCTGACCGTCGTCGACGCGGGCGACGCGAACATCGTGCCCGCCTGGATCGAGCGAGCGCACGCCATGATCTACCGCAAGGTTCGCGATGTGGCGGGCAGCGGGGCGATTCCGATCATCCTCGGCGGCGACCACTCCATCACCTGGCCGGCGGCGACCGCGATCGCCGAGCTCCGCGCCCCGCAGCGGGTCGGCATCGTCCACTTCGACGCTCATGCGGACACGGCCAACGACACGTTCGGCGTCCTCGCCAGCCACGGCACGCCGATGCGCCGGCTCATCGAGTCGGGCGCGATCGACGGGCGCAACTTCGTGCAGGTCGGGCTGCGCGGCTACTGGCCCCCGCAGGAGACGTTCGACTGGATGCAGGCGCACGGCCTGCGCTGGCACTTCATGCGCGAGATCGAGGAACGCGGGGCGGAAGCCGTGATCGCCGACGCCATCGCCGAGGCCCTCGACGGTCCGGACGCCATCTACCTCTCGCTCGACATCGATGTCATCGATCCGGGCATGGCGCCTGGCACGGGCACGCCGGAACCCGGTGGCATGCTGACCCGGGAGGTCCTGCGCGCGATTCGCCAGATCGTGGGTTCCGTCGAACTCGCCGGCATGGACATCGTCGAGGTCTCACCGCCGTACGACCAGGCCGAGACCACGGCGATGGCGGCGAACCGGGCGGCCCTGGAGGCGATCAGTGCCCTTGCGGTCAAGCGCCAGGCCGGCGCCCACGTCCGCTGGGAGGGCTGACCGATCGATCTCGATCCGCTCAGACCGCGGGACCGG
Source organism: uncultured Chloroflexia bacterium (assembly GCA_963746855.1). Taxonomy (GTDB): domain Bacteria; phylum Chloroflexota; class Limnocylindria; order Limnocylindrales; family CSP1-4; genus SPCO01. The sequence goes on from CAVVDC010000003.1 coordinate 74,373, forward strand.
GCGACCGCCGACGACCTGGCCCGCCTGTACGACCTCGACCTGGTCGACGACCCGGGCGATCTCGACCTGTACCTCGCGCTCGCCGAGCGGACCGGGGGTCCGATCCTGGAGCTGGCGGCCGGCACCGGTCGCCTGGCCGTGCCCCTGGCAGCGGGCGGGAACCGGGTCACGGCCGTCGACATCGATCCGGCCATGCTGGACCGGGCCCGGGCGAGGGCGGCTATCGCGGGCTCGACCGCGGTCGACCACCTGGACCTCGTCGAGGCCGATCTCGTGGGCCTGCGCCTGCCGGCCGCCGGGCGCTTCGGGCTCGCCTTCATCGCCCTCAATTCGATCCTGGTCCTGCCGGACCGGGCCGCCCAGCGAGCGGCCATGGCGACGCTGGCCGGACACCTTGCGCCGGGCGGCGTGGCCGTCGTGGACATCTGGCTGCCCGACGCGGAGGACCTGGCCCGGTTCGACGGCCGGGTGATCCTCGAATGGCCCCGCGTCGACCCGGAGACGGGCGAGCTCGTGACGAAGGCCGGGTCGGCCCAGCACGATTCGGCGAGGGGCACGATCACGCTCACGACGATGTTCGAGGCCTCCCGCCAAGGCGAACCGGCGCGGCGCTGGGTCCGGCGCGACGTCATGCGCCTGCTGTCCGCAGACGAGCTCGGGACGTGGGCGCAAGAGGTCGGCCTGACCATCGAATTGATGGCGGGCGGGTACGATCTCGGGTCGTTCGGACCCGGCAGCGAACGGGCCGTCCTCGTCGCGGTGAAGCCGTGAACCGAGGGTTCAGCCGGGTCATCGCCAACGGGACTTACGAGGGACTCCGCCGAACGGACTGCGTGGTATCGTCGGGCTGATGGCATCAAGTGACCAGACACGCTTGCTGATCGTCGAGGACGTGCCGCAAGTCGCCCAGTACATCCGCGGCCTCCTGAACGCACAGGGCAAGGTCAAGCTGCTCGACGTCCTGAGTGAAGGCGGCAAGGCCCTGCTCCAGATCCAGGAATTGCGACCGGACGTCGTGATCGTCGACGCGCTCCTGCAGGGCCGGGTGAAGGGCCCGAGCCTCGTCGAGCAGATCCACAAATCCGGCCTCGGGGTGCCGGTCATCGTCCTGACCGTGCCGCAGAATCCCATCGAGCCCGATCCGGAGCGGGGCATCCACGGCGTCCTGTCGATGCCGTTCTCGGGCTTCGACCTCATCAACCGGATCAGCGGCGTCCGCAAGGCGTTCGACGAGGACCAGGAGAACGCGAGCACGCGCATCTTCTCGGTGTTCGCGCCGAAGGGCGGGGTCGGCAAGACGACCATCGCCTTCAACCTCGCGGTCTCGATGGGCCAGATGGAGCAGCGCACGGTCCTCATCGACGGCAGCCTCCAGTTCGGCGACCTTCGCGCGCTCCTGAAGGTCCCCGCCGACGCCCCCTCGATCCTCGACCTGCCGACCGACCGGATCGCGGAGTCCGACCTCGGCGACGTCCTGTGGCGCGACCCGTCGGGCATCGACATCCTCCTCGCGCCGCCCAGGATCGAGATGGCCGAGATGGTCACGTCGCGCGACATCGAGAAGGTGCTGTCGCTCCTGCGCCGCGTCTACTCGGTGATCGTCATCGATATGTCGAGCTACGTGAACGACGTCAACCTGGCGTTCCTCGACGCGAGCGACACGATCGTCGAGATCGTCACCTACGACTCGACGACCATCCACAACACGGTCGGGATCGCCGACACGTTCCGGGCGATCGGCTATGCCGCCTCTAAGGTGCGTTACCTCATCAATCGCGCGGACTCGGCCGGCGGGATCGAACCGGCGGCCCTCGAGCGGGCGCTCGGCCGCGTCCCGGAGCATCGGGTCGTGTCCGATGGTCGTCTCGTGATCCAGTCCAACAACGAAGGCGTGCCGTTCGTGCTGGCCAATCCGGACGCACCCATCAGCCAGGATCTCGCGCGGCTGGCCGGCGACCTGCTCGGCCTCGCCCGGACGCCGGCCGCCGCCGGGCTGCGCTAGGGGGCCGGATGGCCGATCCCCGTCCGATCGGGGTGTTCGACTCCGGCGTCGGCGGGCTGACGGTGCTCCGGGAGATCGTCCGGAGGACCCCGGCCGAGTCCACGATCTACCTCGGGGACAACCTGCGCACCCCGTACGGCGTGCGATCCGACGAGGAGGTCCTGGCCTTCTCGACGCAGTCGCTCGACGCGCTCGTGGAACGCGACGTGAAAGCCCTGGTCGTGGCCTGCAACACCTCGACCGCGGTGGGCCTCGGGTCGTTCCGGCGCCGCTACGACCTGCCCGTCCTCGGCGTCATCCGGCCCGGTGCCTCCGCGGCCGCCCTCGCCACCCGGAACCGCCGGGTCGGGGTCATCGCCACCCCGGCGACGATCCGGTCGCACGCGTATTTCAGCGCGATCAAGGATGAGAACCCGGCGGTCGAGGTGTACGAACACGCGACGCCGACCCTGGTCCCGCTGGTCGAGGCCGGCGAGCTGCGTGGCCCGGTCGCGGAAGCGGCCGTCGCCGAGGCCCTCGGACCCCTGCTCGGGGAGCGCGACGCCGAAGGTGAGTCGATCTTCCCGAAGCCGCCCGGGGCGACGGTCGACACGCTCCTGCTCGGATGCACGCACTACCCGCTGCTGCGGCCGCTCATCGAGGCCGCCGCCGGTGCCCAGGTCGCGATCGTCGACTCGGCGACGGCGACCGCGTCGGCGCTCGCGGAGCTCCTGGACATGAATGCGCTCGCCGTGCCGCCCGGGAGCGACCCCGCCAGTCACCTCCAGTTGACGACCGGCGATCCCGGGACCTTCCACGCCCTGGCCGCCCGCCTGTTCGGTGACGCCTTCCCGGACGTCGAGCGGGTCGAGCTCGCGGTCCCGGCCCGATGACCGAGCGGAGCGGGCGCGGCCCGGCGTGGCGCGACGACCGCGTCTGGCAGGCCGGGTTCATCATCGGCTCCGCGCTTGGCGCGGCCGCCACGGTGGTCGGGCGACACGCCGAGCGGTCGGCGCGACGCGGCCTCGTCGACTGGCCCTCGGTCGAGCGGATCGCCATCGACCGACTCGAGCGCGCCCCGGGACGGCTGACGACCGCCGAGCTCGTCGCCGCCGAACCCGCGTATGCCGAGGCCATGGCGAAGATCGTGCCGGCCCTCTCGAGCGCGCTCGGATCCGAGCTGCCGGGGGTCGTCGAGCGGTCGGGCGTGGTCGACCGGGCGGGCTGGGTGCGCGCCAACGTCGGCACCTTCGCCTCGCTCATCGGCAAGCTCGAGGCGGACCTGCTCGACCAGGTCGTGCCGCCCGGCGGCGGCCTGGCCAAGGCGACGATGGCCCTCGCGAACCGATGGGTCACGACCCGCCAGCTCGGCTTCCTGCTGGGCTTCATGGGCGGCCGCGTCCTGGGCCAGTACGACCTCGCCCTGCTGACCGCCGAGCAGGCCCCGGGTCGCCTCCTGTTCGTCGAGGAGAACATCCGCCAGACGGCCCGCTCGCTGGGCGTGCCGCTCGATCCGTTCCGGACGTGGATCGCCCTGCACGAGACGACCCACGCCTTCGAGTTCGAGGCCCATCCCTGGCTGCGACCATATCTCGCCTCGCGGCTCGAGCGCCAACTGGCCCTGTTCGGCGGCGACGCACGCAACCTCGGCCGTGACGCGCTCCGGGCGTTGGGCCGGACCCTGCGCGGCGAGTCCGACGGGGAGCACTGGATGGAGCGGCTCATGGGGCCGGAGCAGAAGGCGCTGTTCCGGGAGACCCAGGCGGTCATGAGCCTGCTGGAGGGGTTCAGCGACTTCGTGATGGACGAGGTCGGGCAGGACCTGGTCCCGGGGGTCGAGCGCATCAGTGCCCGGTTCCACGAGCGACGCACGCGCCGGACGCCGTTCGAGCGATCGATGCTCCGGCTCACGGGCCTCGACCTGAAGATGGAGCAGTACAAGAAGGGCGAGCGCTTCGTCCGGGCGATCGCGGACGCGCGGGGCCGGGTCGCCCTGGCTCGCTTGTGGGACGGCCCCGAGACGCTGCCGCGCGATGGCGAGATCGATGCGCCCGAGCGCTGGATCGAGCGCGTCCTGGACGTCTCGGCGACATGACCCCCGACGAGGGGCCGGCCAGACGAGCCGGGCCGGGCAGCGGACCCGGCGGCGCGCCCACCGCGATCGCCCTGAGCCCGATCCTGTCCGCCCGCTATCGGTCGCGCGACCTGGAGCGGATCCGGGCCGCCGCGCCGGGCGCCCGGCTCGTGACGGTCTCGATCGAGGGCCTCGCCGACGGGCCCCTCGACGACGTCGAGGTCATGCTCCGCGGCTGGCTCCTGCCGGACGCCTTCGATCGCCTGCTCGTGCGCGCGCCGCGCCTCTCCTGGGTCCACTCGGCGACGTCCGGCGTGGAACGAGCCTTGACGCCGGCGGCGCGCGAACGCGGCGTGGTCGTGACCAACGCCCGGGGCGTCTTCAGCCGCCCGATCGCCGAGTACGTCCTGATGATGATCCTGGCCGTCAGTCGACGGCTGCCCCAGCTCCTCGAGCTGCAGCGCGAGCGGACGTGGCAGCCACTCGAGGGAGCCGAGCTGCGCGACGTGACCGTCGGGATCGTCGGGCTCGGCTCGATGGGCCGCGCTGTCGGGGCTCTCGCGACAGCCTTCGGCTGCCGCGTCGTCGCCGTTCGACGACGGCCCGATGCCGGGACCGGGCCGACCGCGTCGGAACGCGTGCAGGCCGAGACCGACGACCCGATGCTCGCCGAGCTCGTGCTCGATCGCGTCGGCGGGCCGGAGACGCTACCCGAGCTCCTCGGCGAGTCCGACTTCATCGTGCTGGCCGCGCCACTGACCCCCGATACCGAGGCGATGATCAACGACGAGACGCTCGCGCTGGTCAAGCCCGGCTCGTGGCTCATCAATGTCGCGCGCGGTCGGCTCGTCGACGAGCGAGCCCTGCTCCGAGCACTGCGCGATGGCCCGCTCGGCGGCGCCGTCCTTGACACGTTCCACGACGAGCCGCTGCCGCCGATGTCGTCGTTCTACGACCTGCCCAACGTCATCGTCACGCCACACACGGCGTGGTCGAGCGGCCGGGTCCTCGACCGCAGCGTCGAGCTGTTCTGCGACAACCTGCGCCGATTCGCGGCCGGTGAGCCGCTCCTCAACGTCGTGGATCCCGTCGCCGGCTACTGAGCCTCGGCGGTCGGACCGGCTGACCGGCTACGATCGGTGACATGCAGACCGCCATCGTCGGGCTTGCCGGATCGGGCAAGACGACCGTCTTCAACACCCTGACCCGAGGCCATGCCGAGACCGGCGGCTTCGGTGGGGTCACGCTCAACGTCGGCGTCGTCAAGGTGCCCGACGTTCGCCTGGACCGGCTGGCCGAGATCTTCAAGCCCAAGAAGATCGTGCATGCCGTCGTGACCTACGCGGACCTGCCGGCCCCGCCGGCCTCGACCGACGGCCACGTCGGCACCGAGGAGCTGCCGCCCGACCACCTGGCCCGCCTGCGCGACTCGGACGCGCTCCTGCACGTCGTGCGGGCGTTCGAAGACCCCTCGAACCCGCATCCGGACGGCAGCGTCGACCCGGCGCGCGACCTCGAACGACTCGATCTCGAGTTCGTCCTCGCCGATCTCTCGATGACCGAGCGGCGGTTGGAACGGCTGAAGGGGAGCGGACGCCATGGGACGCCCGCGGAGCGCGAAGCGGCCGAACGCGAGGAGGTCGTCCTCCAGCGCCTGCACGAAGGACTCGAAGCCGGGAAGCCCATCCGCGATCTCGGCCTCGACGCCGACGAGGAGAAGGCCATCCGAGGCTTCCGGTTCCTGACCCAGAAACCCATGCTCGTGCTGCTCAACGTCGGGGAAGGGGAGCTGGCGGCGGCGCCCGCGCTGGTCGAGCGGATCGCGGGCGGCTACGACCACGAACACGTCATGGTCGAGGCGCTCTCGGCCCGCATCGAGATGGAGCTCGGCGAGCTGGATCCCGACGAGGCCGCGGCGTTCATGGAGGAGCTCGGGATCGCCGAGTCCGGCCTGGACCGGGTCATCGCCCTGTCGTACCGGCTCCTCGGCCTGATCTCGTTCCTGACCGCCGGACCCGACGAGGTCCGGGCCTGGCCGATCACCGACGGCTCCACGGCCGTCGACGCGGCCGGCGCCATCCACACCGATCTCGCCAAGGGGTTCATCCGGGCCGAGACCGTCCACTACGAGGACCTGATCACGCTCGGCTCGATGGCCGAGGCGCGCAAGGCCGGCCGCCTCCGCTCGGAGGGCAAGACCTACCGGGTCCAGGACGGGGACGTGATCGAGATCCTGTTCAGCAAGTAGCCCGGGGTCCGGGCCACTGGTCGGTCAGTTCAGGCGGCCCTCGGGGTCGAAGTCGACCAGGATCGCCTTGTAGTCGACCGACGGCTCGTCGTCATCGTCGTCGCCATCATCGCCGTCGTCGTCCTCGGCCGCGTCGGCCAGGTCGACCTCGAGGTCGGCCAGGAAGTTCTCCTCCTCCACCACCGAGACGTTGACCGCGGCCGAAAGCTGGTCGTCGCTGACGTGGATGAAGCCGTGGTCGCGCTCGAGCTCCGTGGCGATGGCCTCGCTGAGGGTATCGTGGTGGTACTGGTCCTGGATTCGACGACGGATCGTCTGGACGAGCTGGAAGAACTCCTCGGGCTCCCATTCGGACTCGCTGACGACCAGGACGTCCGAGTAGACCTCGTCGTCACCCTCGTGGAGCTCATAGAAGAACACGTCGGCCTCGCGATACGGTCGGAGCGAGGCGGCAGTATACGCCGGAGGTGCCATGGCCCCGCCCCGCGTCGAGATCCTCCACGTCGGCTCGGCCTGTCGCGACGTCGTCCCGGACGACCCGCGCGGCTGGCGCCTGGGCGGCGGGGTCACCTATGCCTCGCTGACCACGGCCAGGCTGGGCATCCGGACCGCGGCGATCATCGGGGTCGATGCGTCGGCCGCGACCGCGAGCGAGCTGGGGATGCTTCGGGACGCCGGGGTCATGCTGCAACTGGTACCGCTGGCCGATGGCCCGGTCTTCCACAACCGCGAGACCCCGAAGGGCCGGATCCAGACCTCGGTCGGCGCCGGCGTGCCGCTGCCCGTCCCGGACATCCCCGAGTCGTGGCGGATGGCCCGCGGCTGGTCGGTCGTGCCGGTCGCCGGCGAGGTGACGGACGCCTGGGCCGGCGTCATCCCGGCCGACGCGCACCTGGCCGTGGCCTGGCAGGGCTTCCTGCGGAATCTGGCACCGGGCGAGCGCGTCAGCCGCCGGCCGCCGCGCCGATCCGCCATCCTGCACCGCGCCGATCTCGTCGGGGTGAGCCACCACGACGTGGCCCCGGGAACGCCCCTCTCGGAGCTGTACGCGTTGCTCCATCCGGGCGCTCACCTGCTCGTCACGCAGGGCAGCGAGGGTGGCCTGCTCATCACCATCGGGCCTGACGGCCCGACCGAGACGTTGCGCTACCTGCCCACGGCGACGACCCGCGAGATCGACCCGACCGGCGCCGGCGATACGTTCCTCGCCGCCCTCCAGTCGACCGTCATGCGGCCGGCCATCGCCGGCCGCCACCGGTCACGTCGCAACCCGGACCTGCGATTCGCGGCGGCCGCCGGATCGCTGGTCGTCGAGGGCCTGGGTCTCGACGGCGTGCCGGACCGGGCCGCGGTCATCGTGCGGCGGACCCGCGAGCGCATCCGACGCGCGGTGCTCCCGGCCGAGGTCTCCCAGGTCGGGGCGGTCGACCCGGTCTGACGACCCGGCGCCGCCGGCGGACTTACGAGCGGTCGCGCGGGGCCGGACCCGTCGACCCGCGGACCTCGAGGCGCACCGGCAGCATGACGACCCGCGCCGCGCGAGGTTGGTCGCCGACCGTCTCGCCCGGTCCCGCGGACTCGGCCCGCGCGCGGATCCGCTCCGTCAGGCGTTCCACGGCCCAGTAGCCCATCTCGGCCGTGCTCTGGCTCATGGTCGTGAGCGGCGGGTCGACGTAGGCCGCGAGGGCGACATCGTCGAATCCGACGACGCTGACATCGCCCGGCACCGACCGGCCCCGCCGGCGCAGGGCGCGCAACGCCCCGATCGCCATCAGGTCGTTGTAGGCGAGGACCGCGGTCGTCTCCGGCGCCCGGTCCAGGAGTTCGAGCATCGCCGCCTCGCCCCCGCCGACGAGCGGTGCGCCACTGGCGACCGCGATCGGCTCGGCGCCCGGCCGGGCCGCCTCGAGGGCGTCGCGGACGCCGGCCAGCCGCTCCGGCGCGTCGACGTTCCGTGGCGGCGGCATCAGGTAGCCGAACCGCCGATGCCCGAGGTCGATCAGGTGCTGGGCGGCCAGCCGGCCACCGGCCCGATTGTCGGACTGGATGGACGGCAGGTCGACGTCGACGGCGGTCGTGTTGATCAGCACCACGGGGAGCGGTGACGATGTGAGCCACTCCCCGTGACGGACGCCGAGGCTGCTGGCGGCGATGATCAGGCCGTCGACCCGCCGTTCGACGAGCAGGTCGAGATACGCCGACTCACGCTCGGGATCGTCGGCGGCGTTGCACAGCAGGATCGTGTAGCCCTCGGCCCGGGCGGCGTCCTCGACCGCGCGGACCAGCTCCGGGAAGTACGGGTTCTCGATGTCGGTGACGATCAGGCCGAACGTCTGGGTCGACCGTCGCTGGAGCGAGCGGGCGACGCCGGACGGGCGGTAGTCGAGGTCGCGGGCGGCCGCCATGATCCGGTCGCGCGTCTCGGGACGAGCGTGGCCCAGGCCCGCCAGCACCCGGCTGACCGTCGCCGTCGAGACCCTGGCTCGACGGGCGACGTCAGCGATGGTCGCGACCATCTGCGGCTCAGAAGTGCTTGTCTTCGCCGAAGATCTTCACCGAATCCGGGTCCGTCCCGATCGGCACGGCCGGGACGTCCTCCCCGCGCGCTTCGCGGCGAGCCAGGATCTCCAGGTCCGCCTGCAGCTCCTCGAGCTCGGAGCCGCCGCCCATCATCGCGTGGAGCTGCTCGGCGTTGAGCTCGCCACGGCGGTACGTCCCGCCCGATCGGCCGCGGGTCAGGATGGTGAACGAGTCACCGATCGGCAGCGCGTGCTGGACGTTGTGGGTGATGAAGATCACGCCGAGCCCCTTGTTCCGGGCGGCGATGGCGTGCCGGAGGACGATCGCCGACTCCTTCACGCCGAGTGCCGATGTCGGCTCGTCGAGGATGAGCACCTTCGCCCCGAAGTACTCGGCCCGCGCGATCGCCAGGGTCTGGCGCTCGCCACCGGACAGGGTTCCGACGAGCTGCTCGGTGTCGCGCACGTCGATCCCGATGTTGTGCATCTCCTCCTTGGCGACCCGGGCCGCCTTGGCAGCGTCGAACCGTTTGAAGGGTCCGAACCCGGTCGTCGGCTCGTTGCCGAGGAAGAAGTTGCGGCTGATGCTCATCAGCGGCATGACCGAGAGATCCTGGTAGACGGTCGCGATGCCGGCGTTCAGGGCATCGCGCGGCGAGCTGAAGGTCACCGGCTCGCCATCGATGGCCAGGGTGCCCTCGTCCGGCGGATGGACGCCCGAGAGGGTCTTGATCAGGGTCGACTTGCCGGCCCCGTTGTCACCGAGCAGGCAGTTGATCTCGCCGGCCCGGACCTCCAGCGAGACGCCCTCGAGCGCGACGACGGCGCCGAAATACTTCGAGATGTCGCGCGCCTCGAGGAGCGCCGGGCGGTTCGTGCCGCTTGGGTTGACCGGAGCGGCCATTGGCATCGTCATGACGTGCGCCCTCCGCTAGCGCAGGCCGGCGAAGCGTCGCCGGATCCAGTTGTTGAGGACGACGGCCGACAGCAGCAAGACGCCGATCGCGATCTTGTACCAGTCGGCGTTGATCGACGCGTAGACGATCCCGATGTTGGCCATCCCGAGGGCCAGCGCGCCGAGCGCGGTCCCGGCGACGGACCCGTATCCGCCGGTCAGGAGGCAGCCGCCGATGACGGCCATCGTGATCGCGGTCAGCTCGTAGCCGGCGCCGCGCTGGATGTCGGCGGACGCGAACTGCATGCTCTGGCAGGCCGCCAGGATCGACGCCGAGAAGGCCGTCGACGCGAACAGCGTGATCTTCACGCGCGACACCGGGACGCCGAGATTGCGTGCGGCGTTCGGCGAGCCTCCGACGCCGGCGATCCAGTTGCCGAACTTGCGCCGGCCGAGGACGTAGGCGCCGATCGCCGCGATGGCGATCCACCAGACCACGGATACGTACAGGTCCGATGTCGCCTGGTCGAACTTGAGTGACAGCTTCCAGTTGAAGAACGCCGCCAGCGGGTCGGCGTCGATCAGCGTCTTGTTGATCGAGATGAACGTGATGTTCGTGAGGCCCAGGACCAGGACCGACGACAGCCCCGCGATGATGAACATCGTGGCCAGGGTCACGATGAACGATGGCAACCCGGTCCGAACGACGATGAGTCCGTTGAGGACACCGAGGCCGGTGGTGAGCGCCATCGAGATGAGGATCGACAGCCAGATCGGCAGGCCCCAGATCGTCGAGCCGATCCCGATCATGATCCCGGCGAAGCCGACGAGCGAGCCGACCGAGAGGTCGAACTCCCCGGCGATCATCAGCAGCGCGACCGAGGTCGCGATGATCCCGACCTGAGAGGCGACGCCGACGTAGTTCAGCACGCCCGGGATCGACAGGAATGCGGTGCTCCCTCGGGCCAGCGACAGCACGCTGAACACGATGAAGACGAAGACCACGATGACGAGGGCTCCCGCGGCGGGCCGCGCGAGCAGACGCTGGGCGAGGGAGATCTCTCGTAGTCGCTCGGGCGCCGGCGCTGGTCCGGCGCTGGTGGTCGCCGTCATCGATGCCTCCATCGGTCGGTGGAGGGGTCGAGCGCGAGCTCGACCCCTCCGGGGAAGCGTCGGCGGACCGACGCCTGACGCTCAGGTCAGCGCAGACCCTTCGCCGCGAGCGCGATGACGTCGGCGGCGTCGGCCTTCGTGACGAAGCCCGGCCCGGTCATGATCAGACCGGTGCCATCGCCCGTCGGAAGGTTGCGGGTCTCTGCGTAGTTCGTGAGGATCACGATCGGCAGGTACCCCTGCAGGAACTGCTGCTGGTCGATGGCGAAGTCCATCTTCCCGTCCTTGATGGCCGTCAACACGTCGGCGTTGAGGTCGAAGGTCGCGAGATGGATCGGCTTGCCCGAGGCGGCGACGGCGGCCAGCGCCGGACCTGCCACGGACGGGCCGAGGGTCAGGATCCCGTCGATCGTCGGATCGGACTGGATCGCCGCGGCCATCTTGGCCTGCATGTCGGCCGGGTCGGAGATCTTGCCGGTCAGGACCTTGACCTGCACCTTCCGCGATGCCCATGCCCTGGAAGAACCCGTTGCAGCGCAGGGTCAGGGCCTGGTTGCCGACTTCCTGGTTGAAGCAGACGGGTTCTTGACGCCGGCCTCCTTGAAGCGCGCGCCCGCGCCGAGGCCGGCCTGGAACTCGGTCTGGCCGACGTGCGCCTTGATGCCGAGCTCGCTTGAAGACGTCCGAACCCGAGTTCATCGAGACCACCGGGATGCCGGCGTCGATCGCCTTCTTGATCGAGGGGCTGAGAGCGTCCGGGTTCGGGATCGAGACGACGAGGCCGGTCGGCTTCTTCGCCACCGCGGCGTCGATGAGGGCGGACATGCCAGGCATGTCGCTCTCCTGCGCCGGCGCGTTGTAGTTGACCGTGACGCCCATGTCGCTGGCTCCGGCCTTGACGCCGTTGCGAACGACACCCCAGAACCCGTCGATCGCCTGGCCGTGGGTCACGACCTCGATCTTGATGTCGGAGCGCTTGACCAGCGCGCCATCGAGGCCGCCCCCGGCGGCAGGCGCGGCGCTGCCAGAACTGGTCGCCGCTTGACACGCGGCGAGGATGACGACCGCGCCCGCGAGCAGGGCGGCGGACTTTCGAAGCTTCATCCCGTCTGTCTCCTCATTCGTCGATCGCGCGGATGCGCGTCCACAGCAAGCGCCGCGGTCCACCCGTGGCCGCTCGCCCTCGGCTCCTCCCCAATCACTCCGGTCGAGGTGCGGGATCCCGTGTCCCGTCGCCTGACCGTGCCACCTCCTTCCCGCCGACCACCTTCGGGCCGGCTGCTCAGCCTGGGATCTCCTCGAGTCGCACCGGTCGGTGCTCTTGGAGGGAACGGGTCGCGGCATCTGCGATGCGCAGGGCCGCGACACCATCTCCGGCGACGCACGGACTCGGGACGTGCCCGCGCGCCACGTTGATGAATTCGGCGAGTTCCGCACTGTACGCCGGGGTGAAGCGGTCGATGAAGTCCGACCAGGCGGGCCCCGTCGGGGGAGCGACGCCCGGCTCGATGGACCGCATCGGCGTCCGAGGGCCCAGCCCGACGCTGACCGAGTCGGCCGATCCGAACAGCTCGGCCCGGATGTCGTAGCCGAGCGGGTCGTGGCGGGCCGACGTCAGCACGACGAACGGGCCGTCGGTCATGCGCAAGATGGCGACGCCCGTGTCGACGTCGTCGTACTTGGCGAACATCGGAAAGCCCCGGACACCGCCGTCGGCAAAGACCTCCTCCACCTCGCAGCCGGTCATCCAGCGCAGGACGTCGAAGTCGTGGATGGAGAAATCGCGAAAGAGCCCGCCCGATCCCGGGAGATACGACTCGTGGGGCGGCGCGGGGTCATGGCCGGCCAGGTAGATGGAGTACAGCGTCCCGAGCTCCCCGGACGTGACCATCCGACGCGCCTCTGCATAGCCGGGGTCGAACCGGCGCTGGAAGCCGAGCTGGAACGGGACGCCGCTGTGCTCGATCTCCCCGGCCACGGCGATCGTGTCGGCGAGGTCGACTGCGAGCGGTTTCTCGCAGAACGTCGGGAGGCCGCGCCCGATGGCGGCCCGGGTCAGGCTGGAGTGGGCCTCGGTGGCCGCCGCGATCACGACGGCCTGGGCGTCGTCGAGGGCCGCCTCGATGGTCGGCGCGGCCGTCGCGCCGACCGTCGCCGCGACCTCCACCGCCCGCGCCGGGTCGGCGTCCGCGACCACCAGCTGCTCGACGCCGGGCGTCGCGGTCAGAAGCCGCGCGTGGAGCCGCCCGATCCGACCGGCGCCCAGGAGCGCGATCTTCATCGCGGTCGCTCCCCGGCCGATCTGCCGGACCCGTGCCGTCGGAGGGCCTCGGCGAGGACGCGCCGCCCGATCGCGGCACTCTCCGATGGCGGCCCCCAGCAGCTGTCCTGCTCGATCACCAGCCAGCCGTCGTAGTCGCGCCTCACGAGGAGGTCGATGATCGCGTCGAGGTCGAGCGCGCCTGCGCTGAGTTCGGTGAAGATCCGCTTCCGGACCGCGTCGCCGAATCCGTCGAGCGTCGCCCGCCCGCAGGCGCTCGAGCACGACGGGGTCGACGTCCTTGAGGTGCACGTGGGTCACGCGATCGCCGAGATCCGCGAGCGCCCGCACCGGATCGCCGCCACCGACGATGTAGTGCCCCACGTCGAGGCAGATCCCCACGAGGTTCGGATCGAGGCGACCCACCAGGCGCTCGACCTCGGCGGGGGTCTCGACGAACGTCCCGGCGTGCGGGTGGAACGCGGCACGACAGCCCGCTTCGCGCGTCTCCGCGGCGATCGCATGGACGACGTCGATGAGGCCATCCCAGCCGGCGTCGGTCAGGCGCGGCGTGTCCGGCTCGCCCGCCCGTCCGGCTCGCTCCGTGCGCCCGGCGGAACCGTCCAGGGCGAGGACCAGCACCTCGCCGCCACCGTCGCACAGGAGCCGCAGGCGTTCGCGGGCGCCCTCGAGAGCGTCCGCCGTGGGGCCGTCGACGGTCGCCGGGATCGAGACGTAGACCTCGGCCAGCGCCAAACGCCGCTCGACGAGCGCGTCTCGCAACTCCTCGCCCGCGGGGAACCCGAGTCCCAGTTGGGTGCCCTCGTAGCCGGTCCGGGCGATCTCGTCGAGGATCGTCAGCCCGTCCGTCCCGAGGCGCAGGTCGACCAGATCCACGTTGTTCCACAGGATCGGCACGGTCCCGATCGACGCGCGCGGCAGGGCGTCACCGGCTCGACGGAGCGTCGTGCGCAGGTCCGGGCGGAGCGGCGCGGCCGTGGTCATCGGTGCTGCTCCTCGGCGACACCCGCGACCCAGCGCGCGCGCTGTTCGGCATGGATCTCCGGACTGGGCGCGTCCCACCAACCGGTCTTGTCCGGGCCGGCGGCGGCCAGGTCGCGATCCACCTTGACCAGGACGAGCGACGGGCCGCCGGACGCCAGCGCTCGTCGGACCGCCGGCTCGACGCCCGCCGGGTCCTCGACGCGTTCGGCGTGGAGTCCGAACGCCCGGCCGATGTCGTCGAACGCCGGGGAGTAGATCGACCCGTCCGGGGTCATGAAGTCGGTCCAGGCGGTTCGTCCGAAGAACGTCTCCTGCCCGCCCTTGATGCTGATCCAGCCCGAGTTGTCGAGGATGACGGCGCACACGGGCGTGCCGGCCAGGACGGCCGTCTGGAGCTCCTGCATCGATTGCAGGAAGCTGCCGTCGCCCGAGATCGACAGCACCTGGCGCTCCGGGTGGGCGAGCTGGGCGCCGATGGCCGCCGGCAGCTCGAAGCCCATCGTCGAGAAGCCGCCGGACGTCAGGTGCGTCCGTGGCCGGCGGGTCACCCAGCGCTGCTTGACCATGCCCTGCGGCAGGCCCGCGCCGGTCACAACGATCGCGTCGTCGCTGGTGGCGGCCTGGATCTCGCGGACGGCGCGGGCCATCGTCATCGGTACGGCCGTGGAGCCGGACTTGCGCTCGACCTGTTCGAACCAGGTGGCCTTTCGCGCGGCGATCTCCTCGGCGTAACGCGTGCCCCGGTAGGCAGCCGGGCCGCCGCCCTTGCCAAGCGCCCCGAGCAGGTCGGCGAGGGCCGCTTTCGCGTCGCCGACGAGGCCCACCTCGACCGGGTAGTTCTTGCCGATCTCGCGCGGGTCGATGTCGATCTGGATGAGTCGGGATGGCGGGATGGCGAACGTCACCCCGGCCCGGTACGACGACGCCGACCAGTCCGTGAAGCGGTTGCCGACCGACACGATGACGTCCGCGGAGGCCGCGAGCGAGTTGCCCGAGGTCGACCCCGTGTCGCCGATCGTCATCCCGGCCAGCTCGTGGGTCTCGTCGATCGCGCCCTTGCCGTTCCAGGTCGTCACGACCGGCGCGCCCAGCCGCTCGGCCAGCGCGGTGACCTCGGCGGATGCGTCGGCGCCGATGGCTCCGCCGCCGGCCACGATCACCGGCCGCTTCGCCGTCCGCAACGACGCCGCGGCTCGTTCGACATCGTCCGCAGCGGGGCGGATCCGTCCGCGCGCCTCACGCTGGGCGGGGTCGGGCAGCGCGACGTCAGCGCTGTCGACGAGCACGTCCATCGGCATGTCCAGGAGGATCGGGCCGGGTCGGCCGGACAGCATCTGGTTCCAGGCCCGATGCAGCACGAACGGGAGTTCGTCGACGCGCGACGGCTGCCACCACTCCTTGACGACCGGCTCGAAGATCCGCGGGTTGTCGGCGACGTGCCGCCGCTCGAGTTCCTGCAGGAGGCCGGCCCCGCGCATGTACGTGTGGGCCGACCCGGTCATGAGCGCGACCGCCGTCGAATCGACATAGGCGGTCGCCATGCCGATCACGGTATTGGTCGCCCCAGGCCCGATGCTCGTGAAGGCGAGGATCGGTCGCCCCGTCGCCCGGTAGAACCCGTCGGCAAGGTGGACCGCCGCCTGCTCGTGCATCACCTGCACGACGCGGATCGCGTCCCGTCGGTCGAGCAGGGCATCGGTCAACGCCCAGCTGCCATGACCGGGGATCCCGGCCACGACCGGCACGCCTTCGCGGACGAGGTATTCGACCACGATCTGGGCCCCGGACAGCCGACGACGACCCGATGAGTCTGTCAATGCAGGGTTCCCTTGCGCTTTCGATGTAATCGATTACCCTTGGGTGGCGGAAGGGTAGCATGGCGGGGCGTCCTGTCAACGCACGAGGATCGCCCACCGCACGGTGACGATCGGCAGTGGAGGGAGCAAAACCATGGCGACGCTCGCGGATCGGTCCGCTCCGCCGTTGGCCGACACCCCGCTCGGGCGGACGATCGCGACGACCGCGACCGACGTCTGGAATGACTCGTGCGCGGTCACCGAGCTCGAGTACGCCGTCTCGTTCGGTGCCGTCGGCGCGACCGCCAATCCGACGATCGTGGCCGATGTCTGGAAATCGGATCCGGGGCGTTGGCGCGGTCGCGTCCAGGCGCTGGCCCGGGAGCGTCCCGACGCGACCGAGGTCGACCTCGCCTGGGCGATCGTCGAGGAGATGTCCCTGCTGGCGGCACCATTGCTGCTGCCCGCGTTCGAGGCGTCCGGCGGCCGGCAGGGCCGGCTGTCGATGCAGACCGATCCGACCCTGTTCCGCTCCTACGATCGGATGCTCGCGCAGGGCGAGGGGTTCGCCCACCTCGCGCCCAACATCATCGTCAAGTTCCCGGCGACCACGGTCGGTGTCCGCGTGATGGAGGAGGCCACATACCGGGGCGTCAACGTCAACGCGACGGTCTCGTTCAGCGTCGCCCAGGCGCTCGCGGCAGGGGAAGCGGTCGAGCGCGGACTGCGGCGGCGTGAAGCCGAGGGCCTGCGGGTCGATGACATGGGGCCGGTCATCACGCTGATGATGGGTCGACTGGAGGACTGGCTCCGGGTCCAGACCGAGCGTGACGGGATCGTCGCCGACCCGGCGGCCCTGTCGTGGTCCGGCGTCGCGGTCTTCAAGCGGGCCTACGCGGAGTTCCAGGCCCGCGGCCTGCGGGCGCGCCTCCTCGGCGCCGCCATCCGTCACCACCTGCACTGGTCGGAGCTCATCGGCGGCGACGTGGTCATCACCCTGCCCGCGGCCTGGCAGCGCCGGTTCAACGCCTCGTCGATCGAAGTTCGCCCGCGGATGGACGACCCGGTCGACCCGGCCATCGTCGACGAGCTCCGGACCCGGTTCCCGGACTTCGTCCGGGCGTTCGAACCCGACGGGCTGACCCCGGACGAGTTCGACGCCTTCGGGCCGACCGCCCGGACGCTTCGGGCCTTCGTCGGCTCGTACCACGAGCTGCTCCACCAGGTCGGCGATGCCCTCGTCCCGAACCCCGACGTCCGACCCGCCGGATGACCGAGCCCGGCGTCCACGCGAGCGCGCCGCCCAACGACCTTCCCCCCGACCGGCTCCGGCTTCGGCCGGACGCTCGTGGCGAGGTCGCGCTCGTCCCGGCCACCGCCGGCTGGCGGTATCTGTCGTTTCGGACCGTGGCGCTCGACGACGGCGGCTCGATCGAGTTGGGCGGGTCCGATCACGAGACCGCGATCGTGAACCTCTACGGTGGCGATGCCGTCGTCGACGAAGGCGACGGCCGTGGCGGCGTCCTGGCGGGGCGCGAGTCGGTGTTCCATGCCCTGCCCGCGGCGTACTACCTGCCGGCTGGTCAGCGCATGACCGTCACCGGCCGCCCGCGGGGCGCGGCGACCACGACGACGATCGCCATCGCCGAGGCGCCGACCCGTCCCGAGGTCTCTGCGGCACTCAAGCCGGTGCTGATCCGACCCGAGGACATCAGGGTGGAGGTCCGCGGCGCCGGACGCTCGACTCGCCAGATCAATCACGTCATCGCGCCCGACTTTCCGGCCGACCGGCTCCTCGTCGTCGAGGTGCTCACGCCCGCCGGCAGCTGGTCGAGCTGGCCGCCCCACAAGCACGACGTCGATGACATGCCCCGCGAAGCGGTCCTCGAGGAGATCTACCTCTACGGGTTTCGACGGCCGGAGGCGTGGGCCTTCCAGCGCGTCTACCGGCCGGCGGGCAGCCCGCTCGGCGCCGCGCGGGACGTGGCCTGGGCCGTCCGCGACGGCGAGGTCGTGGTCGTCACGGACGGCTACCACCCGTTCGCCGCGACCGACGCCGATGACGCGTACTACCTCAATGCGCTGGCCGGCGATCGGCGGACGATGGCCTGCTCGTTCGACCCGACGCTCGACCACGTCCGGTCGCGCTGGTCGACAGAGACGCCCGACCCCCGGGTCCCACTGGTGCCGCCGCCGGGCTGACGATCGGCCCGCGCGACGAGCCGGCGCCGCAACCGCCGCGCCCGGGCACGCAGGTCCGCTTCCAGGCGCGGCTCCGGGCGGCCGAGGCGGAGTCGTCGCTCGGCGAGCGCCAGCCCGTCCGCGGTGATCCGCAACGCACCCAGCGGATCGCGGAGGCGGTGCTCGCGGATCTTGGCGAGCTCGATCGCGGCCACGATGGCGGTCCGACCCGGGCCGGCGGCGAGGCTCGCCCACGCGTCGGCGGCCTCGTCCCAGCGCCGCAGTCGGCGGAGCAGGTGGGCCCGCTCCACGGCGATCCGGTCGGTGGTCCACGGCGTCGCGAACGCGGCGGACCGGATCGACGGGCCGGTCTCGGCCCCGGGGCGGTATCGGCCACCGAAATCGGCCGGCACGTGCGGCGACCACCACGGTGGCTCGGTGACCGGGATCGTCGGTCGGGGATCCTCGCGGGGCGAGTCCTCGGCCGGGGCTCGGGTCGCCACCTCGAGGCCGACCTGGAGCGCGCCCTCGTAGCACTCGAGCGCCTCGGCCAGTCGCCCGGCCCGGGCGAAGGCCCGGGCGAGGCCGCCGAGATCCCCGGCCGGAGCGCTTCGGCGGGCCTCCGCGGTCCCGTACCCGTCCGCGAGCAGGACCAGCAGGCGCGCGAGCGATCGGACGTCCTGGTCGTTGTGGCGCACGACCTCGACGAGCGGTTGGGCCGGGCCGCCCCGCAGGAACCCGAGGTACCGGCTGGGGATCTCCCAGCCCTCGACGTCGCCGTGTCGCTGCATCCCCAGCAGCCCGGTCTCGGCCGTCCGCAGTCGGGCGTCGTCGAGCCGATGCCGGAACAGCCGACGGACGACCGGTAGCAGGTCGAGATGCCCGGCATGGACCGGCGCGGCGCGACGGGCCATCCGATAGCGCGTGACGAGGAGCGGCCAGTCGAATCCGCGGCCGTTGTAGGTCACCAGCCAGCCGTCGACCGGGATGTGGCTCGCCAGGGCGGTCAGGAGGGCCGGTTCGTCGGCGTGGTCGGGCAGGAGCAGCTGGACCTGACGGAACCGGTCCGCCTCCCACCAACCGAGCCCGATGAGGAAGGCCACGGTCCCGGCCGCCGTGGCCAGCCCGGTCGTCTCGGTATCGAGGCAGACCAGCGGGACTTCCGGTGGCGGCTGGGCGGGCAGTCGTGCCAGGCTCTCGCGATCGACCGGGATCGACCGGGCCATCGCCTCGCAGCGGACGAACGTCCCCGCCGGCGACTCGACGATCTCGCCGTCGAGCGTCGTCGCCAGCCGCTCCGCGAGGACGTGCCGGTCCAGGGGGGCGTGGGGCAGCTCCACCTGACGGCCCACCTCGCTCGGTGGTTCGTGCCGGGTCGCGGCCCGGAAGCGCTCGAGGCGTCGGGCGAGGCCGGCCGCATCGGCCGACGCGGTCGTCATCCCGCGGCCGGGAGCGCGATCGCGGCACGCCTCGCACCGAGATCGGTCAGGAGGCGCAGGGCGAGGGCCTTCGCGTCCACGCCCGCCTCCAGCCGCGGACCGGTGCAGGCCGGGCAGCCGCCGTCGCAGCCGCACGCCTCGATGAGGTCCGCCGCGGCCGCGAGCAGTTCGTCATGCCGGTCCCACAGCCGTTCCGCCAGGCCGATGCCACCCGGGACCGACTCGTAGAGGTAGATGGTGGGTTGCTCCGCGTGTGGCGAACGGACCTGGGCGACGAGCCCGAGATCGCGCGGGTCGACCATCAGCAGCACCGAGGCCACGGTCTGGATCGCCCGCCCGGCGCCGAGCAGCGCGACATCGAGGTCGTCCCGGCGCCAGCCGTCCCGGGCCCGGTCGGCGGTCAGCCAATACGCCGTCGTCTGGAGCTCGAGCTCGGGCAGGTCGATGGGCCCCCAGCCGACGTTCTCATCGGTCAGGAACTTGAGCTTCTTGAACAGGGTCACGAGGCTCGCGACCATGACCTCGCCGTGGATCCGCCGCCCGCCCGTGGCCGGGGCCTCCGCGAAGACCTCGAGCGGCTTGAGCGTGACTGCGCGATTGGCGTAGGTGTAGTGGTCCACGTCGATCCGATGGACGTAGGCCTTGCGCTCGCCCCATTCGAGTCGGTCGACGTAGTACTGGACCGACTCGTGGATGTAGATCGCCCGCTCGTGGACGAGGACCTGGGCGCTGAAGAGGTCGACCTCGCCGAGGACCCGCGGCCGGTCGGGCGTCGTGTCGATGATGACGACGTTCTCCGGCGCGGCCGTGCGCAGCGAGATCTCCGAGGCCGGGAAGTTCTCGCTCGACCAGTACCATCGACCGTCGTCCGCCTGGCGGACATGGCGCTCCTCGGCGAGGAACGCGAGCAGGTCGTCGGCGGGGCCCGGACCGAACCGTTCGCCCGGCTCGAACGGCAGCTCGAAGGTCGCCGCGCGCAGGTGGGCGAGGAGCACGTGCAGGTTGTCCGGATCGAGGCGGGCTTCCTCGGGCGTGTTGTCGAGCAGGAACTCCGGATGGTGGATGACGTACTGGTCGACCGGGGCCCCCGACGCCACCAGGACGGCGACGCTGGTCCCGAGCCGTCGCCCGGCACGCCCGAACTGCTGCCACGTGGCCGCGACCGAGCCCGGGTAGCCCGCGAGGATCGCGGCGTCGAGTCGGCCGATGTCCACCCCGAGCTCGAGCGCGTTCGTCGCGACGACGCCGAGCACCTCGCCGTCGCGCAACCCACGCTCGATCGACCGGCGTTCGGTCGGCAGGTAGCCGCCCCGATAGCCGCGCACCCGACTGCGTGGTCCGTAACTCTCGCGGAGCGACTCGCGCAGCCCCGTGAGCAGCAGCTCGACCGCGACCCGCGACCGACCGAAGACGATCGTCTGGCGTCCAGCCCGCAGGAAGGGGAGGGCCCAGCGCTGGGCGAGCGTGACCGCGGACGCCCGGGCGCCGCTGGCCGGCTCGAGCACGGGCGGGTCGACGAGGACGACGTGTCGCTCACCGGCCGGTGCGCCGTTGCGGTCGACGAGTCGGGCGGGTCGTCCGGTGAGCATCGCCGCCAGCTCGCCCGGGTTCCCGATCGTGGCCGAGCAGCACACGATGACCGGGCGGCTGCCGTAGTGGGCGCAGATCCGGAGGAGCCGCCGGAGGACGTTCGCGACGTGCCCGCCGAAGACGCCGCGGTACGTGTGCAGCTCGTCGATCACGATGATCTTCAGTTGCTCGAAGAGCTGGAACCACTTGGTGTGGTGAGGCAGGATCGCGGAGTGGAGCATGTCCGGGTTCGTGACGACGACCTGGCCGGCGGCTCGGACGGCCGAGCGGATCGGGGCCGGCGTGTCGCCGTCGTAGGTCGAGGCCAGGATCGACATCCCGGCCGCCGCCGACAGCTCCCCGAACTCGGCCACCTGGTCCTGGCCGAGGGCCTTGGTCGGGAACAGGAAAAGGGCGCGCGACCCCGGGTCGTCCGCGATGGCCTGGAGGACCGGGATCGTGTAGCACAGGCTCTTGCCCGACGCGGTCGGCGTGACGATGACGACGTCCTCACCCGCGTGGACGGCCTCGATCGCTTCGGCCTGGTGGCGATACGGCCGATCGATCCCGCGCATGGCGAGCCCGCTGACGATCCGTGTGTCCAGCCAATCCGGGAACGTGCCGTACTCGGCCGCTCGAGCGGGAATCACCTCGTGGTGCACGACGCCCCGGGCGAGCGACGGCTCGGCGAGCAGGTTCGCGAGGACGGCGTCGGCGTCGGCAGGGGCGTAGGTGCGCATCGGGCGGCCTCGATTAGCACAAGTGTTCGATTGCTGCGAGTCTAGCAGCACCCTCCGGCGTGGATGTGACAGCTCGCCTGTCACGCCCGGCGCGAGTTGACACGCCAGCTGACGCTAGCTACCCTCGCCCGGATGCTTCGCCGGCCCGCCCCCATGCCGCCCGACGACCCCGACGCCTTTGACGGATCCGCCCTGTCCGAAGCCGGCGCCATCGAGGACATCGACGCGCGCGACATCCCGGACCTCTCCACCCTGCCGATCGCGGGGGTCACCCGACGGCATCTGGCCGGCCTGATCGGCGTGCTGGTGGCGGTCTGGGTGGTGATCGTCTTCGCCCGGCAGGTGGGGGAGGCGCAAGCCGCCGCCTCACGCGCCGAGACGCTCGCGAGCGACAACGCGGCGCGGACCGTCGTGGTCGAGGGCCTGGCCCGGGAGCTCGCGCAGATCCAGCGCCAGCCGTACGTCGAGCAGCAGGCCCGGGGCTACCGCCTGGGCGGGACCAAGGAGATCCCGTTCACGCTCGCCGACGATACGCCGCCGCTGCCCGATGACGCTCCCGGTTCCGCGAGCGTGCGACTCGGTGCCGACCGGTCGCGGGTGTCCCCGCTCGAGCGCTGGCTCACGCTGCTCTTCGGCCCCACGGACTGACGGCGGCCGCCCGGCGATACCCCTCGTCGCGGAGCTCGCCGACCGCTATCCTGTCGGTCCCGGTCGTTCGACCGGTGGGAGAGGGGTCGTGGGCGTCCGATGATCGACATCCCGGTCGAGGATCTCGTCTTCGTCGTCTGCACCCTCGTGGGCGGCGCCCTGCTCCTGATCACGGTCGTCGTCGACGACATCCTGGGGTCGGTCTTCGACTTCGACATCGGCGGCGTGTCGCTGATGCCGCTCCTCCTCTCGTTCGTGTCGATGTTCGGCGTGGGCGGGCTGTTCGCCACTCAGGTCCTCGATGTCCACGGTGGACAGGCCGCGCTCGTCGGTGCCGCCTTCGGCCTCGCCGGCCTTGCCGTGGCCTACGGCCTCTTCAGCATCCTCCGCCGCGCCGAGGCCGAGACGCCCTTCTCGACGAGCGACCTCATCGGCGACGACGCCTTCGTCTCGGTGGGCATCCCCGCGGGACGGTACGGCAGCGTGCTCGTCAAGAAAGAGGGCCAGACCCATGAGTTCAGCGCGACCTCGACCCACGAGATCGCGTCCGGGACGACGGCCCGGGTGACCGGCGTCGCCGGTGCCGGCCTGATCGTGGAACCCATCCCCGAGCCGGGCGGACCAGTGGCGGCCAGCGCCGACCAGGGAGGGACCGAGCGTGCCTGACATCTTCTCGTTCATCGGCGGCGGGGTGATCCCGATCTTCCTGATCGTCATCATCGTGGTCCTCATCGTCAGCTACATCGGCAGCCGCTACAAGGTCGCGGGCGCGAACGAGGCCCTCATCGTCAGCGGCCAGCGCGCCAGGGGACCCGACGGGACGCGAAACCTCAAGGTCGTGCGCGGTGGCGGGGTCATCGTCCTGCCGCTCCTCAACAAGGTCGGCAAGCTCAAGCTGACCGCACGACAGATCAACGTGGCCCTCGCCGACGCCGTCACTCGCCAGGGCATCAAGGTGGCGGTCCAGGGTGTCGCGACGTTCAAGATCGGCGCCGACGACGAGTCGATCCGCAACGCCGCCGAACGGTTCCTCGAAGCCCGCGACGAGGAGGTCGACTCGATCGTCAAGAACGTCCTCGAGGGCTCGCTGCGGTCTATCGTCGGCACGCTGACCGTTGAGGAACTCAACCTCGACCGACAGAAGTTCCAGCAGGCCGTGCAGGACGCCGCACGCGGCGACCTTGCGACATCCGGACTGCAGATCGACTCGTTCACGATCCAGGCCATCCGCGACGAGTCCGGCTATATGGAGCTCATCGGCCAGCAGGAGACCGCCCGCCGCGAGCGCGACGCCCGCATGGCCAAGGCCGCCGCCGACCAGGAGGCTGCGGTCCGGGAGGCCGAGGCGGAGCAGGTCAAGATCAACGCGGCACGGGACGTGTCGCTGCGCCGCGCGGAGACCGAGACGCAGACCGCGGCCGCGCAGGCCCGGGCCGCGCAGTCCGGTCCACTCGCCGAGGCCGAGGCGACCCAGGAGGTCACCCGCAAGCAGACGGAGCTCGCCCAGCTGGAGGCCGCCCGCAAGGAACAGGAGCTCCTGACCAGCATCGTCCGACCCGCCGAAGCGGATGCGGCCGCGCAAGTCCGCCGGGCCGAAGGTGAGAAGGCGGCCCGCATCGCCCAGGCCCAGGCCGAGGCGGAGCGGGTGAAGCTGGCCGGCTCGGCCGAGGCCGCGGTCACCGTCACCAAGGGCGAGGCGCAGGCCAAGGTCGTGTCCGTCAACGCGACCGCCGAGGCCCAACGGACGACCCTCGAGGGCAACGCCGAGGCCGGCATCACGTTCACCAAGGGCGAGGCCGAGGCCAAGGCCCTGGCCCTCCGCGCGGAGGCCTATCGCCAGTTCAACGAGGCGGCGATCATCCAGACGGTGCTCTCGATGCTGCCGGACATCGTGCGGGCGGCCGCTGAACCGATGGGCAACATCGACAGCCTCACCGTCCTCTCGACCGACGGTGCGTCCGACGTCGTCAAGAACGTCACGCGGACCGTCACCGAGGCGAGCGCCACGGTCAAGGGTCTCACCGGCATCGACATCCCCGAGCTGCTCAACAAGGCCGTCGGCAACACGGAAGCGGACGAGGGTCCGTCCAGCGGAACGTCGAGGTCGCCCCGACGCGGTGGTTCGGGCGGTTCCGGCGGTTCCGGTGGGACGGGCGGACGGCGCGCCCCCGCTCGGCCTGGTCCAGCGGCGGGCACCGCGCCGGCGCCGGCCTCGGCGACTTCGACCACCCCGCCGCCCCAGGAGCCGGCCTGGGGCTCGCGTCCACCGACCCCATCGACGCCGGCGGTCCCCGCGCCCGCGGCGACCGCATCGCTTCCGCCGCCGGCGACACCCTCCTCGACGCCGCCACAGTTCGACGGCCCCGAGGCCGTCGACGCGGCACTCGCCGACGCGGACGAGGCTATCCGTAAGGCGAGCGCGACGGTGTCCGAGGCCGCCAAGGCGCGGACCGACACCGCGGCGGGACCGGCTCGCCCGTCGCGCGCGACCCTGGAGGCGGCCGGCCTGGACGCCGCCGGCATGACCCGTGAGACGACCCTCGACGAGGCCGCTCGGCGACTCGCCACCGAACTCCGAGCCGTCCCCGGCATCGAGCGGTTCGGCGCGCTCCGCCTGGCCGATCTCGAGAGCGGCGGCCCTCGACCGCTGCGCACGATTTGGCGCATCGCGCGTGGCCAGCTCGACGAGCCGTTCGGCGGGTTGACGATCGGGGAGCTCATCGACCGATACGGTGGCGACGACCTCCCAGCAAGCTGACGCTCGCGAGATCGACATGGACGATCGGGCTCGGCCGGCGCGCTCGGAATACGCGCGGTTGCTCGCCGAGAACCAGCGCTACACGGAGTCGTTCGACCGGTCGGCGCTGACCGCAGCGCCGCTCAGCGGACTAGTCATCGTCGCCTGCATGGACGCCCGCCTCGATGTCGAAGAGGCGCTCGGCCTTCGGACCGGCGACGCGCACATCGTCCGAAATGCCGGCGGCCTCGCGACCGACGATGCGATCCGCTCGGTGATCGTCAGCCAGCAGCTCCTGGGCACCGATGAGGTCGTGGTCATCGGCCACACCCGATGTGGGCTCCTCGGAGCGGACGAGGCGGCGATGCGCGAGAAGCTCGCCGCCGCCACGGGCACGACCATCGACCTCGCCTTCGGCTCGTTCGGCGACCTGGAGGCGGCGATCCGCTGGTCGCTCGATCGCCTGCGCGCCCACCCGTGGGTCCGTGCTGACGGCGTCCATGGCCTGATCTTCGACGTCGAGACCGGGCGGCTCCACGAGGTCGGCTGAGCGCGAGTCGCATCAACCTCCAAGGCTCGGCGGCCTGACGATCGGCGAGCTCATCGATCGATACGGCAACGGGGGCCAACCGGCTGACGGCTTGGCCCGTCATACCATTCGAGGGACGTTTGCCTCTTTCCTCCGGGGCCTGCTTGCCGTAGGCTCCCGTCCTCGACTCGGGGTCGGCCCGCGTCCGCTCGGGGTGTCCACACTTGGCTGTCACATCGGAGACCGCAGCCGCTGTCGGCGCAGTCCACGTCCTTCGGCCCGGCCGCGGGGCTCGGCGGTTCGTGCTCGGCGCCCTCATCGGGGTCGTGCTCGTCCTGCTGGGACTGATCGCGTACCGCCAGTCGTATGACGGCCGGATCATGCCGGGCGTCCAGGTGGGCGGGGTCGACGTCAGCGGGCTGAGCCCGGGTGAGGCGCGGGAGGCCCTCGTCGCCGCCTTCGGGCCGCTCGAGGACGGCGCCATCACCGTGCACTCCGAGGCCGGCGACGTGGTGCTGCCCTACGACCGGCTCGGGCGATCGGTCGACATCGACGCGATGGTCGACCGCGCCGCGGCGGTCGGACGCGGCGGTACGCGGTTCGCCGAAACCGTCGCCGGACTGCGGCTGCTCGTGGACCCGGTGACCGTGGCGCCCATCCTCAGCTTCGACCGCCAACGCGTCGACGACGCGCTGGCCGCCTACCGCAACTGGATGGCGCGCACGCCCATCGATGCCGATATCCGCGACACCAAGCTCGGCTACGTGATCAAGCCGGCGGCCGACGGGGTGCAGGTCGACACGACGGCGGATCGCGCCGGCCATCGAGACGGCGCTCATGGACCCGGCCGCACCGGCTTCGATCGTGCTGAATGCCACGGCCTCACCGGTGACGCCGACCATCACGAATACCGATGCCTGGCGGGCACGCTCGATGGCCGAGCGGGTCGCCGCCGACCTCATCCTGGAGAAGGGCAAGAAGACCTGGAAGATCAAGGCCGCGCAGATCCGGTCCTGGATTACGTTCTCGGGCCTTGGTGCCGGGTATGCCCCGCATGTCGATCCTGCTGGCGTGCCGGCCGCGCTCAAGAAGGCCGCCAAGGACCTCAAGCGCAAGCCGACGGAGGCGAAGTACCTCAAGACCCGGTCCGGGAAGGTCTTCGGCGTCAGCGCCTCGAGCCTCGGTCGGGGCCTCGATCCCAAGGCGACGGCCGCCGCGGTCGTCGCGGCCCTCGACGCGCGTGCCGCCGCACCCGACGAGGAGATCGAGGACGGGCCCGTGACGGTCGCCACGATGACCCTCGCGCCCAAGCTCTCGACCGACGAGGCCAAGCAGAAGGCCCCCGTCATGGACCTGCTGGGCAGCTGGACGACGCACTACCAGTCGAGCGCCCACAATGGGTTCTCCGCGAACATCTCGATCCCCGCGCGACGTCTCGATGGCGTCGTCATCAAGCCCGGCCAGGTGTTCGACTTCTGGAAGGCCATCGGTGAGGTGAGCTTCCGTACCGGCTATCGGCTGGGCGGGGCGATCGTCGGCGGGCACTCGGTCGAGGGCAAGGCCCTCGCGGGCGGCATCTGCGCCACCTCGACGACGATGTTCAACGCAGCCGCGCGGAGCGGGCTCCAGATGCTGACCCGATCGCCGCACTGGTACTACATCACTCGCTATCCGCTCGGCCTCGACGCGACGGTCTCCGGCTCGCAGACCATGCGCTTCCGCAACGACACGAAGTACCCGATCCTCATCAAGTCCGCCGCGTCGCCGGGCTACGTCCACTTCGAGCTGTGGAGCGTGCCGAACGGCCGGCGCGTCACGTGGAGCCGGCCCCGCGTCAGCAACGTGGTCGGCGGCTTCGACACGGTCAGGAAGACCTCGTCGCTCCGCCGGGGCCAGCGAGAACGGATCGAGTGGCCGGTCGACGGCAAGGACGTCTCGATCTCACGGACCGTCCGCGACGCGAACGGGCGGGTCATCCATCGGGACACCTGGGTGTCGCACTACCACCGCATGGTGGGCGTGACCCTCGTCGGCACGGGATAGCGCCCTCGGCCGGTTGGCGAACCACCGGGTCGGCGATAGAATTGCCCGCACGGCGGAGTAGCTCAGTGGTAGAGCAGGGGACTCATAAGCCCTTGGTCGGTGGTTCAAATCCGCCCTCCGCTACCACGACCACCCAACACGACCCTCCGGATCCGGGGGGTCGTTCCGTTTCGATCGACGGTTGCGAAACCTTCGTCTCCGGACCCGCCACCATCCGTCCGCACCGCCCGTCCGTATCCCCGATAAGTGCCAGGACGTCCGTCACGGGGCCGTCATGACTCCCGGCGGTATACTCGCTCGGCTGGCGGCGCACCGGCGTCGCGGCAAACCCCGGAGGCTCCCTCGTTGAATCCCAAGTTCTTCCGCAACGGCATCGTGATGGTGGTGCTGGTGCTGGGCACGGCTGCCCTGCTCTTCACCTGGATCAATGCCAGCCAGCCGGCGGTGCCGGTCGGCTACTCCCAGTTCCTCAGCCAGGTCGCGGGTGGCCAGGTCACGTCGGTCGTCCAGGAGGGCGATCTGCTGACGGTCAAGTCGTCGGCTCCACCCAACACCTACACCGTCGTCGTCCCCAGCATCCTCACCCAGGTCTTCAACGACATGGTTCTCGCCGCGGACAAGGGCGGCCATCCGCTCGACCCGATGGTGTTCAAGGCCGTGAAGGCGCCCGACACCTCTTGGCTCGGCCTGCTCCTGACCGGCCTCCTGCCCCTGCTGGTCATCGGCGGCTTCATCTTCTTCATGATGCGCCAGGCCCAGGGCACGAATAACCAGGCCCTCTCGTTCGGCAAGAGTCGTGCCCGGATGTTCCTCGGCAGCAAGACCGTGGTGACCTTCGCGGACGTGGCTGGCGTCGACGAGGCCAAGACCGAGCTCCAGGAGGTCGTGGAGTTCCTCAAGTACCCGGAGAAGTTCAACTCGCTCGGCGCGCGGATCCCCCGCGGCGTCCTGCTGGTCGGCCCTCCCGGCACCGGCAAGACGCTGATGGCCCGAGCCGTCGCCGGCGAGGCCGGCGTCCCGTTCTTCAGCATCTCCGGCTCCGAGTTCGTCGAGATGTTCGTCGGCGTCGGCGCGAGTCGCGTCCGCGACCTGTTCGATCAGGCCAAGCGCAACTCGCCCTGCATCGTCTTCGTCGACGAGATCGACGCGGTCGGCCGCCAGCGTGGCGCCGGTCTCGGCGGCAGCCACGACGAGCGTGAGCAGACCCTCAACCAGATCCTCGTCGAGATGGACGGCTTCGACACGAACACCAACGTGATCGTCGTCGCGGCCACCAACCGACCGGACGTCCTCGACCCGGCGCTGCTGCGCCCGGGCCGCTTCGACCGCCAGGTCATCCTCGATCGACCCGACATGCGCGGCCGGACCGAGATCCTGCGCGTCCACACCAAGGGCAAGCCGCTCGACAAGGGCGTCAACGTCGAAGACGTGGCGCGCCAGTCGCCGGGCTTCTCCGGCGCAGACCTCGCCAACCTCGTCAACGAGGCGGCGATCCTGTCGGCCCGGCGGAACAAGAAGGTCATCGGCATGTCCGAGTTCCAGGAGGCCCTGGAGCGGATCGTGGCCGGTCCCGAGCGGAAGTCGCGCCTGATCTCGGACGCCGAGAAGGCCATCATCGCCTACCACGAGGGCGGTCACGCGGTCGTCCAGCGGATCCTGCCGAAGTGCGACCCGGTCGCGAAGGTCACGATCATCAGCCGCGGCATGGCGCTCGGCTACACGATGGCCCTCCCGCAGGAGGACCGCTATCTCCAGTCCAAGACCGAGTTCGAGGACAAGATCGCCGGCCTGCTCGCCGGCAACGTGGCGGAGCGCCTGATCTTCGGCGATACCACGACCGGCGCCAGCAACGACATCGAGAAGGCCACCGACCTGGCGCGCCGGATGGTCACCGAGTTCGGGATGAGCGACAAGCTCGGACCGCTCTCGTTCGGGAAGCGCGACGAGCTCGTGTTCCTCGGCCGGGAGATCGGTGAGCAGCGCAATTACAGCGACGAGGTCGCCAAGACCATCGACGAAGAGGTCCGGGCGATCATCGACAAGGCGTACGACCGGGCCCAGGAGGTCCTCACGACCCACAAGGACAAGCTCGTCGCCCTGGCCGAGAAGCTCGTTGCCGAGGAGACGGTCGATGCCGAGGGCTTCGAGGCCCTCTTCAGCGACCTGCCCCCGAAGGAGAACCGGCACGGCGCCCCGACGATCGTCGGCCCCGGCCAGCCCGTTCCCGAACCCAACCCGCAGCCGGCCTGACCGGCGCCGCAAGCGAACCCGACGCGAGCGGGCCGGCAACGGCCCGCTCGTTCGAATTCCCGGCCCCTAGAATGGCCGCCATCGCCCGACCGCCGAACCCGCCCCGAACGAGGCTGCCCGTGACCGACCAGACCCTGCCGCCCTCGAAGCCCATCTCGATGCGACGCGCGACGCGCGGATGGCGTCCTACATGGACTTCCTGCGGATCCCCAGCATCTCGGGGATCCCCGCGCATGCGAGTGACTGCCAGCGGGCGGCCGAGTGGCTCGCGGACGCGCTGCGTGCCGCCGGGCTCGAACACGTCGAGGTCGCCGACACCACCGGACATCCGGTCGTGTACGCGGACTGGCTGCATGCCGAGGGCGCGCCGACGGTCCTCGTCTACGGCCACTACGACGTGCAGCCGGTCGACCCGCTCGAGCTCTGGACGTCGCCGCCCTTCGAGCCGGTCGTCGATGGCCACCGGATGCTCGCCCGGGGCGCCTCGGACGACAAGGGCCAGATCCACATCCACCTCACGGCCGCGGCCGCGATCCTTGCGACCCGTGGCGGCTTCCCGGTCAATGTGCGCTATCTCTTCGAGGGCGACGAGGAGTCGAGCGCCGAGCATCTCGAGCGGTGGCTCGGGGCCAACCGGGACCGGCTGCAGGCGGACGTCGCGATCATCAGCGATACGGGCTTCTTCGAGGGCAACATCCCGGCGATCACCGTGGGTCTGCGCGGCATCGTCTACGTCCAGGTCGACGTGGTCGGGGGCCCCGTCGACCTCCATTCGGGTGGCTACGGCGGCGTGGTCGAGAACCCGGCCAACGCCCTGGCCCGGATCGTCACCGGCCTCAAGGGTCCGGATGGGCGGATCCTCATCCCCGGCTTCTACGACGAGGTCGTGCCGATGGGCGATCTGGATCGCGAGGCCCTCGCGGCCCTGCCGTTCGACGAGGAGGCGCATCGAGCGAGCCTCGGCGTCCCGGCCCTGGCCGGCGAGGCGGGGTATACGGTCCTCGAGCGTCGAGGCGCCCGTCCCACGCTCGATGTCAACGGGATCTGGGGCGGGTACCAGGGCGATGGCACCAAGACGATCATCCCGGCCCACGCCCACGCGAAGGTCAGTTGCCGGCTCGTCGCGGCCCAGGATCCGGAGCGCATCGCCGAGCTGTTCGCGGCGTACGTCGACGCCATCTCGCCGCCGGGCGTGACCACGACCGTGACCTACCTCGGAGGCGGCCGGCCGAGCCTGACGCCCATCGACCATCCGGCGACCCAGGCGGCCGCGCGGGCGCTCGAGGCGACATTCGGGGCCGCCCCCGTCTACATCCGCGAGGGCGGCAGCATCCCGGTCTGTGCGAGTTTCGAATCGAACCTCGACCTGCCGGTCGTCCTCGTCGGGTTCGTGCCGCCCGACGACCACGCCCACGCGCCCAACGAGTGGATGGACCTGAACAACTACGAGACCGCGATCCGCACAGTGGTCGCGATGTTCGACGAGCTCGCGATGGCCCTCCCACGACCCGCCTGAGGGTCGTTTCCGGCGGTTCGCCGGGACACCGCCGCGGACCCCTCGAAAACCCTCCCCTGTGCGGACTGGACGGGTCCGGGTGGGTGATTCGGGCCCTTTCGAGTGCTACCCTTTGCGTCACTGCACCACTCGGGGAGGTCTGCACCACGTGAGCACCGAAGCCGCCGATCTGAAGACGGATCCGCAGCCAACATCGTCCTGGCGACTCGATACCGCTCACGGGAGCATGGCGCCCCGCTCCGCGCTCGATGTGCTGGTCGATCTCAACGAAAAGGTCGTCGGCGGACAGGTCGGCGAGTACCAGCCCGTGCCCCTCGGCTTCACGCCGATGGACAAGACGATCGGCGGCGGACTGCGCGCCGGCGAGCTGTTCCTCATCGGTGGGGCGCAGGGCACCGGCAAGACCACGATGGCCCTCCAGATGGCGCGCAACATCGCGTCCGGCGGCCAGGCCAACGTCCTGTACATCTGCTTCGAGCACGACGAGCCCTACCTCCTGAACCGGCTGATCGCGATGGAGTCGGCGCTCGCGCACCTGCCGCACAAGACGGGCGCGATCAAGATCGTCGACGTCCGCAAGGAGATCCTCGGGACCTGGATGGCCGAGGGTGCCAGCGGCGCCCAGCTGGCGAACAACCCGCGCCTGCGCCCGTCGCTCGACCGCATCGCGCGCTACGGCCAGAACCTGTTCCTGCTTCGGGGCTCCCAGACGGCCAGCACCATCGACAACATCCGGACGCTGGTCCAGCAGCATCGCGAGCTGTCGGGCGACCGACGCCTCGTGGTGTTCGTGGACTACCTGCAGAAGGTGCCCCAGATCCCGGAACCGGAGAACGAGACCGAGAAGGTCACCTACATCGTCAACGGCCTCAAGGACATCGCCCTCGCCGAAGACGTGCCGATGATCGCGATCGTGGCTGCCGACAAGGAAGGCCTGAAGGCCTCGCGCCTGCGCAACTTCCACCTGCGCGGCAGCTCCGCCATCAACTACGAGGCGGACATCATCGTCATCCTCAACGAGAAGTACCACATCGTCGCCAAGGTCAACATCGAGTTCAACCCGTACCAGGCGCAGCGCTTCCGCGACTGGGTCATCGTGTCGGTCGAGAAGAACCGCGGCGGCCAGGACAACGTGGACCTCGAGTTCGAGAAGCACTTCGAGTTCTCCTGCTTCGACCCGAACGGTCGAACCGTGCAGGAAAAGCTCATCGAAGAGCGCCTCTATAACGATTAGGCGCGCCGGCTGAGCCGACGCCATCGCGGCGTTGGCGGCCTGCGCGCCTCGCTCACGCACCTCGGGGTGCGCTCGCTCCGGGGCTCGACACGCCGCCTTGCGCTGACATCGGCTGAGCCGGCGCTTGATGGGGCAGAGCCGGCCCCTGGCCCGTGCTGCTGTCAGGTGCACATCCCGGACGAGTGAGCGTGATCGCGGCACGAATCTGCGCCAGAACGTCGTCTGGGAGTCGGGCCACGAGGGGTTCATCGCCGAAGCGCATCTGACAGGCGCGCGGTCGCGGGACGCTCGTCGCGCGCGTATCGTGGGCGCATGAAGAGCCCCGGTCCGTATCCCGAGATCGTCGAGATCGTCGTCGAGATCCCGCGCGGGTCGCGCAACAAGTACGAGTTCGACGAGGAAGCCGGCGTGTACCGGCTCGACCGGGTTCTTTCGAGTGCGGTCTTCTACAACTTCGATTACGGCTTCGTCGAGAGCACGCGCGCGGGGGACGGCGATCACACCGATGCGTTGCTGATCATCGATGAACCGACGTTCACCGGCTGCCACGTCTGGGCGCGACCGATCGGCGGCCTGGAGATGCGCGACGAGAAAGGGTTCGATTTCAAGGTCCTGTGCGTCGCGCTGGGCGACGCCCACCAGCAGCACATCGAACGGCTGGACCAGGTCCGGCCGCACCGGCTCGTCGAGATCGAGCACTTCTTCCAGACCTACAAGGCGCTCGAGGACAAGACGGTCGAGATGCTCGGCTGGCGCGAGCGCGAGCGAGCGCTCGAGGTCCTGCGCGCGGACCGCGCGACCTGGCATCAGGAGACCGACACGACCGTCGAGCGATGACCGGGCCGCGCCGGCCGGCCTATCCCGGGGCCGGCGAGCCAGGGCGACGGCTCTTCGTCGCCGTCCCGTTGCCGGAGCCCGCGTCAGACGCGGTGGAGGCGCTCGTCGAGCGCGTCCGGGCCCAGGGCGTGCCGGGCGGCGGCCGGGATGTCCGCTGGGTCCGGATGGATGGACTGCACCTGACGCTGCGCTTCCTCGGGCCGACGCTCGAACCACAGGTGGTGGCGGCCCGAAAGGCCATTCGCGGGGCGGACGTCGGTCCGGCGTTCGAGGTGGAGATCGATGGCGCGGGCGCGTTCCCGTCACTCGACCGCCCGCGGGCGCTCTGGTTGGACATCATCGAGGGCACGACTGACCTCGAATCGGTCGCCGCGCGCGTCGATGAGGCGCTGGTCGGAGCCGGCTGGCCGCCGTCGGACCGGCCGTTCCGGCCCCACCTGACGCTGGCCCGTTCGGACGGCATCCCGTCGGGCGCGGGGTTCGCGCGACGGCTGATGGCCGACGCCAGCGACCTGCACTTGCGGTTCAGGGTCGAGCGGGTCGGGCTCTTCGAGAGCCTCACCGGGTCCGGTCCGGCCAGGTACGAGCCGCTCGAGATGGTCGCACTCGACTGACCGGCCGGTCGGACGCGACCGGCCTGCCCCGGTGCTACCATCGAAGCCTCGGTGCCCTACCCGTGGGGCGCTGACCCCGGGGAGCCTCTATCGAAGTGACGGCCGCCCAGCGCCTTCGCGCTGTCCTCGCGCTCGGCATCATCAACGTGCTCCTGGTCTCGGTGGCGCTGGCCGTCAGCGTCGCCGATCTGACCTCCCCAGATCGGTCAGTGGGGGCGGCGACGCCCGGCACCGCTGCTGGCTCGCCTGCCGCAACAGCCCCGACACCGAGCCAGACGTCGACCGCGGTCGGCCCCACGCGGGCCCCGAGCGGCTCGGGATCCGTCGCCCCGGGGGCGTCGGCTTCCGCCCCGGTGCCGTCGTCGGCGATCGCCTCGCCGAGCGGCCTGCCATCGCCATCGCCGTCGACGGTCCCGCTCGTCATCCCGCCCCCCGGCCCTGGCGCGACCGAGGCGCCGGGTGAGCCGGTCATCTCGCGCCCGACGCCCAAGCCGGTGGTCACCCCGAAACCCGTCGTGACCCAGAAGCCCGTCGTGACGCCCAAGCCGACGGCAACGACCAAGCCCGTCGTTACGCCCAAGCCGACGGGCACGACCACGCCCGTCGTCACCCCCAGACCGACGGCCACGACCACGCCCGTCGTCACCCCCAGACCGACGGCCACGACCACGCCCGTCGTCACGCCCAAGCCGACCGCCACGCCCAAGCCGACGAGCAAGCCGGTGGTGAAGCCGACGCCGAAGCCCACCTTCAAGCCGATCCGTTATCCGACCGATCCGAACAAGTGCAAGTCACACAACAGCCACGGCCGTCACTCCAGCAAGTGCGAGCGCGAGAAGCATCGCGATCACCCCAAGGACCGGGACCATGACGACCGGGATCGGGCGCGCGACAAGGACAAGGAACAGCACCACGATCGTGACAAGGATCACGATCGCGACAAGGGTCGGGACAAGCCGAAGCATCAGGCCCGCGACAAGGACCACCACCGCGAGCGGGACAGGGGTCGCGACAGGCACCGGGACCACCACGGCGACCACGACAGGAGCCACCACTAAGCCGACGGGCCCGAGCGCGATGGCCGGTTGATCGACATCGTGTTGCGCCTGCCCGGTCCGCCGCGCTAGGCTCGCGTCCCCCGGCCCGGCACGACGCATCCGCCGTCAGGGAGAGTGCAGGAGAGCGTGATGGCGCCATCGGATCCCCGGCAGACGAAGTTCATCCTCGACGAATCGCGGATCCCGCGCGCCTGGTACAACATCGCGGCCGACCTCCCGGTCCCGCCGGCTCCGTACCTGCATCCCGGCACGCTCGGCCCGATCGGACCGGAGGACCTGGCCCCGCTCTTCCCGATGGCCCTCATCGGCCAGGAAGTGTCGGCCGAGCGCGAGATCGAGATCCCCGAGCCGGTCCGGGACGCGTACCGGCTGTATCGACCCAGCCCGCTCTACCGGGCGCACCGCCTCGAGAAGGCGCTCGATACGCCGGCGCACATCTACTACAAGTACGAAGGCGTCAGCCCGGCCGGCAGCCACAAGCCCAACACCGCCATCCCCCAAGCCTTCTACAACAAGGAGCAGGGCGTCACCCGGATCGCGACCGAGACGGGGGCTGGCCAGTGGGGGAGTGCCATGGCCTTCGCCGGCGCGCTCTTCGGCCTCGAGGTCAAGGTCTACATGGTCCGCGCCAGCTACGACCAGAAGCCGTATCGCCGGATCCTGATGGAGACATACGGCGCGGAGGTCGTGGCCAGCCCCTCGCTGACCACGAACTACGGCCGGTCGGTCCTGGCAGAGACGCCCGACAGCCCGGGTTCGCTCGGGATGGCCATCAGCGAGGCGGTCGAGGACGCTGCCACCCGCGACGACACCAAGTACGCCCTCGGATCGGTGCTCAACCACGTGTTGCTCCACCAGACCGTCATCGGCCAGGAGGCGATCGAGCAGATGGGGATGGCCGGTGAATCGCCGGACATCGTCATCGGCTGCACCGGCGGCGGGTCGAACTTCGCCGGCCTGACGTTCCCGTTCCTTGGTCGCAACTTCCGCGAGGGCGCCACGCATCGGATCATCGCGGTCGAACCGGAAGCGGCCCCCAGCCTGACCCGCGGGATCTATGCGTACGACTTCGGCGACACCGCCAAGATGGCGCCCGTCGCCAAGATGTTCACGCTCGGTCATGACTTCATCCCCGAACCGATCCACGCCGGCGGCCTGCGCTACCACGGCATGTCGCCGCTGGTCAGCCTGCTCAAGGAGCACGGCTTCATCGAAGCGCGCAGCGTCCACCAGCGCGCCAGCTTCGAAGCGGGCGTGGCCTTCGCCCGGGCCGAGGGGATCCTCCCGGCCCCTGAGCCGACCCACGCCATCCGCGTGGTGATGGACGAGGCGCTCGCCGCCCGCGAAGCCGGCGAGGCCAAGGTCATCCTGTTCAACCTCTGCGGCCACGGGCACTTCGACCTGTCGGCGTACGAGCGCTACCTGTCCGGCGACCTCGAGGACTACGAGTACCCCCTCGAGAAGGTCGAGGCCGCGCTGGCCTCGCTCCCGGTGGTCTAGATGCCCAAGCTGGCCTGTCGCGCGTGCGGTCGGCAGATCTACACCACGGTCCCGCTGGACGCGCTGTTCGCCGAGGAGCGCCGCTGTCCGCGCTGCGGCGCCCTGCTCAACGACGAGCGGCGCGACGCCGAGCGGCGCCTGACGAATCGCCGCCAGAACCCGCCGGACGATCCCGGTCCGCCCGAGCCCGAAGGCGATCGGCGTGGAACGGACCGCCGGGGGCATCGACGGCGTGGCGGGGGCCCGAGCGGGGGACCCATGTCCGGCAACGACCCTGGCTGGGTCGACTGACCCGGGCGGCGCGCCGGCCGTTCGTCGCGTTCGCGTTGCGTTCCTCGGCTTCGGGCTGATCGCGGGTTCGATCGCGCGCGCGCTCCGTCTGGCCGACGGCCGCGCCTGGGAGCTCGTCGCGTGGAGCCCGTCGGGCGTCGGAGCCGCGAAGGCCCACGCCGACGGCGTGCTGGATCGGGTCGCCGCGAGCGGGGAGGACGCCATGGACGGTGCCGATCTGGTCGTCCTCGCGGCGCCGGCCTCGGATTGCCTCGCCCTCCTCGACGCGATCGCCGGGCCGTGGAAGGGGGCGTTGGCCGCCGGCGCGGTCGTGACCGACGTCGCGAGCACCAAGGGTCAGCTGACCGCCCATGCCGCGGCCCACGGCCTGCGGTACGTGGGCGGCCACCCGATGGCGGGCCGCGATGCGGCGGGCTACGCGGCTGCGACGGCGGACCTGTTCGCCGGCCGTCCATGGATCCTGGTCCAGGGACCCGATGCCGTCGCGGCCGATGTCGCCCTCGTCGCGTCGCTCGCGGCCGCCAGCGGCTCCCGTCCGGTCGTGATGGACGCCGAAGCACATGACGCGGTCGTCGCCGCGATCAGCCACCTGCCCTTGGTCCTCTCGGCTGCCCTGGTCGAGGCCGTGGTCGGGTCAGGCGGCGGTCCGGCTCGCTCGGATTGGCCCGATGCCCGCGATCTCGCCGCGTCCGGCTGGCGCGACATGACCCGCCTCGCTCGTGGCGATATCGCGATGGGGACCGCGATCGCGACGACCAACGCCCCGGCCATCGCGGCCCGGCTGCGCGACCTTCGCGCGGTCATCGACGCCTGGCTCGCCGACCTCGAGCGGCCCGGCGGTCCGGACGCCTCCGCCATCGAGGCCCGCTTGCGGAACGCTCGGGTGCGACTGGAGACCGACCGGGATGGATGAGCAGGTCCTGGTCGTGCCCCGCGACGTCCTGCCCGACCGTGCCGGCTGGCACGGCCTGCGCACGGATGGCCTGGACGGATTCGCCGACCTCGTCGAGCGCGAGGGATCCTTCCGCCCGCGCGCGGCGATGGAAGCCGACCCGTCGTTCAAGCAGGTCATCCCATACCTGGTGCTCCGGGACGGCGAGCGGTTCTTCCTGATGCGCCGAACCC
Organism: uncultured Chloroflexia bacterium; assembly: GCA_963746855.1. Lineage (GTDB taxonomy): Bacteria > Chloroflexota > Limnocylindria > Limnocylindrales > CSP1-4 > SPCO01. Next base: position 112,575 of record CAVVDC010000003.1, read on the forward strand.
GGGCTGGCGGCGACCCGCGCCTCCACGACCGCTACTCGATCGGGGTCGGCGGCCACCTCAACCCGGGCGACGGCGGTCTGTCGGGCGGTCTTCGTCGCGAATGGGCCGAGGAGGTGGCCGCGGACTTCGAACCGGAATTCCGCCTCGTCGCGCTCCTCAACGACGACACGACCGATGTCGGCTCGGTCCACCTCGGGGCGGTGTACGTGGCCGACGCCGCCGGCCGCCCGGTGGCCATCCGCGAGGTCGACAAGCTGGAGGGCGCGTTCGCGGAACCGGCCGAGGTGGCGGCCGTCGTCGATCGGCTCGAATCGTGGAGCCGACTCGCCTTCGAGTATCTCGAGGCCACGGCAGTACGATAGGGCCGTCGGAGGTCACGGTGACCCGTCGGATCGGCCGGTTCCTGTTCGCGCTGCCTTTGCTGCTCGGGTTCGTCGGGGTGCTGGCCGGCGGCCCGGTCCTTGCCGCAGATGGGTCCGTGGTGGTCCTGCCGGCCACCGGGGTCGTCGACAACGTCCTCGCGGGCTATCTCGAGGAGGGCATCGCCAAGGCCGCCGCGGACGGGGCCCCGGCGGTCATCGTCCGACTGAACACCCCGGGTGGCAGCCTCGACGCCACGCAGAAGATCGTGTCGGCGCTGATGAACGCCCCGCTGCCGACGATCGTGTGGGTCGCACCGTCGGGCGGCCGGGCCGCGAGTGCCGGCACGTTCATCACGCTCGCGAGCCACGTGGCGCTCATGGCCCCGGGCACGAACATCGGGGCGGCCTCGCCGGTCGGGGGCCAGGGCGAGGACATCCCGGGCACGCTCGGCGACAAGGTGCGCAACGATGCGATCGCCAACATCCACTCGATCGCCGAGGAGCGCGGCCGCAACATCGAATGGGCCGAGTCGACGGTGTCCGAGGCCAAGTCGTCGCCGGCGTCGGAGGCGGTCGCGGTCGGGGCCGTGGATGGCATCGCCGACAGCCTCGAGGCGGTCCTGGCCTTCGCCGACGGCCGGACGGTCCAGGTCCGCGGCCAACCCGTGACGATCGCCACGGCCGGCGCCGACACCGCCGAACTCGCGATGAACCCGGCGCAGTCGCTGCTCCACCTGCTGTCCGACCCGAACGTCGCGTTCATCCTGTTCACGCTCGGCTTCTACGGGCTCCTCTTCGAGCTCCAGAGCCCGAACTTCGTGACCGGGATCCTCGGCGCCCTCGCGCTGATCCTCGCGTTCATCGGCTTCGGCAGCCTGCCGCTGAACGTGGCGGGCCTCCTGCTCATCGGTCTCGCGATCGCGCTGTTCCTGCTCGAGTTCACCGTCACCAGCCATGGGCTGCTCACGATCGGCGGGATCATCTGCTTCGCGCTCGGTGCCTCGGCCCTGTACACGGAGCCGGGCACGCCGACCGCGCCGTCGATCTCGGTCGATCCTGCCCTGATCGCGTTCGTGACCGGGCTGACGGCCGTGTACATGGCGTTCGTGCTGGTCGTCGTCGTCCGCTGGCGGCGCCGGGCGGGCGCCACTCTCATGACCACGACCGGCCCCATCGTCGGGGCCGGCTCGGTCGGGCAGGTCCGCAAGGCCCTGTTGCCCGACGGCGTGGTCTACGCTTCGGGCGAGGAGTGGACCGCCCGGACCGAGGCCGGATCGACGGTCCCGCCGGGGACGCCTGTCCGCGTCGTCCGTCGCGACGGACTGACCCTCATCGTGGAGCCGATCGACCAACCCGCCGGAACACCGGCCCTGAACGGAGATACCGATGGATGAACTGCCGCTCATCGTCTCGCTGATCTTTGCGGTCGTCCTGCTCCTGTTCGTGCTGTGGCTCTCGATCAGGGTCGTGAACCGCGGCGACCAGTTGGTGGTCTACCGGCTGGGCAACACCGACGAATCGCTGGTCAAGGGCCCGGGCCTCGTGTTCCTCATCCCGTTCATCGACCGCCCGCGGAAGGTCAACCTGCGCGAGCAGTTCGTGGAGGTGCCCAGCCAGACGGCGATCACGAAGGACAACGTGACGATCCCGATCGACTTCCTGATCTACTGGCGGATCGTCGAGCCGCTCAAGAGCGTGGTGAACGTGCAGGACTTCGTCGGCGCCCTTGCCGGCCTCGCGACGACGAACCTGCGGGCCGTGGTGGGCGACTTCCTCCTCGATGACGTGCTCTCCAAGCGCGACCAGATCAACGAGGTCCTGCGAACCAAGCTCGACGAGATCACCGAGAACTGGGGCGGCAAGATCACCCGGGTCGAGATCCGAGAGATCACGCCACCGCGCGACATCCTCGATTCGATGAACCGGATGCTGTCCGCCGAGCGCACCCGACGCGCGGTCATCACCGAGTCGGAGGGCGCCCGCCAGTCGGCGATCAACGTCGCCGAGGGCCAGAAGCAGTCCGAGATCCTCAAGGCCGAGGGTGAGCGCCAGGCCGCGATCCTCCGGGCGGAGGGCTTCAGCGAGGCCTTGACCCGGATCTTCAACGCCGCTTCGGGGGTCGACCAGAAGACGATGGCCCTGCAGTACCTCGAGGCGCTCAAGGCGCTCGGTGCCGGGCCGTCGACGAAGTTCGTCATCCCGTTCGAGTTCACCCGCTGGCTCGAGCCGTTCCTCGACTACATCGAGCCCATCACCGGCGGGCCAGGGGCGCCGGGTGGGGCCGGCCCCGCGATCGCGCCGGGCGCGTCCAAGGCCCCGCCGGCGAGCCCGACGACACCGCCGCCGCCCGCGTCGCCACCGCCCGACGCGCCGGCATCGGGCGCCTGAAACCCGGGGTCACTGGTACCAATGGCCTGTTGACCGCTGGCACCGGACTGGGCACCCTCCACTCGGGGAACAGCAACCTATAATCGCGACGCCGGGGCCCCCCTTGCCGGCGCGACCACTCGACCAACACCGCGCACGGAGGACCGATGGCGGCCAAGATCCTCATCGTCGACGACGACCAGAACGTCCAGCGCCTCCTGCAGTACACGCTCAAGCAGGAGGGCTACGACGTCATCGTCGCTGCCGATGGCGCGGAAGGCTTCCGCCTCTGGGGCGCCGAAGCGCCCGACCTGATCCTCCTCGACGTGGCGCTGCCGAAGCTCGACGGTTACCAGGTCGCCACGAAGATCCGGGCCGAGGAGGAACCGCCCTCGCACGTCCCGATCATCATGCTCACCGCCGAGCGCGAGGTCGAGCAGAAGGTCCGCGGCCTGCGCGCCGGCGCCGACGACTACCTCATCAAGCCGTTTCACCCGGCGGAGCTGCTGGCCCGCATCAAGAGCCTGCTGGCCCGCTTCGCGCCGCGCGACGTGCTGGCGGCCCGGCCGCCGATGGGCAACATCCTCGCGTTCTACGGCGCGAAGGGCGGCGTTGGGACGACGACGATCGCGATCAACGTGGCGATCGCGCTCCACCGCGAGCTCGGCCGCAAGGTGTGCCTGGTCGATGGCAACCTCCAGTTCGGCGACCATCGCGTCTTCCTCGATCTGGGTCTCGATCGCAAGAGCATCGTCGACGTCGTGACCGCGACCTCGATCGATGGCGACCTCATCCGCTCCGTGCTCGTCAAGCACGATTCGGGGGTCGACCTGCTGCTGGCCCCGCCCTCGCCCGAGACCGCCGAGCTGGTCCATCCCGAGCACCTGCCGATGATCGGCGAGCACCTGCGCTCGCAGTACGACTACATCGTCATCGACATCGACAAGCGCCTCGACGACGTCAACCTCGGCGTCTTCGAGTCGGCCGACACGATCTTCGTGGTGATGACCGCCGACCTGTCGTGCCTGAAGAACGTCCGGCTCATCCTCGAGACCGTCGACCACCTCGGCTACCCGCCCACCAAGGTGCAGCTCGTGCTGAACCGCTCGAACGCGTTCACGGGCATCAACGTGAAGAACGCCGAGGGCGCCCTCCGCCGTACGATCGATCACCAGATCGTAAACGAGTACCGGGGCGCGATCAGCGCGCTCAACTCCGGTGCGCCGTTCATGTTCATGAAGGCCGATTCGGCCCTCGGTGGGTCGCTGCTGCATTTCGCCCGGACCGTCGACAAGCCGGTCCCGGCGACCGCGAAGGCCGTCCCGGCCCGCTAAGTCCGCGTTGAGCGGCAGATGAGCCGCTGGTGAGCCCCGGGTGACCGTGCCTCGATAGGGTGGCAGCGTGCTGGCCATCGTCCCGTCCGCCACGCTGTTCGGCCTCGAGGGCCGGTTCATCCGCGTCGAGGTGGACGTCGCGCCCGGCCTGCCGGGCTTCACGATCGTCGGCCTGGCCGACACCGCGCTCCAGGAGGCCCGGGAGCGGGTCCGCGGGGCGCTCCGGAATGCCGGGTTCGTCCATCCTCCGCGGCGCATCACCGTCAATCTCGCACCGGCGGAGCTGCGGAAGGCCGGTTCGTCCCTCGATCTCGCGATGGCCATCGGGATCCTGTTGGGTTCTGAACAGGTCCGGGCCGGCCCGCGCCGGGTCGCGATGGTCGGCGAGCTGTCGCTCGGCGGCGAGGTCTGCGCCGTGCCCGGCGTCCTGTCGATGGTCGCGGTCCTGGCCCGTCGGGGCATCCGGGCCGTCGTCGTGTCTGGCGCGGCCGCCGACGAGGCCCGCCTGGTCGAAGGCATCGAGGTCCTGCCCGTCGAGACCCTGACCGAGGCGGTCGTCGCGGTGCGCGCCCCGCGATCTCGGAGGCGCGTCATCGCGGCGGCGCGGGTTGCCCTCGTCGGCGAGGGACGACCGTCGGGCTCGCCCGAAGGTCGGCCGGCCGCCGCGCTCGACGTCGCGAGCCGGTTTCCCGACCTCGGCGAGGTCCGAGGCCAGCTCCAGGGTCGGCGGGCCTTGGAGATCGCCCTGGCCGGTGGTCACGGCCTGTTACTGCTCGGCCCGCCAGGTTCCGGGAAGACGATGCTGGCGCGGACCGTCCCGGGGCTCCTGCCGCCGCTCGACGATGCGGCCGCGCTGGCCGTCACGATCGTCGCGTCGGCGGCGGGCGAGGGCCCGATAACCGGGTTGCGGCGTCGGCCGCCATTCCGGGCGCCGCACCACACGATCTCGTATGCCGCGATGGTCGGCGGCGGGCCGCGAATGTCGCCGGGTGAGGTGAGCCTGGCCGACCATGGCGTGCTATTCCTCGACGAGCTGCCCGAGTTCGACCGTAACGTCCTCGAGGCGCTCCGGCAGCCGCTCGAGGACGGTCGGGTGGCGATCGCGCGGGTCGGCCGCGCGACGACGTTCCCCGCTCGCTTCCAGCTCATCGCCGCGATGAATCCGTGTCCGTGTGGCTTCGCGGGCATGAACGATCGCGACTGCCGCTGCACGGCGGCCTCGGTGGAGCGCTACGGACGGCGCGTTTCGGGGCCCTTACGCGACCGGATCGACCTGTGGGTGACGATGCCGCGGGTGTCGGCGGCGTCGATCATGGGCGGCCCGGAACCGGAGACCTCGGCCGTCGTCGGTGCGCGCATCGCCGCCGCGCGGGCCGTCGCCCGCGCTCGCGCCACGTCCGGTTGGTCGATGAACGGACGGCTGACGGGCGCGGCGCTGCGCGCGGCCTGCGCCCTGGACGCGTCGGCCAGGCGTCGCGTCGTTCGGCTCGCCGACGTGGAGTCGGCGAGCGGCCGGAGCACGGAACGGATCCTGCGGGTCGCCCGGACGATCGCGGACCTGGGCGGCGAGGAAGCGGTCCGCGAGCACCACCTCGACGAGGCCGTCTACTACCGGTCGACCGACGCGCGCCTCGCGGAACTGCGGGCGAGTTAGGTGCTCGGCGTGGGCGCCACGGGCGCCACCGGCTCGACCTTGGGGCCCGCCGCGGCGATCGACCGTTCCGCCGAGCGCGATGCGTGGGCCGTCCTCGCCTCGGTCGTCGGCCTCGGGCCGGTGGGGTTCGCCATCCTGCTGCGCCGGTTCGGCAGCGGTCGCCGGATCCTCGAGGTGGCGAGCGAGCCCGGCGGCCCCGAGCGCCTGGCCGAGGCGTCCGCCGAACCCGGACTGGATGGCGAACCACAGCGCCGCGCCCTGACCCTCGCCGTCACGACCGCCATCGCGGACGCGGCGTCGGATGGCGCCCGGATCCTGGCCCGGATCGACGCCCTCGGGCTCCAGGTCGTCACCGTCGAGGACGCGACCTACCCGGGCCGCCTCGCGGCCATCGAGTTCCCGCCGCACCTGCTATTCGTCCACGGCGACGTCGCCGCGCTGGCGCCGGAGCATGCCGTGGCCGTCGTCGGCACGCGACGCGCGACGATCGCCGGCCGTGGGCTCGCCGCTCGGATCGCGCACGCGCTCAGCGCCGCGAGCGCGACGACCGTGTCGGGCCTGGCGCTCGGCATCGATGGCGCCGCCCATGCCGCGACCGTCGACGCGGGCGGCCGGACAGTAGCGGTCATCGGTGGCGGCCACGGCCAGGTCTACCCGCGCGCCCACGGGCGCCTGGCGCGGGCGATCGTCGATTCGGGCGGCGCGGTGGTCTCCGAGCTGGCCCCCGACTACGAACCGACGAAGGGCACGTTCCCGCGCCGCAATCGGGTCATCAGTGGCCTCGCAGACGCGACAGTGGTCATCGAGGCGCCGGCGCGGAGCGGCGCCCTCGTGACCGCCTCCTGGGCGCTCGAGCAGGGCCGCGAGTGCTTCCTGGTCCCCGGGCGCCTCGACGATCCGGCCTCGGCCGGCTGCTTGTCGTTCCTGCGCGAGTTCCGCGACGGCACTCGGGTCGTGGCGGGCATCCCCCAGCTGATCGAGGACCTCGGCCTTGCGGTCCGCCCGGACGCGCCCCGAGCGACCGCCGTGGCCGGGGCCACGTTGACCGAACTCGGCGGGACGACGGGTCGGGTCGGAGAGGCGCTCGTCGCCGGTCACGTCACCGTAGACGAGCTGGTCGCGGTGACCGGTTTCCCTGTCGCCACCGTGCTCGCCTCCCTCACGCTCCTCGAGCGACGGGGCCTTGCGGTCGGCGTCTTCGGCCGCTATCGCCCAGCGGGGACGCTGGCCCTCTCCGGACCGGCCTAAGCCGCACCAGTCGCCACCAGACCGGCCGCCGGGTTTGCCCCGAAATGGGAACCGATGCTAAGGTGGGCACCGGTCGCGGACCCCAATCCCGACCCGGAGACGCCAGAGCGGCCCCCGCCGACCCCCAACCCTGGAGCGCTCTCTATTGCGGAAACTGGCCATCGCGGTCTTGGCCGTGCCCATCCTCTCGGTCGTCTACCTGAGCACCCTGCTGGGTCGCTCGGTGTTCGCCCGAACCGGATTCGCCATCGGCCTCGGGGCCATCCTGGCATTCGGCGTCATCCTCACGATGCGCCCGGCACCCACCACCGCGACCCCACCGAGCACGATCCTCCCGGTCACCGTCGCCAACTTCCGAACCGTCGTCGCGACTGACCGCGCCCTCGACGCCCCGGTCACGATCGAGTTCAGCGCCCCGATGGACCAGACCTCGGTCGCGGCGGCCCTGAACGTCTCACCGGCGACGAACGTCGACCTCTCATGGGACAAGGCGGGCCGCCTGCTGACGATCATGCCGGCTGGGCGCTGGGCGCCCGCGACCTACACGACGGTGACCGTCGACGCGGGCGCGCTCGCTGCGAATGGCGCGCCGATGTCCTATCCCGCGCGAGCCGCCTTCCTGACCCGTGAGCCGGCCGGCGCCCGGATCGCCCCGACCCAGGGGGTCGGCGACCGGATGAGCGTCGGGACCGCGTTCGGGATCACCTTCGACGGCCCGGTCGACCCGTCGTCGGTCCTGCCGAGCATCCATGTCACGCCCGAGGTGGCCGGCACGATTCGCACGTCGTCGCTCCCCGAGGGCCAGACGGGCTACACGTTCTCACCGCTGGCGCCGCTCCGGGCCAACACGACCTACCGGGTCGTCGTTGACGGCGTCCGAGACGCCGACGGCGTGACCATCGACCCGGCGATCCTCGTGATCCGGACCGTGGCCGCCCCGGCCGTGGTGCGGTTCCGCCCGCGCGACGACACGTCCGCGGTCGCCCGTGACGCGGCGATCTCGGTTCGCTTCAACAAGACGATGGACCGAACGAGCACCAAGGCCGCGTTCAAGGTCACGGTCGATGGCAAGGCCGTCGACGGCAAGGTCAAGTTCGCCGAGAGCGACAAGGTCCTCGTGTTCGAGCCGGCGAAGGCATTGCCGTACGGCCAGAAGGTCGTCATGGAGGTCGCCTCGAGCGCGCTGAGCGCGGAAGGTGTCCCGCTCGTCAAGGACGCCCAGGGCGCATTCAAGACCGTCGCCAAGACGACCCGGAGCAAGACGTCGTCCAGTCCCAGCACAGGTGGCGGCGGCGGGGGCGCGGTCGGCGGCGGGAGCTGGGGCTCGGTCGAGACCTACTATCTGCGCCTCATGAACTGCACCCGGACCGGTGGCTGGGTCACCTCGAGCGGCCATTGCAGCAGCCCCGGTGGCCGTGACGCGGCCCCGCTGAAGCTCGACCGAGGCATCAGCAGCAAGGTCTCCCGGCCGTACGCGAAGAAGCTCGCCGTGGGCGCCGATTGCAGCCACTTCATCGGCGGCAACCCCGGCGACCGGCTCCGCCGGGCCGGCTACAAGAACTACACCTGGGCTGAGAACATCGGCTGCCGATCCGGCAGTCCGAAGGGCGCGGTCCTGGGATCGCACCTCTTCTTCCAGTCCGAGAAGTCGTACAGCGGCGGGCATTACGTCAACCTGATGAACCGCAAGTACGACCGCGTCGGTATCGGCGTCTGGGTGTCGCACGGCCGCGTGCGCCTCGTCATCGACTTCTACCACCCGTAGACGTCGCCCGGCCCAGGGTCGGGCGAGTCGGCCGCTTCCCTGGTGTCAGCCCGCCGTCTGGCGTCGGCCCTGGCCGACGGCGCGCCGCCAGGCGTGGGTGCGATAGCCGGGGCAGGGGCCGTCCGGAAGCGGATGATCGGGCGCGATCTCAGCGGTGCGGCCACACGCCGTGCAGTGGTAGCGGGTGAGATGCCGGAACCGTCGGCCGATGGGTCCCAGGGGTTGGCCGTGCCAGAGGATCATCGGTTCACGTGGGGTTTGGGGTGGCAAACGAACGGGGCGCTCAGCCAGCGCCCGGCGATGATCACGGTTCCTGGTCCTTGACGAACTGATGCCCGGACGGCGATTCAGGCGCCTGCCCGGGCATGGAGATCGCCGCCCTGAATGCGGCCGACCGAGCATGCCATGCCGTGACCGCGGGGTGGGCTAAGCGAACGTGAACGCCGTGTGAAGAAACGGCTACGCGCCCTAAGGGTCGTCGCTGCCCGGACCATCGGCGGGCAGCGGCCGACCCCATCGTCGGGCTGTCAGCGGCCCCCGCCACTCCCGATGATGGGCGCGTGATCTACAACGCGTGCATCCACATCAACGGCGAACAGCCCGTCGTCGCCGACCTGTTCGACATGCCGTCCGCCAGCGATCTCGGCCTGCGCTGCACCAACATCCGCACGCTGGACGGCAAGCGCCCCGTGTTCGTCGACGACCAGTTCTCGGTCTTCTTCTTCTCGTACGAGCACATCCGCTTCGTCGAGATCCCGCCCGCGTCACTCGCCGAGAACGGCGACAAGCCGGTGCCGATCGGTTCGCGCGCTCGGGGCGTCGGTAACCCGGCGGCCGCCCTGCCGCCCGAGGAAGACCTCGAGATCGACGAGGACTTCCTGCGCCGCATCCGCGAGGTCTGAGCCGCCCCTCGGCAGTTCGTCGTCCACTTGGCTTGGACCGGGATACGGGTCCGTGCAGGACCCAGTGCTACACTCCCGGCCGTGCCAAAGAACCTCGTGATCGTCGAATCGCCCGCCAAGGCGAGGACGATCGAACGCTACCTGGGCTCCGACTACCGCGTGCTCGCCTCCTACGGCCATGTCCGCGACCTGCCTGAGAATCCGGGCAAGGGCAAGTTCGGGGTCGATGTCGACAACGATTTCGCCCCCGAGTACGTCATCAGCGACGACCGCCGCAAGCAGGTGGCCGACATCGAGAAGGCCTCCAAGGGCGCCGACGCCGTCTACCTTGCCACCGACCTCGATCGTGAAGGCGAGGCGATCGCCTGGCACGTCGCCGAAGCGGCCCACGTGCCAGCGGAGAAGACGCGCCGGGTGACGTTCAACGAGATCACCGAATCGGCCATCCGCGAGGCGTTCGCCAATCCACGCGAGATCGACCAGAATCTCGTCGACGCCCAGCAGACCCGCCGGATCGTGGATCGGCTCGTCGGCTACACGCTGAGCCCGCTCCTGTCGCGCAAGGTCCGAGGTGGGTTGTCGGCCGGGCGCGTGCAGTCGGTCGCGGTCCGGCTCGTCGTCGAGCGTGAGCGCGAGATCACGAGCTTCGTGGCGCGCGAGTACTGGACGATCGAGGCGCTCCTGGAATCCGATGGCGGCGAGCGGTTCGCGGCGGAGCTCGTGCGGATCGACGGCGAGGCCCTCGAGGTCGGCGATGTCGAGGCCGCCACGCGCCACGTCGAGGCGATCGCGCTGTCCCACCCGGTCGTCACGAAGGTCGGCGTCCGCACCCAGAAGCGCTCGCCGGCGCCGCCGTTCACGACCTCCACCCTTCAGCAGGAGGCCAGCCGGCGGCTGAGCTTCAGCCCGAAGCGCACGATGTCGGTCGCCCAGCACCTGTACGAGGGCGTCGAGACGGCCGAGGGCCACGTCGGGCTCATCACCTATATGCGGACCGACTCGACCGCGATGGCCGGCATCGCGATGGGCGAGGCGCGCCAGGTCATCGGCGACCGGTACGGCCCGACCTACACGATGCCCAAGGGCCGCGTGTACAAGACCAAGAGCAAGGGTGCCCAGGAAGCGCACGAATCGATCCGCCCGACCAGCTTCCGGCGCGACCCGGACTCGCTGGCCGACTTCCTCAAGCCCGAGGAGCTGCGCCTGTACCGGCTCATCTGGCAGCGGGCGATCGCCTCGCAGATGGCGGCCAAGGAGCTCGAGACGACGTCCATCGAGCTCGCCGACGGCCCGTACGAGCTGCGCGCGTCGGCGACCAAGGTGCTGTTCGACGGGTTCGCCCGGGTCTACACCGAGGGCCGTGACGACGAGGCCGCCGACGACGAGGACGAGGGCGGCCGGCTGCCATCCCTGGTCGAGGGCGATCGGACGAGCGTCGTCGAGGTCACCCCGACCCAGCACTTCACCGAACCGCCGCCGCGCTTCACGGAAGCGACGCTCATCAAGGCGCTCGAGGAGCACGGCATCGGCCGGCCCTCGACCTACGCGGCGACGATCTCGACGATCCTCGATCGCGGCTACGTCCGGGTCGAGGAACGACGCCTTCATCCCGAGCTCGTGGCCGGGATCGTGACCGACCTCCTCGTCGAGCACTTCGGCGACTACGTCGACCTTGCCTTCACGGCCCGGATGGAGGAGGAGCTCGACGAGATCGCCCGCGGCGAACGGGCCTGGGTGCCGCTGCTGCGCGCGTTCTACGGACCGTTGCGCGATCGGGTCGACGAGAAGCGGCGCGAGCTCAAGCGGGCGGACTTCACGACCGAGGCGACCGACGAGGTCTGCTCCGAGGGGCACCCGATGGTCATCCGCCTGGGCCGCAACGGCCGGTTCCTGGCGTGCTCCATGTTCCCCGAGCACAAGGAGAGCCGGCCGCTCCCCGGCGAGGAGCCGCCGCCCCAGGAGGGCACCGGCGAGGCCTGCCCGAAGTGCGGCGAAGGGACGCTCGTCGGCCGGCGCGGGCGGTTCGGCCTGTTCGTCGGCTGTTCGCGCTACCCCGAGTGCGACTACATCAAGCGCGACGGCCCGCCACCGCCCGACCCGCTGCCGTTCACCGTCGAGTGTCCCAAGAACCACGACGGTCACCTCGTGCCGCGTCGCGCGCGCCGCACCGGGAACGTCTTCTGGGGATGCTCGAACTACCCCAAGTGCGACTACACGACCAACGACGAGCCGCTCGGCGGCCTGCACGACGCGGACGACGGGCCGATCGCGCGCAAGGGCGAGGCCGCGATCTGCCTGGTCTGCGGCTCGACGATCGAGACCGCACCCGAGGGCATCGTCCGGGGCGAGCGGTTTGCCGGCGGACCGGCGAACCCGGCCGCGATCGCCCGGCCGGCACGCAAGGGCCGAGGCGGCGGTGGCGGCTCGGGTCGCTCGGGTGGCCGTGCCCGCGGACCGGCCCGCTCGGGCGGTCGCGGGACGAGCCGGCGGACCCAACCCGTCGAACCGGCCGCCGACGCGTGAGCGGGGTCGCCCTCGACCGCGCGACCCCTTCGGCCCTCGCTCGCTTCCTCCGGACCCTCGCCGCTCGGGACGCCTCGCCCCATACGCAACGTTCGTACGCGACCGCGATCGGGGTGTACCTCGACTGGCTGGCTGCCCGCGGCGTGGACTGGCGGACGCCCGGCCGTGCCGACCTGCGTGCGTACCTCGGCGAGCTCACGGCGGGCCGTGCCCGCTCATCGGTGGCGCAACGACTGGCGGCCATCCGCTCCTTCCATCGCTGGGCGGCGCGCGACGGCCTGGCGCCAGGCGACCCGTGGGGGGCCATCGCGACGCCCCGCCAGCCCGGCCGGCTGCCGCGCGTCCTCGAGGTCGATGACGTCGGGGCGCTCCTGGACGTCGTGACCGCGGATCTGGCCGACGCGACGCAGGCGGGCTCGCCCGAGCGCGTTTCTCTCGCGACGGCGCTGGCCCTACGCGACCGCGCGCTGGTCGAGACGGCCTATGCCGCCGGCCTGCGGATCAGCGAGCTTGCCGACGCGGAGCTTGGCGCGCTCGACCTGCGGCGCGGCGAGCTGCGGGTGATCGGCAAGGGCCGCAAGGAGCGGATCGGGCTGCTGGGACGGCACGCACGGGCGGCGATGGCCGCCTACCTCGAGGATGGTCGCCCGACGCTCCTCGACCGCCGGACCGTCGACAACGCCCCGCCCACCCAGGTCTTCCTCAACCACCACGGCGAGCCACTCGGCGTGCGCGGCCTGCGCTACCGGCTGGATCGCCTGCGCCGGCGTGCCGGCCTGCCCGACGGCGTCTCGCCCCATACCCTGCGCCACTCGTTCGCGACGCATCTCCTCGACGGGGGCGCGGACCTGCGGGTCGTCCAGGAGCTGCTCGGCCACGAGAGCCTGGCCACCACCCAGGTCTACACGCATGTCTCACCGACCCGGCTCCGGGCGGCGTATCGGGAGGCGCACCCGCGGGCGCGTCGCGACCCGACTCCGTGACCGCGACCCGCCACCTGGCGCGGGCGGGGCTGATCGTCTCCGCCGCGTTCCTCACGTCGCGCATCCTCGGCTGGGTCCGGACCGTCGTCATCGTCCGGAACGGCGGGTCACTTGCGGAACTCGACGCGTTCTTCGCCGCGTTCCGGATCCCGGACCTGATCTTCCAGCTCGTGGCGGCGGGCGCCCTGTCCTCGGCGCTCATCCCGATCGTCTCGGGCCTGTTCGCGACGGACGAACCGGCCCGGGCCTGGCGGGTGGTCTCGACGGTCACGAATATCGTCATGGGGGCGCTGCTCGTCCTCGGGCTGATCGTGCTGGTCGCCGCGCCGGCCATCGTCGAGCTCATCACGCCCGGCTTCGACGCCGCCCAGACCGCGAAGACCGTCGAGCTGACCCGGATCATGATGTTGAGCCCGGTCTTCCTGGCCCTGGGCTCGGTCGCGACGAGTGTCCTGAACGCCGGTGGCCGATTCGCCGCGTCGGCGATCGCCCCGATCAGCTACAACCTCGCGATCATCGGGGCGGCCCTCCTCCTTGCGCCGTCGATGGGCGTCGACGGCCTCGCCATCGGGGTGGTGGCCGGATCGTTGTGCCACCTGCTCGTCCAGGTGCGGCCACTGGCCCGTCTCGGTTTCCGCTACGCGCCACGGATCGATGTCGGCGACGACCTCGCTCGAAAGGCGCTGACGCTGATGGTGCCCCGGGCCATCGGCCTGGGGGCGTCGCAGATCACCTTCGTCGTCGTGACCTCGCTGGCGACCCTCCAGGGGCCCGGGGCGGTCACCAGCTTCAACGTCGCGTTCACGCTGCTCCAGATCCCGATCGGTGTCATCGGGGTGCCACTTGGGATCGTCGTCCTGCCGTCCCTGTCGCGGGTCGCGGCCATCGGACGGGAACTCGAGTTCGTCGCGATGCTCACGCGCGCCCTGCGGTTGCTCGTGTACGTGATGATCCCCATCGGCGCGCTGTTCGCGATCGTTCGCGTGCCGACGATCTCGCTCCTGTTCGATGACGGCAGCTACGGTCGGGCGGCGCTCGACCTGACGGCGACGACCCTATTGGCGTTCCTGATCGGACTGGCAGCGCACGCCCTGATCGCGGTCCTGGCGCGGGCCTTCTATGCCCGTCAGGACACGCTCACGCCGGTCCTCGCGGCGGTCGGGTCGGTGGTCATCAACGTGACCCTCGCCATCGTGCTGGTCGAGCCCCTCGGTCTGCCCGGCGTGGCCCTGGCCATCGCCATCGCCGCGTGGATCGAAGCGATCGCGCTCATCGTCGTGCTCACGCGCCGCGTCCCGCCGTTCCGTCCAAGCGCGCTGCTGGGCGTCGGGCTCGCTTCCGTGGTCGGCACGGTCGTCGCCTCGGGCGCCGGCCTGGTCGTCCTCGGCCTGATGGAGGGCGCCGTCGGGACCGACCCGGGCAAGGTCGCGCTGGCGCTGGAGATCGCCGTGACGAGCGTCGCCTTCGGGCTGGTGTACGCGGCCGTCTCGCTCGCCTTGCGGATCCCGGAACTGCCCTCTATCGTCGGGGTCATGGTCGACGTGTTCCGCCGCCCACGGCCGTCGTGACGGGGCCAGCCGGACCGACCGCGCATCCGGACCTCGCGCGACCGGCGGATTGGGACGAATACGTCGAGGCGGCCGAGCCCGGGTCCTACCTCCAGCTCTCGGCCTGGGCCGGGGTCAAGGCTGTGAATGGCTGGGCGGCGCACCGGATCGTGGCCGATGCCGGCGCCGAGGGCCGCATCGGGGCACAGATCCTGGTCCGTCGGCCACGACCGATGCCGTGGGCCTTCGCGTACGCGCCGCGTGGTCCGGTCGCCACGGCCTGGACCCCGGCCGCCATCGACGCCTTCAGCGAGTGCATCCGGACGGACCTCGGCGCCGTGGCCGGTCGCGTCAGCCACCTGCGGATCGACCCGGAGATCGAGGCGGACGGACCGCTCGACCCGGGCCGCGCCCTGCGCCACGCGCTCCGGGCCGCCGACTGGCGGCCGGCGCCGGCGATCCAGCCGGCCACGACCCGGGTCATCGACCTGCGCGCCGACGAGGCGGCGCTGTGGGGCGACCTGCGCAAGAAGTGGCGCCAGTACGTCAACAAGGCCCGGTCCGCCGGCGTGGTCGTCGTGGACGCCGATGGCGACCGGCTGGGCGAGTTCTATCGCATCTACCAGGAGACCGCGGCACGCGCCGGGTTCCTGATCCGGACCGAGGCGGCCTACCGCGACGTCTGGGAGGCCTATCGCCCGGCCGGTCGAGCTCGCCTGCTGTTCGCCCAGACCGCCACCAGTGAACCGGTCGCGACGCTGTTCCTGGTCCGGAGCGGGCCGCGGGTCGTGGAACCGTACGGCGGCATGACCGCCGCCGGCGCGGACGCTCGGGCGAACTACCTGTTGAAGTGGGAGGCGATCCGCACCTCGCGCGAGCAGGGCGCGACGAGCTACGACCTGTGGGGCCTCGCGACCGGCGGGATCGCCCACTTCAAGACGGGGTTCGGCGGCCGCGAGGTCCGGTACATCGGGGCGTGGGACCTCGTCCTCGACCCGCTCGGGCGGCAGGCGTACGAGGCGGCCGTCAAGGGCCGCGTCCGCTGGGCGCGCTGGCGGCACGGACGATCCGGGGCCACCGGGGCCGCGGGTACGTCGGGCTTGGGGAGCGACGAGTGAGCGCGCCGCGCGAGGCGACGTCCGACGAGCTCGACGACTGGGATGCCCGAGCCGTCGAGGCCCCCGGTGGGCACGTCTACCAGTCGCGGGCCTGGGCCGAGCACCGCCGCGACTCGGGCTGGCAGCCGCGCTTCCTCGTCCTCGAGGACGGCGGCCGGGTCCTGAGCCTCGAACGTCGCTGGCCGCTCATCGGGGGCGGGAGCGCGTACATCCCACGCGGTCCGGTGCCGGTCGGCGCGGACGGGGCCGCGCTCGCCGATCGCCAGGTCGCCGTGAGCGATGCCCTGGCCGCGTCGGGGATCGACGTCATCGCCGCCGACCCGGAGGTGCCCGCGGCCGACGAGGCCTTCGTGACGGCCATCCACGAAGCGGGCTTCGCGCCGATCGAGGAGATCCAGCCGTCGCGCCACCGGATCACGCTGCCGCTGGACGACGGCGTCGACGAGATGCTCGCGTTCGGGCACATCGCGAAGTCGACCCGCCAGCGCATCCGATCGGCGGAGGCGTCGGGGTTGGTGGTCGTGCGGCACGACGGGCGGACGGGCGTCGGAGTGGGGGAGGGTTTCGCCGCGCCCGCCGAGCCCGCCGACGCGGCCCTCGACCGGTTCTACGACCTGCTGCTGGCCACCGGGGAGCGGCGCCAGTTCACGTTCGGGCCGCGGGCCGGGTTCGTCGGCTGGTGGCGGTCGGCCCTCGCGGCGGGGCACCTCGTGTACCTGGAGGTGCGGGAGCCTGGTCCGACCGGCGCGCCCCTCGCCGGCCTCGTGCTGTACCGCCACGGTGGCCGGCTCTCGACCGTGCACTCCGGGGACCACGCCGAGACCCGGCGAGCCCACCCGGGGGCGCTCCACCTGGCCCGCTGGCGCGCCATCCAGCTCGCGATCCGCGAAGGCGCGAGCGAGATGGACCTCGGCGGTGCGGACCTGCCGGGCGCGCGCCGGGAGCCGGTCGAGGGCGAGCCGATGTGGGGGCTGTACCAGCACAAGCTCGCGTTCGGCGGGCGGTGGCTGGCACTCGCGGGCGCCCACGAGCGCGTGATCCGGCCGCGACGCTACGCGGCTGGCCGATTGACGGCCCGCGTCGCGCGACTGGTCCACCGATGACCGAAGACGCCACGATCGCCGGCCCGACCATCGAAGCGAGGGTGCGCGCGGCGGAGCCTTCGGAGCCCGCCGCCCTTGGCGTGCTCATCGAGCGCCTGACGGCGGAAGGGCGCCTGCGCGGAGCTCGGCGGGACGGCCGGGCGATCGGCCCGCGCGGCCTGGCGGACGTGCGCATCCAGGGCGTCACAGACGATTCGCGCGCCGTCCACCCGGGCTCGCTCTTCGCGGCCATCCCGGGGCTGCACGTGGACGGGCACGACTACGTCGAGGCGGCCGCGTCGGCCGGTGCCGCAGCGGCGATCGTGGAGCGGGCCGTGCCGGACGTCGGCCTGCCCCAGCTCATCGTCGAGCGGGCGCCGGGTGCGCTGGCCTCCGCGGCGGCCTGGTGGTACGGGGACCCGAGCCACGAGCTGGCTGTCGTCGGGATCACCGGCACGGACGGCAAGACGACGACCGCGTTCCTCACGGTCGCGGCGCTCGAGGCGGCCGGCGTGCGGACCGGGATGATCGGCACGGCCGCGATCCGGATCGGTGGCCGCGAGGAGCCGAACGAGGCCCACGCCACGACCCCCGGTGCCCCGCACCTGCAGGCCGCACTCCGGGCGATGTCGGATGCCGGTGACCGCGCGGCCGTCGTGGAGAGCACGTCGCACGGCCTGGCCCTCGAGCGGGTCGGCTCGATCGCGTACGACATCGCCATCCTGACGAACGTCACCCACGAGCATCTCGAGTTCCACGGCTCGTGGGAGGCGTATCGCGACGCCAAGCTCTCCTTGTTCGAACGCCTGGCCGCCGGCCGCAGCGCCGTGACGAAGCCAGCGGACCGGGCGTGGCCCCGGACCGGCATCGTCAACCTCGACGATCCCTCGGCCGGGCGCTTCGTCGGCGTGACGCAGGAGGCGGGCGCGCGGGTGCTGACGTACGGCACGGACCCGGCGGCCGACGTCCGTGCGACGCGCGTCGAGGAGGACGTGCACGGCTTGCGGATCTCGTACACGTCGCCCTCGGGCCCGGGCGACCTGTCCCTCCGGCTGGCCGGGCGGTTCAACGTGCACAACGCGCTGGCCGTCGTCGCGCTCGGCGAGGCTGGGGGCCTCGACCCGGAGGCTGTCCGCGCGGGCCTGGCCGGCCTGGAAGCCGTGCCCGGCCGGATGGAGCGCATCGAGGCCGGCCAGCCGTTCGGGGTCATCGTCGACTACGCCCACAGCCCGGCGTCGCTGCAGTCGGTGCTGGACCTGCTCGCCCCGGTCGCCGCGGCGCGCGGAGGCGGGATCATCGTGGTCTTCGGGTCGGCCGGCGAGCGAGACACCGCGAAGCGGCCGATCATGGGCCGGATCGCCGGGGAGCGGGCCCGCCTCGTGGTCGTGACCGACGAGGACCCACGCACCGAGGATCGCGAGGCCATCATCGAGGCCATCGCCCGCGGGGCGGAGGCCGCCGGCAAGCGACGCGACCTCGATCTCCTGCTCATCGCGGACCGTCGGACGGCGATCTCGGCCGCGCTGGAGCGCGCCGGACCGGGCGACATCGTCCTGCTCGCCGGCAAGGGCCACGAGCGCTCCATCATCGGTCCGACCGGTCCGGTGGCATGGAACGAACGTACCGTGGCGGAAACAGCCCTTCGGGAGCTCGGGTTCGGCTGAGCGCCGCTGCTATCCTTGCCGCCCATGGCCACGACCACGCCACGCACGAAACCGGCCCGCGAGACGCCCGCGGCGGCGCCCCGGACGCCGACTCGTGCCACGCGACGCGCCGCGCCCGCGGCGCCACGACGCCGGCCGGCCGGCGAACCGGACCTCGAAGCGCTCCGGGCGGCGCTCCTGGCGACCCTCGCCGAACACTACCCCGACGCCGACCCGGACCCGGTCAACCGTGCGTTCGATCTCGCCGTCGAGGCCCACGCCGGCCAGCGTCGCGCGACCGGTGAGCCATACGCGACCCACCCGATCGCCTCGGCCCAGATCCTGGCCGAGCTCGGGGTCGATGCCGTCGCCATCCAGGCGGCCTTGCTCCATGACGTGCCCGAGGACACTGAGTACAGCCTGACCGACGTCGAGGAACGGTTCGGCGCGGAGGTCGCCCAGCTCGTCGACGGGGTCACGAAGCTCTCGAAGTTCAGCACCCACAGCCATGAACAGCAGCAGGCCGAGAACATCCGCAAGATGCTCCTCGCGATGGCCCAGGACATCCGGGTCGTCCTGATCAAGCTCGCGGATCGCCTCCACAACATGCGGACGCTGTACGGGCTGCCCTCGGACAAGCAGCAGCGCATCGCCCGCCAGACCATGGAGATCTACGCGCCACTCGCCGAGCGGCTCGGGATCTGGCAGATCAAGTGGGAGCTCGAGGACCTCGCGTTCAAGGCGCTCGAGCCCGAACGCTTCCGGGAGCTCGCGACCCTGCTCGACACCCGGCGCAAGTCACGCGAGAGCTTCATCGACCGGTCCATCGAGGAGCTTCGGCCGAAGCTCGAGGCGGCCGGGATCCATGCCGACATCGAGGGCCGACCGAAGCACATCTACAGCATCTGGAAGAAGATGCAGCGCAAGAGCGCGGAGTTCGGCGAGATCTACGACGTGTACGCCATCCGCCTGCTCGTCGACGACGTCCGCGACTGCTACGCCGCGCTCGGCATCGTCCACTCCATCTGGCGGCCGATCCCTGGCCAGTTCGACGACTACATCGCCGTCCCCAAGAACAACCGCTACCAGTCGCTCCACACCGCGGTCATCGCGCTCGATGGCAAGCCGCTCGAGATCCAGATCCGGACGCACCAGATGCACCAGGTCTCCGAGGTCGGCATCGCGGCCCACTGGCGCTACAAGGAAGGCACCAAGTCCGACCGCGAGTACGACGCCAAGCTCGCCTGGCTGCGCCAGCTCATGGACTGGCAGCGCGACGTGTCCGAATCGGATGCGACCGAGTTCGTCGAGGGGATCAAGCTCGACATCTTCCAGGACCAGGTCTTCGTGTTCACGCCCAAGGGCGACATCAAGGACCTGCCGGCCGGCGCGACGCCGCTCGACTTCGCGTACCGGATCCACACCGACGTCGGCCACCGGACGATCGGGGCCAAGGTCAACAACCGCCTGGTCCCGCTCGACTACCGGCTCAAGAACGGCGACATCGTCGAGATCGTGACAACCAAGGGCGAGCACGGGCCGTCGCGCGACTGGCTCAACGTGGTCCGCACCAGCCACGCCCGCGAGAAGATCCGCCAATGGTTCAAGCGCAAGGATCGCGACGAGAACATCGTCCATGGCCGCGAATCGCTCGAGCGTGAGCTGCGCCGCCTGGCCCGGACGTCCATCTCGGCCGTCGGCCTGGAGCGCATCGCCGACGTGGCCAAGACGTTCAACTACGAGTCGGTCGACGACTTCTTCGCCGCCGTCGGCTACGGCGCGGTCGGCGCCCAGACCGTGGTCATGCGCCTGGGCGTCGTGGACGACGGCCAGAGCACGCTGCCGACGGTCGCCCCGCCGCAGCACATCACCCGCACCGGGGGCGTCCGGGTCAAGGGCGTCGGGGACCTCCTCGTGCGGTTCGCGAAGTGCTGCCATCCGATCCCGGGCGACCCGATCATCGGCTTCATCACCCGTGGCAAGGGCGTCACGGTCCATCTCCAGGCGTGCCCGACGGTCGTGAACGAACGGGAGCTTGGGCGGCTCATCGAGGTCGAGTGGGAAGCGGAGCCGACCCAGAGCTACCCGATCGCCATCCGCGTGGAGGCGTACGATCGGACCGGTCTCCTCTCGGACATCACCCAGGTCGTCGCAGAGAACAAGGTCAACATCGTCGCGGCACAGGTCGGCGTGACCCCGGACCACACGGCCGTGGTCACGGCGACGCTGCAGGTCCAGTCGGTGTCGCAGCTGGCCCGGGTGATGAGCCGGATCGAGACCTTGAAGGACGTGATCAGCGTCCAGCGCGATCTCGGCTAGCGGAGGAACGCGTCATGAGCCTCTTGGAACGGATCCGCGCGATGGTGAGCGGCTCGAAGGACCGCGACGACGACGGCATCCCGGACGAGCTCGAGGAAGAGGAGGCGATCGCCGCGCTCCGGCGCGATCAGGAGCGATCCGGTCTCGACGCGGTCAATCGCCTCGCCGACACGCCCGGTTCCGTCGACCACGGCACCTGGGGCTGAACGGAGGAACCTGACCCCGGGCGGAGGCTAGACTTCGGCCCGATGCCCACCTTCAAGTCGCCGCGCGGGACGCGTGACCTGCTGCCCGCCGAGACGCCGACCTGGACGCGCCTTGAGCGGCTCGCCAGGGACCTGACCGCTCGCTACGGGTATCGACGCATCGAGACGCCGGTGTTCGAGGTGGCGGCGGTCTTCGAGCGGGGCATCGGCGAGGTCACCGACGTCGTCGAGAAGGAACTGTTCCGGCTCGCGCCGCGAAGCGAGGAGGCCGAGGCGTGGGCGCTTCGACCGGAACCGACCGCCGGCATCGCGCGGGCCTACGTCCAGCACGGGATGCACACCTGGCCGCAGCCGGTCAAGGTCACCCAGACCGGCCCGATGTTCCGCTACGACCGGCCGCAGGCCGGGCGCTTCCGGCAGTTCTGGCAGTTCGACGTCGAGGCGATCGGCGACGCCGGTCCGGCCATCGATGCCGAGATCGTCGAGCTCGGCGCGCGCTTCTACCGCGACGCCGGCCTCGCCGGCGTGGAGGTCCACCTCAACTCGATCGGCGATCCGGCCTGCCGGCCGGCCTACATCGAGGAGTTGGCCGCGTATTACCGCACCCGGCAGTCCGAGCTGCCGCCCCTCGAAGGCGACCGCCTGGGACGCAACCCCCTGCGCCTGCTCGATTCGAAGGAGCCGGCGATGGCCGCGATCAACGAGGGCGCGCCGCGCATCACGGACCGGCTGTGTGCGGCCTGCGCGGCGCACTTCGAGGCCGTGCGCGGGCACCTCGACGCGCTGGCCGTGCCCTACCGCCTCGCGCCGGGGCTGGTGCGCGGCCTCGACTACTACACCCGGACCACGTTCGAGTACTACGTCCGCGGCCGCGAGGGGCAGCAACAGGCGATCGGCGGCGGCGGCCGCTACGACGGCCTGATCGAGCTGCTCGGCGGCCGCCCGACCCCGGGCATCGGCTTCGGGATCGGGCTGGATCGGCTCGTCCTCGCGCTCGCGGAAACCGGACACGTGGCGACACCGGAGCCGGCGCCGGTGGCGGTGGTCGTCGGCGCCGACCCGGACGACACGAGCGCGAGACTCGTGATCGCCACGGAGCTGCGCGCCGCCGGGCTCGATGTCCGGGCGGACCTGGGCCGACGCAAGCTCGGCAAGCAGCTCGAGGCGGCCGCGCGCGACGACGCACACTTCGCAGTCATCCTGGGCGACGAGCTCGCCGGGGGTGAAGTCCAGCTGCGGGACCTGCCGGCAGGCACCCAGAAGCTCGTCGTGCGGTCGGACCTCGCCCGCGAGCTCGCCCGCGCCCATGCGGCCCACCGTCACGGTGCCGGCGCGACGGACAGCTGAGCCTCGTTCGATGGCCGAATGGATCTACTTCATCCATCCGCCGCGCGACGACTTCGCCGCGACGATGACGCCCGATGAGGCGGCCGCACGGCGGTTCATGGAGGAGGACTCGGTCATCGCCGGCGGCTTCGCCCGTGGCGAGCTGCGGCCGTTCCGCATCTCGCTGCTTCGCGGCCGCGACTGAGGCCGCCCGGCGTCGGTCCCGGGGTCCGCCTCAGGTCGTGGGCGGGTCGTCCAGGCCGTGCAGGTCGCCCGAGCCGTGGAATTCGACGAGCGTCTCCCGCCGGCCGCCCGGTCCGACCTGGCGGTCGCCGACCGTGACGTGGCCGGTCACGACGCGACCGTCGGCGAGGACGCCGACGAACTCGCCTTCGTCCTCGGGCGGATCCGAGCGGGTCACGACGCGGGCCGCCCACTGGGCGTGGCCCCGCTCGTCGTCCCAGCAGTCCAGTGTCGCGCCGGGCATGCTCACGCCCGCGAAGGTCACTTGCTTGAGTGCGAAGCGCAGATGACGGCGGGCCACCGGTCCACGGTAACAGGGCGTCCGCCCGGGCGTGGTCGACTACGATAGCCAGGCCATGAGTGACCGAACCCCCAGTCTCGCCACGCCCTATCGGACCCACACCGACGGTGAGCTGCGGGCGTCCGACGCCGGCTCCCAGGCGCGCCTCGCCGGCTGGGTCCATCGCCGCCGGGACCACGGCCAGCTGATCTTCCTCGACCTGCGCGACCGCCACGGCCTGACCCAGATCGTCATCGACCAGACCGATGCCCCAGCCGCCCACGAGCAGGCGAGCCGGATCCGCCCCGAATACGTCGTGACCGTGCGCGGCGAGGTCGCGAAACGCCTTCCCGGGACGGAGAACCCGAAGCTGCCGACCGGTGAGATCGAGCTCCGCGCCACCGAGGTCGAGATCCTCGCCGACGCGAAGACGCCGCCGTTCTACATCAACGAGCCGGACGCGCCGGTCGACGAGATCCTGCGGCTCAAGTACCGCTACCTCGACATCCGCCGGGAGCCGATGCTCCGGCGCCTGCTCCTGCGCACGACGCTCGTGCGTGCCATCCGCGACGTCCACGATCGGCACGGCTTCGTCGAGATCGAGACGCCGACGCTCATCAAGAGCACGCCCGAGGGCGCTCGCGACTTCGTCGTGCCGTCCCGCCTCCAGCCCGGATCGATCTACGCCCTGCCGCAGAGCCCGCAGCAGCTCAAGCAGCTGCTGATGGTCGCGGGCATCGACCGCTACTACCAGATCGCCCGCTGCTACCGCGACGAGGACCCGCGCGGCGACCGCCAGCCGGAGTTCTCGCAGCTCGACCTCGAGATGAGCTTCGTCGACGAGGCGACGGTCATGGGCTTCGTCGAGGCCATGGTGATCGAGGCGTCCGCGGCGGCCGTGCCCGAGCGCCCGATCCAGCAGGTCCCGTTCCCCGTCTTCACCTACGACGAGGTCATCGAGCGCTTCGGCTCCGACAAGCCGGACCTGCGATTCGCGATGGAGCTCATCGACCTCGCGCCGGTCCTGTCCGACGCCGCGGGGACCCCGACTTCAGGGTTCCGGGTCTTCGACGAGACGCTGGCCGCCGGCGGGCGGGTCAAGGCGATCGTCGCGCCCGGGATGGCCGGCGTGACTCGCCGCGAGATCGACGAGCTGACCGAGCGGGCGAAGCGTTTCGGGGGCAAGGGGCTGGCCCACCTGGCGCTCGAGCCGGGTGGCGAAGTCAAGGGCCCGATCGCGAAGTTCCTCTCGGACGAGACGCAGCGGGCGCTGATCGAGCGGACCGGCGCGGCCGAGGGCGACCTGATCCTCATCGTGGCCGACGCCGCGGCGGTGACGGCCGACGTCCTGGGCCGCCTTCGGGTCGAGCTGGGCGAACGCCTCGGTCTCGCCGACCCGACCGTCCTCGCCTACGCCTGGGTCCACCGCTTCCCGATGTACCAGTGGGATGTCGAGGGTGGACGCTGGGACGCGACCCACAACCCGTTCTCCGGTGTCGTGCCCGACGACGAGCCGCTGCTGGTCACCACGTCGGGCGATCCCGGCCGGCCGTCGCCCGACGATCCGGCCGGCCGAGCCCGGGCGCTCCAGTACGACCTCGCCCTGAACGGCTGGGAGCTGGGTGGCGGGTCGGTGCGGATCCATAAGCGCGACCTGCTCGAGCGGAGCTTCCAGCTCCAGGGCCACACGCTCGAGGGCATGCGCGAGAAGTTCGGGGCCGTCCTCGAGGCCTTCGAGTACGGCGCTCCGCCGCACGGCGGCATCGCCCTCGGCATCGACCGCTGGGCGGCCCTGCTGGCGGACCAGCCGACGATCCGCGAGGTCATGGCCTTCCCGAAGACCCAGTCCGGCAACGACCCCATGCTCGAGGCCCCATCGCCGCCCGAGCCGGGCCAGCTCGAGGAGCTGGGACTGCGCTTCGTCGGGGTCCCGCGACGGGACGGCGGCCCCGCGACGGATGGCTGACGGAGCCCGGGTGCGCGCGCCGGCCGGCCACCTGGAGGCGTGAACCCGCTGCACTCGGTCGCCCGTCATCCGCGGTTCGCGGCCCTGGCCGGCGCCCTCTTCATCACCTTCTCGGGCATCTTCTATCGCTGGTCGGAGGTCAGCCCGTCGACCGGCGTCGTGTTCCGCTGCCTGTACGGCTTGCCGCTGCTGGCCCTCGCGGCCTGGGCCGAGCGGCGGGAACTCGGACCGATGAGCGCGAGGGCGGTCCGCCTGTCCGCGTTCGCCGGGGTCTTCTTCGCGGCGGACCTGCTGACGTTCCACTACGTCGTGGACAACATCGGGGCCGGCCTCGCGACGATGATGGGCAACCTGCAGGTCGTGATCGTCGCGCTGGCGGCGTGGGTCCTGTGGGGCGAGCGACCCGGCCGCAACGTCGTTGTGGCCCTGCCGATCATGCTCTTCGGCGTCGTCCTCATCTCCGGGCTCATCGGCGGCGACGCGTACGGCGTGAACGCGCCGCTGGGCGTCGCCATCGGCCTGGTGACCGCCGCGTCGTATGCCGGCTACCTGCTGGTCATCCGGCGGGCGACGCCGGACCGCCGCGCCGCCGGTCCCGTGACGGTCGCCACGGCCGTGACCGCGCTCGTGGCGGCCATCTTCGGCACCATCGTCGGCGACTTCGACCCGGTGCCGTCACTGCCGGCGCACGCGTACCTGCTTGCCTTGGGCGTCACGAGCCAGTCGCTCGGCTACCTGATGATCCAGATCTCGCTGCCGAGGCTGCCGGCCGTCCTGACGTCCGCGATCCTGTTGACCCAGCCGGTCATGACCGTCCTGTTCGCCGCGCTCCTGCTCGGCGAGGCGCCGTCGACCGGCCAGATCGCGGGCGTGACGCTCGTCGTGGTCGGTCTCGCGCTGGCGACCGGCGCGATCGGCCGCGTCCGCGACGACCTGCGCGGGACCTTCGCCCCGGCCGGCTAGCCCGACGACCCTCCGCCGAGGCCCGCCTCGGAGACGACGTCATCGCCCCACTCGTGGGTGTGCCCGGCGGGGGGATCGGGCGGCCCCTCGTACTCGGGCAGGGCCTCGATGGGCGTGTCGGCGTCGTGGGTGACACCCGGATCGCCGACCTCGACCAGGCGCGTCGGGATGGCGTCGGCCAGGCGCTCGACGATCTCGGGCGGCATCGCGTCCGCCGGCATCGCCCGGAGGGCATCGAGGTGGGCGAGCGGGAGGACGACGGGCCAGCCCGGTTCGCCGTGCCAGGCCGGCCGCAGCATCGTGTCGCGGGCGGTGCCGTGGGCCTCGATGAGCGAGGTCACGGTCTCGGGGCCGACCCAGATCATGCGGGCTGGCCAGAGCAGGACCGCGGTCAGGTCGTGGACCTCGTCGGCCGCCTGCTCCGCGCCCCGCGTCATCTGGCCGGCCGACCCGGTCTCGGCCGGCGCGGGCATGCCGTGGATCGCCTCGCTGCCGACGAGGCTCGCGGCCACGGCGCCGTCGGGATCGGGCGAGACGACCACGATCGGGAGGGCGCCACCGGACCACGCCAGGTCCGCGAGCCGCCGGACGCGAGGCTGCCCCCGGGTCTCGGCGAGAGCCCCTTCGGCGGTCGCGGACAGGATCACGGCGGCGACGGTCATCGTTGCCCGATGCTAGCAGGCGACCGTCGACCCGACGGCACCGGAACGACCGATGTGCGACACTGCGCCGCGCCCATGACCGACTCCTCCGCTTCCAGCCCCGGCGTGTCCGCGGCCGGCCCGACCGCCATCCGCTCCGACCTGCGCAACGTGGCCATCGTCGCGCACGTGGACCACGGCAAGACGACGCTCGTCGACGCCATGCTCCGCCAGACTGGCGTCTTCCGCGCGAACCAGGCGGTCGTGGATCGGATCATGGATTCGGGCGACCTCGAGCGCGAGAAGGGCATCACGATCCTGGCCAAGCAGACGACCGTCGATCACGCCGGGATCCGCCTCAACATCGTCGACACGCCCGGGCATGCCGACTTCGGCGGCGAGGTCGAACGGTCCCTGCTCATGGTCGATTCGGTGCTCCTGCTCGTCGACGCGGCCGAGGGGCCGCTGCCGCAGACGCGCTATGTCCTCCAGAAGGCGATGGCCCGCCGGTTGCCGGTCGTGCTGGCGATCAACAAGATCGACCGCGGCGACGCCCGGGCGCCGGTCGTGCTCGACGATGTGTACGAGCTGTTCCTGGACCTGGGCGCCGACGAACACCAGATCGAGTTCCCGATCGTCTACACGAACGCCAAGGCCGGCACCGCCACGCGCGACCTCGCGGTACCGGGCACCGACCTCCGCCCGCTGCTGGACCTGCTCGTCGAGGTCACCCCGGCGCCCATCTACACGCCCGGGCACCCGCTCCAGCTGCTCGTGACGAACCTCTCGGCGAACGACTACGTCGGCCGGATGGCGGTCGGACGGATCTGGAACGGGACCATCCGCACCGGTCAGCGGATCACCGTCGTCCGCGAGGAGGCCGACGACACCGCGGGTGCCGTCGAACCCGGTCGCACCGTGACGATCAGCGGGACCGTGACGAGCCTCCAGACCGCGCACGGCATCGAGCGCGTGGACATCGAGGAAGCCGGCCCGGGCGACATCGTGAGCGTCGCCGGCCTGCCCGAGGTCACGATCGGCGACACGCTGACCGATCCGGCCGACCCACGGCCGCTGCCGCGCCTCGACGTCGACGCGCCGACGCTGCGCATGACCTTCGGCGTCAACACGTCGCCCCTCGCCGGTCGCGAGGGCAAGTTCGTCACGAGCCGCCAGATCAAGGCGCGGCTCGACAAGGAGGTCCTCGGCAACGTCTCGATCGAGGTCCGCCCGGCCGAGTCGAGCGAGGCGTTCGAGGTCCGCGGTCGCGGCGAGCTCCAGCTGGCGGTCCTCATCGAGCAGATGCGCCGCGAGGGCTTCGAGCTGACCGCCTCGCGCCCCGAGGTCCTCCTGCACGAGGTCGGCGGCGCGATCCAGGAACCGTACGAACGGATCACCATCGACATCCCGCCCGAGTACATCGGCGAGATCCAGAGCGCGATGGCCGGGCGAAAGGGCCGGCTCGACCAGATGACGACCGACACGGACGGCCGCGTCCGGATGGAGTTCGTCCTGCCGGTCCGCGGCCTCATCGGCTACCGCGGTCAGCTCCTGACCGAGACGCGCGGGACGGCATTGCTCCACCAGATCGGCGAGGGCTACGGCCCGTGGGCGGGTGAGGTGACCCATCGCACGAACGGCGTGCTCGTCAGCGACCGGGCCGGCGTCTCCAACGCCTACGGCCTCTTCAACCTGGAGCAGCGGGCGGAGCTGTTCATCGGGGCCGGGGTCGAGGTCTACGAGGGGATGATCGTCGGCGAGAACAGCCGCTCGGGCGACATGGACGTGAACCCGACCAAGGAGAAGAAGCTCACCAATATCCGGACCCACAGCCACGACGAGTCGCTGCGCCTGACGCCACCGCGCCCGCTGACGCTGGAGTCGGCGCTCGAGTTCATCTCCGGCGACGAGCTGGTCGAGGTCACCCCCGAGTCGATCCGTCTGCGCAAGCGGGCCCTGTCCCAGCACGAGCGTCGGCGCGAGGTCGGCCGGGCCGAGGACCTGCGCCGGGCGGCGGAGCGCGAGGGCGTCGACCAGACGGTCTGACACCGCGGCGCCTCGGCATGTACGGTTCGGGGATGGCGCGACGTGCCCGCCGCCGGACGAGTCTTCGATTACTGGCCGCCGCCGGGATCCTGGGCATCCTCAACGGGGTCCTCCCGGCCGCCGCGGCCGGCGCTGCCACGGACAAGCTGCCGGACCTCAAGGTCGCCGCCATGGCCCACTTCAAGATCCAGCGGACCGCGAGCGGGCGACGCCTCCTGCGCTTCGACGGCATGATGGTCAACGTCGGGCGGGGTCCGTTCGAGATCCGTGGCCGCCGGGCGTCCACCAAGAAGCCGTGGGTCATCGACCAGGTCGTCTACCAGACCGGTGGCACCACCCGGCGGATCCGGACCCCCGCGACGATGAGGTACGCGGGCGACGGGCACGATCACTGGCACGTGCGGCGCATCCTCTCGTACCACCTGTGGTCGACCCACGGCACGAGTCGCGACGCGAAGATCGGCTTCTGCTTCTTCGACACGAACCGGCGCAATGCGAGCCTGCCCGGCGCCCCGAAGCTGCGCAAGTACTTCCAGTCGGGCTGCGGCAAGCGCCGCGCCCTGCGCACGACGAACGGCATCTCGGTCGGCTGGGGCGACCTCTATCCCGCCAAGTTCGCCTACCAGTGGATCGACATCACGGGGTTGCCGGCCGGGACGTACACGATCCGGGCGGCCGTCGACCTGTACGGCCAGTTCACCGAATCGAACGAGACGAACAACTGCAAATGGGCCCGGGTGTCCTTCAAGGCCACGGGGAGCAAGGTCAAGATCGTCGCCGCGGGCACGCAGTGCCTCAACGACTACGACGATACGCCCTACGCCGCCGACGTCGACTGGGCGCTGGCACAGGGCATCAGCGGTCCGTGCGATGGCGACATGTTCTGCACGTACGACACGGTCACGCGGGCCCAGCTCGCCTCGTTCCTGGCGCGGGCCATGGACCTGCCGGCGACCGACACGGACTTCTTCACCGACGACGACGGCACCGCCCGTGAAGCCGACATCAACCGGGCCCGGGCCGCCGGACTCTTCCACGGCTGCACGGCCACGACGTTCTGCCCGAACGGCAAGATGGTGCGCGGGCAGCTCGCGACCGTCCTCGTGCGGGCGCTCGACCTGCCGCCGACCGACACGGACTACTTCACCGACGACGAGACCGACAGCCATGAGGCCGACATCAACGCCGTCGCCGAGGCCGGTGCGATGGTCGGCTGCACGGCGACGACGTTCTGTCCGGTGGTCAGGGTCACCCGTGGGGAGGCCATCCACCTGGTCCACGCGCTCTTCGGCGATGACCCGCCGCCGGCCGCGGCGGCCGCGAGCGAGGCGTCGGCCGACTCGATCGCGAGCAGCGGGCTGACGCTGGCCGGCCTGCGACTGGCGTCGGTCGCCGGACCCGCCGATCGGGCGATCCCGGTGTCGCGGACCGTCGTGGCCCGTACCCCGATGCCGTTGGCGTGCGAGATCGGGCGTGGTCGGTCCGGCCGGTCCGAGCTAGCGGATCGGGCCCGTGTAGAGCTCCTCGATCTCGGACGCGAGCGCTACTGCTGGAGCCGGACCCGGGTCGGGGACGCCGACCGGCGGCGATGGCACGGCGTCGAGGTTGAAGTGGGGCGCGTCCGGTTCCTGGACGCCCGTCGGCCAGTCGCGGACGCCGTGCGCGGGGAACAGGCCGGCCAGGGCAGCCGGCATGCCGGCACCGAGCCTTGCCCCCGCGATGGCGATGAGGGCGAAGCCGATGATGACCGAGGCGAACGTGAGCCCTTCGGGCATGCCCCGATTGTCCCGCGGCTGTCCAGCCGCGGGTACCGGATGCCCGGTCAGGCGGCGCTGGCCCCGAACGCGGAGCCGTCGCGGAACAGGAACGGGGGCAGGTCGGACTCCTGGACACCGCGAGGGAGCGGGTCCTCCTGGAACATGAACAGGCCGGCGAGCGCGTGGGGCTCACCCGCGCCGAGCTTGTGGCCGACCACGATGATCAGCAGGAAGCCGGCGAAGACGGAGGCGATGGTCAGGGCGTCGAGCATGGGATCGATCTCCTTAGGCGCCGTTGGCGCGATACGTGGGCGTCCGAGGGCGATGCGGCCATGGTCGCGGCCCTCGCGCGACGGAGCCACCGACCGTCGTCGGGTCCTGTCATGGACGAACGTCGACGGCCGGCCCGGCATCCCGGCCCACCTCGCGGGGTGGTACCGTCCGGAGTGCCGGGAGTCGGCACGCCGCCCACTCCCCGCATGAGGGTGAGTGGAGGGGAATCGGATGCGACGCGTCCTGCTCGTCTCGGCTGCGATGGCCGCGCTGAGCCTGCTGATCTGGACCGCCCCGGCGGCCGCCTTCCCGCTGACGAACTGCACGCTGCAGGCGGCCTCGCTCAAGGCCGACGGCAGCGCACTCGATTCGATCGCCAGCGGCGCGAACGACGCCACCCAGGAAGACCCGTTCATCGTCGACTGGGACGGCACGATCACGTACCAGGGCCAGGCCGACATCGAGATGAAGAACAACACCTGGAGCGTCAGCGTGTTCAACATCCCGACCCCGCTCTCGGGCGGCGATGACAACCCCGAGGACGATCGATCGGGCAGCGGCACGGTCGGCGTCAGCGAGAACGCGCCGTTCCGGATCACCGGCCTGTACTACGTCGCGGGCTCGCTGACCGGGAGTGGCGGCACCTGCTCGGGCAGTGGCTGGTTCAAGTTGTCCGGCGATCCCATCGGGACCATCCCGTTCTGGTTCGGCCTCGGCCTGGTCATCCTCGGCACGGTGGGCCTGGCGCGCGGAGCGCGTGGGCACGCGATCACCGCGATCGCCGGCGGCATCCTGGCGGGCTTCGGCATCGCGACCCTCGCGGTCATCTACAGCTCGCTGCCCCTCGGGTCCCTGACGCCGATCGTCGCCCTGGTCCTCGGGATCGCGGCCGGCATCGTGATCGCGGGACTGGCTCGACGCGGCGGCAAGGACAAGGACGAGCCCGCCCCGGCCTGACGCGGCCTCCAGGCTGGCGGTCGCCGACGCGGAGGCCGCCAGTCACGCTAGCGGTGTACGATCGGCACGATGCCGATCTACCTGGATCACGCGGCCACGACCCCCCTGCGTCGCGAGGTCCTCGACGCGATGCTGCCGTTCATGACCGAGTCGTTCGGGAACGCCAGTTCGGCGCACTCGTACGGGCGGGTCGCCCGCGCGGCGCTCGACGAGGCCCACGAGCGACTGGCAAAGGACCTGAACGCCGAGCCGCGCGAGGTCGTCATCACCTCGGGCGGTACCGAGGCCAACAACCTCGCGATCAAGGGCGCCGCGTGGGCGGGCAAGGCCCGCGGACACCGCATCGTCACCTCGTCGATCGAGCACCACGCCGTCGGTCACACGCTGCGCTACCTCGAGAAGTTCGGGTTCGAGATCGTCGAGCTGGCGGTCGATCGCTACGGCCGGGTCGATCCCGACCAGCTCGACGCCGAGCTCACCGACCGGACGATCCTGGTCACGATCATGCTGGCCAACAACGAAGTCGGCACGATCCAGCCCATCGCCGAGATCGCCCGCCGGGTCCACGGACGCAAGGGCGTCTTGCTCCATGTCGACGCGGTGCAGGCGGCGCCCTACATCGACCTGGACATGACGACGCTCGGGGCCGACCTCGTGTCCCTCGGAGCCCACAAGTTCGAAGGTCCCAAGGGCGTTGGCGCGCTCTACGTCCGCCACGGCACGCACATCCTCGCCCAGCAGCAGGGCGGCTCGCAGGAACGCCATCGCCGGGCCGGCACCGAGAACGTCGCGGGGGCGGTCGGGTTGGCGACGGCCTACGAACTGACCTGTGCCGAGCGACCGGCCACGGTGGCGCGGCTCCGCCGCCTGCGCGAGCGCCTGTCGAAGTCGGTCCTCGCGGTCGCGGGGACCGAGCTGACCGGGCACCCGAAGCAGCGCCTGCCGGGCCTGTTCTCCATGGTCGCCCGCGACACGGACGGCGCCTCGGTGGCCCTTTCGCTCGATCTGGAGGGGATCGCCTGCTCGGTCGGCTCGGCCTGCACCACCGGCTCCACCGAGGTGAGCCACGTGCTGACCGCCATGGGCTACCCCGAGGAAGAGGCGCGCGGCGCGCTCCGGCTGTCGCTCGGGCGCACGACGACCGAGGACGAGATCGCGACCGCCTGCGACGTCGTGCCGCGCGTCGTCGCCTCCATGCGCCTCGGCGCCGCGGCCGTCGCGGCCGATCCACTGGGGCAGGGCGTCCCGGCGTGAGCCGGATCCTCGTCGCGATGTCGGGCGGGGTCGACTCGTCCGTCGCGGCGGCGCTGCTGCACGAGGCGGGCCACGAGGTCGTCGGCGTCTGGATGCGCCTGCACGACGTCGCCGATTCGTATTCGGAGTTCAAGAAGAGCTGCTGCTCGCTCGATGCCGCCGACGACGCCCGCCGCGTGGCCGCGCAGCTCGACATCCCGTTCTACGTCATGAACCTCGAGCGCGAGTTCGACGCCGGCGTCCTGCAGCCGTTCCTCGACGCCTATCTCGACGGCCGGACGCCAAGCCCGTGCGTCGACTGCAACACCTACGTCAAGTTCGGGGCGCTGCTGGGTCGAGCCCGCCACCTGTACGACTGCGAGGCCGTCGCGACCGGCCACTACGCCCGGCGCGACATCGGTCCGGACGGACAGGCACGGCTCCGACGGGCTCGCGATGCGGACAAGGACCAGACCTACTTCCTGTACGGCCTGCGCCAGGACCAGCTCGAGCACGCCCGGTTCCCGCTCGGCGAGCTGACCAAGCCGGAGGTCCGCGAGGTCGCGCGAGGCCTCGGCCTGGCGACCGCCGACAAACCGGAGAGCCAGGAGATCTGCTTCGTGCCCGGCGGTGACTATCGCGACGCCCTTCGCGACCGGGCCGGGTGGCGCCCGACGCCCGGCGCGCTCATCGACCGCGACGGCGAGCGGGTGGGGGAGCACCGCGGGTCCGCCGGCTTCACCGTCGGCCAGCGCAAGGGGCTGGGGGTGGCCGTCGGCGAGCCGCGCTACGTGAGCCGGATCGACCCGCTGACGAACACCATCCAGCTCGGCCGCCGCGAGGACCTCGAGACGACCACGTTCGAGCTGGAACGGGCGAGTTTCGTCGCCGGGACCCCGCCCGCCGACGAGTTCCGGGCCGACGTCCGGATCCGCCACCGCGCGACCCCGGTGCCGGCCACCCTGCGCAGCCTGGGTGATCGGCGCTGGCTCGTCACGACCGATGCCCCGGTGTGGGCCGCCGCGCCGGGCCAGGCGGCCGTCGCCTACGACGGCGACGTCGTGCTGGGCGGGGGACGGATCGCTCGAGAGGCCGCGGTACCGTCATCGCGCCCGGCCGCGCCCGAGACCGTCCTCGTGGGATCGGCGTGAGCCTCGACCCGGCGCTCATCCTCGGCGCCCTCGTGGGCGTGTGCAACGCCGCGCTCTACGTCCTGATCCGGGGCAGCGCCGGCGGCCGGCTGCCACTCGTGGTCGGGGCGGCCATCCTCGGCGCGTGGGCCGGCAACACGCTCGGCGACCGGCTGGGCATCACCCTTGCCTCGATCGGCGACTTCCGCCTCGTCGCCGCCTCGGCCGGCGCCTGGCTGGGCATCGCGATCGTCAGCGTCGTGGCCGTGCTCGGCCCGAGCGAGCGACGAACATGATCGACGAGCACACCACCGCCAAGTTCCTGCGCGGCCTCACGCTCGGCGCCATCATCGGCGCGATGATCGCGGGTTCGGCGATGTGGCAGCGACGTCGCCCGCACCGCCGCCCCCCGAGCGAGCCGCAGCCGCCAGCCGCCTGGGTCACTGACCCTTCGCCGGTCCACCCTTCAGGCGCTCGATGATCCGGGCGAGCAACCCTGGCGGTTCGGGCGAAGGCACCCGCTCCTCGGGGGGTTCGCCGGCTCGTCGCGGTAGTCATCGCTCAGCGTCCGCATCGGGATGGGGGCGAGGATGTCCGGGCCGAGGAACGCTCCGGCATTCGGTTCCGGGCGTTTCGGGTTCGGTGAGGTCATGGCGAGCTCTCGTGACGTCGCCCCACGTTGTGCCTCTGGCCGGTCCCCGTCAAGGGCCGTCGGACCCGCCCTATCCGGCCCGGATCGGCCGATCCCGGGGACGCGTCGGCGTTCGGTACCATTGCGGCCGATGTCGACCCCCAGCGTGAGCCCGGACCCGCGCATCCCCAACCTGCCCGGCGCGGAGATCCGCCGGCGATTCATCGGGTTCTTCGAGGAGCGCGGCCACACGGTCGTCCCGAGCGCGAGCCTCGTGCCCGCCGGCGACCAGACGCTGCTGTTCACGAACTCCGGGATGGTCCAGTTCAAGGACGTCCTGACCGGGGCGGAGAAGCGGTCCTACACGCGGGCCGTCGATTACCAGCGGGTCCTGCGCGTCGCGGGCAAGCACAACGACTTCGAGGAGGTCGGGCGGACGCCACGCCATCACACCCTGTTCGAGATGCTCGGCAACTGGAGCTTCGGCGACTACTTCAAGCGCGAGGCGATCCACTGGGCCTGGGACTTCCTGACGCGCGACCTCGGCATCCCCGGCGAACGCCTGGCGGCGACCGTCTATTCGACCGACGATGTCGCCCACGACGTCTGGCGCGACGAGATCGGCCTGCCGCCCGAGCGCCTCGTCCGCTGGGGCGACTTCCCGGCGGGCGACGAGAAGAACTGGTGGCGCATGGCCGACATCGGCCCGTGCGGACCGTGTTCCGAGCTGCATTTCGACCGCGGCGCCGAGTACTCCGAGGGTCCGCACTGCGTGCCGGACCACAGCGAGCTCTGTCCACGCTGGCTCGAGGTGTGGAACCTGGTCTTCATGGAGTTCGATCTGCAACCCGATCGCTCACTCGTCCCGTTGCCCGCCCCGGGCGTGGACACCGGCATGGGCCTGGAGCGTATCGCGAGCGTCGTCCAGGGGGTGCCGACCAACTACGACACGGACCTGTTCACGCCGATCCACGCTCGGATGCGCGAGCTCCTCGGCCATGATCCCGAAGCGTTCGAGGCCGAGCGCTTCAGCTACCAGGTCATCGCCGACCATTCGCGCGCGGTGACGTTCCTCATCGCCGACGACGTGCTGCCGTCCAACGAGGGCCGCGGCTACGTGCTGCGCCGGATCCTGCGCCGGGCCGTGCGCCATGGGCGCCTCCTCGGGCGACGCGAACCGTTCCTGCGCGACCTCGCCGAGACCGTCATCGCGGTCATGGGCGACGCGTATCCGCACCTGGTCGCCCGCCGGGACGAGATCCTCGCGGCCATCGCGCGCGAGGAGGCGCAGTTCGCGCGAACGCTCGACGCCGGCACCATCCACCTGGACCAGGCGATGGCCTCGCTCGCGACGACCGAGCGGATCATCGGCCGACGACCCGAGGACCTCCCAGGCGACGCGCCGCGACTCGACGGCGAGACCGCGTTCCGGCTCCACGACACGTACGGGTTCCCGATCGACCTGACGATCGAGCTCGCAGCAGAGTCCGGCCTGGCTGTCGACCGGGCCGGGTTCGACCGGGCGCTGGCCGAGCAGCGCGACCGCTCGCGCACCGGGCGCAAGGCCGAGCTCCTCCGGCATGCGGAGCTCACGTCGCTCTACGGCGTCGTCCAGGCACGCGCCGGCGACACCGGTTTCCTGGGTTACGAGACGACGACCGCCGAGGGCCGCGTCGTCGCGATCGTCCGCGACGGCATGGAGTACGACGAGCTGACCGGCCACGGCGAGGCCGAACTCGTCCTCGACCGCACGCCCTTCTACGCGGAGGGCGGCGGCCAGGTCGGCGACCAGGGCCAGGTCCGTGAGCCGGGCGGCGGGAGCGTCCTATTCGAGGTCGTCGATACCCAGAAGCCAGTCGGTGGCCTGATCGTCCATCGAGGGACGCTGCAGGGCCGATTGCGCGTCGGTGAGACGGTCGAGGGGGTCGTCGACGCGGAGCGCCGCGCACACACGATGCGCAACCACACCGGCACGCACCTGCTCCATCGGGCGCTGCGGAACGTCGTCGGCGAGCGTGCGCGGCAGGCCGGCTCGCTCGTCACGCCCGACTACCTGCGCTTCGACTATCCGTTCGATCGCGGGCTCACCGATGACGAGCAGCGCGCCATCGAGGACGAGGTCCGCCGCATCATCCGGGAGGACCGGCCCGTCACCATCGCGTTCATGAGCATGGCCCAGGCGATCGAGGGTGGCGCAGACGCGTTCTTCGACGAGAAGTACGGCGAGACGGTCCGGACGATCCGCGTCGAGGACTACTCGTTCGAGCTGTGCGGTGGCACGCACTGCCGGGCGAGCGGCCAGATCGGCGGCTTTCTCATCACGAGTGAGCGCAGCATCGGCTCGGGACAGCGACGCATCGAGGCCGTCACGGGCGCGGGCGCGGATGCCTTGACCCGCGAGCGGTTCGAGCTCCTGGAACGGGCGACCGAGGCCGCCGGCGCCCGGACGACCGACGCCCTCCCGGAGCGCGTCACCGCCCTGCAGGACGAGTTGCGGGAGACGAAGCGCCGCCTGAAGGCGGGCGGCAGTCCCGGTACGCCGACACCGGAGCAGCTGGCGGCAGACGCCACCGAGGTCGTCCCCGGTGTCCGCCTCGTCGCCCGGGCTGCCCCGTTCGAGTCGATGGAGGCGCTCAAGGGGGCCGCCCGGACGGTCAGCGCCACCATCGGCTCCGCGGTCGTGGCGCTCGGGCTCGATGCCGATGAGCCGCAGCTGTTCGTGACCGTGTCCCCGGACCTCGTGGCTCGCGGCATCTCCGCGGGCGACCTGGTCAAGGCGGCCATGCCCGCCATCGATGGCCGTGGTGGCGGCCGACCCGAGATGGCCCAGGGCAAGGGCAGTCGACGGGATGGCCTGCCGGCGGCACTCGCGGTCATCGCGGCCGCGCTCCAAACGGGGGCCTGATGGCCTTCTGGCGCCGCATCTGGCAGCGCGACGGCGAAGAGGCGCTCGCCGCGTGCACGGCCCTCGACGTCGGGACCGAGTTCGCCAAGGCGCTCGTGTTCGACATCGACGCGGCCGGACACGGGACGGTCCGCGGCGTCGGGCGCAAGCGCCAGGGCCTGTCGCACATGCAGTCGGGGACCGTGGCCGACATCGCGGCCGTCGTCGACAACTGCGCGGTCGCGCTCCAGGAGGCCGAGGAGATGGCCGGCTTCCGGCCGACGCAGGTCGTCATCGGCATCGCCGGCGAGCTCGTCAAGGGGTTCACGACGACCCACGCCCAGGAGCGCAAGAAGCCGGACCAGCCGATCACCGAGGGCGAGCTCCAGAAGCTCATCGACAACGTCCAGCGCGAGGCCCTGCGCGAGGCGGAGCGGGCGATCACCTGGGAGACCGGCCTGCCCCACGTCGACGTCCGCCTGGTCCATGCCGCGGTGACCGGCGCCTCGATCGACGGGTACGCGCTCACGAACCCGGTGGGCTTCCAGGGGCGACACGTGAAGATCGGCATCTTCAACGCCTTCGCGCCACTCGTCCACCTCGGCGCCCTGCAGAGCGTCGCGAGCCAGCTCGACCTCGAGCTGCTCGAGATCGTCGCCGAACCATATGCCGTGGCCCGCGTGCTCGGCAGCGACCAGATCCGCCAGGCCGGGGCCCTGTTCGTCGACGTCGGCGGCGGTACGACCGACGTCGCGCTGGTTCGTCACGGCGGGCATCGAGGGCACCCGCATGTTCGCGCTCGGGGGCCGGGCGTTCACGAAGAGTCTCGCCGACCGCCTCGACCTGCCGTTCCCACGGGCCGAGGCGCTCAAGGTGGACTACGCCCGCGACCTGCCCGTCGACGATC
Organism: uncultured Chloroflexia bacterium; assembly: GCA_963746855.1. Lineage (GTDB taxonomy): Bacteria > Chloroflexota > Limnocylindria > Limnocylindrales > CSP1-4 > SPCO01. The sequence continues at coordinate 150,865 of CAVVDC010000003.1, forward strand.
GGGCGAATGTCGCGTCGATCATCGGCGACGACGTCCGCGTCTGGGCCGCGGGCGTGGAGCTCGTCATGGAGGAATTGTCGGGCGGCGACCTGTTGCCGGGCCGGATCTTCCTGTGTGGCGGTGGTTCGCGACTGCCCGAGATCCGCACGTCGCTCGCATCTGAGGCATTCTGGAAGGGCCTGCCGTTCGCCCGACCGCCCGAGGTGACGGTGATGGCGCCTGACCAGATCGAGACGATCTCCGATGCCACCGCGCTGCTCGTGGACCAGCAGGACGTGACGCCGCTCGGGCTCGCGTACCAGGCCATCGAGCTCCAGACGACCGAGGACGCCCTCGATGCGGCCCTCCGACGCGTGCTGCGCGCGATGAAGGTCTGACCGATGCCCGGCGGCGTCATCTACCTCGACATCGACGACGAGATCACCTCGGCGGCAGCGCGCATCCGCACCGTCGAGGGGCGCCGGGTGGCCGTCGTGCTGCCGCACGGGTCACGGGTCGCGACGTCGCGGATCAACTTCCGGCTGCTCGCGCGCGATGCGCTGACCCACGAAAAGCGGCTTTCGATCATCGCGAACGACCCGGCGACCCGCGCGCTGGCCGCCTCGGCGGGCCTACCGGTCTTCGGCTCGGTCGGGGAGTACGAGGGCTCGGAGGAAGCGCCGCCGCCCACTCGGGCGTCGCGCACGGAGGATGCTTCGGCGACGTCCGCCTCTGCGGCAGCGGCCCTCGCCGGTGAGACCGCACGCACGTCGGTCGGCGAGCCGCCGGACGCGTCGACTCCGGCGCGACCCGTGCAGCAAACGCTCGATGAGATGGAAGCGGCCGAACTCGCGGCCGCGGCGGCCGCGCTCCGGGCGACCGCCGCACCCGCATCCGGGGCGCGAAGCGGTGCGCCTCCGCGCGGGACCTCGATCCGCGACTCGCCGGGCGGCAGCTCGATCCGCGAGGCTCCGGTCGGCGGACCGACGACGGACCCCCGGGTCCAGGACGCGCCGGTCCGAGGCGGCCCGGTCACGCGTGGTTCCGGCCGCGGCCTGGCCCGGACGCCGGTGCTGGTCGGGCTCATCGTCGTCATCCTGGCCGTCCTCATCGGCGGCGTCGGCGCGTACCTGGTGCTGCCGTCGGCGACGATCGTGGTGAGCCCCAAGGAAGAGGCGCTCGGGCCCGTCCGCGTCACGATCCGTGCCGATCCGAGCGCCACGGCGCCCAACGCCGATGACCAGGTCGTGCCCGCCGAGGTGGTCAGCCTGGACGTCACGACGACCGACGGCTTCCCGGCGACCGGCAAACGGGTCGCGGAGAAGAAGGCCGCGGGCGCGGTCCGGTTCGAGAACCTCGATCCGACGTCGTCGAACACGATCCCCTCGGGTAGCGTCGTCCGGACCAGTAGCGGCGTGCGCTTCCGCACGAATGCGGCGGTGACCGTCCCGCGCGCAGACCTGGTGGGCCTCGGGATCATCCCAAAGACGGCCTCGGTCAAGGTGACCGCGGTCGATCCCGGGCCGGAGGGGAACGTCGATGCGAACCGCATCACGCAGGTCCCGAGAGACGAGAACGGCACGTTCCTGAACGTGACCAACCCGGAACCCACGACCGGTGGCGCCCACGAGGAGTTCCCGAAGATCACCCAGAAGGACATCGACGGGGCGCTCGCGGCCCTCGAGCCCGCGCTCCAGGCGGCCCTCGCCGAGCGCCTGACCGACCCGTCCATCGCGCCGGCCGGGGCAACGGTCTTCCCCGAGACGGCCGTGCTCGGGACCCCGGTCCCGAGCGTCGACCCGACGAGCCTCCTGGACCAGGAGGTCGCGACGTTCAACCTCGGGTTGAGCGCCCCGGCCACGGTGACGACGGTGAACGAGGCCCCCGTCGAGGCCGTCGTCGCGGATCGGTTGCGCGCCAGCGTCGATGCCAACCACCGCCTCCTCGATGGCACGATCGACGTCGTCGTCGAGCCCGCCGTCATCGACGGTGACGAGATCAGCTTCCCGGCGAGCGCGACGGCGCGGCAGGTCGCGATCCTCGACCCGGACGAGCTCAAGGCCCAGGTGATCGGACGGCCGATCGAGGAGGCCCGCTCGATCCTGGAGCAGTTCGGTGCCGTCAAGCTGTCGGTCTGGCCGGACTGGGTGACGACGATCCCGACCCTCGACGGCCGCGTCGACCTCAGCCTGGACGAGGCGGTCGCGGTCGAGACGCCCGGCCCATCGGCCACCCCGTGACGCGCGCTGGCCGAGCGTGAGTCGCCTGCTCGGGATCGACCTCGGGGAGCGTCGGGTCGGGGTCGCACTGTCCGACGGTGACGGCTCTCCCGCACGTCCGCTGCTCACGCTGCCGCGGGCGCGGGACATCGCCGGCGACGCGGCGGCCCTTCGTGCCGTCGTCGATGCCCACCAGGTCGATGAACTGGTCGTGGGGCTGCCCCTGGAGATGTCCGGCAGCGAGGGCCCGCAGGCGGTCCTGACCCGGGACTGGGCCACCGCCGTCGCCACCGAACTGCGATTGCCGCTAACCTTGCGCGACGAGCGCCTGACCAGCCATCTCGCGGAGGACCGACTGGGTCCGATGAAGCGAGGCCGGTCGGGTGGCCCCCCGACGCGAGCGCAGCGCGATGCCTACCGGGCACGTGTCGATCGCGAGGCGGCGGCCATCATCCTGCAGGATGAGCTCGACACACGGGCCGGGATCCGTTCGTCCCTGCCCCGACCCGGCGACCACACGGAGAACCACGCATGACGATCCGCTCCGGCGGACGCCCACGGGATGACCGCGCCCCGCAGGCGCATCCCTACGACCCCGACGCCTACGCGACCGACGTCCTGCCTCCGATGGTCGAGCCCGCCCGTCGAGGCGGCCGCAACGGGCGTGGCGGGTCGGGCAGCGGCGTCGTCGGGATCGTCAAGTTCCTCGTGTTCGCGATCGTCCTGGCCACCGTCGTCCTCCTCGTCGCGCTCACCGCCCTGCGCCCCCTCGTCAACAGCGCGATCCTGAGCTGGGCCGCCGACAACCCCGCCGCCCTCTCGATGCCGTTCGTGAGCGACGTCGTCCGCGAGGACCTCGGTGCGGCGCTGACCGACCCGGCCTCGACGGACCCGGCACAGGTCGAATTCGTCGTCCAGGACGGCGACACGGCGAGCACGATCGCGTCGCGCCTCGAACGGGACCAGCTGATCCGCGATGAACGGGCGTTCGTCTTCCTCGCGGTCGAGCGCAAGCTGACCGCGAAGCTGCAGCAGGGCACCTTCCTGTTGCGCAAGAACATGGCCCCCGCCGACGTCGTCACGGCGCTGCTCGATCCACCGCCGATCCCATACGTCGACCTTGGACTCCGGACGGGTCTTCGGCTCGAGCAGATCACGGCCAAGCTCCAGACCCTGCCGCTCCAGATGGACGTCCACGAGTTCTACGACCTCGTCAAGTCGCCGCCGAAGGACCTGATCGACGACTACCCCTGGCTCAAGAAGATCCTGGCCGACCCGACGGTCCCCGCCCACCCGACGCTCGAGGGCTTCCTCTGGCCGGCGAGCTACAAGGTCCTGCCCGATACGACCCCCGAGGAGCTCGTCCGCCTGATGCTCGACAAGTTCTATGCCACCGTCGGTGCCGACCGGCTCGCTGTCGCCAAGGAGCGCGGCCTCTCGTTCTACCAGGTGCTCGCGCTGGCCTCGATCGTGGAACGTGAGGCGGTCCTCGACGACGAGCGCGCGAAGATCGCCGGCGTCTACCAGAACCGGATGGATGGCCTGCCGGGCATCAAGAACAAGATCCTCAACGCCGATCCGACCGTCATCTGGGCGAACGACACGCTCGAACTCGACAAGCTCGCCTTCGACATGTGGCAGAAGTACTCGTTCTGGTCGCCGCCCGACGTCCCGATGAAGGAGGTGGTCGTGCCCGAGGAGCTTGCGGGCTACCAGACCTACGTAAATCCGGGGCTGATCCCGGGGCCGATCGCGACGCCGACGCTCCCCTCGATCGACGCGGCCCTCGATCCCGACACCGCGGACAAGTACCTCTATTTCGTCGCGATCCCCGATGGCGCCGGCGCACACGCATTCGCCAAGGACAACGCGTCCTTCCAGAAGCTCCTCAAGGAGTACGGCTACATATGAGCGGTCGGCTCCCAGAGCCGGCTGACTTCGCCCCACGCGCCGACGGAACGGCAGCGGACCGCCTGGTCGGAGGCGGACCGGTCCGCCCGACCCGCTCGGTTGGCGCGGCTGCGGGCTCGCTTCGAGGCGGCGGGCGTGGACGCGTACTTCGGCGTCCGACCGGAGCATGCGCGCTATCTCACGGGCCTCGCGTTCGGCGACGGTGAGGAGAAGGTAGCGGGGACATCCGGCCAGTTCCTGGTCGGGGCGGACGAGCTCCTGCTCCTGGCCGACTCGCGGTACACCGTCCAGGCGCACCGCGAGGCGTCCGACGCGCGGGTGGTGGACGTGTACCACGACCTGCCGAGCCGGTGGCCGGCGTTGGTCGCGTCGGCCGGAGCCAGGCGCGTCGCGCTCGAGGCCGGCTTCATCCCGCAGGCGGTGTGGGGCCGCCTCGCCGCGGCCGCCCCGGATGTCGAGCTCGTGCCCGTCGAGGGATGGGTCGAGGCGGACCGGGCCGTCAAGGAGCCCGCGGAGCTCGAACGGATCGCGGCCGCGTGCGCCGTCGCCGATCGCGCCCTCGCGGCACTCCTGCCGGAGATCCGGACCGATACGACGGAAGCGGCGCTCGCCCTTCGACTCGAGTGGCTCATCCGGACCCGCGGCGCCGAGGCGCTGGCGTTCGACGTGGCGTGCCTGTCGGGACCGGAGGCGGCCCTGCCGCACGGCTCGCCGGGCGACCGGCCGGTGCGGGCCGGTGCCGTGCTGCTGTTCGATTTCGGCGCCAAGGTCGCGGGTTATCGGAGCGACATGACCCGCACCCTGTTCGTCGGCGAGCCATCGGCGCGTGACCTCTCGATCTACGAGCTCGTGGCCCGCGCCCAGGTTGCCGCGATCGAGTCCCTCGAAACCGCCGTCGCCGCGGGTGCCGGTCGTGAGGGCGGGGAACCACTCCCGAGCGGCCGCGCGGTCGACGCCCTCGCCCGAGCCGTCATCGCCGCGGCCGGCCATGGCGACCACTTCGGCCACGGAACGGGGCACGGGATCGGCCTGGCCACGCACGAGGGCCCGGGCCTCGGCACGACGGCCGCCGAGACGCCCCTGCCGAGCCCCACGGTCTTCTCGGTCGAACCCGGCGTGTACCTCGCGGGCGAGACGGGCGTGCGGATCGAGGACCTGATCGTCCTGGACGCGGCGGGTGGCCGGGTCGAGCGGCTGACGCAATTCCCGCGCGAGGTGATCGTCCTCGAGGGCTGACGCCGCCAGGACATCGGCCCCGGGCACAGATTGAACCTTTAGGCTCTGCCGATCGCTCTCCAAGGTGACCAGTCGACTTTCGACCCGGTCGTCGGCTAGGGAGGGACGGAGTGCAGCGAGCGCTCGTCGATCGAGCGAAGCGGGGCGACGAAGAGGCCTTCGACGCCCTCGCCCGCACGGTCGGCGACCAGTGCATGGCGATCGCGTGTCGGATCCTGCGCGACGCCGACCTCGCCGCGGACGCCGTCCAGGCCGCGCTCATCACGGCCTGGCGCGAGCTCCGCACGCTGCGTGACCCAGACCGCTTCGAGCCCTGGCTCCACAGGATCCTGACCAATGCCTGTTACGCGGAGGCCAAGCGTCGACGGCGCTGGTCGGCCGAGATCCGAGTCCTGCCGGTCGAGGGCACCTACGGCCCCGACGACACGCTCACCGTCCAGGATCGAGACCAGCTCGAACGAGCCCTCCGGAGGCTGACCCTCGAGCAACGGGCCGTGCTCGTCTTCCACCACTACCTCGATCTGCCCCTGTCCGAGGTAGCGGATCGCCTCGATATCCCGATCGGGACCGCCAAGTCCCGCCTTCACTACGCCACGACCGCGCTTCGAGCGAGCCTCGAGGCCGATGCGCGGACGTCATCGGTGACAGAGGAGCGGCCGGCATGACCCAGACGCGCGACCCCGATCGCCTGATCCGCGCCTTCTTCGCCGAAGGCCGGAGTGACTTGCCCGATCTGGTCTACGACGTCGTCCGCTCCGAGATCGACCAGACACGCCAACGGGTCGTCGTCGGTCCGTGGAGGATCCCTGACATCAACCCCTCGGCCAAGCTGGCGATCGGGGTGGCTGCTGTGGTGGTCGTCGCCCTCGTCGGCATCAACCTGCCGCAGGGAGGCATGCTCGTCGGGGGTCCCACCGCATCGCCGTCGCCTTCCGCGTCGGCCGCGCCAACCCCGCCACCGGCTTCATCGATCGCGCGGCCGTCTCCGTCACTGACGGCGCCGCGCACGACAGACGATGGCCTTCCCGTCCCAGGTGCTCTAGCGCCTGGCCGGTACGAACAGGCCGTCGGATCCACGCGTCTCACGTTTGAAGTCGAAGCGACGGACTGGACGATGAGCGTGTGGGCGGTGCTGCGGGGACGAGCCTTCAACGAGTCGCTCGGTTTCTGGCAACCTGACCAGGTCGGCATCCGTGCGTGCGACACGGAGGCCCACCGGCCGGTCGGTCCGGCGGTGGCCGATCTGGCGGACGCGATCGAGGCGCTCCCCGGCGTCCAGGTCACGGGACCCGTGGCCACCACCGTCGGCGGACGTCCGGCGACGCATCTCGAGGTCGCGGTGGACGCCTCGGCGTGCGCGGAGCAGTCCGGAGATTGCGGTGGCGGTCCTTGTACGACCGTTGGCTACCTGTGGGGCCGGGAGGGCGACAGCTATCCGACCCAGGCGGGACTCCAACACGGGATCGGGACGGACGCGAGGATCCTCCTGTGGATCGTGGACGTGGACGGCGCCCGGATCGTCATCGAAGGCGACCTGGTGCCATCGGAAGGCCGGGGCTTCGAGGAAGCCGTACGGCGCCTCGTGGACTCGATCACGTTCGAGTCGCCTCGATCGGACCCCTCGACCGCAGCGGAGCCCACCACCCTTGCAGCCTCGGATGTGGGCGAGACACTGCCGCCGGGCACCTATCGAGTCGCGAGCCCGTTCGGAAAGCCGTTCACGATCGCCCATATCTCAGAGTGGAGGTTTGCAGGGCTGAACAAGACCACGGCTTCCTTTGCAGACGCCCGCGCCGAAACGGCCGGCGCACTCGGGATCGAGGTCGCCCTCGCCGGCAGCGGGTACGCCCACCCGTGTCACCGAGCCGACGCGCCGACACGTACCCCGGTGCCATCGACCGTCGATGGCGTGGTTGATGGCCTGGTCGAGGGGCTCACGAACGTGGTCGGGTTCACGGTCCTCCCGGTGTCCGACACGCACATCGGCGATCGCGCCGCGAAGACCTTCGCGCTTGAACGCAACTCCGACAGCATCCCGGAAGGCGCGGGTTGCGCCATGGGCCGGGAGGTGATCTGGGTCGTCGATGTCGACGGCACACCGGTCGTCATCCGGGGCACTTCCTATCAGCGCATCGTCGCGGGTGGGCTGTACCTCAGCAAAGCCATCGAGTCGATCTCGTTCGACTAGCCGCGGGAGCTCCTGCCGCGCACATGCCCGGCGGGGATTGACAATTCGGGGCCCTCGGTCCACCCATACCGGGTGATGCGCATTGGACGAAGCCGATGCCGTCATGTGGAAGGGGCCGTGGATACCGATCTCGTGATCCGAGCCCAGCGCGGTGACAAGGGGGCGTATGCCCTCCTGGCCACCGGGATCGCCGACCGGTTCCTGGCCGTGGCACGCCGGATCCTGCGCGACATCGACCTCGCCGAGGACGCGACGCAGCAGGCGCTGCTCGCCATCTGGCAGGACCTCCCGCGACTCCGCGACCCGGCCCGCTTCGAGGCCTGGTCGTACCGGCTCCTCGTGCACGCCTGCTATGCCGAGGGCCGGAAGGAACGACGCTGGGCGCCCAACCTCCGGCTGCTGCCGGGCGACGAGTCCGCGGCCGACGATGACCTGAGCTCGGTCATCGACCGCGACCAGCTCGAGCGCGGCTTCCACCGACTATCGATCGACCACCGCACGGTGGTCGTCCTGCACCACTACCTCGACCTGCCCCTCGACCGGGTCGCCGACATCCTCGGCATCCCGACCGGGACGGCCCACTCACGTCTTCATCACGCGATGCGCGCGATGCGAGCGGCCCTCGAGGCCGACTCGCGCCCACCGGTCCGGGAGGTCATCTGATGCATTCCGAACCCGACGTCACGCGCATCGTCCGGTCGTGGCTGCGCACGGACGAGCACGAGTCCGCGGACCGCGTCCTGGACGACGTCCTCGGCCTGCTGGACGCGACCCCACAGCGTCGGTCCTGGTGGCCGGCGTGGAGGATCGCCGACATGAACACCTATGCCAAGCTCGGGATCGCCGCCGCCGCCGTGGTGGTCGTGGCGGTCGTCGGGATCAATCTGCTGCCCGGGAGCGGCGGGACCGGCGGGGGCGGCCCGGTCGTCTCACCGTCGGTGGCGCCGTCGCCCGCACCCGCCTCGTCACCGACGCCGCAACCCAGTCCGTCCGCGCCCGCCGCCATCTTTCCCCCGACGGGCAAGCTCGCGGTGGGCACCAGGCACCAGATCAACGGTGTCGTTCCGTACTCGTTCACCGTGCCGACGTCTGACTGGGTCAGCAACGGTGAATGGGGCATCGACAAGGGCACGATGCGTCCTGACGGTGCAGGCTTCATCCTCTGGCCCGACGGGGCCCCCGTCGGCGTCTACGCCGACCCGTGCGCCCATGTGCAAGCCCCGCCGATCGGTGCCGAGGCGGCCGACCTCGCTGCCGCCGTGGCCGCGCTACCCGGCACCGACCTCGTGAGCGGACCCTCTGATGTGACGGTCGGTGGGTATCCCGCCAAGGTCGTCGCGATCACGTTCCCTGACGACGCCGACTGCAACGGCGACGGGCAACTCCGTGATGAGGAGTTCTACCTCTGGTACGCCGCCATTCAGGGCAATGCGCGCTGGGCCTCCGAGCTTGGCTCGACGATCAGGGTCTGGATCGTCGATGTCGGTGGGAAGATCGTCTGGATCGATGGCGAGACCTACAAGGGAGCCGGCCCAGAGCCCGGGAAAGGCGATCCAGCAGATCGTCGACTCGATCCAGTTCGAGTAGCCCTGGGCGCATACTCGGCGACGGCCCTCGTGGCCGTCGCCGGTCACGCTCCTCTCGAAGTGGACGAAGCCGATGCCGTCGGACGAAACGGGCGACCACTCCGATCTCGCGTTCCAGGCCAAGCTCCAGGACCGCGGTGCCAATCGCGTCCTGGCGCTCGCCGCCTTCGTGGTCATCGGCCTCGTCGCCATCAACCTGCTGCCATCTTCCGACGAGGTCTCGGATCGCAGTGCCGCGATCTCACCCGGTCCGTCGCTCGCGATCGCCGACACGCCGACACCGACCGAGACCCCGTACACCACTGCCGTCGACCTGAGCCCGTTGACGATCCCGTGGCGGGACCTGGCCATCCATCTCACGGCGCCGACCGACTGGTCATGGTCGGAAGGTGAAGGCCGCGCTCTGCAGCACCGCCGCTGGCGACTGCCGCGAAACCAACAATCCGAGCCTGACCCTGCACGACGTGACCCGCGTCGTCACCGACGCCTGCCCTTCTGGTGAAGCGTCGGAGGTGCCCTTCGAGGATGTCGGCCCGACGGTCGAGGACATGACCGTGGCCCTCCTGGGCATGGCCGGGGCCACGAGTTCGGGTGCGACGGAGGTCTCACTCGGCTACCACCGGGCTACGAGGTTCGTGCTGACCCTCGCGGACCAGTTCTCTGCCGAATGCGGCGGGCCGGAGGGTCGGTGGCTCTGGGAGGACGACGATGGGTCGCACTTCGGACTCCTGAACGGCGGCGTCGCGACCATCTATGTCGTGGATGTCGGTGGAGAACGACTGGTGATCGCGACCCATTACCGCGGTGCTTCGGCAGAGGCCGTCGCGCAGCTCGACGCGATCGTCGCTTCGGTCGCCATCGAGCCGATGCCGAGACCCGTCCCGTCGCCGCGGTGCGCGTTGCGCCGACTCCCGACGCTCGGCGGGTCGACGCCCTACCTGACGGTCGGGATGCACTCCCTGACCGTCGAGTGCATGGAGGTCTCGTTCCATGTGCCGACCTTTGCGTGGGAGGTCTTCCGGGGCTTGTACATCACCAAGAGCTCGGAGGGCGGGCAGGACGCCGAAGCGATCATCTTCTGGACAGCGTTCCCCGAAAGTGATTGGGCGGCCACGTGCACCGATGTGCTGCGCCCGTCCGACGGCTCGTCGGCGGCCGCCATCGCCAAGGTCGTGGCTCGGGCCCGCGGGACCGAGCTCGTTGCGGGGCCTACAGAGATCACGCTGCGCGATGAACGACCCGCGACGTACGTTGCGCTCACGATTCGCGAAGACCTCGGCTGCGACCCCGGGTACTTCTATGCGTGGGACTCGGGCCCGGGCGGCGCATTCTGGGTCGATGCCGAGCCTGGCGATACGATCCAGGTGTGGGTCGTTGACGTGGACGGGACTCTGATCTTCATCGAGGCGGCGACGAAGCCGGACGCGGGCGACGACCTGGAGCGAGAGGTCGAACGGATCGTCGCCTCGACCGAATTCGGGTCACCGTGAACGCCCCGGAGCCGCGACCTGACCTCGGCTAGAATGGCCGTCCACACACCCGACGAGCGGCCCCGCGTGCGCGCGCCCGCCTCGATCCCAGGAGCCCACCCCGACATGATCAGTACCGGCGAACTCAAGAAGGGCGTCGCTATCGAGCTCGACGGCGAGCTCTGGCAGATCCTCGACTACCACCACATCAAGATGGGCCGCGGCTCGGCCCAGGTGCGCATCACGCTGCGCAACATCAAGCGCGGCCAGACGGTCGAACGCTCGTTCCAGGCGGGGACGCGCTGGCCGCGGGCGTCGATGGAGAAGCGGCCGGTCCAGTTCCTCTACCGCGACGGCGACGACCACCACTTCATGGACACCGACACGTACGACCAGTTCGTCCTCACGACCGAGCAGCTGGGCGAGACGGCGCAGTACCTCAAGGACGGGATGACGCTCGACCGCACCAGCTACCAGGGCGAGACGATCGGCGTCGAGCTGCCGGTCACCGTGGACCTCCTGGTCGCCGAGACCGAACCCGGCTTCGCGGGTGACACCCAGACCGGTGCCCGCAAGAACGCGACCACCGAGACGGGCCTCGTCGTGGTGGTGCCGATCTTCGTCGAGACGGGCGACACCATCCGCGTCGACACGCGCACCGGCGAGTACCAGACCCGCGTCTGACGGCCGGACGACGATGGACGGTCGTGACGGAGCACCGCTGCCGACGGCCGAACCGCTCGCGCCCGGCACGTTCGGCGTCCGCATCCTCGGCGTCAGCGAGGTCGCCAGGGCGATCAAGGCGGCCGTCCGCGAGGATCCGCGGCTGACCGACCTGTGGGTCGAGGGCGAGATCGGCCGCGTGACCGTGTCGTCCGCCGGCCACGCGTACTTCGCGCTCAAGGACGAGCGCAGCCAGCTCCAGTGCGTGTGGTTCCGCGACGATCGCCTGCGCTCGGCGTTCGAGGCCCAGGTCGGGTTGCGCGTCGTCGTGCACGGCCGGGTCGACCTCTTCGAGCCCCAGGGCGCGCTCCAGCTCTACGTCGAGTCGCTGCAGCCGGCCGGTTTCGGGGATCTCGCGCTGCAGTTCGAGGAGCTCAAGGCCCGGCTGGCCGCCGAGGGGCTCTTCGAGTCGGAGCGGAAGCGCAAGCTGCCGACCCGGCCAACGGCCATCGCGGTCATCACGAGTCCGACCGGCGCGGTCTGGAAGGACATCGCCACGGTCCTGGGACGGCGCTGGCCGCTCGTGAGGGTGGTGCTGGTCGCGGCCCAGGTCCAGGGCGCCGATGCCCCGGCGAGCATCGTGTCGGCGTTCCGCCGGCTGGAGCGCCACCGCGAGGACCTCGTGCAGGCCGGTCGCGCCGCGGACGCTCCGCAGGTCACCATCCTGGCCCGCGGCGGGGGGTCGCTCGAGGACCTCTGGTCGTTCAACGATGAGCGGGTCGTGCGCGCCGTCGTCGGGCATCCGATCCCGGTCGTGACGGGCGTCGGCCACGAAGTCGACGTGACCCTGGCCGACTTCGCGGCCGACGTGCGGGCGCCGACGCCGTCCGCCGCCGCCGAGATCGTCGTCCCCGACCGGGCGGAGATGTCCGCCGCGCTTCGACGTGCGGGCACGCGCCTCGCCGCGGTCTCGGCCGGACGCCTGGCCGTCGCCCGCAACGAGCTCAACGTCGAGCGTCGGGCGCTCGAGGTGGTCAGCCCTGGCGCCCGGCTGGTCGCCGCACGCGAGCAAGTCGGCCTGCTGTTCGACCGGGCGACGCGAGCGCTCGCCGTACGCCTGGGGCAGGATCGCGCGCGCCTCGATCGTGCCGCGGCCACGTTGCCGCGCCTGACGGCAGCGACGCTGGCCGCCGCGCGAGCCGACCTTGACGCCTTGGGGGCCGCCCTCGCGGTGCTCGGCCCACAGGCGACGCTCGATCGCGGCTACGCCATCGTCCGGCGTCGCACGGACGGAGCCGTCGTGCGCGAGCCGGCGGACGCCCCGGCCCGCACCGCGCTCGACATCCGTGTCGCCGATGGGACGGTCGCGGCGACCGTAGACGATGGCGCGGCAGGGTAGGCGACCGTCGATGGAGTACGTGGTCTTCGGGATCGTCGTGACCGTGATCGTGGCCATCGGCATCCGCGTTGGTATGCTGCTGGCGCCGCGCATCGACCGCCTCACCACCCCCGACGACGAGGAGCCCCGTGACTGACACCGCCGAGCCGCGCGTGGAGGACCTCGCCTTCGACGACGCCCTCGCCGAGCTCCAGCGGACGGTGGCCGAACTCGAGGCGGGCGGGCAGCCCCTGGAGCGAGCCCTCGCGCTCCATGAGCGGGGCACCGCGCTCATCGAGCGCTGCGACCGGCTCCTGAATGACGCCCAGCTCCGGCTCCAGCAGCTGGTCCAGCGGGCCGGCGGCGGATCCGAGTTGCGCGACGTCAAGCCCGACGAAGCCACCGACGACGCGTGATCCGTCACGCTCGCGGCCTCCCGGGCGTCCGTCCGGTCGGCGCACCGGGTTCGTAAAACAAGCGACCTGCGGGGAACAGGTTTAGACTCGATGCCGCATTCGACCCAAGGAGTCCATCCTGCCGTGCCGATCCTGCCGAATCTCGAGGGACCCGCCGACCTGCGGGGCCTGTCGGAGGTCCAGCTCGCCCAGCTCGCGCTCGAGATTCGCGAGACGATCATCTCGACCGTCGCGGAGACGGGCGGCCACCTGGGGTCGTCGCTGGGCGTGGTGGAGCTGACGATCGCATTGCACCGGCTTCTGGAATCGCCGCGCGACCACATCGTGTGGGATACCGGGCACCAGGCCTACCCGCACAAGCTCCTGACCGGGCGCCTCGAGCGATTCGGCACCCTGCGCCAGCTCGACGGGATCGGCGGCTTCCCGCGACGATCGGAGTCGACGCACGACGTGTTCGACGGCGGGCACGCCGGCACGGGGCTTTCGATCGCTGAGGGACTTGCCGAGGCCCGCGACGTCCGGCACGGCCTCGAGCGGATCGCCGTCGTCGTCGGTGACGCGGCGCTGATGAGCGGGCTTTCGCTCGAGGCCCTCAACGACATCGGCCAGCGCAAGACCCAGATGCTCATCGTCGTCAACGACAACGCGATGTCCATCAGCCCGACGGTCGGGGCGTTCTCGAAGTACCTCAGCCAGATCAAGCTCTCGAGCGCCTGGCGCCAGAGCAAGAGCGCCTACGACCGCACGGTGGAGCGGATCCCGGTCATCGGGCCGACCATCCTCGAGCTCTCGAAGCGTTTGCGCAGTTCGGTGGTCAAGTTCGCGCAGCCCGGGCAGCTGTTCGAGGACCTCGGCATCACGTACATCGGCGTCGTGCCCGGCCACGACTTGCACGCGCTGATCGAGACGCTCGGGGCGGCGCTGCTGCTCCCCGGCCCGACGATCGTGCACGTCCGGACGCAGAAGGGCCGGGGCTACCGGCCGGCCGAGGCCGACCAGGTGGGATTCCATGGGGCGGCCCTGCCGCCGATGGCCCCACCGGTCAACGGGGCCAACGGCGTCAACGGGAGCGCGATGCCGACCGAGTCGATGGCCGACGACGCCGCACCGCCCACCCACGCCCCGGCGCCGAAGAAGAATCCGAACTACACCGCGGTCTTCGCCGCCGAGCTGATCGAACAGGCCCGGGTGGACCGCCGCATCGTCGGGATCACGGCAGGCATGCCGACCGGCACCGGCTTGTCCAAGTTCCAGGCCGAGTTCCCGGGGCGATTCTTCGATGTCGGCATCGCCGAGCAACATGCGATGACATTCGCGACGGGTCTCGCGCTGGGTGGCCTGCGACCGGTCGTGGCCCTCTATTCGACGTTCCTGCAGCGCGCCTTCGACCAGACCGTCCACGACGTCTGTCAGAACGACCAACCGGTCCTGATCGCGGTGGACCGGGCCGGCCTCGTCGGGGAAGACGGCACCAGCCACCAGGGGATGTTCACGCTGCCGGCGCAGCTGCAGTTGCCGAACCTGGTGATCGCCTCGCCGCGGGACGAGCAGGAGTTGCGCTCGCTCCTCCGGACGGCGCTGGCGCAGGATCACCCGTTCGCGCTGCACTACCCTCGCGATCCGGGCTTTGGCCTGGCGCCGGTCGAGCCCCAGGTCCTGCCGATCGGCCGAGGCGAGGTGCTGCGCGAGGGGCGCGACCTGTTGTTCGTGGGGTTCGGGCCGATCATCGCGCGGGCGGTCGAGGCGGCCGAGTCGCTCGAGGCCGAGGGCTGGTCGGTCGGCGTCATCAACGCGCGGTTCGCGAAGCCGCTCGACGGTCAGCTGATCCTCGACCAGGCCCGCGGCAAGCGGCTCGTGGTCACGTTCGAGGAGAGCGTCGCGACGGGCGGATTCGGTAGCGCCGTGCTCGACCTCGTCGAGGGGGCGCGCTTCACCGACCCGGCGCTTCGCGAGGTCGCCGTGCGGGTGATCGGCATCCCCGGCGAGCAATTCGTCGACCATGGCTCCGTGGCCGACCTGCGACGGGTGCTCCGGCTCGACGCGGTGGGCCTGGCCGCCCAGGTCCGCGAGACCCTGGCCGTGCTCGGCGCGACCCCCAACGACGCGACGGCCCACGCCGGTCGCTAGATCTGCCCTCCCGTCCGGGGAGCGAAGCAGCGCTCGTTGACAGCAGGCGCCTCCGACCATATCGTGTCACGCTATAGCGATGGACGCTATATCGGGAGACTCGCGGATGTCGGCTGCGGCGGCGGACTTGAGGAGCGCGACCCTCGTCAGATGGGGCGGGGTTGCCCTGATCCTGTGGGCGGTCCACCTGCTCATCAGGGACTTCACCTTTGCATTCACGCACGGCACGACCGAGGCGTACGAGGGACTCACATTCCTGGGCCTCTCGGCCGGCCAGTACGCCGTCGTCTGGCCTGCGTTCGCGCCGCTGGGCCTCATCGGCCTCGTCGCCGCGTACGTCAAGGTCTCGCCTCGGCTCGGCACGATCGGCAGGGCTGGCTTCATGGTCGCCTTCCTTGGCTTGGCGCTGTTCTTCTTGGCGTCGGTGATGCAGAACTGGACGGGCGCTGGCTTCTACACGCCGATGGTCTATGGGGGCTGGCTCCTGTCACTCGTCTCCTTGTTGATCCTGGCGGTCGGCCTCGTGCTGGCCGGGATCGACGTCCGGAGGTCGAACGCACTGCCGCGGGGAAGGTCCGCGATCCTGATCGCCGGGATCCTTTTGGTTCCAACGGGCCTGCTCACGGGCTGGATCGTCGGGAATTCGGAGAACACGCTCCCGTGGCAGTTGCTCTACGGCGCCGTTTCGGTGCCCTACGACCTGTGCTGGCTGTGGCTGGGCGTTCTCCTGCTCGCGCACCCACCGCAGCGGATCGACGGATCGTCGGTCACCGCTTGATCTAGCGAACGCCGCGGGTGCCCGCGGTGAGTCCCGGTGAAGCGGGCTGTGCCACGATAGGGGCGTGAGTCCGGCCGACGGCGCGACGACCAAGACGAAGACCACGCGGGTCCGGCTCGACCAGTTGCTCGTGGAGCGTGGGCTGGTCGAGACGCGCAGCCGCGCGCAGGCGCTGGTGCTGGCCGGCAAGGTCCGGGTGGGGGAGGGCGACGCCGCCCGCCTCGACCGCAAACCGGGCGACCTGATCGACGCGGCGACCGCCGTCGGTGTCGACGTGCCGGAGCCATACGTCAGCCGAGGCGGCCACAAGCTCGCCGCCGCGCTCGACGCGTTCGGGATCGATCCGTCCGGGCTGGTCTGCCTCGACGTCGGGGCCTCGACCGGCGGCTTCACGGACGTCCTCCTCCAACGTGGCGCGGCACGGGTCTACGCCCTCGACGTCGGCCGCGCCCAACTCGCCGAGTCGCTGCGCCGCGACCCACGCGTGGTCTCGATGGAGCGCACGAACGCTCGGACGCTGACCTCGTCCTCGCTGCCCGAGCCCATCGGCCTGGCCACGATCGACGTCTCGTTCATCTCGCTGGACCTCGTCCTGGCGCCGGTCGCCGCCACGCTCGGCCCCCGCGGCCAGGTCGTCGCGCTCGTCAAGCCACAGTTCGAAGCCGGCCGCGGCCGCACGGACCACGGCGTCGTCCGCGACCCGGCCATCCATCGCGAGGTCCTCGAGCGGATCGTGGAGCGCGCCCAGGCGGCCGGTCTCGGGACGCGCGACGTCATCGCCTCGCCGCTCCTTGGGCCCGAGGGCAACCGTGAGTTCCTCGTCCACCTCGCGCCGGGTCCGGGCTGCGCCGACATCGAATACCGGATCGCGACGGTCACCACGCCGTGACCGTCCAGCGGCTCGGGTTCGCCTACAACCCGACGATCGAGGCAGCCGTCGAACTCAGCGCTCGCGCCGCCGGCTGGTGCCAGATGCGGAAGATCGACCAGTGGCAGGCCCAGTCCGACGACATGACCGTCCTGCTACGGGAGCTCCCGACGACCGATGCCCTCGTGGTCCTTGGCGGCGACGGCACGTTCCTCCGGGCCGTCCGAGCCGTGGCCGAGGTGGACGTCCCGATCCTCGGCATCAACCTGGGCAAGGTCGGGTTCCTCTCGAAGGCCGAGGCAGGCGATCTCGACGCCGTGCTCGCCCGGATCGAGGCCGGCGACTTCCAGATCGGCGAACGCATGGCGCTCGAGGGGGTCATCCTCCGCGACGGCCGTCCGATCGACGACGCCCGCCACGTGGCGCTCAACGATTTCGTCGTCGCGCGCGGGTCGCTGGCCCGCGTCTGCCACTTCGATGTCGCCATCGACAATTCGCACCTGGCCACGTTCATCGCCGATGGCCTGATCGTCTCGTCGCCGACCGGGTCCACGGGCTACTCCTTCTCGGCCGGCGGCCCGATCGTCGACCCGATGAGCCGCAACCTCGTCGTCACGCCGATCGCCGCGTACCTCTCGGCCATCCGCTCGGTCGTCGTGAGCCCCCGCCAGGTCGTGCGCTGCCGGGTCGTGCAGGCGCACGAGGCGCTCGTGTCCGTCGACGGGCGCGAGGACATCCCCATCCGCGTCGGAGACCTCGTCGAGGTCAGGGCCGTCGAGCGGCCGATCCGGCTCATCGAACCGACGGGCGCGCAGCCCTTCTGGGACCTGCTGCGCCACAAGGTCGCCCTGCTGCCGTCGTGACCGGGCGACTGCTCGAGCTCGCGGTCACCGACCTCGCCCTCATCGAGCGGCTGCGACTCACGCTGGAGCCCGGCTTCAACGTCATCACGGGCGAGACCGGGGCGGGCAAGAGCCTGATCATCGACGCCCTCGGACTGGCGCTCGGTGCCCGGGCCGACACCTCGCTCGTCCGCCACGGCGCCGACGCCGCCCGCGTCGAGGCCTTGTTCGATCGTCTCCCGGAGCCGCTTATCGCCGTGCGTGAAGTGGCCGCCGGCGGCCGCTCCACCGCGCGCGTCGACGACGAGACGGTCACGGCGGCCCGCCTGGCCGACGAGGTCGGGCCGCTCGTCGAGATCCACGGCCAGCACGATCAGCAGCGCCTCCTCGACGAACGCTGGCAGCGCGACCTCCTCGACGGATTCGGTGGGCACGTCGCCGAGCGTGCCGCGATGGCCGAGGCCGTGGAGGCGTGGCGGGCCAACCGGTCCGCCTTGGCCGAGCTCGTCGGCGATCCCCGAGAGCTCGCGCGCCGACTGGAACTCCTCGAATACGAGGCCGGCGAGATCGCCGCGGCCCGCCTGCGCCCAGGCGAGGCCGAGGAGATCCGGGCCCGCCTGGCCGCGGCGCAGCACGGCGAGGCAATCGCCCGTGGCTCGGCCGCGGTCCACGAGGCACTCACCGCGGAGACTGGAGGAGCGCGCGACGGCGTCGCCGTCGCGCTGCGGGAGGCGCGCGTCATCGCGCGGGTGGATCCCCGGTACGAGCCGCTCGCCGACCGCCTGGCGGGCCTCGAGGCCGAACTGACCGACGTGGCCGGCGAGGCCCGGTCGCTCGCCGAGACCGTGGAGCACGATCCGGCCGCGCTCGCCGCGCTTGAGGAGCGCCTTGGCGCGATCTACGCGCTCGAACGCCGCTACGGCGACGACGAGGCGGCGGTCATCGCCCACGGCGAGCGCGCGGCGGCCGAGGCCGAGCGCCTGCACGGGCTCGACGGCGAGCGGGCGCGACGGGACGCCGACGACGCCCGGTTGCTCGCCGATGTCCAGGAGGCGGCGGACCGACTGTCCGAGGCGCGCCGAGCGGCGGCGGCCGGGCTGACCGCCGCGGTCGGGGCCGCCCTGGTCGAGCTCGGATTCCAGGACGGCGTGTTCGAGGTCGCGCTCGGCCGGCGGATCGCCGGTTCGGACGAAGCGGCGGTCGAGCTCGATGGCGACGCGGTCGCCTTCGATGCGTCGGGGGTCGATGCCGTCGTCTACCGGCTCGCGCCCAACCCGGGTGAGCCGCCGCGTCCGCTCGCGAAGATCGCGTCGGGCGGCGAGCTGTCCCGCGTGGCCCTCGCGATCAAGCAGGTCCTCGCCGAGGCCGACGAGACGCCCACGCTGGTGTTCGATGAGGTCGACACTGGCATCGGCGGCCGGAGCGCCGATCCGGTGGGCCGGAGCCTGTGGACGCTGGCGAGGCGACACCAGGTCCTGTGCGTCACGCACCTGCCGCAGATCGCCGCCCACGCGGACGCCCAGTTCCGCATCACGAAGCGCGAGCGGGACGGCCGGACCGTGACCGAGGTCGAGCGGCTGGACCACGAGGGCCGGATCGTGGAGCTTGCCCAGATGCTGGGGAGTGCCACGAGCGGTCCGGGCGGCACCACGGGTCCCGCTGGCGCCGCGGGCCTCGCCGCCGCTCGCGAGCTCCTCGACCGTGCCGAGGCGTGGCGCGGCGAGGTGGCGACGGCCGGCTGACGGCCGCCGCGCGGACCGCGATCACCGTCACCATGGCCGCCGGACCGACCCTCGACGCCGTCATCGACGACTACCTTGCCTACCTCTCGGTCGAGCGCGGCCTCGCGCCGGCCACGATCCGCGCCTACCGCGGCGACCTGGCGGACTTCGCGGCGAGCCGCGGCACGACGGCCGCGTGGGCCCGCTCGCCGGACGCGGTCGTCGGCTACCTCGCCGCGCGGACGCGACGGGGTCGGCCGCGTGACGCGGGTCTCGCCCCGACCAGCCTGCGCCGTCGCGCGGCGGCCCTGAAGGGCTTCTTTCGATTCGCCTACGGCGAAGGGCTCATCGGGACCGACATCGCGGCCCATCTCGATCTGCCGCGCCAAAGCCGCCGGCTGCCCGAGACGCTCACGATCGAGGAGACCGAGCGCCTGCTCGAAGCCGCCGGCGGCGACGATCCGACCGAACCCGGCCACGACCGCCATCTGCGCGACCGGGCCCTGCTCGAGTTGCTGTACGCGGCCGGTCTGCGGATCAGCGAGGCGCTGCGGCTCGACGCCGAGGACCTCTCGACCGACGGTGGGTTCGTGCGCGTCATCGGCAAGGGCGACAAGGAGCGGCTCGTGCCGGTCGGCGACGTCGCCCTCGACTGGCTCGCGCGCTGGTTCGACGGCCCCCGACCGCGACTGCTGGCTCTCGGCCACGTCCAGGCGGTGCGTGGCGGTCCGGTGTTCCTGGGCGACCGCGGCGGCCGGCTCGCGCGGCAGCAGGCCTGGGCCTCGGTCAAGTCGGCCGCGCGGGTCGCCGGGCTCGCGGACCGGGTCAGTCCACACACCCTGCGCCACTCGTTCGCGACCCATCTTCTGGAGGGCGGAGCCGACCTCCGGATCGTCCAGGAGTTGCTCGGACATGCGAGTATCTCCACGACCCAGCTCTACACGCACCTGACCGGCGAGCGGATCCGGGACGTCTACACGCGAGCCCATCCGAGGGCCTAGAGAGAAGGACACGCCAGATGGCCTATGCCAATTCCTTGCTGTCGACCGGCGAGCGGATCCTCCACCGCGAGAAGCAGCACTGGTTCGTGTTCGTGTGGGGGGCGCGGCTGACGATCCTGGCGATCATCATCGCGATCATCCTCGCGTGGCTTCGCAACAGCGTCGGCGAGGAGGGCATCGAAGGCAGCTTCCGCACGCTCCTGACCCTCGTGACCGTCGTGCTGTTCGTCGCCGGGCTGGCCAACCTCCTCTGGACGGTCTTCCGCTACATGAGCCAGGAGTACGTCATCACGAACCGGCGAGTGCTCCAGGTCGCCGGCGTCCTCAACAAGGAGTCGACCGACAGCTCGCTCGAGAAGATCAACGACGCGCGCCTCCGGCAGTCGCTCTTCGGGCGGATGTTCGGCTTCGGCGACCTCGACGTCATGACCGCGGCGGAGGTCGGCATCGAGCCCTTCAAGATGATCAAGGACCCGGTCGAGTTCAAGAAGCAGATGCTCGACGCCAAGCACGAGTTCGAGGTCGACATGGAGCGCCAGGGGTGGGCCCCGAGCCCGCCCGCTCGGGCAGCGGGAGACGGGGGCACGGCCTCGTCCGACGCTCCGACGACCACGACGCCGCTCCCGGCTGCGACGCCGGCGGCTCCCGCGCCCCCTGTGACGCCGGCGGTGGCGGCGGCTCCCGACGTCGCGGCGGCTGCCCAGCCTGCCTCGCCCGCGCCCCCCGACCTGAGCCCCGACGAGGTCACCCGCACGCTCGCGAGCCTCGCCGACCTGCGGGATCGAGGCGCGATCAGTGCCGAGGAATACGAGGCCAAGAAGGCCGACCTGCTCGGTCGCCTGTAGGGCTCGAGGTCCGGGCGGCTCGACGAACCGAGTCGCGCACCTGTCAGGTGCGGATCGGCCACAGGTCCCTCGTGGATCGATGACGAGGATGCGAGAACCGCCGGATCCCGGGTGCCTGCGCGCTCGCTCGTGACAGATGTGCACCTGACCGGCGCATAGGACCGCGTCACGCGTCAACCGCCGTCGCCGCCTCGGGGCCCCGGCCCGGCTACCATACGCGGGACCCCGCCTAGAGGTGCCGCTTGTCCCAGGAACAGCTCGTCTCGATCGTCATCGTCGTCGCGATCATGCTGCTCGTGGGATTCCCGGTCCACGAGTACGCTCATGCCCTCGCCGCGTATCGCCTCGGCGACGGGACCGCCAAGCTGTTCGGTCGCCTGACCCTCAATCCGATCGTGCACTTCGACCCCGTCGGCGGGGTGCTGCTGGGCGTGTCGTTCCTCGTGTCGCAGGGGGCGTTCGCCTTCGGTTGGGCGAAACCGACGCCGGTCAACCCGATGAACCTCGCCGGCGGTCGACGCGGGGAGGCGATCGTCGCCGCGGCCGGACCGATCTCGAACCTGCTTCTCGCCACGATCGGCGCGATCCCGCTTCGAATCATCGTCTCGGACCAGGATCTGTTCCGGCAGGTCCCCGAGATGCTGATCCTCGTGCTCGACAGCTTCGTGCAGATCAACATCATCCTGATGATCTTCAACTTCATCCCGATCCCGCCGCTCGACGGGTCGAAGGTGCTGTTCGCGGCCCTCGATCGCCAGACCGAATACCGGATCCGGCCGGTGCTCGAGCAGTACGGCTTCCTGATCCTCATCGCGCTCTTCTTCTTCCCGCCCGGCAACTCGATCGGCGGGCGGATCCTCATCCCTCTCATCAACGGGATCTATGGCTTCCTGGTGGGCATCTAAGGTCCGCCAGTTCCGGACGCACCTGCGGGCCAGGGTGACCCCCAAGGAGCGAGCGGCGCTGGCGAGCTGGACCACGGCGCCGCAACTGGCGCTCTTCGATTCGATGCACGTGGCCGACCGCCGACATGGCCTGGACGTCGTGGCATCGCTGCGGGCCGACGGCGTCACCGAACCGGACGCCCTGCTGGCCGGCCTGCTCCACGACGCCGGCAAGGGCGACACCGGCGTTTGGCCGCGGGTCGCCTGGTCGCTCGGTGAGGCGTACGGCGCCTGGGTCTGGCGGGTCGCGGGTGTCCTGCCCGGCTTCGGCGCCGCGCTCGAGCGCCTCGGCGTGCATGCCGAGACATCCGCGCGCCTCGCCGCTGCGGCCGGCTGCAGCGCGCGGACGGTCGACCTGATCCGGTACCAGGAAGCGCCGCGCGACCCCGAGTTCGGGGAGCTGCTGCGCCTCGCCGACGAGGCCAACTGATGACGGGCGTGCCGGTCATCGCGGTCGAGCCCAATGTGCGATTCGGGGACGGCCGTCGGCCCGAGACCGCGACCCAGGTCCAGTTGGTCGAGTTCGAGGGGCCCCTGGGACTCCTCCTCTCGCTCATCGAGGCCCGCAAGCTCGACGTGCTCACGGTGCCGCTGGGGGCACTCGCCGACGCGTACCTCGACGCGCTCGCCTCGCTCGAATCGGACCGGCTGGGGAACGTCAGCGCCTTTGTCGCCGTGGCCGGTCAGCTGATCCTCATCAAGAGCCGGGCGATGCTGCCCAGGCAACAGGTCGTGGATCCGGCCGCCTCCGGCGACGAGGCCCCGGATCCCGAAGCCGAGCTGCGCCGCCGCCTGATCCTGTATCGCGCCCACCGTGACGCCGGCCTGCGGCTGGCCGAGATCGCCCTGCTCCGGGTCGGGCTGTTCCGGCGGGAGCCGTCGGCGGCGCACGCGACGGCGCTGGCCGGGGCGCGACCGCTCGATGCCGCGCCGATGGACCCGGCCGCGCTGGTCCGGGCGCTCGACCGCCTCGCGGCCCTGGCGCCGCCGCCGGAGCCGCCGCCCGAGGTGATGGAACGGATCATCACGTTGACCGAACGGGCCGAGATCATCCGAGCCGCCTTGCGCGATGCCCCGACGTTCGTGCTCCAGGAGCTGCTCGAGGGTGTGCGCGATCGGGTGGTCATCTCGGTGACGTTCCTCGCGATGCTCGAGCTGATGAAGCGGCGCGAGATCGTCGTGTCCCAGGCGGTCCCGTGGGGCCCGATCGTCGCCCGGGCGACGACACCGGCGGAACGGGCCGCGGCCGGCGTCGGCCCGGATGCCGACGAGGCGCCGCTCGACGAATCGCTGGAGTCCTTCGCGTGACCGACGACCACGACCTGGGCGACGAGCTCGAGGCCACCGAGCCGCTCGAGACCGAGGACCGGCCGCCGATCGAGCTCACCGAGCGGGCGCTCGAAGCGCTGCTCTTCGTTGCCGAACGCCCGCTGACCCGACGCGAGGTCGCCGCCCTCGCGGGCACGGATCGCGAGACCGTCGACGCACGCCTCGGCGACCTCGAGGTGTCCCTGCGCGAGCGCGGGATCCAGCTGCTGCTCGACGGCGACCGGGTCGAGCTCGCGACCGCGGCCGAGGCCGGCGCGTTGGTGGCGCGCTACGTCGGGGCCGACGCCGTGCGCCTGTCGCCCGCGTCGCTCGAGACGCTCGCGATCGTCGCGTATCGGCAGCCCATCACGAAGGCGGCGGTCGAGCGCATCCGCGGCGTCGATTCGGATTACACGATGCGCTCGCTGCTCCACCGGCGGCTGATCGTCGAGCTCGGCCGGGCGGACACGCCGGGCCGGCCCTTCCTGTACGGGACCGGGTTCGAGTTCCTCGAGCGGTTCGGGATGACCAGCCTCGACGGGCTGCCGCCGCTCGAGGTCGACATCGCCGCGCGCCTCGCCGAGGAGGGAGGGGACAGCGTCCAGGTGGCGCTCGACCTCGACGAGACAGGCTCGCCGGACGGCACCGGGATCGAGGGGGACGTGGCACCGGCCGGCGCCGCCGCGCCGAGCGACTGATGCCCCCCGAGCGGCTCCAGAAGGTCCTCGCGGCCGCGGGTGTCGCATCGCGACGGGCGAGCGAGGCGCTCATCGCGGAGGGCCGCGTCACCGTCGATGGCAAGGTCGCGGCCCTCGGCGCGCAGGTCGATCCGGAACGATCCATCGTGGCCGTCGACGGCCGGGTCATCGGCGGGGCCTCGAACCAGGCCTATCTGCTCCTGCACAAGCCGGCCGGTGTCACCTCGACGACCCGCGACCGTCACGCCGACCGGACCGTGCTCGACCTCCTCCCGACCGCGCTCGTGCCGGAGGGCGCCCGGCTCTATCCGGTCGGCCGCCTCGACCAGGATTCCGAGGGGATGCTCATCCTGACCAACGACGGTGCCTGGTCCGAGCGCGTCCTGCATCCGCGCTTCGGGGTCGAACGGGAATACGCGCTCGGTCTGCGCCAGCGCCTCGATGCGGCCCAGGTCGAGGCGCTCCAGGCGGGGATCCCGCTCGACGAGGGGCTCGCGGAGCTGTCCGGGCTGCGGGCGATGAGCACCTTCGAGACCGACAAGCTGGTCGCGCTGATGCGCCCGGAGCCGCCCCCGCTCCACTGGTATCGGGCGACCCTCGCGCAGGGCTGGAAGCGCCAGCTGCGTCGGATGTTCGGGGCGGTCGGCGCCCCCATCGAGCGCCTGGTGCGCGTGCGGATCGGCCCGGTCCGCATCGATGGCCTCCGCAGTGGCGGCGTGCGACCGCTGAAGGCCCCCGAGATCCGCGGCCTCGCCGGAGGAGGGGGTAGCAGTCGTCGCCCTGGACCGGCTGCCCGACGTCCGACGACCCCGAAGTCCGCGACTCGGTAACGGCTATCCTGCCGCCGATGGATGGAACGCAGGACGGGCCACGCGGGCTCGTCGTCGCGCTCGACGGACCTGGGTCGTCGGGCAAGAGCAGCGTCGGCGCCGCGGCCGCGGCCAAAGTCGGCTATCGCTTCTGCGACACGGGCCTGCTCTACCGCGCCGTGACCTGGCTGGCGGAGCACCGCGGCGTCGAGGTCGATGACCCGGTGGGCCTGAGTCGGCTCGTCGATGACGTCGAGCTCGCCGCGGACGACATCGGCCGCTTGTCCCGCGTGCGGGTCGATGGGATCGATCACACCGACGACGTGCGCGGACCCGCCGTCGATGCCGCGGTGTCCGCGGTCTCGGCCGTACCGGAGCTGCGAGCGGCACTGCTCGCAAGGCAACGGGACCTCGCCAGGGCCGGCGGGATCGTCATGGCCGGTCGCGACATCGGGACGGTCGTGCTGCCCGATGCCGATCTCAAGATCTTCCTCGATGCGTCCGTCGAGGAGCGAGCGGGCCGCCGCACGAAGGAGCGCCGCCTGGACCCGGACAGCCCGGAAGCCCAGCAGATCCTCGAGGCCCTTCGGCGTCGCGACCAGCTCGATCGGAACCGGCCGGTGGCGCCGCTCCGGCCCGCGAGCGACGCGCGCATCATCGTCACCGACGGCAACCAGTTCGAGGACACCGTGGAAGCGGTCACCAACGCGATCCGCGACGCCGAGGCCCGCCGATGAGCGACCGCGATGAGGCCGCTCCGACCACCTCGGCACCCGAGCCGATCGACAGCGCTACGACGCCACTCATCCGAACCCTCGCGTTCGGGGGCCGCCTGTTCGCCCGCGGGATGTCGCGGATCCGGATCGAAGGGGCGATCGACGAGATCCCCCGCGAGGGCCCGGTCATCATCGCCTCGAATCACGCCTCCAACTTCGATCCCGTCGTGCTGGGCGCGTGGTTGACCCCGACGCTCGGCCGGCGCATCCACTGGCTCGGCAAGAAGGAGCTCTTCGACTGGCCGGTGATCGGCTACCTGGCCAGGAACGGCGGCGTCCATCCGGTGGATCGGGGCGCTGCGGACGTCGAGGCCTTCCGGCTGGCGCGACGGATCCTCGACGAGGGCAACGTCCTGTTCGTGTTCCCGGAAGGTACGCGGAGCGCCGACGGCGCGCTCCAGGCCGCCCGGGATGGCGTGGCCGTGCTGGCTCTCCGGACCGGACGCGCCGATCGTCCCGATCGGCATCGGCGGGTCGAACGGGGTCTGGCCGCGGGGCCAGAAGATCCCGCATCCGGGTGGCCGGGTCACGGTCCGCGTCGGGCGCCCGTTCCGTGTCGCCGACGTGTTGCCGCCGGGCACGGACCGGCGAACCGCCAAAGGCCTGGCCACGGACGTCATCATGCGGCGCATCGCGGAGCTCCTCCCGCCGCAGCAGCGGGGGGTCTACGGAACGCCATCGACCGAGATGGACCTCGCGGGGCAGGCGGTCGGCGAGGGGGTCTGAACGGGACCCCGTGCGATAATCGAGGCATGGGAACCGTCGAGGCCATCCGCATCGCGAAGCGCACCGGCTTCTGCTATGGCGTGCGTGAGGCCATCGACAAGGCCAAGGAATCCGCCGCGGCCGGGAAGTCGACGCACACGCTCGGACAGGTCGTCCACAACGACGGCGTCGTCCGCGAGCTCATGGACCTCGGCATCGAGACGGTCGACACGCTCGACGACGTCGACCACGGGGCGGCGGTCGTCATCCGCGCCCACGGCGTCCGCCCGGACGTCCTCGAGCGGGCCGAGGCCAGGGGCCTCGAAGTCATCGACGGCACGTGCACCTGGGTCATCGCCGAGCAGAAGGAGCTGCGCAAGCTCGTCGACGAGGGCTACACGATCGTGCTGCTCGGCACGCCCAACCATCCCGAGGTCGTCGGCCTGCTCGGCTTCGCGCCGGACATCATCGTGGTCGACGAGGAAGCCGAATGGGACGCAGCGGTCCCTCGCCGCAAGAAGCTCGCGCTCATCAGCCAGTCGACCCAGCCGCCGTGGAAGTTCGAGCGCCTCGCCGCGCTCATGGTCGGGCGATCCCACGAGCTCAAGATCATCAACACGGTCTGCCCGGTCACCATCCGGCGCCAGGAGGACACGATGGAGCTGGCGCGCGAGGTCGACCTGATGGTCGTCGTCGGTGGCCGCTCGAGCGCGAACACCAAGGAACTGACCCGCCTGTGCGAGATCGAGGGCACGAGCGCCATCCAGATCCAGGGCGTGGCCGACCTGGTCGACACGACGCCGTTCGATGGCGCGAAGGTCGTCGGGGTGACCGGCGGGACGTCGACCCCGATCGAGGACCTGCGCGAGGTGGCGTACTGGATCCTGGCGAATGCCGGGACGCCGGCGACGCAGGCCGCCGCGGAGAGCCTCGCCGATGCCGCCCTGGCCGGCGCCGCCACCCCCGCCGGTCGCACCACCTCGCTGCCGAACCTGTCGCGCGCCGTCAGCACGCCCGGCGCAGCCTGACCCGGTGGCCGCGCAGTCGGGTGGGCTCCCGGTCGTCGCCGTCGTGGGCCGGCCGAACGTCGGCAAGAGCACGCTCTTCAATCGGATCGTCGGCGGACGGACGGCCATCGTCGAGGACCGCGCCCACACGACCCGCGACCGCCTGTACGGCGACGCGGAATGGAATGGGCGCCGCTTCGTCCTCGTGGACACGGGCGGCCTCGAGCTCGACCCGGACGACCTGATCGAGGCGGCCGTCCAGGACCAGGCCCGCCTCGCGATCGACGAGGCCGACGTCATCGTCTTCGTGGTCGACGCCGTCGTCGGGTTGATGCCGCCCGACGAGGAGGCCGCCGATATCCTGCGGCGGGCCAAGGCGCCGGTCATCGTCGCGGTCAACAAGGCCGACAACGAGAAGCGCGAGCTCGAGGGCGCCGAGTTCCACGCCCTGGGCTGGGACGAGACCTACGCCATCTCGGCGACCCACGGACGTGGTACCGGCGACCTGCTCGACGCGATCGTCTGGGCGCTGCCGCCCGAGAGCGATCGGGAGCTCGCCCGCAAGGCCCGCGAGACCGAAGCCGAAGCCTGGGCCGAGGAGGTCGCTGCCGGACGCCTGGAGCCGTACGTCGTCGGCGACGCCGATGCCGACGAGGCCGACGGCGATGACGGCGACCCCGACATCGACCTCGCCGCGATCGATCCCGAGGCCGCCCGCTGGGACGCGGCGATGGCCGCCGAGGCGGACCAGGAGCCCGCCGCGATCGCCTTCGTCGGGCGCCCGAACGTCGGCAAGTCGAGCCTGGTCAACGCGCTCCTGGGCCAGGAGCGGGCCATCGTGTCCGAGATTCCCGGGACGACCCGCGACGCGATCGACACCCGCCTCGCGTGGGGTCGCAGCGAGATCGTCCTCATCGACACCGCCGGCATCCGGCGCCGTGGGAAGGTGGCCGGCGGCCCGGCCGCCGAGCGCTACTCGACCCTGCGCGCGCTCCACGCCCTGTCGCGGGCGGACGTCGCGGTCCTCGTCATCGATGCCGTCGAAGGCCTGACGTCGCAGGACGCCCACGTCGCCGGGTACGTCGTCGAGGAGGGCAAGGGCCTGGTCATCGCGGTCAACAAGTGGGACCTCGTCGCCGACAAGACCGACCGCACCTTCGACCAGTACGTCGAGTGGATCCGCAACGAGGTCCCGTTCCTGGACTTCGCGCCCATCCTCTCGATCAGCGCGAAGACCGGCCAGCGCGTCGGCCGCGTCCTGGAGGCCGCGGTCGACATCTGGGGCGAGCGACGCAAGCGGGTCTCGACCGGCGAGCTGAACCGGATGCTGCTCGCGGCGA
The DNA here is from genome assembly GCA_963746855.1 of uncultured Chloroflexia bacterium. Taxonomy (GTDB): domain Bacteria; phylum Chloroflexota; class Limnocylindria; order Limnocylindrales; family CSP1-4; genus SPCO01. The sequence goes on from CAVVDC010000003.1 coordinate 179,679, forward strand.
CCGAGCGGACGCCTCCGCCGCCGGTCCGCGGCCGTCGGCCGAAGCTCTTCTATGCGACGCAGGCCGCCGTGGCGCCACCGACGTTCGTGTTCTTCGCCTCCGACGGGTCGGCCGTCCACTTCAGCTATCGCCGCTACCTCGAGAACCAGCTGCGCGAGACGTTCGGCTTCGACGGCACGCCGATCAAGCTCGTCTTCCGCGACCGGACCTCGGTCAAGCTGCCGCGCCGAAAGAAGGCCCGCTCCGGGTCGAGTGGCGCGAAGCCGGCGCGGCGCGTCAGCGCCGGGAAGACCCGCCGGTCCCGCTGATGGGCGGCCCGCGGGTCGCGGTGGTCGGGGCCGGGGCGTGGGGCACCACGCTGGCCCGGGTCGTGGCGCGGGGCGAGCCGGTCATCCTGTGGTGCCACTCCCCGGAGACGGCGGCACGGATCGCGGCGACCGGCCGCAACGAGGCGCGACTTCCGGGCGTGGAGTTGCCACGGACGGTCATCCCGACGTCGGACCCGAAGGCCCTCGCCGGCGCGACCGACCTCGTGGTCTTCGCCACGCCATCGGCGCACCTGCGAACGACCGTGGAGCGGCTCGCCCCGTACCTCGCGCCGTCGGCCGACATCGTGTCGGTCGTCAAGGGCCTCGAACGCGGCAGCCTGCTCCGGATGAGCGAGGTCATCGCCGAGGCGGCGGGCCTCCCGGGCGATCGGATCGCCGCGCTGTCCGGCCCGAACCTGGCCGCCGAGATCGCCCGGGGGCTGCCGGCATCGGCCGTCGTGGCCGCCACCGACCGGGCGCTCGCCGCGCGCGTCGTGGCCCGCTTGTCCCGCCGGCGCTTCCGGCTGTACGTCAACCACGACATCCTCGGCGTCGAGCTGGCCGGGGCGCTCAAGAACGTCGTCGCGATCGCGGCGGGCGCGGCCGACGGCCTCGGCTTCGGCGACAACGGCAAGGCGGGCCTGCTCACGCGCGGTCTCGCCGAGATGATGCGCCTGGGCATCGCCGCCGGCGCGAACCCGCTCACGTTCGCGGGTCTTGCCGGCATCGGCGACCTCATCGCGACGTGCGGGTCGCCGCTGTCGCGCAACCACCGCCTCGGCGTCGAACTCGCCAAGGGCCGCCCGTGGACCGAGATCGAGGCCGACCTGCCGGGCACTGCCGAGGGCGCCTACACGGTCCAGGCGGCGCTCGCGCTGGCCGACCGGTACGGCGTCGAGATGCCGATCGCCCGCGAGGTCCAGCGCGCGCTGTTCGAGGGCAAGAGCGTCAAGCGCTGTCTGGTCGACCTGCTCGCACGAGAGTCGAAGGACGAGCTAGCCGACGCGTCGGCCTGGATCGCGAGCCTCGGCGGCGAGCGGGCCGGGTAGGGGAGGCCGGGTCGGTCGGGAGGGGGTGCTAGACTCGGCGGCACCGGGGCGTGGCGCAGTCTGGTAGCGCACCAGTCTGGGGGACTGGTGGTCGTGGGTTCGAATCCCGCCGCCCCGACCAATATTCGTGCACGAAACAGGCCCCGAATGGTTCGTCCGTCCCGGGGCCTTATCGCAGTTTCGGTCAAACGGCGAGATGTCTGCCTTTTCGCCTCGCGCGACGCCTGTGTCGATCGAGACCATCACCGTCGCCAGGGGATAAGCCTTCGGGTCCGGGCGCGGTAGTCCGCGTAGGCCGGGAAGCGCTGCTCGAGCCACGCCTCCTCGCGGGCAGACTTCACACGCAGGAAGGCCGCGAGCAACACGGCCATGGCGATAGCGACGACGGACGCCTGAGCGATCGCCCAGCCGAATGCCGCGAGGATCAGCCCACTGTAGATCGGGTGACGGACGACCCCATACGCACCCGTGTCAACGAGATCGGCATCGTCGCGAGGCCTGGGGAGGGGCGTCATGGCGCCACCGAGGTCGACGACCCCTCGGACGGCGAGGGCGACGCCGCCACTGATCAGGGCGATCCCGAGGACGATGCCGGCAAGCCGCAGCAGCCCCGACCAGTCCGGCCCGAGCGACCAGCCCGCGGCGGCGACGACGACAAGCAGCACGCCCTGGACGAGGACCCATCCCTCCCCACGCGGGCCAAGCGACGGCAGCTGCGTCATGGCGACATGCTACGCAAGGTAAAGGGCCTAGGCCGAGCGTCGCCCACGACGACTCCCGCGACCCATCTCCCGTAACCATTGATCGGGGTCCATCCAGGGTGAACATCGCCGAGCGCGCGGCTCTCGAGCACGAGAACTGGATCGCCTACCTGACGGGCGTAGTGCGCTGCACGAACGCGGCTCGCGTCCACCGTGATGGCGGGGCGGTGACCATCCTGAGTGACATACCGTTCGACTGGTTCAACCAGGTTCTGATCGAGCGTCCGGACGCTACGCCGGAGGGCCTCCTGGCAGTCCTGGACGAGACGCTCGGCCATGGCAGCGGTTTCGTCGTACGGCTACGAGACGACGTGGATGATCGCTTCATTCCGACGCTCACGGGGACGCGGCTCGCCGCCGCGGACGAGGCACCAACGACCCCTGGCATGGTCGCGTTCCCGATCGATCATGCCGTGATCGCGGACGCTCTCGCGCCGAGCCGCCTGCCGGGGTTCGAGATCCGCCAGGTCATGGATGCCATCGGCATCGAGGATCACCGCACGGTCGTGACCGAGGGCTTCGGGTCACCGCCCGCGGTCGCATTCGGGACCACCTGCGCGGGGCTTCTCGATCACCCGGACTGCATGGTGTACGTCGGCTACGTCGGCGGAGCTCCGGTCGCCTCCGGGCTCGGTTGGCGCACCGGGCGTACTATCGGGGTCTATGCGATCGCAACGATCCCGGCGGCGCGTCAGAACGGTTACGGCGCAGCGATGACAGCTCGGGTGGTGACGGACGGATCGGAAGCCGGCTGCGACGTGGCCGTGCTCCAGGCGAGCGACCTGGGTCGACCGATCTACGAGCGCCTGGGATTCCGAGTCGCCGTCCGCTATCGAGCCTACAAGGTGCTGTTGCGATGAAGGGACCGCCCGCCTGCGAGGTGTGCCAGAGACCGATCGAGCCTGGGCAGGCCGTCGTCCTGGGACAGGAGAGCGATGGTGTCACGCTGCCCGGGTTACTCGATACGGGCGCGGACGGGCGGCTCGCGATGTTCCACGAGGAGCATTGGCCTCTGCGGGTCGGCGACTGGCACGAACGCGATCGCGGCCACGCGACAGCGAGCTAGCGGCGACTGCCGGGCGACGACGCCGGACGCTGGAATCCGCGGTCAGCTCAGATCCGGGCTAAGGTTGCCTGCGTCGTGCGCGAGGTCGACGGACGGGCCGTCGGGGAAGTGCCATCTGCACCGGCACGTCGATCGCCCAACGCTGGAGGACCTGATGATGATCAAACGTGCGTTCCTATTCATCGCCGTGGCAAGCGTCGCCCTGGCTCTCGGAGCCTGCGGTCCGACCGGCTCGTCGTCGGGCTCGTCGTCGGTTCCGTCAGCCGCCGCGTCGGCGCCGGCCGCCACGTCGAGCGTGTGCGCTGACGCCGAGGCGCTCGAGTCATCCCTGAAGGAACTCAAGGATCTCGATCTGAAGACAGCCGGCAAGGCCGGGCTCACAGCAGCCACCGACAAGGTCGAGGCTGCGGCGACGACCTTGGCGACCTCGGCCAAGGAGGCGGCAGGCTCACAGGTCGAAGCACTCAACACCGCGCTCGCCACACTCAAGACCGCGCTGAGCAACTTGACGAGCGACGCGAGCGTGGCCGAGAAGGCCGCGGACATCCGATCCGCTGCGACCGGCGTCGAAACCGCCGCCACCGCACTCAAGGCCGCGTTGACGCAGTGCTCCTAGGCTCGCTGCCGCTGACGACGTGACCACCCGGGCGTGGTACCAACGCCGTTCTTCGAGCGACTCACACTCGAACCGACCCCGCCGGGCGACCCCCTCCGGCGGGGTCGCGCGTATCCGCCCCAGTCGACGGCGGCCCGCGTGTGGGCTTCCTGCAAGGTGATCGCGGACGATCGCAACGCATCTGAAATGCAGGAGCGGAGGCGGTTGGAGCGCTTGCGACGCTTGCCCGCGTAGGTTGGATGGGGGCCTATGGGCCGCCTCACGCGAACGCGTCGCGAACGGTCCGACGTCCGGCTCCCGAAGGAGGTCAACCATGTTGACCAGACGTCCCAATGAGCGCATGCCCGTCGGCTGGCGGAGCGCCCTCGATTGGCTCACCCAGGAACCGTGGCTCTTCGAGTTCGGTGCGAGCGCGCGCGGCGCGTTCACGCCGCCCGTCGACGTTCGCGAAACGGACGACGCCCTGATCGTCGAGATGGCGATGCCTGGGATCACACCCGAGGAGATCGAGGTGACCCTCGACGGTCGGACGCTGGCGATCCGGGCTCGGACCGAGAAGGACACCGAGCGCCAGGCCGAGGAAGGCCGTTATCTCGTGCGCGAGCGGGAGGTGGCGAGTTACGCCCGGGTGATCATGCTGCCGACCGAGGTCGACGCCGAGAAGGTGGTGTCGAGCTTCGAGAACGGCGAGCTGACGTTGACCCTGCCGAAGGCGGTCGACCGCCGCAGCCGACGCATCCCGGTGACCGCCGGGGAGAAGCCGGCGCAAGCCGTCGGCCCGGGTGTGAACGTCCAGCCGACCACGGAACGGCCCGGGGAGCCGGTGAAGGCCGACCCGGCCCCGATGGGTCAAGTGACCCACGCGTAGTGAACGGGCGCCTGCGGGCCCCCAAAGAAGCGGGCCCCGACCCACGGTCCGGTCGAGGCCCGTTGACGTTCGGCGACCTCGGTAACACGCTCGCCCCGCGCGCGTCTCAGGGACGTCCCCGGACACCAGGGGCGAAGCGAAGCGAGGCGGGGCGATGAGGGATCTGCGCGTGCGGACGGCGGTCCTCGTCCTGGCGAGCACGTTTGCGTTGGCGGCCTGCACCGCTGGATCGTCACCGACGACACGACCGGCGTCGCTCGGTCCATCGATGTCGGTGTCTTCGCCGACCCCCTCCCCGGCACCTACGCCTCAACCGTCAGTGACGCCCGAACCGTCGGCGACGCCCCCTGAGCCGACCGAGTTCGTGCTTCCGACGCCTGTGTGTCCGGCGCCGGTCGAGGCCGTCGAAGTGCCGGCTGTGACCGTCTCGGTCGGGCACGGACCCGGGATCGTGGCGACCAACGGCTCATCGACCATCACGACCTGCTCGACGACCGGCTCCAACGATGCCGTTCCCACGGATCCGCGACATGGGCTCAAGGTCAACCCTGGAGACGTCCTCCACCTGGCACTCCCGCCGGGTTGGCACTTTCTGCGCTGGGAGGGCTACGACCATCCGGTCGTCGGCGAAGGCGCGAACGTGTGGCCGCCAACGGACACGCCCGGAAATCCGGACGCGATCGATGTTCCCGTGCCCATTCGCTCGGGTGATTCGATCGCGGGCTACACGCTTTGGCTCGCCACCGCCGACGAGCGAGCCGTCGGGGCGCTCGATATCCTCGTGCGCGTCAGCGTCGCCGGCTGAGACCCGAGTCGAGCGACGTCAGTCGACCTCGGGCTCGGGACGCTCCGGATCGAGCGTCAGCGCCGCCGAATTGATGCAGTAGCGGAGCCCGGTCGGTCGCGGGCCGTCATCGAAGACGTGACCCAGGTGGCCGCCACACGTGGCGCACATGGCCTCGGTCCGGGTCATGAACCACGAGCGATCGGTCTCGGTCGCGACGGCGTCCGGGTCGGCGGGCGCGAAGAAGCTCGGCCAGCCGGTCCCGGACTCGAACTTCGCCGCGGATCGGAAGAGCTCGGTCCCGCAGCCCGCGCAGCGATAGGTCCCGGCTCGGTGCTCATCCCACAGGTCGCCCGTGAAGGCTCGCTCCGTGCCCTTCTCGCGCAGGACCCGGTATCGCTCGGGGGTCAGTTCGGCCCGCCATTCGGCGTCGGTCTTGTTGAGCGCTGGAGCGCGCTTGGTGTCGGTCATGGCGCCATCATGCCAGCCGACTGTGGCGTTCCGATGACGTCGCCTCGCGGATCGGGGAGCGATTCGGGTCCCGTACCATGCACGGCATGAGCACCGATGGGCCCGAGGACCCGCCTCCGCGCCGGATGCCGTGGGAGCCGGAGCCGTCCGAAACGGCACCGACCCCGCCCGAGCCGCCCGCCGAGGGCTGGGTCCCGCCATCGCCCACGGACCCGACGACCGTCTGGACGCCGACTCCCGCCGCCGAACCGGCACCGCCACCACCACCGGCGTCGCCCCCGCCGTGGCAACCCACCCCCGAGCAGGGCTCGGTGATCTCGTCGGCACCGGTCGGCTGGTCGCCGCCGCCTCCGGCCCCGACCGAGGTGGCGCCGGGGCTCATCTTCGCGAGCACGGCGTCCCGGGTCCTGGCCTACATCATCGACCTGGTCTTCCTGCTGTTCGTCATCTCCGTCGTCGTGGCGATCCTGGGCGTTTCGACGACCACGGTCACCAACGCGGGCGCCATCACCCAGATCAGCAACCCCGTCAGTTCGATCCTGTACGCCCTGGCCGGCATGGCGTATTTCGTCATCTCGTGGACCGGCGGCCGACGCTCCACGATCGGCCAGCGGATCTTCAACATCCAGGTCGGCAACGCGTTCGACGGCCGGGCGCTCTCGCTCGAGCAGGCGGTCCGCCGGTGGCTCGGCCTCGGCAGCTGGATCACCCTGCTCGGCCTCATCCCGAGCCTCGTCTCGCTGTCGGGACTGATCGAGCTCCTGTGGGTCGTCATCCTGCTCGTCACGACCGCGACGAGCCCCACCAAACAGGGTCTCCACGACCGATTCGCCAACACCGCGCTCGTGCGCCCGTCGGGTCAGGGCACGAGTGGCCTCGCGACTGCGTGCCTGGTCGTGGTCGTGGTCGGGGCCGCGCTCGTCCTGCTGTCGATCGTCGCGCTCATCTTCCTGGGGGGCCAGGTGAGCACCATCCTCTCAGAGGTCGGCGAGTCGATCTGACGTGACGCTGGAGCCCCACGACGTCATCTTCTTCGAGTCGATCGCTGAACTCCGCGACTGGTTCGACGCCAACCACGAGACGGCGGCTGATCTCTGGCTGGGCTATCACCGAAAGGCGACGGGCAAGCTGACCATCAGCTGGTCGGACGCAGTCGACGAAGCGCTCTGCGTCGGCTGGATCGACGGCATCCGGAAGCGCATCGACGAGGCGAGCTCGGCGCAGCGGTTCACGCCGCGACGGAAGAGCAGCAACTGGAGCGCGATCAACGTCGACAAGGTCGCGGCCCTGACCGCGGAGGGTCGGATGCGACCCGCCGGTCTGGCGGCCTTCGAGGCGCGCAGCGAGCTGAAGACCGGGGTCTACTCCTACGAACAGGCGGAGGCGCTCTTCTCGGCCGACGAGCTCCGACGCTTTCGAGCCGTGCCGGCCGCCTGGGTCGATTGGGAGCGGCGGGCGCCCTCGTACCGCAAGGCGGTCACGTTCTGGGTGACGAGCGCGAAGGGCGCCGACACGAGGGCCCGACGACTCGAGGCGCTCATCGCCGACTCGGCGGCCGGCGAGCCGGTGCGACCGATGCGCTGGAACCGGGAGAAGGCATGACCCCCGAGGCTTCGGCGGCGCTCGACGCTGCGCTGGAGGCGCTCGAGCGCCTCGACCTGCGTGACGAGTTCGACCCCGGTGCCGCTGCGGCGATCGTGGACTCCGGCCTCCACCGACTGCTGGTCCCGGCCGCTGAAGGCGGCATGGGCGCCGGGATGGTCGACGCCGTCGAGGTCCTGGCGGCCATCGGCGGCGTGGATGGCTCGACCGCGCTCGGGTTCGCGATGCATGTCCACGTGACCGGGGCGGCACTTCAGGTCGCGGGGTGGCCCGTTGCGGCCCGCCAGCGGCTCGTCCGGGCCGTCCTGGACGAGGGGGCACTCATCAACGCGACGGCGACCGAGGAGAGCGGCGGTTCGCCGTCCCGTGGCGCCATCCCCGGCACGCTCGCGGAACCCGATCCCGCCGGCGGCTGGCGCGTCACGGGCGAGAAGACGTGGACGACGTGGCTGCCGGTGCTGCGGCTGGCGCTCGTGAGTGCTCGCATGGGCGACGCCGATCCGCCGGTCGTCGGGCTCCTGCTCGTCGATCTCGAATCGCCCGGCATCGTTCGGTCGCCGGGGTTCGAGGCCCTCGGCATGCGCGGCTCGGCGTCAGGGCGCCTCCGACTTGATGGCGTGCACGTCCCCGCGGATGCCCTGGTGCTGAGCCGGCGCGTCGACGAGCCCGATCCGCTCGCCCTGGGGCGGGGCGCCTGGTTCGGGGCGGCGATGGCCGCGGCCTATCTCGGGGTCGGGGAGGGCGCCCGGCGGGACGTCGCGCGGTTCGCGCTCGACCGCCGGCCCGGTGACGGCTCCTCGTCGGTCGCCGACGTGCCCAGCGTCCAGGTGCGGCTCGGTCGCCTCGATGCGGGGCTCCGCGCCGCCCGGATCGTCCTGCTCGACGTGGCCAGTCGGTGGGATGCGGCGTCGGCCATTGGGGATGCGGCCGGGATGGCCGCCGCAGCCTCGGATGTGCCGCTCGCCAAGCTGGTCGCCACGCAGGCCGCCGTGAACGCCACCGACGAGGCCATGCGGATCGCCGGTGGGCCGGGGTTCCTCGCGGGCCGCCTGGAACGGGCCTTGCGCGACGCCCGTGCTGGGCTCATCAACCCGCCGCTCGAGGACGTCGCGTACCAGGCGTTCGCGCGGGTCGTGCTCGGCCGCGAGGGCAAGGCGGAACCAGGTCCGTGAGCTGATCGACGCCGTGCTGGTCCGCGCCGCGTAGCGCATCGGACCGCGCGAGGAGAACCGTCGGCCCATCCGAGGCGTAGGTCCGCATAGGGGCAGCCATCGTGGGGGCGCGCCCCAGCCTAGGAGGAGAGACGGATGAGAAGGCTGCTGATCGTCGTCGCCGGGGCCGGCCTGATGCTCGCCCTGCTCGCACCCGTGGTCGCGGGTGATGGCGGCAACAAGTTCAAGGCGTCGCTCAACGGGTACCTCGAGACGCCGTCGGTGTCGACCGCGGCCACGGGCTCGTTCCGGACCAGGATCCACAGCACCTGGATCGACTTCACATTGACCTATCAGAACCTCACGGCGGCGCCGCTGTTCGCCCACATCCACTTCGGTCGGCCCGACGTGGCCGGCGGCGTGGCGGTCTTCCTGTGTGGCGGCGGTGGCAAGCCGGCCTGCCCGGCCGCGACGTCGGGCACCGTGACCGGCACGATCGTGGCCGCCGACGTCGTCGGTCCCGCGGGACAGGGGATCAGCGCGACCGAGTTCGCCGAGGTCGTGCGGGCGATCCGCCATGGCGCCACCTACGCCAACGTCCACACCCCGATGTTCCCGGCTGGCGAGATCCGGGGCAACATCAAGCGCGACTGACCAACGCGTCGAAGCGCAACCCATGGCCGGGCGGTTCCCATCGGGGGTCGCCCGGCCTCATCGCGTTCGTCGGTCGGTCAGCGGCGAGCCCTCGGCGTCCCCGATAATGGGCCCGTGCCACCGATCGATGAACTGACCCGCATCGAGCCCGTCCACCTCGCCCGCCTCGACCACCAGGGCATCTTCACGACGGGCCTCCTGCTCGAGGTGTCGGAGACGCCGACGCGGCGGCAGACGCTCGCCGACCAGCTCAACGCGACCACCAACGACGTGCTGGAATGGCGCGACGAGGCGCTGATGCTCAATCTCGCGAGCTTCGGGCCCGACGAACACCAACTCTTCATCCAGGCCGGCATCGAGGGCCTGCGCGAGATCCTCGACCTCGACGCGGACGGGCTCCGGACGAGGCTGCACGCGGCAGCGGCCGAGCTCGAGGTCGAGCCCCCGACCGATCTCACCATCTACGGCTGGTGGGACCAGGCGCGAACGCTCGAGGAGGAATAGGGGTCACGGCGGCACGCCCGGCGGTCCGATGCCGGGAACGGGCTAGGATGACGCCGTGAGCCGTCTCGGTCGCCGCGTCACCTCCATCGCGATCGCCCTCGCCACGGCGATCGTCATCGTCGCGGTCGCGATCGTGCCGTTCCTGACCCCGGCCTGGGTCGGCTTCGAACAGGGACGGGCCCAGGCCCAGGCATGGACGGGCTACTCCGAGGCGGACCTCACGACCGCCACGAACGCGATCCTGGCCGATCTCGTGATCGGACCGCCCGACTTCGACGTGGAGATCGCCGGTGCGGCCGTGCTGGACGAGCGGGAACGCGGGCACATGCGCGACGTGCGGACCGTCTTCAGCGGCCTCGCCATCGCGGCCGTCGTGTCGGTGGTCATCCTGGTCGTCGTGGCCGTTCGCGGACGCGATCGGGTGGCGAACTGGCGAGCCGTGCGTGGCGGCGCCACCTGGCTGGCCGCCGTGGTCGTCGGGCTCGGGATCTTCGCGCTGGTCGCTTTCGACACGCTGTTCACGGTCTTCCACGAGGTCCTGTTCCCGGCTGGCTCCTACGATTTCGACCCGGCCACGGAGCGGCTCGTCCAGCTCTTCCCGTTCCAGTTCTGGCAGGAGACCGCGATCGCGGTCGGGATCGTCATCATCGCGCTCTCGGCACTCGTCGCGGTCGTCGCCCATCGTCGCGAGACTCGCCCCTCGACGCGGACCGCGACCGACCCCGCCGCCGATCCCATCGCGGAACCCGGATGAGCAGCATCCCGGTCGGCCGGCTGGCCGGCCTCGAGATCCGGATCCACGTCTCGTGGGCCATCATCCTCGCGATCATCGTCGTGACGGCCGGTTCGCAGGTGGGCCTCGTCGCCCCGGGTTCGCCGATGCCGGTCCGGTGGGGGATCGGGGTCGCCATCGCGGTCCTGTTCCTGCTCTCCGCCACGGCCCACGACATCGGCCACGCGGTGGTGGCTCGCCGACGCGGGGTCCCGACGGACACGGTCGTCGTGTACTTCCTCGGTGCGGCCGCCTCGCCCGATCTGACCACGACCAGGCCGCGCGACGAAGTCGCGATCGCGCTCGCCGGTCCGGTGGTCAGCATCGCGGTCGGGCTGGGGCTGCTCGCGCTGGCCGGCCTCGCGAGCGTGCTGGGCGATGCGGGCGTGGCGCTGGTGGTCGGGCGGGTCGCCTTCGTCGTCGGGGCGCTCGATGTCGCCGTCGGGCTCGTGAACATGGTTCCCGCGTTCCCGCTCGACGGCGGGCGGGTCGTTCGGGGCCTTGGGTGGGCGAGATCGGGCGACGCACGCACGGGCCTGCGGACCGCCGCTCGGGTGGGGCGGTTCACCGGACTCCTGCTCGCGGGTCTCGGGGTCGCCGGGATCCTGCTGGGTGACGTCGTGGGCGTCGAGACGCTGGACGGGTTGATGGTCGCGCTGTGTGGCTGGTTCCTGACCACGACGGCGCGAACCGTCGAACGCCAGGCCGGCCTCGACCAGCTCCTCGACGGCCTCAGCGTCGGCGACGTGATGGACCGCGATGTGGCGGGGATCCCGCCGGGGCTCACGCTCGACACGTTCGCGGGCCAGGTCCTCGACGGGAGCTCGTCGATGGCGCTCCCGGTCACGCGCGGGACCGAGCTGCTCGGCGTCATCGGCGCATCGCAGCTTCGTCGGGTCCGCGAGGACCGCTGGGCGACGACCCACGCCGAGGATCTGATGATCTCGCCGAAGGCCCTGCTGATCGTCTCGCCCGAGACGTCGATCCGGGCCGCCCTGGAGGGCCTGGCACGACACGGCGTCGATGCCCTCCCGGTGATGGAGGGCGGCATGTTCGCGGGCTTGCTCACGCGCCGTGGCGTGGCCGCGGCGATCCGTGGTCGCGCCGATCGGAGCGGGGTCTCCCCGTGGTGAGCGACACGGCACCGCCGGCCGGCCTCCTGAGCGTGGAGGTGGCCCGTGACGCGGTCCTGGCCGCGGCCCGCCCGACCGGCACGGAACGCGTCTCGATCGGCGAGGCGCTCGGTCGTGTCGCCGCCGGAGCGGCCCTCGCTCGAACCTCCCTGCCGCCGTGGCCGAATTCCGCGATGGACGGGTACGCGATCCAGGCCGCGGACACCGCCGCGGCCGGTGGCGCCGTCCCGTCGCGCCTGGACGTCATCGGCGAGGTTCGCGCCGGCGTCGCGCCGGACGTGGCGGTGCGACGCGGTACAGCCGTCCGCATCGCGACCGGCGCGCGCCTGCCCGACGGCGCGGACGCGGTGGTCCCGGTCGAAGCCACGACTCCGCTCGACCAGGACGGCCGGCCAGGCCCGCGAGGCCGGGAGGCGACCGGCCCGCTGCCCGCGTCGATCGACGTCCACGAGGTCGTCCGTCCGGGCGGCTCGGTCCGTGCGGCCGGCAGCGACCTCCAGGAGGGCGCCACGCTCGTCGAGGCGGGTGACGCGATCGGTGCCGCCGCGATCGCCCTGCTGGCCGGCGCGGGCGTCGAGGCCATCGCTGGTCCATCGGAAGCCGCGCGTGGCGGTGCTGGCCACGGGCGACGAGATCCGGGCGCCCGGCGAACCACTCGGCCCGGCCGGGATCCCCGATGCGAATGGCCCGGGCCTGCGCGCACTCGCCACCGCCGCCGGCGCCGACGTCATCGACCTGGGCATCGCGACCGACGTGCTCGAGGATGTCCTGGCGCGCCTGCGTCGGGGCCTGGCCGAAGGCGCGGATGCGATCATCGTCGCCGGTGGCGTGTCGGTCGGGCCGTTCGATGTCGTGAAGGCCGCGATCGAGACCATCGGCACGATCGATCTCTGGCGCGTCGCCGTCCAGCCTGGCAAGCCGTTCGCGTTCGGCACGGCCGATCGACCGGGCGGCGGGCCGCCGGTGCTCGTGCTCGGCCTGCCCGGCAATCCGGTGTCGGGTGCGGTCACGTTCGAACTGTTCGTCCGACCCGCGATCCGGCGCATGGCCGGTCGACGCGATGTCCTGCGCCCGGTCGATCGGGCGGTCCTCGGCGACGAGGTCACCAAGAGCGAGGGCCGGCGAGCATTCGTGCGCGTCATCGCCCAACGGGACGACGACGGTGCGCCGAGCCGCGACGAAGAGGGTCGCGTTCGCGTCAGACTGGCGGGAGGCGCGGCGGGTCAGGGCAGTCACGTCATCTCGGCCCTGGCGGTCGCCGATGGCCTGGCGGTCATCCCGGAGTCGGTGCCGGGCCTGCCGGCCGGCGCCGCGGTGGACCTGTGGTGGCTCGATCGGCCGTGACGCCGAACGGGCGATGACCCGAAGAGCGGAGGACCGATGGACCAGCGATCGTCACGCGACGACCGACCGAGATCGGAGCGACGCCGGCTGACCCACGTCGACCGGAGCGGGCGGCCGCGGATGGTCGATGTGTCCGCGAAGCCGGCCACCGCCCGTCGGGCGGTCGCCGAGGCCCTCGTCGCGGTCTCGCCCGAGACGATGAGCCTGGTGATCGACGGCGGCGGGCCCAAGGGCGATGTGCTCGGTGTCGCCGAGCTGGCCGGCGTGATGGGCGCGAAGCGGACGAGCGAGCTGATCCCGCTCTGTCATCCGTTGGCCCTGACCGACCTGGTCGTGGCGATCACCCCGGACCGGGCGGCCGGCGTGCTGCGGGTCCGGGCCGAGGCGGCCACGACGGGCCCCACGGGCGTCGAGATGGAGGCGATGACGGCGGCCTCGGTGGCGGCGCTGACCGTGTACGACATGGTCAAGGGCGTGGAGCGGGGCGTCGAGATCCGGTCGGTCCGGCTCGTGTCCAAGACCGGCGGCAAGAGCGGCACGTGGGAGCGGCGCGAGGACCGTTCAGCCGGCGGTGCGTCGGCAGCCCGACCACGCCCGAAGCCCGGCGACCGGTCGGCGGGGCGGATCGGCACGAAGCGAAAGCGGGCCTGATGGGCGACGGGTCTGTTCGCTCGGCGCTCGTCCTGACGGCGAGTGACGGGGCGTCGGCGGGCGTGCGCGACGACGCCTCGGGCGATGCCCTCGAGGCGCGTCTCGTGGCGCTCGGGTTCGTCGTGGAACGCGCCCTGGTCAGCGACGACCGCGAGGCCATCGAGGCCGCCCTGCGCGCCGGCGCCGGTCACCACGCGCTCATCGTCACGACCGGCGGGACGGGCTTGACGCCGCGCGACGTGACGCCCCAGGCGACGCGAGCCGTCATCGACTACGAGGTCCCCGGCCTGGCCGAGGCGATGCGTGCGGCGGGTCGGGCCAAGACGCCGCTGGCCGACCTGTCACGGGGCGTCGTGGGCGTCGCCGGCCGCACGCTCGTGGTCAATGTCCCGGGCAGCCCGAAGGGCGCGACCGAATCGCTCGAGGCGATCGTCGGGGTGCTCGATCACGCCCTCGAGACGCTGGCCGGACCGTTCGACCACGGGGAGCGCCGGCCGTCATGACCCTGTTCACGACGTTCGAGCACGTGCCCGGCTACCCGCTGGTGTTCGTCGTGTTCTGGGGGTCCGCAGCGTTCTTCCTGCTCGCGATGGCCCGCCACCTGCGCGTGTTCGCCGCCGTGCGCGCCTCCGGTCCCAGTCCGTTCGCCGACATCCCGACCCGGTTCGCAGGCCTGATCCAGTACGCATTCGTCCAGACCAAGATGTTCAAGGACGCCCGGGCGGGCTTGATGCACGCCGGCATCTTCTGGGGCTTCGTCCTGCTGACGATCGGGACCGCCAACATCGTCACGGGTGGGATCATCCAGGCGATCGTCTCGATCCCGTTCGACGGCCTGTTGTGGGCGCTCGTCAGCGCGATGCAGAACGTCGTGGCCGTCATCGTGCTGGTGTCGATCGGCTGGGCGTTCCTGCGCCGGCTCGTGACGAAACCGAAGCGCCTGACCTACAACCGCGACGCGCTCGTCATCCTCTCGATGATCGGCGGCGTCGTCGCTACCGAGTTGCTGGCCCAGGTCTTCGAGGTCGCGGCGCACGGGGACATCGAGGGCGCCTTCATCGCGAATGCGCTGGCGGTCCCGGTCCGTGCCGTGCTTGGCCCGGACGCGATCGACCTCATGTTCGCGGTTCTCTGGTGGGGCCACATCGCGCTCGTGGCGGCGTTCCTCTGCTACCTGCCCTTCAGCAAGCACTTGCATATCGCCACGAGCTTCCCGAACATCTGGTTCCGCAAGCTCGCCCCACGCGGCGAGCTGCCGGCGATGGACCTCGAAGCCGACGACCCACAGTTCGGGCTGCGGACGCTCCAGGACCTTGGCTGGAAGGACCTGCTCGACGGCTTCACCTGCACCGAGTGCGGCCGCTGCCAGGAGGCCTGTCCCGCCTGGAACACGGGCAAACCGCTCAATCCGAAGCACTTCATCATGGGCATCCGGCACATGTCGATCGAGGCCGAGCAGGGGATCGACATCATCCCGAACTCGCCGATCGTACGTGAGACCTACGGCCTCGAGGACACGCAACCAGCGGCCGCCGCCCTCGCCACGAAGATCGTCGACACCGCCATCCCGTACGACGCGGTGTGGGATTGCGTGACCTGCGGGGCGTGCGTCGAGGCCTGCCCGGTGCTCATCGAGCACGTCGACAAGATCGTCGGCCTGCGCCGCAACCTCGTGCTGGAGGATTCGCGCTTCCCGGCCGAGCTGACCGGCGCGTTCCGAGCGATGGAGAACCAGAGCAAC
Organism: uncultured Chloroflexia bacterium; assembly: GCA_963746855.1. GTDB lineage: Bacteria > Chloroflexota > Limnocylindria > Limnocylindrales > CSP1-4 > SPCO01. The sequence continues at coordinate 195,154 of CAVVDC010000003.1, forward strand.
CCCTGGGGTCAGCCCGCGTCGGCGCGGCTGGATTGGGCGAAGCCGTTGCCGTTCGAGGTGGATACCGTGGCCGGGATGGCGGCCGATGGGCGTCTGGACGAGCTGGAGGTCCTCTACTGGGTCGGTTGTGCGGCCGCGTTCGACCCGCGCAACCAGAAGGTCGCCCGGGCGGTCGCGACGTGCCTGCATGCGGCGGGCGTCCGGTTCGCGGTCCTCGGGCAGGAGGAGTCGTGTACCGGCGACCCGGCGCGCCGGATGGGCAACGACTACGTCTTCCAGATCCTGGCGGCCGGCAACATCGAGACGCTCGAGCGGTACCGGATGGGGGAGCGGACGATCGTCACAGCCTGCCCGCACTGCTTCAACTCGATCGGCAACGAGTACGGCCAGCTGGGTGGGTCGTACCGGATCGTCCACCACTCGACGTACCTTGCGGGACTGCTGGCGTCGGGACGACTCACGACGGTGCCCGAGGACGCCACCGCCGAGACCGGCGACCATCGGCCGGGCAGCGTGACCGTCCACGATTCGTGCTATCTCGCTCGCTACAATGGCGTGGTCTCGGCGCCACGGGACGTGCTGGGCGCCGCGGGTGTGTCCATCACCGAGATGGCCAAGTCGGGCAAGAGCACGTTCTGTTGCGGGGCCGGTGGCGGCCGCATGTGGATGGAGGAGGACCGCGGGACGCGCATCAACGTCGAGCGGACCCGTCAGGTCCTCGAGACTGGCGCCTCGACCGTGGCCACGGCCTGTCCGTTCTGCATGGTCATGCTGAGCGACGGGATCGCCGCCTCGACCGGTGCCGGCACGGTCGCGGCGCAGGACATCAGCGAGGTCTTGGCCGCTCGCATCGCGGCCGCGCCCGAGGATCGACGACTGCCGGTCGTCTAGCCCACGCGCCGCGCGATCGGGTCGTTCAGCCCGGGAGCGGCTTCCCGCAGTTCGAGCAGGTCGCGTCGGTCACGAGATTGCCCGTGTTGCACGCTGGACAGCGCTTCATCCCCTCGGTGGAGACCGCATACGGGTTCTCATGTCCGGTCGCCTGCAGCGCCTTGCGCTGCTTGAACATGATCCCGAGCGTTCCCACGATGCCGAAGCTCGCCGCCACGATGATGAACAACAGCCCGGTGTAGGCGTCCACGTCGATGTCCCTTCCGCCTGGCCTGTGCCGGTTCCCCATGCCGGGTTTCGCCATCCTCTAGCGTAGACCCGAGTGGAAGCCCCGCCAACGGGTTCCGACGCATGCCGGTGCGCCCTCGCACCAACCGCCACGCCCGGCTACGATGGGACCCGTGACCGCGTCCTCCGAGCCGAGCGGTTCGCCGACCTACCGCCTCACCGAGGCACAGCGCGACCTCCGTGATGCGGTCCGGGTCCTTGCCGACGAGCGGGTGGCCCCGCGAGCCGCCGAGATCGACCGGACCGCGACCTTCCCGCAGGACCTCAAGGAGCTCCTCGCCGCACAGGACATCCTGGCCCTGCCGTTCCCGGTCGAGCACGGCGGTCTCGGTGGCGAACTCCTGAGCATCTGCCTCGCGGTCGAGCAACTGAGCCGAGCGTGCGCGACGACCGGCCTGATCCTGGCCGTGCAGGAGCTGGGTTCGCTGCCGCTGCTCCTCGCCGGCACCCCGGAACAGCAGGCCCGCTGGTTCCCACGCCTCGCAACGGGCGAGCGACTGATCGCGTTCGCGATGACCGAGGCCGAGGCCGGCTCCGATGCCGCCGCGGCACGCACCACGGCCGTGCGCGACGGTGACGACTACGTCATCACCGGCTCGAAGCGATTCATCAGCCAGGGTTCGGTCGCGGAGCTCATCACGGTCTTCGCTGTGACCGATCCGGACGCGGCCCGCCACCGGCGGCTGTCGTGCTTCATCGTCGAGGTTCCGACCGAGGGCTTCAGCGTCAGTCGGGTCGAGCACAAGATGGGGATCCGCGGCAGCCCCACGGCGGAGCTCGCGTTCGATGGGGTCCGCGTCCCGCTCGCGAACCGGGTCGGCGGGGAGGGCGACGGCTTCGATCTCGCGATGCGAACGTTCGAGCGCAGCCGGCCGGCCATCGCCGCCCAGGCCGTCGGCATCGCCCAGGGCGCGCTCGAGGCCGCGACCGCCTATGCGCGCGAGCGCAAGCAGTTCGGCCAGCGGATCGGCGACTTCCAGCAGGTCGGTGCGATGCTCGCCGACATGGACGCCGGGACCGAGGCGGCCCGCCAGCTCCTGTACAAGGCGTGCACCGAGATCGAGGCCGGTGCACCCGATGCCGGACGGTGGTCGGCGCTGTGTAAACTCGTGGCCGGTGACACCGCCATGCGGGTCACGACCGATGCCGTCCAGGTCATGGGCGGATACGGCTATATCGACGAGTTCCCCGTCGAGCGGATGATGCGCGACGCGAAGATCACCCAGCTCTACGAGGGAACCCAACAGATCCAGCGCCTCGTGCTGGCGCGGGCGCTGCTCGGCAAGGGCGGCTGAACGGGTTCGGGGAGGTTCACGTCCTGTTGCGCATCGTCGTGCTCACGAAACCGGTGCCGGATCCGGCATCCGCCGGTGAGCGGCTCGGTCCGGACGGCCGCCTGGATCGTGCCGCCGTGCCTGCCGTGATCAACGGCAATGACGAGTACGCCCTCGAGGCCGCGCTCAAGCTCATCGAGGCGGCCGGCGAGGGCGAGGTCACGCTGCTCTCGATGGCGCCCGCCAACGCCCCCGAGACCATGCGCAAGGCGCTCGCGATGGGCGCGACTCGCGGCGTGCTGGTCACCGATCCGGCGCTCGAGGGGTCCTGCACGGTCTCGACGACCGACGTCCTCGCCCGGGCGCTCGCGACGCTCGAATTCGACCTCGCGATCGCGGGCGTCGACACGTCCGACGGCCAAGCGGGCGTGGTCCCGGCGGGCATCGCGGCGAGGAACCGTCTGCCGTACCTCTCGTATGCGGCGAAGATCGAGCCCGACGTGGCCTCGCGCACCGTCCGGGTTCGACGCATCAGCCCGACCGGCTACGACGTCCTCGAAGCCTCGATGCCGGTCCTGATCAGCGGCACGCAGGCGCTCGGGGAGCCGCGATATCCGTCGCTCAAGGGGATCATGGCGGCGCGCTCGAAGGAGATCCGGACGCTGTCGCTCGCCGATCTCGGGATCGACGCCTCGGCGGTCGGTGGAGCCGTCGCGACCACGAAGGTCGTCGCGTCGCGTGCGCCCGAGGGTCGAGCCGCCACGCGCATGGTCCGGGAGGCGCCCCCGGAGGCCGCCCACCAGATCGTCGAGTTCCTTGCGGAACGGAGGCTCATCTGATGGGCCGGGTGCTCATCGTGGGTGAACGCGCGCCGGACGGCATGCTGACTCGGCTCTCGACCGAAGTCGCGACGCTGGCGCGAGCGCTCGCCGCCGCCGCGGGAGCATCGGTCACCGGCATCGTGCATGGCGCCGACGCGACCGCCGCGGCCGGCGAGTTGGCGCGGTTCGTCCCTGCGGTCCAGGTGGACGGGCGTGTCGACGACGGTGCGTCGCCGGTCACGAACGCGGCCGCGCTCTCGACCATGGTCGATGCGGATGACGTCGTGCTCCTGCCCGCGAGTCCGAACGGTCGGGACGTCGCGGGCACGCTGTCCGGCCTCACCGGCATGGCCGTGCTGGCGAACGCCGTCGGTGCCCGGTGGTCCGGCGACGGGCCGGTCGTCGAGATGAGCGCGTTCGGCGGGAAGCTCGTCACCGAGAGCGCGTTCACGAGGCCCGGCGGCATCATCACGGTCCGCCCCAACGCGGTCACAGCCGAACCGCTGGCCACGGTGGGGTCCGTGACGTCCGTCGCGGATGCCACGGTCCCTGAGACGGCCGAGGTCCGGCTCGTCGAGCGGGTCGAAGAGGCGACGGCGGCCGTCTCCATCGACGACGCGCGGATCATCGTGGCCGGTGGCCGAGGGGTGGGCGGGCCCGAGGGCTTCAAGCTCGTCGAGGACCTCGCCGACGCGCTCGGCGGAGCGGTCGGGGCGACGCGCGCCGCGGTGGATTCGGGCTGGATCCCGTACGGCCAGCAGATCGGCCAGACGGGCAAGATCGTGAAGCCACAGTTGTACCTGGCCTTGGGCATCAGCGGGGCCATCCAGCACAAGGTCGGGATGCAGACGTCGGAGGCGATCGTCGCGATCAATCGCGACCCCGATTCGCCGATCGCGGACTTCGCCGACCTGTTCGTCGTGGGCGACCTGTTCGAGGTGGGTCCGGCGCTCCTGGCGGAGCTCCGGGCACGCCCCGGCTGATCGACGGCGCGGGGACTCCGAACGTGAACTGGGACTGGGTCGTCGCCCTGCCGATCCTCGCGTTCATCGCGCTCGCCGCGGGCTTGGCGGTCGTCTTCCGGCGGACGGGTTCGATCGTCGCGAAGGCGCGCGAGACCGAGGGCTTCCGCTCGTCCGTCCGCGACCTCGCCTCGCGGATCGACGCTTCGCTCGAAGGCGCATCGACCCGGATCGACCAGGTCCGCCACCACGAACTGACGCCCGACGCCATCGGCGAGACGCTCACGGTCGCGTCGGATGCCGTGGATCGCTATCTCGAGGAAGCGCGCGCGCTGCGGGTGCCCTCGACCGCGGTGGATATCCGCGATGACCTGGTGGCCCAGCTCGAGCGCGCCGGCCGCGCCCTCGCGACCGTCGAGCACGGGGCGACCATCATGACGACGATCCGGGGCGGGGCCAGGGAACTCGAGGCCCAGACCTCCATCAAGCGCGGGTACCTGAACCTCCTGCATGCGCGGGAGGCGATCGCCCGGGAGGCCAGCCGCGTGGACGGCCTGCCGGCTCGCAACCACACCATGTAGTGGTATGCTCGGGCTACACCACAACACCTAGTGGTGGTGACCGACCGACAGGTGCCTGATGCGTTGCCCCCAGTGCGGTGAGCGCGAGACCCGCGTCGTCGACTCCCGCGACCTCGATGACTCCGCCACGATCCGTCGTCGGCGTGAATGCGCGTCCTGCGCGATGCGTTTCACGACCTACGAACGGGTCGAGGCCGCTCGGCTCGTCGTGGTCAAGCGCGACGGCTCGCGCCAGGAGTTCGATCGCGACCGGCTCGTGTCCGGCCTGCGCAAGGCGCTGACTCGTCGTCCGGTGCCCTCGGGTGCGGCCGAGGCCGCCGCCGATGCGATCGAGGCCGAGCTGCGCGCGTCCGGCGCGAACGAGGTGCCCTCCTCGAAGGTCGGGGCGTTGGCGATGGAGCAGCTCCGGGCCATCGACCAGATCGCCTACATCCGCTTCGCCAGCGTGTACCAGAGCTTCGAGGACCTCGAGGCGCTCAAGCGCGAGGTCGACAACCTCTACGAGGAGCGGGGCACGCCGGGGGCCCTCGAGGCGTGAGCGTCCTCTCGGACCGCGACATCCGGGCCGAGCTCGACGCGGGTCGCGTCGTCATCCGCCCGTACGACGCGGCCGATCTGCAGCCCTCGTCGGTGGACCTGCACCTCGACCGGAGCTTCCGCGTCTTCCGCAACAACCGCTACCCGTACATCGACGTCCGGGCGCCGCAGCCGGACCTGACCGAGCTCGTGGCGGTCGACGACGACGCGCCGTTCATCCTGCACCCGGGCGAATTCGTGCTCGGCCAGACCCTCGAGTGGGTGGAACTGCCGGACGACCTCGTGCGCCAGGCTCAGAGGGAAAGTCGAGCTCTTTGGGCCGGCTTGGCCTGCTGATCCACTCGACCGCGGGGTACGTCGACCCGGGTTGGAAGGGCAACCTGACGCTCGAGCTCTCGAACGTGGCCAATCTGCCGATCGCCCTGTACTACGGGATGCGCATCGGCCAGATCTCGCTTCTTCCGGATGTCGTCGCCGGTCGAGCGGCCGTACGGCTCGCCCGAGCTCGGGTCGAAGTACCAGGGCCAGTCGGAGCCGACCGCGTCGGCGTTCCATCGCGACTTCGATGCCGGTCGCAAGACCGGGGAGCCGTCGCGCTCCTGATCCCCCGACACGACCGAGGCGAGCCATGGCGTTGAACGACGCGGTCGACTGGCGAGCGGACCTCGGGGGCGGTGTCGTCGTGGCGCTCGTCCAGGCCGGCACGTTCCGGACGGATGCCGGCGCGATCTTCGGCCCCGTGCCGCGGATCCTGTGGGATCGCCTCGTGACCGACGAGATCGACGGCGAGAACCGGCTGCTCCAGGCGCTCAACTGCCTGCTGGTCGAGACGCCGTCAGGCCGCGTGCTGGTCGAGACCGGGATCGGCGATCGACTCGACGACAAGGCGCGGACCATGCGCGGCTACGACGGCCCGTGGATCGTGCCCGCCCTCGAGACGGCCGGGTTCCTGCCCGAGTCGGTCGACGTCGTGGCGATGAGCCACCTGCACTTCGACCACGCTGGTGGGCTGCTCCGGTCGGATGGGGAGCGGGCCTTCCCACGCGCGACGATCGTGGCGCAGCGGGCCGAATGGGAGATCGCGCTCGGCGCTAACCCCCGGCTCGTCGCCTCGTACGTGCAGCCCGAGCTGACCCTGGTCAAGGACTGGGGCGCGCAGGGCTGGGTCGATGGCGAGCGCGAGCTGCTCCCCGGTGTCACGGTGGTCCCGACAGGCGGGCACTCGATGGGCCACCAGGCCGTGATCGTCCGCGGGGCCGGCGGTTCCGGCCGCGTGCTGGCGTTCTTCGGGGACCTGTTCATGCGGCCTTGGGGCGCGAATCCCCGCTGGGTGACGGCGTTCGACGACTTCCCGCTCGATTCGGTGGCCCGCAAGGCCGAGCTGTTCGCCCAGGCGGTCGACGAGGGCTGGACGATCGTGCTCTCGCACGAGCGGCGGCACCCGATCGGGCGGCTCGTGCGGGACCGCGACCGGTTCCGATTCGAACCCCAGTAGGCCACGGCCCATGTCGAGCGTCACGAACTCGGTGACCATCGCCCGCCCCATCGAAGAGGTGTTTGCCGTCCTGACCGACGTCGAGAACGCCGGGACCTGGTTTCCGGGCAACGTCGAGGAGCACTGGACGTCGCCCCCACCACACGGGCTCGGTTCCACGCGGCGTGCGGTCACGACCATGTTCGGGCGGCGAACCAAGAACGATGCGATCGTGACCGAGTACGACCCGCCCTATCGGGCGGCCATGCGGGGCACGACGCCGAACGCCCCGTTCGTCGGGACCCTCGTCTTCGCGCGCGCCGGCAACGGGACGCGGGTCGAGGTCACCTCCGAGTTCGAGATGCGCGGCTGGATGCGCCCGTTCGGGCCGATCGTGATCGCCCTGTACGGCATGGCCTGGTCTCGTGGATTGAAGAATCTCAAGCGGTTGATGGAGTCGGGCGAGCTCTGAGTCAGCCGGCCGTCGTTCCCTCGGCTGTGGAATCGCCGACGGCCCGGACCTCGACCGCGTCGCCCGGCCAGTCCAGGCCCGGCCAACCCGCTGCGATCTCGAGCGCGGTCGCCTCGTCGGGCACATCGAGCACGATGAACCCGCCGAGCAGCTCCTTGGTCTCGAGGAACGGCCCGTCGGTCACGCCGGACTGGCGCACCGTCTTGGCCGCCCTGGGCCAGCCGAGCTCCTCGCCGCCGACGATGCGACCGGCGGTCCCGTGCTCGCGGAACCAGGCGATCACGCGATCGATCTCGAGCTGCTTCTCGGCCGGCGTGCTGCGCTCCCAGGCCTCGATGTGGTCGGGCGCCTGGTAGGTCATCAGGATGAACCGCATCGATCGGGCTCCTCGCTTCGTGTCTGCGCTCATCAGCGAGCGTCTCACCGCCACGACGACCGACGACCGCCGCGTTCGACGTCCGCGACCCTTGTCCTACTGGGTGGGACTCGCCGCCGGCGGCAGCATCGACTCGATCAGCGCCGCCGCGCCGGCCTCGTCCACGGGCCCGTTGACGACCTGGCGGATGACGCCCTGTGGGTCGATGAAGAACTGGGTCGGCAGGGCATACACCTTGTACGCATGGAAGACGTGGCCCGAGGCGTCGAAGCCGATCGTGTAGGGGAGCTGATAGCGGGCGGCGTACGCGGCGATGTCGGCCGGCGTGGTTTCCTGGACGCTGATCCCGACGACCTCGAGCCCGCGGTCGCGATAGCGTTCGGACAGCGTGCGCAGGATCGGCGTCTCGTGCTGGCAGGGCGGGCACCAGCTCGCCCAGAAGTTGAGCCAGACGACCTTGCCCCGCAGGTCGGCGAGTCGGATCGGCTTGCCGTCGAGGTCGGTGAGCTGGAACGTACCGCCGTCCTCGAGCGCGACGGACAGCTCAGGCGCCAGGCTGCCCGGCTGGAGCCCTTCAGTAGGTTGCCCGATCAGGAACGGGGTCGCTCGCGGGTCGGTGAGGGGCGTCACGCCGGTGGTCCCGAGTGGCGTCGTGACGCCGACGAGCACGACGACCGCGAGGACGATCGCCACGAAGGCGGCCAGCAGCTGCCGGCCGCTGAACGGCCCGACGAGCCCATGACGTTCTCGCTTGTGGGTGAACCCCGGTCGCTCGGTCAAGCTAGATGGCCGTGTTGAAGTTGAACCAGCGGGGCATGAGCGCCAGCCAGTCGAAGATCATCGCGACGCCGATGAACGCCACGAGCAGGCCGCCGATCAAGGACACGACCCGCCCGTGGCGGATCAGCGGCCGGGTCAGGCCGGGTGCCCGGTCGTAGACGAGGGCGATCGCGAGGAACGGGAGCCCGAGGCCCAGCGTGTAGGCGACCAGCAGGATCGTGCCCTGGAGGATCGTCGTCGAGGTCGCGGCCATCGTCAGGATGCCGCCGAGGATGATCCCGATGCAGGGCGTCCAGCCGACGGCGAAGATCGCCCCGAGCCCGAACGACGCAAGCCAACCGCCCCGCGAGCTGACCAGCCGTCCGCCGAGGCGATCGGCCGTGGTCTTCCCGTCGGTGCCCGGGCTCGCGAGCGAGATCGAGCCGGTGGCTGTCGCGAGGGACCCTGCGGCACCGGCATCGAGTGGCCGCCACGTCCGTTCGAGCGCGGGGATCCGCAGGATGCCGGCGAGGTTCAGCCCGAGCACGACCAGGATGACCCCGCCGATGGTGCGCAACGGGGCGAGGTAGTCGACAAGCGGACCGGCGAGGAAGGTCGCGGTCACGCCGAGCAGCGTGAACACCGCTCCGAAGCCCGCGACGTACGCGAGGGCGTGGCGCATCGCCGTCCACCGCGACGGAGTCCGCCCGTCCGCCGACGACGCGACGGCGATCGCCGTGAGCTGCCCGAGGTAGGCCGGCACCAACGGCAGGACGCACGGTGACAGGAAGCTGATCACGCCGGCCCCGAGGGCGACCAGGATCGTCAGGTCGGTGCCGGTCACGGCGTCATCCGTCCAGCACGTCGGCGAGGAGCCCGCGCAGCTTCGCCAGGCTCGTCGCGAGCTCGAGACGGCGGTCGCCCAGCTCGACGACGGGGATCGACGCGAAGTAGGCACGCTCGAGTGCCGGGTCCGACTCGATGTCGCGCTCGACCAGGGTCGGGCGGGCCAGGTCGGCGGAGGCCCGTTCGGCCAGGAGCGCGGTCAGGAGCTCGCGCGTCTCGTCGCACAGGCCGCAGCCGGGGCGTGAGTAGAGGACGAGGTCGGGGAGGGGAGTGACGGCCATCTCGAACGGGATTGTAGGCGAGGGCCCCGCGGAGGCCCCTTGACGTCAACAGGCCGCCGCAGGGAGGTGCGACGGCCATGCGCCCCTGACGTTCGGTCGGTGGGTGGTGTTCCCGCCTGGGGGTACGATGGCGTCCGCGCCCCCGTAGCTCAGTGGACAGAGCGAGGCCGTCCTAAGGCCTGCGTCGGCGGTTCGAGTCCGTCCGGGGGCGCCAGAACCCCCACGCGGCCATCGCCCGGATGTACCGCCGGGCCGGCCCGGCGAGCAGCACTCGGACCACGTGCTGTCGCGCGTCTCGACCTCGATCGACACACGCCGCGAGGGTCGCCTGCACCTCTGCTCGGGGCTCCGCGCGCACCTCGTCGCGTAGGACCCCCAAGCGGCTGGAACCACGGTCTACGTCAGACTCGTCGATCCCGTCCTGGCGATCCCGAACGAACTCAGTACCTGGAGGCTTTCAGGGACGGGCTGGGCGAGCACGACATCAGGCTCGAATTCACCGGCCGCCGAGCCTGCGCGAGAGGTCGCTGCCCCGGTTCGACGGGCGACGCGCCGACTCGCCGACTCGCCGTCAGCGCCCGGCCAGGACGATGGGCTCGCCGTGGGGCGTCGTCCGGGCGGCCTCGACCCAAGCCTCGTGACGGGCGCGCCGCTCGTCGTCGCCGATCAGGCCCTTCTCGGCGACGACCTTCTCGAGGGCCGTCAGCCAGTGCCGGTAGTACCGTCGACCGTCGTCGTCCTCGCCTCGCGCGGTGGCCGCCGCGATCTCGTCAGCGAGCCGCGCGCTCCACTCGGGCCACGTGAACGCCCCTCGCTCGTGGAGCAGCACGGCCATGGCGAACGCCTGCGCCTCCCACGGTGCCCGAAAGATCGGCCCGTCGTCGTCGCGCGGAATCGCCGGCAGCGTCGCGAGGTCGGGCGAGGTCACGCCGCCTCCAGGTGGTCGTCCCACAGGTCGACGTGGACGCTATCGAGGGGGTTCGCGCCCTCGCCCCACAGTTCGGTCGCGTCGAACCGCACCGTGTACACGTGCTGCGGGACAATTCCTAGATCCCGACCGGCCACATCCGCGAAGATCCAGACGCCGTGGTCGGCGGTCACGACGCCATCCCGACCACGCGTGTAATGGGGCAGGCGCGTGTGGCCTTCCCCCGTCGCTGATTTTGTAGTCACCGGTTCCCCAACTGCAAAGCGCGCCGGGACATCGACATCGAGGCGCGATGCGTGCGGGCTCGACACAGCGCGTTCGACCTGCTCCGCATCAAGCGCACGGTCCGCGTCGCTCCGCGCGACCGGCCCCGAGGGATCGCGGAACCTGGCTGCAACCTCCTGCCGGGTAATCATGCCCCGCGCGTCGAGCAGACCTTCCAGCCCGAACAGCCAGCCCTCGTAGTAGCTCCTCGCCAGGTACTCGGCACGCGACCCTCGTTCTCGCATCGCCCTGTTCTGGTCGATGTTCCACCGGCCCAGGAAGCCCGCGGCGAGCGTGATCGCGAAGGCGCGCCGCTCCCACTCATGATGGAAGGGCGGCTCATCGGGCTCGATCTCGACCGGTCCCAGACCTGGGAGGCCGCCGAGGTCGTTCGGGCGGATCACGGCACGCCTGCGGGCGGCGCGACGACCGCGACCCCGATCATCGCATCGCGGCTGACCAGCGCCGCGAGTTCGCTCTCGGTCAGGCCATCGGTCCCTGCCGGGCGCTCCGGCAGCACCATGTAGCGGACCTCTGCGGTGCTGTCCCAGACGCGAACCTCGCGATCGTCAGCAACCGCAACGCCGAGTTCGGCCAGTACGCCGCGCGGGTCGCTCACCGCCCGAGAACGATAGGGCGCCGACTTGTACCAGACGGGTGGCAGCCCGAGGACCGCCCATGGGTAGCACGAGCACAGCGTGCACACGACGACGTTGTGGACCCGGGGCGTGTTCTCCAGCACGACCAGCTCCTCGGTCTGGCGGCCTTCGAACCCGAACTCAGCCGCGGCGGACGTGCCGTCGTCGAGGAGCCGTTGCCGGAACGCCGGGTCGACCCATGCCCTCGCCACGATCCGGGCGCCGTTGCGCGGCCCGATCTTCGTCTCGTATCTGTCGATGAGGAGGTCAAGCGCGGCGGGGTCGACGAGACCCTTGTCCACGAGCAGCGACTCGAGGGTCCGGACCCGCAGCTCAACCTCCGTCAGGGGTGCATCGTGGCCGCGATGCTCTTGGACATCGTCGTCATCCGCGGCGGGTTCATGATGGTCCGCCCGATCGCCACCCGCCATGCCCCTCCTCCATTACCCTCGGCGTCACCCCGGTCCCCATTGTCGTCTCGTCGCGCAAGGCGACGAGACGTAGGCGACGTCTCTGCGCCCGCTGGACCGTCCGTGGACGCGATTCTTCCGTTGCTCGGACCACTCACTCATGCGCTGGCCAGCCCGAAGTTGTCAGCCGACCTCGAGATACCAGTCAAGGACGCTGCGTTGTTGCTGGAGGTTCGAGTCCGTCCGGGGGCGCCACGGTGACAGTGACGCGGAGTCGAAGAACGGCTACGCCAGTCCGGTCGGCGACCAGCCGACCACCGGTGCTCTGCGGTCTCGATGGCTCCATCTTCCGTCAGGCCCGCAACGCATGCCCTGCGCACTCGCGTCGCCGCAGACGCTGTTTCGGGGTTGGGCCGGCTACGGGCTTGATCGGCCCGCCATGCCGTCGTTTTGCCGCGTGGCACCCGAGATCTCGGCGTCGCGCCACCGCTGTCCCGACGAGCCCGGCGCTGACGGATGGGTCATGGCTCGAACGTGCCGAGCCAGAGAGACGAGGTCCACGTGAGCTCGAACTCGTCAGCCGGCGCACTCTCGAGGACCAGCACGGTCCGGTCACCGACGGCGACGACGGTCGACCCTCCCCCTCCATTCACCGCGTCGGCCATCTGAGCAGGGATCGAGCTGACCTTGTTGTCGATGCCGTCGCGGCTGACGAGGACCTTCCCGTCACCGATCGACACGAGGCCAAGCGGTCCCGTGGCGACCGTCCCGTCCCGTTGCACTTCGATCGGAAGCTCCGTGCGGGCCACCCGAGGTCCAGAACTCGATACGCCCGTCACCGTCGATCGCGAGCGCGCCGCCCCTCCAGGGCAGCAGTGCTCCCGGAAGACCGCTGCATCCGTCTCGAATACACAATTCTCTTTCGCTTGGTCGGATCTCAGTCCCGGTTCCGAGGAAGCGCCAGGTCAGACCGTCCGACGAGTACCACATCCCCGTGCATGAGCCATTCGGGTCAGCGCACGTGCCATCGGGGTACGCCCCGGTCGCGATGAAGCCGTCCGACACACCCACGACGCTCCCGAACCCGCCGGTCGGAAGATTCGAGGGCGGATCGCCCGGCGAAGGGTAGTCGGCGTCGTTCGGCGCCATTGCCGTCCAGTGCTCGCCATCGGGGCTGTACCAGCCGAAGCCCCCGTCCTGGAAGTCGCCCGGCTCGAAGCCCTGGTCCGCCCACACGACCTTCAGACCCCGGCGGTTCGTCAGTTTGAGCTCGAGGACGCCATCCTTGAAGGTCAGACTCTTCACGCAACAAGTCCAATCGTTGTTCGTCCTGAGAGCAAGTTTCTTGGTGATCCAGGCGTCCAAGTCGAGGGTGGAATGGACCTCGGCGACGATGCCCCTTGGTCCGATGCCGATCGACTCGATCCGGCCCTTGAATGGCGTCGTCGAAGTGGGCGCAGCGGGTGGGCGGACGATCTGCAAAACGTCCCGGGCGGTGATCGGGGCTTGGTTGGTGGTTTCGGGGCCCTCATGATCCTGGGGGTTCCACCAACCGACGGCGCCGTCCTGCCAGCTCGCGAAGGACCCCCTGAGCAGGTCGACATAGCCCTGGGTAGCATCGCCAGGCTGCAGAGCCTGCCAGTCCTGGCCGTCGGTGGAGGTGCGGACCGCGCCGGACTTCACGTCGGCCAGCACGAAGCGATCGCCGATCCAGGCGAGACGCGGCGACTGACCATCGAGAGGGAGCTGCGTCCATGTCAGGTCGAGGCTCGATGGAGCTGGCGATGGTGACGGGGACGCGCTCGGCCTCGGCGTTGTCGTCGCATCCGTCGACGCAGTGGCGAGCACGGCAAAGGATGGGGCAGGGACCGGCGGGACGACGGACGGCAGCCGCAGGATGCCGGAGCCCGCCAACGCTCCGCCCACGATCAGCAGGGCTGCCGCGGCGAGAAGCGTCATGCCGCGGCCCCGGCCGAACCGTCGGACCGGGAGCGCCGTGGCCCAGCCGGGCCGCTGGCGCAGGGTTCGGGCGCGATCCATGACCGACGCGTGGAAACCTGCCGGCGCGCTCGCGGGCGCTTCGGTCTGGAGCCACTGCTCCAGGTCCCGTTCGAACTGTGCGTTCGGGTTCATCGGGCCACCTCCACGGCGCCCACGGCGGGTCGCTCATCGGCGTCGAGGGCCGCCCGCATCGCCTGCGTCGCCCTGCTGAGACGGGATTGCATCGTGCCGAGCGGGATCGCGAGCGCCTCGGCGGACTCGGCCAGCGAGAGGCCGAGGTAGTGGTGGAGGACGATCACGGCCCGCTGCTCCGGCGACAGGCGCCGGAAGCCCCGGTCGAGCTGGTCACGCACGGCCACGGCGCGCTGGGCGTCGGGCGTCATCGGCTCCAGCGTCGCGTCGAGGGGGAGCTCGACGACCTCCCGCTGTCGGCCCCGTTTCGCGGCGCGGTAGCAGGCACGGACGAGCAGTCGATGCAGCCAGGCATCGAACCGGTCCGGGTCACGCAGACCGCGTACGTCGAGCCAGGCTTGGAGGAGCGCATCCTGCATGGCATCGGCGGCGTGCTCGTCATCGCGGAGGATGAGCCGGGCGGCCCCGAAGAGCCGATCGGTCGTGCCGGCCGTCAATGCCGAGAAGGCATCGAGATCTCCCCTCTGCGCCCGAACCACGAGGTCTCGCTGCATGGGTCAACCTTCGGCGTTGCGGTCGTCTGGCCGCTCTGTCCAGTCTGGGGCAGGATCTAGCCGGTTTGTTCCATCTTCGCGAGTCGCCCGGTGATCAGCCCGCACGGGGGAGGGCTCCCGACCCAACACCCGACCTGACGCCAGCACTCACACCGATGCCAACCCCGATTGCCATCGCGACGCGCACTGGATGCATCCCGACGATTCGACGCTGGGATCAGGGATCTGGACTGCTGATCGTCCCTTCCACGTCCGTGAGGGGTTCATCAGTCGCCAGGATGAGCCGCTCGGACAAGGCTTCGATGTCGTCCTGTACGTGAAACGGACGGACGGCGAGCCGGACACGCCGATCTACCGCTACGCGTCCGACTTCGTGCTACGGGGCAAGAGCGATCGGTGCAGTCCCACCTACAAGACCCAGATGGCACCTGCGACCTGCGAGTGGTTCGTCCACGACTTTCCCAAGGGCCTCCTCGAAGGCCGGTTTGCCATCTGGGCGGTCTGGGAAGCGCCCTGCCGTGCGTGGATCGACCTCGGCCTCGCGGAATCGTGCCAGGACCCCGACGAGGTGATCTCAATGTTCTCGTCCAGCGTCGATGCCCCACATAGCCGATCAGGACCAAGCTACACGGAGAAGTCGTCTTGACCGCCTAGGTTGCGACTCGGAGGGACCGGATGCCCCTGTTCATGGATCGCCACGACCTCCCCGGCATCACCGCCGAGGCGGTCGCACAGGCCCATCTGACAGATGTCCAGATGGAGTCGACATACGCGGTCCACTTCCTCGCCTACTGGTTCGATGCCGATCATGGTCAGGTGTTCTGTCTCGCCAGGGCGGCGCGACCGGAGGATTTGGCGGCGGTGCATCGGGAGGGCCACGGACTCGTTCCCAACGAGATCATCGCGGTCTCCGAAGACGACGTCCTCCGCTTCCTGGGCAAGGTGGCCGATCCCGTCGACGACAGCCAGGTCGCCAAGGCATTTCGGACGCATCCTCTTCACCGACCTGGTGGGGTCGACGTCGCTCCTCCAGGAGGTCGGTGAGCGGGTCTTCATGGGCCTGCTCCACGAACACGACCTGATCATCCGGCGGTCGCTCGTGGCATGGCGGGGGCGCGAGGTGAAACACACCGGCGATGGCATCATGGCCTCGTTCGAGGATGTCGCGAATGCGCTCGAGTGTGCGCTCGCGATCCAGGACGGTTTCGAGGCCAGGACGTCCGACGAAGCGACGCGCGAACTCCGCGTTCGGATCGGGATCGCCGCCGGTGAGCCTGTCGATCACAACGATGACCTGTTCGGCTCGACGGTCAACCTTGCCAGTCGGATCTGCGATGCGAGTGACCCTGGCCACATCCTCACGTCAGACGTCGTCCACGAGATGGGCTCCCAGAGGGGCTTTGCCTTTGGATCCGGTCGTGAGGTCGAGCTCAAGGGCTTCGGCCCGGTTCGGGTCTTCGAGCTGGAGAGGGCCCACCAGCCGGTTAGGTGACGCCTCAGGTTGGTCTGGCGGGCGGGCCGGCGCGAGCGTCGATGATCGAACCGCGATCGCAACGCGCGATCCGACCGGAACCCGACGACGATCGTGCCCGAAAAAGCCGCTTCCCAGCCCCGCATCGAGCGCGTAGGATGGCCTCGATTTTGATCGTCACGGAAGGGGAGCTGGCATGCACCTCCAGGTCAAGATGTCTCCGGACGAAACGGCGGAGAACATCCGGCGCGTCGTGAGTGCACTCGCCGAAGCTGGCATCAACATCGAGGCGATCGCCCCGGACTTCGACCCGCCACACGTGCGGGTCCTCGTGCGGCACGATCACCCGTACGACCCGGGGAACGCGGACGATCCCCTCAACCGGGCGCTGGCCGCCTTGACGAACGAAGGCCTGGAGCCTGAGCTCAAGGCGGGTCTGCTCATCAGGATGCCGAACAAGCCGCGGGTCCTCAAGACCGCGCTCGACCGATGCGGGACCGAGAACTACGTCGTCGAGAGTCTCCTCGTCCTGCCGGGGGAACCCTCGGTGGGTGCCGCCTGGGTCTCGTTCGGTGTCGCCCGGGACGCGATCGACGGCTGGGAGGAGGAGGCCGAGGCGCTGCAGCGCCTCATCGAAGAGGACTTCGAAGGGCTTCCTGACGGATAGCCATCTGCCAGGGTCGCGTCGCAACGGGTCCCAATCACGACTCACGGCGACTCGTTGTGTGAGAAGGTATACGGCCCATAGGGAATACCGAAGCGTTGGTCTCCATCACGCAGGCGCACTCCCGGGAGAAGGAGCGTAAGCGGTGCAGTTCATCGTCGGGATGATCGTCGGCTTCGCAATGGGCGTGGTCAGCGCGATCGCGTATGCCGGCCAGACCGGTCAGGACCTCCGTGAGGTCTACAAGGACGTTCGCAAGAACGTTGAGAGCGTCGATCTGGAACAGTTCGGCAAAGAGGTCCAGGCGAACGTCGCGGACGCACAAGCCCAGGTCCAGGCCAACGTCGCCCAGGTCCAGGCCAACGTGGCCGACGTCCAGGCGCAGGTCGGGGAGAAGGTCGCCCAGGTCCGCGGGACGTCCGGCGGCAACGGGACGACCAAGGACGAAGCGACGACCAAGGCCGCGACCGAGTAGTCGTCAGCCGGGGTTCTCGCGGCGAGCGCCTGTCTGGGGGGCGCGATCGTAGACGTCGCCCGTCTCAGGGACGATCGGCTGCTCGGATGCCGAAGCCAGACGATGAAGCGACCCGCGAGGATGGGGTGTACGCGGCCGTCCTCGCATTCGTCCGGCAGTACATCTCCGAGCTCTTCTTCAGCGGTCCGTCGTCAGCCGCAAGTGCCAGAAGTCACGCACTCCGGGTCGTATGATGCTGGGCGAGGCGTGCCTGCATTGCGGGTCAGTAATGGGAGGCCGAGATGACGTCGACGACAGATCGACCGACTGGGGTAGCGGTCATGGCCATCGTGGCCGGCGTCGCCGGCGTGGCGGATCTCCTGGCCGGGCTGGGTGACATCGGGATGGGTGGCGGCTTCCTCGGCGATCTCGGATTCGGGGCGACGCTCGATGGGATCATGACTGCCATCGGGCTGGGCCTCGTGGCCGTCGGCGCTCTCGGGCTCGCCACGGCGTTCGGCCTGTGGAGCGGGCGCAACTGGGCGTGGCTGATCGCGAGGCTCTGGGCGAGCCTCTGCATCATCGCCGGCATCGTGGGCGTGGGATTGTCGCTGTTGAGCGACCGCATCGTGACCGAGATCGCGGCAACGATGATCGGTACCGCGGTGCCGGGCGTCGTCGCTGCCGTGGTGCTCTGGTATCTCTACCAGCCGCACGTGAAGGCAGCCTTCGGGCGCGCCTGACCGGCGAGTGCTCGCCATTCGCGCTCCATGGCCGCGACCAGCACGTCGAGATCGGGGAACTGATCCGCATCCGCTCGAACGGTGACCGTGAGGCGTCCCGCATAGGAAAGCGCGACGAACGAGAGGCCTAGGTTGCCGGCGAGGGGCGCGATCGGCACGAGGTCCAGGACCGGGGCGCCGAGGACGTCGATCCGGACGGGCGGCCCGGGCAGGTAGGTCTCGGCGAGGTTGACGAGCCGCTGGTGCTCCATCGCGCGTCGAACCACGCCGAAGCGCCCAACCAACGCCCTGAGGACCGGTTCGGTGGAGGCGACCTGGGTTCGCTTGGCCAGTGCCGCTTCGGCGGCGATCAGCGGCAAGCGGGCTGCGGGGTCGGGCTCGCCAATGGGAAGGGGCACGAGGAGGCTGCCGATGTCGTTCCCTGCCTCGCGTCGACGGCCGGGACTGAACAGGGCGACGGCGATCCCGACGCGTGGCCGCAGGCGCGCGACCGGCTCAGCGCGGCCATCGAGCAAGGCCCGCACGCCACCCGCGACGAGCGCGAGGACGACGTCGTTGACTCCGCAGCCACGCACGTGTGCCACGCGCTTGGCGGCAGCCAGTTCGAGGCACACGGTCGTGAGCCGCCGTCGCGGCCCGACTGGCGCGTTGAGAGAGCTCCTCTTCGCGTGACGGGCGAGCGAGCCGGTCTGCCAGAACGACCGCACGATCTCGGTGATGCGCCGCCACGTGTCTGGTCTGGTCAGCCGCATCGTTGAGGCGAGCTTGGATCGCAGGTTGTCGCGCGCAAGTTCGCCCCACAGAGGTGGGACGGATGCGACCTCGACTACCGATACAAGAGGACCTTCGTCCGTCATCGGGGGTTCGAGCAGCGAGCGGACCATGCGCATCGCGGCCATTCCGTCGGCGAGGGCGTGATGCAGCACGACCAGGACGCCGATCCGGCGGTCCGGAAGGCCGGTCAGGAACCACATCCGCCACAACGGGCGGGCCCGATCCAGCGGCTGGGCCATGAGCCGTTCGACGAGCGACCGCATGGCCCCGTCGTCGGCGGGTGGTGGTACCTCGACCTCGCTGACGTGATGGTCGATCCGGAACGCGGGATCATCGACCCAAAGGGGTCCACCGGCCAGTGGACCAGGCCGGAACACGACGCGACGCAGCTCGGGCATCCGGACGACCCGCCCATCCACCTCCCGACGGATGTCATCGAGGCGGAGTCGGGCGGCTCCATCCAGCAGCGAGCGACCGTCGAGCACGGCCAGGATGCCCACCTGGAGCGGCCTGACCGGTGACTCGACCCTGAGGCAGTGCTGGTCGTAGGCGCTCAGGCGCTGGAACGCGGACCTGTGCCCGCTCAATGCCGTCCGTTCCACAGCGCCCGCTCGAAGGCGCGAGGATCGTCAACGACCCGGGAGATCACGTCGAAGCGCATCGTGGCCCGCCGCTCGCGCTCGTACGTCGGCCAGCCAGGGTCTCCCGTGGTAGCGAAGCCGACCCATGCCCGATGCATCGCGTGGGCAAGGGCCTCCGGCGGGTCGGCGCCGAGCAGCGCGCCCTGCATCTGCTTGGGGCCGAGATCGAGCGTGTCGAAGACGAACGGGATCTCGAGGGCGTGGCAGGCGCCGAACCGGCCACCGAACGCGGGAGAAGGCCAGGCGAACTCGTACATGTACGTGGCCGATCGGCTCGTCGTATGAGCGTCCGCCAGGCGAAGAGCCGGCATCCGGCACCACCAGTCGGTCTCGACGGCCGCGAGGAGTTCGCCCGGACTGGCGCCCGGATAGGCCGCGCGATAGGCCGCCACGGCATCGTCCGACAACCCATAGGCGGAGGTCGTCTCGAACCCGTTGTCGATCACGGGACCGGATAGCGTCTCGTCGGTGACGCGCTCGAGCGAGCCATTGACGGCGGCGAATAATCGCCAGTCGTCGGTGTTCGAGCCGGCCATGACGTCGACACCCGCGCTGGCCCCGCCGGCGATGCCGTCGATCGGTCGCCATGGGACCACGTCCCCATCGACCACCGGTTGCCAGGGCAGCGCGCTCGCGATGACATCGAGGCTCCAGAGGGCCGGGTCCGGATAGGCCAGCACGTCGCTCTTCAGTTCCGCGGCGGCCGCGAGCAGCCGAGCGGTCGGCACGGTGGCCATCGCGTCGCGGCAGGGCTCCACGTGCAGCTTGTCAGCCAGGTACTGGCCGATCCGCAGCGCGGTCGCGGCGGGGACCACCCGATCCGCCGCCCCGCTCTGGGTGATCGCCCGCCGGAACAGGCCCTCGGCGCGGGGCATGGCCAACAGCGTGCCGATGCTCATCGCGCCGGCCGACTCGCCGAAGACCGTGACGTTCGCGGGGTCTCCCCCGAAGGCCGCGATGTTGTCGCGCACCCATTCGAGGGCAGCGATCTGATCGAGCAGGCCGAGGTTCGCGTCGCCGTCGCTCAGATACAGGAAGCCCTCCGGGCCGACCCGGTAGTTGATCGTGACGCACACGATGCCATCGCGTGCGAATCGGCTGCCGTCGTAGGACGCCCCCGTTCCGACCTCGAACATCCCGCCCGGGATCCAGACCATGACCGGGAGGCCGGCCGATGCCGGATCCGGCGTCCAGACATTGAGGTTCAGGCAATCATCGCCCGGCGCGGCCGGGTCCCAGACCATCGCTGCCGCGGGGTGGTCGGCGGGCGGCCGAAGCTGCGGTGGCTCGGCACCGAAGGACAGTGCGTCACGGATGCCGCCCCAAGGCTCGACCTGTCGCGGCGGCTGCAAACGATCCACGCTGAATGGCGGCGCCGCGTACGGGACACCCTTGAAGGCGTACACGCCTCCGACGAGGCAGCCTCGGAGTCGGCCGTGGTTGGTCGTGACGACCCTCGTAGTCATTGCCGCACCTCCATCGCGGGGCAATGACACCTCGACCACGAGCGAGGGCGCCAGAGTCCATCGTCACGATTTGGGCAGGCCCAAGCCAGTGGAAGTACGTCACAGTCCGACGACTCGTGACCTACGTCGAAGAGATGCTCGACCGGTCGATGGAGTGGGTCGTCTTCGAGCCGAACGAGGAGCCGCTGATGGCCGCCTCGAACTCGCGCGCCAGCGACGCTTGATCTGACGCGTCGAGCCAGGTCGAGGCGATGCCCTCGACGGCGATGCGGCCGAGCTCGGCGAGATCGAAGCCCTGTGCCGCGCCGAGCGCCTCGTACTCGCGACCCAGGTCCCACGTCATCATCGCGGGGTCGTCGGTATTCACGGTCATCAGCAGGCCCGCGTTGCGCATCGCCCGGAACGGGTGCTCGGCCAGCGACGAGAACCGGTTCGCGATGACGACGTTGCTCATCGGACACACGGTGAGCGGGATCGCCTCCGTCGCGAACCGCTGGACCAGCGTCGGGTCCTCGACGATGGCGACCCCATGGTCGATCCGCTCCACGCCGAGGACATCGAGCGCGGTCCGGATGTTGGCCGGTCCAGCCCCGACGGCCTCGCCGGCATGGAACGTTCGGCGGAAGCCGTGACGCCGCGCCGCCTCGAAGGCCGGAGCGAAGGCGCCCAGGTCCACGCCAAGCTCTGTCGAGTCGGCGCCGATCCCGATGATCCGCTCCGCCTGTCCGGATCGCCGCAACTCGCTGAGCGCTTCCACCAATTCCAGGCCGGCCGCCGGGCCGAACGCGCGGTCGATGTCCGCGATGAGCCGGCATCGGACCCCCGTCTCCGCCTCGGCGCTGGCGATCCCGTCCTCGATCCCGGCGACGATCATCGCCAGGTCCTGGCCAGCGGCGAGGTGTCGGGCCGGGGTGAAGAACATCTCGCGATAGCGGAGGCCGTGGGCCGCGCCATCGATGAGGGACTCGTACGCGACCCGGGCCCAGTCGCCCGGCTCGACGAGCAGCTCCTGCACGAGCCAGAAGATCGACAGGAACGAGTCGAGGGAGTCGTACTCATACAGCTCGGTCGGGTCGTCGACGGGCAGCGGTCGGCCAGCCTTGCGCGCCAGGTCCACGACGGTGCCCGTGCGAACCGTGCCTTCGACGTGGCAGTGCAGCTCGACTTTCGGGATCCGATCGAATGGCTCGAGGTCCGTGTCGCTCATCGCTGGGCGCCTCCCGACTGGGACTTTGGTTCGGCGCGGCCGGGTATGACGGCTTGTAGCACAGTCGCGCGGCGTCGGGCATGGTCGTCGTGCACGAGGTCCACCCGGGCCAGGAGATGGAGGGCCGGATGCCCGCACACCGCCGCTCCCACGCCCGCTCCCTTGCACGGTTCGGCAGCATCGTGCTCGCGTCCGCACTACTGATCGGCTGTAGCGGAGCCGCCGCGCCATCCGGAGCCACGACGAGGTCGGTCGCCCCGGCCAAGGCAGCGCCGTCGATCGACACGGCCACCGGCATCCGCTACGCGAACGCGACGATCGCGGCTTTGACCAAGGAGCCGTTCGTCGCCCACGTGGAACAGGTGACGACGGCGACCCAGGAGATTGGGGGTCAGTCGGCGAAGGTGCTCGCCACGATGTCCGCGGACTTCGCCGGCGACGACATGGGTGTCGACATCGAGGCCACCGCGATCGGCCAGAAGATCGACATGCGGCTCCGGCTGGTGGGCAAGAACGCCTACGTCTATCAGGCCGGCCTGTGGCTGAAGGGGAAGCGCTCGGCGATCAAGGCCGAGATCAACGACCTCGTCGATGCCGTACGCGTCTTCAAGGACCCGAACGATCTGCGCTACATGGGCCAGGAACGAGTCGGCAAGCAGGACCTGCAGCACTTCCGCTCACTGCGTCAGCTGCCATACGAATCCGGTCTCGGATACGCGGGCCACTACGACGACTTCGACATCTGGGTGAAGTCGGACGGCACGCCCGTCCGCTACGAGGCGACGTTCTCGGTCGAGGACAAGAAGATCGGCAAGGTCACGGGCTCGATGACCATGGACTTCACCAAGTTCGGTGGCCAGCTCAAGGTCAAGGTCCCCAAGACCAAGTGATCGCGCCGGCGGGACGGCACGCCTAGCAGCCCCAGCCCGCAGTCGGCTGGTTGTCCGGCGTGTGGCCTTCGTCGACGCCGTCGATCTGCAGGAACAGGGCGCCGTGGCTGTTCCACCATGACGCGACGACCGTCCCCTCTGGCGGCGGCACGCACCAGCACTCGCCGTAGCCCTCGATCTGCACGTTGAAGACGACCGTGTGACCCTGCGCGGCGGCCCGGCTTGCCGCCTCGACGGCCGGGAGGCCGTCCAGCTCGGGCAGGACCGATGCGCTCACGGCTTGGGTGACCGGGGCATCGCCGGACCTCGGGCCGATGCCCGCGGCGTTCGAGCACCCGGAGCTCCCGTGGTCCATGTTCGGGACGAGCGAGCAGCCCGCGAGGAGCACGGCAAGAAGCACTCCGCCGACGATGTGCCGAAGACGGGCGGGGAGCGAACTCGAGACGCGCATGGTCCGTACCATGCCAAACGGACGTCGGACGGTGCCATCCGTTGCATCCCGGACCGGTCGTCGGGGTCAACCCGGAGCGTCGGGCCGACGCTCGACGATGTCGCGAGACTCGCCGGCTTCTTCTTCGGATCGCTGCGCCAACTTCGTCGCGAGGAAGCCGGTGAACGTGCTGAACAGGCCGATGCCGACCACCAGCAGGACCGACCCGACGAGTCGCCCGTACATCGTCACCGGGTAGCGATCGCCGTAGCCGACGGTCGTGACCGACACGAGCGCGTACCAGAGGGAGTCACCGCCGGTCTTGATATTGGCCGCCGGGTCGGTGCGCTCGGCGACGAGCATGAGGATGGCGCTGACCTCGAGTACGACGATCGTCAGCAGGAACACGCCGAGGATCGCACTGGAGGCCCGATCCTGCAGCAGGAGTTTCCCGATCCGGCGACTGCCGAGCTCCCCGAGCGAGCGGAATCCCTGGACCACTCGGGGGATGCGGAAGAGTCGAAAGCCGATCACGGGAACGCTGCCGATCAGGTCGAGCCAGCCCCAACGGATCATATAAGCGGGACGATCCGGTGCGGAGCCGAGGCGGTAGAGGAAGTCGACAAGGAAGATGGCGCACGCCACGGTATCGACGATCGAGACGATCTCGACGACCTCCGGGTCGATCGCGAGCAGGGCGATCACGACGTTCGCGATCGAAAAGACCGACAAGCCGAGGAGGAAGAGCTCCCAGCCCTGGTTCTTGATCCGCTTGGGGGTCGTCGGTGCGGTCATGGCACGCATCGTATCGCCGCCCGTTCGGTGGTTGCCCGACTATCCTGCCCCGGTGACCCGTGCCTTCGTCCCCGACGAGATCCTGGACCTCGCCCACGCTCGCGCCCAGGCGCGCGAGCGGCGTGACTGGGACGAGGCGGATCGCCTCCGCGCGGCGATCGAGGCGGCGGGCTGGCGGATCGCCGATCGGGGCACCGATTTCGCACTGACGCCGGCGACGCCACCGGACCTCGTCGAGGGCGAGCGCGTCCGGTACGGTGCCAGCCGGAATGTCCCGTCGCGGCTCGAGGACGCGCCAGTCGGGCTCGCCACGGTCGTCGTCCTGGCCACCGACTGGCCCGACGATCTCGAGCGAGCGCTCACCGGGCTCCGGGGATCATCGCCGGACGGGACGTCCGTGGTCGTCATCGCGGATGCCCCGTCGGACGCCCAGGCGGTGGCCCTCGACGCGATGGCCGGAACGACGACCGCGCTGAGGCCCGAGATCGTCTGGACGAGCGAGCGGCTGGGTCACGCCGCCGCGATCAACGCCGGGATCCGGCGCGCGAGCGGCCCGGTCGTCATCGTCCTGGACACGAGCGTCGAGCCACATGGGGACATCGTCACGGCGCTCGTCGAGGCGCTCGCGGACCCGACCGTAGCGGTGGCCGGTCCGTGGGGCCTCGTGACCGATGACCTGCGCAAGTTCAACGACGCGCCGCCGGGCGATGCCGATGCCATCGGCGGGTATCTCCTGGCCTTCCGACGCGCCGACTTCGCCGACCGCGGACCCCTCGACGAACGGTTCCGCTTCTACCGCAACCTCGACCTCTGGTGGAGCCTGGTGCTGCGCGACGAAGGGGAGGACACGCCACCGCGACGCGCGGTCGCGGTCGATGGCCTGCCACTCCTTCGCCATGAGCACCGCGGCTGGACGAGCCTCCCCGACGAGGAGCGAGACCGCCAGTCGAAGCGGAACTTCTACCGGATCATCGACCGGTTCGGGTCGCGCCGGGACTTGCTGGTACGGCGCGACTGACGATGGACGCGGTCGGGCTGTCCGTCACCGTCCAGCCGGCTGCCTCGATCTCCGTCCGCAGGGCATCGGCACGTGCAAAGTCCCTCGCCGAACGCGCCTCGGTGCGCGCGGCGAGGAGCGCCTTGACGTCGGCCGGGATCGGTTGGCCGGTCCGGGCGGCCGCCGTCGAGTCACTCCAGACCGTGTGGAGCCCCAACCCGAGCACCGCGTCCGCATCGAGCACCAGCCATCGCCGCTCGTCGGCGGGCAGGTCCGCGCGCAGGATCTCGCGGATCACCGCGAGGGCGCTCGGCAGGTCGAGATCGTCATCGATCGCCTCGACGAACCGGGCGTGGAACGTCAGCCCGGCTTCCGACAGCGGTGCGACCGGGGCCTGGGCACGATCGGTCGGCGTCATGGAGCCCCCGCCGCCATGCCCCGCGACATCGACCGCCACGCCCTCCGGCCGATCGCCGGCGGCGCCGGCCAGCAGCGGCACCGGGGCGGCCCATGGGCCGTTCGCCGGCGCCGGCCCGAGACCGCGCAACCGGGCGCGCAACGACGCGAGCGCGGACGCCGCCCCCCGGATCGAGGCGTCCGAGTAGTCGAGCTTGTGGCTGTAGCGCGACGTCATCGCCAGGTAGCGCAAGGCGAGCGGATCGATGCCCTGGTCGGTGAGCTCCGTCACGCGCTGGAAGTTGCCCGCCGATTTCGCCATCTTCCGCCCGGACATGAGCAGGAACTCGCCATGGACCCAGTGGTTCGCCGGCGGTCCGCCGACGAGCGGGGCGGACTGCGCGATCTCGTCCTCGTGATGGGGGAACACGTTGTCGATGCCGCCCGTGTGGATGTCGAACCGATCGCCGAGGTAGCGCATCGCCATCGCCGAGCACTCGAGGTGCCAGCCCGGATAGCCATCGCCCCAGCGCGCGGTCGGCCACTTGAGGATGCGACCTTCGCCGGCCGCCTTCCAGAGCGCGAAGTCCGCCGGATCGCGCTTGTCGGGCTCGACCTCGCCCCGATGTCCGGCGCGTAGCTCGTCGAGCGAGTTGCCCGACAGCCGGCCGTAGCCTTCGAAGGAAGCGACGGCGTAGTAGACGTTGCCGGCCGACGAGGGGTAGGCATGGCCGGCGTCCTGGAGCCGTTCGGCCAGCGCGACCATCTCGGGGATGTGCTCGGTCGCGCGCGGGAAGACGTGGGCCGGCAGGATGTTCACGGCCGCCTCATCGGCGTGGAAGGCCGCTTCGTAGGCCGCGGCGATCTCGGCGGGCGTCTTGTCCTCGAGGCCGGCCGAGACGAGCATCCGGTCCTCGCCGCGATCGAACCGCTCGTCGCGGAGGTGGCCGACGTCGGTGATGTTCTTGACGTGGAAGACGGCGATCCCGTGGTACAGCAACGCTCGGCGGATGAGGTCGGCGAGGAGATAGCTGCGCAGGTTGCCGACGTGGGCGTACCGGTACACGGTCGGACCGCAGGTGTACATGCGCACCCGTCCGGGCTCGATCGGTTCGACCGGCCGGACCGAGCGGCTCAGGGTGTCGCGCAATCGCAGGGTCACCCGGCCATGCTACGCGTCCCTCGCCGCGAGCTGGCACGAGGGCCCGCGCCCGCGATCCGCGTCCTGGAGGGGCATCCGGCCGGTCGCCCGTATACTCCCGCCGATGCGCCGCCCCTCGAACCGCGCCGTCGCGTTCGGCCTGATCGTCTCGCTGTCGCTGGTGGGTGGCGCTGCGACGCTGGTCGGCGACGCGCGCGCCGCCAGCGACCACGCCCGGATCTTCACCGGCGCCGCCTCCAGCCTGGATCCAGCGGCCCAGGGCGACGTGACGAGCGCGTCGATCTCGGCCCAGCTGTTCGAGACGCTCACCACGTTCGATTCGGAACTGCACCTGCAACCGGCCCTGGCCGAGTCGTGGCGGGTCGAGGACGCCGGCACCCGCGTCGTCTTCCACCTGCGGCCGGGTCTCACGTTCTCCGACGGCACGCCGTTGCGCGCGAGTGACGTGGTTCGGAGCTGGCTGCGGCTCATCGATCCGGCAGCGCCGTCGCCGCTCGCGTCGCTCATGTTCGCGGTGCAAGGGGCGAGCGCCTACATGGCCGGCACGGGCGAGGCGTCCGCGGTCGGCCTGGCGGCCGACGACGCGACCGGTGACGTGACGGTGACGCTGGCCCGCCCGGCGTCGGACTTCCCGGACATCGTCGCCGGGGCCTCGTTCGGGATCGTGCCCTCGACGGCTGGCCGGCCCGGTGCGTTCGCACCAGGCTTGGACTTCGTCGCCAGTGGCGGCTACACGGCGGTCGGCGCGTCAGGCGCGGACTTGACGCTCCGGGCGAACGACCGCTACTGGGCCGGCCGTCCCGCCATCGGGACACTCGACCTGGTCGGCGACCTCGGCGGTCGGAGCGAGGTGGAGGTCTTCGAGGAGGGCGACCTCGACTACGCCCCGATCTCCTCGTTCGATGCCTCCTGGATCGCCTACGACCCGAAGCTCGGGCCGCAGTTGCGTGAGGTCCCGACGATGTCGGTCGAGTACTACGGCTTCGACACGCGGCGGGCTCCCTTCGATGACGTGCGGGTGCGTCAGGCGTTCGGCATGGCCGTCGACTGGCGCCGGATCGCTCGGCTGGGCTCGTATGAGGGCGAGTCGGTCGTCGCCAACTCGATGGTGCCGCCCGGCGTTCCCGGCCGCTCCGAACGCGATTTCCTGCCGGCTTACGACCCCGTGGCCGCTCGGGCCCTCCTCACCGAGGCCGGCTATCCGGGCGGGGCGGGCTTCCCGACGGTCACGATGCAGACGAGCGGCGGCACGTTCGATGCGGCCATCGTCGACGAGCTCCGGCGCGAGCTCGGCATCGAGCTCGCCACCGAGACGATGGATTTCGAGGCGTACTTCGACCGGCTCGAGGAGGACCCACCCGCGATCTGGTCGCTGAGCTGGATCGCCGACTACCCGGGTCGCAACGACTTCCTGGGCGTGCTGCTCGCCAGCGATTCGACGAACGACTACGGTGGCTGGTCGTCCGATGCGTTCGATGCGGCGATCGCGGACGCAACCGCGTCGAACGATCCGGCGACGACGACGGCCGCCTACGACCGCGCCGAGGCCGTGGTCCAGAGCGACGTGCCCGTCGTTCCGGTGGCCTATGGCACTGGCTGGGCGCTGTCCCGGACGGGCCTCCTGGGCGCCGGTCAGGGCGGGCTCGGGATCATGCGGATGGCCGGCCTGGCATGGTCGGACTGATGCGCCACGGCCGGATCCTGGTGCTCGGGTGGTCGACGTTGGCTGGCACGCTGCTCGCGATGGCCCTGGCGGCCCCGGTCGCCGCCGCCACGTTCGTCGACTTCGGGACGCCGACCGCGAGCGGTTCGTTCGGCCAGGATGTCGTCTTCAGCCAGCCCGCCACGGCAGACCGAGCGGTCGAGCGCGTCGAACTCCTCGTGACCTACGCCGACGCCCCAGGCCCGGAGGTGATCCCCGTGTCCGGACCGGCCGCCGCGGGCGCGCTCGACCTGCGCTATACGTTGTCGGCCACGAGCGACAGCCACATCCTGCCGAACACTCCGATCAAGGCCAATTGGCGGATCGTGGCCGCAGGGGAGGGGGGCGCGGCCACCGCGCCCGAGTTCGCGGTCGGACCCGCAGCGAGCCTGGTCTACGCTGATACCCGCTTCGATTGGAAGACCGCGGCGGGCGACATCGTGCGTGTCCACTGGTACGAGGGCAGCGATGCCTTCGGGCAACGGGCGCTGTCGATCGGCGAGGACGGCGTCGAATCGGCTGCGAAGCTCCTGGGGGTCCACGAGGACGAACCGGTCGACTTCTTCATCTACGCGGACCAGACGGCGTTCTACGACGCCCTGGGCCCGGGGACCCGCGAGAACGTCGGCGGCCAGGCCAACTCCGAGATCCGGACGCTGTTCGCGCTCATCGCCCCGACCGAGATCGATGACGCCTGGGTCGAGGTCGTCATCCCGCATGAGCTGACGCACCTCGTATTCGACACTGCGGTCGACAATCCCTACCACTACCCACCGCGCTGGCTGAACGAAGGGCTGGCCGTCTACCAGAGCGAGGGCTACGGCGCGGCCGATCGAAGCGCGGTGGAGGCCGCCACCCGCGACGATTCGCTGACCCCGCTGCCAGGCCTGTCCGGGCAGTTCCCGACCAGTGGCGACGGCTTCCGGCTGGCCTACGCCGAGAGTGTCTCCGCCATCGACTTCTTCGTCCGGACCCACGGCCAGGATGCGCTCGTGGACCTGATCGGCTCCTACGCGGACGGCAAGACCGATGACGAGGCGTTCGAGGCCGCGATCGGACAGGATGTCGAGGCGTTCAACGCGGCGTGGTTGGCCGACCTCGGCGCGACGACCCCGACCCGGTTCGGACCGCGACCAGCTCCGCTCGGTCCGTTGCCGTCCGGTTGGGTGGGCGCCTACCGTGCGCCGATCACGTCGGGCGACGACGGGCTGGCCGGCATCGTCGCCCTCGGGATCGCGGTGCTCGTCATCGGGGTGATCGGCGTCGCCTGGTATGCGAACCGCCGGCGGCAGGACGCGGCGGCATGACGGTCCGTGGCCGTGTCCGGGCGATCCCGACCTGGCAGCTGACGCTCGGGGCCGCCCTGCTCGGCCTCGGCTTCCTCATCGCCGCCCAGCTCGGTTCCGAAGGGCCGCGCATCCGGTACACGACCCAGGAGCGGACGCCACTGCTCGAGACCGCGACCGGGCTCCAGGCACAGCAGGACGAGCTCAAGGACCAGCTCCTGGATCTCCGGGCGCAGATCGGCCAGATCGAAGGCGCCGGCGAGGGGTCGGCCGCAGTCGTTCGCGAACTCAACGACGAGCTCGAGCAGGCGCGCATCGCCGCCGGTCTCATCCCGTTGACCGGGAAGGGCATCGTCCTGCAGCTCGAGGACTCCGTGCAATCGGTCTCGGGCGAGGCGAGCGAGGACGACTACCTCGTCGGGGCGCGCGACATCCGGGCGGTCGTCGAGGAGCTGTGGCTCGCCGGCGCCGAGGCCGTCGCGGTCAATGGCGAGCGGATCACGCCGACGACCTCGGTCATCGACATCGGGACGTCCGTGTTGGTCAACGCCGCCTACCTCGCCCCGCCGTACCAGGTCACGGCGCTCGGGCCGGACGACCTCTACGACCGCCTCGCGGCCGCACCCGGGTTCGTCGACTTCGTGCGGGCGAGGGCCGAGGCCTACGGCATCCGGCTGTCGTTCGCGGAGCCGACGACGGTCGATGTGCCGGCGTTCGCGGGGACGGTCTCGTTGCGCTACTCCCGGCCGGTGGTCACGCCCGCGCCGACCACCGCGCCCGGCCCGGGCGCGAGCCCGCCAGGCTGACCGCGATGCACGTTCGACGCAACCAGCTGACCATTGCGGCCGTCGCCTTCGTGCTCGGCATCCTGGTCGTCGTGCAGTTGCGAGCGCAGGCCGGTGGGGCCGGGCTGGCGGCGCTCGACGCCCAGGACCTGACGGTCTTCGTCGCGAGCGTCAACCAGCGGAACGACCAGTTGCGTCGCGAGATCGCCTCGCTCGAGCGTGAGCTGGCGACGCTGACGTCGAACCAGGATCGCGGCGAGGCCTCGATCGATGAGATCCGGACCGACCTTCGACGGGTGCGGGCCTACGCCGGGCTGGATCCGGTCACGGGCCCGGGCGTGTCCATCACGGTCAGCGGGCCGATCGACGGCGCCGGCATGGAGGACCTCATCAACGAGCTGCGCGACGCCGGCGCGGAGGCGATCGCCGCCGATGGGGTCCGCCTGGTCCCGGGGGTCGTGGCCGTCGGGCCGCCCGGCGACGCGAGCCTCGACGGGGCGGTCCTGCCCGACACGTTCACGCTGGAGGCGATCGGGGCATCGGAGCAGCTCACGGGCTCCTTGACCCGATCGGGTGGCGTCATCGCGCAGCTGGCGGCCACGGAACCCGACGTGGTGGTCACCGTGACCCCGGTCGAGCGGCTCGAATTGCCCGCCACGGACCGTACCCTGGTCCCGGTCCACGGTCACCCGCGGCTTTGATACCCTGACCGGCCCGATGCACGAGTCAGAAGTCCTTCCGCTGTTCGTGGGCGACGTCGTCCGTCTTCGGCGCGCCCATCCGTGCGGCAGCGACACCTGGCTCGTCGACCGGCTCGGCGCGGACATCGGCCTGCGCTGTCGGGGCTGCGGCCGGCATGTGTTGCTCGAGCGCCGACGCCTGGAGCAACGCCTCGAGGCCTTCGTCGAACGCGGCGATCCGGGCCTGAGCGCCGCCCTCACACCGCCAGGCACGGACCCGAGCGCGTGACCGCCGAGGCGACGACACCGGTCGAGACCGGCGCGCTCGCGGTCTTCCGCAACGGCGGGTTCCTGCGCCTGTGGCTTTCACAGGCCGCGACCCAGGTCGGGGGCAACATGGTGCTCTACGGGTTGACGGTCATCGTCGTCGACTCGACCGGCTCGAAGACCGCCGTCAGCCTGCTGATCCTCACGTTCCTGGTCCCGGCCGTGCTCTTCTCGGCCGTCGCCGGCGTCTATGTCGACCGCATCGATCGACGGACGATCCTGATCGCCACCAACCTCCTGCGCGGTGCCGCCTTCGTCGCGCTGTATCTCGCCGGGACCAACCTGGCCTTCATCCTCATCCTGAACGTGTTCATCTCGACGGTGACGGTCTTCTTCGCGCCGGCCGAGGCGGCGATGATTCCCAGCGTCGTGCCGCGCAACCAGTTGCTGGCGGCGAACGGGATCTTCACCCTCACGCTCAACGCCGCGTTCGCCCTTGGGTTCGCCCTGCTCGGGCCACTCGTCGTGAACATCGCGTCGCCCGAGGCCGTGATCCTCGTCGTCAGCGGGCTCTACTTCCTCGCGGCCATCTTCTGTTTCACGCTCCCGTCGGCGCCGCCGCCGACCAACGCGAACGTGCACGGCCTTGGCGTGGTCGATGCCGAGCATGCGATGGGTTCGACGATCGCCCAGCTCCGCGAGGGGATCGAGTTCGTTCGCTCGCACCGATCGGTCGGGTGGTCGCTGCTCTATCTCGGCATCACCGCGTCGCTCGTCGGCGTCCTGGGCGTGCTCGGGCCGGACTTCGCCCGACAGACGCTGGGTCTCGCGGCGAAGGACTTCGCCGTCGTGGTGCTGCCCATGGGCTTCGGGATCGTGACCGGGATCCTCTTGCTGAACCAGTACGGAAAGTACCTGCCGCGCCGGCGGGTCATCGAGGGCGGTCTCATCGCCCTGGGCGTGCTCCTCGGCATGCTGTCGGTCTCGGGTCCCATCAGTCGGCTCCTCCAGCGGGCGGACGCGCCAGGCGGGCTGGATCTCTCGGGGCTCACCTCGCTCTTGACGGTCAACGTGGTCATCGCGCTGGGGGCTGGGATCGCCTATGCGTTCGTCGCGATCCCGTCGCAGACGCAACTCCAGGAGGACCTCCCCGAGGATGTCCGAGGTCGGGTGTTCGGCATCCTGAACATGCTCGTGTCGGTCGCGAGCTTCCTGCCGATCATCATCGTCGGCCCGATCTCGGACCTCATCGGGACCACCCTGGTGCTGGTGGCTGTGGCCCTGATCGTCCTCGTCTGTGGCATCGCGTCCGTCCTCGTTCGCGGCCCGCTGCTCGAATCGGAAGGCCACAACGCCGCGGATCCGAACACCGTCGATCCGATCGCGGCCGCGCTCGGGGCGGACCGGCCGACCTGGCACGAGCCCCAGGAACCGGCCGCCGGCGGCGTCGTGGCCGAGGTGGTCGACGATGGGCAGCCCGTTCCCGTAGGACCATCCGACCCCGCGGATCGCGCGTAGACGTCGGCGATGCCGCTCGACGCCCTCGTGACGGGCCGGATCGCGACGCTGGCCGGACGGGCCGGTTTCGGGTGGGTCGAAGCGATCGGGATCCGCGATGGTCGGGTCGCGTTCGCCGGCTCGGAGGTGGAGCTCGAGACACGGGCCGACCCGTTCA
This sequence comes from uncultured Chloroflexia bacterium, assembly GCA_963746855.1. GTDB lineage: Bacteria > Chloroflexota > Limnocylindria > Limnocylindrales > CSP1-4 > SPCO01. The sequence continues at coordinate 228,128 of CAVVDC010000003.1, forward strand.
CCCGGCGGATCGCCCTCGCCCCCGATGAGGTCGCGATCCCCGGTCTGACCGACGCGCACCTCCATCTCGCGCAGGCCGCCCGGGCGCTGACCCAGATCGACCTCTCGAGGGCCGCGACGATCGAAACGGGCATGGCCGCCGTGGCGGCCGCGCATGCGGCGGCGACCGACGCGGAGGCGTGGCTGGACGGACATGGGTGGGATCCCGACCGCTGGGGTCGCTGGCCGACTGCCGATGACCTGCAACGGGTCGCACCCGGGCGACGGATCATGCTCTGGGCCCACGACCATCACGCCCTGCTGGCGAGCCACGCCGCGCTCGCCCACGCCGGCATCACGGCCCAGACCCCGGATCCCGCTGGCGGCGTCATCGGCCGGGCCGCCGACGCGACGCCGGACGGCGTCCTGTACGAGTCGGCCACCCGGCTCGTGACGATCCACCTGCCGGCGCCCGAGCAGGCCGACCTCGAGTCCGCGATCGTCACGGTCGCGAACGAGCTGGTCTCGCTGGGCCTCGTCGCCTGTCACGATCCGGGCAGCCTGGCGCCGGATCCCGACCTGGCGTTCTCGTATCCGGCCTACGAGCACCTGGCCGAGACCGGGCGGCTGCCCGTGCGGCTGCACGCGAGCCTGCGCAACGACGCCCTGGACACGGCCATCGCGCGCGGGATGCGGAGCGGCGCGCCGCTCGGAGGTGATCCTGACGGCCGCGCCCGGATCGGTTGGCAGAAGTGCTTCGCCGACGGGTCCATGGGCTCGCGGACCGCCAGGCTCCTCGCGGACATCGAGCCGGACGCCGCCGGCACCCTGCCGCCCGAGCGCCGACGCGGGCTGTGGGTCACGCCGCCCGACGAGCTCGCGGCAGCCACGACGCGAGCGGCGACGGCCGGCATCGCGACCCAGATCCACGCCATCGGGGACGCCGCGGTCCGGGCCGCCCTCGACGTCCTGGGTCCGACCGCCCGCGACGTGCCACTGATGCCGCGCCTCGAGCACGTCCAGCTGGTCGATCCCGCCGACCTGGGCCGGTTCGCGAGCAGCGGGATCGCGGCCAGTGTCCAGCCCGTCCACGTCGGGTCGGACGCGATCGTGGCCCGTCGGGTGTGGGGTCGGCGCGCCGAGGCGAATGGGTACGCGTGGGCCTCGCTCGCCCGGACCGGCGCGGTCGTCGCGTTCGGCACCGACGCGCCGATCGAATCGTTCGACCCGTGGCCCGGCATCGCCCTGGCCGTGCGGCGCGAGGACGTCCGTTGGCCGGCCGGCACGGCGCCGTTCGGGCCCGATGAGGCCCTGTCGCTGGAGCGCGCGTTGCGAGCGGCATGTCTCGATCCGGCGCTCTCCGCGCGCGAACTCGATCGTGGCCGGCTCGTGCCCGGGCACCGCGCGGACGTGGTCGTCCTTGACGCGTCGGTCCTCGACGACCCGGTCGAACCGGGCGGGGCGCTGGCCAACGCCCGACCGACGATGGTCCTGATGGACGGCGAAGTCGTCTTCGAGCGGTAGGTCGACGGCGTCAGGACGACACCACGCTGCCTGGTCGGTCCAGCTCTCGCAGCGCGTCGGCGAAGAGGCCGTTGAAGATGCGCGACGTCGAGGGGAACGCGTGGATCGTGTCCGCGAGGACGTCGACCGTGGATCCGCGCCTTGATGGCGACGACGCATTCGTGGATGGCCGCCGATGCGTCGGGACAGGCCATCGCCGCACCGACGAGCTGACGCGTCGCGCGATCGACGACGATCGTCACGTGCCCGACGCTGGCCTCGACCGAGTAGCCCTTTGAGGTCCTCGGGAAGTCCGCGACCAGCTCGAACGCATCGTGGCCGTGATCGAGCGCCTCGCCCAGGGACTGGCCGACCGAGGCGGCCTCCGGATCCGTGTAGGTCGCGCGCGGCAGGGCGCGGTAGTCCGGCTGTACCGCTTCCCCCATCGCCATCCGCACGGCGAGCTCGCCCTGGTAGTGGGCCTGGTGGGTGTGGAGTTCCGGGCCCGCCGGGTCGCCGATCGCGTACAACCCGTCGTCGATCCGCAGCCGGCCGTCGCGCGGGAAGGGCAGTCGGGCGGCGGCATCGAGGCCGTAGTGCTCGAGCCCGAGATCGCCGAGCGGGAACTCCCGGCCGACCGCGACGAGGACGACGTGACCCTGCGCCGTGGAACCGTCGTCGAGCTCGACCACGTGCTGACCGGCCGGTCCGGCCGAGGCGTGCACGCGAAGCGCCCGCACGCCGAGTCGGACCGTGACGCCGTCGGCGAGCAAGGCCGCCCTGATCGCCTCGGAATTGCGGGGATGGTCGGTCGGGGCCAGGCGCGGGCCGGATTGGACGATGGTCGTGGGGACCTCGAAGCGGGCGTAGACCTGGGCCAGTTCGCAACCGGTCGGCCCGCCCCCCAACACGAGCAGGCTGGCCGGCAACTCGCGCGCGAGGGTCGCCTCGCGATTCGTCCACACGTGGATGTCCGCGATGCCCTCGAGCGGCGGGATCCTGGATCCGGACCCGACCGCGACGACGACATTCGCCCCGGGGACCTCGTGGGTCGCATCGTCGTGGCTGACCGCGACCAGCCCGCGGCCGACGATCCGGGCGCTCCCGCGGTAGACGGCGATGCCGGCCGCCTCGAGCGCCCGGACGTGGCTCGTGTCGTCGGGCTCGTCTGCATCGGCCGGCCGGTTGACCATGTAGTCGCGCCGGGACGAGGCCCGCGACCACGGGTACGCCGCCGGGTTCTCGGCGTGCCGGGCGGCCCCGTGGAGCAGCGACTTGGACGGGATGCAGCCGATGTGAGGACAGCTGCCGCCGAACCAGCGCCGATCGACGATGGCGACCGAGGCGCCCAGCTCGCGCGCCTTGTAGGCCGCCGCTTCGCCGGCCGGACCGGCGCCGATGATGACGAAGTCGAAGGGATCCATGCCCTCAGTCTGCCGGAGTGGCATGTCCGAGGCGTTGCCGTCGTGCCTCGAAGAGCAACACGGCCGCGCTGACCGACACGTTCAGGCTGTCGGCCACGCCGTGCATCGGGATGCCGACCGGCTCGACATCCGGCCCGGTCCAGACGTCGCCGAGACCGGTCGCCTCGGCCCCGACGACGATCGCCAGCGGACCACGCAGGTCGGCGTCCGTATACGGTCGCGCCGCATCGACCCGCGCGGCGACGACCCGCAGACCCCGTTCCCGAAGCCAGGTCCGGACGTCGTCCGATGCGGCCGCGGCGACGGGGACGGTGAACATCGTCCCGGCGCTGGCGCGGATGGCGTTGGGGTTGAACAGGTCCGTTCGCGGCGAGGCCGCGACGACGGCATCGGCCCCGGCGCCATCGGCCGAGCGCAGGGCCGCACCGACGTTGCCCGGCTTCTCCACGCCCTCGATGACGAGCACGAGGGCGTCCGCGGGGACCGCGACTCGTTCGAGCGAGAGGTCGGGGATCCGGACGACCGCGACGAGCCCCTCGGACCGGCCCCCGAAGGCCAGTTTCTCGAACACCGCGGCGTTCGTCGTGACCGGCACGATCCCGGCGGCGGCCAGGACGTCAAGGGCCGCGCGGGCGTCCGGGCCGGCCAGCATCGGCTCGCACACGAACACCTCGGCGACCTCGACGCCCGCGTCGAGCGCCCGACGGATCTCGCGCACGCCGTCCACGATCGTGAGGCCGCGCCGGTCTCGTTCGCCTCGGTCGCGCAGGGCCGCGACGGCCGTCACGCGCGGGTTGGTGCGGCTGGTCAGCTCGGGTGTCGCCGGCGTTCGCATCGGGGGCATCATGCCCCGCCGGTCAGACGGGCGAACGACCCGAGCTCCAGCCGATCGCCGCCGGCTGTCTCCAGCGCGAGATCGCCGGCATCGACGGCCTCGGGACGACGGTTGAGGCCATCCGCGAGGGAATCGGCGAGTCGATCGGGACCGAACGCCGGCGTATGGGCGGTCAGCAGCGCGAAGCCGTCCGGTTCGAGGATGGCCCGCAGCGCATCGAGGAGTTCGGCGAGGTCGCCCTCGAGATGCCACGAGCGGCCACCGGAGCCGTGGCCGTACGTCGGCGGGTCGAGCACGACGCCGCGGTAGCGACGGCCGCGACGTGCCTCGCGCGCGACGAAGGCGCGAGCGTCATCCACGATCCAGCGGACCGGGCGGTCCGCCAGGCCGGACCGTTCGGCGTTCCGTCTCGCCCATGCGACGGTCGGTCGCGACGCGTCGACGTGGGTCACCGACGCACCGACGGCGGCGAGCGCGAGGGTCGCCAGCCCGGTGTAGGCGAAGAGGTTGAGGATCGACCCGGGCGTTCGTCGACGCAGCCAGGACAGCATGGCCTCGTGCTCCGGGAACAGGCCGACCTGGCCGGCATCGGTCGCTCGGAGTTCGAACGTGAACCCGCCGACCTCGATCGGCCACGGCCCCGCATCGGCCTCCGGTCCGGTCCACCCGCGCTCACGATCGAAGCGAAGGTCGGCCGAGGGCCACGCGTCAGGATCCCGCCGCGATCCGAGGGCCGTCGGGGCCGGGCGATCGACCGTTCGCTCGCCGAAGCGCTCCAGCCGCCCGCCACCGCCGATGTCGAGCAGCTCGTAGCCGGTCGTGTCGTGCATCGGCCTGATGATGGCGTGGTCGGAACGACGCCGTACGCGGTCGTCACCACGCCGGTGACGGGACCCCGTACCCTGACGCCGTGCACGACCGCCCAGGGCCTGCCCGATGAGCTTCCGCCTGATCCCGACGGACCAGCGCTTCTACGAGCTGTTCGCCGACCAGGCCGCGGTCGCCGCGGATGGCGCCCGTGTCCTCGAATCGGACCTGCGCGACTACGTCGACCCGTCCGCCGCCGCCGACCGCCTGCGCGACCTGGAGCACCGGGGTGACGACATCAGCCACGAGGTCCTGCACCACCTCGAGGCGACCTTCGTCACCCCGTTCGAGCGCCACGACATCCACGATCTGGCCAACGTCCTCGATGACATCATCGATCTCGCTGAGAAGGTCGCGGACATGCTCGTCCTCTACCACGTGCCGGTGCCCCCACCCGGCGCGGCGGAGCAGGCGACGATCCTGGTCCAGGCCTGCGATGTCATCGTCGAAGGCGTCGGGGCGCTGAGCCATCCGGTCGAGCTGCGCGCGTACCCGCCCCGCATCCACGCGTTGGAGAAGGAGGGCGACCGCTTGCGGCGTCGCAACATCGAGCGCCTCTTCGACCCGTCGACGAGTCCGCTCGCGGTCCTGACCGGCGAGGAGATCTACGAAGGCCTCGAGGACACCATCGACGCCGCCGACCGGGTCGGTCGGGTCCTGGAGCGGATCGGCGCGACGTACGGCGCCCATCTCTGACCGTCGGGCGGCGGCGCCCGAGCAGGTCGTTGGTGGTGACGGCGCTCGGACCTCGGGGTATGATGCGCCTCGCCGCTGGCTCCTCGATCAGTCGGTCACGACCTCGTCGCGGGACCTGGAACACCCCGCGAGCCAACGAGACCGAGACCAACGGAGCGGGGGACCGGCGACATCGGGCGGCTAGCTCAGCTGGTTAGAGCACTTGCTTGACATGCAAGAGGTCACTGGTTCGAGTCCAGTGTCGCCCACCACGAACCGAAGATGAGCGTCGATCGGGACGCGCCCCGCGAAGCGGACCCTCAGAGAGCCGGGCCACGGCTGGAAGCCCGGCGGCGATCTCCGCGGTGGCACCACCCGTGAGCGGCCAGTGAACCGGCCCGGGCGTCGCCCGTTAACGCGACCGCAAGCGCGCCGACCGCACGGGTCGGCGAAGGCGGGTGGGACCGCGGGAGTGAACCTCTCGTCCTGTCGATGGACGAGGGGTTTGTGATTCTCAGGGGAGCACATCGATGAGCGAACAGGAACCGGTCGCCGCGGGCGGCGTCGCGAGCGACGAGGACGCGTTCGAGGCGCCGGTCCGCGGGTCGGCCGACGAGCTGATGGATCACGGCGCCAGCGGCGAGCTTGGTCCGATGCGCCACTCGGCGGCCCACGTGCTCGCCGAGGCGGTACTCGAGCTCTTCCCCGGGACCAAGCTCGGGATCGGACCGGTCATCGAGGACGGCTTCTACTACGACTTCCAGCTCCCGCGCCCGCTGACGCCCGACGACCTGCCGGCCATCGAGGCGCGGATGCGCGAGAGCGTCGCCGCCGACCACCCGTTCGAGCTCAGCGAGCTGTCACCGGCGGACGCGCGGGCGTTCCTGGTCGAGCGCGACCAGCCGTTCAAGGTGGAGATCGTCGATGACCTGCTCGCGGCGGCCGAGCGTGACGGCAGCCAGATGCCACCCACGACGTTCTATCGCCAGGGGCCGTTCATCGACCTGTGCCGCGGGCCGCACGTCGCCAGCACCGGTCGGATCGGCCCGTTCAAGCTTCTCGGCACCGCCGGGGCGTACTGGCGCGGCGACGAGAAGCGCCCGATGCTCCAGCGCGTCTACGGGACGGCCTGGGCGACGCAGGAGCAGCTGGACCAGTACCTGTGGCGCCGCGAGGAAGCGAAGAAGCGCGATCATCGGCGCCTGGGCGTCGCGCTCGACCTGTTCAGCTTCCACGACGTGTCGCCGGGCTCGGCGTTCTGGCACCCGAAGGGCCAGCGCATCTGGCGCACGCTCGAAGGCGCTATGCGCGAGTTGCAGGAACGACGCGGGTACGAGGAAGTCAGCACGCCGATCCTCGTGTCCGAGCGGCTGTGGCGCCAGTCCGGCCACTGGGACCTCTACAAGGACAACATGTTCATCGTGGAGTCGGAGAACCAGCTCTTCAGCCTCAAGCCGATGAACTGCCCGGAGTCGACCTTCATCTACCGCAGCCAGCTGCGCTCCTACCGCGACCTGCCGCTGCGCTACAACGAGTACGGCCGGCTTCACCGCAACGAACGCTCAGGGACGTTGTCGGGGCTGACCCGGGTCCGCCAGTTCATCCAGGACGACGCGCACATCTACGTGCGGCCGGACCAGCTCACCGACGAGATCGAGGCGCTCCTCGGCGAGGTCCGCGAGGCGTATGGCTGGTTCGGTCTGGAACCCCGCTTCGCCTTCGCGACCAAGCCCGACAAGGCGCTCGGCGATCCGGCGCTGTGGGAGCGCGCTGAGCAGCTCATCCGCGAGGCGTTCGCAGCCGCCGACCTGACCTACACCCTCAAGCCCAAGGACGGCACGTTCTACGCGCCCAAGATCGACATCTACATCGACGACGCGCTCGGACGCGAGTGGCAGATGGCGACCATCCAGGTCGACCTGGTCATGCTGCCCGAGCGGTTCGACCTGACCTACATCGACGAGGCAGGCCAGCCGCAGCGACCGATCGCCATCCACCGCGCCATCTACGGCTCGCTGGAGCGGTTCATCGGCATCCTCGTCGAACACTTCGCGGGCGCCTTCCCGCTCTGGGTGGCACCGGTCCAGGCGGTCGTCATCCCGATCGCCGACCGGCACATCGAGGCGGCCGAGGAACTGGCAGCGCTCCTGCGGACTCGCGGGCTGCGGGTCGAGGTCGACGACTCATCGAACCGGATGCAGTACAAGATCCGGGCGGCCCAGGAGCAGAAGGTGCCCTACATGGTCGTGCTGGGCGATCGCGAGATCGAGGCCCGGACGGCCTCGCCGCGGACCCGGGCGGGCGAGCAGCAGGAGCCGCAGGGCTGGGAGGCCTTCGCCGAACGCCTGGCTGCGGAGGCCGCCGCGCGCGGGGTCGGGTAGGCCCCGGCGCGAGGAGCTCCTACAGACTGGTTCGGAGGACGACGACCTCCGTCGGGAGTTCCTTGCCCTTCAACAGGAGGGATCGGTGCTCAAGCGCAGGATCGAGGCCGGCGGCCTCGGCGGCCACCATCGTGACCAGGATCTCGCCGGCTTCGGCGACCGACGCCAGGCGGGCCGTCGTGTTCACCGTATCGCCCAAGGCGGTCAGCTCGACATGCGTCCCGTCACCCACGGCTCCGACCCAGGCGGGACCGGTATGCACCCCTGCGCCGAGCCGTACCCACGGGCCATCGGCATCGGCGTGACCGGTCGCCCGTAACAGGGACTCGGCGGCCTCGACAGTGCGCGCCGCATGTCGTTCGCCGCTCAGGAGCGGGAAGAAGATCGCCACCAGCTCGTCGCCGACGAACTTGTCCACGCTGCCGTCGTGATCGAAGACGACGGCGGACGCCGTCGAGTAGAAGCGGTCCAGGAGGCCGCGGAAGCTGGTCGCGGACATGCCCTCGGCCATAGCGGTCGAGCCGCGGACGTCGGCGAACAGGAAGCTGCACTCGATCTCGGCACCGCCGTGGTGCTGCACCATGAAGTCGAAACACGAGTTGCACATGGTCGGATTCCTGTCGGAAGGCCGCTTGCCGATCATCCGCATCAACGGCGCGCCGACACCGGCGAAGGGCGCTGCGCACAACTTGCAGCGTGGCCCCTGGGGGATGCGCCTGAAGATCTGCCTGACCCTTCGCTCCATCCCATCGCCACGCGTGAGGAAGTCGCGCCAGAACTCCTCGTCGTCGCCCCCGGGATCCGGGATCGCAGCCATCGGCTCTCAGCATATGCCGCGATGCAAAGGCGCCAGCGGGGGCGCGATGTGGGGCCGCGGCGAATGGGTCGAGCGATCGGGCTCGCCGCTCGTTGTCGGCTTCAGAACCCATGTGCTATCCTCCCGCTTCGGCCGACGGCGGGTCGTATGACCGCGCCGGTCGAGACTGCTTGGAAGGACAAGGAGCGAACCATCAGCCGAGACCTGCGTGTGAATCAGATGATCCGGATCCCTCAGGTCCGGGTGGTCGATGAAGAGGGTGCCCAGCTGGGTGTGATGCCCACGCCGAAAGCCCTTGAGATGGCGCAGGACCGGGGGTTCGACCTCGTCGAAGTCGCCCCGATGGCGTCGCCGCCGGTGGTCAAGTTCCTAGATTTCGGGCAGTACAAGTACGAACTGACGAAGCGCGAGAAGGAAGCCAAGCGCAAGCAGCGTTCGGTGACCTTCAAGGAAGTCCGTCTCTCGCCGAAGATCGGCGTCGGCGACTTCGACACCAAGGTCCATCGAGCCATCGAGTTCCTCGAGGATGGCGACCGGATCAAGGTGACAGTGCGCTTCCGAGGCCGCGAATTGACCCACCCGGAGATCGGACGAAACCTCATCGCCCGGTTCGCGGATCGGGTCAAGGATCACGGGATCCCGGAGCGGACACCGCTGCTCGAAGGCAAGTCGATGCACATCACGATGGCATCGACCCACAAGCCCAAGGGCCACGATGCGCCGGGCCGACCGGCGGATGGGTCCGACGGCCTCGACGAAGGCGCTCCGGCGCCATCGCCGAAGCCGGCACCGACCGCTCCGGCGGCCGAGCCGGTCGCCGCAGACGAACCGAAGACCGAACGGAAGACCGAACCGAAGACCGAACCGAAGACCGAACCGGGCGCCGCAGCGGCCAAGGCAGCCGTCCCCGCGGCCAAGCCCGCCCCGGCCAGGCCGGCCGCCAAACCGGCACCAGCGCCGGTCGCGCCGGCTCCGGCGGCGACGAAGAACGACAACACACCGGCACCCGAGCCGGTCGCGACAGGAGAGTGAGGCAACGGTGCCCAAGATCAAGAGCCACAAGGCCGCCCAGAAGCGCATCGGCGTGACGGGCAGCGGCAAGTTCATCCGGGTCAAGGCCTGGCGCGGGCACCACCTCGAGATCAAGTCGTCCCGCCGCACGCGCCGGTATGCCGGCAAGGTCCTTTTCGGATCCGAGCACCAGCGGCAGGTCAAGCGCCTGCTCCCGTACCTCTAGGAAGGCCGGAAGCACGAGATGGCACGAGTCAAGCGCGGCGTCGCCGCCCACAAGCGCCACAAGCGCCTGCTCCAGGACGCGGAGGGTCGCAAGGGCACCAAATCCCGGCTGATCAAGCCCGCCCGCGAGGCGCTCCTCCATGCGCTCGCCTACGCGACCCGCGACCGCAAGCAGCGCAAGCGCCAGATGCGGCAGCTCTGGGTCATCCGGATCAACGCGGCTGCGCGCCAGAACGGCCTGACCTATGGCCAGTTCATCCACGGCCTCAAGAAGGCCGACGTCGAGATCGACCGCAAGATCCTGGCCGACCTGGCGGTTCGCGACGCGGCCACGTTCGGCCGGATCGTCGAGCTCGCCAAGGGCGCTTGATCCAGGCCGGCGAGACGCCGAGCGCGACCACCAGCCACCGGGCCCTCGACGTCGCTGACGCTCGAGGGCTCCTGATTCCCGGCCCACCCATGGAAGGACGGACGTGGACCTCGCCGATCTGACCCGCCAGCTGGAGGCGCTGCGCGACGAGACCCTGGCGTCGGTCGCGGCCGCCGAGGATGTCGCCGCGCTCGAGGCGCTCGAGCTGGACGTCCTGGGCAAGAAGGGTCGCCTCACGGGCGTGCTGCGCGGGATCGGCGCGCTACCGGCCGACGATCGACCACGGGTCGGAGCCATCGCGAACGCCGTCCGAGCGACCATCGAGGCGGCCCTGGCCGAACGCGGCACGATCCTCCGCGGTTCGGCCCTGGTCGGGCGGCTGCAGGCCGAGGCGCTCGACGTCACGACGCCCGGCCGTCCGGTCCGGCCCGGCACGCTCCATCCGATCAACGAGACCATCGAGGCGATCGCGCACGTCTTCGGACAATTCGGGTTCGTCGTCTACGAGGCCCCCGAGATCGAGGACGACCTGCGCAACTTCCAGATGCTGAACATCCCGCCCGACCACCCCGCTCGGGACCTGTGGGACACGCTCTACGTCGATGTCGAGGGGTCGCTGCTCCGAACCCACACGTCGCCGGGACAGATCCGGGTGATGCACCAGGAGTCGCCGCCCATCCGCGCTCTGCTGCCCGGTCGTTGCTACCGCTACGAGGCGGTCGACGCCAGCCACGCCTCCGAGTTCTTCCAGGTCGAGGGCCTGATGATCGACGAGGGCACGACGATGGCCGACCTGCGCGGTCTCCTCGACGAGTTCGCACGGGCCCTCTATGGCGCGGACAAGCGCACCCGGTTCCGACCGGGCTACTACCCGTTCACCGAGCCGTCCGTGGCGTTCGACGTGGAGTGCCTGGTGTGCGGTGGCGTGGGCTGCCCGGCCTGCTCCCGGACCGGCTGGATGACGATCCTCGGGGCCGGGATGGTCCATCCGGTCGTGCTCCAGTACGGCGGGCTCGATCCGGAGCGCTACCAGGGCTTCGCGTTCGGGATGGGCGTCGAGCGGATCGCGAATCTCCGCCACGGCGTCGGGGACCTGCGCCTGTACATGGAGAACGACCTGCGCTTCCTGGAGCAGTTCCGGTGAGGGTCCCGCTCAGCTGGCTGCGCGAGTTCGTCGACTTCGACCTGACGCCGGAGCGCCTCGCCGAGCGCCTGACGCTGTTGGGGATGGAGGTCAAGGGCATCGAGCGCTGGGGCGCGGACTGGCGGAACGTGGTCGTCGGCGAGCTGCTGTCGGTCGAGAAGCATCCCCGGGCGGACCGCCTGTCGCTGACCCGGGTGACCGTCGGGAGCGGCGAACCGCTCGACATCGTGTGCGGCGCGACGAACATCGCCGCCGGCCAGCGCGTGCCGGTCGCCCTGCCCGGGGCCGTGCTGCCGGGCGACCGCCGGATCGAGCGAACCGAGAAGATGGGCGTGGTCAGCAACGGGATGCTCTGCTCGGGCGACGAGTTGGGCGTCACCTCGGACGCGGACGGGATCCTCATCCTGCCGGCGGACACCCCGGTCGGCGTCGCCCTGGCCGACCTCTTCGGCGATGTCGTGCTCGACGTCGACGTCAAGCCCAACCGCGGCGACGCCCTGTCGATCGTGGGCCTGGCCCGCGAGGTCGCGGCCGTGACCGGTGGGCCGCTGCGATTCCCGCCGACCGAGATCGAGGAGTCGGGCCGTCCGACCGCTGAGCGGCTCGTCGTCGACGTCGTGGAGCCGGACCTGTGCACCCGGTTCGTCGGCCGCTGGGTGAGCGGCGTCAGCATCGGCCCGTCGCCCGATGCGGTGCAGATGCGCCTGTTGGCCGCCGGCATGCGCCCGATCAGCAACGTCGTCGATGCCAGCAACTACGTGATGGTCGAGCTGGGCAAGCCGATCCACACGTTCGACGCGGCCGCCGTGCACGACGGGCGGATCGTGGTGCGCCGGGCGTCTGCGAGTGAACGCCTCGAGACCCTCGACCACGTCGTCCGCGAACTGCATCCCGAGACGCTGCTCATCGCCGACCCGGCCGGGCCGCTCGCCATCGCCGGCGTCATGGGCGGGGCCAGCTCCGAGGTCGGAGCCGCGACGACGGACGTCGTCATCGAGTCGGCCATCTTCGACCCGGTGAGCATCCGCCGGACCGCCTTCCGCTACGCCCTCCGGTCCGAGGCGAGCCTGCGGTTCGAGAAGGGCATCGAGCCGCGCCTGGCCCGGCTCGGCGCCGATCGCACGGCCCGCCTGATCGCCGAATGGGCGGGCGGCACGATCGCCCCCGGCGTCGTCGATTCGAATCCCGTCGAGCCAGCACCGGCGCACGTCGCCTTCCGACCCGCCCGCGTGAACCGGCTGCTCGGGACGACGCTGGGGGTCGACGAACAGCGCGAGCTGCTCACCAGGGTCGGGGTCGAGAGCCGACCCGCCGACGCCGGGAGCATGGTCGCCGTCGCGGGCGGCACGCGGCCGCTCGTCGTCGACCCGGGTGCGGACGAGGTGGTGGACGCGACGATCCCGACCTGGCGACGGGACCTGGCCGTGGAGACGGACCTCATCGAGGAGATCATCCGCGTTCGCGGCTACGAGCTCGTGCCGCCGAGGCTGCCCGAAACGCCGATGCCGCCGTACCGCCACGACCCGCTCGCGCTGCGCAACCGCGTCCGAGGGACCCTGGCCGGTGCCGGCTTGACCGAGGTCGTGACGTCGGCCCTGATCTCGCCCCGCGATGTCGACCGGTTCCCCGTCGTGGACGATGGCGTGCCGGCCGGCGAACCCGAGCAACAGGCGCTCGGCCGCCCGGTCGCGGTCACGAACCCGCTCTCGAGCCAACACGCCGTGCTGCGCCAGCGCCTGCTCGGTGGCCTGCTGGAGGTCGTCTCGACGAACCTGCGCTACGGGCGCGAGGAGATCGGGATCTTCGAGATCGGCAAGGGCTACGGGGCCGCCGCCGACGGCACGACCCACGAGTGGTGGCGCCTCGGGTTCGCCTTGACCGGCCCGGCGGAGCCGCCATCGTGGAATTGTCCCGCACGACCGTACGATCTCGACGACGCCAAGGGACTCATCGAGCTCGTCAGTCGGCGCCTGGGCTTCGCGAGTCCAGCGTATGCGCCGCTCGTGGACGACCCGAATCTCCATCCCGGCCGAGCGGCAGGCGTGACAACGGCGGGCGGCGAGGTCGTCGGCCGCGTCGGCGAACTGCATCCGCAGACGATCGCCGCGCTGGACCTCCGCGCCGAGCGCGTCATCGTGGCCGAACTGGCCGTTTCCGGGATCGCCGCCGGCCACCCGACCGACCCGCTGGTCGTGACGCCATCACGTCACCCATCGGTCCACCGGGACCTGGCGGTCGTGGTGCCGCTCGAGACGACCGCTGCGGAGGTCGAGTCCGCGATCCGACGACACGCCGGAGCACTGCTGCGCGCGATCACGCTGTTCGACATCTATCGAGGGCGACCGCTGCAGGATTCCGAGAAGAGCCTGGCCTATCGGCTCACGCTCCGCGACGAGGAGCGGACGCTTACTGAGGCCGAGGTCGAGTCCGTCGTTGGCGCCGTCGTGGCCGGGCTGGCGTCCGATGTCGGGGCGCACGTCCGAACCTGACCGGAATCGACCGGACCGCCCTGAAGTACCGAAGACCGGACGGGACCATCGCGTGATGAACGGATGGTGTTGCGACGTGCGAATCTCGTTGCTAGTCTTGCGCCGCCTGCGCGCGGTTTCGGGGACCACGCAAACGAAGGAGCATCGGTGGATCTCGGGGAATTCCTGGGCGGGATCAACACGATCGACCTGCTCATCTTCCTGTACATCATGGCGTTCTTCGTGCTGGGCTTCGCCCAGGGCACGATCCGCCGGCTGATCGGCATCGCGTCGATCCTGTTCTCGTTCCTCTTCGCGGCCAACATCGCCGAGCCGCTCGGCGAGTACCTCGGCAACAACTGGACCCAGTTCTCGAAGGAATACAGCGTGATGATCGGGTTCGGGACCGTGTTCCTGGCCTCGTCCATCGCGTTCGCGCTCGTGGCACAGGGCCTGTACAAGACCCAGCCGCTGTTCCAGAAGGCGCGCTTCGCCGATGAGATCATCGGCGGCATCCTCGGGATCGTCCAGGCATGCCTCATCTTCGGGGCCGTGCTGATCATCCTGGACTCGTTCTTCCGCATCCCGGGGATCCCCGCGGATCCGCAGGAACTGGACTTCCTCCGAAACTTCTGGAACGCCCTCGATTCGTCGAAGGCCGCGGACATCTTCCGTGAGACCTTGATCCCGGCGTTCTTCGCGGTGACCGGCTTCCTCGTGCCGGACTGGATCGAAGCCTTCTACCCGTCCTGATCGTCGAGCGCGCGCACCTCGCCGAGCCGCCCCTCGTGGCGGCTCGGCGCCTGCTCGGCAGCCTCCTGGTCCGCGACGATGACATCGGCCGTCGCGTCGGGCGGATCGTGGAGCTCGAGGCCTACGGTGGACCCGATGATCGCGCCTCGCACGCGCGCGCCGGGCGGACGGCTCGCAACGCGGTCATGTTCGGACCGCCGGGCATCGCCTACGTGTACCTTGTCTACGGGATGTACGACTGCCTGAACGTGGTGACCGGACCGGAGGGAGGCGCCTCCGCGTTGCTGATTCGCGCGGTCGAACCGCTCGAGGGCATCGAGGCGATGCGGGCGGATCGCGCGCGGGTGACGACGACGCGGCGACGAAGCCTCGCTCGAGACGCCGCGGGCGAGCGAGACCGTCTCGCGCGACTACCGGACGAGCGGCTGGCCAGCGGGCCGGGGCTCGTCGGTGCGGCGTTCGGGATCGATCGCAACCTGACCGGCACGGACCTGTGCGACGCCGCGTCGCCGCTCCGCCTCGAGGGACCGACAGGATCGATCCCCGACGCGGCCATCCGGGCGACGCCCCGCATCGGCGTGGCCTACGCCGGAGAACCGTGGACGAGCCAGCCGTGGCGACTCGTGGTGGCCGGGCACCCATCGGTCTCCGGTCCGCTCGCGTCGCGCTGACGCAACCCCAGGGTCACCAGATGGACGAACGGTCGATCGCCCTGCTCGAGTTCCCGCTCGTCCGGGCGCGCCTGGCCGAGGCGACCTCGTTCCCGCCGGCCCGCCGACTGGCGGAGGCCCTTGAACCCTCGAACGACCCGGTCGTCGTGGCGCGCGGCCTCGACGAGACCGATCAGGCCCGCTCGCTCCTGATCGAGCGGTCCGGAGTCGGTGTCGGGGCCGCTCGTGACATCGGACCGGCCATCGAACGAGCGGTCCGCGGCGGTCGCCTCGAACCGGCCCAGTTCCTCGAGCTCGCGGAGACCCTCGACGCGACGGCCCGCCTGGCGACCGCACTCGCTGACGACCGGCGGACGCTCCTGCGCGACCTCGGCCGGGAACTGCATCCGCTACCCGCCCTGCGCAGCACCCTTGCCCGCAGCTTCGATCCGGTCGGGGAGCTGCTCGACACGGCCTCACCGCGTTTGGGCGGGCTGCGCGCGGCCGTCCGCGTCGCCTACGACCGGCTGCGGCGACGACTGGACGCGCTGGTCGGCTCGGAACTGGGGAGTTCGCTTCAGGAGCCGATCATCACGCTCCGCAACGGCCGGTACGTCGTGCCGGTCAAGGCGGAGGCCCGCTCGCGGGTCAAGGGCATCGTCCACGATGCGTCGGGCAGCGGCCAGACCCTGTTCATCGAGCCGCTCGTCGTGGTCGAGCTGGGTAATGCCTGGCGGGAGGCGCAGGTCGCCGAGACCGCCGAGGTGGAGCGCATCCTCGACGAGCTGTCCGCGTTCGTGGCCGCGAACGGACCGGCCCTGCGCGAGACGCTCGATGCGCTCGCACGTTTCGACCTGTGGGCCGCCAAGGCGACCCTCGCGGCGGACATGGACGGGGTCCGGGCCGAGACCGCGCCCGAATCGCAGGTCGTGCTGCTCTCGGCTCGCCATCCCGGCCTGACCGGGCGGGTCGTGCCGGTCGACATCCGGCTCGGCGACGGCTACCAGGCGCTCGTCGTGACCGGGCCGAACACCGGTGGCAAGACCGTCACGCTGCGGACGCTCGGCCTGCTCAGCCTGATGCACCAGGCCGGCCTGCACGTCCCGGCAGCCGCGGGCAGCCGGCTGCCGGTCTGGCGCGACGTCTTCGCCGACATCGGCGACGAGCAGTCGATCGCGCAATCGCTCTCGACGTTCTCCGGCCACCTCCGCTCGATCATCCGGATCGTGGCCGAGGCCGGACCGGGCACGCTCGTGCTGCTCGACGAGCTGGGCGCCGGCACCGACCCGACCGAGGGATCGGCCCTGGCCCAGGCCCTGCTCGACCACTTCATCCGAGCCGGGGCGCTCGTCGCCGCCACGACCCACTACGCCGAGCTGAAGGCGTACGCCCACACGACACCGGGCGCGAGCAACGCCTCGGTCGAGTTCGACCTCGAGACGCTCAGCCCGACCTATCGCCTCTCGATCGGCCTGCCCGGCGGCAGCCAGGCGTTCGCCATCGCCGAGCGCCTCGGGTTGCCGGAGGCGATCGTGGGCGACGCCCGGTCGCGGCTGTCGGAGACCCAGCGCTCGTTCGAGGCGACCCTGGCCGCGATCAAGGCCACCGAGGGCCAGACGAGCGAGGCCTTGGACCGCGCGCGGGCCGCCGAGCTGCGCGCGACTGAAGCCCTGCGCACGGCCGAGGAAGAGCGACGTCGTGCGCGGCGCGAGCGCGACGAAGCAGTCCGCGCGGCCCGTGTTGAAGCGGACAGGATCCTGACCGCGCTGCGCGACGAGGTCCGCGACACGCGTCTCGCCCTGGAACGCGAGACCGTCACGGCCCAGAGCCTCGATGCGGCCCTCGAACGAGCCGCGGCGACGGCCGCGGGGCTGCCCGATCTCGATGAGGGACCCGCCGAGGAGCCACCGCCGTCGGACGGCCCGCGCCATTGGCAGGTGGGCGACCGCGCGCACAGCCGTTCCGGCGGCTGGGAAGGGCGGATCTCCGCCCTCGATCGGGACGGCCGGCGGGCCACCCTCGAGGCGGGCGGGATGCGCGTGAGCGTCGACCTCAACGACCTGGTCCCGGCGTTGATCAGCGGCAGCGGGTCGAGCCGGGGCGGAACCGCGGGCGAGCCCGCCACGACCTCGAACGAGGCCGCCCTCCGGCTCGACCGCGCGAGGTCGGTCGCCTCGTCACTCGATCTGCGAGGGGCCCGAGTCGACGAGGCGCTCGATGCCCTCGCGAGGTACCTCGACGATGCCGCCCTGGCCGGCCTCGACAAGGCGATGATCATCCATGGCCTCGGGACGGGCGCCCTGCGCGACGCCGTCCGCCACCAGGCCGCCGACCACCCCCTGGTTCGGTCGGTGCGTCCCGGTCAGCGCGGCGAAGGGGGCGACGGGGCGACGATCGTCGAGTTGTAGCCCGGCTTCCTAGTGCGGCGGGGTGGGGGGCTTGACCCCTCCGCCGCCGCCCTCGGGCGGCAGGCTCGGGCAGGGGAGGCCGAGCAGCGGGTCGCAGATGGGCGTCGGCGGCGGGGCCAGCGGACACTTCTTCGACGGCGCGAACGACGCGCCCCACGATCGCCCGTACGGCGCGAACGCGCCGTTGTAGAAGTAGGCCGTCCGGGTCCCCTTCGGGCCTCGGACCCCGGCACCTCTGGCGGCACGGGCGGCCCAGTTGCGATCGGCTCGCTGCCAGGCAGGGAAGTTGGAGTCGACTTCGGAGATGTCGACGAAGCTCTTCGCGACCTGCGGGCCGATGCAGCCCTCGCGCCAGACCAGGCCGCTGGCCGCATCGATCTGGAGCGTGATCCGGTTGACCCCGGCCTTGGCCGGCATGTGGTCGGGCAGGAACAGTTCCTTGACCGTCCGGCTCGTGGAGCCGCTCGGTCGGGTCCCGGTGAACGCGTCCACGGTCGCGGTCTTGAGGCCCCCGGGTTCCTTGAAGTTCGCCATCGGCAGGCCCTTGCTGATGTCGGTCAGGATGGCCGACCACAGCGGCGCCGAGGTGTCGAGCGAGAGCTTGCCGTCGTTGGGCGAGTTGTCGCTGTTGCCCATCCAGACGCCGACCGCGAGCGCCGGGGCGTTCTTGTCCTTGGGCGGGGCCAGGTAGCCGTAGGCGGCGACGTCGCGGTTGTCGCTGGTCGTGCCGGTCTTGTACGCCGCCGGCCGTCGCCGGCCGCCGTCGTAGATCGCCCACTTGCCCCAGTACGGGTTGATCTTCTTGATCGTGTTGCCCGCCATGATGTCGGTGATGACGTAGGCCGCCTGCGGGCTCGTGACCCGCTCGCCTTCGGGCTTGTCGCCCTTGAGCGGCCAGACGGTCCGCCCGTTCGAGTCCACGACCGAGGAGATGACCTGGCGCGGCATCAGGACGCCACCGTTGGCGGCCACGCCGTACGCACCCAACAGGTCGATCGGGTGGACTTCGAGCGTCCCGATGCCCATGGACTTCACCGGGATCGCCGTCGAGGGGTACCGCAGACCGAATTCCTTCGTCCGCTCGAAGAGGTGGTCCAGGCCCATCATGATGCCGGACTTGATCGCGGGGATGTTGAGCGAGAACTGGAGCGCGGAGCGGAGCCGCACTGGCCCCCGTTCGAGCTTGTCCGCCTGCGTCGGGACGAAGCCGCCCCCGAAGTCGGTCGTGACATCCATGAACATCGTCGACGCGGTCAGGACGCCGTCGTCGATGCCGATGAGGTAGTCGACCGGCTTGATGGCGGATCCGGGTTGCCGCCAGCCGTCGGCCATGACGTCGAACTGGGGTTGGAACTTCTTGTTGCCCTTCGAGGTGTAGCTGGCGCTCCCGACGTAGGCCAGCACGTCACCGGTCCGGTAGTCGATGACCCCCGCCGCCGCGTTGTGGATGTTGTGGCCGCGCAGCCCGAGGATCCAGCTCCAATCGCCGTGGGGGATCTTCTTCGAGCGGAGCACCGCACGCGGGTCCTTCGCGTTGGGCGCCCGGGCGGCCGCGTAGACCCACTTCTCGGCCGTCTGCTGCATCTTCCAATCGAGCGTCGTGATGACGTGGTAGCCGCCCGTGTCCACCTCATCGCAGTTCGAGGGCGAATCAGGACACAGGATCTGGGCCAGGGCATCGCGAACCTGCCACACGAAGTGGGGCGCCTTCCAGCTCGCCGACACGAACGGCGTCAGGACGACCGGTTCCTCCTTGGCCGCCTCGTACTCGGCAGCGGCGTGCTGCTTGCCGGTCAGCGTGCTGCGTGTCTTCATGAGTTCGAGCACGTAGTTGCGGCGCTGGACGATCTCCGAGGTGGGCGGCACGACGAGCTGGAAGTCCGGGCATTCCTCACCTTCGTCGACGTTCTCGATGCAGACCTCGTCGGCGTTCTTCATGAGGTCGAACTTGGTCGGCGACTGCGGGATGGCCGCCAGGATGGCGAACTGGGCCAGGGTCAGGTCGGCCAGCGGCTTGCCGAAGTACCCCTTGGCAGCCGCTTTCACGCCGTAGCTGTTGTTGCCGTAGAAGTTCTGGTTGAGATACGCGGTGACGATCTGTTCCTTGCCGTCCTCGCCGGGATAGGCCTGGGTCAGTCGGATCGACTGGATGATCTCGCGTACCTTGCGATCGTAGGTCGTGCCGGCGAAGGCCTCGGGCGGCAGGAGTCGGGCCCGGACGAGCTGCTGGGTGATCGTCGAGGCGCCGCGAGGCCGGCCGGAGAGCGTGTCCAGGCCGGCCGAGACGATGCCGATCGGGTCGAACCCGGCGTTGATCCAGAAGTCCTTGTCCTCGATGGCCGTGGTGGCGTCGATCATCTCGCCGGGGATCTGGTCGAAGGTGACGACCTCTCGGCGCAGCGACCCGAGCTTCGCGAGCTCGGTCTTGCCGGTCTTGTCGAACACCAGCGTCTGCTGATCGAAATCGAGGTTGGTGAGGGCCTCTTTGGGCTCGGGGAGACCGGCGGCGTAGTGGTTGTACGCGCCCACGGCGAACACGAGCCCGGCACCGGTCGCGGTCAACGCGATGACGAGGAAGATGAGAAGGAGGACGAGAAGCACCCGACCGATGGTCGAGCCCCCGCGCCCCTTGGGGCGACCCTGGAGCGCCCGCCGATGGCGCTGGCGCCTTGCGAGGCTGGTCTGCATGAGTTGCCGCACGATAGCATAGGGGGCGTGAACGACCGGACGTGCGCCTCCCCCTGGGTCGAGACGCCTCGACGTTCCGAGCTGTGACGAACGCGCCCGACCAGGCGTCAGGCGGTCTCCTCGGCGAACTCGAGTGGCGCGGCATCCTGCACGCCACGACGCCTGGCCTGCCGGCTCGACTCGCCACCGGACGGCCGATCGCAGCTTACATCGGGTTCGACCCGTCGGCCGATTCGCTCCATATCGGCCACCTGATCCCGATCTTCGGGCTGCTGCGCCTGCAGCGCTTCGGTGGACGCCCGGTCGCCGTGGTCGGAAGCGGCACGGGGATGATCGGCGATCCGTCCGGCCGGTCGACCGAGCGGAACCTGCTTGACCGGCCGACGCTCGAGGCGAACGCGGCGGCCATCCGTGCCCAGCTGGAGCGATTCCTCGACTTTGCCCCGGGCTCCGGCGGCGCGGTCATGGTCAACAACCTCGACTGGCTCGACGAGCTCTCGCTCATCGACTTCCTGCGCGACACCGGCAAGCACTTCACGATCCCGTACATGCTCGCCAAGGACTCGGTCCAGGTGCGCCTCGACCGGGGCCTCTCGTTCACCGAGTTCAGCTACATGCTCCTGCAGGCCTACGACTTCGCCCACCTGTACCGGACGATGGGCGTCGAGATGCAGATGGGCGGCGCTGACCAGTGGGGCAACATCACGGCCGGCCTCGAGCTCATCCGGCGCACGAGCGGGGTGGGTGAGGGTGACGCGGACGACGCGGCCGAACCGGCCCACGGCCTCGCCTACAAGCTGTTGCTGTCGCCGTCGGGCACGAAGTTCGGCAAGAGCGACACCGGGGAGTCCATCTGGCTCGATCCGGCGCGGACGTCGCCGTACACGTTCTACCAGCACTGGCTGAACACGGACGACCGCGACGTCGGCACGTACCTGCGCTGGTTCACCGAGCTCCCGCGCGAGCAGATCGAGGCGCTCGAGGCCGAGATGGCGTCGCGGCCCGAGGTTCGTTCGGCGCAACGAGCGCTGGCGCGCGACATCACGGCCCGCACGCACGGGAGCGATGCCGCGGATCAGGCGATCGCCGATTCCGAGGCGAAGTTCTCGGCCGACGCGATCACGGATCCCGACGCGCTGCGCTCGCTCTACGAGTCGTCGGGCGGGTTCACGTTCGCGAGCCCGTCGCTAGCGGAGGGAGCGGCCGTGCTGCTATCGGAGGCCGGGTTGTTCACCTCGCGGGGCGAAGCGCGCCGCATGATCGCGGGTGGCGGCGTCACGATCAATGGTGTCCGCGTGACGGACCCGGCATTCGTCCCGAAACCGATCGCCGGTGAGTGGCTGGACGTCCGGATCGGGAAGCGGCGGCGCGAGATCGGTCGACGCGCGAGCTGAACATCGCCGTGATCTCTGCCATACGACACTCAGGCGGTCGTTCGTCACGAGATCCCTGCCAGGTGACCGCCTGGGGTCGCATCTGACAGAGGATCGAGCGTTTCCGACGGCCAGCGCCGCACGAGCCCCGGAGCGGCCGGTGTCGAGTGACCGGGTGGGTGTCGAATGACAGGTTTGGTCGGCCAACCTACCGAGCGTGCCGCGCGCGCAGGACCTCCAGGACCGAAGCCGGCGACATGCCCCGTTCCGCGAGCAGGACGAGCGCGTGGTACAGCAGGTCGGCCGCCTCGCCCGCCAGCGCGTCGCGGGTGGCACTGGTCGACGCCGCCGCGTCGTCCTTCGCGGCCATCAACATCTCGGTCGCTTCCTCGGTGACCTTGCGCCCGGCCGCATCCACGCCGCCGGCCAGCAGCGAGGCCGTATAGGAACCCTCGGGGCGATCGGCGGCCCGCTGCTCGATCGTCGCCCAGAGCGATTCGAGCCAGGCGAACCCCTGCGTGGACCGCTCGGCGGGCGCGCCGTCGAGGTCGAAGCAGCTTCGGGTGCCGCGATGGCAGGTCGGCCCGACCGGGTCGGCGGTCACGAGCAGCGCATCGGAATCGCAGTCGGTCGCGAGATCGACGAGCCGGAGCACGTTCCCGCTGGTCTCGCCCTTGCGCCAGAGCCGGTCGCGCGACCGCGAATGGAAGTGGACCTCACCGGTGTCGAGCGTGGCGTTGAGCGCCTCTGCGTCCATCCACGCCAGCATCAAGACGCGTCCGTCCGCGACGTCCTGGACGATGGCCGGGACGAGCCCATCCGGCCCGTACGTGAGTGCCGGCACGGCCGTCATGCCACGGCCTCCGGCACGAGGCGGACCGGCATCCCGGCCGCGGCCATCGCGGCCTTCACGTCGGCGATGGCGTGGATCCGCCGATGGAAGATCGAGGCGGCCAGCACCGCGTCCGCGCCGCCATCACGGACCGCGGCCACGAAATCGGCCGGTCCGGCGGCGCCACCAGACGCGATGATCGGCACGGACACCCGGTCGGCGATGGCCCGCAACAGGTCCGTGTCGAACCCCGAACCCGTGCCGTCGCGATCGATGGACGTCACGAGCAGCTCGCCCGCGCCCAGATCGACGACGCGTTCGGCCCACGCCACGGCGTCGAGGTCGGTGGGGCGGCGCCCGCCCTGGACGACGACCTCCCAGGCGGGCTCCGATGTCGCACGGCGGCGGGCATCGATGGCAACGACCACGGCCTGGCGACCGAACCGAGCCGCGCAGCGCGCCACCAGGGTCGGGTCGGCGACGGCCGCGGTGTTGAGCGAGACCTTGTCCGCCCCGGCCCGGAGGACGTCGCGCATCTCGCTCACGCTGCGCACGCCGCCGCCGACCGTCAACGGGATGAAGGCCCGGCGGGCGGTGCGCTCGACGATGTCGAGCAACGTCCCACGCCCTTCGGGAGCGGCGGTGATGTCGAGGAAGACCAGTTCATCGGCGCCCTCGGTGGCATAGCGCTCGGCGAGTTCGGGCGGATCGCCCTCGTCGACGAGATCGACGAAGCGGGTTCCCTTGACGACCCGGCCGTCGGCCACATCGAGGCAGGGGATGACGCGACGACAAAGCATCAGGCGGCCCGCACGAGCGAGACGAAGTTGGACAGCAGGCGAAGGCCGTCGACGCCGCTGCGTTCGGGGTGGAACTGCACGCCGAACAACGGGCCGCGGGCGACCGCCGACACGAACCGGCGACCGTGCTCGGTGTGCGCCAGGACGTCGTCCGCGTCGCGCTCCCCCGGCGCGCCCGCGTACGAGTGCACGAAGTAGAAGTCCGCGCCGTCCACGATCCCATCGAACAGGTCGTGCTCGCGGGTCCGCTCGACCTGGTTCCAGCCGATGTGCGGCAGGGTCGGTGCCCCCTCCAGTCGCACCGTCCGGCCCGACACGACCCCGAGCGTCGCGGCGCCGTCCTCTTCGCTGGCCTCGAAGAGCAGCTGCAGACCGAGGCAGATGCCAAGGAACGGCCGGCCGGACGCGAGCCACGACTTGATCGGCTCGACGAGGCCGCGACGCTCCAGGCGGGCCATGGCGGGCGCCGCCGCGCCGACGCCGGGCACGACCATCGCGTCGGCGCCCCGGATGGCCTCCCCGTCACGGACCAGGCGCACATCGGCCCCGACCGTGGTCAGCGCCTGTTCGATGCTGACGAGGTTGCCGGCGCCGTAGTCGACGACCGCGACGAGGGGTCGGACGGTCACCCCAGCGACCCCTTCGTCGAGGCGACGCCCGCCCGACGCGGATCGGGCTCGCAGGCATCGCGAAGCGCTCGGCCGAGCGCCTTGAACGCGGCCTCGGCCAGGTGATGGTCGTTGCGGCCCGTCCCGCGGACGTGGAGCGTGGCGCCGGCCGTGCGCGCGAAGGATTCGAGGGCATGCTCGACGAGCTGCAGCGGCAGCGCCCCGACTCGTTCGCCCTGGAACGGCAGGTCGATGGCCGCGTACGGCCGCCCGCCGACGTCGATGACGGCGGTGGCGATCGATTCGTCCATCGGCACGCTGCTGTCGCCGAAGCGGCGGATCCCGGCGCGGTCGCCGAGGGCTTCCGCGAACGCGGCACCGAGGACGAGCGCGACGTCCTCGACCGTGTGGTGCTCGTCGATCTGGAGGTCGCCGTCGGACTGGATCGCGAGATCGAACAGGCCGTGGTGAGCGAGCGAGCCCAGCAGGTGGTCGTAGAAGCCGATGCCGGTGACGATGGCGGTGTGGCCCGCGCCGTCCAGCCCGAGGGTGACGGTGATGTCGGTCTCCCGGGTCGTGCGCGCGACGGTCACGCGACGGTCCTCGCGCGGGCCGATGGTCAGTTCACCGAGCGGGGTGGTCATGCGGTCGGCTCCGTGCTGGCGTGGACGGCGATCTCGTTCGCCGCGTTGATGAGTCGGTCGTTCTCGTCCGGGTCGCGCACCGTCAACCGCAAGGAGCCCGCCAGCACGTGGCCGGCCGGGAACGTCCGCGGCACGAGTCCGCGGCGCAACAGGGCGTCTGCGACGACGGCGGCTCGTTCGGGCTGGCCGAAATCGACGAGGATGAAGTTCGTCACGGACGGCCCGACCGCCCAGCCGGCGTGGCGCAGCGCCTCCGAGAGCCGCGTTCGTTCGGTCTCGACCCGCGTGAGGTTCGCGTGGAGGATGCCGTCATCGCGCAGTGCCTCCGTCACGACCGTGACGGACACCGTGGAGACGGACCCGGGCGGCCGGTACGGGTTGAGGCGAGCGATGACCTCCGGGCGGGCGATCGCGAACCCGACCCGCAGGCCGGCAAGCGCGTAGGCCTTGCTGGCGGTCCGGACGACGATGAGATGCGGGTAGTCGGCTCGCAACGGCAGGAGCGAGGCGCCGACGAACTCCGCGTAGGCCTCGTCGAGGGCGACGATCGGCGCCTCTCGGACAGACTCTCCGGCGTCGACCAGGAGCCCGCGCAGGAGCGTCTCGATGACGCCGTCCGGCTCGGGCAGCGCGGTGGGGTTGTTCGGGCTGCACAGCCAGACGACCTGCGCATCCCGGGCCGCGACTCGGATCGCGTCCGGATCGAGGGCCCAGCCGTCCCGGGCAGGCAGACGCGGGACGGCGAGCACGCGCGCGCCGCGCTGCTCGGTCAGGACGCGGTACATGGCGTAGGTCGGGACCGGGACCACGGCCGTGCCGCCGGCAGGCAGGAACGCCTTCGCGATGAGGTCGAGGACTTCGTCGGCCCCGGCTCCGACCAGGATCTCGTCCTCGTCGACGCCGTAGCGGGCGGCTGCCGCTTCGACCAGCCGCCGGTAATCCGACGGCGGGTATTCGGACAGGCTCGTCTCGAAGCGACCGGCCGCCAGCAGCCCCTCGACGAGCGTCGGCGGGGCAGGGGAGGTGTTCAGGTCGAACCGCACGATCCGCTCACGCGGGATGCCGTACCGAGCGGCGACCTCATCGTCGGTCGCTTCCCACGTATACGTGGCGGGTGCGGTGGGCGAGGCGAACGTCACGGGCGTGACCCTCATCGACTCGGCGCGCCGGACGCGTCGTCGGCGAACCGGATCTCGACCGCGTCGCGATGGGCCAGCAACCCCTCGGCCTCGGCGAGCGTCGCGACCGTGTCCCGGATGGCGGCGAGCCCGGCGCGGTCGACGCGCTGGACCTGGACGAACTTGCCGTAGGTCTCGACCGCGAGACCGCCCGCCCCACGCGCCAGGCCACCGGTCGGCAGGACGTGGTTGGCGCCGGTCGCGTAGTCACCGGCCGATTCCGGCGCCCACTGGCCGACGAAGAGCGAGCCCGCGTTCCGGAGGCGAGCGACAGTGGGCTCCAGCGGCTCGATATCGACCGAGAGGTGCTCCGGGGCGTAGGCGTTGATGAACGCGATCGCCGCGTCGAGGTCCGGCGCGAGGGCGATCCGGCCGTGGTCGCGCAGCGCCCGCTCGAGGATGTCCCGCCGCAGGGCACTGGCCAGCAACACGCCGACCTGGGCTTCGACGGCATCGGCGAACGCGGCGTCGGTCGTGACGAGGATCGCGGGCGAATCCGGGCCGTGCTCCGCCTGCGTGATGAGATCCGCGGCGACGCGACGGGGATCCGCCGGCGGGGCCGCCAGGACCATGCCCTCGGACGGGCCGGCCGGCAGGTCGATGCCGACCTCGCCGGCGACCTCGAGCTTTGCGGCCGTGACCCACGCATTGCCGGGTCCCACGATCCGGTCGACGGGTGCGAGCCCGGCCTCGGGCAGCCCGTACGCGAGCGCGCCGATCGCCTGGGCGCCCCCGGCGACGACGAACGCATCCACCTCGAGCAGCCCGGCCGCCCCGAGCAGCACCGGATGGTTCCGGCCGTCACGGTCGGCGGGCGACGCCACGACGATCCGTTCGACGCCGGCGACGCGAGCCGGCACGACCGTCATGACGAGCGAGGACGGGTACGGCGCCGAGCCGCCTGGGACGTACGCGCCGACCGACGCCAGTGGCGTCCAGCGCCGTTCGATCTCGATGCCGGGCAGGATCGTCGTCCGGGTGGACGTCGGCCGCTGGGTCTCGGCGAACCGACGGACGTTGTCGATCGCCTGATCGAGCGCCCGGCGGACGCGGGGTTCGAGCGCGTCCCGGGCCGCGACGAGGTCGTCGGCGTCGAGGACGAGCCGACCATCCGGGCGACCGCCACCGACCCGTTCGTTGGCGGCACGGACCGCGGCGTCGCCGCCGGCCCGAACCTCCGCGAGCGTCGCGCGGGCGCCCTCACGGACGTCGGCTGCAGGAACCGCGCCGCGCCGGACGAGGGCGTCGCGGTCGCGAACCGCGTCGGGATCGCCGGCAGCGACCGCGCCGAGATCGAGTCGACGCAGGCCGATGGTCGTGGCCGTCATGGCACGATCTTCTCGATCGGCAGCACGAGGATGCCCGAGGCACCGGCGGCCTTCAGGCGAGGCAGCAGGCCCCAGACCTCGTCCGCCCCCACGACCGAGTGGATGGCGATCATCCCCTCGTGGGCGAGCGGGATGACCGTCGGCGACTCGAGCGCGGGCAGGAGGTCTTCCAGCTCGGGCAGCTTCCCGGCCGGGGCGTTCATCATCAGGTACTTGCGCCCGCGTGCCGCGATGACCGCGCTCAGCATCGTGTCGATGGCGGCCAGCTCGGCCGAGCGTTCGCGATCGGCCGTCGGGTTCGCGACCAACACCGCCTCCGAGGCCAGGACGTCGCCGATCTGGCGGAGGCCGTTCATGACCAGCGTCGAGCCGGTCGAGACGAGATCGACGATCCCCTCGGCGAGTCCAAGCCTCGGCGCGACCTCGACCGCACCCGAGATCGGGATGACATCGACCGGGATGTGGCGCTCCTCGAAGAAGCGCCGCGCGGTGTTCGGGTGGGCGGTCGCGACCCGCAGCCCGGCCAGGTCCTCGACGGTCTGCTGCGGCGCATCGTTCGGGACGGCGGCGGCCAGGCGGCAGTGTCCGTAGCCGAGGCTACGAACCCGGGGCAGCTCGGCGCCGGTCTCGGTCAGCAGGTCGATGCCGGTGATGCCGAGGTCCGCGACGCCATCGCCGACGAACTCGATGATGTCGTTCGTGCGCACGAACAGGATGTCGAGGTCGTAGTTCTGGACGCGCGCCACCAGGTTCCGGTCGTGCTCCTCGAACACGAGCCCGGCGTCGTGCAGCAGGCGAAGGGTCGGTTCGACCAGCCGCCCCTTGTTCGGGACGGCCAGCCGCAGGCGGTCGTTCATCGTTCGGCGGCCGTTCCCGCGTCGGCTCTGGCCTTGTCGAGGATCGCGCGGTAGCCGCCTTCGCCGTGGTTCAGCCACGAGGCGATGCGGGTGATCGTCGCGGTGCTTGCGCCGGTCTCCCGCGAGATCTCCGCGTAGTGCTTGCCGCTGTCGAGCAGCCGGACCACCGCCCAGCGCTGGGCCATGTCGCGCAGCTCGTTGAGCGTGCACAGGTCCCGGAAGAATTGCTCGGCCTCGGCGGTATCCTCCAGGCTGAGGATGGCCCGGAAGAGCGCGTCGGCGTCGGGAGTTCGCCAGTCGTCGGCCATGTCGTCGGCCCTGCCTCGTGGTGCGGTTCGGTGTCGTGCTATCGTAGTAGCGTGTTAAAACGTTAACACGGAGGGACGGGCTTGGCAAGCGGGTTCGACATCCTGCCCGCCATCGATCTGCGGGGCGGGCGCGTCGTCCGTCTCGAACAGGGCGATTTCGCCCGCGAGACGGCCTTCTCGAACGACGCCGGCGCCGTCGCGCAGCGGTTCGTCGACGCGGGCGCGACGTGGCTGCATGTCGTCGATCTCGATGGCGCCCGCACGGGCGTGCCGGTCCACGGGTCGGCGATTCGGCGGATCATGACGATGCTCGGAGACCGGGTGCGCGTCGAGGTCGCTGGCGGCCTGCGCGACCAGGCGGCCGTGGCGGACGCGCTCGCGGCCGGGGCCGCGCGCGTCGTCATCGGCACTGCCGCCCTGCGCGATCCCGCGTTCGCGGGCCGTCTTATCACGGAACATGGCGCGGACCGGATCGCGGTTGCGATCGACGTGCGTGGGGGACGGGCCGTCGGGCACGGGTGGGCGACGGACGCGGTCGGCGTGGATCCCACCGATGCCGTGCGCCAGCTCCACGACGTCGGCGTGACCACGTTCGAGGCCACGGCCATCGAGCGCGACGGGTTGCAGGAAGGGCCGGACCTCGCCCTCTATGAGCGGCTGGTCGTCCTCGGCCTCGGCCAGGTCATCGCGTCAGCCGGGATCGTGACGGTCGAGCACCTGCGAGCGGTCCGCGAGGTCGGGTGCACTGGAGCCATCCTCGGCCGAGCGTTATACGACGGCAGCCTCGACATCGCCGAGGCACTCACGGTCTGAGCCTAGTGCCCGCTCGCCGCTTCCGCGACCTTCTTGTGCTCGGCGATGACCTTGTCCGCGATGTGCGAGGGCACATCCTCGTAGTGATCGAGCGTGGACGAGAACGTCCCACGTCCGTGCGTGAGTGAGCGGAGCTCGATCGCGTAGGTGAACAACTCGGCCTCGGGCACGTGCGCCGTGATGATCTGCGTGGTGCCCTCGGAATCCATGCCGAGGACCCGGCCGCGGCGACCGTTGAGGTCGCGGTTGACCTCGCCCATATAGGCCTCGGGCACGCGGATCTCGACCGACATGATCGGTTCCAGCAGCGCCGGCTTCGCCTGGTGGACGCCGTCCTTCAGCGCCATCGAGGCGGCGATCTTGAACGAGAGCTCGTTGGAGTCGACCGGGTGGAACGATCCGTCGTAGAGCGTCGCCTTGAAGTCGGACAACGGATAGCCCGCCACCACGCCCTCGGCAGCCGCCTCGCGGATGCCCTTCTCGACGCCCGCGAAGAAGCCCTTCGGCACCGCACCGCCGACGACTCGCTGGGCGAACTCGACCCCTCCGTCCGGGTTCGGCTCGAGCTCGATCCAGACGTCGCCGAACATGCCGTGTCCGCCGGTCTGCTTCTTGTAGCGGCCGTGGACCTGGGTCTTGCCCCGGATCGTCTCCTTGTAGGGAACGCGCGGCGTGTGGGTCATGATCGCGGCGCCGAACTTGCGCTTGAGTCGCTCGGTGATGACCGAGATGTGCGCCTCGCCCATCGTGCGCAGGACCTGCTCGCCCAGGGCCGTGCGCTCGAGGCGAACGGTCGGCTCCTCCTCGAGCATCCGCTGGAGGGCAGGGCCCATCTTGTCGAGATCGCCCTTCGACGCCGGTTCGATCGCGAGGACGAGCGACGGCGCCGGGAACTCGATGGGCGCGAGCGTCAGCGGCCGCTCCTTGGAGCTCAGGGTGTCGCCGGTCTCGGTCACGGTGAGCTTCGCGATCGCCCCGATCTCGCCGGCCTTGAGCTCGCCGATGGGTTCCTGCTCCTTGCCATGGAGCAGGAGCAATTGGCCGATGCGCTCGTCCTCGGAGCGGCTCGCGTTCCAGACGTGCGCCTGCGAATGCAGCGTCCCCGACAGCACTCGGAGGTAGGTCAGGCGTCCGACGAACGGGTCGGCCGTGGTCTTGAAGACGCGCACGAGCAGCGGCCCGTTCTCGTCAGGCGCGACCTCGACGCCCGCGCCGCCCTTGTCTGTCGCCGTGGCCGGCGGCTCGTCGGCCGGAGAGGGGAGGTAGCGAACGATCGCGTCGAGCAGCCCACGCAGGCCGATCCCTTTCGTCGCGCTGCCGACCAGGACGGGCGCCAGCACGCTCTCCTTGACGCCCTTCCGGAGGCAGGCCTCAAGCTCGGGATCGGAGATGTCCTCGCCCTCGAGATACTTGGTCAGGACGTCGTCGTCGGCCTCGGCCGCGGCCTCCAGCAGCTGGTCGCGACGTCGGGCGACCTCGGCGGTGAGCTCGTCGGGGATCGGGATCTCGACCTCCTTCGAGCCGTCCCAGGTCCAGGCCTTGCGATGGACGAGGTCGACGTAGCCACTGAACGACTCAGCCGCGCCGATGGCGATCTGGACGGGCGCGATCTTGTCGCCGAAGGCCGTTCGCAGGGCGTCGAGGGCAGCCATCGGGTCGGCGTTCTCGCGGTCGCTCTTGTTGATGAAGAAGCACGCCGCGGTCCCGGTCCCACGGCCGATGGCGACGGCCTGCTCGAGGCCGGACTCGACCCCGCCGGATGCGTCCATCACGATGAGCGCGCCATCGGCGGCGGCGAAGCCCTCGATGACGTCGGCGACGAAGTCCGGATAACCGGGCGTGTCGAGGAGGGAGATCCGCGTCCCGTCGCTCTCGAACGTCCCGACCGCGAGGCTCAGCGATTCCCGTCGCTTCTGCTCCTCGGGCTCGAAGTCGAGGTGAGCGGTCCCGTCATCGACGCGGCCGAGCCGGGGGATCGCGCCGGCCTTGAACAAGAGCTGTTCCGAGAGCGTCGTCTTGCCGGATCCGACGTGTCCGGCGAGGACGACGCTCCGAAGGTGAGGGAGGTCGACGCTCTTCATCGTCATAGGTTCGACGGTCCTCCTGCTGGACATTGCGACCGGGGGTCGTGGAGGGGGAGCGCGAGGGGTCCGGCCATGATAGTCGGCTATACTCCGGCCCGCGATGTCAGGTCATTCCAAGTGGTCCACGATCAAGCGCCAGAAGGGCGCCAATGACGCCAAGCGCGGCGCTCTCTTCACCAAGGTCGCGCGCGAGATCAGCGTCGCGGCGCGGCAAGGCGGCGGCGATCCCGATGCCAACTACCGGCTTCGGCTCGCGATCGAGAAGGCCCGCTCGGTGAATATGCCCGCCGACAACATCAAACGGACCATCGACAAGGCCACCGGCGGCGGCGAAGCCGAGCAGTTCGAGGAGATCGTCTACGAGGGCTACGGCCCAGGCGGCGTGGCGGTCCTCGTCGAGGCCCAGACCGACAACCGCAACCGGACCGCGGCGGAGGTCCGTTCGATGTTCGCGAAGTCGGGCGGCCAGCTTGCCGGCAGCGGCGCGGTCGCCTGGCAGTTCGAGCCGCGCGGCCTGATCTCGGTGCCGCGCTCGGGCTCGGACGCCGACGAGATCACGCTGGCTGCCATCGATGCCGGCGCCGAGGACGTCGACACCGACGACGAGGAGACGATCGAGATCTACACCTCGCCCGCTGACCTGGAGGCCGTCCGAAAGGCGCTCGAAGGCGCCGGGGTCGCGGTCGAGTCGGCCGAATCCACGATGATCGCCAAGCAGACGGTCGAGCTCGATTCGTCCAAGGCCCGCCAGGCGCTGCGGCTGGTCGAGCTCCTCGAGGACCTCGACGACGTCAGCCGGGTGACCGCCAACTTCGACATCCCCGAGGACGTCTTCGCCGAGGTCGCCGGGTGATCGTCCTCGGGATCGACCCGGGGACCGCCGCGCTGGGGTACGGGATCGTCGAACGGTCCGGCGGGCGGCTGCGCGAGGTCGATCACGGCTGCCTGGCGACGAGCCCGGACCTGTCGCTGCCCGAACGGCTGCTCGCGATCCACTCGCTCGTCGACGAGCTCATCGCGCTCCACCAGCCGCACCTCGTCGCAGTCGAGCGGCTCTTCTTCTCGAAGAACGTCCAGACCGCGTTCGCGGTCGGTCAGGCTCGGGGCGTGGTCCTCCTCGCCGCGGCCCAGCATGGTGCCGCGGTCCGTGAGGCGACCCCCAATGAGGTCAAGAGCGCGGTCGCCGGCTACGGAGCGGCGGACAAGGAACAGGTCAGTCGCATGGTCCAGCTCGTGCTGGGCATGAGCGAGCGGCCACGCCCCGATGACGCCGCGGACGCCCTGGCGGTCGCCACGTGGGCCGCGAACAGCGAGCGGACCGCGGGTGTCCGTGGGGCGGCCGTGCTGGACCGGTCCGCCGTCGCGCCCATCGAACGAGGCGAATCGAGCTACGACCGGGCCGTGCGCGAGGCGCTCGCCGCCGAGCGCGCCTCGGCGCGCACCGCAAAGCGCAGCGCCTCCTAGGCGCCCCGAGGTGGCCCGGTGATCGCGTCGGTCGAAGGCACGGTCGGTGCCGTCGCGATGGACTCCCTCGTCATCGAGGTGGGCGGGATCGGCTACCGGGTCTTCGCCGCCCCCGCGATCATCGCCGCGGCACAGCCCGGCGGCCGACTCAAGCTCCACACGTACCACCTCGTCCGTGAGGACCAGCAGGCGTTGTACGGGTTCCGCAACCACGAGGAACTCGGCTTCTTCACGCTCCTACTGACCGTGACGGGCGTCGGTCCCAAGGTCGCCCTGGCGATCGTCGGGAGCCGGCCGACCGCGGACCTCCAGCTCGCGATCATGGCCCAGGATCAGGCCGTGCTCGTCGCTATCCCGGGCATCGGCAAGAAGCTCGCCGAGCGGATCATCTTCGAGCTCAAGGAGAAGGTCGCCGCGGCCGGCGTGGCCGTGTCGGGTTCGGCCGCCGCCGGGGCAGAGGCCAGCGAGGGCGAGATCGTCGCCGCGCTCCAGGCGCTCGGGTACTCGCTCGGCGAGGCCCGGGAGGCGTCACGGACGGCGCTCGCCGACGTCGGCGTCGCGAGCACGCTCGAGGAGCGCGTCAAGGCCGCACTCCGGAGCCTCGTCCGGGACTAGGGCCGACGCAGCACGACGGACGTCGCCCGGCCCCGATTCTGTGCCAACCGATCGCCGCCCGACGCCGTCTGTGGTGTTGGGGTCGTTGCTGGCGCCCGCGGAGTGCCAGGCGACCGTAACGGCGAGGTGGTCGTGATGTCCAAGCAACGGATCCTGGTCGCGGCGGCGTCCCTCGTCGTCATCGCCTGCTCCAGCTCGCCGGCGTCGTCGTCGGCGCCCGCCGTGACGGCACCAGCCGTCACCGCCAAACCGGTCGCGACCGCGATCGCGCCCCCCGTTGCGACCCCGTCGGCCACACCAGCGGGGAGCGCGGTGGTGCCCGAGGGCCTCATCGCGTTCGATCGTTTCGACGCCAACGGTGGCGCCGAGGGGCCGTACCTCGGCACGTTCATCGTTCGGGGTGATGGCACCAGCGAGCGCCGGATCGAGGTGCCGACCGCCGTGGACCAGCTGGCGCCGATGTGGTCGACGGACGGCCGGCAGCTCCTGGTGACCATCTCCGTCCCGCCACCGGATCTCAACCGTCCGGCGATCATCGATGCGGATGGCACCGGGCTCACGCCGATCAAGGTGAAGACCGACAGGAGCATCGGGTGCTCCGACCGGTCGCCGGACGGCAAGACGCTGCTCTGCTCGATTAGCAGCGGGGAGCACCCCGATGTCGATGGCATCTACACGATCCGTACGGATGGGTCGCACCTCACCCGCCTGACCACCAGCCCGTTCCATGACACGGTTGGGACGGCCGGGGAGTGCGGCGGTGGCGACGGCCGCGGCGTCTACTCGCCGGACGGCAGCCAGATCGTCTTCATCCGCCAGCAGTGCGGGACCGGTCCCGATCCGTCGTCCGACGAGACCGCCGCGATCGAGCGTATGGACCGTGACGGCGGCCACCAGACCGAGATCCTGCCGCAGGGCGGCGTCACGAGCCATCCCGGATCGCAGCTGTCCTGGTCCCCGGACGGCAGCGCGATCGCCTTCGGCGATCCGGGCGGCGAGCTGCACACGATCCGCCCGGATGGGACGGGTCTCCGGCACATCGCGCTCGACCCTGGCCCGGGCCGGTATTACGCGGCCGGACCCGCCTGGTCGCCCGATGGCAAGCGTCTCGTATTCACCCTGTTCCGCGAGGCATTGCTGTCGTCCGACCTCTACACGGTCTCGCCGGATGGGTCGGGCCTGACGAAGATCACCGACACGCCGGGGGCCGAGGCCTGGGCCCGCTGGGGGCCTGATCCGGCGCGATGAACGCGCTGGATCGAGCCGGGGCCCAGGACCTCGCCCGGCGGCCCGTCCGCGGGCCCGCTCGTGCCAGCACGGCGCGCGTGCCGGTGTTGTCGGCGTAGCTGCTCGCGGTCGG
Source organism: uncultured Chloroflexia bacterium (assembly GCA_963746855.1). Classification (GTDB taxonomy): domain Bacteria; phylum Chloroflexota; class Limnocylindria; order Limnocylindrales; family CSP1-4; genus SPCO01. Next base: position 262,589 of record CAVVDC010000003.1, read on the forward strand.
GATCGGCGCGTTCGGGCGATCGGTCGCGGCCCGGCGTCGGCGGCCGTCGATCCTCCGGACGCCAGGGACGGGATGACCGTCACGGTCACGCGGCTCGTTTAGGACGCGACCCGCCGCGTGCTCCACCGCGACACGTGGCAATCGCGCTACCGGGTCCTCAACGGAACGGTTCTCGTCGGAGTGGGCTGACGGATCCTCCGCCGGCGGCGTTCGGTCCGACCATCGGCGATCTCATCCCACCGAGCTACCAGCCGGCCCTCGCGTGCGGGGCGATCATCCGCTTGGCGGAGCCATTCGGGTACATGACCCAGGAGTCAGTCCCCCGACTGAAGGCGATCCATGTCCCGTCTGGTGACCACTGGACGGACCCCATGTTCTCGTAGGACTCGAAGTCATCGCTCGATCCCGATGCGACGAATCGCGGCGCACCCGTGCCGACATCGGCGACGAAGATGCCCACCAATCCCTTGCGGTTGTCCCCACGGAACGCGATCTCGTGACCGGTCGGGGACCAGGCAAGCGTCGAGATGCCGGCCATCTCGTCGTCGACGACATCGACCGCCCGGGTCGCAACGTCGACCGTCAGCAGGCGATTCAAGCACGCGCTCTTCCGGTCATGAAAGGTCTTGCCCTCCGTCCAGCAGGTGCTCTCGACGTACGCGACCGAGGACCGGTCCGGCGACCAGCGAGCCTGGCTGATGGTTCGTTCGGGGTTGGACCCGTTCGACAGATCGATCGATGGGGGCGGCGGGGCCGGGGTTTTGAGATCGGCGGCGACGGCGTCCGCGTCGTCGACTAGATCGACGCTCGCCGATCCATCGAGCGGCACCGCCACTAGGTGCGTCGCGAGAGGACCAGGATCGCCACGTTCGGTCGCGATCAGGATGATCGTGCCAACGGCCTTCTTGAGCTTGATCGCCGCCGTCGCCAGGATGACGCGGTCGTCGCGCGACCACGCCAGGCGAGCGAACCAGGTGCCCACGGGCAGGTCGAGCCGGATCGGGTCCTTCCCGTCGGCATCGGTGACGACGATCCCGGGGCTCGATCCGGTGACGAGGTCGACCCAGGCGACGCGTCGGCCGTCACTCGAAAGCGCGATGTCGACGGGCGGGACGCCGACCGGTCGCTTGCCGAACGCCCCCGTGGCGAGGTCGACCCATCCCCGGAACCGGCCGGCGAACAACGACGCCTTCTGGCGGTCGCTCGACACGGCGACGACCTCGGGGCAGCACGTGTCCTCGTTCTCGGGCAGCGTCGCGAGATCGCGCTTCTGACGGGTGCCGATATCCATCGCGAATACCGACGACTCCGTCGTCTCTTCAGCATTCGTCCCGTTCATCTGCCAGACGATGAGGTCGGCGCCGCCGTTGGAATCCGACGCGGTCGGTGTCGGAGACGGCGGCGCTGTCGGGGTCGGCGCGGCCGCGGCGCTCGATGGGATGGGCGACGCATCGACCGACAACGTCGTTCCGGTGGGCGATGCGAGGTTGGCCGCCGTGCTGCACCCGATCAGGGACACGACGACGACCGATGCCAGGAATCCGCGCGTGCGATCCATCATGTCTCCCTCACCAGTCCGCGATCGCGCTCTTGAGCACGAGGCGCGGTTCCCCGCCGGAACTTGGCACCATCCACAGGTCCCCGATGCCGGTCTGCGATCCGTCCGTGATCGGGATGACCCGATAGAGGATCCAGTCGCCGTTGGGTGACCAGATCGGATCGCCGACACCAGTGCCGGCCTTCGTTGTGACAAGGACTCTCCGGCTGTTCGCTGAGCCGTCCGCGCTCATCACGTTCAGGTGCGTGCCACCGAACGAGTCGGCAAAGACGATATGAGCGCCATCCGGTGAGAACGACGAGTCCTCTTCGGCACCGGTCGTGAGTTGGGTAGTGGCACCCGTCCGGAGATCCATGATCCCGACACCGCCGGTGAGGGGTTCGTCGCGGACCGCGTTGCCGATCAGCAGCCGGGACTGATCCGGCGACCAGTCGTCGATCCCGATGTAGTCGGTGACGAGGTTACCGACCTGCCGGACCGGGCTACCGTCGACCGGCGCGACGAACACATGCCAGGACGCGGGCACGCCCTTGTCCTCGCATGGCAGGCACGAACTGACCGCGATCAGCGACGCATCCGGCGACCACACGATCCGTATTAGCGGTTGGATGCCGTCCGGAAGGGCCAGCGTCTTCGCCGGATCGCCGTTCAGGTCGAGGATCTCGATGTCGTTCTCGTCGGTGAGCCGCGCGATCTGGTTGCCGGCGGGGGAGACGGCATCGCGACTTCCGCTCGGTCCGATCCCGGCCAGCGACGACACGGATCGGTCCGTGACGTCGATCATCGCGGAGACGGAGTCGCTGCCCTGGAACACGAACGCCGACTGGCGATCGTTCGACCAGTGGATGGATTGGCCCGCCACCGCTGCTCCGCGTTGCATCTGACCCATCGACACGCGCTCGCCCGTGAAGGCGTCGAGCGTGAAGAGGTTGATCGCCGACTTGCCGTACTCGTAGACGATGAGCGGGCCGTGGTCGCTGATCGGAATCGCCGGTAACGGGTCTGGCGTCGGTAGTGGTGTCGGGGTGGGGGTCGGGGTGGCAGACGGCGGGGCCGAGGGCGCCACGGACACGGAGGGTTCTGCCGACGCGGATGGCAACGGAGGCGGCACGACCGCGCGGAACGGACCGCCGACCAGCAACGCCCCGGTGATGAGGGCGAGCGTGATCGCCGCCGCCACCAGCAGCGTCCGAGCGTTGGGGCTGATCCGCGGCAGGACCGGCCCGAGCCAGCCGCGGTTCTGGGGCGTCTCGACGACCGATGCGATGAGGTCCGAGGCCAGCGACCGCGGCGCGCCCGTCCCGCCGCGCCGGACGAGCATGCGCTCGATCTGCTCGTCGGTCAGCTCGAACGGCATCGGGCCGGTCATCGTCGTGCCTCGCCTTCCGCGGTCAAGGCACGCGCGAGTGCGGCGCGGGCCTCCGATAGTCGCCATTTCGCCGTGCCGACCGGGATCCCGAGGGCCTCCGCGATCGAGCCGAGCGGTTCGTGATCGAGGTAATGGAGGACCAGGAGCGAGCGCTTCGTCGCATCGAGACGATCGAACGCCCGGCTGAGGAGATCGGAATCCGCGACGCTCTCGGAGAAGGCCGGTCCGGGCTGGCGTTGGCCCAGCGCGTCATCGAGCGGGATCACCCGGACGTGGCGACGGCCGCGGAGCCGCTCCCGGCACACGTTCACCAGGATCCGTCGCAGCCACGCGTCGAACCGGTCGGCATCGCGCAGGCGGGCAAGGCCGCGCCAGGCCGACACGAACGCCTCCTGGGTCGCGTCGGCCGCCTCACCGTCGTCGCCGAGGATGGCCCGGGCTGTTCGATACGCTCGATCGCTCCGATCGAGGACCAGGCGTTCGAAGGCGGCGACGTCGCCACGGGAGGCGCGACGCACGAGCTCGATGTCGAGCGACGCCGGCGCAGCCGTGGCGGTCGTCGCGAAGGGTTCCACGTCAGGCGGCGGGGGTCGGGGATTCACATGCCTGGGCCATATACCGAGGATGGAAGAACGAGCCGCTCGGTTGGGTCGGTTTTCCTTATGGACGGCGGCCGGCGAGCGCCTCGGCATGCGTGCCGGCCGGGTCGATCGATGGGCGGCCGGGACGGGCAGCCAGCTGGGCCAGCGTTTCTTCGTCGAGGATCGCGAGCATCGCGTCGCGGACGTCGAGCATCGTGTCGCGCAGGGCGCAGGTCGCCTCGTCGGGGCAGGAGCACGGCTCGTAGTAGCGCAGGGACACGCAACCGAGGGGCGCCAGGGCGCCATCGAGGAGCCGGATGACCCGTCCCAGCGAGACCGTCGTCGGATCCGCCGCCATCGCGTAGCCGCCGTGGGCACCGAGCGTCGTGCGGACGATGCCGGCGTGCTTGAGCGTGGCCATGATCTGCTCGAGGAACTTGACGGGGAGGCGGTTGCGGTCGGCGAGCGTGGCCAGCGCGATCGGCCCGTCGTCGCTGTGCCGGACGAGGTCGGTCAGCGCTCGGAGGCCGTATTCGGAGCGACGAGACAGCCGCATCGCGGCATCGTAGCGCCGAAACCCTAGTCGCGTGGTGGTACTTCGCGAGACGACTCCGTGCGTGTCGAACATACGTGCTAAACCGTCGAATGCTGTGCTAGACTCCGGCCCTATGGCGGACGACCTCTCGCGCATCCTGTCGGCGGACCCGGGAGACGAGGTGGACCTCGTCGTCGAAGGCACCCTCCGGCCGCGCACACTCGACGAATACATCGGCCAGCGCGAGGTGAAAGCCAATCTCTCCGTCCTGTTGCAGGCCGCGAAGGGGCGGGGAGAGGCGGCCGACCACATCCTGCTGTACGGCCCGCCGGGCCTGGGCAAGACGACGCTCGCGACCATCGTCGCGCGCGAGCTCGGGGTGAACGTCCGGTACACGTCTGGGCCGGCGGTCGAACGGGCCGGCGACCTTGCCTCGGTACTGACCTCGCTCGACGATCACGACGTCCTGTTCATCGACGAGATCCACCGCCTCAATCGCGCGGTCGAGGAGATCCTCTACCCGGCGATGGAGGACTACGCCCTCGACGTGATGATCGGCAAGGGTCCGTCGGCGCGATCGCTGCGCCTGAGCCTGAAGCCATTCACCGTCGTCGGCGCGACGACGCGGGCCGGGCGGATCAGCGGGCCGTTGCGCGACCGGTTCGGGGCGACCTATCGCCTCGACTTCTATACGGACGACGAACTGGTGGCGATCGTCGACCGGTCGGCGGCGATCCTGGGCGTCGAGATCGAACCCGCCGCGACGCGGGCCATTGCCCGTCGCGGGCGAGGCACCCCACGGATCGTCAACCGGCTCCTCAAGCGGGTCCGCGACCATGCCGAGGTGCACGGCGACGGCCGGGTGAACGAGACCACCGCACGCGAGGCCATGCGGGCGATGGAGATCGACGACGAAGGTCTCGACTCGACCGACCGCAAGCTGCTGGCCGCGATCGTCCAGAAGTTCGCGTCAGGCCCGGTCGGGGTCGCCGCGCTCGCCGCGGTGCTCTCCGAGGAGATCGAGACCATCGAGGATGTCTACGAGCCGTTCCTGCTGCGTCTCGGGTTCATCGACCGGACGCCCCAGGGCCGGATCGCCACCGACCTGGCACGAGCGCATCTGTCAGGACTCGGCTACGAGATCCCGCCGCCGCGCCGCGCCGAGGCCGGGATGCCGAGCCTGTGGGACGACCCGCCCGGCGACGCCCCGCCCCCGGTGGACGCGTGACGGCCGGCTACGTCGGGCAGGCCGCGCGATACGAGGTCCAGGTCCCGCCGCCGGCCGACGGCTCGACGCGGGCACGGGTCGGGCAGCTGACGCTGACCCATGGCGTGGTCGAGACCCCGCAGTTCATGCCGGTCGGCACCAATGCCACGGTCAAGGCGCTCACCCCGGCCGAGATCGCCGAGACCGGTGCGTCGATCATCCTCGCGAACACGTACCACCTGTACCTGCGTCCGGGCGCCGACCGCATCGAGCGGCTCGGCGGCCTGCACCGGTTCATGGACTGGGACGGCCCGATCCTGACCGATTCCGGCGGGTTCCAGGTCGTCTCGCTCGGCGACCTCCGGGTCGTCGACGACGACGGCGTGACGTTCCGCTCGCATCTCGACGGGTCCACGCACCGGTTCACGCCCGAGGTGGCGATCGGCGCCCAGGAAGCGCTCGGCTCGGACATCGCGGTCGCCTTCGACCAGCCGGTCTATCCGACCTCGCCACGGGCCGTGGTGGCCGACGCGACCGAGCGGACCCACCGCTGGGCGGAGCGCTCGCTCGCCGCGCACCAACGTGCAGACCAGGCGCTCTTCGGGATCGTCCAGGGCGGCCTGGACCCGGAATTGCGGGCGGCCTCGACACGGTTCATCGCGAGCCTGCCGTTCGATGGGATCTGCCTGGGTGGGCTCGCCGGCGACGAAACACCGGCGCAACGGGACGCGACGTTGGACCTCGCCATCCCGCTGCTCGACGACGATCCCCGGCCGCGCTACCTGATGGGGCTCGGCTCGCCGGCCGATCTTTTGGAGGCTGTCCACCGCGGTGTCGACCTGTTCGACTCCGTGCTGCCCGCCCGGGTGGCCCGGAACGGGCAGCTGTGGGTGCCGGGCGGCCGGCTGAACATCCGGAATCGCGCGTTCGGCGACGACCCGGCGCCGATCCAGGAGGACTGTCCGTGCCTCGCCTGCCGGCGGTTCTCGAGGGCCTACCTGGCCCATCTATTCCGAGCCGGAGAGCTGCTCGCGTACCGCCTCGCGACTTGTCACAACCTGACCTTCACCCTAGACTTCATGACCAGGGTCCGAGCCTCGATCCGGGCCGGAACCTTCCCCGCCTCGATGGCCGAGTTGCGTTCACGCGCGGGCCGGATGAGCGTCGATGAAGGCGCCGGTAAGTCCGCGTGAAGGGCCGACCGATAGGCTGCATGACGACGCGGAGGCGCAGCGATGGGCTCGCGAAACCGTCCCGGCAAAGAGGCCAAGAAGAAGCCGAAGGCCAAGCTTGGCCAGACCAAGCTGTCGCCGCTCGAGGATCCGCCGCAGAACGTGGAAGTGATCCGCAAGCCGCGCAAGGAGAAGCCGGTCGTCGAGGAAGACGCCGAAGAGGCCTGACCGGCCGGGTCGCCATCGTGGCGCGCTCCGGTGACCGGTCCCATGGATCGATGAGGAGCGTGACGGAACGATGGCGATGACCGACGAGCGGAGCACTGAGCGGGCGGCAGCGGAGCGGGGCAAGGCCGTCGATGCGGCGCTGTTGTCGATCGAGAAGCAGTTCGGTCGCGGCGCCATCATGAAGCTCGGCTCGCGTGAACGGCAGCAGATCGACACGATCCCCACCGGGTCGATCGCGCTCGATCTGGCGCTCGGCGTCGGCGGCATCCCGCGCGGCCGGATCACCGAGATCTTCGGCCCGGAGTCGTCGGGCAAGACGACCGTCTGCCAGCATGTCATCGCCGAAGCCCAGGCGCGCGGTGGAGTCGCCGCCTTCATCGACGTCGAGCACGCGCTCGATCCCGGCTACGCCCGCGAATGCGGCGTCAACGTCGACGAGCTGCTCGTCAGCCAGCCGGACACCGGCGAGCAGGCACTCGAGATCACCGAGACCCTGATCCGCTCCGGCGGCATCGACATCGTCGTCGTCGACTCCGTGGCGGCCCTGGTGCCCCGTGCCGAGATCGAAGGCGAGATGGGCGACTCGTTCGTCGGCATCCAGGCCCGGCTCATGAGCCAGGCGCTGCGCAAGCTGACCGGCGCCGTGTCGCGCTCGAACACCTCGTTGGTGTTCACGAACCAGTTACGCGAGAAGATCGGGGTCATGTTCGGCAACCCGGAGACCACCCCGGGCGGTCGGGCCCTGAAGTTCTATGCCTCCGTCCGGCTAGACATCCGGCGCGTCGAGACGATCAAGACCGGTACGGATTCGGTCGGCAACCGGTGCCGCGTCAAGGTCGTCAAGAACAAGGTCGCGCCGCCGTTCCGGGTCGCGGAGTTCGACATCATGTACGGCGAGGGCATCTCCAAGGAGGGCGGCCTGCTGGACGTCGGCGTCGCGATGGACGTCGTGTCCAAGACCGGGGCGTGGTTCAACTTCGACGAGACCCGGTTGGGCCAGGGCCGCGAGGCGTCCAAGGACTTCCTCAAGGCCACGCCGGCTGTGGCCGCCGAGATCGAACGCCGCATCCGGGGCAAGATCAACGAGGTCACGATCCCGGTCGAGGGCATCGAAGAGGCCGAGTAGCCCGCACGGGCCGATGGACCTCGGGGTCGTCCTCAAGGTCGCGCACGCCGTGCTCGGCGTGTGGATCATCGCGGCCCTCGTCGGACGGTGGATCACGTTGAACCAGGCTGCCCGCAGCGATGACCTCGCCGCCGTCCACACATTGCTTCGCCTGAGCGATCGGTTCGAGTGGATGGTCATCAGGATCCCGCCGATCGTGCTCGTGCTCGGGATCGGGACGGCGATCGCCCAGGGCCGCGCGTTCCTCGGCCCGATCCAGGGGGCGTCGGTCGACTGGCTCTTCGTGGCGCTCGTCGTCTATCTGTCGATCCTGCCGCTCATCCCGCTCGTGTTCCTGCCCCGAGGGCGGGTGTTCGCCGTCGCGCTCGCGGAGGCGGATGCACAAGGTCGTGTCACCGAGGCGCTCACCCGAGGCTTCCGCGACCCGGTCGTGAACGCCGCCCATTTCTACGAGGTCGCGGCGATCGTCGCGGTCTTCGTCCTGATGATCACCAAGCCGTTCTGAGCTCCGTGCAGGCACGCCCGCCACGCCGGTCGCGAACGCACGCTGAGCGCCGCGAGGAACGTGCCGCGATCGATGACCCGCAGGTCGTCCTGGAGGCGGCCGGCAGGTTCCTGGAGGCCCGGTCGCGGTCCGTCGGGGAGGTTCGTCGTCGCCTGGGCGGGGCCGGGTACCGGGCTGACCTCGTCGAGGGTGCCATCGCCAAGCTCATCGAGTTCGGCGTTCTCGATGACGAGGCGTTCGCGCGGGCGTGGGTCGAGTCGCGCGATCGAGCGCGGCCGAGAGGGGAGCGGGCGATCCGCGAGGAGTTGCGGCTGAAGGGGATCGATCGGGCGGTCGCGGATCTCGTGCTCGCGGAGCGCCGCGACTCGGTCGCCGAAGCCGGTGCGGATGGTTCGACGCCGTCGCCAGACCGTGTGGCGGCTGAACGGCTGCTCGCGAAGCACGGGCGGGCCCTGGCCCGGATCCCGGATCCGCGCCAACGCCGTCAGCGGGCGTACGCGCTGCTCGCCCGGAACGGCTTCGACCCCGAAACGTGTCGGGACGTGGCAGCGACCCTCACGACACTCGCGAACCCTTTGGTTGCCGACGACAGCGAGGACGCCCTCGAATGAAGGCGGTAGTGCTCGGGATCACGCTCGCCGTCGCCGTCGTGGCGTGCGGCGAGGGGCCGGTAGACACGTCTCCCACCCCAGCCGTGATCACGATCGCAACGCAGCCTCCGGGCGACGTGGTCGCATGTATGACGGCGCTGCTCTCGGGAACCCTAGTCCTGGACGGTCGGACGGGTCTGGGAATCGCCGGCGTCGATATCACCGGCAGCGGTGATGAGGTGGTTCCGGTCCGATGGCCGAACGGGTGGGTGGCCCTCGAAACGGTCCCGGTGGTCCTAGCCGATGCCGATGGGCACATCGTCGCTCGAGTCGGGGACCGGATGGCGCTAGGGGGCGGGCTGGATGGCCCGGGCGAGACATGGGTAGCCTGCCCGACGGACATCAAGGTGGAGCCGTAACGCTCGACCGACGAGCGGCGCTCAGTCGGTCCAGCGCTCCGCAAGGTACTCGGCGTCCTTGGCGACGCCACCAAGGTTCGCCGAAGCCTGGTTGTGCTGCCAGAGCAGCCCGAGGAACGTCAGGCCCGGCACATCGCTGACTCCGCGTACCTGGCGGGGCAAACCGAATTCACCGATGACCGGGAGGTCGAGCCAGCCGTAGTCGGGGGCGTATCCCGTGGTCCACAGCACGGTCGAGATCCCGCTCGCCGCGAGGTCGAGATCGGTCACCTCGGGTGGCTCGAAGTCGAATGGCTCGCGATCGTCGGGTGGGAGGTCGAAGCCCGCCCGCTCGGCGAACGTGTCCCACAGCGTCCGGAAGCGTTGGTCGAAGAACTCATCCGCGAACCGCAGGTTGGCCGACAGGTCCGCGGCGAATCGCGCATGCTCGCCGTCGGCTGCCTCGAACCGTCCGACGAGCCGGATGCCACGCGCCGCGAACTGCCGCAGGTTGGTGTCGTGGCCGCCGTCGTGCCCTGACAGGTGCGGGTTGCAGGCGAACCGAGCCCGCGGATCGGGCAGCATGTCGACCGTCGGCAGCGGCGTGCCCAGCTCCGGACCCTGTTCGACGATGCGTCGCAGCCACCAGAAGAAGTCCTTGCCCCGGTACCGGCGCGGGGCGCGCCCGCAATGACCGACCGAGAGCGTCACGTCGCGCCCGGCGACCAGCAACTCCTCGGCCAGCTGACAACCCGTCTGGCCGGATCCGACCAGGAGCACGCCGCCAGGCGGGAGCTGATCGGGGTTGCGATAGTCGTGGGCGTGGAGCTGGTGGACCCGCGGCGCGAATGCCGCAGCCGCGGGCGGCATCCTCGGCGTATGGAACGCGCCTGTCGCGACGATGACGTCGCGTGCCTGGACCATGCCGCGACTGGTCTCGAGCCGGAAACGCGCGGCGCCCGAGTCGTCCGCAGACAGGCGCTCGACGTTTGTCCCGAGTCGGACCGGGGCCTCGATCGCAGCGGCATACCCGGCGATCCGCGCGATGACCTCGTCGCGATGCAGATAGTCGTCCGGTGCCGGGCCTTCGTATGGGTACCCGGGCAGGCCGGTCGTCCAGCTCGGCGACACGAGCTGGAACGCATCCCAGCGATCCTGCCAACCGCCACCGAGCGTCTCGCGACGGTCTAGGACCACGTGCTCGCGACCGGCCCGACCCAGGTGGTGGCTCATGATCAGCCCCGCCTGGCCAGCCCCCACCACCACCGTGTCGATCGCGCCCGGCAGCTCGTCGCCCATCGATGTCTCCCATCGCCATGCTCGTCGTCGGCGAGTATGCCGCGACCCACGCCGACACGGGTCCGCCGAGCGTTGCGTCCGGGTACCGGCTCGGTTGACCCTCCGCTCCGCGGCCCGTAGGCTACGCGGCAGATGAGATCAGCGCCGCCCGAGCGGCGCTTGAGTACCGACACGGCGTCGAACGCGGCCCACGGAGGGGGTCAGATCGCCCAGGGCGAGCAGGCCGTCCCCGCCGCGCGCTCGATGCCACGACACACAGACAAACCTCCGGTCGAACCACACCGGCCGGACGGGAGGATCACTGATGGACGCACCGATGGTCGTGGCGGTGGCCGTTGTGGCCGCCGCCGGCGGAGCCCTACTCGGCATGCTCGCCAGAGGTCTGTGGGCCTCACAGGCCATGAAGGCCGCCAGCGCCGAAGCCCGACGCATCGAAGCCGAGGCTCGGGCGCGCCAGAAGGAGCTCATCCTCGAGGCGAAGGACGAGAAGCTCCGCATGCAGGGCGAGGCCGAGGAAGAGGCGCGAGCGAAGCGAACCGAGCTCTCGGGTCTCGAACGCCGACTGCTCGCCCGCGACGAGCAGCTCGACCAGCGCGCGGACATGCTCGAGCAGCGCGACCGCAAGCTCATCGAGCGCGAGCGAGACCTCGACAAGACCCGCGAAGACCTCGCCAAGGCGACGCAGGAGCAGGTGGCGGCCTTGGAGCGCGTGTCCGGCATGTCGGCCGAGGACGCGAAGTCCGTCCTGCTCGAGGCCGTCCGCGAGGAAGCCGAGCACGACGCGGTCAAGCTCGCCCGGGCGATCGAGCGGGCCGCCCGCGAGGACGCCCAGGACAAGGCCCGCGACATCGTCATCACGGCAATGCAGCGCGTGGCCGCAGACCACACCGCTGAGCACACCGTCTCGGTCGTCCACCTGCCGTCCGACGAGATGAAGGGCCGGATCATCGGCCGAGAGGGTCGCAACATCCGGGCCCTCGAGCAGGCGACCGGCGTCGACCTGATCATCGACGACACGCCCGAGACCGTGGTCCTGTCGGGCTTCGATCCGGTCCGCCGCGAAGTCGCCCGCCTCGCCGTCACCAAGCTCATCGCCGACGGCCGCATCCACCCCGGCCGGATCGAAGAGGTCGTCGCCAAGGCCCGCGCCGAGGTCGACCTCGTCATGCGCCAGGCCGGCGAGCAGGCCGCCTACGAGGCCGGCGTGCCCGGCCTCCCCGCGGAGATCATCAAGCTCCTCGGCCGGCTCAAGTTCCGCACGAGCTACGGCCAGAACGTGCTCAACCACGTCGTCGAGACGAGCCACCTGGCCGCGGTCATCGCGGCCGAGATCGGCGCCGACGTCCAGATCGCCAAGATGGGCGGGCTGCTCCACGATATCGGCAAAGCCGTCGATCACGAGGTGGAGGGCCCGCACGCGGCGATCGGGGCCCAGATCGCGCAGCGCCACAACCTGCCGTTCAAGGTCATCAATGGCATCGCGGCCCACCACCAGGAAGTCGAGTACGCGTGTCTGGAAGCCCCGATCGTGCAGGTCGCCGATGCCATCAGCGCGTCCCGGCCGGGCGCGCGTGGCGAATCGATGGACACGTACGTCAAGCGGCTCGAGGACCTCCAGGCCATCGCCGAGAGCTTCAGTGGCGTCGAGCGCTCGTTCGCGGTCCAGGCGGGGCGCGAGGTCCGCATCCTGGTCCGGCCCGAAGAGATCGACGACCTGACGGCGTCGCGGCTGGCTCGCGACATCGTCAAGAAGATCGAGGAACAGCTGACCTACCCGGGCCAGATCAAGGTGACGGTCATCCGCGAGACGCGGGCCGTGGAGTTCGCGAAGTAGCTGGCTCCGAACCGCCGATCGGGCGGACGCGGCTGGGCAACCCGCCGAACGGGAATGCGCCCCGACCCAAGGGTGCGTGCCGCGTCCTGATGATCGGCGATCTCATCGGCAAGCCCGGTCGGGCGACGATGGAAGGGATCCTGCCGGCCCTGCGGGAGGAGCGCGGCATCGACTTCGTGACCGCCAACGGCGAGAACGTCGCCGGCGGCATGGGCCTGACGCCGTCCACCGCTGAATCGATCCTGGCCTCGGGGGTCGACGTCATCACGTCGGGCAACCACATCTGGGACAAGCGCGAGATCTACCCGTTCCTCGAGGCCAACGACCGGGTCCTGCGGCCACTCAACTACGGGACGCACGACGTCCCGGGCCGGGGCTGGGGCGTCTACAGCGCGCTGGACGGCACCGACGTCGCCGTCCTCAACTTCCAGGGCCGCACGTACATGCAGCAGATCGAGAACCCGTTCACCGACGCCGACCGCTTGCTCGACGAGTCCTCGGAGCCGCTCCCGCCCGTCCGGCTCGTCGACTTCCATTGCGAGCTGACCTCAGAGAAGAACGCGTTCGGGCTGTACCTCGACGGGCGCGTGAGCGTCGTCGTGGGGACGCACACGCACGTGGTGACCGGCGACGAGCGGATCCTGCCCAACGGGACCGCCTACCAGACCGACATCGGCATGACCGGTCCGATCTGGAGTGTCATCGGGTTCGCGCCACACACGGTCATCCCGCGGTTCCTGAACGCGCTGCCGACGCGGTTCGAGGTGGGCGAGGGGCCGGTCGTGTTCAACGCTGTGCAGGTCGACATCGACCCGGCGACCGGGCGGGCGCTCCAGATCGAACGGATCCAGCGCCTGCTCGAGGCGTAGCGCGTGGCAACGCCCCGGCGACGTCGGCACGATCCGCTGCCGCCGGGCGGTCCGGGCCGTACGGATCCGCCCGGTCCGTCAACGATCGACCTGCACACGCACACGACGCGCTCGGACGGGGTGGTGCCGCCAGCTGACCTCCTCCAGGCAGCGTGGGACACAGGCGTGCGCATCCTCAGCCTGACCGACCACGACACGCTGGCTGGGTATCGCGACGTCATCGCGAGCGCCGCTGTGCCACCCGGATTGACGCTCATCGCTGGCGTGGAGATCAACGCGCTCGTGACCCGCGACCTCGGGCTGTGGGAGGGCGAGCTCCACATCCTCGGCTTCGGCATGGATCCGGCGGACGAGGCGTTCGAAGCCGTGCTCGCAGCGCAGCGCGACCACCGGCGTGGCCGCTTCGAGCGAACCGTGGCCCGGCTGCGAGAGCTTCAGCTCCCCATCGACGCCGAGGTCGCCGAGATCTCCGCGTCCGACGACGATGCGCTCGGGCGCCCGACGATCGCCCGCGCCCTGATGGCCGCCGGGCACGCGGAGAGCGTCGAGGATGCGTTCAACCGCCTGATCGGCCATGGGGCGCCCGCCTACGTCCGGCGGGAGGGCCTGGGCCCGGAGGACGCGATCGCCGCGATCCGGGCGGCGGGCGGACTCCCGGTCCTCGCCCACTTCCGCGAGGCGCCGGGTCGCATCGACATCGTCCGTGAGCTGGTCGACGCGGGGTTGGCCGGCCTCGAGGTCTACTACCGGACGTTCGAGGCGGAGACGGTCGAGGCGGTCGGGGCCGTGGCGACCTCGCTCGGCATGCTCGCGACCGGCGGCACGGACTACCACGGCGATCTCGGCTCGTACGCCGACGCGCACGACGACCTGTGGGTGCCCCCCGAGGTGGGCGCCGCCCTCCTGGACCGGCTGGGCCTCGCTCCAAGCTGAGCGGGGTACGATGACCCGCGTTGTGACCGACCGCCTGACCACGACCTCGCGCGCCCTGCCCGTGCTGGACGTCGTCGTGCCTGGCGCCCTGGGGGCACCGCGTCACGCAGCCCAGCCGGCGGACGAGCGACTGGCCGAATACCTGCCCGAGTCTCGCGCGCTGCCCCGCTTCCATCTCTGGACGCTCGGCTGTCAGATGAACCGCAGCGACTCCGAGGAGATGGCCGGTCGCCTATTGCGGGCCGGATGCGACGAGGCGACAGGCTTCGACGACGCCGACCTCATCGTCATCAACACCTGTGCGATCCGCGAAGGCGCCGAGCAGAAGGTCATCGGCCGCCAGGGTCGGCTGAGCCAGCTCAAGGCCGTCCGGCCCGGGCTACGGGTCGTGATGACCGGCTGCTCCGTCCGCGAGCCGGATCGGGCCGGCCTGCGGCGGCGCTATCCGGCGGTGGACCTGTTCCTGCGGCCCGACGAGGAGCCCGAACTCGTCGATCGGCTGGGCCTCGCGTCCGCGCAGGCGCCCATCGAGGCGATCGGGGCGACGACCGTGGTGGGGCGGACCGTCGTCGGCGTCGCTGACGGCCTCGCGGCGACCCGCGCACGGGCCGTGGGGGAGGGGAGCGTCGCGCGCGGCTCCGCGATCAGCGCGTGGTTGCCGATCATCTACGGTTGCGACAAGACCTGCACCTACTGCATCGTGCCGTTCAGCCGCGGCCCGGAACGCAGTCGGCCGTTCGACGAGATCGTCGAGGAGGCGCGGGCGCTCGCCGCGGCCGGCTATCGGGAAGTGACGCTGCTCGGGCAGAACGTGAACTCGTACGGCCATGACCTCGCCCCGGACGCGCGCTTCGCTCATGTCGACGAGGCACGCAGGGCCGGTCGCCGGCTGGACCTGCGCGGTCGGCCGGACCTTGCCGAGCTGATCCGCGCGATCGACGGCCTGCGAACCGCGGACGGCCGACCGGCCATCGGTCGGTTGCGCTTCGTCACGTCCCACCCATGGGATCTCTCGGACCGGCTCATCGCGGCCCTCGCCGAATGCGACAGCGTCTGCGAGCACCTGCACCTGCCCGTCCAGTCGGGCGATGACGCGGTCCTGCGTCGGATGGGCCGCCAGTACACGATCGAGCACTACCTCGAGCGGCTCGCCCGCATCCGCGAGGCAGTCCCGGGCATCACGATCTCGACCGACGTAATCGTCGGGTTCTGCGGCGAGACCGAGGCCCAGTTCGAGGCGACGCTCGCGCTGCTCGACAAGGTTCGCTACGACCAGGTATTCGCCGCGGCCTATTCGCCGCGTCCGGGGACGCCGGCGCTCAAGCTCGCCGACGACGTGCCAGCGGACGTCAAGCGCCGGCGCCTGAACCAGCTCCTGGCGGTCCAGGAGGCGATCGGCCTCGAGCGCAACCGGGCCTGGCTGGATCGGGAGGTCGAGGTGCTGGTCGACGCCGTCGCGCCGCCACGCTCGCACGAGCACGACGAACGGGCATCGAGTCGGGCCGACCGGCCCCCACGTGACCGGCCGGACCCGTGGCAACAAGCTCGTGCACGTTGGCGGCGCCGCCGAGCTCGTCGGTCGCGAGGTCGCGGTCCGTATCGACCATGCCGGCCCGTACGCGCTGCGAGGTGCGCTCGTCGGAGCGTGAGCGGGGCGCCACCACTCGTCGTCATCGCGGGGGCGACCGCGACCGGGAAGACCGCCGTCGCCATCGAGCTGGCCCAGGCGCTCATCGCCGCCGGTCGTCCCTCGGTGATCATCTCGGCCGACTCGCGACAGGTCTACCGGGGCTTGGACATCGGCACGGCCAAGGCCAGCGTCGCCGAGCGGGCGCGGGTGCCGCATCACGGCCTCGATCTGGTCGATCCTGACGAGCCATTCAGCGTCGCGGACTTCGCGACGCATGCCCGAGGGGCGCTGGCCGCGATCGACGAGCGTGGCGGCGTCGCGATCCTCGCCGGCGGCACCGGGCTGTACCTGCGGGCGATCGCCCGCGGCCTGGACACCGACGCGCTTCCGAGCGACCCGATCATCCGCGCCGGGATCGAACGCGACCTCGAGACCGATGGGCTCGCGCCCCTGGTCGAGCGCCTGCGAACGATCGCGCCGACCGCGGCCGCTCGCGTCGACCTGCGCAATCAGCGGCGCGTCGTGCGCGCCCTCGAGATCGCCGAGATCGTGGGTGATGCCGCGCCACCGGTACCTCGTGGCTACCCGGGCGAGGTGACCTGGCTCGGCCTGACGCTCGACTCGGCCGAGCATCGGCGGCGCATCGAGGCCCGCGCCCGGGCACAGTTCGACGCCGGACTCGTGGAGGAGGCGCGCGTCCTGCGCGAGCGTTTCGATCCCGCGCTCGCGGCATTCAGCGCGATCGGCTACCGCGAAGCGTGGTCGGTCCTCGATGGCCAGTCGACGCTCGAAGACGCGATCTCCCTCGACGCCCAGCGCAACCTCGCCTTCGCGAAACGCCAACGGACCTGGTTCCGCGCCGAGCCCGACATCGAGTGGGTCGACGTCACCGATGGCGTCAGCTCGACCAGGATCGTGGATGCTGGATCCATCGGCCGGGTCCTCGCGGGCTGAGTCCGGCGGTTCATCGTTCGTTAACGCGCGGCCGCGCGTGACGTGAACACATCGGGTCCATGATTGTCCCGATGTCCAGAGCACGACCGACCGCGATGTCGCTCCCAGACGCGGGGGACACCACGACGTGACGGGCGGCGCGGAACGGGAACGGATGCGCGACCCCGGGCGACCCGAGGAGGGCCTGGAGAGCGCGAGTCCGTGGTATCGGTGGGGACCGTACCTGAGCGAACGGGCGTGGGGGACCGTTCGCGAGGACTACAGCGCGGACGGGGACGCCTGGGCATATCTCCCCCACGACCACGCTCGCTCGAGGGCGTACCGGCGCGGCGAGGATGGCATGGCCGGCCTGTCGGACGCCTTCAGTCGCTTGTGCCTGTCGCTCTCGCTCTGGAACGGGCGCGATCCGATCCTCAAGGAGCGGATGTTCGGGCTCACCAACGGGCAGGGGAACCACGGCGAGGACGTCAAGGAGTACTGGTGGTACCTCGACGCCACGCCGAGCGGGTCCTGGCTCCGCTGGCGCTATCACTATCCCCAGGCCGCCTACCCGTACGACGACCTCGTCGCCGAGAACGGTCGACGGTCGAAGGACGAGCCCGAGTACGAGCTCATGGACACCGGGGTCTTCGACGACGACGGCTACTGGATCGTCGAGGTGCACTACGCGAAGGCGGAACCGGACGACATCCTGATGCGGGTCGTCGTGCGCAACCGCGGCCCGGAGAGCGCCACCCTCCACGTCCTGCCGACGCTGTGGTTCCGGAACACCTGGTCCTGGGATGACGACGCGCCGACCGCGCGCCCGCACCTGACGAGGAGCGACGGCGGGGACGCCATCCGCGCGGACCATCCCGACCTGGGGCCGTACACGTTCCTTGTCGGGTCCGCGCCCGACGGGACGCGGCCACCGCTCCTTTTCTGCGAGAACGAGACGAACGCGACCCGACTGTTCGGCACCGACGATGGTCCGGCGTTCCCGAAGGACGGGATCAACGACCACGTCGTCCATGGGGCTGCGACGGTCGACCCGAGCGGGTCGGGGACGAAAGCCGCGGCGTGGTACCAGCTGACGGTGCCGCCCGGCGGGACGACCGAGGTCCGGCTCCGCCTGCGGAAGGAGGCGCCCCTCGCGTCCACGGCAGCTGCGCTCGGACCAGCCGAGCCCGACCCACTGGGCGATGCGTTCGCGGCGACCATGATCGAGCGCGAGACGGAGGCGGACGCGTTCTACCAGGAGCTGCGCCGCCCGGCGGCGTCCGACGAAGAGGCGCGGATCATGCGCCAGGCCTTCGCCGGGATGCTTTGGAGCAAGCAGACGTACTTCTATAACGTCTCACGCTGGCTCGACGGCGATGCGGCCACCCCCCAGCCACCGGCGTCGCGACTGACCGGCCGCAATGCCCGTTGGCGGCATTTCGACGCCGCGGACATCCTCTCGATGCCCGACAAATGGGAGTATCCGTGGTTCGCGGCCTGGGACCTCGCCTTCCACACCGTCGCCCTCGCCCATGTCGATCCCGCGTTCGCGAAGTACCAGCTCCTCGTCCTGTGTCGGGAGTGGTTCCAGAGTCCCGCGGGGGCGCTGCCCGCCTACGAGTGGAACTTCGACGATGTCAATCCGCCGGTCCACGCCTGGGCGGCCCTGCGGGTCTGGGAGATCGATGGGCGCACCGACCACGAGTTCCTCGAGCGGATCTTCCACAAGCTCCTCATGAACTTCACCTGGTGGCTGAACCAGCAGGACGCCGAAGGGAACGACCTCTTCGGCGGCGGCTTCCTGGGACTCGACAACATCGGGGCATTCGACCGGTCGCACCTGCCCGCTGGCGACCGCCTGGAGCAGTCGGACGCGACCGCATGGATGTCCTTCTACGCGATCTCGATGCTGCGCATCGCCCTGACCCTCGCGGCCGAGGACCCGACCTACGAGGACTTGACCACGACGTTCCTGGAGCACGCGGTCCGGATCGCCGTGGCGATGAACCGGCGTGGACTCTGGGACGACGAGGACGGGTTCTTCTACGACTCGTTGCGCCGCGAGGACGGGACCATCATCCCGATCAAGATCCACTCGATGGTGGGCGTGATCCCGATGCTGCCCGCGGCGATCGTCCCCGAATCGGTGATCGTCCGGAGCCTGGAGCTCGGCAAGCACTTCGCCCGGTTCATGCGCAATATCGGGGTGAGCGAGGAGCGATTGCGGGAGGGAGGCTTCCTGACCGGGAAGGTCGGTCAACGGCACATGGTGTTCAGCGTGCTGGCACCGGTCAGGCTCGAGCGACTCCTCACGGAGCTGCTCGCCGAGGACGCGTTCCTCTCCCCGTACGGCCTTCGGGCGCTCTCCCGGCGTCACCTGGACGACCCGTTCCGATTGGACCTCGGCGGCACGATCGCGGTCGTCGGATACGAACCCGGAGAGTCCCGCTCGGGGATGTTCGGCGGGAACTCGAACTGGCGAGGCCCGGTGTGGTTCCCGCTCAACTACCTGGTGATCGAGTCGCTGCATCACTGGGACGACTGGTTCGGCGAGGACTTCACGGTGGAGCATCCGGCAGGGTCGGGGACCAAGGTGCGCCTGCGCGCGGTCGCCGGCGACCTCGCTCGGCGGATGGTCGCCATCTGGCTGCCCGACGCGAGCGGCCGCCGTCCCGGTAATGGCTCGATCGAGAAGTTACAGACCGACCCGGAGTGGTGCGATCTCCTGGCGTTCCACGAGTACTTCGACGGTGACACCGGGGCCGGGATCGGCGCGTCGCACCAGACCGGCTGGACCGGCATCGTGGCCCACCTGCTCTGCCGTGGCGGGATCCTCGATGCGCTCGAGGCCGAGGGGATCGGCGTCAGGCCTCAGCCGACGTCCCGGCCGCGGACGGCGACGGTCAGGGTCAGGGCGCGGTCGACTTCGAGCCGATCGCGCGCGACCGGCCGGCTCTGACGGCATAGTGGGCGCACACAGGCTCGACGTAACGCGGCACAATCGCGCCGTGGACGGCCTCCGCCTCGCGACGATGGACGACGCCGACGCGATCGACGCCCTGATGAAGGCCTCGATCCGGGAGATCTTCCCGGCCGTCTACGACGCTCGGCAGACGGCCTCAGCCGAGATCCACGTGGCCAGCGTCGATCGCATGATGCTCGCCGACGGGACGTACTTCGTCATCGAGGACGCCGGCGAGATCGTCGCGTGCGGCGGCTGGAGTCGGCGCGCGAAGTTCTACACGGGCTCCGGAGCGCACGACGATGACACCCGGATCATCGATCCCGCGACCGAAGCCGCTCGCGTGCGGGCGATGTTCACCCGCGCCGACCACACGCGACGCGGACTCGGCACGCAGATCCTCGAGGCCTGCGAGGCCGCGGCCAAGGCGGAAGGCTTCACGCGACTCACCCTGATGGCGACCATCGCCGGCCTGCCGCTCTACGAGCGGTTCGGGTTCGTCGAGATCGACCGCTGCAGGATCACGACGCCGGATGGCGTCGAGCTCGCGTGCGTCGAGATGGAACGGCCGGTCCGATCCTCCTGAAACACGCGACCGGCTATCCTGTCGGCGCGTGTCCAGACCGTCGCTCATCGATCTCGCCGTCCCCATCGAGAAGGCCTTTCTCGTGGCCGTCGACACCGGCGGCGATGACGGCTGGTCCGCCGAGGATTCGCTTGCGGAGCTCGCCAACCTAGCTGCGACCGCCGGCGCAGACGTCGTCGGTGCCGAGTGGCAGAACCGCCGCCACGTCGATCCGAACTGGTACATCGGCAAGGGCAAGGCCGAGGAACTCGCGGGCGCCAAGCGCGAGACCGGCTTCGATGTCCTGGTCGCCGATGACGAGCTGTCGCCGGCCCAGCAGCGCGCGCTCGAGGAGCTGCTCAACGTCAAGGTCATCGACCGGAGCCGACTCATCCTCGACATCTTCGCGCTCCACGCCCAGACCCACGAAGGGCGGCTCCAGGTCGAGCTGGCCCAGCTCGAGTACCAGCTGCCGCGCCTGACGAAACTGTGGACCCACCTCTCGCGAACCGGCGGTGGGATCGGCACCCGCGGCCCCGGCGAGAGCCAGCTCGAGACCGACCGGCGCATCATCCGGACGCGGATCGCCAAGATGAAGGAACGGGTCGAGCAGGTCCGAACGCAGCGCGAGACCGCGGCGCGCGGCCGCGACCGGCGGCTGTGGCCCACCGTCGGCATCGTCGGCTACACGAACGCGGGCAAGTCCACAATGCTCAACGCGCTGGTCGGCTCGGAGGTCGCCCACGCCGAGGACAAGCTGTTCGCGACGCTCGACCCGACGAGCCGCCAGGTCAAGCTCGGCGACGGCCAGACCGCCATCGTGACCGACACGGTCGGGTTCATCCACAAGCTGCCGCACCAGCTCGTCGATGCGTTCCGGGCGACGCTCGAGGAGGTCAACCGCGCCGACGTGCTCATCGAGGTCGTCGACGCATCGGACGCCCACGTCGACGAGCACCGCGCCACGGTCCAGACGGTCCTCGACGAGCTCGGGGCGGGCGACAAGCCGCGCCTCGTGGCCTTCAACAAGGCCGACCTGATCGATCGCTCGGCGCAGAACGGCGAGAACCCGGCGCCGGTCATCGCCGGGGCGGTGTTCGTTTCGGCCCTGACCGGCTACGGCATCGACGCCCTGCGGGCCGGCATCGCGGGCCTGCTCGCGTCGCTCTGGGTGGACGTCGATGTCGCGGTGCCGTACGCGGCCGGCGAGCTGCTGGCGCGGGTCCGCGAGCGCGGCACCGTCGAGGTCGAGTACCGCGAGCGTGACGTGCGGGTGCACGGTCGCGTCGCGCCGTCGCTCGCGGGGGAGCTGGAGGCCGTGGCGGCACGCTGGGCCGAGGACCTGCTCGATTCGAAGGCGGTCGGCGCGGAGCAATGAGCGCTCCGCTCAGGGTCGCCGGCTGGGGCACCCTCGGGGACGGTGCGGCCGTGACCTGGACGATCGCGGAAGGCCGCCGGGGCCGACGCTGGCGCGAGGTCGTGGCCCGCGGCGAGGCGGTCCGGCACTCGCTGCTGCTCGAGACCGGCGCGGATGGCCGGTTCAGCCATCTCGAGCTCGCGCGAGCCGATGGGCTCTGGACCTTCCATCCCGAGGCTGATGGCACGCTGCACGGCAACCACGTCGATCCGGACGGGCGCACAGTGCGTCACGTCGAGGGCCTCCCGTTCGGACCGGCCGACCTGCTCCTCATCGAGGGCTCGCCGCTCGGCGCGGCGGCGGTGGCGTGGCATCTCGCGAGGGTCGTCGAGGCCGGCGCTGTGACGTCCCTGACCGTCGTCGTTCTTCGGGCGGATGGCCCGATCGAAGCGGTCGCGTCGATCGGTGTCGAGCGGCTCGCCGAGGGCCTCTGGCGCCTCGGGGACGGCGAACCGTTCGAGATCGACGCCGACGGGATCCCGGTCCTGGCCGACCGGGAGATCCGGCCCCTCGAGCTCGATTGAGACTGTCCGGCCACCCGACCGTGGACGCGCTGTGGACAACCCTCGTCGGAAGGGCCAACGAACGCGGAAACTCGTGGATAAGTGCCTTCCATCGACGGGGTCGCGCCGGGTAACGTAGTCCTTGCCTGAAGGGGCCTCGAACCAGAAGCGGTCTTGCCGGTGCTTGCATTGGCGGGAACGACTGTGGATCGGAGTTCCTTCGGGCGTTTCCTTGTTCCGCGGCCAGTTCGCCATCGATAGCGTTGGAGCGCCCGCCGCGATGATCACGATCCCCGAGCTGACCGTCGAGGCGATCCGGACCGCCCACGCCGGGATCGACGCCGCCTTCACCCATTCGCCGCAGTACGTCCACGAAGGCCTGTCGCGGCGACTGGGAGTCCCGGTCATCGTCAAGGTCGAGACGGTCAACCCGATCCGCTCGTTCAAAGGTCGCGGGACCTGGCTCGCGGTCCATGCCCTGGCGGGGGAGGGGAGGATCGGTCCCGATCACGCCGTGGTGTGCGTCTCGGCCGGGAACTTCGGGCAGGGCGTCGCGTATGCCGCTCGGGTGCTCGGCGTGCCGGCGGTCATCTTCGCGTCGCGCAACGCCAACGCCGGCAAGGTCGAGCGGATGCGGGCGCTCGGGGCCACCATCACGCAGGTGGGGGAGGACTTCGACGAGGCCCGTGGCGCCTCCGAGTCGTACGCGGCCGAGCATGGTGCCGAGCTGCTGGTCGACGGCGACGATCGGCGGATCTCGACGGGCGCGGCGACGATGGCGCTCGAGTTGACCGACGCCGTCGAGGCTGGCCGGCTACCCAGCCCAGCGGTGATCTCCGTGCCGGTCGGCAACGGCGCGCTCATCAACGGGGTCGGCGCCTGGCTGCGGGGCACGCTGCCGACGTGCCGGATCGTCGGGATGCAGGCCGAGGCGGCCGCTGCCATGACGCTCAGCTGGCGGGCCGGGCGGCCGATCGACACGCCCACCGCGGCGACCTATGCCGACGGGATCGCCGCTCGCGTGGCGCTCCCGAGCGCCGTCGGCCTCATGGCGGGGCGCGTGGACGACATGGTGCTGCTCTCCGAGGAGGCGCTGCGGGTCGCCCAGAACGAACTCACCGCCGAGCTCGGCGTCACGGTCGAGGGAGCGGCGGCGGCCTCGTGGGCCGGCCTGCTGGCGGGCGAGCGGCCGGACGGCCCGGCGGTGGTGATCGTCACCGGCAGCAACGTCTGACGCGGTTCGGTACCTTCGGGTCCGTTCCGGCCGGGGGTCAGGCGGTAGAATCGGCCGAGCGTACGACGCCGTCGGGGAGCGTCGGGCTGGACCGGAGGACCCTTGAGCGACCTGCTCGCGTATATCGACCCGGGCTCGGGGAGCCTCATCATCCAGGCGGCCATCGCGGCGGCGATCGCGATCCCCATCTTCTTCCGGACGCAGATCGCACGGATCGTCCACACGGTTCGCGGGCCTCGGGAGGACACGTCACCGACCGATGATCGAGCCGGCGCCGACTGACGCGCCCGAGCGGGCGCCCACGCCGGCCGTCGAACGCGATCCCGGTTCGTACCGCGATCCGGGCGGCTTCATCTACCGCCGTGACGGCGTGCTGTATCGACAGATCGGCCCCGCGTCGATCGACGACTGGACGGCGTTCGTGGCAAGCGGGCTCGCCGAGCAGCTGATCACGTCCGGCCGGCTCATCGGCCACCAGGAGGCGCCGCTGTCCGCGGCGGCGACCGCCGACGCCCGGGCCGTCATCGCCCCCGAGCCCATCGATTTCATCTCGTATCCCTACGAATGGACCTTCGGCGAGCTCAAGGACGCGGCCCTCCTTACCCTGGACTGTGAGCTGGCCGCCCTCGAGCGCGGCTGGACCCTCAAGGACGCCTCGGCGTACAACGTCCAATTCCGCGACGGCAAGCCGGTGATGATCGACTCGCTCTCGTTCGAGCCGCACGAGGACGGCACGCCGTGGGTGGCGTACCGCCAGTTCTGCGAGCACTTCCTGGCGCCCCTGACGCTGATGGCTCGTCGGGACGTCCGGTTGGCGGCGCTGCTGCGGGCCGACCCCGACGGCGTGCCGCTCGACCTCGCCAAGGGCCTGCTGCCGTGGCGGACGCGGCTGAACTTCGGGCTCCTCTCGCACCTGCACCTGCACGCCAACGCCCAGGTCCGCCACGCGGCCGATGACGATGACGGCCAGACCGCGCGCCGGGCACGCATCAGCCGCACGAAGCTCGTCGCGCTCGTGGGGAACCTGCGCAACACGGTCGCGGCGCTCGATTGGAAGCCGGGCGGCACCGAGTGGTCGGACTATGCCGACAACACCTCGTACAACGACCGCGCGACCCAGGCGAAGGAACGCCTCGTCAGGGAGTTCGTGCGCCAGGTGCCGGGCGAGCGAGCGTGGGACCTCGGGGCGAACACGGGTCGCTACAGCCGGATCGCCGCCGAAGCCGGCAAGCGCGTCCTCGCGTTCGACATCGACCCGGCCGCCGCCGAGCGCAACTACCGCCAGATCCGGAGCGAGGGGAGGGGAGACATCCTGCCCCTGATCCTCGATGTCGCGAACCCGAGCCCGGGCATCGGCTGGGCCAATCTCGAGCGTAGGTCACTGCTCGAGCGAGCGGATCCAGACGTCATCCTGGCGCTTGCGCTCGTCCACCACATCGCGATCTCGCGCAACGTGCCGCTGCCGATGCTGCTCGACCTCTTCGCCGACATGGCGCCCTGGGCGATCGTCGAGTTCGTGCCCAAGGAGGACCCGATGGTCCGCCACCTGCTCGCGACGCGGCGGGACGTGTTCCCGACCTATACGCTCGACGGCTTCCGCGCCGCGGCGGGGGAGCGCTGGACGATCGTGGCCGAGCAGGCCATCGAAGACAGCCCGCGGACGTTGTTCCTCCTGAGGCGCCGCCAGCCATAGCGTTTCGCCGTCCACCGGCGATGGCATCATCGGAGCGTGACTGCCCGTCGGGCCTTGCCCAGCGATCCGCGCGAGTTCGCTCGCTCGGTCGTGCCGATCGGTCTGATCGTGCTGGCGGCTGCGGTCCCCTGGACCCGCCCGTTCGTGCTCATCGGACTCGTGGCCGGGGTCGCCGTCGCCATCCGGCGCGACGCGCCGGTTCGCTGGGCCTGGGCGGCCCCGATCCCGGTGGCGGTGAGCCTGTGCTGGAACCTGCTCGTGGCCCCGCTCGCCGACCCGGGCGGCGCCGACTGCACGAGCCTCGGGTCGCCGCCGGCCGTGTGGCGGCTGACGGAGGCGGTCCTCGTGCTCGGCGTCCTGGCGCTGCTCGCGACCGTGCTGCGCGTGCGGCGCACCGACCTGTACCTGCGCTGGCCGGCGCGCTCGGTCGTGCAGTGGGCGGTCGCAGGCGCGATCGTGCTCGGACCGCTCGGGCTCGTGCTCGGCGCCTGGCTCGCTCGGCCGTTCTTCGGGACGTTCTCGCTCGACCTCTCGAACCTCGGCTTCCTTGTGCCCGCGCTCGTGTTCGCGGCGGCGAACGGCGTCATGGAAGAGCTCGCCTACCGCGGCGCGATGCTGGCCTGGACGGCCCGGGTCACCGGCGTCTGGGCGGCGGTGGTGGCCCAGGCCGTCGTGTTCGGGCTGGCGCACGGCAGCGCGACGGACGTCGGCGGGTCTCCCATCCTGCTCACGGTCGCGCTGGGGGTCGGTGGCCTGCTTGCCGGGCTCATCGCGATCCGGACGCGCTCGCTGCTCGTGCCGATCGCCTGGCACGTGGCGCTCGACCTGCCGCTGTACGCGTACTGGGCGTGTCGGACGCCCTGACCGGGCATCGCGGGCCGGTCGTGCCATCATCGGGGCCATGACGCAGCGGTTCGCTCGGGTCCCGGTCGATGCCGAGGAGGTCGTCCGCCAGGTGCGCGGGCTCGGCGGCGTGCCGTGGGCTCGCCTGTGGGGATACCTGCGACCGCAGCTCGTGCCGTTCTCGGTCGCGTTGGTCGGGCTGCTGATCGGCTCGCTGGCCGGTCTGGCCTTCCCGCTCGTGATCGCGGGGATCACCACGCAGGTGGTCGCAGGCGGTGATCCGGCCGGACTCGATCGGCTGGTCGTGCTGCTCGTGGCGCTGTTCTTCATCCAAGCGGTCGGCGGATTCGTCCAGACCTGGCTGCTCGGCGTGGTGGGGGAGAGGGTCGTGGCCCAGCTCCGAGGCGAGCTTTACGGGCGGCTCGTCACCTTGTCGCTCGACTTCTACGGGCAGCACCGCGTGGGGGAGCTCATCTCACGCCTCTCGAGCGATGTGACCCTCGTCCGGACGATGCTGACCCAGACCGTCACGAGCCTGCTGTCCTCGGTGATCGCCCTGGTCGGCTCGGTGATCATCCTCTTCACCCTGAGCCCGACGCTGCTCCTCGTCGTGCTGTTGCTCGCGCCCGCCCTGATCGTGGTGGCGATCGTGTTCGGTCGCCCGCTCCAGGGGATCAGCACGATGGTCCAGGACCTGATCGCGCGGAGCACGACGACGGCCGAGGAGGTCCTGTCGGGCATCCGGGTCGTCAAGAGCTACGTGCGCGAGGACTGGGAGCTTCGACGCTACGACGCTGATCTGGAGGGCATCGTCGGGGCCGGCTCGCGGTTGGCGTTGTGGCGGGCGGGGTTCGGCGCCCTGATGGGCCTCCTCGGGTTCGGGGCTGTGGCGCTGCTGCTCTGGTACACCGGGCACCAGGTCATCGACGGGACGCTCGGGATCGGGACCCTCACCGGGTTCCTGCTCTATGGCATCGCCATCGGAGCGAGCCTTGGGAACCTCGCGAGCCTGTACGGGCAGTTCCGAGAGGGGACCGGGGCCGTACAGCGCGTCTTCGAGATCATCGACACGCGGCCGACCATCCTGGATCGCGTCGATGCCGTCCCGATCGGCCGGGTCGACGGTCGGATCAAGCTCGAGGGCGTCACGTTCGGATACGGCCCCGATCGGCCGGTCGTGCGGAGCGTGGATCTGGAGATCGCGGCAGGGGAGAGCCTCGCCCTGGTCGGGCCGTCCGGTTCGGGCAAGACCACGCTCGTGGGGCTTATCCCCCGCCTGTGGGACGTGGATGCCGGTGCGATACGGATCGATGGCCGCGATGTCCGCGACGTCACCGTGGCCAGTCTCCGCGGGCAGATCGGGCTCGTGGCGCAGGAGTCGACGTTGTTCGGCGGGTCGATCCGCGACAACATCCTGTACGGCCGCCTCGGGGCGACCGATGCTGAGATGGTCGCGGCGGCCGAGGCGGCGAATGCGCACCAGTTCATCAGCGCGTTCCCGGAGGGGTACGACACGATCGTCGGCGACCGTGGGCAACGCCTGTCGGGCGGTCAGCGCCAGCGCGTGGCCATCGCCCGGGCGATCCTCAAGGATCCACCGATCCTGCTGCTCGACGAGGCCACCAGTTCGCTCGACAACGAGTCGGAGCGCCTGGTCCAGGAGGCGCTCGACCGGCTCAAGGTCGGGCGCACGACGATCATCGTGGCGCACCGACTCTCGACCATCCGCGCCGCGGACCGGATCGCGGTGCTCGACGACGGTTGGCTCGTCGAGCTCGGCACCCAGGACGAGCTCCTGGCGGCTGACGGGCTGTACGCGCGGCTCCACCGGGTGCAGTTCGCGGAGCTGCCGACCGTTTCGGGCGACCTTGAGGAGCCCTTGGCGATCTCGTAGGTCCCGACCTGTCGGGCGTCGTAGCGACCGTTCATCGGTCGACCGATGAGTCTTCGCCGGTCCCGACGTTTCACTGGCAGGACATCGGCGAACCCGCCGATGGCATGCGAGGAGACTGCATCGTGGACTGGACACTGGAACTCATCGTCGTGCCCGTCTCGGACGTGGACCGGGCCAAGGCCTTCTACACGGACAAGGCGGGGTTCGAGGTGCTCGTCGACACGAGCGCCGGCGACGCCTTCCGCGTGGTGCAGCTGAGCCCGCCCGGCTCGGCGTGCGCGATCGCCATCGGGACCGGCATCTCCAAGATGGCGCCCGGCTCGATCGAAGGACTGCATCTGATCGTGCCGGATCTCGATGCGGCGCGAGCCGAGCTCGTGGGGCGGGGGACCGAGGTAGGGGAGGCCTTCCACATGGGCGAAGCTGGCCAGACGCCTGGGCCGGACCCGGAGCGACGAAGCTACAACTCGTTCTTCCCCTTCAGCGATCCCGACGGGAACGTCTGGCTCGTGCAGGAGGTCAAGCGCGATTGGCGACTCGAGGCGGTAAAGGTCGCGGAGGCCGTCGCCTAGGTCGTTTCGTCCGCCTGCCGGAGCCCGAGCGTGTTGCCGTCGGGGTCGTGGAACCACGCCCCGCGGGCGGGGCCGATCCGGGCGATGTGCCCGGTGGTCTGGAGCGGCCCTTCCGTGTAGTCCAGAAATGGCACGCCGTGTGCTTCGAGGTCGTGGACGACCGAATCGATGTCCGCCACCTCGAAGTGCGCGAGCGTGTGATCCGCCGTACTCGGTCCACGCCGGAAGATCGAGAGCTCGGTGCCCCCGCCGCACCCGAACCGGACCGAGGCCGGGTTCTCCCACAGGAACGTCAGGCCCAGGACCTCGCCGTAGAAGGCCTTGGAGCGCTCCAGGTCGGTCACCGGGATCGTCGCGACGACCATCAGGGTCTCTGGCATCTGTCGTACCTCGCGGCGCGCGATCATCCTGATCGCGCTTGGGCCACTATGTGCCAGATCGAGATCAGGACACGCGACCGGAGCGATGGTGTAGTATGCGACGACATCGAGGGAGTCGCACAATGCTGACCGTGCCGGAGGCCGCCGTCCGGGTCCATCGCAATCCGGAGACCGTCCGACGGTGGATTCGCAGCGGCCGACTGAACGCGACGAGGATCGGGACCCAGTTCCTGATCGACGAGGATGAGCTCCAGGGGCTCGTCGGGTCAGGGAAGGCCGTGAAGGAGCAGCGAGCTCCGTACGGTTCGGCGACGACAGGGGAGCCTCCCGTGAGAGCGGTCGGGGAGTCCCCGATCGTGGTCCACCTCGACGCCACGCACGCGGCTCGGCTGGTCGAACTCGCCCGGCGTATCCACCTCAGTCCTGATTCCGTCGCGCGATCCCTGCTTTCGACCGCGCTCGACCAACGCGACCCCGACGCGACGGTCATCACCGCCGTTCTGGACGCGATCCCGGGAGCCTGGGAGTCGGCTCAGGCCGGTCTGGCCGAGGTCCACGGTGGTCGGGGCATCCCGCTACCGCTGAACGACCCGCCGCCTATCGCCCGAACCGGTCGATCGTCGCCTCGAGCAGGCGGTTGAAGGTCACGGCGTCCTCCAGCATCAGGAAGTGTCCGACACCCGCCATCTCGACCGTCTCGACGCCGTGGCGCCGGAGCCCCTCGACGTCCGTCTCGCTGTGCTCGGGGTTGAGGGCGACGACCGGCGCCACGACGTCCTTGAGGCCCGCGACCATCGGCTGGTCGTTGCTCATCGCGTGCTCCAATGCGTCGAGCGCGATCGCCGGCGGCGCGGCCGACATGTCGGCGACGATCCGGTCGACGAGCTCGGCGTCCGTCTCGGGCAGGAACATCCCACGAACGAAGAAGCGAGTCGACCCCACGAAATCCTCGCGAAACGGCCGCATGAACGCCAGGAGGTCCTCGCGACCGAGCGGCTCGTCCAGCGTGCTGTACGTGTCGACCCACACGAGCCCGGCGACCCGGTCACCCAGGTGCCGAGCGGCCTCCACGATGATATCGCCGCCCATCGAATGCCCGATGAGGACGATGCGCGCCAGCCGAAGTCGGTCGACCACGGCCACGACGTCGTCACCGAAGGCCGGGATCGTCCAAGTCTGGCGGCCGTCGCCCGACGCCCCATGGCCCGCGAGGTCGATCGCGACGACGGTGTGGCGCCTGGCGAAGTGGTCGACCTGGCCACTCCAGTAGCCGCGGTCGCACGACCAGCCGTGCACGAACACCAGTGCCGGCGCGCCGGCGCCCTGGACGTCGTAGTGCACCGCGATCCCGTCAGGGGAATACGCGACGTCCTGCATCAGTCGCGGACCTTGCTGAGCATGCAGCGATCATCGCAGAGCGGCGTTCACGGGGTTTCTGTGGCTCCGGAGTCACTTCCGATAAGGTGAGTTATGTCTGCAACGCGAGAAAGCGTCAGCGCTTTCGACGCCCACGGACGGAATGTCGCGGCGTCACATTCGCGGTCATCCTCGACGAGCTGGCACTGGCCGTGGCGCAGTTCCTCACGCCAGGGCGGACGCCAGCCCTCGAAAGGCTCCAGCGTGAGCGGCCGATCTGGCGGTGTCCCCGGCAGGATTGCCTACCTGATGTCGGGTCGGAGGTCGAGCATCACATCCGTGATGACGTCCCCCGTGTCGGACAGGCGAAGCAGTCGCAGTTGCTTGTTGATTCGGAACCCCTCCTGGAAGACCCCGAGCAGCGAGACGGACGCGTGGTCTGGCAACCCGAGCACCCAGGTGGCGTCCGCCGACGCGGCGGCCGACGCGGACGGCGGCCCGTCCAGGAGCGGCACGCCGGCATGCCCGGAGTCCGCCGCACGACCCCCCGGCTCCCGGATGTCGGGCCTGCGGCTCCACTCCGCCACGTCAATGCGGCGCCCGAGCTCCTCCTCGATCCGCGACGACGGGCCGGCCACTTCGGATGATTGGGCCGTCACGTCGGCCCCGACCCGATCCGTCATTGCCGGCCGACGGACTTCGACGACGGCCGAGACGTCGAGGGCCGGGCTCGAGGTCGGGTCCCTCACCTCGATGTTGAGGTGTCCGGGATCTGTTGCGGGGCGGATCTCAACCGCGACGTCGTCCTTCCGCCAGTCCCCTGCCCAATCACCGGGAACCGCGTCGATGAACGGCGCAATGCTGACGACTCCAGCCGGGACGGTCACGCCGGGGTTGTCCTCGTCTCTCGGAGCCGTAGCCCGGAGCTCGAACGCGGTCTCGGCGTTCTGCTTGATTCCTGCCGTGAACCAGAAGCTGATAGTCAGCGTGGCCAGGTGGCCGAGGGCGTCAGCGGCGTTGTCGCCACCCGGTCCTTGGCCGCTGCCTACCCGGACCAAACTGAACGACTGCGGCCGCTCGCGAGCGAAGCCGCTGGCCCCGGGTCGCGATTGTGCGAACGGGTCGCTGCATGGCTCCCTGATGTCGACGCCAGGTGCGGCCGTGTCGACGCCGTAGCCGGTAAAACCGTTGGTCCAGGGATTGTTGAAGTAGATCAGGACCGCCCCAAGTACCTCGCTGCTTCCCTGGTCCACGTCGACGACGTCGTACTTGGCCCATCCCTCGGTACCAGCCATGGTGCCGGCACTCTCACCCCTGAAGCCGGCCTGCGTCTCGGGTGCGATCACCTCCGGCGGTGCCCAGCCATCGGTCCACTCGCCCCAGCACAGGTTCGACGCGACGAGACGCATCTCGTACGACACTCCAGCAGGGTTGGCGTAGTAGTCGGCGGGCGATAGGGGCTTCCGCGTCGTATTCGTGATCAGGATTCGATAGGCACGTGCTGGCATCGCCGAGTCCTCCCGGGCATGCGGCCACGTGGTCGCCACACCTTCCCGAGACAGGTTGTCATTTTCCTACCGCCATCAAGGGCGGGCACGTGGGTTTGGCCCGTGCCGCAGCTCATGCGATCAGATCGCGTCGTACAGCGCCGCTTCGTCTCGGATTAGCTGTCGACGTTCGGCGAGGAGGTCGTCTCGCGCCGCTTGGACCAGGACTTGGGCTCGCTTGAACTCCGCAGTCGAATTCCTGCACCGATGGAGCCAACTTGCTCAGTGACTCCAGCGTGTTGGTAATGTGCGTGGCGAGTCGGGACTCGTTATCGAGCACGTCGACCATTTGTGCTTGGACTGTCGGCCACGCCCGAACCGAGTGCCGGGCGACCAATCCAGGCATGAAGCGATTCAACTCATTAGTTGCAGACCGCATGGCCGAGCACATCGAGACCTGGCTTTCGATGTCGTACCAGCCTTGGAATGACCGAAGGGCAGCCAGCTCTTCTGCGAAGCCTTTCCGATTGCCGAGGGCCGCTCGCTCGAGTACCTTTCCAAGCCGCGCCGCGACCAGACTGGTCGCCATGTTGAGGATCGCGTAGGCCTCCGAGATCGCCTTCAGGATCTCAGCTCGCTCCGACGCCGGGACACCGGCGAGGCCCTTGATGTCCGCCGCAACCAGCCGAATGGCCTCGTATAGATCCTTGAACAAGGAGATTTGGATCCCCGGGGTGCTGGTCGCCATGGCCACTCCTCCACTCATGCTTCTCGGAGCCTAGGCTCACCCCGTCTTCGTGTCGTCTCGCAGAGCGGTTGTCTCTTGGCCGCCCCTGGTCAGGACGGCTTCGCGGCCGGGTCGTCGCGACGCAGGAGGATCCCGAGGTAGGCCTTCCACGGGCCAACGGCGGCGTCCTGCGAGCCAGCCATCCCCGCGAAGACCTGCGATACGTGATCCAGGTCGTGGACCGCCCACGTGGCGAGCAGCTCGCGGAGCGTGACCTCGCCGAGGGTGGGATGGAGGCCTCGCCTGTCGAGATCGGCTTCGTCGGTGACCAGCTCGTCCAGGCGTGCCAGGGTCTGCGTCCGCAGCTCGGCGAAGCGCTCGATGAGTCGATCCAGCGGCACGTCCACATCGCGTTCGACGTGGGCGAAGCGATCGAAGGGCACGAACGGCGTCGACGTCCCCGACTGGAGGATCAGCTCGGCGCGCGGGATCCAGTCGTCGATCTCGGCCGAGATCAGGTGGCCGACGACGTCGCGGGGCCGCCAGCCGTCGATGACGTCCGGCGTCTGCGTCCACGCGTCCGAAACGCCCGTCAGGAGGGCGGAGACGACCGCCGGCGTGCGGCGGAGGACATCGACCGTGTCCAATAGGAACGTGGACATCACGCGTTCGTCAGGTCTTCTTGGTCCCCACGATGGTGACGCCGTCGACTGCCGGGTAGTTCGAGAAGTACCGCTTCGTCCAGTGAAGTTTGCCGTGGTCGTAGATCGACACGGTGACCCCCACCTTCGCACCGTCCGCCGGGGCGTTGTTGAAGAACCTGTACCCCACCGGCTTGTTCGGATCCCTCACGACCGTGGCCTTCGCGCGCGGGCCGTGCTGGATCGACAGGTTGCTGATCTTGTAGGTCCGGCCGTTCGGCACGCTCCAGATCTTGAACGTGAGCCATCGCTTGTTGCCGGCCTGGGTGATGGTCCGCTGGATCAGGATCGGGTACTTGGTGTCGTTCCTGAAGCTCATGGTCTGCTTGGTCTTGCCGACGATCCACACCGTGGCATCGAGGCCCGCCGGATACCGGGTGATGAACTCGTTGTGGTTCTTTCGGGCGATCGGCACCATGCCGGCGCGGAACGCCGCGTTGAACAACGTCGTGGACGTGGTGCAGATGCCGCCCCCGAACGCGCCGGTGACGGTGATCTTCCCGCCTTCGATCGCGTTTCCGGGGCCCGTTCCCGGCAGCTTGCTCAGGTCGCCGACGACCTTCCAGAAGTCGAACTTGCCACCGGGCGGCACGACCGTGCCGTCGATCTTCGTGGCCGGAGCCTCGATGTTCCCGCCCCAGTGGTTGTTGACGATGACCCAGTAGAAGACGCTGTACTTGCTGATGACCTTCATCTTCGGGGCGAAGGCCTCGGCGTCCGCCGTGGTCAGCTTCGGGTCTACAGCCTTGACGACGGCCGGGACCGACGATGCCGCCGCGCCCGCCTGGCGAGCCCCGATCTCGCTGACGAGGGCGACCTTCATGTCGTCAGCGATGAGCGTTCGGCCCTCGCGGCTGGTGCCGGTGGTGACGATGTGTGCGCCGACCCGCTTGAGGCCCGCGTCCTTCACCTTCTGGTCGACCTTCTTGGCCAGCGTCGTGACGATCGGGTCGAGGCCCGACTCGTAGAGGACCGGGGTGATGGTGCCGTCGGCCGCGGTCGAGAACGAGACCAGCGGCGCGAGGCTCGTGCCGGGGATGGTCCAGCTCTCCTTGCCCCGGGCGACGACCACGTCGGCGGCCATCCGATCCGCGGCTGCCTTCGCCGCCTCAGCCGAGGCGGTGGCGATGGCGGGTGCCAGCGTCTGGACCGGGACGGGGATCGTGATCGACCCCGGCGTGCCGAGCGCGGTGAGCTGCTGGTCGAGCGTGGTCAGGAGGGCTGCCTGGTCGACGGCGCGCCCTTCGTTCGCCGGGGACACGTCGAACGACCCGCCATCACCGGCCGACACCGAGGCATCGGAAGGGGTCCGGTCGGTCGCCAACGCGAGTCTGTCGACGGCCGCCGCCAGCTTGTCGCGGTCGTAGGCGACGGCGGAGTCGAGGGTCACGCCGTGGATCGCGACCTGGGGTCCGCCGATGAGAGCGGCGAGAGGCTCGCCCTGGCGGCCTGCCGCGAAGGCCGCGTCGAGCAGCGCCGAGGTGTCGGGGCCGCGGCCGACGTCGGCGTAGCTGACGGTCGTCGACTGGCCGTCCGGCCCGGTGAGCTCGATCTGCCCGTCACCGAGCGACGCATAGGCGGTCGTGATCGCCGCCTCCGCCTGCTCGCGGGTGAGCCCGCCGAGGTTCGTGCTGCCGACGCTCACGCCGGGCAGGACCCGGCCGTCGTACTGCTGGTTCCATGCGTACAGGACACCGGCGCCGATTCCGATGGCGAGCAGGAAGCTCGTCACGAATGCGACGCCGAAGCGGAGGACGAGCGACCGTCGGCGTCGAGGCCGCGCCGGGGGCTCGCCGTCGGTCACGGCGGCCTCGAGGGGCAGGACCGGCACGGCATCGACGCCAACCTCAGAGATCGGCGACGTGTCCACCAGGGTCGTGTCGGTCAGCACGTCCGGCGCAGGCGCATCGGCCGGGCTCACGAGGGCAGCCAGCTCGGGGTCGCCGGCGTCCGACGGTACGTCGTGCTGGACGAGCGCCGCGAGCTCGGGGTCGCCGGCGGGCGTCTCGCCGTCGAGTGTGGGGACATTGGCAGCCCCGTCGGCTGCAGGGTTGGGCAGGTCGGTCATCAGATACTCATACGAGGTCGGCCGGCGCAGGGTTTTCGTCCCGGGCAGGCGACATCTTCGCGCGTGCACGCGAATGTGTCACGCGATCGCCGGCTTGGGTATCGGGGTTGGGACGCGGGACGCACCGCAATCGTTACGTCCCAGGACCACCACGTGCGCTCGGCGCTGCGCCGGTGGCTGCGTCGCCACGCCATATTACTGGACATCGATCACCGACCCCACGCGATTCGAGCGTCGTGGCATCCTCCTGTCCAAGATGACCCGATACCTCGTCCTCCTGCGCGGGATCAACGTCGGCGGCCGGAACAAGGTGCCGATGGCGGCCCTGCGCGACCTCCTCGAATCGCACGGCCACACGAAGGTCTCCACCTACATCGCCAGCGGCAACGTGATCCTGAGCTCCGATCGCTCAGCAGCCGCGATCAAGAGCGAACTCGAGGAGGCGCTCCCAAAGGCCTTCAAGCTCGACAGCGAGCTGATCGCGGTGCTGGTCCTGACGCTGGCCCAGCTTCGCGCCGTCGTCCGGAAGCGTCCGAAGGGCTTCGGCGACCATCCGGAGACGTACCACAGCGACGCGGTCTTCCTCATCGGCATCGACGCACCGACGGCGATGCAGGTCTTCGACCCGCGGCCCGGCGTCGACGAGGTGTGGCCGGGAACCGGCGTGATCTACTCGCAGCGGCTGAGCGCCCAACGGACGAGGAGCCGACTCGGCAAGATCGTCGGGACGTCGGCGTACAAGTCGATGACGATCCGCAGCTGGCAGACGACGTTGGCGCTCCTCGAGCGCATGGAGGCGCCCGAGGCCGAGGCCTGATCTACTCGGAGGGTTCGTAGACCCCGAGGACGTTCCCGGAGGGATCGGCGAAGGTGAACCGCCGCCCGCCCGGATAGTCGTGCATCGCCGCCGCGACCCGGCCACCCGCGTCAAACACGCTGGCCAACGCCGCATCGGCATCGTCGGTGCGGATCAGGACCAGCACCCCATCGCCGCGCAATGCGACCGGCTGCGCCGAGAGTCCGCCGAACTCGCCGCCGGTCGTTGGGTCCTTGATCCCCGCGTAGTCGGGGCCGTAGTCGTTGAAGGACCATCCGAGCGCCTTCGCGTAGAAGGCCTTCGACTGCTCCAGATCGTCGACCGAGAGCTCGATGTAGTCGATCACGTGCGCCATGGTCAGAGCGTACGCGAACCGGTCAAGGCGACGTCAGCGCAAACTGCCGACCTGTGGGACGGTTGCTAACGCAACCGAAGCGCCGTTGAGCCCGAGGACCTCTGATGACCGACTACGCCGAGTGGACGAAGACCTTGATCGCCGACATACGCGCGAACGGACGCCCAACGAGCGGCTACTTCGAAGGGCGACGCGTGATGGTTCTCACGACGACCGGGGCCAAGAGCGGCGAACCGAGAACGGCCGTCGTGACGTACTCGCGCGATGGGGACGACTACGTCGTCGTGGGGTCGAAGAGTGGCGAGCCCGAGGATCCGGCGTGGTTCACGAACCTCGTCGCGAACCCGGTCGTGACGGTCGAGACCGACGGCCAGACCTTCCAGGCCCGCGCGACGGTCGCGGAAGGGACCGACCGCGACACGCTATGGGACCAGCACGTGGCCGAGCACCAGCAGTTCACCGAATACCCTTCAAAGACCGACCGAATCATCCCGATCGCCAGGCTCAAGCCGCTCGGCTGATGTCGCAGCTGCGATGGCCTCGCGCCACCGCGTAGGAGGCTCGATCCATGGGGACGCTGCGTCACTCGGCTGCCAGGACGCGGCACGTCACGCTCGTGCTCGCGACCGTCGTCACCATGGTCGCTGGGGCTTGTGCTGGTCCGGCATCCCCGTCGACCGAGTCACGATCGGCCGCGGCGCCATCGACGACGGCGTCAGTGACCGCCAGCGCTCGAGCGGAGCTGGTTGTCGGTGGGGACCGCCCGGTCACGGTTCATGTGCCGGCGTCATACGACGCGAGCCGGCCTGCACCGCTGGTGATCCTCCTCCATGGCTACACGGGGACCGGCCAGGGCACGGACGCCTACTTCAACCTCGCCCCGGCGGCGGATGCCCATGGGTACGCCTACGCCTTTCCTGATGGCACGATCGACAGCAGCGGGAACCGGTTCTGGAACGCGACCGACGCCTGCTGCAACTTCGACAAGTCTGGCGTCGATGACGTGGCCTACCTGACCAACGTCATCACTGAGATCCAGGCGAAGCTCGCCATCGACCCGAAGCGGATCGTTCTCGTCGGGCACTCCAACGGCGGTTTCATGTCGTATCGGTTTGCCTGCGAACAAGCCGACCTCGTCGCGGCGCTCGTAAGCCTGGCCGGCGCCACCTTCGCGGACCCGGCCGACTGCACGCCGAGCGAACCGGTGTCGGTCGTTCAGGTCCACGGCACTGCTGACGACGTCATCCGTTTCGAGGGCGGCACGCTCACCAATGGGCCCTACCCGGGCGCAGAGACCACGGCCGAGACCTGGGCGAAGTACGACGGGTGTGGCGAGACATCGTCGCCGCTCAACGCGAAGGTCGATGTCGACGCGGACCTTGCGGACGGAGCCGACCCGGCCGAAACGACCGTCGCGGAGTGGTCAGGCTGCAGATCGGGCGCAGCGGTCCAGCTCTGGACGATCCCGGACGGCGGTCACGTGCCTTCGATCTCGCCGACGTTCGCAGATTCGGTCATGGACTTCCTGGCCGACCATCCGAAGCCCTAGCCCGAACCGTCCCGGTCGGCCCGACGCCCCAGGGCCACCCACCCGGCACGGCGAACCGTGCCGGGTGCTGGCCGATGTCGCTTACGGCGCGTCTAGCGCCGCGTTCTGGTCGAAGAACCCGTCTGGCAGCAGGGAGAAGCCGACGGTCTCGCGGGTCATGACCGGATAGTCCTCGACCCGGGTGTGATGGGTGAACGCCGTGGTGAACCACACCACCAAGTCCTTGCCGTCGACGCTGGCGTGGTCGGCGATGTACTTCGTCAGACCCTCGCCCGCCGGGCTGCCGTTGGGGTAGTCGCCAGCGGCGAACAGCTCGCCGTCGCGGAAGCGCGTGACCCACAGCGCGTGCTGCGCGAATGGCGCGTGCAACAGCGGCTCGAACGACGGGTCGGAGTACGCCCGCGCCACGTCGTGGGGCTCGATCTCGTAGGCCGTCGGCTCGCCGATCGCGTTCTGGGCCGTGGTGCTCTGGACGGCCCAGTGCCGGGTCGTCGTCGGGTTGATGTCGCGGAACCCCTCGGTCGTGATGGCGGTCTCGGTCGTGGACCAGGCGTTGCCGAACGCGCTCGGTACGCTCTGGCTATTCGCCTCGACGAGCCGGTTGGCCGGACCGTCGACGTCGAAGTCGATGCGGAAGTTGAAGAAGTGTTGGTGGTTCGGGGCCGAGATGTTCGGGGCCACGGTCCCACCGTAGCGCTCTTCGACGCCGTTGGCAGCGATGCCCCGGTTGAGCGTGGTGCCCGTCGCGCCAGCGCGGACGTCGACGCTGCCGTCGAGTTTGAACACGTAGTCGACCATGTAGGTGTAATTGCCGATGGCCATCGACGCGGTGACGACGAGCTCTCGGGCGAAACGCGCGTCCCGCTCGAACGTCGCGGGATCCAGGCGGTCCCACAGCGAACCCCCGTCTCGCTCGTAGAGGGCGATCGCGTTCGGCAGGTCGAATGATGGATCCGACGAGCCGGTGTCAAGTGGGACGGCCTCGTCGAAGAAGACCGCGTTGGTCGGCACGTCGACGCCCGCCTCGAGCGACTCGCTGTATTGCCCAAGGTTGTACTCGCCGAAGTCGAGCGCGGCGCGCCACACCCAGTTGCCATCAGGGAGCGCGTACGGCACGTAGATCTCGTCGAGGGCCATGCGCTGGATGATGGGCCGAATGCCGCCGCCGTCGTCGAAGCCGATCTCGTGAAGGACGAGGCCCTCGCGCGGGTTGAAGCCGACGCGGAACTGCCAGCCCATCCACTCGACGGCGTTGCCCTTGAGCTTGAAGCTCGGACCGTTGGGCTGGACGACGTTGAGCGGCTTCAACCCGGAACGGGTCGTGTCAGAGCTGCCAGAGAAAGTCGTGTTCACGGGTTTGATGCCCGTGTCGGTGACGTCGATGACCGTCATGGCGTTCATATCGACGGTCGCGACCACGCCCTCGATCGGGCGATCGTACGGGTTCGGAAGGCCGCCGCCGAAGAACGACAGGGCCCGCATCAGCCGCTTCCCCGTCGTCCCCGGGGGCAACGCGACTGAACCGGGTGCCCACCCATCGATGTAGACGTCGGCTGGCTTGATGTTCCGGTCGCGGATCGCCTTGCGCCAGCGCGGGTCCGCGCGGACGAGGGTGTCGAGATTCGCGTAATCGGAGATGGAGACGGCGGGCTGGACGCCCGGCCGTTCGACCCATGATGTGAGCTTCTGGGTCTTCAGGTCCACGACGGCCTCGAACAGTCGGTTGGCGCTTCGCTCGTAGACGTTCGCGAACGCCTCGCGCTTGAACGGCTCACCGGGATCCCAGGCGAGCAGCTCGCTCTTTGGCGGCTCTTTGAGCGTGACGATCGGGAAGATCGCGCCCACGGGGTACTTGTTCGAGGCCTCGATGACCTGAAGCGTCTTCTGGATCTCGGCGGCAGTGAGCGGGTCCAGGGGGCCTTTGTCGGCCGCGGCCGCGCTGGCGAGCGGGCCGGCCCAGAAACCCGAGAGGGCGAGTACGCTCGCCAGCAGGACGGCCGCACCGGGCCGTTGGAATGGACGCAGGTGCGCACGCTTGGTCATCGTGGCCTCCCTTCCCAGTCCGCGGCCGCGACGGCCGCGACGCGACCGGACCGCTCGCCCTCCTGTCCCCGCTCTGTGGGGCGGCGCGGCCGGCGCTTGACAACACGTTACTGCGGCGCGGCGGTAACACAAGCAGTGGCTTGGAACTTGGCAGCCACGTGCCGGTGCCGGGTACCATGACCCGGGCGCGCCTGGGCACGAATCGGCATCGCGGCGGTGGAAGCGGAGGGCGACGATGCGGAAGTTCCTACCGATCCTGGTGATCCTGTTGGTGGGCTGTAGCGGTGGGCCCGGGTCGGCACCCACGAGCGCGCCTTCGACGACATCGAGCGCGTCGTCAGCGCCGGCTAGCACCGCGGCGTCCGGCGCTCCAGGAGGATCTCGCGCTCCTGCGTCTGTGGCGCCGGCGGAGTCGCCAGTGGCTTCGGCCGGATCCGGCGGAGTGACGCTGCCGGCTGACTGCGCGAAGGGCCTCGGGGAGTACCTCGTCGCGATCGAACCGCTCGTGTCGAAGTTCGATCCTGCCAAGGCGACCCTTGGCGACCTCTTGGGAGCGGAGGACGCCGTCCAGACCAAGTCGGTCGAGCTCCTGATGGCCAACGACGCGACCGCGCCGTACAGCTGCTCCGAGGTGGGCCTCGAATGGGCGTACTTCGATTCGAAGACCCCGTGGGATGCCGTACTCGCGGTCGCCGACGAATCGGCCCCAGGCACCGTGGCCTACCTGACCGCCATTCGGACGATGTCCGCCATCGACGTGAACCCGGTCAGCGCCTACGGGGTCGAGGGGTGCGACGCGGCGGTCGCGAGCATCAAGAAAGGCGTGAAGGCCCACTCGAACAAGGGCAAGTCCGAAGTCGTGGACATGAGCTTCAAGGACGGCGTCGCGCTGCTTGGTCTGTACCGGGCCTACATGCACGACGTCCAGAACGAGGTGTGCCCACGTGACGCGCTGGGCAACGACGAGTTCGGCTTCTTCGGCGCCGCAGGCTGAGCGGGCGCCTGGCACGCTCGCGACCGATCGATCGGAGAGGGGCATGAGCGCTCCAGGCCATCAGGAGACGGCGCCCGCCGCACCGCGGTGGCGGCCACCGGCCGGTAGCGGATCGCAGGTCGCGACCGCGCTGCTCGTCACGCTGCTGATCAGCAAGCTGCCGCAGATCATCCTGCGCGATGTCGTGGGCGTGGATGTCCCGGCCCTGACGTGGCCGCTCGGTGCGCTCGCGGTCACGACCGTGCTCTGGCTTGCGGCGCGCGTGGTTGCCCCGCTGCGACCACTCGAGCGCTACCTGGCGGTGATGATCGTGGTCGCCCTCGCGCTCCTGGCGGCCGAGGTCGTTTTCACGTCCGACGTCTGGGCGACCCTCGTATCGTCCATCGGGTCCTCGATGATCGTCCTGTTGGCCGAACGGGTCGTGCTGGCGCTCCTGGGCCTGGGGGTCATCGTGGCGGCATTGGCGCTTGGGGCGTCGCGTCAGGAGGCGTACCTGGTCGTTGGGGATCTCGACGCCCCGACGAACATCCGGCGGGGCGACGGGTTCCTGGGATGGAAACGATTCGGACCGATCGCCTTCGTGGGCCTCGTGCTGCTGATGGTCTGGTTCGCCGTGCCACAGCTCCCCGATCAGATCGATCTGACGGGGGCGTTGCCATCGATCGCCGTCGGTGCCGTGGCCGCGCTGCTGAACGCCTTCTGGGAGGAAGCGGCGTTCCGCGCCGCGCCGTTGTCGATGCTCCAGCGCGCCGTGGGCCCGAGCGCCGGCGTGATCATCCTTGCCATCTGGTTCGGTCTCGGCCACTACTACGGCGGGATCCCGTCGGGGGCATTCGGTGCCTTCGCCGCCGGTGCGATCGCGCTGCTCTTCGGGCGGTCGATGATCGAGACGCGCGGCCTCGCGTGGCCGCTCGCGCTGCACTTTGCCGGCGACTTCGTGATCTACACGTTCCTCGCCATCGCATCGGTGGCCTGACAACGGGCGACGGCCTGCTGGCACCTACGGGAGTTCCACGACGTCGTCCGTCCCGAAGCGGGCGCGAGCGAGGTCCGCGAGCTGTGCCATCGGCCCGCAGGTCGGCGATCGCGTCGTCGAGAGCATCGCGGAGCGGCGGCGCGCCCGGGATCGCCGGAACGGCGATGACTCGAGGCTCGACGGCGACCGGCTCCGATCGATCGGCACGAGTCGGCCAGAGGTCTCGAAGTCGGACGGCAGGAGCGTCGAGGTGACCATCGCGTCCACCTCACCCGACTCCACCCGATCGACGCACGCCGTCTCGTCCGGCGCGATGACG
This sequence comes from uncultured Chloroflexia bacterium, assembly GCA_963746855.1. Taxonomy (GTDB): domain Bacteria; phylum Chloroflexota; class Limnocylindria; order Limnocylindrales; family CSP1-4; genus SPCO01. Next base: position 304,811 of record CAVVDC010000003.1, read on the forward strand.
ACGGACATCGCCGAGGCCGGCGTACGCACCTCGAGCGTTGCACCGGACGCGGCCCCGTTCGCCCAGGCCTCGCCCGGCGATCCCGCCACCACGCAGACGCTCGCGCCCGGTCTGAGCCCGGCGGCTGCCGGCGCGTCGGCTGCCGCCACGAGGTACACGGGCCATCGGTAGTACGCCTGCGTGGCGAGGAGGTCGGTCGCGGTTGCCGGATCGACTCCGACGCCGGGCAACGCGACCTGCCAGCCGTTGCCTGGCGCCGCGAGCATCTCGGCGGCCGTCGTGATCTTCAGCTCCGACGGGACGCCGAGCCGGTCGGCCAGCGCGTGCGCGACGTCGACGTCGAAGCCGTCGATGCCGCGAGCCGGCGTCTGGATCTGTGGCGCGTCGGGGCTGACGGCGATCCGGAGCAGCCCCGACGAGCGGGCGTCGTCGAGGAGCGACACCGGTTGCAGCAGGCGCTCGACCAGCGCGCCGATGGCCGCCGCATTCGCGAGCAGCGCCGCGAGCAGGAGCGCGGCCGCGGCCAGGATGGCGAAGCGGCGGATCACGACCGCCTGCCAATTCCGCCGCGGAGCGAGGACGCGGCTGGGCACGATCCCCTCCCCCTCCGCGAAGCCAAGCCGGGCGGCCAGCTCGTCGTGAAGATCCTCGACGAAGTCAACGCGCGGCTCCACGTCGACGCCGAGTTCGTGCAGGCGAGCCAGCAGGCGATCAGCGTCCATCCGCGTCCTCCTGGAGGATCTGCCGCAGACGTTCGCGCGCGCGGCTGAGCAGGGATTCGGTGGCGCCCTCGCTCCGATCGAGCGCCTTGGCGGCCTCGCGCACCGACAGGCCGTCGATGTAGCAGAGCACGACCGCCGCTCGCTGGAGCGGGGGCAGCTGGCCCAGCGCTGCGAGCAGCTGGTCGCGGTCTTCGACGGCACGGAACCGGTCGGCTTCGCCGTGGGCGGGGTTGATCTCGCGCACGACGAGGCGGAGGTGGCGCCGTTCGTCCTGGTCGAGGCGTCGGTAATGGTCGGTGAGCAGGTTCCGGCCGATCGTGCAGAGCCACGTGGTCGCGTCGGCCCGCCCCTCGTACGTGGCGCGCCGGTCGATCGCCTGGATGAACGTCTGCTGCGTCAGTTCCTCGGCGAGGGCGGCGTCGCCGGCGCAGCGCGTGAACAGGTAGCGGTACAAGATCACGACCGCGCGCTCGTACCAACGCCGGAATGCCACCGGGTCCGCGAGGATCGCGGCGAGCTCCCGGCGGCGTTCCGCGGGATCCGGAGCGGGACTCAGGGCCACTCGACCCCCGTCACCGCACGATCCGGAGCTTGCGGACCGTGTCGACGAAGCCCTCGGCGACGTACACGTGGGAACCGTCCGAGGCCAGCGTGATCTGCTCGATCTGGGACAGGGGGAAGGTGTCCACGACGTTCCGATCGGCATCGAGCACCTGGAGCCGGCCAGTGTCGGTCACGAAGAGGAGGCCGCCGTCAACGGACGTGACGTCCGCCGGCTCGTTGAACCCTGCCGACCCGGAGCCGTCCGGCCCCGTGGTCCACAGGGACGTACCAGACGCGTCCCACGCCTGCACCCGGTCGTTGTCGTAGTCGGCGTTGTAGAGCGTCCCGTCGGCGCCCACATCGATGCTTCCGGTGAAGCTCATTTCGCCGGGCCCAGTTCCGTGCCGGCCGATCGTTGAGCGGTACGTGCCGTCGGACGAGAAGCGCTGGATGTCGTCGCGCTGGTCGTCGACGACGTACACATCGCCGTTCGGACCGACGGCGAGGTCGAAGGGCTCGAGGAACTGGCCGTCGCCCTGGCCGAACCGGCCCCAGGTACGGATGAACTTGCCCGTGGGCGAGAAGGCCTGGACTCGCCGATTCACGGTGTCGGCCACGTAGACGGTCCCGCCGGCGGCCACGGCGATACCGCCGATGGCACTGGCCGGCTCCTGCGGCTCACGGAGGAAGTTGAACTCCCCGGGGTTCGAGCCACTCTTCCCCCACCGCCGGATCACCGACCCGTCCGCCGGATGGAGCACGAGGATCTCGTCAGTGAGGGCGCTGACCACGTACAAGTTCCCGTCCGGGCCGACGTCTAATCCGGAGGGCTGATCGAGGCCCGGCGTGGTGGTGGGATCGAAGGTCAATTCGAGGGCGACAAGCGACGTGCCGGAGGCGGCCGGGCTCGCCGCGGGCGATGCGGCCGCGGGCGATGCGGGCGGCCCGGACGCGATCAGGGTCGCGAGGGCCGGCTCTGCGAAGGCACGGACCATCCCGTTGTTGTCGCTCGTGAAGAGCATGCCCCCGGAGACGAGGCTGCTGTTGTCGGTATCGCCCTTGAGATCGATCGACCAGAGGTGCTTGCCGGTCGTCCGGTCATAGGCCTGGACGTCGCGATCGGCGGTGACATAGACGACGCTGCCGACGATCGCCGGCGCCTGGCCGTCGACCGTCCCGGTGTCGGCTCGCCACAGGACGTCGCCGCTGGCTAGGTCGAAGGCGAAGAAGCCGTCGGAGGTGGAAGGGGCGTAGACGATGCCGTCGGCGATGCTGGCAGGTGCGACCTGGTCTCCGCTCTCGCCGGAGTAGCGCCATCGTTCCTTGCCGGTCGCGCGGTCGAAGGCCACCATCGGGGCGACGGGCTGCGAGCCGACGACGACGCTGTCGTCGGTGACCGCCGGCACGGTGAAGCGATCCGCGGTGCCCCGGATCGACCACGCGGTCGACGCGTCGGCGAGGTTGACGGCGTACAGCCAGTTGCTGGTGCCGCTCAGGTAGGCCATGCCGTCGAGGACCGTGCCGACGAGATCGTCGTCCGCGACCGGCGACGTCCAGGTCCAGTCGATGCTGCCGTCAGCTGGATCGAGACCGACGTACCGTCCATCGGTGAGGCCGACGAAGACTCGACCGTCGGCGATGGCCGACCACCTGATCGTGTCCAGGGGCACACTCCAGCGCGACTTCCCGGTCGCGAGCTCTATGGCATCGAACGTCTTGCCGCTCGTGCCGACGTACGCGACGCCGTCGGCGACCGATGGCGTCAGGAGTCCGCTTCCCGCGAGCTCGGCGGTCCAGCGGACCTCGCCGGTGCGCGCGTCCAGTGCGACAAGCATCGGCGCATCGCAGGTGACGAGCAGCAGCCCGGACGCGAGCGCGGGCGTCCGGTTGCCCACCAGGCACTCGACGGAGTGGGACCAGACCTCGACCGGCTCGGACACTGGTCCGGGGCCGGGGTTGACGCCGGTCCGACCCGGCGTCGCCTTGTACGTCGGGATGTCGGCGAGCGGAGGGATCCGTTCGGGAGCGACGGTCTGCGGGGCGACAGCAGGCGACGACGTCGCTGCTGGCACTGCCGGGTCGCTGGGCGCGACCGCCGAGCTTGGCGCCACCACCGACTGACACGCCGCAAACGCGCCGGCGATGGCGATGACGACGACGGATCGAAGGACGCGGGACGGACGCGGTTCCATCGAAGACTCCTTGGGCTGATTGTGCAGATTCGACGGACCTCGGAGCCGGATTCCTTCGCCGTTTTCGCAGGACTTCGTCGATCCACTCGCGTAGGCGTTGCCGCGTGACGACCGGCGAGTAGCATCGAGGGCGATGCGGATCCTGATCGTCGGGGGCGGTATCGCGGGGTTGGCGATGGCGCGTGCCGGCCGGCAGGCCGGGCTCGAGTGCGAGATCGTGGAGCGAGCCACGAGCTGGCAGATCGCCGCGGCCGGCATCTACGTGCCCGGGAACGGCATGGCGGCGCTGGGACGGCTCGGACTGGCGGAGGCCGTCGCCGAGCGCGGCGCGGTCGTCGGGCGACGGCGGATCTTCGACGATCGGGGTCGGCAGCTCATCGATTTCGACGAGGCCGGACTCTGGCGGGACGTGGCGCCACCGTTCGCCCTCCATCGCGAGGCGCTGCACCGGATCCTGGCGGACGGCGCGACCGGTGTCCCGATCCGGTTCGGCGTGACCGCCACCTCGATCGACGATGGCCCAGAGGCCGTTCGCGTCGCCTTCGACGACGGGTCGTCGGCGACCTACGACCTGGTGGTCGGTGCCGATGGGATCGACTCGGCGACGCGACGAAGCGTCTTCGGTGGCCCGGAGGCGCGGCTGGCCGGCCAGGTCGGTTGGCGCTTCGTGGTCGATGGCATCGCCGGCATCGACGGCTGGAATGGCTGGCTCGGGCGCGACCGCGGATTCCTGGCGCTCGGCATCGGCGGCGACCGGGTCTACGCCGTCGGCGACATCCGCTCGACCGACGGCACGGACCCGACGGCCGGCGACCTCGAGGCGTTCAAGCGCCTGTTCGCGGGCTACCCGGAGCCGGTCCCCTCGCTACTCGACCGCCTCCGATCGCCGGACGAGCTGTGGTTCTCGCCGTTCGAGGAGGTGTCACCGCCCACGTGGTCGAAAGGTCGAGTCGTGCTCATCGGCGACGCGGCCCACGCGACGGCCCCGAACATGGCCGAGGGCGCGTCACTGGCCATCGAGGATGCGCTCGTCCTGGTCGAATGCCTGTCGTCGGACGCCGACCTCTCCCCTGCCCTGGCGGCGTTCGTCGAGCGACGCGCGGCACGGATCACCCACGTCCAGCACATGACGCGTCGGCGCGACCGCCTGCGCTACCTCCACCCGGCCCTGCGGCGCGCGGTCATGGGCGTGGCCGGTCACGCGACGTTCCGTGCCCACTACCGGCCGCTGCTGTCGCCGCCGTAGCCCGTCGGGCCCTCGACGACGAGCATACCATCTCGATCCTGCCGCCCAACACTCTCGGCGGTCCACTTCGGGGAGGGAATCCAATGGAACAGCGTCCTCAGTCCACGAACATCGCGCTGGTCTTCGTCGCCGTGTTCGTCGGCGGGCTGCTGCTTTTCGCGTTCCTGACACGTGGCTCGGACAGCGGGACCCTGACGGACGGGACTTGGCAACTTGCCTCGATCACCGGGGAGACGCCCGCATTCCAGGGTGTCGTCCCGGCCGCCGACCAGTCGCGCTATACGATCGCGTTCGCCGAGGAGTGGCACGCTCGCTGTGCGGGCGGACTGCAACGCGATCGCCGGCACGTATGACCTGCGTCGCACGGACGGCATCACCATCACTCTTGGGCCGAGCACGCTCGTTGCCTGTCCGGACGGTTCGTACGGGAGCCTGTTCGCCCATGCACTCGGCTCCGTGACGACGTGGGCCATCGCGGACGGCGAACTGACATTGACCACGTCGGATGGCGGGACCGGCACGTTCGTGGAGGCCTCGACGGCTCCGGTGGTCCCGACCGCGGCGGCATCGACGTCGCCGAGTCCGTCGGCTTCGGCGTCCGCGTCCGTCGAGCCCACGCCGAGCCCGACACCGAGTCCGACGCCGAGCCCGACTCCGACCGCGTCGCCCAGCCCCTCCCCGACCCCGACGGCAACCGAGACCGCCGAGCCGACAGAGACCGCCAAGCCGACCAAGACCCCCGCGCCCGACGCCCACCCCGACACCGACGCCCACCCCGACGCCCACACCTACCCCGACGCCGACACCGACGCCCGACACCGACCCCGACGCCGACCGCCGGGCGGCGACCTCGTCGGAACGAGCTGGCAGCTTGTCTCGATGACCACCAGGGAGCCCGTGCATGCGGGCGTCATCCCGGTCGCCGAGCGCTTCAAGTACACGGTCTCGTTCGCGGCGGGTGGGACGTTCAGTGCGACGGCCGATTGCAACACGATCACCGGCCAATGGACGGCGACCGCGAGCGGAGGCCTGTCGATCGTGCCCGGACCGTCAACGATCGTCCCATGCGCCGACGGCTCGCTCGGGGACCTGTATGTCCTCGCACTCTCGAACAGCGCCAGCTACGTCCTGGCGACCGATGGCCTGACCGTCACCCTCAGTGACGGCGGGACGCTCGGGTACGAACCGGGCGTCTGACCGATCGACTAGCCGCCACCGCCCATCCCGGTCGTGCCGTCCGACATGACGGCCGAGATCATGCCGAAGACGTTGTTGTCGGGGTCGAGCAGGTACCCGACCCGGCCGACGCCCTGCATGTCTTCGGCCGCGAGGGCTTCGATGCCGCCGAGTTCGACGCCACGACGCATCAGTGAATCGACGTCATCGACGCCGACGACGAAGTTGCAGCCCATCACGGGCGCGCCGGGCTCCGGCCTCGGGCCGCGACGCTGGTTCAGGCCGCCGTTGATGCCATGCCCGGCCGTCCCGGCGACATTGCCGATGGCCCCCTCCCCCGTCTCGATCGTCCAGTACGGCACGTCGCCGAACTGGGTGAATCGCCAGCCGAGCAGCTGCGAGTAGAAGTCGACCAGCCGCTGCGGCTCCGACGCGTGGATCTCGAAATGGACGACGAGATTGGCCATGGCGGTCTCCTTCGGACAGGGTTCGCTCCGATCGAAGTATCGGGCTTGCCGGCCATGCGGCGCTGATCGGGACGTGGTGCGGCGATGTGGCGCATGATTCGGGCATGACGACTGCGACGGCTTCGCGCCACCCCTGGTTCGGTCTCCACCTTCCCAGCTACAGCCACCCGGATGTCCCGCCGGAGCGCCTCTTCGACCGCGTCGTCGAGCAGGCCCAGGCCGCCGAGGCGGCCGGCTTCGAGCTCGTGACCGTGATGGACCACCTCTACCAGATCCCGGGCATGGGATCGATCGCCGAGCCGATGCTCGAGGCCTGGTTGGTCCTCGCCGCCCTGGCCCGCGAGACCTCGACGGTGCGGCTCGGGACGCTCGTCACGGGCGTCACGTATCGGAACCCGGCGCTGCTGGTCAAGCAGGTCACGACGCTCGACGTCATCTCCGGCGGGCGCGCGATCCTGGGCCTCGGGGCCGCCTGGAACGAGGAGGAGCACGACGGCTACGGCATCGACTTCCCGCCGCTGAAGGAGCGCATGAACCGCCTCGAGGAAGCGCTGACCATCGCGAGGTTGATGTTCGACGAGGAGCGGCCATCGTTCGACGGCCACCACTACCGGATCCACGAGGCGCTTGACAGCCCGCGCCCGATCCAGGCCGGGGGCCCGCCGATCCTTGTGGGTGGTGGCGGCGAGCAGCGGACGCTGCGGATCGCGGCCAGGTTCGCGGACATGACGCACTGGTTCGCGCTCGGGCTCGAAACGCTGCGCCACAAGGACGACCTGTTGATCCGCTACTGCGAGGAGATCGGCCGCGACCCCGCGACGATCGAGCGCACCATAGGGGCGCCGGTCATCGTCATGCCCACCGAAGCCGAGGCCAAGGCCTTCATCGAATACCTGCCCCCGGAGCGCCGGGCACACGTCGCTGCCGGTACCCCCGACCAGGTCGCCGATGTCCTGGGTCAGTACATCGAAGCCGGATTCACCGGATTCACGTTCAACAACGCGATGTACCGTACCCCCGAGCAGATCGCGACGGTCGGCGAGCTCCTGAAGCTCGTGCGACCCATCGCAGCCCGCTCGGCATAAGGAGGAACCTCGAGGATGTGCTGTGTCGTCGCCGCCCTGTTCGCGCTCGGCCCGCGGGCTGCGATCCTGTTCTGGTGGCTCGTCCAGCCGGTGCGCTGGAACGAGACGTTCGACACGTTCCTGTGGCCGTTCATCGGGTTCCTGATCCTCCCGTGGACGACGCTCATGTACGTCCTCGTCTACCCGCTCGGCATCACGGGGTTCGACTACGTCTGGCTCGTGATCGGCATCGCGATGGACGTGTTCAGCTGGTTCGGGGGCGGCTACACCAACCGCGATCGGTTCCGGACGTCCGGGGCGGCCTGACCGGACCTCAGGAAGGCGCGTCGGGGACCGTCGTGTAGAACGCCGTGGTGTTCGTCACGGCACTCGCCGCAGCATCCGGGTCCGCGCCTGAGGCGATGTTCGCGGCTCCCCAGGCGGTGCTGCTGCGAGTGAAGAACTCGCGGCCTTCGTCGGACAGCTGCCAGGCGATGGGATCGCCCACGGTCCCGCCGCGCAGGTGGAGCGCCAGGCCCAGCACTCCCCCGTCCCAGCCGACGCCGACCGCGCCGGGCCCGAACTGCCCCCACATCTCCTCGGGCACGATGGCGGTGTGCTCGAGGACGAGGGTGGTCGCTCCCTCGCCTGCCGGTGCGAGGCGGACCTCGAGCTCGGAGATGTCGGCGGGGCTGGTCACCTCGCCGTAGACCCAGGTCACGCGCAGCCGGTTCGGTCGCTGGCAGGACACGATCTCGCCACCGGCGTTGCCCTCGAACTGGTATCGCCCGCCGATCCGGTAGTCGCCGCTGATCGGCAGGAACCAGCGGCCGATCCGCTCGGGGTTGGTCAGCGCGTCCCAGACGTCGTCGATCGGCGCGTCATAGGTGCGTTCGAGGCGGATCGCCCTTCCCTCCCCCGCCGCGATCCGGCCTGGGCCGACCTCGCGCTTCACGGCCTCGATCTCACGGACGATGTCGATCATCGATGTTGGCCCTCCTTCGACCTGTCGGTGTTCGCGGCGCTCAGGCGCCGTTCGCGATTGCCGCGCGCGAGTTCGGTGGCCAGCGAGTCGAGTCGCTGTTCCCAGAAGCGGCGGAACTGGTCAAGCCACACGTCCACCTCCTGGAGCGGCGCCGAATCGACCGCGTAGAGCCGTCGGACGCCATCGGGCCGGACGCTCGCGAAGCCGCTCTCCCGCAGGACCTTGAGGTGCTGCGAGACGGCCGGCTGCGAGATCCCGAACTCGGCCTGGACGACGGCGGTCAGTGCTCCCGACGTCGTCTCCCCCGCCGCGAGGAGCTCGAGGATCCGCCGGCGGACTGGGTCGCCGAGGACATCGAAGGCGTGCATGGGCGCATTCTAGAAGCGCATACTTATATAAGTCAAGCCCGTGATATACGGACTACGCGACCACGGCGAAGAGCCGCCACTCGTCGGGGACGCCCTTGAGGGCGTGGCTGCCGCGATCGTCGAACGCGATCCCGGAACCGACGACGAGATCCTTCACCGTGCTCGACACGAGGACTTCGCTCGGTCCGGCCAGCGCCGATACGCGTGCCCCGATGTGGACCGCCAGACCCGCGATGTCATCGGGCAGGACCTCGACCTCGCCGACGTGGAGGCCCGCACGGATCTCCAGCCCGAGCTCCCGGACGTCGTCGCGGATGGCGAGCGCACAACGGACCGCGCGGGCGGGGCCGTCGAACGTCGCGAGGAACCCGTCGCCTACGACCTTGATCTCGTTCCCTCCGTACCGCTCGAGCTGGCGACGAACGACGCGATGATGGTCGGCCAGCAGGTCCTGCCAGCGGACGTCGCCAAGCGCGGCTGCCCGCTCCGTCGATCCGACGATGTCGGTGAACAGGACTGTCGCGAGCACGCGCCGCGGCTCCGCAGCGGGACGGACGCCAGTGACGAACGCCTGGATCTCCGCGACGATCGCGTCCAGGTCGCCGGCCCAGATCAGGTTGTCGGCGCCGGGCAGCTCCACGTACCGGGCCTCGGGGATCCGCTCCGCGAGGTAGCGGCCGTGCTCGACGCTGAACCCGACGGCGTCGCGGCGGTGGATGACGAGCGTCGGGACGCGGATCGCGGGCAGCACGTCGCGGACATCGCTTTCGTAGATGAGTCGGACGATCGCCTTCGTGCTTCCGGGCGTCGCGGCGCTTCGCTCGTACCGAGCCCACGCCCGTCGAACGCGTTCGTCACTCGCGACCGACGGGGCGAAGAGGTCGATCATCACGCCCCGGCCGGTGTCGTCCTCGGCGAGCTCGAGTGCGGGTGTCAGATCGGGCAGCGGGGCGCCGATCGGGAAGTCGTCCGCTTCGAGGAACCTCGCGAAACAGTCGACCAGGATGAGGCTGGAGACGCGGTCCGGGTGGGCGGCCGCGAACGGCATCGCGAGGATCCCACCCCCGATGTTCGCGATGAGGGCCGGCCGATCCGAACCGACGGTGTCGAGTACGGCCGGGATGTCGGCCATGAACTCCTCGAGCGTCGGCAGCGATGATGTCGGGATCGGATCCGAGAGCCCGGTCCCACGCTTGTCGAACATGATGAGGCGCCCGAACGACGCGAGACGCTCGCGCAGCTCGGCGAGCGGCGGCACGTCCCACTGCGCGTCCAGGTTGCCGAACCACTGGTCCAGCAGCAGGATGTCGGGCGGCCCTTCCCCGACGACCTGGTACGCGAGGTGGAGGTCGCCGAGGCGGGCGTATCGCGTCTCGGGAAGCATCCTGACGAAGCCTAGCGAGCCGGCTCATGGATGTTTCGGCCCTCACGGAGCGGGATGCAGCTCGAACACCGGTCGACCTTCGGACGCGGCGACCGGGTCGTCGAGGTCGGTCCTGAGCAATGTCCGCATGAACCAGACGCCGAGCGGCATGGATCTGGCGACCGGCACCAGGACGTCGCGGAAGAACGCTGCGCGCTGTGCCGGGTCGAGCTCGGTCGCTGTCACGTCTTCGGTCCGGCGCCCGGCCGTGATGGTGGCCCCGTCGGCGGCGCGCAGGTTGCGCACCCAATCGACGTCACCGTAGGGCGCCCAGATCCAGCGTCGGCCGGCGTGCTCGACGATGGCCAGTGGCGTCGTCCGCGGCAGGCCGCTCGTGCGGCCGCGGATCGTCACGAGTGCGTTTGGACCCATCGGCGTCCCGACCCGCAGCAACGGTCGTGCGAACGTGTTGAAGAACGGGACGTATCGAGGGACGGGTGCGCGCCACGGCGCGCGGGCGGCGTTGGCTGTCTGGTCGGTCATGGGGGGTCGCTCCTGTTGGGTGGGTTGGGTTCCTACCCGGATGACCCGCCTCCAGGCACGAACGTGACCGAGTTCAGCCGGCGACCTCGGTCAGATCCAGTCGGCCCAGTCGTTCCGGGTCCGCGAGCACCTCGATGGCGACGATCTTTCCGCCCGTGACCGTCATCGCCAGGACCGCGACCGGGCGGCCATCGGGTGCCCACGCGACACCGCCGGGGATCCCGTTCACGAGGACGCGGGTCGCCGTGGCCGCGAACTGGCGGAAGGTCAGGGCCTGCCCGGCGACGGCCGGGGCGCCACGGAGCAGCGCCGTCAGGTCCGGGCGGCCCTCGCCGGCGTCGGCGCGCAGCACGACGCCCGGGTCGAGGACCTCAAGCAGGCGCTCGAAGTCGCCGTCGCGCGCCGCGGCCAGGAAGGCGTCGACGACGGCCCACTGGCCCTCGAGATCGACGTCGGGTACCGGCGCCCCCTGCACCCGCCGTCGGGCGCGGCTCGCGAGCTGTCGGGTCGCCGTGGGCGTGCGGCCGACGATCGGCGCGATGTCGTCGAACGGCACCGCGAACACGTCATGAAGGACGAACGAGACTCGTTCCGCCGGTGTCAGGGAGTCGAGGACCACGAGCAGGGCGAGGCCCACGGCGTCGCCCAGCAGGGCCTCCTGTTCTGGATCGCTCCCCGCCTCCGGACCCACGATGGGATCGGGCAGGTGGGTCTCGAGCGACGCCTCGCGCCGCGTGCCGCGCGCCCGCAGCATGTTGAGGCAGACCCGCCCGACGACCGTCGTCAGCCACGCGCGCAGGTTCTCGATCTCGCTCGCGTCGGTGCGGCTGAGGCGGATCCACGCCTCCTGGACGGCGTCGTCCGCCTCGGTCAGGGAGCCGAGCATGCGATACGCCACGCCCCGCAGGTGCGGTCGGTCGGCCTCGAAGCGTTCGGCCAGCCAGGCCTTCTCGTGCATCGGTCAAGTCTCGTGCAGGACAGGGGTCAGCAACGAGACCCCGCGCACGCGGCGGATGTGACATGGATCCTGATGGCACAGAGACGCGCTCACGGTCAGGATCGCGAGCGCTCGCAGGATACGCGACAGACTCGACTGGACTGCCTCAGGGCGACAGCAGGCGATCGACGACCGCCTGCGCCGTCTCGAGGGCGCCTTCGACCCACCCCTGGTTTCGCGAAAACGCCTCGCCGGCGATGAAGATCGGGACGTCGGGTTCCGGCTGCGTCGCGAGCTCGATGATGTCGTCCGAGCGATAGCCCGCGCTCCAGAAGCTCCAGCCGGTCTCATGGGGATCGGAGCCCCAGTGCATGAAGGCAGACCCGTCCGGGTCCGGGATGTCGACGGTCGGATGGATCTCGCGCAGGAGCTCGCCGATCCGCCGCAGCATCTCCGGCGGGGCGGGTTCCCCGTTCGATACGCCGCCGGCGAGATCGACCCATGGCGGCGTATCTCGGCCATCGGTGTACTCGGCCAGGACGGCAGCCGGAGCATCCGCGCGCTCGTCGAAGTAGTAGACCTTGCGATTCACCAGGTCCGTCGTGGTGCGGAGGCCGGCGATGGCTGCCGAGCCGTCTCGCCACCACGGTCGGCGGTACCAGAGGTAGAGCTTCGTCGCCGGGAAGGCTTCGGCCGACGCCAGGATCTGCTGCCACGTCGGCGTTTCGAGGATCCTCGAGCCGGACGACAGGACTCGGAGCGCCGGGAGCGCCACGGTCAGGACGACATGCCGCGCGACGATCGTCCGGTCGGCGAACCGCAGGCGCACCGACCCGTCGAGCAGGTCGCAGCCCTGGAGTTCCTGCTCGAGGTGGAGCGCTCCCCCACCGGCGGCGAAGCGCGTCGCGAGCGCGAGCGGGAGGCTGTCCATGCCGGTCATGGGCACCCGTGCCGCCGCGGTGGGGTCGCCGGCGCCGGTCAGGTACTGGATGGCGTCCCCCGCGTTGAACGGTCGCACACCGGAGTCGTACCCGAACGAGTCGACGACGAAGCGATGCGCTTCGGGCGAAAGGACGGTCGCCATCGCCTCGGACAGGGACCAGTCGGTCAGCGGGCGGTCCAGGTACCGTCCGGAGGCTCGCGTGCGTGACCAGTCCTGGGCGGTGAGCGTTTCGAAGCCCGGAACGATCGCCGAGAACGCTCGCATCGTCAGGTCGATGGCGGAGTGGTCTCGTTCGCGGTCCGGCAGCGCATAGGCGCTCCCCGCGGACGGATCGCCCGGACCGTTGCCAGGCACACCGCGTAGGAACGACCGCTCGGGCTGGCCTCGCGTGTCGAACGGCCGTGTCGACAGCCCGAGCTCCTCGACGGTCGCCGCGACCAGCGGGTGGCTGGTGAGGAATCGCATCCCGCCGAGCTCGATCGGATGTGGGAGTCCATCGATCGCGACCGAACGGAGGCGTCCGCCGATGCGCCGGGACCGCTCGAACAGCCCGATCGACCAATCGGGACGGGCACGCTTAACCGCATCGGCCGTCCAGGTCCCGGCCGCGCCCGCGCCGATCACCGCGAGGTCCAACAGTTCCGCAGTTCCCATCTGCCCGACCGTGCAGGATCCGTCAGCCACTCGTGGCGTCTCGTCGGGATGGTATGACGCGGCCGACATGTCGCGCGGACCAGAATCGCATCGTGTCGGTACGACTTGACAAGCCAGTCATACAACCATATGGTTGTATCAATGCAGCTCGCCTTCAACGCCGACCAGATCTTTGCCGCCCTTGCCGATGGCACACGCCGTGACATCGTCCTGCGCGCGCTGGCCGGCAGCGAGGGCGTCGCTGAGCTGGCCGGGCACTACCCCATGAGCTTCGCGGCCGTGCAGAAGCACGTCGCGGTCCTCGAGCGGGCCGGCCTGATCACCAAGGAGCGCACCGGTCGCCGCAAGGTCGTGCGCACCAACATCGAGGGGCTGCGCCTGGCGCGCGGCCTGCTCGACCAGTACGAGGCCCTGTGGCGCGGCCGCATCGACCGCATGACGGACCTCATCATCAGCACGGAGGGCACCATCGCATGACGGTCACCGCTGTCCACAAGGACCCCGACGCCCTGACCATGACCCTGACCGCCGAGTTCGAGGCATCGCCCGAGCGCGTGTGGGACCTGTGGGCCGATCCGCGCCAGCTCGAGCGCTGGTGGGGTCCCCCGACCTACCCCGCGACCTTCACGGCGCACGACCTCGCGGTCGGCAGTCACGTCGAGTACTACATGACCGGACCCAGCGGCGACCAGCCGCATGGCTTCTGGGACATCGTCGAGGTCGATCCGCCGCGCCGGCTCGTCTTCATCGACGGGTTCGCGAACGAGGACGGACGCCGAACGACGACTTCCCGCGCAACGAAGGGTCGCGTGACGATCGAGCCGATCGAGGCGGGTCGCACGCGGATGCAGATCGAGAGCCGGTTCCCGAGCGTCGAGGCGATGGAGCAGGTCCTGGCCATGGGCATGGAAGAGGGCCTGACGCAGGCGGTCGGCCAGATCGACGCGATCCTCGCGGAAGGAGTCCCAGCATGACGACGATGACCGAGCCGACGACGCAGACGCTGGACGTGCCGGGGGCCACCCTGACGTATGACATCCGTCAGGGGGACTCCTCTGCCCCGGTGCTGTTCCTGATCGGGTCGCCGATGGGTGCGAGTGGGTTCGGCACGCTTGGCGAGCCACTTCCCCGATCGCACGGTCGTGACCTACGACCCGCGGGGCGTCGAGCGCAGCGTCAAGGCCGATCCGGCGAGCGAGTCCACGCCCGAACAGCACGCCGACGACCTGAGCCGCCTGATCTCCGAGCTCGACGCCGGCCCGGTCGACCTCTTCGCCAGTAGCGGCGGCGCTGTGAATGCGCTCGCCCTCGTCGCGAAGCATCCGGATCAGGTTCGGACGCTGGTCGCCCACGAGCCGCCGCTCGCGTCGATCCTGCCCGACCGCGAGGGTGCGCTCGCCGCCTGCAAGGCGATCGCCGAGACCTACCAGCGCAGCGGGTTCGGTGCCGGCATGGCGCACTTCATCGTCGTCGTGGGGCACGACGGCCCGATGACCGCGGAGTTCGCCGCCCAGCCGGGGCCCGACCCGGCGATGTTCGGGTTGCCCGCCGAGGACGACGGCACCCGCACGGATCCGCTCCTGTTCCAGAACATCATCACGCTCACGCACTTCGAGCCGGACTTCGACGCGTTGCGGTCCGCCTCCACGCGGATCGTGATGGCCGTCGGCGCCGAGTCCGGGGCTCGATGGCGCATCGCGGCGGAGAGGCCGTCGCCGAACGTCTCGGCACGACCCCCGTGACATTCCCCAGCGGCCACGCCGGCTTCCTCGGGGAACGAGTACGGCCAGCCCGGTGATCCCGATGGTTTCGCCGCGAAGCTGCGCGAGGTCCTCGCCGCCGAGTAACCGCCTCGCGACACTCGGCGCCGGATCCAGAACTGCCCGATCCAGAGGGCGTATCTGGGTCCGGCGCCTCCGCGTCGTGCCCGACGCGATCCTCGCGCCTCGGTGAGCAGAGGCGCTGCCCACTGCCCTACGCCATGGCCCACGCGGGCTGCAGCTCGCGGGCGATCCTGGACGCCCAGCCTTCGATCGCCGGCCAGTCACGGAAGTCGCCGGCCGGGATGGCGTTGCGCGCGGCCGGTGCGAACCGCAGGAACCGCTGCATCAGCCCCTCGGCGGTCCCGACCGCCGGTGCGTCCGGGTCGTAGGCACCGAAGAAGACCTGCTGGCCGCGCGGTTGGATCGTTCGGGCGAACTCCGCGAACTCCTTCGGTTCGGCCATCTTGAGCGCATCGCGTCCCTTGGCATCGACCGTGTCAGTCCCGGTCGGACCGCTGCTGAACGTCCAGACGGGCTGGCGGGCCAGGACGTCGCGATTGCGGCGAACGAACGTCGTCGCCTCGCCCAACCAGCCGCCCATGTACGCGGCACTCCCGATGACGAACGCCCCGTACTCATCGAGGGGTCCGACGTCCGTGACCGGTCGTAGGGTGACATCGAGTCCGGCGCCCTCGAGGGTCTTGGCGATGCGCTCGGCGATGCCGGCCGTCGAGCCGTGCCGGCTCGCATAGGCCACAAGGATCTTCATCGATGTCCTCCTGTTCGAGGACCAGCGTCAGGTCTCGCGTCGCGCCCCGGTAGGGCCGGAAGTCCTGAACAAGACGTCCTCGAAGACGAGCACCGCAGGACGACATCTAGGATGTCCTCATGTCACTCCGCGAACGCGTCCTGCTCGTCCTGGGCGTCATCGGCGCGATCGCCCTCGTCGTCTACCCGATGGCGTACCGCTTGAGCACCGAGCAGGCCAGGTCCTCGGCCGCGGCGACGCTCGCCATCGCCACCACGCCGCTCACCCCGGCTCCGATCACGACCACCGCGCCATCGCCGACGCCGTCGCAGGCGCCGCCCGTCATCGACTTCGGGCTGCCGAGCGAGGCGGATTGGGGGGCGAATGCCCTCGAGCATCGTGGTCTGAATGGCTCGTCGTTCGACTATGTGTGTCCGCCAAACGGTCAGTTCGGGCTGATCTGGGGCTCAGACATCTACACGGACAATTCATCCGTGTGCACAGCCGGAGTCCACAAAGGCGTCATCGCACGGGTGACTGGCGGGAGGGTGACGATCATCATCCGACCCGGGCTCGCGTCCTACAAAGGCACGACGCGGAACGGCGTCACGACCGAAGCGTTTGAGCAGTGGGACGGCAGTTACGAGGTCGTTGCCCCCTGACTCCTGCGGAGCCCTTCATCCGTCCGGCACTTCGCTGGCGTGGACGATGTTGTCGAACTGGCGCCACAGGATCACGACCAGTGACGCCGAGCCGAAGAACCCGAACCAGAATGGCGCCGTGATCCCGAAGTTCCGCGCGAGCAAGCCGCCGATCGGCGTGCCGATGACGAGGCCGCCCATGATCGCGACCCGGTAGACGCCGCCGACGCGACCGAGCAGCTCGTCGGGCACGGAGCGTTGCCGGACGGTGGTCGAGGTCGTGCCCCAGACGAATTCGTGGGCACCGAACACGACCATGGTCGCGAGCGCGACGCCCGCCGAGGTCGTCAGCGCGAACACCAGGTGCGTGCCGGTCTCGATGAGCAGCCCGACTCGCATGATGTCGGCGAGCGAGAAGCGCCGCTCGAGGCGGCCGTACGAAACGATGCCCACGATCCCGCCGATGGCCGTGGCCGTCGTCAGGAGCCCGAATCCGACCGCGCTCATGCCCAGCCGCTCGTCTGCGTAGAGGACCATCACCGACCACGCCGCGCCGAACGTGACGTTGAACAGGAAGATGGTCAACGCGAGAGTCCGCATCGGCGGATGGGCGACGAGCCAGCGGATGCCCTCGGCCATGTCGGCGCGCCAGCCGGATCGTTCGCCCGGCTCGGGTCTCGTGTTCGTGACCACCCGCGAGATGAGGAGTGCACCGAGTGCGAAACAGGCCGCGTTCGTCGCGAACGGCAGGGCCATGCCCACCGCGAACAGGAACGCGCCGATCGGCGGGGCGAGCAGCTGGTTCATCAGCAGCGAGCCGCCCTGCATCCGGGCGTTGGCGATGCCGAGGTCCTCGCGTGCGACGAGACCTGGCAGGAGCGTGCTGCTCGCGGAGTCCGCGAAGGTCTCGGCGGTGCCGAGGACGAACAGCGAGATCAGGACCACCGCGATGCTGACGTAGCCGCCGACGATGGTGGCGACGAGGACGGACAGGACGAGCGCCCGACCGAGGTTGACGACGATGACCATGTGGCGTCGATCGAAGCGATCGGCGGCCGCCCCGCCCAGCACGCCGAACAGCAGCACCGGCAGGTACTCGCTCAGCAGCGCCAGCGAGACGAGGAAGGGGTCACGCGTCAGCGAGGCGACGAGGAGCGGGCCGGCCGCGATCGCGATGCCGTCGCCGATGCTGTTGACGATCGAGGCCGACAGGAGCCAGCGGAAGCTGCCGACCGAGTCGCCTCGGGACGACGGCCTCGGAGAGCCGAAAGGGAATGGTTTGCACCGGCGGCAGGATAGCAACGCGACTGTGTCGGCTGGAGCCGAGCCGCGGCGACGGTCAGACCGTGATCACGACCTTGCCGGTCGCGAGGCCGTCGTCGACGTACCGGAGCGCCTCGACGATCGTCGCTCAGCGGGAACCGCCGATCGATCACGGGCTTGACCTTCCCGTCGGCGATCAGCGCGGTCACCGTCGCGACGTCGTCCGCGTTGAACGGCTTCCACCAGAGCAGCAGTCCGACCCACTTGTCCGTCGCCGCCGACACGACGGGCCCGAGGACGAGGGACGCGATGATCCGCCGCGCCGTCCCGCCGAGCGTGATGTACACGCCGTTCGGTCGCAGGGCGCGCCGGACCCGCAGGATCGGATGGTGCGAGTCTGTGTCGACGATCCAGTCGTAGCGCACGCCGGACGACGTGTAGTCCACCTTCGTGTAGTCCAGCACGCGGTCGGCGCCGAGCGAGCGGACGAAGTCCATCTTTCTCGTGCTGCAGACGCCGGTCACCTCGGCTCCGAGCGACTTCGCGATCTGGACGGCGAACGGTCCGACGTTGCCGGACGCGCCGTCGACCAGGACCTTGTCACCGGGCCCGACGGTGCGGCCGTCGCGGCGCCGTAGCCCTTGCACGGCGAGGACGGCGGAATGCGGCAGGGTCGACGCGTCCTCGAACGTCATGCTGGCAGGGATCGACAGCAGGGCCCGCTTCGGGACGCAGACGTACTCGGCGAAGGCTCCCGAGCCAAAGTTGTACATGTCCCCGAAGACGCGGTCGCCCGGCTGGAAGCCGATGACGTCCGGCCCGACAGCCTCGACGACGCCTGCGACGTCGAGTCCGATCCGCGGGTTCCTGGGTCGGCGCAGGCCGATGAACAGGCGCACGAACGCTGGCTTGGGGCCGAGGCTGTCGAGGTCGCCCCGGTTGACCGACGCGGCGACCACGCGGACCAGGACCTGGTCGTCAACCGGCGTCGGGACGTCGAGGTCCCGGAGCTCGACGACATCGGTCGAGCCATAGCGGTCCCTGACGGTCGCCTTCACCCGATGGCCTCAGACATGTTGATCGACCAGGATCGGGTTCCCGTCCGGGTCCACGACGATGAAGCTGGCCGGCCCGGTCGTGCTCTCGTTCGCGGTCGTCTGGAACTCGACACCCTGGGTCATCAACTGACGCTGCAGCTCTCGGACGTCAGTGAATTCGTCGAGCGCCTCGGCATTGACGTCCCATCCTGGGTTGAACGTCAGGATGTTCTTCTCGAACATCCCATGGAAGAGCCCGATCACGTGGTCGCCGTTCTTCAGGATCAGCCAGCCCTGCGCGGCATCCCCCATGAAGGCATCGAAGCCGAGCTTCTCGTAGAACCGTCTCGAGGCCTCGAGGTCCTTCACGGTGAGGCTGATCGAGAAATTGCCGAGGTCCATCCGCCGTCCTCCCTTCGCGTCCGCTCGGCCGCAGTCTACCGCTCGGTCCGGGCGTGAGGCCTGCGGTACGCTCCGCGGATGGAGGTTCCGCCGTTCTCGATCGCCGGTCAGGTCGCGCTCATCACCGGAGCCACCGGCGGCATCGGCGCCGACCTCGCTGCCGCGTTCGGTAAGGCGGGTGCGCGGGTTGGGGTCGCGGGGCGTCGGGGCGACCGGCTGGACGCCGTCGTCGGAGCCATTCGTGCGGCCGGGGGCGAGGCGGTCCCGATCGAGCTCGACCTGACCGATCGCGCCTCCATCGATGCCGGCGTCTCGGAACTCGTGCGGGCGTTCGGCCGGATCGACATCCTCGTCAACAACGCCGGCCTGGGCACGAATCACGACGCGATCGACGCCACCGAAGCCGAGTGGGACGAACTCTTCGCCGTCAACGTGCGTGGGTTGTTCTTCGCCTGCCAGTCGGCCGCCCGACAGATGCTCGCCCAGGGCTCCGGCCGGATCATCAACATGGCGTCGCAGGCGGGGCTCGTCGGGATCCGCCGGCACGCCGCCTATTCAGCGAGCAAATCGGCGGTCATCGGGCTGACCCGTGTCCTGGCGCTCGAGTGGTCGGCGCTGGGCGTGACCGTCAACTCGGTCGCGCCCACGTGGGTCTACACGCCCGGTACCGCCAAACGTTTGGATGATCCGGCGTTCCTCGCTTCGGTGCTGGAGCGGATCCCGGCCGGCCGGGTGGCCACGACCGGGGACGTGGCTGCGGCCGTCCTCTACCTCGCCTCCCCGGCCGCCGCGATGGTGACCGGGACGGTCCTGACGGTCGACGGAGGCTGGACGGCACAGTAGCGCCGAGCTCCCCTGCCATCGAGAACGTGAGCGTGACGCTCGCGTGGTACACCCCGGTCACGTGCCGACGACTTCGATCGCCGGACGAAGTGTCGGGGGGTCAGCATGGCCAGCAAGCGAGCTCCGTGGTCACGCAAGCAGATCCGGCTGTCGCACGATGCGCTCGATGACTTTCTGACGCCGGACGTCCTCGCCGCGCTCGGCGAGGGGCTTCGGGCGGACCTTGGCGGGACCGGGATCGGTCAGACCGGGCTGCAGGCAGCGCTCGAGCGTCGTGGGATCACACTCGACCCCGGGATCACGATCAACATGCCGGTCGGGCCGCCCGAGGTAGATCCGCCGACGATCCCGCCGATCGTCATCGGGACGCGGAAGCCATTCCGCCGGTGTCTGACGATCTGCCACAACATCGGACCGGCAGATCCGAATGACCCCGATCCGACGACCATCACGATCTGCTACATCCTCTGCATCTGAGTCACGACGCGGCGGGTCTCGACGCCTGTCGTACGATCGGTCGCGTCATGGGGATCACGACGATCGAGGCGCAGCGCCGAACCCGACCTGAGCGCGAACAGGAGATCCGGTTCTGCCTTGGCCAGGACGGCACACGACTCGCGTGGGCCGTGAGCGGGACCGGGCCGCCGCTCATCGTCGTCTCGTGCTGGCTCAGCCATCTGCAGCACGATTGGCAGAGTCCGGTCTGGCGCCACTTCCTTGAGGACCTCAGCGAATTCACGACGCTGATCCGTTACGACGAGCGCGGCTTCGGGATGTCCGACTGGGACGTCACCGACTTCTCGCTCGAAGCGCGCCATGCGGACCTCGAGGCCATCGTCGCGGCGACAGGGCTCGAGCGATTCGCGATGCTCGGGATGTCCGGCGGATCTTCCGTCGCGCTGGCCTACGCGGCGCGGCATCCCGAACGCCTCACGCGGTTGATCCTCAACGGCACCGTCTGCGGCGAGCCGGTCACGTTCGAAGGGGATGGCCTCGCCGAGGAGGAGACGTACCGGAGCATGATCCGGGTCGGATGGGCGAAGGAGGACCCCGTGTTCCGACGGGTCTTCACGCGGATCTTCATCCCGGCGGCCACCGAGGAGCAGATGCAGTGGTTCGACGCCCTCCAGCGGACGGCGACCTCCCCGGAGAACGCAGTCGCGAGCCGGATCGGACGCCAGGCGGTGGACATCGTCGACGAGATCCCCCGGATCAGCGCGCCGACGCTCATCCTCCAGGCCGTCGATGACAGGGCGACGACCTTCGACAACGCGGTCCAAGTCGCTGGCCTGATCCCGGACGCTCGCCTCGTTCCGCTCGATAGCGCGAACCACATCCTGCTGGCAGACGAGCCCGCCTGGGCGACCGCCGTCGCCGAGATGCGGACCTTCATGGAGCTGGATCGCCGCGTGATGGACGGCGCTCGACCGGACGCCAATACCGCATCGTTGTCGCCTCGAGAATTGGACGTGCTGCGAGTGGCAGCGCGTGGCATGGACAACGCCGCGATCGCGGAGGAGCTCGGCCTGAGTCCGAGGACGGTCGAGCGTCACCTTTCGAACGCCTATGGCAAGCTCGGGGTCACGGGTCGGTCCGCGCGGGCGGCCGCTGTCGCGGAGGTGCTCCGGCACGGATCGCTCTGAGCGACGCCCGGCGTGTACTGCGTGTAGGGCGCCATGCCCGCCGGAGATCGGCCGATCGATTACGTGTCAGCGCGGTTCCCAGTGCGGCGACGTCGCGTCATGCTCCCGACGAACCCTCCAGGCTGCGGAGGTCGAAGCGGAAGGGATATCACGATGGCGATCGACACGATCTCCGAGAGCGAAGCGAAGTTCAGGACAGATCCCGACAGCGCGCGCGGCACGCCGACGGTCACCGCGACCCTCGCCGAGGGTCGCGCCCACCTGGCAGCTGGACCGTTCAGTTGGGACGCCGACCTCCCGACGGTCATCGGCGGCACGAACCAGGCCCCGAGCCCGACGGCCTACCTCCTCGGCGCCCTCGCGGGCTGCGGCGTCGCGTTCCTCAACGACACGCTGGCTCCGCAATTCGGGGTCAGGATCGACGGGATCACCGCGACCGCCCGCTGCTCGACGGACCTCCGCGGCCTGCTCGGCTTCGAGGGCGTCTCGCCCAAGCTGGGCGACATCGAGCTCACCATCGAGGTCACGACGCCGGACTCGGCGTCCAAGACCGGCCCGATGTTCGATGCCTGGCGGGCTCGCTGCCCGATCTACCTCGCGCTCCTCAAGCCGAACCAGGTCTCCCTGACGACGAATTGAGCGGCGCTCCCGCACTGGTATCGTCGGGGGTGTGAGTCGCACCGTTCCGTCCAGGCGTCCCGGTATGGGTGCGCTCCCCTATCCGGGCGGGACGACGTTCCGCGTCTGGGCGCCGCACGCGGACGCCGTCTTCGTCACCGGCACGTTCGACGGATGGGCGGGTGATCGGACGGCGCTCGGTCGCGATGGCGATGGCTCGACTGGCCTGTGGTCAGCCGACGTCCCGAGCGTAACGCCGGGCGCGGAGTACCGCTTCACGATTCGCACGAGCGAGGGCGACCTGTCGCGCATCGACCCGTACGCCCGGCATCTCACCAATTCGATCGGAAACGCGATCGTCTACGACCCATCGAGCTTCGACTGGGGCGACGACGCGTTCCAGATGCCGGCTTGGGACGATCTCGTCATCTACGAGATGCACATCGGCACCTTCAACGCGACCGAGGATCGCCGGGGCACCTTCGATGCAGCCCGCCGCCGGCTCCCCTACCTCTCGAACCTGGGCGTCTCGGCGGTCAAGGTCATGCCCCCGTTCGAGTTCGCAGGTGACATCTCGTGGGGCTACAACCCGGCGCACCTGTTCGCCATCGAGTCGGGCTATGGCGGACCGGATGCCTTCAAGCGGTTCATCCGCGACGCGCATGCCCATGGCATCGCCGTCATCGTCGATGTCGTCTACAACCACCTCGGTCCGTCGGATCTCGATCTCTGGCGGTTCGATGGGTGGGCGGAAGGCGACGGTGGCGGCATCTACTTCTACAACGACGACCGTGCGTCGACGCCGTGGGGCGAGACCCGGCCGGATTACGGCCGAGGCGAGGTGCGCACGTTCCTACGGGACAGTGCGATGACCTGGCTCGAGGAGTTCCGGTGTGACGGCCTGCGCCTGGACGCCACGGTATATGTCCGGACCGTGGACGGCGATCCGTCGAACCCTGCGTCGGCGCTGCCGGACGGGTGGTCGTTCCTTGCGTGGATCAACGACGAGATCCGGACCCGTCAGCCCTGGAAGATCACGATCGCCGAGGACATGAAGGACGACCCGTCGCTGGTCACGCCGACCGCCGAGGGCGGGGCCGGGTTCGGTGCCCAGTGGGACGCCGGGTTCCTCTACCGAGTCCGACCGGCACTGGTGGTCTCCGATGACGAGGATCGGGACATCGATGCGGTCGTGGCCGGGATCCTCGGCAACAGCAACGTCGAGCCCTTGACCCGCGTGATCTACACGGAGTCGCACGACGAGGTCGCCGACGGCCAGACCCGTGTTCCCGAGGCGATCTCCCCGGGCGACGCCGACAACTGGTGGGCGAAGAAGCGCTCGGTGCTCGGCTCGGCCCTCGTCCTCGCGTCACCGGGTATCCCGATGATCTTCCAGGGCCAGGAACTGCTCGAAGATCGCTGGTTCGACGACACGGTCGCGCTCGACTGGGAGAAGGCGAGCACCAACCGCGGAATCCTCCGTCTGCATCGCGACCTCATCGCGCTTCGGCGCGACCGAGACGGCTCGACGCGCGGTCTGCGAGGCCCGAACGTCGCGATCCTCCGCGCGGATCAGGCGGCCAAGGTCCTGGTGATGCATCGCTGGATGGACGGTGGACCCCACGACGACACGGTCGTGGTCGCGAACTTCGCGGACCGGACGATTGATGACCTGCCCATCGGCCTTCCCGCCCCTGGACGCTGGAACGTGCGGTTCAACTCGGACGCCTCCGCGTATGCCCCAGAGTTCGGGAGCCACGACGCCTTCGATCTCGACGCCGACGATCCGCCGCTGGACGGCTGCAACCAGAGCGGTCGCATCTCGGTCGGCCCGTACAGCGTCGTGGTCCTCTCTCGCGAGGAGTAGTCAGCACCGGCTCCTCAGCCTCGATGCATCCGCGTCGCGCGCCGGCGCGTATCGTGCAGTGATGGAGCGAGGACGCGCCCGGTCCGATGCAAGGTTGCGCCGCGGCTTCGCCGTGCTCGTCGCGATCCTCGTCGTCGCGGCATGTTCGCCGTCGAACCCCGAGCCGTCAGCCTCGAGCGCTGCGGTCGAGGCCACGCCGACGTCCAGCGTGGCTGCCCAGCCCCGTCGGCCTCGCCCGCCCCGGCCAGCACACCAGCGCCGACCGCCACTCCCGCGGCCACCGCTCCCCCACCCGACCGACCCCTGGCCGGATCCGGAACGATCGCCTCGGTACACGCCGACGGATCCCTGTGGCTGACCGATGCCGATGGGCGGTCCGTGATCCTCGCCGACACGCAGGACGGGGTCTTCGGGTTCCCGACGTGGTCGCCCGACGGGTCGCGGATCGCCGCGATCCGGACCAGCGACCGCGAGACGGCGATCGTGATCCTCGACCCCGGGCCGGCGGCGTCTGGACTGCCGGCGATCCCCGTCCCGATCTTCCGCAGCGCGACCGTGGGCCCGTTCTACCTGTCGTGGACACCCGACGGCCGGGCGGTGTCGTTCCTCGGTAGCGACTCGAGTGGCCTGGCGCTCCGGATCGCGCCCGCCGACGGGAGCGCGCCGGTCGATGGCAGCGGACCCGGGGCGATCATCCGGATGGGCGAGCCGTTCTACTTCGACTGGGTCGATCCGGACCATCTGCTCGCCCACATCGGGAACGGCGCGGAGGCGTTCCTGGGCGAGATCGGGCTCGATGGGGTCGCGGTCGGCCCGGCCATCAAGGCGCCGGGTACGTTCCGCGCGGCGGACATGAGCGGCGACGGAACGTTCGTGGGATACGTTCGTGCCGGGGCTGACGGCAAGGATGCCGTGGTGGTCGCGAAGCGAGACGGGTCCGCCGAGCATTCGCTGCCGGTGTTCGGTATCGCCGCCGTCGAGTTCGCTCCGACCGACGACACACTCGCCACGATCGGGGCGATCGAGCCGCTCGCCGAACCGTTCGCCGTCCCCGTGGGTCCGCTCCGCTTGATCGATGCCCGCACGGGCAAGGTCCGGACCCTGCTCGACGGTCGAGTCGTCAGCTTCGCCTGGTCGCCCGACGGGACGACGATCGCGGCCATCCGCGTGGTGCCGGTCGCCGCCGCCGACTCGGCCTCGATTGCGAGCCCGACAACCTCACCAGCTCCGAGTGATCGATCCGAGATCCGCATGACATTCGTCGATGTCGAGTCGGGCCGGATCCGATCGCAGCCCGTGATCGACCCGGGCGACACCTACGTGAAGATGCTCTTGACCTATTTCGACCAGTACGGCCTAAGTCATCGCCTCTGGGCCCCCGACAGCTCGTCGATCCTCGTGCCCCAGGCCCATCCCGACGGCACCACTCGTGTTGACGTCTTCTTCCCCGACGGCGACCCGTCGGTCTCGCTTGACGGCGAGATCGGCTTCTGGAGTCCGTAGGCGCGGCTCAACCAGCTTGGCCCTGGCCCCTTGCCGCGAGGTCGGCGCGGAGGCCGGCCAACTCGGCCCGGATCAACGCCAATTCCTGTTCAACGGTCAGGATCGTCGGATCGACGGGTTCGGGCTTGTCCGGTTGCGGCACGAGAATGCTGGCCAGGATGCTGGCCAGGGCGCCGATGATCCCGATGCCGGCGGCCATCACTGCCACGCCGGTCATCCGGCCGAGCAGGGTCACCGGGTACTGGTCGCCGTAGCCGACGGTGGTGATCGTGACGAAGGCCCACCACAGGGCGTCGCCGCCAGTCTTGATGTTCGCGTCCGGCGAGCGACTCTCGAACTGCAACACCATGACGCTCGAGACGACCAGGACGGTGAATGCCGAGAGGATGGTGATGAAGGCGGCATAGGAGCCGCGGTTCTCCACGATGTCCTTGATGAGTGTCTTCTTGTTCTCGCCACTCAGGAGGCGACCGATACGGGCGAGTCGGCTGAGGCGGGCGAGCCGCAACAGCGCGGTGAAGCGGAAGAAGCCCAACGATGGGACGGACCCCAGGAGGTCGAGCCAACCTCTCTGGCCGATGAAGTAGTCGCGCTTCTTGGGACTCCGGATGAGGTTCATCGCGAAGTCCGCCAGGAAGACGACGCAGACGAAGTTGTCGTAGACGGTCAGGACCTGGAGGGTCGGCGGCGACAGTGGTAACAGCAGCAGCACCATGATCGCAAGCGACAACACGGTCAGCACGAGCATGAAGATGCTGTAGGAGATGCTGTGCTCCGGAGCCTTGGCCGTCTTGTCGCTCATCGGTCCCTCGCATGCTGCGGTCGTATGGGGCATCGATGATGGCAGGTCCCGACCGGGCTCAAAGCTCCCAGAACGGGCTCGTCAGGCCGACCCGTTCGAGGATCGCCTGGTTCTGTTCGCGGGTGTGCGGCCGCCAGTCGGGGTCGAGCCGGTCGCTCCACCAGCCATAGGCAAGCTCGACGAGTTTGAGGACCGGGATGACCTCGCCACGGGCTCGTCCGCCGAGCCATTCGTCCACGTGGCCTTCCGACCGGAAGAGCAGCATCGCGCTTCAGGTGTAGCCGATGTCGTCCCACCACGAGGCGGCCGGCAGCGGGACGTGGAAGACGAGATCGGTGTCGTCCGGGCGCCTGTCGCGGACCGTGATGTCGATCGGCGTGCGACAGTCGGCGCACTCCGTGTGGATCGTGCTGTCCGAGTGCAGCGCCGCGCCGATCCCGAATGAATCCCACCCGCAGTTGGCATACCAGGACTGTCCGGCTGCCTCGACCCGGAACGGCGTGGGCTGGGCGGCGAAGGGGTTGGCCATGACGATGTCGCCAGCCTGGTCGAGGACCAATGCGTGGGCGTCGTGCAGGCGCCGCCAGCCGTCGCGGACGTCATTCTCGGGTGCGCCCGTTACCTGCGCGATTTCGAGGACCGACGGCGCCCGACCGAGTTCGACGAAGCGTCGGTACGTGACGTTGCGCAGCTGGATGTCAGCCGGGTCCATCGATGTCCTCGACAGGTCGATTCATTCCGTGAGGCTCGGCAGCCGGTCGTCGAGGTACTCGACCAGCGGCCAGACGCCTGACGACGTGTTCGAGATTACCGTGTAACTGAGCGTGGACGGGCGGTCGAACACGGAGCGACACGACACGCCGGCGTCCATCCCTTCGACTTGGACCGTCGGTCGATCGGGGCGGAGCCAGAAGCCCAGGCCGTACTGGCGGCCCTCTGACGGGACGTCATTGCGTGGCTCGACCATCCGGTCCAAGACCGGCACAGGAACGATCCGCCCGGCGAACAGGGCGGGCCAGAACACCTCGAGGTCGCGAACGGTCGAATATGCACCGCCGTCGCCGGCACCACGCACCGGCAGGTGCAGGACGTTGGAACGCCCGTCCTCGAGGTAGCCGATCGCCGCATCGTGCGGGAGGCGGTCGGACCGTTCGAAGGCCGTGTCGGCCATCCCGGCGGGGTCGAACACCCGCTCGTCCACCAGGTCGTAGTAGCTCCGGCCGCTCGCGATCTCGATCGCGATCGACAGCAGCACGAATCCGCCGTTGTTGTAGGCGAACGTGGCACCAGGCGGCGTTCGCTGTGGACGGCCGTCGAGGACCGGCAGGTAGTGCATCGGCTCGTCGAGCTGGTGGACGGGGACGGGCATCACGTACGCGTCGACGTCGCCGTGGGCCTCCTCGTCGAGGTAGTCCCCGATGCCGGACGTGTGGTCCAAGAGCTGTTCGATCGTCACCGCCGGATCGACCATCGGAAGGGCGTCGGGCAGCAGGCTGCGAATCGTCGTTTCGAGGCTGAGCTCGCCCGACTCGATGAGCGACATCATGGCGAGCGCGGTGAACCCCTTCACGGCACTCGCGACGGCGAACCTCGTGTCCAGCGTGATCGGGCGTCCGTTGGCCCGATCGGCGTATCCGCGGGCCAGCTCGACGAGGCGCTGGCCATCCCGCGACACAGCGAACACACCTGAGAAGTCGTGCTCGTCGGCGATGCCCTGGAGCTCGTCACGCAGTCGCACCACGTCGGTGTCGTCAGGCCCTCCGCGAGCGGTCATCGCGCGAGCATACGCGAGCGTCAGGTCGTGGCGTCGAGGAGCCAGTCGACCGCCGCGTCGACATGGATCTGGGCCGTGTTCAGGATCGGGACGCCGGCGTAGGCTGGTTCCGTCAGGATCAGCGCGAGCTCCGTGCCGCCCAGGATGACGCCATCGATCTCGTCTCGGTCGCGTATGGCGGCGATGACCGATACGAGGCGCTCGCGGCTTTCGTCGCGAAAGACGCCCTCGAGGAGCTCTCCGAGGTAGATGGCATGGACAACGTCCATCTCATCCGTCGTCGGCCGCACGATCTTGATCCCGACCGGATCGAAGCGGTCTGGATAGAGCGGGGCATCGACGACGAAGCGAACGCCGAGGAGCCCGAGGCGGCGGCGACCGGCGGCGACCGCCGCGTCGCGGGCGGCTTCCACGATGTGGATCAGCGGGATCGGCGACGGCGGGTCGATGTGGTCGAAGGCGAGGTGCCCGCCGTTCGAGGCGATGAGCGCTCGGCCACAGCCGGCGGCCGCCAGCTCGCCGAGCGCGGCGCCGAACGCCTTGCCGACGGCCTCGAAGTCGCCCTCGGCGAGCAGCCGGATGACCGTGCCGCCGTCGACGCTGTCGATGACGACTCGCGGGAACGTGCCGTCCGGTCGGCGGCGACGCCAGGTCGCCACGATCGAGCGGTAGTAGTCGATCGTGGACTCCGGGCCCGTTCCGCCGACGATCCCAAGGATGCGCGCTGTCATTCGTCGAGAGTAGGCCCTCACCGACCTCAGAATGGGCTTCCGGCGAAACTCACGTAGAACCCCAGCAGCCCTGCGAGTACGAGCGACGCGACGACCGCCACGCCGATCGTGGCGGTCCAGCGTCCAGTCTCGGACAACCGCGCGACGCGACGGCGCCCGAAGACCACGACGCCGACACACGCCCCATGCAGCGCCAGGATGACGGCTTGGACCCCGACGAACAGCGATGCGTCACCGGGCGTGCGTGCGACGACCGGCGGTGTCGGCCCTTCCGAGACCGTGAGGATCCCGAGTCCGATAAGGCGAAACGGGTCGTCGGGACCAGTCACCAGCGTGTGCGCGAAGGCATAGCGCCCCTCGCTCAGGGACACCCCGCCGTACCAGAGCTGGGCGGGGCGCGGCAGGCGCTCGATCGCCTCGTCAACGACGGTCCCGACTCGCAGGGTCGTGAGCTCAGCATCGGACAACGGCCCGAAGAACTCGAGCCCGCCGGCGCACGCCGCGCACGAAGCGGCCGAATCGCTGTCCGTGACGATCTTCGTCTCGCCGGGCGAAACGGTGGCCGGTACGACGGTCACCTGCGCCCCCTGCCCCGTTGCGGTGATCGTCGGAACCTGGGCGGGCAGCACGATCGATGTTTCCGCCGCTGCCGCAACGAGTGCCACCGTGCCTCCCAGGGCGACGCATGAGGTCACGACTGCGACGGCAAAGCCCGCGAGTCGGCTCGGCTCCTTCGGCGTGCGACCGGAGCCCGTTCGCCGTCGTCGGTCAAGCAGCTCGCGCACGAGTGCCCCGACCACCGCAGCGGCGACCAGCACCAACAGCGATCGCACGAGCGCCTCGGTGACCCCGGTCTGCCAGGCGGTTGCGGGGCCCGGCGCGATGAACGCCCAGTTGCGCTCTGCCGCGCGAAGCGTCGTGATGATCGCGAGCGCGTACGCCGAGGCCGTGCCTGCGACCGCCCCCGTGATGCCGGCGCTGCCGCGTCCAAGGAAGGACGCGCCGGCCGCGACAAGGACCAGTGCGAGCAGTGCCGCGCCTGGTCGCGTGGCGTCGAGCGTCGGGACGGACCCGACCGACAACAGGATGACGACGAGGGAGCCCCACAACGCCACGAGATAGGCCGACGCAACGCCACTCAGCCACTGCCAGAGGACGCTTTCCCGACGGTCGGTCATCGGCGGGCACGCGTGTTCATCGAGCGTCGTTCTCGAGGAGTCGGACCTTGACGATCCTCGTGACCAAGGCGAGTGGGATCGGCTCATCGGCCGGGAAGCGGATGGTCCCCTTGCCTGCCAGGTATCGGGTCAGTTCGTCCCCGAGCGCATCGGTCACGGCGCCGCTCGCGGGAAAGAGGCTGTAGTGGGCCTTGAACGCCGCGTACGAGACCAGGAAGTGGCCGTTCGTCCGAAGCGCCGGCATCTGGTAGGCGATGGTCTCGGTAGCACCGGGCGCCGCCGCCTTGATCGTCCGCCGAAGCTCCTCCATGGCGACCCGGCGATCGTCCGGCAGGGCGGCCAGGTATGCGTCGACGGATGTCGGTGACGTCAAATCTGTCTCCTACCAGCGTCGGTCGGATCCGGACCGGAGGATGTGACAGAGTGGCTTCGGTCACATCCCACACTCTGCTCCGAATCGGTCGTGGCGTAGCAGTGCCGATGGACCCGATCGAAGGAGCGGCGTCATGACAGTCCGGTCCGGCGCGTTCCAGGCCCTTTGACGGTTGGCCGGCTCGCTCCGCGCCTTCGTCCTGCGCCACACACAGCTTCGTTCGGTCACGGGCCTCGAGGATATCCGCCTGCACCTGGCGGACGAGGTGCTGCCGCTGTGGCGGGCGGTCCAGGTCGAGACCGGCGATCCGGACACCGGCCTGCCGTATTGGGCGTTCGCGTGGGGCGGCGGCCTCGCGATCGGACGGTACCTGGAGGAGCACCCCGAGGTCGTGGACGGTCGACGGGTGTTCGACCTGGCGTCCGGGTCCGGCCTGTGCGCGATCGCCGCGACGCGGGCAGGGGCGTCCGCGGTCACTGGCGCTGACATCGACCCCTTCGCCGCCGTGGCCATCGGGCTCAACGCCCGGGCGAATGGGGCGCGTGCGACCGTCCTGCACCGCGACGTGCTGGACGAGGAGCCACCGGCGGTCGATGTCATCCTCGCCGGCGATTGCTGGTACGACGCCCGACTCGCCGAGCGAGCCCTGCCCTGGCTGAGACGTGCGAACGCTCTCGGTGTCCACGTGCTCGTCGGCGACCCCGGGCGTCGGTACCTCCCGACGGACGCATTGGTCGAACTGGCCGCGTACGAGGTCCGCACGACGACCGAGCTCGAGGACCTCGATCTCAAGCAGGGGCGGGTCTACGCACTGCGACCGAGTTCGTGACAGGATTCCGACATGCCATTGACCGGTGAGTACGCTCCGAGCACGTCGGGTTGGGCGCGCAAGCAGGCCGAGCGGTACGAAGCCACCAACGGGACGGAGGCCGCTGACCTCCGCGGCCGGCCGGTGATCGTGTTGACGTCCGTCGGGGCCCGGACCGGCAAGCTGCGCAAGACCGCCCTGATGCGAGTCGAACACCATCATGACTACGCGGTGGTCGCCTCGATGGGTGGGGCTCCGGAGAATCCCGCCTGGTACCACAACCTCAAGGTCAACCCGCACGTCGAGCTCCAGGACGGTCCGATCAAGCGGGACTTCCTGGCGCACGAGGCTGTCGGCGACGAGAAGGCGGTCTGGTGGGAGCGAGCCCTCGCCTCCTGGCCGGATTACGCGAAGTACCAGATGAAGACGACGCGCCAGATCCCGGTCTTCGTCCTCGAACCGATCGCGTGACCTACTCGATCGTCGCCCGCGACCCTGCGACCGGCGAGCTTGGCGTCGCCGTCCAGACCCGCTGGTTCAACGTCGGCGAGACCGTGCCGTGGGCCGAACCGGGCGTCGGCGCGGTCGCCACGCAATCGTTTGCCGAGAAAAGCTACGGCCGCTGGGACTCGCTCGGATGCAGGACGGGGCATCGGCGCCTGACGCGCTCGCCGCACTCGTGGCCGACGACCCGGATCGTGAGGCGACGACCTGTCGGTGCAGGCGAACATGATGGAACGCCCCACGGTCTGGCCCGCGATGGCCGATGCGTACCGTTCGACCGACGGCCCGCTGGCGGACCGGCTGATGGCCGCCCTGCTCGCAGCTGAGGCCGAGGGTGGCGATGTCCGCGGCCGACAGGCGGCGGCACTGTTGGTCGTGCCCGCATCAGGCCCGGCCTGGGGGATCCGCTACGACCTGCACGTCGAGGACCATCACGTACCCCTCGACGAACTGGCACGCCTCCTGCGGGTCGCGCGTGCCTACGAGGCCTTCGACCGTGCGACCAACGCGGCCGAGACGGGCGATCTCGCGACCGCAGCCGTCGCGATGGACGAGGCCCACGCGCTCGCTCCCGACGACGACCAGATCACCCTGTGGACGGCCCTGTTCCTTGGCGGCGTGGGACGGATGGACGAGGCGTTCCGCCTGTTCGCCGAGGCTCGCCAGGCAGAGCCGCGCAGCGCCGAGCACCTGCGGCGCTTCCTGGCCGCCGGTCACCTACCGCCCGTGGTCGGTCCGCTGATCGACACGTTCGATTTCGCGCCGGAGCCGCCGCACTAGCCGAGACGGCTCCGGATGGTCGTCGGTCAGGCCGTCGTCGGCTCCATCCGCTCGACGAAGTCGGCCCGCCAGGCCGGCGCCTCGAAGGGGTTCGCGAAGTACTCGGTCATCCGCGCGACCTTGCCGTCGCGGATCTCGCCGATCCCGACGTAGCTGACCGGGATGCCGTCGCCGTAGTCGATCGTCCCCTCGACGACGAACAGGTTCTCCGCCCCGAGCATCCGCTTGTAGGTGAACTTCGGGTTCGTCCCGCTGAGCTGCGGGTATTCGGTCATCCGAAGGGCTGCGGCCTTCGAGAGGCGTTCGCCGGATTGCGGCCACTCCTCCACGAAGTCGTCCGTGCCGTATTCCTGGATCAGAGGCGCCAGCTTGGTGAAGTCCCCGCCCTTGAGGACCTCCTCGAACGCCGCCGCCATCGCTGTCGTGTCGCCCATCGCGTCGTCCTCCTCGTGCCGATCGTGGACGCAAAGGATGCACCTCCGCGGACTGGACGACAAGGGTTGGTGCCCTTGTCCCGGAGCCGATCAGTCGCTCAGCGACGCTACCGACGAAGCACGAGGATCCAGCTTGGCCCGAGGCGTCGCCTCGGTCGCGGAGCGATCGGAATGACCAACGACGACGACCCATCGGCATCAAGCTTCGTGGTTCGAGTCTCTGGGCGACCCATCGACCGAGGTCGTTCGTTAGTAGCGCCTCTCAGCGACGAACGAGCGGCAGCCTAGCCCGTGCGCTCTGGACACGGCACGTTCAGCGGGAACTTCGGTCCCTCGAAGCGGTCGATAACGTCCGACAGGCGATACGTCGAGGGTCCCGTGCCGCGCACGTCGAGCGCCACGTTCCGGGGCCCGTCGAGGGCCCGGAGCAGCGCCAGCGCCCCATCGCGGCTCGCCGCTGAGCCGGCCATCCGGCCACCGATCGTGAGCCGCCAATGCGCCTCACCGGGATCGACGTGCGCGCCCGGATCGTGGATGAGCGTGACGATGGCGCCGCTGTCGGCCGGGATCCGGTCCGGGATCCAGTCGGGCCGCGGCTCGACCGGCTCGTGCACGAGTTCCTGTCGAGGAAGGCGACACTTCTCGCAGCGGGTGGCGGCCTCGCGATTCGTCGTGAGGCAGGAGGCGCATTGCCAGATTCCCGGAACCCATTCCGGGCGATCCGCGCCCCGCGCCCGGCTGATGCTCCGCCGGGTCGCCCCCGATGCGCCACCAACGACCGCGAACACCGCCCAGCCCAACGCGATCCCGGCCAACAGGGCCACGCCGACCACCGCCATCTGCTCGAACGCACTATCCATGTGCGGACCGTAACAAGGCTTAGGTCCAGGTCACCGTCGCGATCGACACCGGTTCGGCGACACCCCTGACCGTGGTAGGTCGCTGCGCGGATGCCGGCACGCTCCCGGCCTCGGCGAGGGTCTCGGCCGTGGCGAGGATCTCGGCAGCACCGGCGAGCGCGGCGACCCGGGCCGCCACGTGGACGCCCTTGCCGCTGTAGTCGTCGCCACGCCGGTTCGCCTCGG
Organism: uncultured Chloroflexia bacterium; assembly: GCA_963746855.1. Lineage (GTDB taxonomy): Bacteria > Chloroflexota > Limnocylindria > Limnocylindrales > CSP1-4 > SPCO01. The sequence continues at coordinate 338,811 of CAVVDC010000003.1, forward strand.
CCGTGTGCAGTCCGATCCGGACGAACAGCGCCGATCCGGGGCTGTCGCGGAGCGCCTGCTGGATCGCGATCGCACAATCGATCGCCGCTCGGGCGGACCGGAAGGCCGCGAAGAACCCATCGCCCGTCGAGTTGACGATCAGCCCGCCGCTGTCGGCCACCTTGCTCCGCAGCGTGTCGTCGTGCCAGCGCAGCAGGCGCTCCCAGGCTTGGTCGCCGACCGCCTCGGCCAAGTTCGTCGAGCCGACGATGTCGGTGAACATGAACGTCATCCGTGCCGTCTCGGGCCGACTTCGCCGGTCCTCCGCCTCTCGGAGTTCACGTTCCGCCGCTTCGATGTCGATCCGGGCGCCGAGCCGCCGGAATTCGTCGAGAGCGGCATTCAGCTCGAGATCTGCGTCGTCGGCATCGTCGAGCGCGCGGAGCGCGTGTGACAGGATCGCCCGGGCTCGGGCGACTTCGTACGGTGCTCCGACCTCGCGCCACTGCTTGATCGCGGTCCGAAGCTCCCGGACCGCACCGGACGCGTCGCCCTCCGCGAGGAGCACACGTCCGAGGGCGGCGCGACAACCGGCCACGAGGGCCGGGGATGGGTAGCCGGTGACGATCCCGGTGAGCTCGTCGATCGCGGACCTCGCCAGGGCGAGCTCTCCGTTCACGATCGCGATCTCGACCTGTGCTGGTAACAGGCGCGCCCGAGCCCACCGATCCCAGGTCTCCTCGGCGACGGCCGCGTTGATCGCGGCGGCTGCGGCCTTGACCTTGCCCTCCGCCAGTCGGACGAGGGCGAGTGCCGGCTGGGGAGAGCGGCCGCGGGCATGGGCTTCCTTGAGGGCGGCCTCGGCACCCTCGAAGTCCCCACGAAGGCGACGGATGTCGCCGATCGCGTAGAAGCCGTCAGCCTGCGGGGGCACGGCGTTGTAGGCGCCCAGTTCGGTCGTGGCTCGCTCGAGCTCTTGCTCGGCCTGCTCCCACGCCCCGCTGACGGCCGTGACCTCGGCCCGGTGGACCCGGCAAACGCCCGGGAATCCCGTGAGGGACTGGCGATCGCAGTAGCGCTCGGTCTGTTCGATCCACTCGCTTGCCCGCCGGTAATCCGTCAGGTCGCGACAGGCGCCGATCATGCTGCACGCCGTGACGCCCGTCGTGAACGGTGACAGCTCGCCGTTGACGGCCGCGAACGAGGCCTCCTCCATCAGGGCGAACCCGTCGGACGTGTCGCCCGAGGCGATCTTCAGGGCGCCGAGGTTCGACTGGGCATAAGCCTTCAGGTCTGGGTCCGCGGCCCCATCGCCGATGGTGATGGCCCGTTGCGCTTCCGCCAGGGCAGTCTCGACGTCCCCAGCGGCCCCGGCGGCCTCGCTGTGGGCCAACGCGAGATATCCATGCACGTACGAGTCGCCATCGAGACCGATCAACCGCTCCGCCCGGCGAGTCCAGGCGGAGGCGATCGATGGCTTGCCCGCGTAGAAGTAGTTTCGTCCGAGGTCGATCGCCAGATACGCAGAGCGGATCGTGTTGCCCTCGGACTCGTGCGCCTTGAACGCCCGTTCCTTGAGCTCCATCACGTCGTCGGCGCGGGCGATGAAGAAGGCGGCCAGGGCCAGCGACTCGAGGTCAGCACCTGATAGCTGACCTGTCCGATCGGCCTGCGAGAGCTGGTCGAAGGCCTCCTGCCAGGCGTGTCGGCCCAGGGCGTCTCGCCCCGCCTCCAGTGGATCGACCGTCTGCGGGATGGCCTCGCTCATGGCGGGCATTGTGACACCCGCATCCGTTCGTGCCTGGAAGGGACAGTTCGGCTATCGCAAAGCCGAACGAATCCGCGGAAGCGGCGGCCTGCTACCCGAGCGACATGGCCAAATCCCGCGCCTGACGAGCTCGGTCAGCCCAGGCCGAAGGACTTCGCCAGCGGGGCCAGGGTCATGAGCCACAAGGCGGCGATCACACCGCAGGCGACGATCGCCATCGCGATCGCGATGAGACCCTCGATCTTGAGACGCCGCTGCGTCCGACGTGCACCCTTGCCTTCGAACGGGTCACGTGTGCGTCCAAAGTGTCCGATCATCGGGACGTCCTCCAACGTGCAAAGCGGTCGGTCGCGACCTCGGGTCACCATCGTCCTCCTCAACGGGTCCCGTTGACCAGCCGGACCATCGGGCCAGCGGCTCGATGGTCCTCGCGGGTCAGGCGCGTTCGAGGAGCGCCTTGAGGGCGTCGAGGGATGCACGCCAGGCGGCCTTCGACCGCTCCGCGGCCGCCGCGTCGGGCAGCTTCTCGTGCGCCACGGCGACGAGACCCTTGCCAGGGCCCTTCGCGGCCACCGTGACCACGACGCGAGAGGGCGGTTCAGCCCAGTCGAACCGCGCACTCATCGCGGCACGGGTCGGGCGCTGGCGCATCCCGGCCTCCGGCAACCAGCGCTTCCGGATCGTCGGGTCCGTGAACGCGGCCAGGAGCCGCTCGGGGTCGGCGGCGATCGTGCGCGTGACGCTGATGCTGAAGCCATCGCCCATCTCGTGCGGGGCACGCATGCCGCGCGCCCGTTCATAGTTGACGGTGACGTTCTGGGTCCACCAACCCGGGACGCCATGCGCCTCGCTCAGCCAGCGCGCGATCTCGGTATGGGTATGGGTGGTCGCGCCCCACGCGTCGAGCAGCGCAAACCACTCGGCGTGGCCCTTGCCCGTGGCACGGCGCATGGCCGCATCGGAGGTCATCAGCTCGGCTTCGACGGTCGTTGCGGCGGCGTCGTCGATCGGTTCGGGGTCGGGGTCTCCGTCCTTGCGCAGCAGCTGGTGCCGGGCGGCCGTGTAGGACTCGCCCGTCTTGTCCATGCGCGTGCGGACGCGCCGCTTGAAGGTCTTCTGGGTCGGCATCGTCTCGTCATCCTTCTCGTTCGACGAGGCCACGGGACTCACGCTCTCGCGACCCGCCGGAGAAGGGCGGACGGCTCGTCCCGGGGAAGCCAGTTCCCCTTTGCCCCATCGATGCCGACGGCGTGAGCGTCGGAGCGGGGTTCGGCGCGGGAGGCGCCGTCGAACCGAGTATGCCAAGGGAGCGTTCGGACGGCAAGGCCAGCCGAAGATCGAACGCGCGCGGCCTGCACCGACTCAGTACAGTCGGTAGGCGTCCCCGATGGACGCCGCGGAAGGGACGATCGGTTGGATCGCGACCTTGTCGAGCAGGCCCAACAGGGCGACCGGGAGGCCTTTGCCATCCTGGCCCGGACCCATGGGGACCGGCTCATGGCGATCGCCCAACGGATCCTCCGGGACGTCGGACGGGCCGAGGATGCCGTGCAGCAGACGCTGGTGATCGCCTGGCGTGAGTTGCCGAGCCTCCGCGATCCGGACCGCTTCGACGCCTGGCTCCAGCGCCTGCTCGTCAACGCCAGCTATGCGGAAGCCCGTCGCTGGCAGACATGGAACGCCAACGTCAGGGTCTTGCCGGTCGACGGGCCAGCGGGGCCGGATGAGGTGATGTCCGTTGACGACCGCGATCGACTCGAACGCGGCTTTCGACGGTTGCCGCCCGACCAGCGGGCCATCCTCGTGTTCACGCATTACCTGGGCCTGACCCCTACGGAGATCGCCGACCGATTGGGGATCCCCGTGGGCACGGCCCGTTCCCGATTGCACTACGCCCACCGGGCGATGCGCGCGGCCATCGAGGCCGATGAGCGCCCCGCCGCGGTGGCCGGAGGGACCCGATGACCGACCAGCGAGAGCTCGACCGTCTCCTTGGCGCGTTCTTCGTCGAAGGAACGAACGAGGTCGCCGACCGGGTCATCGATGCCGCCCTCATCGAGATCGACCAGACCCAACAGCGGCGCGTTCGACGCCTGCCGCGGAGGTTCCAGACGATGAAGACACCCACGCGCCTGGCCGCGGCCGCCGTCGTCGGCGTGATCGCGGTCGGCGGGACGCTCTATGCCGTGAACCCCTGGCAGTCCGCGGTCACACCGAGCTCGACGCCGGGCAGTTCAGCCAGTCCATCCGCCTCGGCGGGCCTGTCCGTCGTTCCGGCGGCCGGCTCGGTCTGGACCGTGACCGGAAAGATGGTCATGCGACAGAGTGGCGCCGCAACGCTGCTGCCTGATGGCACGGTGCTGGTCGCGGGCGGCGGCCCGACTGGCCGGGAGAACTCGGCCGAGCTGTTCGATCCTGTCAGCGGCACCTGGTCCGAGACGAGGCGAATGGGCCAGTACATGGACGATCCCATATCGGTGCTCCTGCACAATGGCACCGTGCTCGTGGGTACGACCCAGTTGTACGAGCCGCCCACCAAGTCCTGGACCACGGCCGCGGAAGGCGTGCCCAAGGGTCCCGACGGCGGCTTCCTTGGCGACCTCGAGGCGATGTTCGTGTTGCCCGACGGTAAGGTGCTCGCCCTCGGTCGGCCTGGTCGCACTGCCCTGTACGACCCGAGCCGGCGGTCCTGGACGCCCGGCGGGATCATGGTCAATCCACAGTTCGGCTTCGCGGCCGTGCTCCTGGACGACGGCAAGGTGCTCGTCGTAGGCGGCAGCGTCTCTGACGAACAACCGGTCGCCTCCGCCGAACTCTATGACCCGGTCTCCGGGTCGTGGACCGCGACTGGGAGCATGATCGAGGCCCGCGACGCGTTGACGGCGACCCTGCTCTCGGACGGTCGTGTCCTCGTCGTCGGGGCGTTCACGACCTACCGCCGTGATGTCGTGCCAGCTCACGGTGAGTTGTACGACCCGGCCCGCGGGACGTGGTCTGCCACCACGGACCTCGTCACGCCACGCTTCGGACACACAGCGACGCGCTTGACCGACGGCCGGGTGCTCGTCGCCGGCGGTACGAACAGCGTCGGAGAACCGCTCACCGCGGCGGAACTGTACGACCCGATGAGCAGGACGTGGACGGCGACCGCGGGCATGGTCACGACGCATGACGGCCATACGGCGACCCTGCTGGGCGATGGCCGGGTCCTGTTGATCGACGAAACAGTCGAGATCTACGATCCAGGTCCGGCGAACTGACCTTCGACCGACCGAGACGCCGATCCCGTTGGCGCACTACGCTCGCAGCCTCACACGGAGGCGAGAGCGATGGGTCGCACGGTCGGGATCGGCGTGGTCGGGATGGGCTGGATGGGCGAGGCGCACAGCCGCGCGTACCGGCTCGTCCGCGATCGCTTCGCGGAGCGCGGGATCTCGGCCCGCCTCGTCGCGTGCGCCGACGCCGACAGCGGACGCGCGACCGCGGCCCAGGCGCGCTTCGAGTTCGAGCGTTCGACCACTGATTGGCTCGATGTCGTCGACGACCCGACGATCGAAGCGATCAGCATCACGGCTCCCAACGACACGCACCTCCCGGTGATCCGGGCGGCACTGGAGCGAGGCAAGCACGTCCTGTGCGAGAAGCCGGTCGGCCGCACGCCCGAGGAGACCCTGGAGGCGGCGCAGCTGGCCCGCGCGGCCGGATCGACGATCACGTTCGTCGGCTACAACTACCGTTGGGCGCCGGTCGTCCAGCACGCCGCGGACCTGATCGCCGGGGGCGCCCTGGGCGACCTGACCCACTACCGCGGCCGGTTCCTCAATGGCTATGCCAGCGATCCCGATGGCGTCTTGTCGTGGCAATTCCAGGCCGAGCAGGGCTATGGCACGTTGTCGGACCTGCTCTCCCACGCCATCGACATGGCGCACCTGCTGGCCGGTCCAATCGACGAGCTCGTCGGCAGCCGCGACACGTTCATCCGGACCCGTCCCCTGCCCCGCCCGGGCGGCACGCACTACGACACGGCCGGCCCGGACGATCCGCGTGGCGACGTCACGAACGAGGACTATGTCGGCGCGTTGGTGCGCTTCCGAGGCGGCGCGCGTGGCACGCTCGAGGCGTGCCGGGTCATCACGGGCTCGCAATGCGACCTCGCGTTCGAGGTGCACGGCACCAATGGCGCGTTGGCGTGGTCATTCGAGCGGATGAACGAGTTGCGCTACTTCCGGCGCGATCCCGCGTCCGCCAGCGAGACGGGCTGGACGATCGAGCTGAGCGGGCCGGCACACCCGTTCCACCGCTCGTTCAACCCGGGCTGGGCGGTCGGCATCGGCTTCGACGACCTCAAGGTCATCGAGGCCGGCCAGTTCCTCCAGGCGGTCGTGTCGGGGACCCAGACCCCGCCGAGCTTCGAGGACGCCGCGGCCGTGGCTCACGTGCAGCAGGCGATCGCGGCGTCATGGGCCTCGGGCGGCTGGGAAGCGGTGCGCTCGGCTGGCTCCTGAGGGCCTCGGCGCCGCACGGCTACTCGTCGGACGAGGATTCCCCGTCGTCGGCCCGACGTTCACCGCCCTGGGCCGGCGGCTGCCAGGCGAACCGCGCGTACTTGAGCTGCCGCTGGATCAGTTCATCGTGACCGGCCGCCTCGTTGCGCAGGAGCTCGAGTTCGCGCTCCCGCTCGAAGGCTTCGAGCTCGGCCGGATCGATGGCGTCGGCCTGGTCGGGCGTCGTGCCGCCACCGAACAGGCGTCGCAGCTGGTCCATGTGCCGGAGTCTAGTGCCGCGTCGTCCCGTGCGCCGACGAGCCCTACCGCCTCGCCGCCGCGTCCGTCTCGGCCATCCGCGCCTGGATCAGTTTCGTGACGAGCGCTTCCGGCAGGAGCGCATCGGCCGTGAAGCGGACCGTGCCCTTCGAGGTGTCGTAGGGCTCGAGCTCGTCGTGGATGGCCTCCATCACCGCCGGGCTCATCACGTACAGCGAGCAATGCGCCTTCGCGGCACCGAAGGCGACGAGCGGCCGGCCCTGGTATCGGAAGGCGGGGGCGCCGTAGCTCATCCCCTCGACCGCCTCGGGGGCGGCGGTGCGGATCGTCTGTCGCAGCCATTCGAGCGCCGCCCGCATGTCATCGGGGATGTTCGCCAGGTAGGCGTCGATCTCTGGCGCCGGCGGCGTGCCGGTCGTCTGATCATCGGCGTTCACGGTCCTCCTCTCCCCTACCAGACGTCGCCAGGCCGGAAGTCGCAGCTGAGGGGTTCGCTCAGGTCGAACGGCGGAGATGCTGCCGTCCGAAGCACGAGGATAAAGCCATCCTCGTCGGGAGTTCGCCGGAGGCCGTCCCTTGTCCGGACGAACGTCGGGCCGGCCCAGACCTGCCAACCCAGCCGTTCGTAGAACCGCTGACGGCCGGTGCCGAGCGCGCCGAGCTGAAACGCGTCCCGGACGTACGAGGTGACCTCGGCCATGAGCGCTGACCCGAACCCGACTCCCTGGTGCTCGGGAACCACCGCCACAGCCTCGACGTAGCCCGTCCGCAGGGGACGCTCGCCGATGTGGAGCTCGCGTAGGACCACGGACGCGTGCGCGATGACCTGTCCCTCGTGCGCGAGGACGAAGTGGACGCCGCCGACGGCGTGGTCCCAGTCGTCCTCGGTGAAGCGTTCCTCCTCGTCGGTCCCAAACGCTGTCACGAGCAACTCGCGGATGGTGGTGACCTCGCTCGTCGACAGGTCGGGCGTCGAGACGCGGCGTACGTGCCGTCGGTGATCGTCGATCTCGGGACTCCTCCGTGATCGCCGGAGTCTAGGTCCCTTCGTCCTCGTCGTGGATGAGGTCGTCGGCTGGCGTGCCCTGGACCGGGATGTCCGTGTTGTCCTCGGTGGCCGGGTCGCCGTCGTCGGCCGGTTCGCCGATTCCGAGGTCGTCGTTCGGCACGTCCTCGGGCAGATCGTCGGCCCCCGCGACGAGATCGTCCAGGTCGGAATCCTCGTCCATCAGCGGCTCATCGACGAGCGCCCCGCCGGCTGCCCCGGTCATGTGCTGCCTCCGATCCGACGCAATCCGCTCTCGTGGATCCATTCGGTGCCGTGTCGGTTGCCATACCAGGTGCCGGACTTCGAACCCGGTGGCTTGGCCCCGTTCGTGATGACCTGGTACGCGACGAAGAGCGTGCCATCCGGGATCCGGTCGACGATGTCGCCCTTCTGCAGTCGATCGGGTCGGTCGCGGACATTCACCCGGCGGCCCTTCGCCACGTTGGCGCGGACTCGGTCCGGGAAGGGCTTCGTCGGCTTGGCCCCATCGCGGAACGTGGCCAAGGGTCCATCGAGCTCGCCGCCCATCGGCGCGACCGGGCTGGGCGCCGCAGCCGGCGTCGCGGGTCGGCGCGGGACGAACCCGGCGTAGAACTTGCCGGGCCCGAGCTTCTTGCCATCGTCGCCGTCGGGACGCAGGCCGGCGGCGAAGTCGAGGACGCGGTCCCATGGCCACCAGCGCGCGCCATCCGCGAACTGGATACCGTTGCGAACGCGGCCATCGGCGGCGGGATCGTAGACCAGGGCCTTTTCGGGCTTGTCGTCCGTTCCGCCCTTGACCTCGTTGACCCAGACGGCGTGATTGGTCGGTCCGAGGGTGGTCTGTGACTTCGTCCCGATCAGGGCCTCGGTGTTGCCCTGCAGCACGAACCCGCGCCCCGAGCGTGCCAGGCGCGCGGCCTTCTCTGGCGCGATCGTGTTCCAGCCGGTGCGCACCGCGACGCGAACGTCGTAGTGCTCCAGTGCGACGTCGGCGACCTGCCGGAGCTTGAGGCCGCCCTCGGTGTCGCCGGTCAGCTTTCGGACCCTGGCGCCCGACGGTCGCCGTGCACCGGCGGTCGCGGCATCGATCCCCATCGCCATCGCGTACGCCGTGCAGGACTTCCAGCCGAGGTGCTTCTTCTTGATGATGCAGTGGGACGCCGGCCCCTGCCTCTGGAACTTCGGGCGCGGCATCGCGGTCATGACCGCCTCCGGCCGCGCCAGTCATCGTCGCTGTGCACCGCCCTGACCTCCCCTCCTGGCTTTGAGCTCGTGCGCGCTCGCGCGGCACGCTAGCAGGGGCCCGTCTTCGGGGCGTCGCGGGACCGTTGCGGCGACGCGTGCAACGAAGTCGGCCCAGCCGCGTCTCATCCGCAGTCATCGCCCATGGAACGGTACGGCCGAATGCGCCAGCTACCGTGGGGCCAGGAGGACGCGCATGCGCCGTCAGCCGGGGCTCGTGATCGGCTTCGGTATCGCGGCCGCCCTGGCCATCGTGGTCGGCGCCATGGGAGCGGCGCTCGTTCGTCAGTCCGACGCGATACCGTCGTCCTCCGCAGGCCTCGCCGTCGCATCGGCGGCGCTCACCACCCCGTCGATCAGTCCAGCCTCGCCGTCTGCCTCGCCGTCCGCTGCGCCGAGCCGCGTCACAGCTTCACCGAAACCCGCCCGTGGCTCGAAGCCCGCAGCGACAGCCGCCAAGTGGTCGAAGCCGCAGCAGATCGGAGGTGCCGACTGCGGATCGATCACCGCCGCTATCGACGGTCACGGTGGGTACCACCTCGCTGCGTACTGCGACGGCGAGATCCACTACATGGACCTTGACACGGACGACTGGGATCCCGTCCGGTTCAAGCCACCGAAGGCTCGCGCGGAAGTCGACCCGCAGATGGCCGTCGAGGGCGACCTGTTGTACCTCGCCTACAACCGCGTAGGTGGAGACTGCGGCGGCCTCGGTGACCAACGAGACGTCGGCGTATATGTCCGCACCCGATCGCTCACGTCCGGTCGCGCCTGGTCCGATCCGACGCGCATCGGCAAGGTCGGCGACCAGCTGCAAGGGTTCAGCGTGGTCGGCGGCATCATCCATGCCACGGTGGCGAACGGGAAGGTTTACTACGAGATGATCCGGAACGGGTCTGTCAATCGGTACGAGATTCCCGGGGCCACCGGGGCGACCTCACTGCGGATCGGAGACGACGGTCGGGCAAGGGTCGCGTATGAATCCGGCAATTCGCTCCGGTACGCGACCTTCACCGGCGCCGGGTTCTCCAGCAAGAAGATCCCCGGGACCAGCCGTGGCTACGCACCCGCGCTCGTCCTTGGCGCGAACGATCAGCCGTACCTGATGTGGCGCCGCAGTGACAGGTCGGGTGGCTGCGGAACCATCGACCATGGATTCCCCTCCGACGGGACCTACTTCTCGACCCGGAAGGGCGGATCGTGGCATTCGGAGCGGCTCGTGGGACGTCTACAGGTCGCGGCCATCGCGGTGGACACGAGCTCCGGCAGAGTGCACGTCCTGGTATGCGGGAGAGATGACCGGCTCGTGTACCTCACCAAGGTCGGAACCGGCTCGTGGAGCAAGCGGATCGTGGACCCGTCTAACTCGGGACCCGCCGAGATCGTTCTGGATCAGGCGACCGGCCACCTCCTGATCGCGTATGAGAACTGGATAGAAGGCAGTCACCGTCTGTCCCTCGTGATGAAGCGCTGACTCGGCAAGCCTTGGGCTGGCACCGCTGCCGGCCCTAGCCCGGGTCGCTAGCATCGTCCGGGCGTCATCATCGTTCCACCGATGAGTTCCCAGGGGAGCCGACGTTTCACCTGCAGAACACCGGTCGCCCGACCGATGCCACAAGGAGACCCGTCGTGGATTTCACACTCGAACTCGTGATGATCCCCGTGACCGACGTGGACCGCGCCAAGGCGTTCTATGAGCAGGCCGGCTTCCATGTGGACGTCGACCATCGGGCCGGCGAGGACTTCCGCGTCGTCCAGATGACACCCCCAGGCTCGGCGTGCTCGATCTCGATCATGAAGAACATCGACATGGCGCCCGGCACCCAGCACGGCCTCCACCTATGTGTCTCGGACATCGAGGCCGCCCGCGAAGAGCTCGTCGGCCGGGGCGTCGACGCTGGCGAGCTATTCCACTTCGGACCCCAGGGACAGCAGCCCGGACTCGACCCGCAACGCCAGAGTTATGGCACGTTCTGTTCGTTCAAGGACCCCGACGGGAACACCTGGCTGGTCCAGGAGGTTCGACGAGAGGCGCCGGTCGCATGACCGGCGCGATCGGGGGCGACGTCGCCTTCGAGCGACTGGCCGAGCGGCACCGGCGGGAGCTCCACGTCCACTGCTACCGGATGCTCGCGTCGTTCGACGAGGCCGAGGATGCCGTCCAGGAGACGTTCCTCCGCGCGTGGGGGGGCCGCGAGGGTTTCGACGGTGGATCGATGGTCCGGGCCTGGCTCTACCGGATCGCGACAAACGTGTGCCTCGATGTCCTTCGGCGTCGGTCGCGGCGACTGACGACGATGCAGACGTTCGCCGACGTGCCGTGGCTGCAGCCGTATCCAGACCGACTGCTCGACGAGGTCGCGCCGGTCGATGACGAGCCGGACGCGGTGGTGGTCGAGCGGGAGACGATCGAGCTGGCGTTCCTCGCCGCCATGCAGGTGCTGCCGCCGAGACAACGCGCCGCCCTGATCGTCCGCGACGTCCTCGGCTGGCCCGCGAGCGAGACGGCGGCCTTGCTCGACACGAGTGTCGCCGCCGCCAACAGCGCGCTCCAGCGCGCCCGCGCGACGATGCAGGCGCACCTGCCGGCCCAACGAGCCGAATGGCCGGCCATCGAACCGTCCGACGACGAGCGGCGGCTGCTCGAGCAATTCATCGACGCCCACGAACGGGGCGATGCGGTGGCGGCCGTGGCGATCTCGGCACATGACCTCCGCATCACCATGCCACCCGCCCTCATGTCCTTCGAGGGCATCGATTCCATCGGACCGCTCCTCGATCGGGCGCTGCGGGACGGTGAGTGGCGTCTCGTGCCCACGCGCGCGAACCGGATGCCGACGGCGGCGAGCTACCTGCGCCAGCCGGGCGACACCGAATTCCGGGCGTTCAAGTTCGACGTCCTGCGGGTCGAAAACGGCCGGATCGCCGAGATCACGACGTTCGGGCCCGAACTGTTCCCGGTCTTCGGCCTGCCGCCGACCCTATGACCCGCTGAAGATGTAGCGGTCCAGGAACGCGTTCCGGAAGGTCCCCGCCGGATCGAGGACCCCGGCAAGCGCGACGAACGCCGGCAGCCGTGGATACGTCGCCCGGACCGCCTCGGGCGACATCGTGAAGAGCTTGCCCCAGTGCGGTCGAGGGTCGAATGGCGCCAGGGCGTCCTCGATCAGCGGCAGGATGCCCCGGACGCCCTCCCAGTCCTGGTACCAGGTGAAGTGGAACGCGACCGACGGACGTCCGAACGCCGTGCTCATCCACAGTCGATCGGCCGCGATGGTCCGCACCTCGGCGACCTGCAGGAACGGGGCGAACCGCTCGCGTAAGCCGGCGATCGCGAGGAGCGCTTCGGCCGCGTGCTCGCGCGGCAGCAGGTACTCGGTCTGGAGCTCAGCCCCGGCGCTCGGCGTGTGATCCATCCGGAAGTGCGGCATCCGCTCGTGCCAGGGCCCCGGAACCCCAAGTTGCTGGGTCAGCGCGTCGGCCGGCATGCGGCGGATCGGGTGCAGCGGGACGGTCGCCAGCGTCGCCCCGTGGAGGGTCTGCGCCGGCTCGAAGTCGTCGCCGTCGGGGACACGTCGCTTGAGCCATACCTGCTCGATGAGCGGTCCCTGCCACTCGCTGAAGAGACTGACGCTGTCCGCCAGCGCGGTGATCTCGTCGAAATGCTCGACGGCCTGCTCCAGCGCGAGGTCCTCATAGAGGTCCTGCCGCATCCGATAGGTCGGCTGGAGCTCCAGGGTCAGCGACGTCACGACGCCGAGCGCGCCAAGCCCGACGACCGCGCCATCGAAGGCCTCGGGGTCCGCTGCACGCGCGAGCGTCGTGATCTCCCCATCCGCCGTGACCAGCTCCATCGCGACCACGGCCGTCGCGAGGTTCCCGCTGCGATCCCCCGAGCCGTGCGTGGCTGTCGCGCAGGCGCCGGCGACCGAGATGTGCGGGAGCGAGGCGAGGTTGTGCAGCGCGAACCCGGCGCCGTCGAGCGGGCCTGCGAGTTCGCCGTAGCGGACGCCACCGTCCACGGTGACCGTGCCGGCCGCCGGGTCGAGCTCGAACACCCGCGGCATCCGGCGCAGGGAGACGAGATCGCCGGTGGTATCGGCGATGTCGTTGAACGAGTGGCGGGATCCGAGCACCCGGAGCGAACGCGACGCGCGGACGAGCGCCTGGAGCTCGTCGAGCGAGGCGGGCTCAAGCAGCCGCCCCGCGACGTAGGCGTGGTTGCCAGCCCAGTTCGTCAGCCCGGTCACCGGAGCGCCAGAGATCGCCACGTCAGCGAGCGTAGCGCGTCCGGAGGGCGCCCGGTTCACGTCGCGGGCGTGGGGCACCGCACCAGCCTGAGTTCAGTCCGTCGGGGTCCCAGCCGGCTGGGTCGCCCCCTGCCACAGCATCACCAGCGCGTCGCGCGTCGCCTGGGCCACGTGAACGTCAGGACGCGTCGGATGCTGGCGCGACAGACACTGGTTGAGCCACAGGCCCTCCACCATGCTGTTCATGGCCGCGGCCAGATCCATCGTCGTCCACGGTGATCGGACCTTGAGCGCGAAATGCGCAAGCGCGGGTCGCACGCTCCCCGTTTCGAGACGCTCGGCCGAATGCCTGAACTCGTGCATGCTCGGTTCGGCAATGTGCTCACTCCACACGCCGTACGGCACCTGGCTGAGCCACAGCGCCCAGTTCAACCCATAACCGACGGACGGCTCCATCCCGTGGAGCGGTCCCCTGCCCGATTGGGCGGTCGCCAGCGCCTCGATCCAGGTGACCGGATCATCGAACGTCCGCGGGTCCGGCAGCACCAGGACATCGACCTCCGGGTCCTCGAGAACCAACGCCATCGCCTGGAGCTGGAACTGGCGCTGGCTCTTGAACAAGTTCGTGATGGCGCCCCGGCTCTTTCCCTCGGCCGCCGCCGCAACCTGTTCCGCGTTGAGCTTGGCGAATGGCCCGACTGCGACCCGCCGCTCGTCATCCTTACGATCGAGACGACGGGCATCGACCTGGATCTGCTCGAGCAGGACCGTCTCAGCGGCGCGGATGTACTGCTTCCTGGCTTCCTCGGGTGACAAGGCAGAGCGGCGACGTGCGGTCATGTTCGTCCTTGACATACGGACGGTACGTATGTAACTCTTACATACGGACGGTATCCAAGGGCGGACTCTACACCACGGGGAGTGGCAGATGAGCGGATCACTGCTCTATTTGGGGATGACGGTCGCGGCGGCGTTGGCATTCACCATCGGTGGGATCTTCATGAAGCTCTCCCAGGGGCTCTCCCAGCTGCTGCCCTCGCTCGCGATGCTCGGGCTGTTCGCCGTCGGTGCCGCCCTCCTGACGCTGTCGATCGAGCTTCGCGGTGAGCTTGGGCCGGCCTACCTGGTCGTGCTCGGCCTCGAGGCGGTGCTGGCCTTTGCGTTCGGCGCGATGTTGTTCGGGGAGCAAGCCGGCGTGAACCGCATCCTCGGCGTCGCCCTGCTCGTGGTCGGCATGGTCTTGATCGAGGGTGGGACGGCGTCAGCCGCCGCCGTCCCCGAGTCGCCCGCGGACAGCGATGGCGCGGCTTCGGGACTTGGCTGGCTTCGCGCGCGGGGCCGGTAACACGGGCGACTAACGCGGGCGACTAGTGGCCGATCAGGCCAGATCGCCGATGAGCCGGGCGAGCTCCGCCGGCCGGCTCAGGAACGGCGAATGTCCTCCGGCCAGCTCGATCGCATCGACGCCGAGACGCTCGCGCGCCGCGAGGCGCACCCACTCCGGATTGATGGCGCGGTCCTCGCGCATCACGATCGACGCCCGCGCGACGTCCGGCCAGTCCGCCAGCGGCGTGATCTCGGCCATGACGCGATATGACTGCGGACGCAGGCGCTGCGTCGCCCAGCGCGTGGTGGCGGCCGGGACGTCGTGGTAGAAGAGCTCGGTGGCCGTGTTGGGTCCGATCATCCAGACGTCGTCACCGAGATCCGTCCACTCCGCGGTCACCGGCGCGACCCGTCCGTCGACAGGCTCCGCGGCCCGCTGGTCGTTCGCGCTGAGGCCAGGAGCGGGCAGGAACGCCCCCAGGAAGATGAGCCGCCGGACAGGCCGACTGGCTGCCACGAGCGGGATCACGAGCCCGGCCATCGAATGACCGACCAGCACAGGCTTCGTGCGGGGAACCAGCGCCTTCGCCACGATGGCAGCGTAGTCGGCGGCCCCGAGGCTCGGATCCGAGATCGGCAGGTCGACCGTGATGACGCGGTGGCCGAGGCGCTCGAGCTCGGGCCTCAGGAGGTCCCAGCACCAGGCTCCGTGATAGGAACCATGGACGAGCGCGATATCCATCCGTCTCCCTTCCCCGACCCGCCGCGGCGAAACCCGCGTCTATCCCGTTCCCAGCATAGCCCGGACCCCCTTCGTCGTTCCGCATCCCACGGCGATGTCCAGCCTGGCGGTCCGAGCCGTCAAGGCGGCGTGAGCCGGCTACTTCGGCGGGAGGCTCGCGGCGAACGCCGCCCCGGCGTGGACCCATCGCGCCAGGTCGTCCGACGAGCGAGCCCCATCCGGGTCCACGTACACGTAGCCCTGCATCGGACGATGGGCGAAGTCCATCGGGCGAACATGCGGTTGGGCGACCGCCGCATCGTGGGCGTTCGGCCCGACACGGACCATCAGGTCGTCCCCGATGACCCCGCAGGCCATGTTCCCACCGACCATGAACGCGATCCCGCCGAACATCTTGCGTTCGGTGACATCGCGCTCGACCGCGATGACCTGGCGGATCCGTTCGGCGAGTGCCTCGTCGTAGGCCATGGCGCCGGACTCCCTTGCGTCGCGCTGGCCCCGATCGTACCGCGTCAGGCGGCGCGACTTCGTCTCAGGCGACCAGCGCCTCGGCGGGCGGCAGCAGCGGCTCGGATAGCACGGCGGGTGCCCGGTCGGCATGCTCGAGCACGTCGAGGAAGATGGCCGACCAAAGCATCGATTCCTCGCCGATCATGATCCAGCGCGGGCTCACCCAGTTCTGGCCGCGCGAGTCCATCACCTCCCAGAACGTCCCGTCGCGCTCGATCCAGTCCACGTATCGGGCGGTCTCGGTCGCCGCGAGCACTGGATCGACGGTCCGCAGGATCTGGAGATACATCGCGCCGAGGCTCGTCCAGACCGTGCTGCCCTGGTAGTCGGGCAGCAGGTGGCGGGTCAGCCAGACCTCGCGTTCCGGCCGTCGGCTCGTCTCGTACCGCAACGGGTACGGGTCGCAGAACCCGTTCACGTCGAGGTACGCAAGCGCGGGGGCGATGATGTCCGGATCGCTCACGACGCCCGCATAGAACGGCCAGATGTTGGCCTCACCGGACACCGTGTCGTCGCCGAGCGCATCGCGGTAGTGGTCCCCCGCCCAGAAGTGCTCCTGGAGCAGACGGCCGTAGTCGCCGTCGAAGTGCCGTTCGAAGGGTGAGGCGAACCAGCCGGTCTCCTCGATCGTCTTGGCCAGGAGCGCGACCATCGTGTTGCCATATGCATTCGAGCGGTTGACGACGGTGTCACGGTGGGCGCTGAACTTGCGATCGGAACGCACGAGTCCGGTCGTCGGGTCGACGACCAGCCTGGAGAAATGGGCGACCTCGGCCTCGAGCCATGGTCGGTGCCGCTCGACGAGGTCGGTCGCGCCGGCGGCGCGCAGGGCTGCCAGGAGCAGCGGCAGCGAGTCGACGCCGTATTCGAAGACGTCGCCCGGGCGGTCGAAGTAATGGATGGTCGTCGTGATGTGGCTGCGGCGCCGCGTCCAGACGTCGAGGGCGTAGGCCAGCGAATCCCGGACGCGCGGCCCGTGGCCGAGCCGGACGAGCGACGGTGCCGAGAACGACAGGTCGCGCGTCCAGAACATGTCGAAGTGCCCGGGGCTCGCGGTGAAGGTCCGGCCGTTCCAGCAGGCCTCGATGCAAGCCCGGACGATCGATGGGGCGTCACCCGCGTGGCGGGTGTGCCCACGGAACTGGCGGCGCAGCCGGATGCCGGCGTTGTGGACGTACACGGCCAGGAGTGGCGGTGCGATCCAGGGGGCAAGGGCCACTCGAGACTCCCGGGTTGGTTCGGGATGGCTTCCCGATGCGCCCGGGGGTCATGACCGGACTCCCCCTCAGATTGCGCTACGCCACCGGTCGCCTCGACCCCTCGATGGTACCAACGGCCGGGCCCGACCCTCGCACGGAGTGGCGGGTGCGCCCCGTCACGTCCGTGGATCGTAGACCACCCGCTCGAAGGGCCAGTCGGCGGCCAGCCAGTCCGAGACGGCACGGTACAGCGGCTCGTCGAGGTGCGCATCGGTGGCCCGGACCCACGAGCTCACCCCGGCCCCGGGCCCATCCGACGATGGGTAGATGTACACGCAGCCGATGACGGTGTCCGTGTCGGGCGCGAGCACCGTGAATGTGAAGCCGGTCCGGGCCTTGAAGTCCCCGGCGTGGCGGACGAGATCGGCTCGGTTCTCTTCGAAGGTCATCGGCCGGGGCCAGCCGTCTGGCTTGAAGCCCGGCGTCCGGTGGATGTGGTCCATGCTCGACGTCCACGCCGCGTAGTCGGATTCGTTGTGTTCGGGCCCGAGCGGCCGGAGACGGAATCGCGGGTCGTCGAAGGCCGTCGGCGGTTCGAACCCGTCCGGCACGAATGGCGGCGACTCGGTCACAGGGCGATTGTGCCACCGCGGCGGTGACCGCCGCGTTACCCTGCGGGCCATGGATCGTCGGGCGTGGTTGGCGGAGCGCCGGGCGGCCGTGGAGGCGCAGTACGACGCCGGAGCCGCCGAGTTCGACGCCGAGCCGTATCCGGCGAGGTCGCACGCGGCGTTCGTCGGTCGACTCCTCGAGACGTGCCCGGCCGGTGGGGCGGTGCTTGACGCGCCGTGTGGCACCGGCAGGTACTTCTCACTGGTGCGGGCGTCGGGACGTTCAGTGGTCGGCGTCGATCAGTCCGCCGGCATGCTCGCCCAGGCCCTGGCGAAGGGTCTCGCCGCCGACCTGATCCACATCGGGCTACAGGAGCTCGCGTTCGATGGGGTATTCGACGGCGCGATGACGATCGACGCCATGGAGAACGTCCCACCTGAGGAATGGCCCATGGTCCTCGCCAACCTCCATCGTGCCATCCGACAGGGCGGCCACCTGTACCTGACGGTCGAGGAGGTCGACGACGCGGAGATCGACGTTGGGATGGCCGATGCCGAACGGCAGGGGTGGCCGGCGGTCCGCGGCGAGATCATCGAGGGTGACACGGCCGGCTATCACTACTATCCCGGTCGGGATCAGGTGATGACCTGGTTCGACGCGGAAGGGTTCGACGTCGTCGACGAGGGTTTCGACCAGGAGGACGGTTGGGGCTACCGGCACTGGCTCCTGCGAGACCGGATCCCCCCGGGCTGATCGCGGTCAGGTGGCCGGCGGGATGTTCAGGTTGAATCGGAACGCGTTGTCGGGGTCGTAGCGCCGTTTCACGGCCGCCAGCCGCGCGAAGCGGTCCTCCCCGAACGCCAGGCGGACCCGGTCGGGCGTCTCGTCGACCGGCGCATAGTTCGAGTATCCCGCCCCGGTCAGCGACGACGGCCGCAAGGCGTCCGCGACCGTGCGCGCCCACCCGATCTCCGCATCGTCCTGCGCGGGGTCCTCCCAGATCGCGATGGCGCTGACGTTCCAGCGGGCCTCGCGCTGGCCGAATGCCGCGCCACCCGCCGGTTCGCGTCGGGCGGCACCGCTCAGCGCCTCGAGCAGGATGAACGACTGCGACGCAGGATCGACGTCCATCCCATCGACGATCGCCCCGATCGCGCCGGCATCGAGCTCGCGCAGGAAGTGACCCTTCCAGTAGTGCCGCAGTCCGAAGGGCAGCTGCCCACTCATCGCCTGGACATCGAGATAGGTCATCGGTTTCAGGAAGTCCTCGACGATCGGGATCGAACGCAGGGGCCAGATGGCGGCCTCGGCCGCGTCGGGCATGCCCTGGTAGACGACCGTGATGCTGAACACCCTCGGGCCCGACGCGTCGTGGACCGCCCCGCCCTCGTCACGGACCGCGGGTCCGCCGGCGAACAGGACGAGCTCATCGGGCATGTCGTGCGCGAGCTCGGCGATCGCGCCCATCGCGTCGCCCGCGGATTCGAGCGGCACGGACAGGTAGCCGCCATAGAGCGGGCCGACCGGGCGAAGCGCGAACTCGAACTGCGTCACGACTCCGAAGTTGCCGCCGCCGCCCCGGAGCGCCCACAGGAGGTCCGGGTCACCCCCAGCACCCGCCGTCACGACGGAGCCGTCGGCGGTCACGACCTCGGCACCGACGAGGTTGTCGCACGTGAGCCCGCCGGTGCCCATGAGGAACCCGAGCCCGCCGCCCAGGGTCAGTCCGCCCACGCCCGTGTCGCCGAACGTCCCGCCGGGCATCGCCAGCCCGTGCGCGGTCGTCGCGAGGTCGACGGCGACCCACAACGCCCCCCCGCCGACTGTCACGCGTCGGGCCGCGGCATCCAGCGCGACCTCCCGACAGTTCCGGAGGTCGATGACGAGCGACCCCTCGGCCGCGGCGTGACCCGCGACGTTGTGTCCGCCGCCTCGGACGGCGATCGGCAGGTCAGCCTCGCGTGCCCAGCGAACGGCCGCCACGACCTCGTCGGTCGATCGTGGTCGGACGATCGCAGACGGTCGCCGATCGATCGTCGCGTTGAAGATGGCGCGCGCCTCGTCGTAGCCCTCGTCCTCCGGCAGGATCACCTCGCATGCGAGCGCAGCCCGCAGCGCGTCCGGTCGCAAGTCGGTCGTCATCGCGTTCCCTCTCCCTCCGATGGTTCGTTGCTGAGCATGACGGGCGGCTGACCGAAGTCAACACGTCCCGGGCCTTCCAGCGCCACCTCTCGGGCGGGCGGGTGCCAGCGTCCGACCAGCACGAGGGCGCCCGCGGACGCCAGCCCGAGCAGGACCGTCCCGAGCATGGCCACGGTGAGGCCCACCGAGACCGACAGGAAACCCATCACCGGCGGGTACACGATCGACCCGACGACGGCGGCACTCGAGAGGAACCCACTCACGGCCGACGTGCGGTCCGGATAGCGATCGCCGCCGATGGCGATGATCATCGGGAAGACGGGTCCGGTCGCGACGCCGGCCAGCGCGAACAGCGCGATGGACGCGGGCAAGGACGGAACCAGGATGGCGCCGAAGAGAGCGATCGACATCGCCACCGACGCTGCGGCGGCGAACCGGATGTGGTCGAAGCGGTCCGCGAATCGGGCGGCGAAGAGGCGGCCGATGGCGAGCCCGGCCCAGAACAGCGATAACGCTGTCGTCGCCACCGTGATGGGGGCGGGCTCCAAAAACCGGACGAGCCAGTTGGAAACGCCGATCTCCGACGCGACGTAACAGGAGATCGCGATCGCCAGCAGGATCAACGGGGCCGCCAGGCGATCGCCGAGGCGTCGCCTCGTCGCGCTCGCCTCGACGGGACCCTGCGCCACGGCGCCGACCCGACCGTCCGGCATCGGAACGACCAGGAAGGCGGCGCCGATCGCGAGGGCCGCGAGCCCGGTGGCCGTGGCGATGGAGGGCCACGCGACGCCACTGTCGACCAGCCGGCCGACGGCCAGCGGTGCGCTCAATGCCCCGAGGCTGAAGAACAGGTGTAACAGGTTGAGCGCCCGGCCCCGGCGGGACTGATAGAGATCGAGGATGAGCCCGTTGCCGCCACCGTCCAGGCCGCCCGCTCCCAACCCGGCCGGGAGCGCCGCGATCAGGAACCAGGCCCATGAAGGTGCGAGCCCGAACCCGAGGAAGCCAAGACCGTGGAGCGCCGCGAGGACGCTCAGCACCCTTCGGCGTCCGAACCGTTCGGTGAGGAGGCCGCCACCCAGCGAACCCGCCGCATACACCGCGGCATAGACGAAGTAGAAGACGCCGATTCCCGCGTCCGACTGGTCGAAGGTGTCCTCGATCGACCGGATCAGCGATGGCACCAGGAGCCCGCTCCAACCGATCAGCAGGAACGAGAGGCAGCCGACGATGCCGGCGGCGGCCGGCCACGGCCGACGGTTCGGGGTCACCCGCCGATGCTATCGGGTCGTGGCGGCCGATGAGCGCTGGTGTAGCCTTGTAAGCGCCATGAGCACCCGCATCGCCCGACGTCCCATCGACGTCTGGCGCACGACCATCTCCAACAAGAACGGCTGATCGGCCCCTTCCACCACCGGCGTCGAAGGAAGGGGCGGGACGGACGCGTGCCGCCAACGCCGGCCCACCCGGGCGGCGTGTCACGCGTCCCCTCGCCGATCGTGCGAAGGAGCGATGGTCATGCCGATGCCGCATCGAACGTTCGCCCAGGTGGCGAAGCGGCGACTCGTTGGCAAGGAAGGCAAGGAGCGGATCCGCGAGGTCCGGACGCTCCTTGGGGAACTCCCCGACTACAGGAACGGCCCGTATGCGGACCTGCGGAAATGGCTGCTCGCCGAGATCGAGGACACCCGCGTCCGCTCGAATGCCGTCCACCGCAATTCCATCGCCGTCCGTCGCGAAGGCGCCGCCCAGATCGCCCTCGTCGGCCCGCCAAACGTGGGCAAGTCCTCGCTGCTCCAAGCGCTGTCGGAGATCCAGATCCGCACGGGTGACTACCCGTTCACGACGCTCCGGCCGGTGCCGGCGCTGACGCGGATCGGCGGCGTCCTCGTCCAGCTCGTAGAGATCCCGGGGCTCATCGAAGGGGCATCGGAGGATCGCGGCGGTGGACGGGCCCTGCTCGGCGTGCTCCGCTCGGTCGACGCGGTCGTCTATTGCGCTCGAGCCGACGGCGACCCACGAGAGCTTGCGATCGTTCTCGATGAGATCGAGGCAGCCGGCATCGAGAAGCCGGCCATCCTCGCGGCGACGCGGGCGGACGAAGCCGATGCTGGCGCCGTGGCGCGTCTCGCGTCCACGTTCCCGGGCCTGGACGTCCTTCCCGTCTCGGTGCTCGACGAGGCATCCCTGGACGTGTTTCGGGCCGCCGTGTGGGCGCTGACAGGCCTGCTCCGCGTGCGGCTTCGCAAGGACGGTGCGGTCGACCCGGAGCCGCTCGCGCTCGATCCCGGTTCGACGGTCGCGGATGTGGCCGACTGGGTCCACCACGACCTCGGCGCGTCGTTCTCCGGCGCTCGCGTCTGGGGTCCGTCGGCCCGGTTCGACGGGCAGCGCGTGGGACGGGAGCACGAGGTCCAGGACGGCGACATCGTCGAGATCGTCGCGTGAGCCCTCGACGAGCCAGGGAGCCTCTCACGTCGCTCTCAGAGGATTCGCAGGAATCGGCCGGTAGGGTCTGGATGTGACACCGACATGCGCAAGGAGACCCGTGTGAGCCTGGCTATTCGAACCGACCACGACGACCACGAGCTCGAAGAGCACGACCGCGGCCTCGTCTACGACCTCACCACCCTCGACCGACGCGGGATGCTCAAGCTCCTCGGATTCGGCGGGCTCAGCGCCGGGATGTTCGTCATCGCCGGCTGCGCACCCGGCGGGTCGGCCGCCTCCGCCTCGGCCGGGGCCTCGGCCCCATCGTCGGCGGTCGGGGCGAGTTGCGCGATCATCCCCGAGGAGACCGCCGGCCCGTTCCCGGGTGACGGGTCGAACGGACCGGACATCCTGTCGCAGAGCGGCGTCGTCCGCAGCGACATCCGCTCGAGTTTCGGATCGTCGACCACGGTCGCCGAGGGGATCCCGCTGAACATCCAGCTGGCGATCCAGGACGGCGACGATTGCGCCCCGATCGCCGGCGCAGCCGTCTACGTGTGGCATTGCAGCCGCGAGGGCGGGTATTCGATGTACTCCTCGGAGATCGCGAACGAGAACTACCTCCGCGGCGTCCAGGAGGCCGACGACAACGGGGTCGTGACCTTCCAGAGCATCTTCCCGGCCGCGTACACGGGTCGCTGGCCGCACATCCATTTCGAGGTCTATCCGAGTCTGGACATGGCCACCGACGAGAACAACAAGATCGCGACGTCCCAGGTCGCCCTGCCGAAGGACGCCTGCGATCTCGTGTACGCCACGGCCGGCTACGAGCAGAGCGTGAGCAACATGACCCAGCTCTCGCTCGAGACCGACAACGTCTTTCGCGACGACGGCGCGGTCCACCAGCTCGGCACCATCACGGGTTCGGTCGCTGACGGGATGACGGTCACGCTCACGGTGCCGGTCACGGCCTGAGATCAGGACCCGGCCAGTCCCGGGGGCGGCTGCCAGCCGCCCAGGGCGTCCTCGACCACCCTGGCTCCGGCCAGGACGACGTCTTCGCGCCACGGCTGGCCGATGAGCTGGACGCCGATCGGGAGTCCCTCCGGAGACGTGCCGCCGCGGACGACGGCCGATGGCCAGCCGGTCAGGTTATGGACCTCGCTGTACGTGTCCGCGAAGGCCGAGGTGTAGCCGGCGCCGTGGAGCAGGGCTGGGCTGGGCAGCACCGGGCTCACGATGAGGTCCACGTCGTGGATCCAGCGAAGCATGCTCGCTCGGACGTCATCAACGGCCTCGACGAGGGCGGTGAGCTCGTCGCCCGGGAGGACCGACCCCGTGACCCAGCCACCTTTGTCAGCGTACGAGCCGGCGCCCTCGGTCCCCGCGCCCGCGATCAGGCGTCGCAGCCAGGCATGCCCGTCGGCATCGACGAGGCGCTCCCAGAGGTCCGCCGCACGAGCCTGGTCTGGCGGCACGCGCTCATCGACATCGGCGCCCGCGTCGCGCAGCGCGTCGGCGGCCGCTCGGATGGTCGACATCGTCTCGGCCGTCGGCGTCTGGAGGCCGTTGTCCGCGAACCACACGACCCGCAGTCCCGCGATCGCCAATTCCGCCGGATCACGGAGCGCGACCGGGGCCACGTGCGGGTCCTCGCCGTCCGGCCCGGCGATGACCGTCAGGATCAATGCGAGGTCGTCGACCCGGCGCGCGATCGGTCCGAGTTGCGTCAGCGACTCCAGGATGCCGCGATACGAGGGATGATGCCCGGTCCGGGGCACGCGACCGCTCGTCGGCTTGAGCCCCGCCACACCGCAGACGTGCGACGGCTGGCGGATGCTGTCGCCCGTATCGCTGCCGATGTCGAAGGGCGAGCCACCCGCCGCGACGATCGCCGCCGACCCGCCGCTGCTGCCACCGGGCGAGCGATCCAGGTCGTACGGATTCGAGGTTCGGCCGTAGACGAGGTTGTCCGCATCGTTCGCCCAGGTGAACTCGGGCGTGTTGGTCTTGCCGAGCAGGATCCCGCCGGCGGCTTTGAGCCGCGCGACGACCGTCGCGTCCCGCTCAGGGACCCGGTCGGCCCAGCCGGTCGTCCCAGCCGTCGTGACGATCTCCGCCGTATCGAGCGAGTCCTTGATCGTGAACGGGACGCCGTGCAGCGGCCCGCGCACGACCCCGCGACGGAGATCCGCGTCGGCCCCGAGGGCGATCTCGAGCGGTTCGGTCGCGAATCGGACGACCGCGTTGATGGCCGGGTTGACGGCCTCGATGCGCCGCAGGCACGCGGCGACCGCCTCGGCCGACGACACCTCGCCCGACCGGATCGCGGCGGCCATCTCGACGGCCGACCACGACCACACCTCGCCGGCGGTCACCGGGACGACGCCGATGCCAGGTGTGGGGGACCTAGAAGAATGTCGAGCACCACGGGACGTCGCCGGTTCGCAGCAGTCGACCGGCCTCGGCCAGGGCACCCGATCGATGCTCGTCTGCGCCGCGCGTCAGGACCGCGTCGCGCAGGTCCACGCCGCCCAGGTAGGCGGCACCGAGTGCGCTCACATCGAGCGTGAGATCGGGCGATCGGTCCGTGGCACGGCAGGTCGCACCACCGTCATCGGTTTCGAGGTGCCATCGGCTCCGACCGCCGGTCGCCTCCGCGTCCGCGACCTCGATGACCAGGCTCGCAGCGCGATCGTACGTGCGAGCTTCGAGCGCCCGCCCGACGTCCAGCAACCGGACCCACACGGCGTCCCCGACATCGGACAGCCGGACGTCGCGGCCGTTCACGAGCAGCCACGGCAAACGCTCGGCAGGGCTTCGCCGTTCGGCGCTCACCGTCGCGACCCAGTCCGTCTCGGCGAGGAACCGCCACAGCGTGTTGTACGCCTGGTCCGTGGTCGCGTGGAGCTCGTCGACCTTGACGGCGTTCCGCGGCTGGCCCTGCTCCCACTTGTCACCGGCGCGGCTGTAGCGGACGTACCCGTCGAGTGCTCCGTCATCGTCCCGATGCAGCGCCAGGAACCCCTTCCAGTCCTCGCCCCAGTGGTCTGGCCGCAGGGCGAGGTCGAAGTCCCAGCTGTGGTCGCGTCGCCGGATCTCGCCGGTCGTCCGAAGCCGCCAGGCCTCGAAGACCGCCTTCATGCCGTCGCGGACCGTCTCGTCCGGTTTGACCACCTCGACCTTGCCCATAGGTGGCTTGATGAAGGTCGCCGCCCGAGCGTCGAGCGTCCACGTCCCCTCCTGGGTGGCGGGACCGTAGCCGAACCGGCCATAGATGGGGTATTCCGCGGCATAGAGGATGCCGATCGCCTCGCCGCGGTCCCGGGCAGCGGCGTGCTCGGCAGCCACCATCGCGCGCATGATCCCCCGTCGTCGGTGCGTTGGCAGAACGCTGACCCCGGACATGGCCGCCGCGGGCACGCGGGTCGCTCCGGGCAGCGTCATCTCCGTGACGAAGGATCGGAACGTCCCGCACATCCGCGCCCCATCGAACGCTCCCCACGTTCGGTCGAGATCCCAAAGCGCCCGGAGCTCGTCGGCGACCTTCGCGACGTCCTTGGCCGGATCGAGGAATGCCGTCCCGGCGGTCTCGACGAACCCCACCAGCTCCTCAGCGCTGAGGCGTCGGATCACCAGCTCGGTCATCGCCGGACGATAGCATCCGGTCGGGGCAGGACGACGTCCGTCAACCGGCCCGCGGGATCGCCAAGACGGCCTCCCGATCCAGCGAGCTGACGAGGCGTTCACCGCGCGTCATCCGAGCGACGCGCGCCCCTTCGAGCACGAGTCGCTCGAGCCGGAGCCGGTCGAGGACGTCGCCATCTCGGAACGTGAGCCAGCGGACCTGGCGGGTGATCCCCGCACCCTGCAGCACGCCATCGTCGTCGCGCATGAAGACCCCGTACTGGAACCCCAGGTGGACGTGTCCCGGCTCCGGTGCCACGTAGCAGCAGAAGACGGTCCGCCGGTGGCCGGCGGGAATGTCGTACGCGACGAGCCGCCAGCCGACGCGGACGCGCTCGACCGCGTCGGGCAGGGCGTCGCGCACGAGGGAACGCAGCGACTCGGCGATCCGGCGCATCGGTTCCGGATAGTCGGCCAGGAGCGCCTCGGGCGGCATGCCTTCCATCGCGGCCATCATGGCGCCGGGTCCGGTCGAGAGGCGTCAACATCCCCCCGACCGGCATCGACGATGTCGAGGATGAAGCGCGGCAGCGCGAAGCTCGCCAGGTGGACCTGAGGCGTGTAGTAGCGGGTTGCGATGCCAGTGGCGGCGAATCGCTCCTCGATCGTCGCCAGGGCCACCCGGCGGAGCGACGGATCGTCGCTCCCCCACCCGAACGCCATGAACCCGCCGACATAGGTCGGCACGGCCGCGAGGTAGCAGGTCGCGTCCGCGAACAGCGCGTTGAACGCGCGGACCGTCGCCTCGAGCTCCGCCGGCTGGAAGAACGGCACCCCGTTCTGCGTGACGACGATCCCGTCCGGGCGCAGGATCCGATGGCAATCGGCGTAGAAGCTCAGCGTGAAGAGCGCCTCGCCGGGACCGATCGGATCGGTCGAGTCCACGATGACGAGGTCGAACCGTCGATCGGTCGTCGCGACGTAGTCCTTGCCATCCCCGATCACGACCTCGAGCCGCGGATCGTCGAAGGCGCCGTTCGATAGCATCGGCAGATGCGCCCGGGCGAGCTCGATGACCCCGGCGTCGAGTTCCGCCAACGTCACGCGCTCGATGGTCCGGTGCTTGAACAGCTCCTCGATCATCCCGCCGTCGCCGCCGCCGACCACGAGGACCTCCCGAACCGACCCGTGTGCGAGGACGGGCACGTGGCTGAGCATCTCGTGATAGACGTACTCGTCGGCCATCGTCAGCTGCGTGACCCCATCGAGCATCACGAGCGTGCCGAACGCCACGCTCTCGGCGATCACGAGCCGCTGGTGCTCGGTCCGACTGTCGAAGAGCACGCGCCGCACCTGGATCGAGGTCCGCAGCCCTTCGTGCAGGGTCTCCACGTACCAGGTGCCGTCGTCGCCAGGGGTCGCGCTGGGTTCGGGCATGGCGGTCCAGTCTATGGGCTCCATACTGCCGACGTGACGCCCGCCGAGAAGACCGACGCCGAGCACGTTCGGCCCGCGACGCCGAGTGAGTCGGCCGATGTCGCGGCGATGCACGCGGCCAACCGGTCCGCCTGGGACGAGGCCGCCGAGCGCTATGAGGGCTGGCTAGCCGAGGCGGTCGATCTCATCCGCGGCGGCGGCACGAACCTGTTCGGAGCCGAGGTCGAGCTGATCGGCGACCTCCATGGGCGCTGCGCGCGGGCCATCCACCTGCAGTGCGCCGGGGGACGCGACACGCTCTCACTCTGGAACCTGGGCGCCGACGAGGTCGTGGGCGTCGACTTCAGCCCAAGGATGCTGGACCTGGCCGCGCGCCTGGCTGCGGCGACCGGCGCACCCGCCCACTGGGTCCACGCCGATGTGCTCAAGACACCCCGCGAGCTCGATGGGACCGGCGATCTCGTGTATACCGGGCGAGGCTCGCTCATCTGGCTCCAGGACCTCGACGCGTGGGCCGCCGTCGTCGCCCGGCTGCTCTCGCCGAGTGGCCGGTTCGTGCTGTTCGAGGGTCATCCCGTGGAGTGGCTCTTCGACGTCGACGACGACGGCCACTGGGTCGCGACCGACTACGACTACTTCGGGGGGCCTGAGGCCTCCAGGGGCTGGGCACCCGAGTACATCGACCGCCTCTCGATCGCGGAGGCCGACCAGAGCTGGAAGTTCGCCCGGGCGTGGACGCTCGGCGAGGTCATCACCGCGCTGCTGGGTGCCGACCTCCGGCTCGAACGCGTCACCGAGCATCCGATCGACTGGTGGGGCGGCCACGCGGATGTGCGCCCCGAGGAGCGCGGCCGGATCCCGCTCTCCTTCTCGGTCGTTGCCCGGGGCCCTGGCGCCTAGTAGCTGAGCACGCGGTCCGCTTCGAAGGCCAATTCGACGAGCCGGTCGGGCGGAGCCATGGTGACCGGCAGGCCGCCAAGGGCGTCGGGGCCCAGGCCGCGGGCCTTGCTCGACAGGCCCGACGCGTACAACGTGGCTCCACCGGCCACGAGCGCGTCGACATGCTCTCGAAGGCTGCCGGTCCCGATGCCGTGACCGGCATCGAGCGTCTCGGGTCGGAGGATGCTCACGCCGTCACCGGCGATGAAGACATCGACGGCGTGTCCGGCGGCCAGCGCGGACTTCGCGACCAGCAGCCCCAGGGCCGCCCGAGTCGGGTTCTCCGGTCCCGTCGCGATGTGCACCAGGAGTCGTGTCATGGCGTCCTCCAGTTCCTGTGTGACCGACCGATCATACGGTCGAGGCATCCGACGGTCAGTGACTGCCTCAGAAATCGCGGCGACCGGCGAAGGACGCTTCGACGAAGGGCCGGGTCAGCTCGTAGAGTGCGATCCGGTGCCCGCCGGGTGAGCGGAAGGAGCAACACGGGCCGGGCGGGAGCTCGAGCGTTCGCTCGCGCTGCCAACCTCGACCCTCCAGGGTCGTCATCGCGTCATCGAGGTCAGCGACCCGGTACACGAGGATCGGCCGCTCGCCCTCGAGATGCTGCGCCAGCAGGATCCGGGGCGGGTCCTCGGTGAGCGCCACCATCGCGACCCGGGTGCCCATCTCGTCGATCGCGAAGACGGCCTGGCCTCCGAGGACGTCCGTGAAGAACGCCAGGTCGGCGGCGGCGTCCTGGGTCGGGGTGTAGATGTAGTCGAGCTGTTCGAACGTCATCGAGCCATCGTCCGGCGTCCGCGCTCAGTCGGGCTCGTGGTCGTCAGCGGTCGTCCCACGGTCGAATAGCTCGTCCGCCTCGTCGACCTCGAGGATGACGTCCTGCGTCGCCGCGTCGCCGATGACCGCATCGATGTCACGTTCGGTCTGATCGAGGTACTTCGAGGACGTCCGTGACAGGCCGATGCGCGCCAGGACGGCGGCCGCCGCCGCGCCCACGCCGGCCACGACCAGGACGAGGCTCCCCGGACGCTTCATGACGTCGACATGATGCGCTCCCGGATGTCGAGCTGCGACGTCGTCGCGAGATACCGGCCAGACGCATGGTCGATAGGATGTCGACGGGCCCCGTTGACTCGCCGGGACGGGCTGGCCACCTGGAGGTTGAGATGGAGCAGCGACCAAGCAGGCAGCAGGTCGGCTGGGGCCTCCTTGGGGCGGCCGCGGCGGCGTGGTTCGCGATCTGGATGCTCTTCTTCCCGCAGTACGTCCCCGACTACTTCGCCTGGGACGTCCACCCGCGTGCCGCCCAGGTGTTCATCGGGGCGGCGTACATCTTCCGGACGTTCTTCTTCCTCAACGCCGCCCGCGAGGGGAACTGGATCCGACTGCGCTGGATCGTGTACGGCAACCTGGTGTTCACCGGGACGTTGCTGTTCGCGACCTACTGGCACCTCGACGAATTCCACTGGAACCCGCTCGAGACGCCGCTCGCCCACATCTGGATCGTCCTCTACATCTTCGAGCCGATCACGATGCTCTACCTCGTCCCACGGGGCATGCTCCACGCGCAGGCGCCCGTGTCGGGAGGCCCGCTCCATCGGGCGCTCAAGGTGTTCCTGGTCCTCGTGACCGGGCTCCTGCTGATGAACGGGCTCATGATCGTCGTCAATCCCGAGTTCGCCGTGCGGCGCTGGCCGTGGGAGCTGAATCCCCTCGACGCCCGGATCGTCGGCGCGTGGTTCCTCGGGTGGGCCTTCTGGTGCGGGACGATGGCGTTCGCGTTCGACTGGGACGAGATCAAGCGTGCCTGCCAGCTGTTCATCCTCAATGGCGTCGCCCTGTTCGTCGCCGCCCTCGTCTTTCGCGACGAGTTCCTGCCGGGCCGCGGGACCGTCCAGGGCTACGTCGGCGGCCTGTTCGTCCTCACGGCGGGCATGACCGGGTTGTACTTCCTCCAGGAGCGGCGTCGGCCGACGCTCGCGACCACCAGTCCCTGACGGCCGCGACGACGTCCCCGGGCGTCCTCGTCGATGGATCGGCTGACCCGCCGCAAGACGGATAAGCGCGTGGTGAGTGTCGTCCGATAACCTCGCGACCGTCGAGCGTGATGCCCCGCCCATCGTCCTGGTCGACGTGAGGCGTGAGGTGTCCGATGCGTCCCCATCCCCGGTCCCTGGGCCGTGCCGCCCTGGTCGCAGTCTTCACGACCGCATTGCTGACCGTCGTCCCACCGACGGCCACATCGGCCGCGACGCCGGGGCCATCCGAGGCGTGCGTGGCGGGCACGATCTGGGAGGACCTCTCGAGCGGGGTCAAGTACATCTGCATCTACGACGAGCTCTACGGGGGGACCCGTTGGGAGCTGCTCTCGTCCGGACAGACCGGCTCGAGCCAGTTCACCTATCGCTCGAGCATCAACGGCTGTTCGTACGGGATCGTCGCGCTCAGCCTGCTCAGTGGCGGAGGCGGCAACACGATGGTGAAGAGCTACCGCTGGCCGTGCCTGGACTTCGGGGACCGGATCTCGCAGCCGGCCGGCGAGCTGCGCGTTCGGACCGTGCTGCAACGGTTCGGCGCGTCATGGACGACCTGCCGGGATACCGGGTACGCGTACAGCAACACGACGGCCTGGACCCTCGTCGGTGGCATCGACATGGGGACCGCACCCGACTGCGGTGCCGGGATCTACCGGACCTGGGGAACCGGCCAGTTCTTCCAGGCAGGCGCCTGGCGCGGCGGGTCACTCACGACGCCGGGCCTCGTCCTCGATTGACCGGTCGCCCGCCGCCCGGCCGACGGGCTCGGTCGAACCCGACGAACCGCCCGGACGCGTCACGCCGCAGGACGGCCTCGTCGAGGATCGCGGCTCGTTCGATCGGGCCGTGCACATGGGGATAGACGCGTGCGGGATCGTCGATCCGCCACGGCGACCCGGTCGCGTCGAGATCGACCGTCAGGGCCAGGAAGTCGCGCGGGTCACTCCCGTAGTGCCGATCGGCCGTCGCGAGCAACTCGGCTTCGCCGTCAGTGCAGTGGATGAAGCCCTCGCTGGCGAGCGACGCGGCCTCGTATGGCGCGGCGGGATCGCTCGCGGCCCAGACCTCGGCCGCGACGATGTGGAACGTCGGCCGCATCAGACCGCCGGTCGGTCGACCGATACCCAGCGGCGATCGAGCGTCAGCTGGATGACCGAGGTCCGTTCCGCTGCGAGCGCGGCTCGGAGCGCCGGTTCGAATGCGTCGTCCTGCTCGACTCGGGCGCCACGCGCCCCGACGGCCCGGGCGATCGCCGCGAAGTCCACCGGCCCGAGGTCGGTGCCCACGCCTTCGCCGGTCCCGCGCAGGTCCTGGTGCATCCGGATCGTGCCGTACCGCTCGTTGTCAAAGACGACGACGACGACCCTGACACCTTCGCGGACGGCGGTCTCGAGCTCGGCCATGGTCATGGCCAGGCCGCCGTCACCGACCAGCGCCACGACCGGTCGGTCGCGGTGGACGAGGGCGGCCGTGATCGCGGCGGGCAGCCCGTAGCCCATCGCCCCCGAGGTCGGCCCGAGGAACGTCCCGGGGCGGCGGAAACGGAACCCTCTCCCGGCCCAGCCGCCGAAATTGCCCGCATCGGTGGTCACGATGGCCTCGTCCGGCAGCACGCGCCGGAGGGTGGCGATCGTCACACCAGGGTGGACGCCAGGCCCGTCCCACGGTGTCGCGTCGACGACGGTCGCCGCCTCCCACGTCGCGCGGTCCGTCGCGTTGTTCCCGTCGCGCGCCGCCACCCGTTCTGCATCCAGCACGGCGCCACCCAGCAACCGCTCGTTGGCGGCCCGCAGGAACGATCGAGCGTCGGACGTGATCGCGAGCTCGGCGGGCGGGAGGTCTCCTGCTCGGGTCGGTACGAGGTCGACGTGGGCCCAGCGCGTGCCGGTCGCCGGCAGCGTGTAGCCATAGGTGGTCGCCTCGTTCAGGCGACAGCCGAGGACCAGCAGCGCATCGGCCTCGGCCAGCCGGTCCCGGACGGATGCGGGCGCCCCAAG
The DNA here is from genome assembly GCA_963746855.1 of uncultured Chloroflexia bacterium. Classification (GTDB taxonomy): domain Bacteria; phylum Chloroflexota; class Limnocylindria; order Limnocylindrales; family CSP1-4; genus SPCO01. The sequence continues at coordinate 370,843 of CAVVDC010000003.1, forward strand.
ACCGGCCATGCCCAGGTACAGCGGATGGTCGTTCGAGACGACATCACCCCGTCGCCAGGCCGCCACGATCGGGACGTGCAGGAGCTCGGCGAACTTGATCAGTTCGGTCGACGTCCGCGCCCGCAGCACCCCGCCTCCGGCGAGGATCGCCGGCCGTCGAGCCGAGGCGAGCAGCTCGATGACCGAACGGATCTCGTCAGGCGTGGCGCGGGCCGGTGCCGGTCGCGCCGCGTCGACCGGCTCGAGCTCGACGACTTCATCGAGCAGGTCCTCCGGCAGTGACAGGAGGACCGGTCCGGGACGGCCGGTCAGGGCCTCGCGCACGGCGTCGGCCATCACGGCCGGGACGTCCTCGGCGCGACGCGGCTCGGCCGCCCACTTGGCGAGCCCGCCGAGCGTTGCGACCTGGTCGATCTCCTGGAATGCCTCGCGCCCGAGGAAGTCGCGTTCGACCTGGCCGACCAGCACGAACATGGGGCTCGAGTCCTGCCTCGCCGTGTGGATCCCGATGGCGAGATTGGCGGCACCCACCGCGCGCGTCGCGAGACACGCCGCCGGCCGTCCGGTCAGCTGCCCGTGCGCCTCCGCCATGAACGCGGCGGCGCCCTCGTGTCGCGTCGCGACGACCCGGATGCCGGCATCGCCGAGGGCGTCGAGCAGGCCCAGGAACGACTCCCCTGGAACGGTGAAGGCATAGCGCACGCCGGCGGCGCGCAGGGCATCGGCGATGAACCGTCCGACGGTTCGCGGGCCGGGCCGGGGCTCGATCTCCGGTGCGACCGGTTCCGCCTCCGCTTCGGCGACGACGTCGGTCGGTTCCGCGTCCGAAACGAGGTCGGCGGGCGGCGCATCGACCACCGCGGCCGCAGCGACGGCGTCGGTCACGAGCGATTCGGTGCCATCCGGCGCGTCGGCGCCGTTCGTCGAGGCGTCGGCCGGCGAGGTCAGGGGCGGCGTTTCGGCATCGAGCTCGGACATGGCGATGGCGTGTCCTCGTTCAGGGATCGGTGGCGGTCCAGCCTCACCACACCAATGGACGCGTGAAGGCGGAGACGACCAGGGTGATGACCATCATCACGGCGATGGCCGCCATCACCGTCTGTCCGGCACGGTTCCCTCGCATCCCGGCTACCGGTAGTTCTGGAACTGGAGCGGCACCGGCTCGTCCAGTTCACGCAAGCGCGCGATGACGCGCTGCAATTCGTCGCGGCTCTTGCCTGATACGCGCACGGCATCTCCCTGGATCTGTGACTTCGCCTTCGGGAACTCATCGCGGATGAGCTTCGTGATGCGCTTGGCGACATCTTCGGTCAAGCCGCGTCGCAGCTTGATGGTCTGGCGCACCTTGTTGCCCCCGGATGGCTCGATCTTGCCCCAATCGAAGATCTTGAGCGACAGGCTGCGTCGGATCGCCTTCGATTCGATGAGGTCCTTCACGGCCGCGGCTCGATGCTCGTCGTCCGTGACGAGCGTCAGCTCATCCTTGGCCTGTGTCAGGTCGACGGTGACTCCTTTGAAGTCGTAGCGCTGGCCGACCTCGCGCCGGACCTGGTCGAGGGCGTTGCGAAGTTCCTGTTCGTCGAACTCGCTCACGACATCGAATGAGATGTCCCCGGCCATCGATCCTCCTCTCCCCTACCCGGGCGACGCAGGCGGGGCCTGCACCGTCCACTCACGCAGCCGGCCGATGCGACCGTCGGCTGCCATCTCCCAGGTCATGAACCCGGCGAGCCGGGTCCGCGCGCCGTCGGCTCGTTCGACGTAGCTCGCATGCCACGCGGTCAGGACTGTATCGCCCGACACCCAATGGCGTTCCGAGGTGAACTCCACCTGCTCGGTCGTGTTCGCGCCATCGAGCCAGTACGCGCGGATGGCATTGTGCCCGACCATGGGCGGTCCGAACGCGTCGGCGTGGTACTCCGCGTGCTCGCTGAAGAGCGACACGATGAGATCCCCGTCGAAGGTCTCCCAGGCGCGACCGAAGGTCGCGAGCCGTTCGCCGGCGGCCGCATAGTCGATGGGCATGGTCGAGGGACGTCTCCTCCAGCGTGGTGGCCGTCCATGGTAGGGCACGCTCGACCAGGTCGTCCGCGGGTCGCCGGCGGGCGAACCGGCCCCGCCGGTATCCTTCCCGGGTGCGCATCACCTTCATCGGCCAGGCCGGCCTCTTCATCGAGACGAAAGGCGTCAGTGTCCTGTGCGACCCCTGGTTCAACCCCTCGTTCTTCGGGTCGTGGTTCCCATTCCCGGCCAATGACGGCATCGACCCCGAACGGATCGGGCACCCCACGTTCCTGTACGTCTCGCACCTCCATCACGACCACTTCGACCCGCGCTACCTGCGCGACCACGTCGACAAGGGCGCCACGGTCCTCCTGCCGGCGTACCCGCTCGACGACCTGGAGAAGTCGCTCCGGGCGCTGGGGTTCGAGCGGTTCATCAAGAGCGTCGACCTCGAACCGTTCCAGGCGGGGCCGCTGACCCTCACGATCCACGCGCTCGTGGCGCCGACCGACGGACCCATCGGTGACTCGGCGCTCATCGTCGACGATGGCGACGTGCGGGTCCTGAACATGAACAATTCGCGGCCGACGGAGCCGGATCGCCTGCTCGCCGGAGGCCCGTTGGACGCGGCCTTCCTGCAGTTCTCGGGGGCCATCTGGTACCCGATGGTCTACGACTACCCCGACAACGCCCAGGAGGTCCTCGGCCACAAGAAGCGGGTGGCCCAGCTCGCCCGCGCGTTCCGCTACATCGAGGTGCTCGACCCGGCCTTCGTGGTCCCCTCCGCCGGCCCGCCGTGCTTCCTCGACGACGACCTGTTCGAGTTCAACGACCTGCGCGGCGATGAGTGGAACACGTTCCCGGACCAGCCCACCTTCCTCGAGTACATCGCGGAGCACGGTCGTGCGGGTGGGCGCCTGATGCTGCCGGGCACCGTGGCCGACGTGTCACCCGGCCGGTTCGACGTCACGCACCCTGTGGACCCCGCCACGATCTTCGACGACAAGCGTGCCTACCTGGAGGCCTACCGGGCCCGCAAGCGACCGGTCATCGAGGCGGAACGGGCGGCCTGGCGTGGCCCGCGAGTCGACCTGCTGGCCGAGCTCCAAGCCTGGTGGGGACCCCTGATCGAACAGGCCGACATGATCTGCGCGGGTATCGACCAGCCGGTCCTGCTCGACGTCGGCGACGAGCGGGTCGTCATCGACTTCGCCCAGCGGGTCATCCGCCGTCCACTCGCGGATGAGGATCCGCGCTACCAGTTCTTCGTCGAGCGCGAACTTGTCGATCACCTTGTCCGGGAGCATGTCGAGGACTGGGTCAACGAGCTGTTCCTGTCGATGCGCTTCCGGGCGAGGCGGCGCGGCCCTTACAACGACTACCTCTACACGTGGTTCAAGTGCCTCAATGTCGAGCGCCTCCAGTACGCGGAGGGCTTCTACGCGGAGCACGGCCCGACGCAGGGGACGTTCGAGCTGGCGGGCTACGAGGTCCAGCGCCGCTGTGCCCACATGAAGGCGGATCTGACCCGCTTCGCCACCGTCGAGGAGGGCGTCATGACCTGCGCCCTCCACGGCTGGCAGTGGGAGCTCGCGACGGGCCGATGCCTCACCTCCGACGGCCACCCGCTGTATGCCCGACCGATCGGCGCCACGGACGAAGAGCCGGCGAAGGCCAGCTAGGCGGGATTCCCCTCATGGGCCCGGAGGTGCTCGACGAGCTGCTCCGCCGCGATGTACGAACGCCCGCCGCCCATGATCAGCACGACGTCGCCCGGCTCGACGTGCTCGCCGAGCCAGGCGGCACCGGCCTCGGGGCTGCCGATCGCCACCGCTGGCTCGCGGCTTCGCAGCGACGTCGCCGCGGCGAGCGCGGCGGCGGACGTGATGGTCGTGTCCGGGTCGCGCACGGCCCAGATGTCGATGATGGCCGCTCGATCGGCGGTCGCGAGGACGTCGGCGAACGACTCCAGCATCGCCGCCGTGCGGTGGTACGTCAGCGGCTCGTAGACGGCCCACAGCCGACGACCGGCATATCGCTGCCGGGCGGCGGCGAACGTCAGCCGCATCGCGGTCGGGTGGTGCGCGTAGTCGTCGAGGACCGTGACGCCGCCGATCTCTCCCTTGAGCTCGAAACGCCGCCCGACGCCCTCGAAGGAGGCGAGCCCGGCGAGGATGTCGTCCGCCGCGACGCCCGCCGCCAGAGCGCCACCCGCGGCCATCAGTCCATCGATCGCCATGTGTCGGCCGATCAGGCGCAGTCGGACGCGGTCCGGTCCGTCATCAGTGGCTCGCAGACCCGTGATCTCGAGGTCCGTGCCCTCGGGGTCCTCGGCCACGATCCGGCCGACCAGGCTGGGCCGGCCGGCCTCTGGCATCGGCTCGCTGTCGCCGTCGAGCCGAACCGCGATCCGGCGCCCGTCCCACGCCTCGAGCGCGGCGAGGACGCGTCGAACCCCTGGGTTCCCGACGTTCGCGACGAGCGTGGCGTCGCCGTGCGCTCCCGGCCGGCTCCGGCCGATCCAGTCGGCGAACGCCTCGACGACCTCGGTCTCGTCGATGAAGACGTCGGGGTGATCCCACTCGGCCGACACGAGGACCGCGATATCGGGCTGGTACGGGTCGAAGTTCCCCGCGTACTCGTCGGCCTCGACCACGAAGTCCGGGCCGCTCCCGAACCGCGCGACGCTGCGGGGCGATCCCGCGATCGCCGAGGGGAGGATGGCTCCGACGAATCCCGAGGGGTCGCGCCCAGCGCTCGCGAGGAGATGCAGGAGCCAGCCGGACGTCGTCGACTTGCCGTGCGTGCCCGTCACCCCGATGAGCCGTCGGCCGCCCGTCGCGACGGCGTCGGCCACGACCTGCTGGACGCTCTCGGGCACGATCCCCACGGCCCGGGCCGCGACCAGTTCGGGGTGGTCGGGCTGGACCGACGTGACGGCCTTCGTCACGGCCAGCCGGTCGATGACGGCGACGCCGACGGCATCGCGGACGTGGCTCGCGTCGTGTCGCCAGTCGATCGGGATGCCGGCGGCCACGACGGCATCGGTCACCGGATCCGGCCCGCCGGCATCGCATGCCGTGACGAGCGCGCCCACAGCTGCGGCGTGCAGGGCCGCGCCCGCCGAGGCCGTCCCGCCCACGCCCACCACGTGGATCCGCGTGCCGGGCAGGATGGGCCGCGCGGCTCGCGGCGGCGCCAGGCCGCGGGCGATGTCCTCGTAGGTGCGGGTCATCCCGCCGGCGCCTGCAGGCCCGCCAGGGCCGCGGCGCGCTCGGCCAGGAATCGCAGCGCCTCCGCCGCGCTCGCGTGGATGTTCGCGGCCCGATCGCCGTCCCAGTGGAAGCGACGCACGTCCGACCCCAGTCGATCGCTCACCGCGATGTAGACCAGCCCGACCGGCTTGTCGGCCGACCCGCCGTCAGGGCCGGCGACACCCGTGACCCCGACGCCGAGATCGGTCGCGAGCCGCTCACGGACGCCGGTCGCCATCGCGAGCGCGACCTGCGCGCTCACGGCTCCGTGCGTGGCCAGCACGTCGGCAGGGACGCCGAGGACCTCGACCTTGACCCGATCCGCATAGCTCACGACCCCGCCCAGGAAGTAGCCCGATGAGCCCGGGACGCTCGTGATGCCGTGGGCCACGAGCCCGCCCGTGCACGACTCGGCCGTCGCGACCGTGATCGCGGCCCCGACGCAGGTGTGCTGGAGCCGTCGGGCCAGGTCCTCGAGCGGCTCGCCGTCAGGGGCCATGGTCGTCAGCGACGGTCGGTCCGGACCGGTTCGTCGGGCGGGGCGAAGAGCCACGTCTCGGGGTTGCCGACCTCGTTCATGTGACCCAGGTCGATGCCGTTCACGGTGAAGTAGGTCGCGCTGGACTTGCCCGTTCGGACCTCGACGGATTCCTTGGCCCGGAACGTCAGGACCTTGCCCGGTGCGTAGACACGACCGGCTGCCGTGGTCTCCTCGGCCACCTGGCCGTCGACCCACACCTTCAGCCATGCCCGGCTGTTCTTGATCTCGACGACCACGTTCACGCCCTTGAAGGCGACCGTCACGTTGCGGGTGATCGTCGCCTTCTTGTCCTGCGGGTTGGACGCCGTCACCGTGATCGCCCACTTGCCGGCGGTCAGCTCGTACGAGTCCTTGAAGGTCCCGTCATCGGCGACCTTGACCGTCTTCGGTTCCGGTGTCGGTGGCGGTGGCGACGTCGCCTTGCCGCCCGTCGCCGCCCCGTCCGCCGGGCCCATGTACGCCGCGCTCATCACGACCGAGTTCGAGTTCGACGTCCGTCCCTGCACCGGGATCGCCCCGTTCTCGTACGACGCGCCCTCGGCGGGCTGGTCGACGCTGAGCGTCGGGGTCTCGATGGCCAGGAATGGCACCGTGATGTAGATGAGGACGCTCTCCTCGGAATGCTTGCCCGTGTCCGGGTCGAGGGCGCTGACATCGAACTCGTTGCGGCCGCGGCGCAGGTCCACGTCCGCCCGCCACGCCCCCGACGAATCGGCCGTCACGCTGTACGGATCGCGCCCGGGCGACGCGATGTTCACCGTCGCGCCCGCCAGGGTCGTGCCGCGCAGCGTGTAGGACGTCGTCGCGTCGTCCACCTCGGCGACCGCGTTCGGTGGCTGGGTGACGGCGATCGTCGGCGGCTTGGCGAACCGCAGGAGCTGGACACCGAGGTACGCCGCGAACACGAGGACGCCCACGGTCATGAGGGCCAGGACGACGATGAACGGGGAGAACGTCAGGCCCTTGCGCGGGGCCGCCAGGGGCCGCGGGGCCATCGGGACGGGCGCCGACTCGCGGGGTGCGCCTCGTTCGCGCCGCCATTGTTCGAGGATCTCGTCCGCGTCGAGGCCGAGATAGAGCGCGTAGTTGCGCAGGAATCCCTTCGTGTAGACGGCGCCCGGCAACTCCTTGTAGTCGCCACGCTCCAGCGCACCCAGGTAGCGCGCCCGGATCTTCGTGTCGCGCTCCGCCCGGTACAGGTCGACGCCCTTGGCCTCGCGGGCCGCGTAGAGGCGCTCAGGCAGGCTCAGCGATGCGTCGGCGGCGCCGGGCTCGTCGGGTGACCGTGGGTCGAACCCGGGGCGCGAACCAGCGTCCGTGCTGGTGGTTCGGCGCGTCCGGTCTCGTGTCGTCATCGATCGTCCCCATCCGGGTCGACGCCCTCGTCATCGACACCGGGCGTCGCATCGCGCCGGAGCACCGGACGGGCGTTCGAGCCGTCGAACGCCCCGATGTACCCGCGTGCCTCCAGCTGGTCGATCATGCGCGCGGCTCGGGCATAGCCGACCTTGAGGCGGCGCTGGAGGAGCGACGCCGAGGCTCGATCGTACTCCCGAATGACCTCCACGGCATCGGGCAGTAACCGGTCGGCGTCCTCGTCGGCGAGATCGTCGACCGAGCCGACGCTGTCATCGTCGTTCTCAGTGATCGAGAGGTCGTAGTGCGGCCCGTCGATCTGGTCCTTCCAGTGGCTCACGACCCGGGCGATCTCGGCGTCCGAGACGAACACGCCCTGGAGACGCATCGGGCGGGGCAGGTCCGACGGCTGGTAGAGCATGTCGCCGCGCCCGATCAGGTCCTCGGCGCCCGGCGCGTCGAGGATCGTCCGCGAGTCGATCTGCGAGGCCATGGCGAACGCGATGCGGCTCGGGAAGTTCGCCTTGATAAGGCCGGTCACGACGTTGACGCTCGGCCGCTGCGTGGCCAGGACCATGTGGATCCCGGTCGCGCGCGCCTTCTGGGCCAGGCGCACGATCGGGTCCTCGACGTTCTTGCCCTCGCGCATCATCAGGTCGGCGAGCTCGTCGACGACGATGACGATGTACGGCATCCGATCCTCGCGGTCGGCCCGCGTCTCGTTGAAGCCCTTGATGTTGCGGGCCGTGGCGCCGGCCAGCCGCCGGTAGCGCGCCTCCATCTCGTTCACGGCCCACTTGAGCGCGGCCTTCGCCCGATCGGGCTCGGTGATGACCGGGACGAGCAAGTGGGGCAGCCCGTTGTAGGCCGCCAGCTCGACCCGCTTGAGGTCCATCAGGATCATCCGGACGTCGTCGGGCGTGGCCTCGCACAGGAGGCTGGCGATGAGCGCATTGACCATGACGCTCTTGCCCGACCCCGTCGCGCCGGCGATGAGCAGGTGCGGCATCTTGGCCAGGTCGACCGCCTGTGCGACGCCCGCGACATCGCGACCGAGGGCGAACGTCAGCTTCGAGCCCGACGCGGTGAAATCGACTTCTTCGAGGATCCGTCGCAGCGCGACGATGTTGAAGTCCTTGTTGGGGATCTCGATGCCGACCGCGCTCTTGCCCGGGATGGGCGCCTCGATCCGAAGGGAACGCGCGGCAAGCGCCATCGCCAGGTCGTCGGCGAGCGCCTCGATCCGGCTGACCTTGATGTCGGCCGCGGGCTGCACCTCGTACTGGGTCACGACCGGGCCGGCATTGCGGCCGGTGATCTGGGCCGGGATGTTGAAGCCGGCCAGCTTGCGGACGATGATCTCCTCGTTGCGCTGATGGGCGGCCTCGCTGCCGCCGGCCTCGAGCGGCAGGGCGATGTCGTCGAGCAGGGTCGTCGCAGGCAGGACGTACTCGATCCGTTCACGGGTCGGCGGGGAATCCCCCGCATCCGTGACGTCATCCGGATCGCGGAGCGGGCGCCCCGAGACGTCGATCGCGCGGACCGGCGTCTGGACCGCCGCACCACCGCTCCTGGCAGGGGCGAACGTCGCGGACGTCGGGACCGCGCTCGGCACGGCGGCGGGGATGTCGGAGCGCTGCGGCGTCGCGTCCGCACCCCAGATCCCGGTCTGGCCGGGCGATGCCACGGTCCCCGCGACGATCGCGGCTCCCTTGGCCGGTCGACCGCCGCGGCCCCCGTTCGGATCCACCTTGCCAGGTCCCACGGGCGTGCCGGCCCCGCCGTCGGGCTTGGTCGTGCGAGCGTCGTTGAGCGTGCTGGTCACGGCCCGTCCCGCCGAGGTGAACGGGGCGAGCAGCTGTCGCAACGGCATGTCGAACGCGAGCAACAGCCCGACGAGCAGGATGGCGATCAGCACGACGTATGCCGCCGGGACCGGGAGCAGACCCGGCTCGGCGCCGGGGCCCACGAGCACGCGCTCCAGGAAGGCGCCGATACGGCCTCCGGTATCGCCGCCGGCCGGGGAGAAGCCCATCAGCTGGATGATCCCGAGGAACGCGGTGTACGAGACGGCGATGCCGAGGAGCGTCCGGCCCCACGGCGCCCCGGGCTCCTTGCCGGGACCCCATTCGACGTACCAGCCCGACAGGAGCAGCACGAACGGCAGGAGGTACCGGCCGGCGCCGAAGAACGGGACGATCGCGTCGCGCACCCAGTCGGTGAGCCGCCCGTCCCCGGGGAGGGCCATCGCGATGAGCAGGACGGCCCCGAGTACGAGCAGCATGATGCCGACGAGCGAGCGGGCGACGGCGGGCGAGATCCCCAGCCGCAGGCGCGGCAGGGGCAGCGCGCCGCCGGTCCGGCGGCGTGAGCGCTTGCCGGTCGTCGTGGGGCGGCTCGGGCTGCGTCGGCGGGTCGCCATCGCCTAGACCTCGACCACGACGGGGAAGACCATCGGACGACGCTTCGTCTGCTCGTACAGGTAGCGCGACACGCCGTCCTTGATCTGGGTCTTCAGCAGCGCGACCTCGCTGATGTGGTCCCCGGGCATGTCGATCGCTTTGATGACACGCTCGACCGCCTCCTCCATCAGGGGGTCCTTCTCGTTGAGGTGGACGAAGCCGCGCGTCACGATCTCCGGCCGGCCGACGACCTCGCCGGTCTGCTTGTCGACGGTCACCACGATCATGAACATGCCATCGTTCGCGAGAGACCGCCGATCGCGCAGGACGATGTCCCCGACCTCGCCGACCGACAACCCATCGACGTAGACGTATCCGGCCGTGACCGGCGTGCCGCGACGAGCGGAGCCGTCGGCGTAGATCTCGATCGGCGTGCCGTTCTCGATGATGAACACGTTCTCGGGCTGGACACCCGTCTCGATCGCCAGGCGCCCGTGCTGGACCTGCATCCGGAACTCGCCGTGGATCGGGATGAAGTGACGCGGCTTGGTGAGGCCCAGCATCAGCTTCAGCTCCTCTTGGCTGGCATGCCCGGAGACGTGTGCGCGCTTGATGGTGTGGTAGTAGACGTTCGCGCCGGCCTTGAAGAGGTTGTCGATGGTGCGCGAGACGTACTCCTCGTTGCCTGGGATCGGGCTGGCGCTGACGATGACCGTGTCGCCCGGCTGGATCTCCACGAACCGGTGGTCGCGGTTCGCCATGCGCGCCAGGCCGGCCATCGGCTCGCCCTGGGCCCCGGTCGTCGCGATCACGAGCTGGGCGTCGGGGTGGTCCTTGATCTTGTCCTTCGAGACGATCTGGGACGGGTCGTACTTGAGGTAGCCGAGGTCGGTCGCGATCCGGAAGTTCTGTTCCATCGAGCGGCCGATGACCGCGACGTTCCGGCCCATCGACTCGGCCGCATCGAGGACCTGCTGGATCCGCGCGATGTTGCTCGCAAAGGTGGCCACGATGACCCGGCCGTCGAGTGGCTCCATGATCTCGCGGAAGGCCTCACCGACCGTCCGCTCGGACGGTGTGTAGCCGGGGTTCTCGGCGCGGGTCGAATTGGACAGGAGACAGGCCACGCCCTCCTGGCCGAGGCGCGCGAGGATGGCGAAGTCGGACAGCTTGCCATCGACCGGCGTGTGGTCGAACTTGAAGTCGCCGGTGTGGACGATCGTGCCGACCGGCGTGCGGAGGGCGATGCCCATCGCATCGGGGATGGAGTGGCCGACCCGGAACGGGACGACATGGAACGCCCCGACATCGAGCTCGTCGCCGGGATCGAGGGCGAGCACCGGGTTGTTGTGGAGCTTGTGTTCCTTGATCTTGTTGCCCAGGAGGCCGCGGGCCAGGGTCGATGCGTAGACCGGCACGCCTGGGAACTCAGGCAGCACGTACGGCAGGGCTCCGACGTGGTCCTCGTGGGCGTGGGTGATGAGGAACGCCTTGACCTTCTCGCGGTTCTCCTTGAGGTAGGTCACGTCCGGGATGACGAGGTCGATGCCGAACATCTCCTCGTCGGGGAACATGAGGCCGCAGTCGATCACGACGATCTCGTCGCCGTACTCGAAGACGTACATGTTCTTGCCGATCTCGCCCACGCCCCCCAGCGGGATGATCCGGAGCGGCTGATCGGTCGGGTCGATGGCCATGTGGTGTCCTGTGAACGGGCTAGAAAAGGGTCAGTTGGTCGGTGTCGGCGGTGGCGTCGGCGATGTCAGAGGTCACAGCAACCTCAGCGATCGCGCCGACGGCCGCGCCGACGAGGACCGGTTCCGCGGCCTGATGTTCCGTCCGCCGAGCGCGCGCATCCAGCAGCACGGCCGGGATGGTCGCCGCGTCCTCGTAGCTCTCGCGTTCCACCGCGGGCGACCGGAGGGCGGCGGCCGGGTGATACATCGCGAGGACCATCGCGTTGCGGGCCCCGGTCGCCGGATCCACCGGCCGGACCGTCCCGTGCGCCTGGGAGATCCGCACGCCAGGCATGAAGCGGGCCATCGAGAAGCGACCCAGCGTCACCACCATGGCCGGGTCGAGGACCTCGAGCTGGCGAGTGAGGTACGGCGCACAGGCGGCGATCTCGTCGGGCTCGGGATCGCGGTTGTCGGGCGGGCGGCACTTGACGATGTTCGTGATGAAGACGTCCTCGCGCCGCCAGCCGATGTGGGCGAGGAGCTTCACGAGCAGGTCGCCGGCCCGGCCGACGAACGGCCGGCCCTGCTTGTCCTCGTTGAAGCCCGGTCCTTCGCCGACGAACACGACCTCGGTCGACGCGTTCCCCTCCCCGGGCACCGCCCGGGTCCGCCCGGCGTGCAGCCGGCAACGCGTGCAGTCGCGGACCTCGGCTGCGATCACCTCGAGCGCCGCCCGGCGCTCGGCGTCCGTCACACCGTGCTCCCGCCGGCGACCGCCGCAGGCTCCAGGGATCGATACGGCCGAGCCCCACGGGCCGACGCGTGCTCGACCCAGCTCCGCCCCACGAGGATCTCCGCGATCTCGACCGCGTTCGTGGCGGCACCCTTGCGCAGGTTGTCTGACACGACCCAGAACGCGAGCCCGCGATCCGCCGGCATCGAGATGTCCCGCCGGATTCGGCCGACGAAGATCTCGTCGCGCCCGGCGGCCTCGCTGGCGAGTGGGTACGAATGGGTCGCCGGGTCGTCGTTCACGATGACGCCCGGTACGCCCGCGAAGAGGGTTCGCGCACGCTCCGGCGTGATCGGGTCGCGGGTCTCGACGTGGATCGCCTCGGAATGGCTCACGAAGACCGGGATCCGCACGGCGGTGCAGGAGATGCGCAGGTCCGGCAGGCCCAGGATCTTGCGGTTCTCCGTGACGACCTTCCACTCCTCCTTGGTGTAGCCGTTCGGCAGGAAGACGTCGATCTCCGGCAGTGCATTGAAGGCGATCGGATGGGGATAGACCTCGGCCCGCTTCGGCTCACCCGCGACATGCGCCCGGATCTGGCCCTCGAGTTCGGCCAGGGCATCGGCACCGGTGCCGGAGACCGATTGGTACGTGTCCACGACCACGCGCTCGAGCCCGACCGTGTCGCGCAGGGCCATGAGGACGGGCGCCATCTGCATGGTCGAGCAATTCGGGTTCGCGACGATCCCCTCGTGCCCCTCGAGGTCGTCCGCGTTGACCTGCGAGACGACCAGCGGGACCGCCGGGTCCATCCGCCACGCAGACGAGTTATCGATGACCGTCGCGCCCCGGGCTGCCGCCGCCGGTGCCAGCTCTTTCGAGGCGTCGGCGCCCGCGGAGAACAAGGCGATGTCCACGCCATCGAAGGCGTCCGGGGTCGCTTCGCCGATCTCGAGCGTCCGGCCCTCGATCGAGATCGTCCGACCGGCGGATCGCCCGGACGCGAGCAGCCGCAGCTCGCCGACCGGGAATTCCCGTTCGTTGAGGACCGCGATCATCGTCCGCCCGACGACGCCGGTGGCGCCGACGACTGCGACGGTGAGGTGGGCTGGGTTCATCGGGGACATGGCTCCGCTCGGACGGTCATCGGTCAGGGCACCGGCGGAGTATACCAGTGGCTCCTTCGCCCTCCTTGATCCGCCACTGGGGTGGCGCTGGCCGGGAGTATAGGCAGGCCGACCGAGACCGCGACCACGACGCCCGTCGCCCGGCCGGCAAAGTGGTGCGTTCCGGCACAACGCCCGGACACGCGAGAGCCGCCGGTCACCCGGCGGCTCAGAGCGGCGGCGTCCGCGGAGCGGACGCGGTTCAGGCGGGGTCCTTGGCCAGGTGGCGCTGCATCGCGGCCTTGCGCGACAGGTTGATCCGGCCCTGGCGGTCGACCTCGGTGACGACGACCATGACCTCGTCGCCGATGGACACGACGTCCTCGACGGTCGGCACGTGGTAGTCGGCGAGCTCGCCGATGCGGACCAGGCCTTCCTTGCCCGGCAGGATTTCGACGAAGGCGCCGAAGCCCATGATCCGGGTGACCTTGCCCAGGTACAGCGAGCCGATCTCGACCTCGCGGGTCAGGCTCTCGATCCAGTTGATCGCCTTGCGCGAGTTCTCGCCGGACACGGCCGCGATCTCCACGGTGCCGTCGTCCTCGACGTTGATCTCGGTCTGGGTCTCTTCCTGGATCTTGCGGATCATCGATCCACCCTTGCCGATGATCTCGCGGATCTTCTCGGGGTTGATCTTGATCGTGATGATGCGTGGCGCGAAGTCGCTCATGTCGGAGCGCGCCTCGGGCATGACCGCGGTCATCTTGTCGAGGATCTCCAGTCGGGCCGCGAGGGCCTGCTTGAGGCCGTTGCGGATGATCGCCTCGTTGATGCCCTGGACCTTGATGTCCATCTGCAGGGCCGTGATGCCGTCCCGCGTGCCGGTCACCTTGAAGTCCATGTCGCCGACCGAGTCCTCCTTGCCGAGGATGTCGGTCAGGACGACGAACCGGCCGTCCGGCTCGCTGATCAGGCCCATCGCCGCACCGGCGACCGGCGCGCTGATCGGCACGCCGGCGTCCATCAAGGCGAGGGTCGAGCCACACGTCGAGGCCATCGAGGTCGAGCCGTTCGAGGACAGGCACTCCGAGACGAGCCGGATGACGTACGGGAAGTCGTCGTGCTCGGGCAGGACCGGGATGAGCGCTCGCTCGGCCAGGTTGCCGTGCCCGATGTCGCGACGGCTCGGCCCGCGCATCGGCTTGTTCTCGCCCGTCGAATAGGGCGGGAAGTTGTAGTGGTGGATGTAGCGCTTCTCGGTCTTGGGACTGATCGTGTCGATGCGCTGCACGTCCGATGACGCGCCGAGCGTCGCGATGGTCAGGACCTGCGTCTCGCCGCGCGTGAACAGGCCGGAGCCATGCGCCCGCGGCAGGATGCCGACGTCGACCGAGATCTGGCGGAGCTCCGTCAGGCCACGGCCGTCCATCCGGAGCCCCTCGTCGAGGGCCAGCTGGCGGCACGTCTTCTTGTAGATGAGGTTGTAGAGGCTCTTGCTGACGCGCGCCTCGCGGCGAGCGGCCTCCTGGAGGCCCTTGGCGTCGCCGCCCGACTTGATGGCCCGGACCGAGTTCGCGATGCCCTCGCGGAGCGCGGTGATGCGTCCCGGCAGGTCGTTGCCGAACCAGATCAGGAGATTCGCGGTCGCCTCGGCGTCGGGCAGTGCGCGGTGCGACTGCGCGAGTTCGACGCCGAAGAAGTGCGACAGCGTCGCAAGCTTGTAGTTCTCGAGATCGGGATAGCCCTCGCGCGCGATCACGAGCGTGTCGAGGTAGCGGCCCGGCTCGAAGGTGGTCCCGTCGCCGAGGGCGGCCTCGATGAACCCGAGGTCGAACCCGACCGAGTGACCGACGATCGGTGCGTCACCGACGAATGCGAGCGCCTGCTTGGCGGCCTCGGCCGGCTTCGGCGCCTTCTTCACGTCGGCGTCGGTGATGCCGTGCATCTGGTTGCCCAGGATCGGCCGGCCGGGGTTCACGAGCGTCGACCACTTGTCGACGATCTTGCCGCCCTTGACCCTGACCGCGGCGATCTCGACGAGATCGGCCATCTTCGGGTCGGTGCCGGTGGTCTCGACGTCGACCACGACGAACTCGCCGCCGTCGGCGACGGCCTTCGCGTAGTCGAGGACCGAGCCGGTGCCGGGCTCGAGGTACGGCGTGCTCTTGGCCTTGCCGACGGCCTTCTGGAGCTCCAGCTGGATGTCGATGAGCGGCTGGAGGGCCCGATGGCCGAAGAGGATGGCCTCGGCCATGACGTCTTCGGGCAGGAGCTTAGCGCCCGCCTCGACCATCATGATCGCGTCGCGCGTGCCCGAGACGATGAGGTCGAGCTCCGACTCGGCGAGCTGGCTGTAGGTCGGGTTGACGACGAATTCGCCGCCGATCCGGCCGATGCGCACGGCACCGACGGGTCCGCTGAACGGGATCTCGCTGATCGACAGCGCGGCCGAGGCGGCCACGGTGCCCAGGACGTCGGGCTCGTTCTCCTGGTCGGTCGAGAGGACCGTCACGACGAGCTGGATGTCGTCCTTGTAGCCCTCGGGGAAGAGGGGGCGGATCGGGCGGTCGGTCAGCCGGGCGGCCAGTGTGGCGGCCTCGGACGCGCGCGCCTCGCGCTTGATGAAGCCGCCCGGGATCTTGCCCGCGGCATACATGCGCTCCTCGAACTCGACCGTGAGCGGGAAGAAGTCGAGGCCGGGACGGGGATCGGACCGGTTGGCGGTCCCGAGGACGAGGGTGTCGCCGTAACGGACGGTGACGGCGCCGCCGGCCAGGCGTGCGAGTCGGCCGGTCTCGATGGTCAGGGTGCGACCACCGAGCTGTGTCTCGAATGTCTGAGACAAGGGAACGATTCCTCCTTGGCCGAGGAGGGAGGAGACGACCTGCGGGCAGGTCGGCCGACTGGGCCTCTGAGCGTCGAACGCGATTGGACCCCGGGTCGGTGCCCAGGGTCCGGGAGCGGCGTCGCTAGCGGCGAAGTCCGAGCCGTCCGATGACGACTCGGTAGCGCGCGCTGTCCTTCTTCATCAGATACGCAAGAAGGCGGCGGCGCTGGCCGACGAGCTTGAGGAGACCGCGGCGCGAATGATTGTCCTTGGGGAAGCTCCTGAGATGCCCGGTCAGCTCCTTGATCCGCTCAGTCAAAAGCGCGATCTGGACTTCCGGGGAACCGGTGTCACCTTCCTTGGTGGCGAACCCGGTGATGATCTCCTGCTTCTCTTCCCGCGCGAGCGGCACTCGGTTCACCGGCGTGATGATCGCCGAGATGTACGCGTCGCGCACAGGCATCGGCCATCTTATTTCCAACTGGGGAGAGAACTTCCAGATGCCGCAACTTTTTGCGGGCGTCATCATGCTTGCCACCGTGGCCATCCTGTTCAACGAGGCGGTGCGCGCCCTGGAGGCTCGATGCAGCACCTGGCGAACATGAGAGACGTGCAAAGCCGGGCGGACCAGGCGGCGATCGAAGTCGATCACCTCAGCCATACCTATAGCGGTCCCGACGGCGGCGTCCCGGCCCTGCAGGACATTTCCATGTCCGTCCAGGCCGGACGCTTCGTGGTGATCGTCGGGCCGAGCGGCTGCGGGAAGACGTCGCTGCTGATGATGATGGCCGGGCTGCGCCACCAGACCGAGGGCACCATCATTTGTCACGGCCAGCCGATCCCCACGCCCGACCCCACCCGCGTCGGCGTCATTTTCCAGGAGGCGAGCCTTTTTCCCTGGCTCACCACGCTCGACAACATCGAGTTCCCCTTGAGTCTGCGCGGCACGCCTCGCCACGAGCGCAGGCGCCGGTCTCAGGCCATGCTGTCGCTGGTCGGCCTGGAGGGGTTCGGAGAGCGCTACCCGCACGAGTTGTCCGGCGGCATGAAGCAGCGCGTATCGATCGCCCGCGGCCTGGTGCAGGATCCCCCGGTGCTGCTGATGGACGAGCCGTTCGCCGCCCTCGACGAGCAGACCCGCATGACCATGGGCCACGAGCTCTTGCGCATCTGGTCGACCACGCGCAAGACCGTGGTGTTCATCACGCATAGCCTGACGGAAGCGGTCTATCTCGCCGACGACGTGCTGGTGATGTCGGCGCGGCCGGGTCGGATCATCGATCATATCGAGGTCAGCCTCCCCCGGCCGCGCACCTACGAGATGATGGCGACCGATGTGTTCGGCCGGTTGCGCGACCGCATCTGGCAGCAGATCCGCAAAACGACGTGAGCCTTCGATGCGCTGGCCTGCACCCACCACTGTTCGCAGACTGATCCTGGTGGCGATCCTCGCCCTCTGGGAGTTCGTGCCCACCACCGGCCTCCTGCCGGAGCTGTTCCTGCCGTCATTGTCCAAGACGCTGACGGTGCTGTGGATCGACCGGCACATCTATTTCGCGGCGCTGCTGGTGACGCTCTACGAGGTCGCCATCTCCATGCTGATCGCCTGCGGCCTCGGCATCCTGGCCGGCGCGGTCGTGGGTGGCGTTGCCGTGCTGCGCAACCTGCTGCTGCCGATCTTCTCCAGCCTTTATGCCGTACCGATCGTCATCCTCTATCCGGTCTTCACCGCCTGGTTCGGCATCGGCTCGCAATCCAAGATCGCCTTTGCGGGGATCTACGGCTTTTTCCCGGTCATGCTCTCGACGGCGGCCGGCATCCGCACGATCGATCCGCAGTTCCTCCTCGCCGCGCGCAGCATGGGCGCGACACTGCCCCAGCTGGTAACGCGGGTCATTATTCCAGCCTCCCTGCCGACCATATTTGCCGGTCTCAGGCTGGGCGGCGCGCTCACCATCATCGGCGTGGTGGTGGCCGAGATGCTGACCTCTGCGGCCGGAATTGGCTATCTCGTGACGCTCAACCGCACCATCCTCGACAGCCCGCGCGTCTTCGCGGCGATCCTGGCCATCCTGGTGCTGTCGATTGCCTACTACATGCTGGCCCGCGCGCTCGAGAGCCGCATGGTCGTGTGGCAGTCGGTTGGCCGCCAGCAGAAGTCGTCCGCGCCCACCAACCCGGCGGCCGTCGCTGCGCCAGCCGCCGCTTGAGAAATCTGTAGTGGCGACGGCGGGGCGCCATCGTTCGTAGCAATGCCAGGGAGCATCGTAGGCCATGTCATCACACCTGTTGCCCACCACGGTCGTCGGCAGCTACCCGCAACCCGACTGGCTGGTGAACCGCGACATGCTGTCGAAGTCCGTGCCGCGGGTGCGCATGAATATCTGGCGTGTACCCGACCCATGGCTCGAGCAGGCCCAGGACGACGCCACCATCGTCGCCATCCGCGATATGGAGCGCGCCGGCATCGACATCATCACCGACGGCGAGATCCGGCGCGAGAGCTACTCCAACCGCTTTGCCACGGCGCTCGAAGGCATCGACACGGCGAATCCAGGGCAGGTGCGGGCGCGATCGGGGCATGAGACACCGGTGCCGCGCGTGGTGGGCAAGATCCGGCGCACGGGCCCCGTGGAGGTGCGCGACATGCAGTTTCTGCGCGCCAACACCGACCGGCTGGCGAAGATCACCTTGCCGGGTCCCTTCACCATGAGCCAGCAGGCCATCAACGAGTTCTACAAGGACGAGGAAGAGATGGTGATGGACTATGCCATCGCCGTGAACGCCGAAGCGCGCGACCTGGAGAAGGCCGGCGCCGATATCATCCAGCTCGACGAGCCCTGGCTGCGCAACGACCCCGACGCCGCCAAGCGCGTCGCGGTCAAGGCCATCAACCGGGCGCTCGAAGGGCTGACGGTCCCCACCATCGTGCACCTGTGCTTCGGCTATGCGGCGCTGGTGCCGGGCGAGACCAAACCGGTCGGCTACTCGTTCCTGCCGCAGCTCGCCGACAGCACGGCCAAGATGATCTCCATCGAGGCCGCGCAGCCCAAACTCGACCTTGGCGTCTTGAAGGACCTGGCGCCCAAGCAGGTCCTGCTGGGCGTCATCGACCTCGCCGATCCGAAAGCGGAGACGCCGCAGATCGTGGCAGAGCGCATCCGCGCCGCCTTGAAGCACCTGCCGGCCGACAAGCTGGTCCCGGCGCCCGACTGCGGCATGAAGTACCTCCCGCGCGCGTTGGCGTTCGCCAAGCTCAAGGCGCTGAGCGAGGGCGCGGCGATCGTGCGGGCTGAAATCTCATAGACACGGCCCGAGGCGGCGCTCAGCCAGGACGACCTCAGAGCTGCAGGATCATGCACGTCGTTGTGCCGTGCGCGTAGAGCGTGCCGTTGGCATCGACGATCTTGCCTTCTGCCGTGCTGGCGCGGCGCCCGACGTGCAGCGGTGCGGCCTTCGGCGCGGATCAGGCCGGTCTTGTCGGTCAGCGCGCGCACGAAGTTGATCTTGATCTCCATCGTCGTGTAGCCGGTGCCGGCCGGCAGGTGGGTGTGCACGGCGCACCCCATGCAGCTGTCGAGCAGGGTCGCGGCGACGCCGCCATGCACGCCACCGAGCGGATTGTAGTGCTTGAACTCGGGCGTCATCTCGAAGCGCACATAGCCCTGCGATACCTCGGCGATGCGAAAGCCCAGCGTCTGCGCAATCGGCGGCGCCGGCAGGCGGCCATCGGCGATCGAGCGCAGGAACTCGAGACCGCTCATCGACTTCATCGTCTCGAGCGGTGCCACGCCGAAGGTCGTTCCGGACTCAGCCATGCCATATCCCCGATGCATTATGCCCAAGTCGTCAGCCGCTGCGGCGCGCGCCCACCTGCACGTCCGCCGTCTGCCGGCCCAAGCGCGAAGTCGAGCGGCAGCGCGGTGGTGTACTTGATCTGCTCCATGGCGAAGGCGGACGACACCTTGGAGATCTCGATGCGCGCGATCAGCTTCTTGTAGAAGGCGTCGTAGGCGGCGATGTCTGGCACCACCACGTGCAGCAGATAATCCACCTCGCCGCTCATGCGGTAGAACTCGACCACCTCGGGGAAATCCACCACCGCCTTGTGGAAGCGCTCGAGCCAGGCCAGCGAATGCTGATCCGTCTTGATGGACACGAACACGGTCACGCCGGCGTTGACGCTCGGCGGGTCCAGCACGCGCCACGCGGCGCTTGATGATGCCGGCCTCCTCCAGCTTCTGGATGCGCCGCCAGCACGGCGTGGTCGACAGGCCGACCTCCTTGCCGACATCGGCCACCGAGCGCGTGCAATCCTCCTGCAGGATGCGCAGTATCTTGACGTCCATCTCGTCGAGCATGGCAGTTGGGCTCCGGGACAGCGCTGGGGCGATGGGCGCGAGTTGGAACATTTTTCTATTCGTCCACGGATAAGGTGCCTAGAGCAGTGTCATTATTGCGTCAAGCCGCGTTTGACCATTGCTAAATTTTCATGACTTGCCATAGTGTCGCTCATCCGTACCCAACCCGATCGGCCCGGCTGCACCCATGAACAAAATCACGCCCATCACCGCCAATTTCGCCGTCACCGGCGCGCTTCGCCCGGAAGATTTCGCGGCAATTCGGGAGATGGGCTTCAAGGCGGTGGTCTCCAACCTGCCGGACGGGGAGTCGCCGGCCTATCCCACCAGCGCCCAGGAAGCGCAGTTGGCCGGCCAGGCCGGGCTCGCCTTCCGGCACATCCCGACCACCAAGTTCGACGTCTTCTCGGATCGCGTGGTCGGCGACATGCAGGAGGCCTTGAGCGAGTTTCCGGGCCCCGTGCTGGCGCATTGCGCATCGGGCATGCGCTCGGCAGCGGCCTGGGCCGGGGCCGCCGCGCGGCTCCAGTCCGCGGACTGCGTGGTCGATGCCCTGCAGCGGGCGGGCTTCAACATGGCCGCGCTGCGCGATGAGTTGCAGGAGCAGGGCGGAGAGGCTCACGCCGGGGACATTCCGCCGGCGCTCGATGCCGAGTGCGCCAAGAAGAGCGCCTGAAAGCCGTCAGAGCAGCCGACGTACCTCGCGACGCAAGGCAGGCAGCAGATCCCTCTCGAACCAGGGATTGGCCTTGATCCACCCGTTGTTGCGCCAGGACGGATGCGGCAGCGGCAGGTAGTGCGGACTGCCGGGCGTCGTCAGCAACGTCACGCCAGCGCTTGACCACGTCCGTCATGCTGCCCTTGCGCAGCCGCTCGCCCAGATGCCAGCGCTGCGCGTAGCTGCCGACCAGCAGGATCAGCTCGAGCTGCGGCATGGCCGCGAACAGCCGCGCCTGCCAGGCGGCCGCGCATTCCCGACGCGGCGGCAGGTCGCCGCCGGACGTGTCATGGCCCGGAAAGCAGAAGCCCATCGGCACGATGGCGACACGCCGCTGGTCGTAGAACTCCTCGCTGTCGACACCCAGCCAGGCCCGCAGGCGATCCCCGGATGGGTCCGTGAAGGGCGTGCCGGACGCGTGCACGCGCGTTCCCGGCGCCTGGCTGCAGATGCAGAGCCGCGCGGTCGCGCTCGGCCGCAGCACGGGACGCGGCTCGTGCGGCAGCGGCGACCCGAGGGGCGCATCGCGGCAGATGCGGCAGGCCCGCACCTCGCGCAGCAGGCCCGCGAGCTGCCGCTCCGAGGCCGTCATACGTCGAGAACCAATCCGTCTTCCGCCAGCACGCAGCGCGGATCGCCGACCTCGGCTCGCCGATCCAGCATGCCGGTCGCCATATGGGTGAGCATCACGCGCCTGGCGCCGATGCGATCGAGCTGGGCGGCGATCTTCGTCCAGCTCATGTGAAAGCGCGGCACGCCATCGAACTGGTAGCATTCCATGATGAAGAGGTCGGCGTTCCTGCCGGCCTCGACCAGGCTGTCGACCCATTCCGTATCGCCCGAGAAGGCCAGTACCTTGCCACCGACCTCGAAGCGCAGCGCATAGGATGGCGCACCGGACGGATGGCTGACCTCGAACGGCGTCCCTCGCACCCCGGCGATATCGGTCGGCTGCCCGGTCACCCATTCCTGGAAGCGCAGCTCGAAGCTGCGCTGCACGCCCGTCGAGCCCGGAAACAAGGCTTCCGCCGCCGCCATGAAGCGCGCCTCGACGCCCGCCGGCCCGACGATGGTCAGCGGCGCGGTGCGCTTGGCCACATGCTTGGCATGGATCATCCACCACACCAGCCCCGCGTAGTGATCGCCATGCAGGTGCGAGATGAAGATGGTCTCGATGGAGTTGGGGTCGATCCGAAGCCGGTTGAGGCCGATCAGGGCCGTCGCCCCGCAATCGATCAGGAAGCGCTTGGCCCCGTCGTCGACGAGATAGCAGGTCTGCAGCCGCCCTCCCGAGCCGAAGGCATCTCCGCATCCCACAACCGTCAGTTTCATGGCGTTCGTCTCAGAATGACGAGTTCCCGCTACATCTGCACCGGGTCGGCCCTGCTGTCTGTTACGCAGGTAACAGGACGCCAAGATCCAGCCGGCGTAGACTATCAGGCCTTTGCGCTCGGCCGTGCCGACACCTCCTCGTGCCAGCGGCTGAGGTTCTTCGCGCCCTCCGGCCGTTGTATGCGCGCCGGCTTCATGAAATCGATGGCAACCAGCGCCGTGATGTCGGCGACCGAATAGTGGTCGCCGGCGATATAGCGCCGCGTGCCCAGCTCCTCATCCAGGTACTGCAGGATCTCCAGCACCCTCGGCCGATTGGCCTCGCCCCAGGCGGCCACCTGCGGCACCTCGAGCTGAGCCATGGCCGGATGCAGGTGGCGGAACACCTGCGCCACGCAGAACAGCAGGCCAAGCTCCATGCGCCGGTTCCACATCTCCACCATGGCCCGTTCCAGGGCGCCCTTGCCGAACAGCGGCCGGCTCCGGCTTCGTCTCCTCGAAATAGCGGCAGATGGCCATCGTCTCGGGCAGGGACGTGCCGTCATCCAGCACCAGCACGGGCACGCGCTGGAAGCGGTTGAGCTTGGTGAACTCGGCCGTCTTCAGCTCGCCCTTCATGAGGTCGATTTCCTCGTAGGGCACCTCGATGCCCTTCTCGGCCAGGAAGATGCGCACCCGCCGCGGATTGGGGGCGCCTCGCGTCTGCAGAATTTTCATGCTTTGGCGCTCCGAGCGGGCTGTTGGGTGCCAAAGTCGTACTGGAGGCATGTTGGCCGTGCAAGCTGCGCCCCGCAGGCCCTGCGGCACGATCGTTGCGTGCCTGCCCGGCGGGCTCAGGGACCGCCCACAACGCGCAATCGCAACCCATTGATAAACGCGAATTTAGTAATTTGGGCCGAGATTGCCCCTGCAGGGCTCGATGTGACGATCGGTCGACGCCGCAGGCGTGCAGGAAGCGGGGCTGCACGTGCCTGCCAGGCACGACGAGGGAGACTATGCAAGGCGCCGACGACATTGCGGCCCCCCAGAGCCGACCGCGCGCGAAAGATCCGCGAGCGGCGATGCAGGCCCATCTGCGCGAGATCCGCGCCAAGCTCTCGCACAACACCGTCCTGAAGCCGGAGTTCGAGTACGAGCTGCTGGCCATGTTCGTGCGCAACGAGCTGTCCGCGCGCGTGACTCTGCCGCTGCTGGCCGTCATCTTCTCGCTGGCGTCGATGTTCTGGGCGCCCGTCATCCAGGCATCCGCGTGGCTGGCCACCGTCATCTCGGCCAAGTTCTTCATGATCGCGGCCTGCCGCCAGTTCCATGGCCCTGCCGCGCACCGAGGTGAACGTCGACAAGTGGCGCACCAAATTCATCTGGCTCGAGCTGGCCAGCGGCGTCACCTGGGGTGGCATGGCGGTCGTCGGACTGGGCGTGGCGGACGCCGCCTCGCACGTCTTCATGCTGGCGTCGCTCATCGTCCTGCTTGCCATCCGCATGACCTTCGCGTCGGCCGTGATGGACCTCCTCTACGTCTCGACCATTCCCATGACGCTTGCCGTCGTCGTGCGCCTGCTGATGCAGGGCCACCCCTTCTATGTGGCGATGGCGGCCATGGCGGTCGGCCTGCACGTCTACTTCATCTTCCTCGCCAAGGGACTCAACGCCACGGCGCTCTCCATGCTCGAGTTTCGCGCCGAGAAGGACGCGCTGATCGCCGAGATCGAGGAGGAAAAGTCCATCTCCGACGAGGCGCGGCGGCGTGCCGAAGCCGCCAACGTCGCCAAGTCGCGCTTCCTCGCCACCATGAGCCATGAGCTGCGCACACCGCTCAACGCCATTCTCGGCTTCTCCGAGGTGATGAAGTGCGAGCTGCTCGGACCGATGCAGAACGAGAACTACAAGGAGTACGCCGGCAATATTCACGACAGCGGCCGGCACCTGCTCCAACTGATCAACGAGATCCTCGATCTGTCGCGCATCGAGGCCGGCCGCTACGAGCTGCACGAGGAGCCGGTGCGCCTGGCCGACATTGTCGAGGAATGCCGGCGCCTGCTGGCCCTGCGCTCGGAGAGCAAGGGCCTGCAGATGGTGCTCGAGCTTCGACAAGGACCTGGATCAGATCTGGGCCGATGAGCGGGCCATACGCCAGATCTGCCTCAACCTCATGTCGAACGCGCTGAAGTTCACGCCGCGCGGCGGTCGCATCACGCTTAGCGTCACGCACGCCGATGCCGGCGGCCAGAAGCTGAGCGTGCGCGATACGGGCCCTGGCATACCCAAGGAGGAGATCCCGCGCGTCATGCAGGCCTTCGGGCAGGGCTCCCTGGCCCATCAGACCGCCGAAGGCGGCACCGGGCTCGGCCTGCCGATCGTGCAGAACCTCGTCACCCTGCATGGCGGCACGTTCGACCTGCAGTCCGAGCTGCGCAAAGGCACGGAAGCCATTGTCATACTGCCGAAAAGCCGCGTACTGCGCGCAATGCCGCCCCTGCAACCCTTGGGCATGGAACGCCACCGCCAGCCGCCCCCACTCGAGCGGCGGAAGCACCCGAGGGATGCAGGAACGGAAATCGGTTCACGTACCGTTCCATCCACAGCAGCCCGCTGAGGCGGATTGTCAGAACCAGGCCCGCTTCCTACATTCGCTGGGCTGCGCCGCGCGGTGCCGGACGACGCGCTGCGGAACCAGAGGTATATGGAATCCCCCTGCATTAAGATCTGTACGATCGATCCGGCCACGGGTTTGTGTGCTGGATGCTTCCGCTCAAGGGGTGAAATTGCCGGCTGGACGGCGATGACGGATACCGAGCGGCGGCGTATTATGAACGAGCTGCCCGCCAGACGCGGCCCAATTCAGCCGGCCGCGCAGAGGTGACCGATGGGAGCATGGATTGCCCTCACTCTGCTGATGATCGCCGGCTTGGCATTGCTGCTGCGTGCCGACGCGGGCTCCATCGCAGGCTTCGACCCGTCCGACTTCGCCATCGGCGTTGCCGGCCTGGCCATGCTGATCTTTCTGGCTTCGTCCATCGCCGGTAGCTATCGCGGGCGCCTCGGCCAGGCGGCGCGTGACCTCGTCGCCTGGACGGCTGTCGCCTTCCTGCTGGTGGCAGGCTACAGCTATCGCGAGGAGATCCTCACCCTCGGTCACCGCGTGATCGGCGAGCTGTTGCCGCCGGGCGCCATCCTGCGCAGCGACGCGCAGGTGGACGGCGAGCAGTCCGTGCGCATCCGCAAACGCTCCGACGGCCACTTCATCGTCAAGACGCAAGCCAACGGCGTGGCCCTGTCGATGCTGGTCGACACGGGCGCGTCGACCGTCGTGCTGAAGCCGGCCGACGCCCAGAAGCTCGGCATCGACCCCGAGCGCCTCAGGTACTCGGTGCCCGTGCAGACAGCCAACGGCACCACCTACGCGGCCCACGTGCGGCTGCGCACGCTGACGCTGGGCCCCATCAATCTCACCGACGTCGATGCTCTGGTGGCCAAACCCGGCGCGCTGAAGGAGAACCTGCTCGGTATGAGTTTCTTAAGCAGGCTGCGCTCATATGAATTTTCCGGAGACTATCTGACGCTGCGGAGCTAGCGGCAGCCGCCCAACGGCGCCCCGCTCGCGCCAGCGTCCAGCGAGCGGTGCAGGCGTCATGGCCATGCCGGTGGGTGCGAGGCGAGCGATCAACCAGGCGGCCGGATGGACCGTGGCCGGTTGCTGTGCGGGCTTTCAGCATTCTCTATTTCGCCGAGATCAAAGACGCCGCCCGGGGCATGCTCGGCCTGCCCAAATTCGCGACATCGCGTCAAACCATCCGCCAAGCCCCAAGCCGCTCGGAGCCGGCCGCCCGCTCCCTGTCCGGCCGCACGGTCGAGCTTCGCGCCGGCGCCTACGGCCATTACCATGTGGCCGCCGAGATCAACGGGCGACGCGTCGAGGCAATGGTCGACACCGGTGCCTCCCAGGTGGCCCTGACCTACGAGGATGCCAGCCGCGCCGGCATCTACGTACGCGACCGCGACTTCACGCAACAGGTCCGCACGGCCAACGGCATCGCACGAGTTGCACCGGTCACCCTCGACCGCATCAGCATCGGCGACATCACCGTGCGCGATGTGCCGGCGTCGGTGAGCGAGCGCGGCATGCTCGGCACCACGCTGCTCGGCATGTCGTTTCTCAAGCGGCTCCGCCGGGTGGACATGAGCGGCGGCACGCTGGTGCTGCAGGAATGACGCCCTGGCGGTATTGAGCCTCTCTTCCGTCGATCCTTGATCAGCCACGGTCCTTTTGTCACACATCGGCCGCTGGCCTGTGACCGTTGTCTGTGGCCGGGTGTGGCCACTCATACGTTCTCGAGGTGATTCCGCATGCTTCCCAAACCGCGCGCCGACTTGAAGCCGAACACCGCCGACTTCGAGCGGCTGCCGCTGGTCAAGCCGACCGGCTTTCGCGAGTACGACGCGCGCTGGCTGTTCCCGACAGAGATCAATCTGATGGGCCTCAACGCCATCGGTCTCGGCCTTGCCACGCTGGTCGGCCAGGCGGGGGCGCCCAAGCGCTTCGTCGTCGGCCACGACTACCGCTCCTATTCCGCTTCCGTGAAACAGGCCGCTGATCAACGGCCTGCTCGCCGGCGGCGCGGAGGTACACGACATCGGCCTCGCGCTCTCGCCGATGGCCTACTTCGCGCAGTTCGCGCTCGAGGTCGAAGGCGTGGCGATGGTGACCGCCAGCCACAACGACAACGGCTGGACCGGCATCAAGATGGGCATGGACCGGCCGCTGACGTTCGGCCCCGACGAGATGACCGCGCTGAAGGAGATCGTGCTCGCCGGCGCCGGCGAGCAGGCGCGCCGGCGGCCGCTACATCTTCGTGCCCGACATCGCCGAACGCTACATCGCCGTCGCTCACCGACCGGCCCAAGCTGAAGCGCCGCTCAAGGTCGTGTGCGCCTGCGGCAACGGCACGGCCGGCGCCTTCGCGCCGCAGGTGCTGGAGGCGCTCGGCTGCGAGGTGGTGCCGCTGGACTCCGACCTCGACTACACCTTCCCGCGCTACAACCCCAACCCCGAAGACATGAAGATGCTGCACGCCATGAGCGAGGCGGTGCTGGCGCACAAGGCCGATGTCGGCCTCGGCTTCGACGGCGACGGCGACCGCTGCGGCGTCGTCGACAACGAGGGCCACGAGATCTTCGCCGACAAGGTCGGCGTCATGCTGGCCCGCGATCTCTCCGCGCAGCACGCCAACGCCGTGTTCGTCGTCGACGTGAAATCGACCGGCCTGTTCATGACCGATCCCGTCCTGCAGCAGAACGGCGCCGCGACGCTCTACTGGAAGACCGGCCACTCCTACATCAAGCGCTACACGCACGAGCAGAAGGCGCTGGTCGGCTTCGAGAAGTCCGGCCACTTCTTCTTCAAGCCGCCGCTCGGCCGCGGCTACGACGACGGCCTCGTCGCCGCCATCGCCGTGTGCGACATGCTCGAGCGCAGCCCGGGCAAGACGCTGGCCGACCTCAAGAACGCGCTGCCCAAGACCTAGGGTTCGCCGACCATGTCGCCGCACTGCGCGCGACGAAGCCAAGTACGGCGTCGTCGACAAGATCGTCGCCGCACTACAAGGACGCATCCGCCAGCCGGCAGCCAGATCGCCGGCCAGAAGATTCGCGATCTGATCACGGTCAACGGCGTGCGCGTGGTGCTCGCCGACGGCACCTGGGGCCTGCTGCGCGCCTCCTCCAACAAGCCCGAGCTGGTGATCGTCGTCGAGAGCCCGACGTCGGAGGCCAACATGCGCGCCATCTTCGCCGACATCGACGGCCGCCTGGCGAAGTGCCCAGAGGTCGGCGAGTACAATCAGAAGATCTAGGTGCGTTGTCATGGTCGGGCCTGCTTGCGCTCGGACTTGTTCCGAATGTCCCGACCATCCATCGATCAACTCGCTCCGGAGCTTGCCGACGGCTGGGTCCTCGGGACAAGCCCACGGCTGTCCGGTTTAGCATAGGGCGAGTTCGGCCTGGCGTGGGTCGGGGCTGATCGGGGGTGGCGGGGCCTGGAGATCGTCGAGGGGTCGGCGATGCATGAGGTTGGCCCTGATGAGCCTCGCGAAGGCGAGCAGGCTGGCGGGGAAGGTCTTGGCGCGGTGGGCCATCCTGAGGATGAGGAAGGCGATCAGGGCGACGGCGATCTGGGTCCTGATGGCGTTCTCGCTGGTGCCGAGGAAGCGCTTGATCTTGAGGTGCTGCTTGACCCAGCGGAAGAACAGCTCGATCTGCCAGCGCGCCTTGTAGAGTTCACCGATGCGCTCCGCGGACGCTTGCAGATCGTTGGTGATGAGCCGCAAGGTGCGGCGGCCGTCGATGGCGACGACCACCTCGCGCAAGGCGATGCCTGAGAGCGGATGACGTGCGCCGCGCGCCGATCTGAGACGTGCGTCGATGGCCACGATGCGGTCCGATCGCACCGGCCCGCCTGCGGCCACGGCGCGGGTCTCCAGAACGCGCGGTGCGTGAGCCGCGTGACGACCGGCTGGCGCCGTCGGCGTCGAAGTGCAGCTTCACCGCGCCGTGCGATAGTCGGCCCAGGCACGCGAATGTCGGTGAGACGGATGCTGCTCGCATCGACGAGGTGGATGGCCTCGCGCGTGGCGCGGCGCACGACTGACCGGCGCTGGCATGCGGCGAGCACGGCGGGCAGTCGCGCAATGTCGGGCGCTTGGCGTTGGCGTCGGCCAGCGTCGAGCGCGGCGATGACTAGAGGCGGTGCCCATGGCCGTGGGCATGGCTTGCTCGATCTCCCGCAGGCTCTGGGCGCTCCGAAAGCTGCGATAGATGAGCGCAATCAGCTGGCTCCTCGTCGTCAGCCGGCGCACGCGCAGCTGATGCAACAGGCATTGTGATGCCGCAGGCGCTGTTTGTGTCCGAGTTGC
This sequence comes from uncultured Chloroflexia bacterium, assembly GCA_963746855.1. Taxonomy (GTDB): domain Bacteria; phylum Chloroflexota; class Limnocylindria; order Limnocylindrales; family CSP1-4; genus SPCO01. Next base: position 400,067 of record CAVVDC010000003.1, read on the forward strand.
CGGCAAGCTCTCGAATCACAGTTGAATCAGGGTCATGCCTGGCCTCGACTGCCTCAATTCGTCCGCCCCGCCTTCGGCTCCGCCGCAGCCTTCAGCGCCTCGCGCTCGGCGATGCGCGTGTGATGAAAGCGCTGGAAGCTCTTGTCCTGCACATAGAGCTTGTGCCGCACCCACACGAACAGATCATAGAACGTGTCGCGGCCGTAGCTGAGCGGCAGGCGCTCGATCGCTTCCAGCTCGCGACCCCATTTGCCGTCGAGGCCAGCGAGGTCGTCCTTGTAGAACACGATGGTCGGCGTGAAAATCACTCCCCAGCGCTCGGCCAGCGCCTTCTCGGACATCTTCGTGCCGTCGAAGTCCGTCACCTCGCGCGAGCCGAACATGTCGAGCTGCACGATGCGGAAGTTCTGCCGCACGTAGTCGTTGATGTAGCGCTGCGCCAGGATCTCGGTGTGCATCTTGGTGCAGTAGGGGCACCCGCGCTGCTCGAAGATCACGGCAAAGCGCAAGCCCGCCCTCTTGGCGTCCTCGAAGTCCTCGCGCAGGTCGAGGAACGACAGGTGGAACCACTTCTGGTGATAGAGCCCGTTCTCCTCCTTGTCGGGCTCCACGCGCGGCGTCTCGGAGCCGACCGGCGAAGGCAGCGGCCCAGGTTCGGCCGCCTGCACCGGCGAAGCCAGCAGCAGCGCCAGAAGAAGGCTGCCGAGCACGGCACGTCGCATGTCGCTCTCCAAGAGTGGTTCGGCAAAGTCTACCGCAGAACCTGCCGCTCGACGATCAAAGCCTGTTGAAGCGCGGATTGGGGCATCCGAACGCATCAGACCAGCCGCGCATTAAGGATGCTATTCGGCCGCCGCCATCACCCGCTGCTCGCCCTCGGCGATCGCCATCGCCTCCAGCAGCACGCCGATGCCGGCACCGTCACGCGGCGCTTGCTCCGACAGATGCCGGCGGAAGGCGCGCGCACGCGGCCGGCCGTGGTAGAGCCCGAGGATGTGGCGGACGATGTTGTTCAGCCGGCCGCCGGCCCGCAGATGCCGCTCGACGTAGGGCACGAGTTGCTCCAGGGCCTGCCGCCGGCTCGACATGGCATCGGCGCTACCGAACAACGCGCCATCGACCTCGGCCAGCAGATAGGGGTTCTGATACGCGGCCCGGCCCAGCGCCACGCCGTCGACTTTGCCCAGATGCGTCGCCGCGTCCTCGATCGACTGGATGCCGCCGTTGAGCACGATCTCGAGTTGCGGGCGATCCGCCTTGAGCCGGAACACGCGGTCGTAGTCCAGCGGCGGGACCTCGCGGTTCTCCTTGGGCGACAGCCCCTGCAGCCAGGCCTTGCGCGCGTGCACGATGAACGTCCCGCAGCCGGCATCGGCCACCACGTCGACGAACCGCTGCAGCGCCGCCTCGCCGTCCTGGTCGTCGATGCCGATACGGCACTTCACAGTCACCGGCACAGCCACGCGCCGGCGCATGGCCGCAACGCACTCGGCCACCAGCTCGGGCTCGGCCATCAGGCATGCACCGAAGCGTCCCTCCTGCACGCGATCCGAGGGACAGCCGACGTTGAGGTTGATCTCGTCGTACCCGAAACCCTCGCCGATCGCCGCCGCCTCGGCGAGCTTGGCCGGGTCTGACCCGCCCAGCTGCAGCGCCACTGGATGCTCCTCCGGCGAGAAGCCGAGCAGCCGCTCGCGATCCCCCCGCAGCACCGCCTCCGCCGTCACCATCTCGGTGTACAGCAAAGCGTTACGCGTCAGCAGCCGATGGAAGAACCGGCAATGCCGATCCGTCCAATCCATCATCGGCGCGACACAGAACCTATGGTGCAGGGGCATTACCGGATATCTTTCAGGCCGCACGGCCATCGGCGGGACATGCTTGATGCAAACGTAAGAGCTCCGCGCCCTATCGCAAAACCGAACGCGGGACGCAACAGTATCTCGACCCGTACAGCGTGCGTCCAAACCGGCGGTAGATCCATTCTACCGCAGCGGCGCAGCAGTATTCCTCGTACCGACAGGCAATTTCGGCTCGCGTCCTTAATGCCCGCTCGGGGCCAGGCGCTCCCGCTCTATGGCCGCTTGGTTGCGCAAGGCAGCCCACGCGCCGGCGGCCGAGCCGGCATAGCGCTCGATACGGCGGCGATTGAAGGTCGGCAGAACGCCCAGCAGCTTCAATCCATTGCGGATCAAAACCCAGATGCGGTCGTCGGCGATGCCGTGCTTTCTGCACACATACGAGCGCGACCAGGCCTGATGCCAGCGGCTGCGGAAGATCCGACCGGGCGAGGGAACGGTCGACCCTCCGCGTACGTGGCGTGCGATAGCGCCATCGCTCTGCACGATCGTGAAACCGGCCTGCCGGATGCGCAAGCACAAGTCGTCGTCCTCGTAGAACAGAAAGATACGCTCGTCGAACCCGCCGATGCTCAGGAAGGCGCTGCGCTGCACCAGCATGCAGGCGCCCGAGGTAAACGGCACGACGCGTTCGCCCTGGGATACGTACTCTGTCTCGATCGGCGCCGCCTGCGACAGGACTGACGTGCTGTGGTCGAAGGAGCGCCCGTCCGGCTCCACTAGCTTGGGCACGAGGATAGCCGCGCGAGAATGTCGCCGAGCACCGTCCAGGAGCAAGCGCACGCAGTCCGTGTCCAGCACCGCGTCGGGATTGACGATCATGCACCAGTCTGCGCCTTCGGCAGCCCGGATACCCTGGTTGTTGCCGCGCCCATACCCCTCGTTCTTGGCGTTGGTGATCACGCGTGCGCCGGCGTCGCGTGCAACCGCCGCCGTGCCGTCACGCGATGCGTTGTCGACGACGATCGTCGGGATGCCCTGCCGGTCAAGAGCTTCGAGGCAGGCGGGTAGCCACCGCGCGCTGTCATAGGCCACCACGACCGCGACGACGCGCGGTTGTTCGTGCTCCAAAAATGGCTCTCCTCGAAGCAGGCCAGACCACCCATCGAGAGGGGATTTGTGCCGGGACCATACTGGCTGTTGATAACATCATCAACGACAGGCCATGCGCCGCCGAACGTCATGGGTGCTGCGTTGTACTGTCGCTGACCGCGTCGTATTCAGGGTCGAATCCTGGAGCTGCGAGTGGACCGTGCCGCACGCCGTATGCCGAGACTGCCACGAGATGCTGGGTGCCGCGTCCGCGTCGTGCCCGGTGTGCGGGTCCGGCCGGCTCGTCGCCCATGCAGAGATCGATGCGCTCGGCATCGCCCACATCGATTGCGACGCCTTCTACGCCTCCGTCGAGAAGCGCGACGATCCGAGCCTGGAGGATCGGCCGCTGATCGTCGGGCATGCGGGCGGGCGCGGCGTGGTCACCACCGCCTGCTACCTGGCGCGCATCTCCGGCGTGCGCTCGGCCATGCCGATGTTCCAGGCGCTGGAACTGTGCCCCGATGCGGTGGTGCTGCCGCCCGATATGGCCAAGTACAAGCGGGTCAGCGAGGCGATCCGCGCCATCTTCCTGTCCGCCACGCCGATGGTCGAGCCCGTCTCGCTCGACGAGGCCTACCTCGACCTGACGGACGAGCACCGCCTCTCCGCACCGACGGCCGCACAGGCGCTCGCCCGCATCGCGCAGCGGGTCGAGGACGAAATCGGCATCACCGTCTCGGTTGGGCTCTCGGCCAACAAGTTCCTGGCCAAGCTGGCGTCCGAGTTGCGCAAACCCGCCGGCTTCTCGGTGATCGGCCGGACGGAGGCCAAGGCCTTCCTGGCGCCTCTGTCAGTGCGCAAGATCCACGGCGTCGGCGCGGCCACAGCGCGGCGCATGGAGGCGGAGGGTATCCTCACCATTGCCGATCTGCAGGCGCAGAGCGCGCGTCAGCTGGAAGCGCGCTACGGGAGGTTCGGCCGGCGGCTCGCCGGCTTCGTGCACGGCGAGGACGATCGCGCCGTGACGCCGGCCCGGCCCACCAAGAGCATCTCTGCGGAGACGACCTTCCGGCGCGACACCAGCTCGGGCGCCGAGCTGATCGAGACGGCAGGCGGCCTGTGCCAGCAGGTGGCGCGCCAGCTCGAGCGCAAGCAACTGGCCGGCGGCACGGTCGTCCTGAAACTGAAGACCTCGGATTTTCGCATCCTCACCCGTAACAGGCGCCTCACCCACCCGACACAACGGGCGGACGTTCTGCTGGAAAGGGCGACGGCGCTGATCGAGAAGGAGGCGGACGGCCGCACCTTCCGCCTGATCGGCGTCGGCGTGGCCGGTTTGGGGCCAGCCAACGAGGCCGACCCGGCAGACCTGTTCGCCTTCGCCGCCAGCGGGGCAGACTGAAATGGGCGGGAGAGCCGACATCGCCTGCATCGTCCTCGCCGCTGGCCGCTCCACGCGCATGGGGGCTGCAAACAAGCTGCTCGCCGAGGTCGGTGGCACGGCGATGGTTCGCATCGTCGTCGAGACGGCGCTGGCCAGTGCGGCGCGACCGGTGCTGGTGGTGACCGGCCACCAGGCCGCCGAGGTACGCGCGGCACTGACCGGGCTCGATGTTACGTTGTGCGCCAATCCGGATTACGCGATGGGCCTCAGCAGCTCGCTGAAGGCCGGCATCCGCGCCGTGCCAGCTGGCTGCGCTGGGGCGCTGGTGCTGCTCGGCGACATGCCGCGCATCACGCCGGTTCATCTCGATGCACTGATCGCCGCGTTTGCGCCGGGCGCGGGCGCAGACATCGTGGTCCCGACGTATCATGGGCAGCGAGGCAACCCGGTGCTGTGGTCAGCCGGCTTCTTTGCCGAGATCGGGCAGCTCGATGGCGACACCGGCGCCCGCCGTCTTCTGCAGCAGCACGCCGACCGAGTGCGCGAGGTGGACCTCGGCACGGATGCGATCGCCATGGACGTCGATACGCCGGAAGCGCTGGCGAGATTGAAGGCCGAAGGCGAGTGAGGGGGGCTGGGTCCCGGCTCTGAGCTGCGCTCAGGCCGGGATGACCCCCTATTTCTTGTTCAGCCGGGCGATCAGGCTGGAGGTGTCCCAGCGGCTGCCGCCCATCTTCTGCACGTCGGCGTAGAAGCTGTCGACCTGGGCAGCGACCGGCAGGCTGGCACCGTTGCGCTTGGCCTCCTCCATGCAGATGCCGAGGTCCTTGCGCATCCAGTCGACCGCGAAGCCGAAGTCGAACTTGCCTTCGTTCATGGTCTTCCAGCGGTTTTCCATCTGCCAGGACTGGGCCGCGCCCTTGGAGATGGTGTCCATCACCTTCTGCAGGTCGAGGCCGGCCTTCTGCGCGAAGTGGATGCCCTCGGCGAGACCCTCCACCAGCCCGGCGATGCAGATCTGGTTGACCATCTTGGTGAGCTGGCCCGCTCCCGCCGGCCCGATCAGGGTGATCATGCGGGCGTAGTGCGCGATCACCGGCTGGGCGCGCTCGAATGCGGCCGGCGTCGCCGCCGACCATCACCGTCAGGACGCCGTTCACCGCGCCGGCCTGGCCGCCTGAAACCGGGCCATCGAGGAAGTCGAAGCCCTTGGCCTTGGCGGCTGCGTACAGCTCACGCGCCACATTGGCGGAGGCCGTGGTGTTGTCGATGAACACGGCGCCCTTCTTGACCGACCCGAAGGCGCCCTTGGCGCCGAGCGTGACCTCGCGCAGGTCGTTGTCGTTGCCGACGCAGCAGAACACGAAATCGGCATCCTTGGCGGCATCGGCAGGCGTGGCGGCCGTCTTGCCACCGTATTCCTTCACCCACGCCTCGGATTTGGCGGCGTTGCGGTTGTAGACGACGAGATCATGGCCGCCCTTCTTGCGGATATGCCCCGCCATCGGATAGCCCATCACGCCAAGGCCGATCCACGCCACTTTCGCCATCTTGCGTCTCCCTATGCAGGATTTTCAGCCGCCACTCATAGCGAAAGCCGGCCCGCTTGTCAGGCCGGCTTTCATGGGGCGCAGAAGGCCGGCACCAGCCGCTGCCGCCGCCGGCGTTTCCCGTCAGGGCAGGTTCGTCCAGGGCAGCGAGATGAACATGCCGATCCTGCGCTCTGGCGAGGAAGGTACGCCGACGAGGGCGGCGCCGAGAAACGCGGCCGCCGCGGCCAGGGCCAGCAGGGAAATCTTGACGTACACGCGGCATCTCCAGGGGCCTGAGGGAGGCAATCGGCGCGCCGGGCCGATGGTTACCCCGTATCTATCCGCCCACTCTTGAGGGCATGCTGAATGCCGCATTTAGCCGGTATTCACATAGAGCGGAGGCAGGAGAGTTGGTCCGGCACCTCGGATCGCGCCTCGAGTAACCGGGACATGAAATCGCCGGGACAGGGCGGCATGCCTCGCCTAGATTGGCGCAACCCTAGTGTCCCTAGTCCGAAGTTCGCCGGTGGTCAGGGCTGGGTTCGGGAGCGAACTTCGGAATCATAAGGGACGCTAGAATCATAGGTTTGCTAGTGTGATTCAGATCGAGAAATTCGCTCTGAACCTAGCCGCAAACTTCGGCGAATTTCTCGATCATCACCCTGGCGAGACGACACCGTGACGAGACCCAAACCGACCGCCGCTTCGCTGCCGCATCCGGCCGCCCTGCCCGTCACGCTCGACGACGTGGAAGCTGCGCGCGCGCGGCTCAGCGGGGCGATCGTCGATACCGACTGCGACTGGAGCCGTACGCTGTCCGAGATCCTCGGCTGCAAGACCTGGCTCAAGTTCGAGAACCAGCAGTTCACCGCCTCCTTCAAGGAGCGCGGCGCCATCAACCGGCTTTCGGCCCTGACAGCGGAGCGAACGCAGGCGCGGCGTGATCGCCATGTCGGCCGGCAACCACGCGCAGGGCGTCGCCTATCACGCTCGCCGGCTCGGCATTCCCACCACCATCGTCATGCCGGTCAACACGCCGACCGTGAAGGTGATGAATACGCGCCGGCACGGCGCCGAGGTGATCCTGACGGGCGAGACGGTCGAGGAAGCGGCGCTGTTCGCGCACGAGCACGGCGCGCAAGCACGGGCTCACCTTCGTGCACCCCTATGACGATCCGCTGGTGATCGCCGGCCAGGGCACCCTCGCGCTGGAGATGCTCGGCGCCGCGCCCGAGATCGACACGCTGATCGTGCCGATCGGCGGCGGCGGGCTGATCTCCGGCATCGGCGTGGCCGCCAAGGCCCTCAAGCCCGGCATTCGCCTGATCGGCGTGCAGGCTGCGCTCTATCCCTCCATGTACAATGCCATCAAGGGCACCAGCCTGCCGATGCGCGGCGACACGCTGGCCGAGGGCATCGCCGTGAAGGCGCCCGGCCGCATCACGCAGGCGATGGTGCGCGAGCTGGTCGACGACATCGTGCTGGTGACCGAGCCCGAGATCGAGCACGCCGTGAGCCTGCTGATCAATATCGAGAAGACGGTGGTCGAAGGCGCCGGTGCCGCCGGCCTCGCCGCGGCCCTGCAAGCTGCGCGAGCGAGCTTCGCCGGCCGCAGCGTCGGCCTCGTGCTGTGCGGCGGCAACATCGATACGCGCCTGCTGGCCAGCGTGCTGACGCGCGAGCTGGCCCGCGAGGGACGCCTGACCCAGCTCACCATCGACCTGGTGGATCGGCCGGGCACGCTGGCCAAGGTCGCCAACCTGCTGGGCGAGGCCGGCGCCAACATCGTCGAGGTCACCCACCAGCGCATCTTCTCCGATCTGCCGGCCAAGGCGGCGCTGCTCGACGTGGTGATCGAGACGCGCGACCGCGAGCATCGGGAACGAGACGGTGGACAGGCTCAGGGCTGCGGGCTTCGAGGTGGAGGTGCGCAGCAATCCCGGGCGGAGCGCTGACTGAGGCCCCCATGAAGACCATCGGCCTCATTGGCGGCATGAGCTGGGAGAGCACCCGCCTCTACTACGAGGCGATCAACGTGGAGGTGCGCACCCGGCTGGGCGGCGCTGCATCGGCCAAGTGCATCGTGCACTCGCCTCGACTTCGCGCCGATCGCCGAGATGCAGGCTGCGGGCCGGTGGGAGGATGCCGGGCGAGGAATTGGCGAATGCGGCGCGTGACCTGGAGCGCGCCGGTGCGCAAGTTGATCGGCCTGTGCACCAACACCATGCACAAGGTGCGCGGACCATATCACCCGGGCGACCATCGATCCCGTTCGTGCACATTGCCGAGGCCGACGGCCGATGAGCGCTTCGCAGGGCGGGCCGCCGCGTCGCCCTACCTGATGGCGACCCGCTTCACCATGGAGCAGGATTTCTACACCGGGGTGCTCAAGGCGCGCGGATTTGACGTGCATGATCCCCGAGGCCGGCGGATCGCACCGAGATCCACCGCATCATCTATGAGGAGCTGTGCCGCGGCGAGACGAAGCCCTCCTCGCGCGCGACCTACGAAGGCATGACCGAGACAGGCCAGGCGGGCCGGGGCGCGATAGCGTGCTGCTGGGCTGCACGGAAGTTGGTATGCTGCTCGAGCGATAGCAACTCGGCCTTGCCGCGTCCTTCGACACGACGCTGATCCACGCGAAGGCGCTGATCGACTTCGCTTGCAGGAGTGAACGACGATGGAAGGCGCACGCATGGTGCCGCGGACGATGTCGGAGATCGACATCCTGCGCCAGCTCGAGCGCAAGGTGCTGTGGCTGTCGTCCTACATGATCCACCACGCCAACCACGAGGTGGATCGCGGTGACGGACTGAAGGTGGGCGGCCACCAGGCCTCGTCCGCCTCGCTCGTCACGCTGCTGACGGCGCTGTATTTCCACGTTCTGCGGCCGGAGGACCGTGTCGCGGTCAAGCCGCACGCCAGTCCGGTGTTCCACGCCATCCAGTACCTGCTCGGCAACCAGGAGCTCGACCAAGCTGCAGAACTTCCGCGCCTTCGGCGGCGCGCAGTCCTACCCCTCGCGCACCAAGGACACCGCCGACGTCGACTTCTCGACCGGCTCGGTCGGCCTCGGCATCGCCGAGACCGGCTTTGCCAGCCTGGTGCAGGACTACGTGCACGCCAAGGGCTGGAACCCGGCCTGGCCGAAGGGCCGCATGATCGGCATCATGGGCGACGCCGAGATCGACGAAGGCAACGTGCACGAGGCGCTGCTCGAATACTGGAAGCACGGCCTCGAGAACTGCTGGTGGATCATCGACTACAACCGCCAGAGCCTCGACTCGGTGGTCTCCGACCGCCTGTTCATGAAGATGGCCGCCCTGTTCGAGAACCTCGGCTGGAAGGTCGTGCTGCTCAAGTACGGCAAGCTGCTGCAGGCGGCCTTCGCCGAGCCCGGCGGTCAGCGCCTCAAGGAGTGGATCGACGACTGCCCCAACCAGCTCTACTCGGCGCTGGTGTTCCAGGGCGGCGCGGCCTGGCGCCGGCAGCTGGAGGAGGAGCTGGCCATCCATCCCGATGCGCTGGCCATCGTGCGCCGGCACGACGATGCCGAGCTGGCGCGCCTGATGACCAACCTCGGCGGGCACGACATGCGAGGCCATCCTGGAGGCCTTCGCGACGGCACCGACCAATCAGCCGGTGTGCTTCATCGCCTACACCATCAAGGGCTTCGGCCTGCCCTTCCAGGGCCACAAGGACAACCACTCCGGCCTGATGACCAAGGCGCAGATGCAGGAGCTGCGCGCGCGCGAGGGCATCAACCAGGGCGAGGAGTGGGACCGCTTCGCTGGCCTGTCCGCTGCCGCGGCCGACGTTCGAGGACTATCCTGCGCAAGGTGCCGTTCGTGCAGCGCGCGGCGCGCGGCTGAAGGCCGCGCGCGTTCCCGTCGACGCCGTTCCCCAAGCTCGAGACCAAGGGCCAGATGTCGACCCAGGCCGGCTTCGGCCGCGTGCTCGACGAGATCGCGCGCGCCGCCGGGCCGCTGGCCGACCGCATCGTCACGACCTCGCCCGACGTCACCGTCTCGACCAACCTCGGGCGCCTGGGTGAACCGGCGCGGCCTGTTCTCGCTTGCCGACCACGAGGACGTCTTCAAGAAGCGCGGCCTGCTGTCGCCGCAGAAGTGGGAGATGAGTCCCAAGGGCCAGCACTTCGAGCTCGGCATCGCCGAGATGAACCTGTTCCTGATGCTGGCGGCGCTGGGTCTGTCGCACTCGCTGTTCGGCGAGCGGCTGCTGCCGGTCGGCACGCTGTACGATCCGTTCGTCTGCCGCGGCCTCGATGCGCTGAACTACGCCTGCTACCAGGACGCGCGCTTCATCGTGGCCGGCACGCCGTCGGGGATCACGCTGGCGCCCGAAGGCGGCGCGCACCAGTCGATCGGCACGCCGCTGATCGGCATGGCGCAGGACGGGCTCGCCTCGTTCGAGCCGGCCTACGTCGACGAGCTGGCCACCATCATGGAGTGGGCCTTCGACTACATGCAGCGCGGCGGCGACGAGGACAAGGAGAAGCGCTGGCATCGCGACGAGAAGGGCGGCTCGGTCTACCTGCGCCTGTCGACGCGGCCGATCGACCAGCCGCACGCGCGCCATGACCGCCGACCTGCGCGACAGCGATCATCGACGGCGGCTATTGGCTGCGCCGGCCGGAGCCCGGCACCGACCTCGCCATCGTCTACACCGGCGCGGTGGCGCCGGAGGCGATCGAGGCGGCCGGCCTGCTGTCGGAGGACCGGCGCGGCGTCGGCGTGCTGGCCGTCACCTCGGCCGACCGGCTGTCGGCCGGCTGGCACGCGGCGCAACGGGCGCGCGAGCACGGCGACGCCGGCGCGCGCGCCCACGTCGAGACGCTGCTGGCCGCCCTGCCGCGCGATGCCGGCCATCATCACGCTGACGGATGCCTATCCCGAAGCGCTGTCGTGGATCGGCGGCGTGTGCGGCCACCGCGTGCGCGCGCTCGGCGTGGAGCACTTCGGCCAGTCCGGCTCGCTGTCGGAGCTGTACGGCCACTACGGCCTCGACGTGAACGCCATCCTCACCGCCGCCGAAGGGCATGACCGGACGGCCGGTGCGCTATCGGTTCCTGCAGAAGTAGGCTGTCATCCCGGAATTTCGCGACAGCGAAATATCCGGGACCGAAGTCGAGCCTGCGTCGCGTGCGATCCTGGATCCCGGCTCTCGCGCTATGCGCGCAGGCCGGGATGACAGTCGTGGTCAGGCACCCTCGATCTCCTCGCGCAGGATCTCGAGCTCGAGCCAGCGCTCCTCGGCGGCGGCGAGCTCGGCATGCGTCGCTGCGAGCGCCGCCGACGTGTCGGCGAAGGCCTTGGCGTCGCGGGCGTAGAGGCCGGGGTCCTCCAGGCGCTGCTGCAGCGTGCGCACCTTCTCCTGCAGCGCTGCCATCTGCTTGGGCAGCGTCTCCAGCGCGTGCTTGTCGTTGAAGCTGAGCCGGCGTCGTGCCGTCTTGGCCGACGCGGCGGCCTGCTCCGGCCTGGCTGCCTTCTCGGCCTTCGACCTTCGGCGCCTGCCGGCCGGCGAGATCGACGCCGCGCTGGGCCAGCATGTCGGTATAGCCGCCGGCATACTCCAGCCAGCGCCCGTCGCCCTCCGGCACCATCACGGCATTGACCGCCCGATCCAGGAAATCGCGGTCGTGGCTGATCAGGATGACGGTGCCGGTATAGTCGGCGAGCATCTCCTCCAGCACGTCGAGCGTCTCCAGGTCGAGATCGTTGGTCGGCTCGTCCAGCACCAGCAGGTTGGAGGGCTTGGCCAGCGCGCGGGCCAGCATCAGGCGGCCGCGCTCGCCGCCCGACAGCGCGCGCAGCGGCGTGCGCGCCTGCGCGGCCGTGAACAGGAAGTCCTTCATGTAGCTCATGACGTGCTTGGTCTGGCCGCCGACCGTCACGTGTCGCCGCTGCCGCCGGTCAGCGCCTCCTTGAGCGTCCACTCCGGATCGAGGCTGTCGCGGCCCTGGTCGAGCGCGGCCATCTCCAGGTTGGCGCCGAGCTTGACGGTGCCGGTATCGGGCGCGAGCGCGCCGGTCAGCAGGCTGACCAGCGTGGTCTTGCCGCTGCCGTTGGGGCCGACGATGCCGATGCGGTCGCCGCGCATGATGCGCGTCGAGAGATCGCGCACGATCGGCCGCTCGCCGAACGACTTGGCGATATCCTTGGCCTCGATCACCAGCGCGCCGGAGGCGTCGGCCTCGCCGGCGGCGATCACGGCCTTGCCGGTCGCCTTGCGGTAGTCGCGCCGGCTCTGGCGCAGCGCCATCAGGTTGGCCATGCGGCGCACGTTGCGCTTGCGTCGCGCGGTGACGCCGTAGCGCCGCCAGTGCTCCTCGGCGACGATCTTGCGATCGAGCTTGTGCTGCGCCACCTCCTCCTCGGCGAGGCGCTCGTCGCGCCAGGCCTCGAAGCCGGAGAAGCCGATCTCGACGCGCCGCGCAACGCCGCGATCGAGCCACACGGTGCTGCGCGACAGGTTTTCCAGGAAGCGCCGGTCGTGGCTGATCAGCACCGAGCGCCGCGCGCAGGCCGCGCAGCTCGCTCTCCAGCCATTCGATGGCCGGCAGGTCGAGGTGGTTGGTCGGCTCGTCGAGCAGGAGGATGTCGGGCGCGGGCGCCAGCACGCGCGCCAGGGCTGCGCGGCGCGCCTCGCCGCCCGACAGGTGCGCGGGGTCCTCCTCGCCGCTCAAGCCCAGCTGCTGCAGCAGATAGCGCGCCTGGTGCGCATCGTCGGTCGGGCCGAGCCCGTCCTCCACGTAGGCCAGCGTGCTGGCATACCCGGTGAGGTCCGGCTCCTGTGGCAGATAGCGGATGCTGGCGCCCGGCTGCACGAAGCGCGTGCCGCGGTCGGGCTCGATCAGCCCGGCCGCGATCTTCAGCAGCGTCGACTTGCCGGACCCGTTGCGGCCGACCAGGCACACGCGCTCGCCCGCGGACACCGCCAGCTCCACGCCGTCGAGCAGGTCGGTGCCGCCGAAGCTGAGCGCGATGTCGCTGAGTTGTATGAGAGGCGGGGCCATTCCCGAGCACCGTGGTGAGGATTGCAGCCGGCTCTATAGCGCGGACCGGGTGGGCTGTCGCCCGCTCCGCCGGTCATGTCGCACCTGGTATGCCAGCCATTCGGGCGCTTCCTTCACCGACACGTGTGCGATGCGCGCGCCGCAAAAGTGCCTGCTCGATTGCGCACGGTGCCCAGCTGTGGCGTAATCGCAATCAGAACAAAGAACGGTTCGTGGCTCGCATCACGCACCAAATGGAGGAGGCGACGCATGTTCTTCAGGTCCCGCAAGGAAGACAAACCGCGCTGCCGAGCGGCGCGCCGGGTCAGAGCGCGTCGCCGGGCCGGGCCACGGTCAGCATGACCGTCAACGGCAAGTCGGTGTCGGCCGAGATCGATCCGCGCACGCTGCTGGTGCAGTTCCTGCGCGAGCAGCTGCGCCTGACCGGCACGCACGTCGGCTGCGACACCAGCCAGTGCGGCGCCTGCGTGGTGCATGTCGACGGCCGCGCCGTCAAGTCGTGCACGATGCTGGCCGCGTCCTGCGACGGCGCCGAGGTCACCACCATCGAGGGCCTCGCGCAGGGCGGCCGAGCTGCACCCGATGCAGGAAGCCTTCCGCGAGCATCACGGCCTGCAGTGCGGCTACTGTACGCCCGGCATGATCATGGCGGCGATCGACATCGTCAACCGCAAGGGCAGCACCGTCAGCGAGGCAGACGATCCGCGAGGAGCTGGACGGCAACATCTGCCGCTGTACGGGCTACCACAACATCGTCGCCGCGGTGCGCGCCGGCGCCGCCGCCATGGCCGGCGCGAGCCGCCGCCAGGCCGCCGAATAAGTCCGATCACCCGGGTAGCCGCCGAGCCGCGAGCTGCCGGCAACCGACTCGCAGCCAAGACGGTCGAGCAGACCACAGGGAGAGACGCCATGAGCGCAACCGGCATCGGCGCGCCAGTCCGGCGCAAGGAAGACCACCGCTTCATCACCGGCAAGGGCCAGTACACCGACGACATCAACCGTCCGGGCCAGACCTACGCGGTGTTCGTGCGCTCGCCGCACGCGCACGCCAACATCAAGCGCATCGACACCTCGCAAGCTGAAGGGCCGCGACGACGTCCACGTCTTCACCGGCGAGGACATCGCCACGGACAAGGTCGGCGGCCTGATCTGCGGCTGGATGATCCACTCCAAGGACGGCTCGCCGATGAAGGCCGGCCCGCATCCGGCGCTGGCCCAGGGCAAGGTGCGCTACGTCGGCGATCACGTCGCCGTCGTCATCGCCGACACGCTGGCCGAGGCGCGCGACGCCGCCGAGCTCGTCGACGTCGAGTACGAGGTGCTGCCGGCCTTCGTCGACACCGCCACCACGCAGGCGGCCGGCAAGCCGCAGGTCCACGCCGAGGCGCCCAACAACACGGTCTACCAGTGGCATCTCGGCGACAAGGCCGCGGTCGACGCGGCCTTCGCCGCGGCCAAGCACGTCACCAAGATCGACCTCGTCAACAACCGGCTGATCCCCAACGCCATGGAGCCGCGCGCGGCGATCGGCGAGTACGACGCCGGCAACGAGGCCTTCACGCTCTACACCACCAGCCAGAACCCGCACGTCGCCCGCCTCGTGCTGTCGGCCTTCATCGGCATCGCGCCCGAGCACAAGCTGCGCGTCATCGCGCCCGACGTCGGCGGCGGCTTCGGCTCCAAGATCTTCATCTACGCCGAGGAGACGGTGTGCGTGTGGGCGGCCAAGAAGGTCGGCCGGCCCGTGAAGTGGACCGCCGACCGCACGGAGGCCTTCCTCGCCGACGCGCACGGCCGCGATCACGTCACCCACGCCGAGCTGGCCATGGATGCCGGCGGCAAGATCCTGGCGCTGCGGGCCAAGACCAAGGCCAACCTCGGCGCCTATCTGTCGACGTTCGCCTCGTCGGTGCCGACCTATCTCTACGCGCCGCTGCTGTCGGGCCAGTACGACATCCCGGCCATCTACTGCGAGGTCGACGGCGTCTACACCAACACCGCCCCGGTCGACGCCTATCGCGGCGCCGGCCGGCCGGAGGCGACCTTCGTGGTCGAGCGCCTGATCGAGGTGGCCGCCCGCCAGCTCGGCCAGGACCCGGCCGAGTTCCGCCGCCAGAACTTCATCACGTCGTTCCCGCACCAGACGCCGGTCATCATGGCCTACGACGCCGGCGACTACGCGGCCTGCCTCGACAAGGCGCTGGAGATGGCCGACTACAAGGGCTCGGCGCGCGCAAGGCGGCCAGCAAGGCCAAGCGGCAAGCTGCGCGGCCTCGGCTTCTCGGCCTACATCGAGGCGTGCGGCATCGCGCCCAGTCGCGGCCGTCGGCTCGCTCGGCGCCGGCGTCGGCCTGTGGGAGTCGGCCGAGGTGCGCGTCAATCCCGATCGGCTCGATCGAGGTGCTGACCGGCTCGCACAGCCACGGCCAGGGCCACGAGACCACCTTCGCCCAGCTCGTCTCGCAGCGCCTCGGCGTCCCCATCGAGCAGGTCACCATCGTGCACGGCGACACCGACAAGGTGCAGTTCGGCATGGGCACCTACGGCTCGCGCTCCGGCGCGGTCGGCATGTCGGCCATCTACTAGGCCATCGACAAGGTGATCGTGAAGGCCAAGAAGGTGGCGGGCTTCGTGCTGGAGGTGCCTCCGGAGACGCGTCGACTTCAAGGACGGCATCTTCTCCAGCAAGGCCACCAACAAGACGCTGACCTTCCCGCGAGGTGGCGCTGCAGGCCTACATCGCCCACAAGTTCTCGGGCCAGCAGCTGGAGCCCGGCCTGAAGGAAGGCGCGTTCTTCGATCCGACCAACTTCACCTTCCCGTCGGGCGTGCACATCTGCGAGGTCGAGATCGACCCCGAGACCGGCGCGACGCGCATCGATCGCTGGACGGCGGTCGACGACTTCGGCATGCTCATCAATCCGATGATCGTCGAGGGCCAGGTGCACGGCGGCATCGCCCAGGGCGTCGGCCAGGCGCTGCTGGAGGGCGCGGTCTACAACCCGGACGGCCAGCTGCTCACGGCCAGCTACATGGACTACTCATGCCGCGCGCCGAGCGACCTGCCGTCCTTCAACGTGGCGATGACCAGCACGCCCTGCCCGTCCAATCCGCTCGGCATCAAGGGCTGCGGCGAGGCCGGCGCGATCGCCGCACCGGCCGCGGTCATCAACGCCATCACCGATGCGCTCGGCCACGAGAACATCGCCATGCCGGCGACGCCGCTGGCGGTGTGGAAGGCGGCGCAGGCATCGGCCACCAAGATGGCAGCGGAATAGGCCGAGGAGGACACCCCATGTACGCTTTCGACTATCATCGTCCGCAGTCGGTGGCCGAGGCTGCCAAGCTGCTCGCATCGAACGCCGAAGCCAAGCTGCTGGCCGGCGGCCACACGCTGCTGCCGACCATGAAGCAGCGCCTGGCGAGCCCGAAGGTCATCGTCGACCTGTCGCGCGTCGCCGAGCTGAAGGGCATCGACAAGCGCGGCAACGCCCTCGTGATCGGCGCCATGACCACGCACGACGAGGTGGCGACGTCGAGCCGTGGTGAAGGGCGCCATTGCCGGCCTTGCCGAGGTCGCCGACGGCATCGGCGATCCGCACGTCCGCAATCGCGGCACCATCGGCGGCTCGGTCGCCAACAACGATCCGGCCGCCGACTATCCCGCCGCCCTGCTGGCGCTCGGCGCCAGCATCGGCACCAACAAGCGCGAGATCGCCGCCGACGCCTTCTTCAAGGGGCTGTTCGGCACGGCGCTGGACGAGGGCGAGATCATCACGCGCATCTCGTTCCCGGTGCCGGCCAAGTTCGCCTACGTCAAGTTCGCCAACCAGGCCTCGAAGTACGCGCTGGTCGGCGTGGCCGTGGCGCAGACCGGCAAGGAGGCGCGCGTCGCCGTGACGGGCGCCGGCAGCGACGGCGTCTTCCGCGTGCCGGCCATGGAGGCAGCGCTGGCCAAGAGCTGGTCGGCGCAGTCGCTGGCCGGCATCACGCGTCAAGCCGTCCGACATGCTGAGCGACATCCACGCCGACGCCGCCTATCGTGCCCATCTGGTCGGCGTGCTGGCGAAGCGAGCCGTCGCCAAGGCCGGTTAGGATAGCTGTCATCCCGGAGCTCGCGTGCGCGATATCCGGGACCCAGGATGTTGCATCTGGGTCCCGGGTATTCGCTGACGCGATGCCCGGGATGACAGACGCGGAGACGATTCCGATGGCCATGACGATGACGGGCGAGTTCGTGCTGCCCGCCGATCAAGGCGACCGTATGGGCGCGCCTCAACGACGCCGCACACGCTGAAGGCCTCCATCCCCGGCTGCGAGAGCCTGGAGAAGCTCTCCGACACCGATTTCCAGGCCGTCGTGAAGGTCAAGATCGGCCCCGTCAGCGCCCGCTTCAACGGCAAGGTGCACCTGACCGACATCGACGCGCCCAACAGCTACCGCATCGCCGGCGAGGGCGAGGGCGGCGTGGCGGGCTTCGCCAAGGGCGGCGCCACCGTGCGCCTCGCCGACGCCGACGGCGGCGGCACCAAGCTCAGCTACGACGTGGACGCGCAGGTCGGCGGCAAGATCGCCCAGCTCGGCTCGCGCCTGATCGACGGCTCGGCCCGCAAGCTCGCCGCCGAGTTCTTCGCCAACTTCGCCAAGGCGCTGCAGGGCGCGTAGGCGGCTGTCGCTGCGCGTTACCCAGGGAACAGACCGAAGCCTCCTGCTCTGCGATGAGTGAGCTTGGCGCGCGCCGTCTCGTGGCACGCGCCTTCACCGCGCAGATCGCGCAGGAGGCCACTTATGCCGAGACTGAAAATCGAAGTCTTCGAGGACGGGGCACCGTCAGCGACCATCACCATCCCATCGTGGCTGGTACTGGGCGCCGCGAAGTACCTGCCCAAGATTGCCGGCAAGCCTTTGCAGCACCGTGTCGACCTCGAGCAGATCATCGCGCTGGCCAGCGAGCCCGGCGCGAACGGCGTCATCCTCGACATCGAGGATCACGAGGACAAGGACCGGATCATCATTTCCATCGTCGGCGACGACGCCTTGCCGGTTGGCGGGTAACGCGGGGACTACAGGGCGACGTGTCCCACCTCGCCAAGTCCTGGGCTCTCGGTGAGATCACGATCTTACGGTCGTCCTTCCCACACCACCACCTGGCGGCGCTGACGCGCGGCAACGCGTGCCCAGCGGCGGATGTCCGACCAGTAGGGCTCCTGCCGCCAGACGTGCGGGCGGGAGGGATCGGTGTGGATGACCAGCGCGTTGGCGTAGTCTTCCAGCACCACCACCATCTTACATCGCGAGGGCTTCCAGTGATCGCCGAGCCGGGCGTCGACGAGATACTCGCAATAGAACTGCCGGCATTCGGTCGGCCGGTCGTCGTAGATGCCGCAACCGGACCTGGTGATGCAGTGTGGACACCAGCTCAGGGGCGGCGTGTTCAGCTCCTCGACGCTCAGCAGCTTGCAGCACATCGTGCAGCCGCTACAGCCACGCCCAGGCACGATGTCCACTTGCTCTGTCATGCCCTGTTTGCCTCGGAGATGCCGGCACGGAAGCGCCGGCCGGAAATGCTCTGAATCAGATCAAACTCGCCGCCAATGTGACCGTGCGACACCTTCAGCATCACAGTTTGAAACTGAACCCACCGTTAACCCGCCAGCCCGTTCGAGGCCGCAATAAGGAATTCAAGGGCCGGACCCGCACGATTTGTTCGGAACTGGCAGACACCTGAGCGGTTGTTCCCATGGCGACAGGGGAGCTTCAACATGGGAGGAGGCCCCATGCGGCATGTTCAGTTCCCTATCATCGATCGCATTGGCAAGGTGCTCCACGATCAGCTCGACGATGTTGTCCGCGAGCCCCTGCCTCATCGTTGGGTGGACCTGATCCATTTTCTCAACGACAAGGAGCGCGGCGAGCCTGCTCGCCGACGCCCAGCCAACGATGCCGCGCACTAGCGGCACCTCGAGGATTGATACGCAGCCGACGGGTGAACGGATCACCGCGTCGGCTGGCCACCCAGTCGCGCCCCGAACTCCTCGCGAAACACGCGCCAGCCCTTGGGCGTGATCTCGACGGCGCGCGTGTCATCCAGCCGGCGCACCCACGTCTTCTCCAGGCTGTGCGAGCACAACGCCGCCCCGATCGCTCCGGCCAGATGCGGCCGCCGCTCGCTCCAATCCAGGCACGGCCGACACAGGACGCGAGCCGTGCGCTTGCCGCGACGCGCCAGCAGCGCATCGACGTCGATGCCGATGCGACCGAGGAATCCGAGGCCGGCATCCGTGACGATGCCGCCGTCGCTGCCCAGCTCCGCATAGCCGCGCGCCACCATCGCATCGGCGAGCGCCACGCCGAGCTGACCGGCAAGGTGATCGTAGCAGGTGCGCGCCGCACGCAGGGCCGCATCGCGCGGCCCCACCGAGAGCCGCCGCTGCGGCTGCTCCAGCGTCGAAGCCACCTGCATGATGGTCTCCATCATGTGCGCGACGGCGGACGAGGCCAGCCGATGGTAGCGATGCCGGCCCTGCTTCTCGACCGTGAGCAGGCCCGCCTCCGTCATGCGGGCCAGATGCGCTGCTGGCGGTCTGCGCCGTTATGCCGGCCACGCTCGCCAGCTCGGAGGCCGTCAGCGCACGGCCGTCCATCAAGGCGTGCAGCATACCGGCGCGGGCCGGATCGCCGGCGAGCGCGGCGATCTCTGGCGAACGTGGCGTTGCTGGCCATGGCGAGCTCCTTGGCGGTGCCGATCGGGCGGCACCTGGAGGCTGGCAACCGCCGCAATGCTTCGACCGCCATCGTAGCATCCTGCATCGCTGCATCCGGCAGGGTGCGGCAGTCAGCGCAGGCGGAGCTTGCAGACGCGAGATGACAATCGGCAGCCAGACAATCCACGCGCTTCTACGGGTGGCGCGTCGTCTGGGCGGCCTTCGTGCTCGCCATCTTCGGCTGGGGCGTGGGCTTCTACGGCCCGCCGGTCTTTCTGCATGCGTCCGCGAAGCACGTGGCTGGCCGCTGGCGTTGGTGTCGGCGGCGGTGACCGTGCATTTCCTGGTCGGCGCCGTGGTAGCAGCCAACCTGCCCCGGCTCTGCATCGCCGTTTCGGTTTGCCGGGCGTCAGCAAGGCCGCGCGCTGGCGCTCGCCATCGGCATCTGCGGCTGGGCCTATGGCGACCGCGCCCTGGCAGCTGTTCGTCGCCACCTGCTGAGCGGCTTTGGCTGGGGCGGCATGAGCGCAGCCGCCATCAACGCGATCGTCTCGCCCTGGTTCGTCCGCTCGCGACCCGCCGCTCTGGCCTTGGCCTACAACGGCGGAAGCATCGGCGGCGTCATCTTCTCCCCGATGTGGGTTGCGGCCATCCAGGTCATGGGCTTTCCCATCGCCGCAGCGACCGTGGGCGGCGTCATGGCTCCTGACCGTCTGGGTTTTGGCCGACACGCTGTTCTCGAAGTCGCCGCAGCAGATGGGGTTGATGCCCGACGGCGATGCACCCGGCGCGACGCCCATCTCCCTGCACGGACCGCAGGTCACGCCGTTGCCCGGGCGGTTGCTGTGGCGCAATGCCAGCTTCCTCACGCTCTCTGCCGCCATGGCCATCGGCTTGTTCGCGCAGAGTCGGCCTGATCGCCCATCTCTTCTCCCTGCTGGTCCCGGCCCTCGGCGCACCGTACGCCGGCCTCGCCATGGGCGGCGCGACCGCGGCGGCGATCGTCGGCCGCACGCTGGTCGGCTGGCTGATGCCGCCCGACGCCGACCGGCGGCTGGTCGCCTGCATCAGCTACGCCGTGCAGATCGCGGGCTCGATGGCCTGTTGCTCGCCGCCGCCGGCACGCACGTGCCGCTGCTGCTGCTCGGCGTCATCCTGTTCGGCGTCGGGGATCGGCAACGCCACCTCGCTGCCGCCGCTGATCGCCCAGACGGAGTTCGTGAAGGAGGACGTGCCGCGCGTGGTGGCCTTGATCGTCGGCATCGCCCAGGGCACGTTCGCCTTCGCGCCCGTCGCGTTCGGCCTCATCCGCGAACTCGCGCCGCGACGACAGCGGCCGGCGAAGCCCCGGCCGTCTTCGTTGCCGCAGCCGTTCTGCAGGCGCTGGCGATTGCCATCGTTTCTGACGGCCGACAGCGCTAGTCTCAGATCGCGGCTACAGCGCCAAACCTGCGCGCCGTCAGATGCGCACTTTGACGGGCCGGCTCATCAGGTCGAGCAGGACGGTTAGCCGGTCCTTCTCGGTCAAGCGACAGGATGGTCGCGACGATGCCGTCGAAGGCGACCGGCCACCACCCGTACCTGCTGGCCGACCCGATAGGGCACCGGCGGCCGCACGATGGCCCCGTCGACCTCCCGCGCCTTCAAGGCAGCGATGAAGCCGTGCGTCCACCAGGCTCGGCTGGTCACCGCACCGCACCAGCGTGCGCACGCCGTGGGTCGACAGGATCGGGCGCCAGAATTCTCGCTCGAGGCTGACGTTAACGAACAGGTAGCCCGGAAACAGCGGACGCAGCACCTCGTCCACACGCCGCGCATGCGAGCGCCGGCGGCGGACGACCGGGCAATAGGTGACGAAGCCCTGTCGCTCGAGATTGTCCAGCGCAATGCCTGCTCGCGATGCGGCTGCGTATTGACGGCAGCCCACCACGCGGCGCCCCCTCTGGCGGAGCGCACGCACTACTCATGGGACCCTACATCCACACTGATCCGCGGCATCCCGTAAACCCAAGCTCAATTTACGTCGATTGATCTTGCCACGCAAGGTTTGAGACTGCGGTGCGCGATCACGGCCACACCACACGAGTCTTGTGTTGATGGCCAGGTGCGCTGTCCTGCGCCGTTGCAAAACTGCCGCATTTGGCAGTCTTATCCGGCAGGGGGACGGGTGGTGCCTCGATCGGGGAAGCGTGTGGTGCGTAGCAGGAGCCCCACATCGTTCGACGAGTTGGAGCGCGCGGTCGTCGATATGCGCGAGCGCTTCCTGTCGATCGGCGAGCACATCGCCGGCCTTCTGCATGCACGCTCACGCTCCAGATCGACTCGGCTCCTCGCGCGACCCGCGCCTCGATCAGCAGCGCCGCGGAGCAGATCTGCTCGCACGCAGCAGCAGTTGCGCCTGCAGATGACCAATCTGCCGACGCCAACCCCGAGGAGCGCTACCAGCTCATGCGCAGCCTGCTGCAGGCGCAGGGCGGCGCGCTGCAGCAGCTGTCCATCATCGTCCAGCAGCAAACGCCGCAGCCCATTGCCCCCTTCGCGCCGAATGGTGCCGCCGGCCCTGGCGACCTCTTTCCGGACGATGGGGACTACGACTGGACGACGGCGCCGCGCGGCGCCGCCATGGCGGGTCATGCCCTGGCGGACGAGCACTTCGACTACCTGATGCACGATGGCGGGCCCGGCCGGAGGCCAACCCAGCCTCAGCCTCGCTTGGCCCGTTCCGGACAGCCTCGCCCAAATCGCCCAGCCAAAACTCGCCCTGCCCGGCCGCGCAAGGGTGCGACCACCATGGCGATCGTCAGCTCGCGCATGCTGGCCGTGGTCGGCCTCATGCTCGTCGCGGCGGTGGCCGCCTACCTGTATTTCCCGCTGACCGACGATCGGCGCGCTCGCAGCGGAAGCAGATCCGCGGCTGTCGCGTCCGACAACCGCAAGCCCGTGCAGGAGCCAGCAGCGTTGCCGGACGTGTCCAGCGCGACCGCCGCCAAGCCACGGTTCATCGCACGACTGCCTGCCGAGGAACCAGCCCGCGAACCAGCGGAGACAACCGGATCAGCTCTGCCGGCGAGGATCGAGCGGCTTTCCGAGCGCGGCACCGACGAACCGACGGCATCCAACACCGCGCTCCCCCCTTGGACTGGTGCGCCGCGTCCGCGTGCTCAGGCACCGGGCGCCGAACTGACGGTGTCCGGGGCAAAGCCCGCCGCCGCGGTCGAGAGCGAGGCGGCCCCCGCCGAGGCGTCGCCCCCGCGTTTCGTTGCCGTGGTCTTCACGCATCAGGACCAGGCGGCTGCGCTCGACGCGTTCACCGACCTGCGGCAGCGCTATCCAGCTCTGCTTGCCCGCCGCAAGGCCGAAGCGCAGCCTGTCGAGGTCGCCGACAAAGGCACCTGGCATCGCCTCGTCGTGCTGCCGGCCGGCTCGCGGCAGACTGCGGCCGGACTGTGCGACCGCCTGCAGGCGGCCGGGTACGACCGATGCTGGGTGAAAACGTACTGATCGCGCTTGCGCCTGTATCTTGCATTTGCGGTGAGAGTCGCGTCCTTGCAGGGGAGCCAACTGCTTCCCTCAGGAACGATCTCACTCTGGACCAAGGCTGGACGGCGCTGACGATGGCTCCGAGCGTGCGCAATCCCTGCTCGCACAGTGCCGGCATGCTGACGGCCGCGATCCTGCTCGCGGCGGTTGTCATCCTGTTCGGCGGAGCGATCGCCGACCCATGCGGACAGCGATTGCGCCGCCGCCTTCGAGAGGTGGTCGAAGGTCAGCGCCACGCGCACGCGCAAGCAAAATGCAGCAGCCGGCGCGCAGGAGGCCTGTCTGCTGAACGAGGCGATGCGCGCTGATCTTCTGCAGGCCCTGGCCAAGACGCGCAGCCTCTGCGAGGGCGCGCCGTGGCTCGATCAATCGGCCAAGCAGACGCTCGAGATGATCGACATCAACGCCAGCGTGATCGGCTCGGTGCCTCTGTGCCGATCGGAGGACGTGCCCGCCAAAGCCGTCGAGCCCGAGCCGACTCCATCACGGCCCATCGTCGCACGCCCGCGCGCTTGCCTGGAGATCACCCAGGCCGCGCCCGAGCGCTTCGTGCTCGCCAATCGCAAGTGCGCCGGCCGCAGCGTGCTCGCCGTGATCGAGAGGAAGGATGCCACCGGCAAGATCGAGTGCAAGGCCCACACGATCGGCCGCCAGCTGGCCGTGGTCACGCCGGCCCGCCCCGAGATCAACTATCAATGCATCTTGGACGAGGGCAGCTGCACCAAGGACCACGTGGCCACCTTCTTCCCGGAATGCGACTGGTAGGGCGCCCGCGATCTCACCAGGCCCAGCGCTCGATCTTCTTGCAGCCGCCAGTGCGTCGGCTTGCGCGACAGGGCCTCCTTGGTGGCAAGCTCCGCGGCTTCCTTGGCCGCGCGCTCGCGGATCAGCTCCTCGCGCATCTCGCCCAGCGTCTGGTCGGCGTTCTGCCGCGCACTTTGCTCGGCCAGCAGCTCGTGACGGGCGTCCTGCGCGGCCCGCTCGGCGGCGGCCAACCGCTGCAGCACGGCGCGCGACTCACGCTCGGCAGCCGACTTGGCCGCCCGCTCGCGAGCCAGCGCCTCTCCCGTCTCGTCTGCGTCGCTGCGGTCGTGACCACTGCCGACGTGGACCGGCTCCATGCGCATGATGCTGATTTCGCTGCCCGGCGCGGAACGGGCGAACAACTCCCCGGCTGCGCGGTAGGTCCACGCCAGCGGCACCGTGACGGCGATCCCCAGCGCCACCAGGCCGGTCACCAGCGCGCAGACCTCCGCAGCCCGCCACAGCACCGATCGGCTGGCCGGCGCCATCGGCTCGTAGGTCCAGGAACTCGCTGAACTCGCCCTCGGAAGGCTTCATCACCATGTGGAAATCCAGACCACGTGCTTGACCTGCGTTCGCTGCAATCCATAACTGAGTCGGCCCTCCCGCGTCATCGCTTCGATCTCGCAAGTATCTGATATCAGATGTCTTTCTTCTGACTTACGCGGCACTCTGCTGGTCGCTCCCCAATGGTGACGTCGCACGCCGTTTGCCGCTGATGACATCCGCGCCCTAAGATCACCGTTCGAGGGAGCGGGGACGACGCATGGCACTGCAGGCGCAAAGCCTCATCGGCTTGGCTGTCATCCCGCTGCTGGCCTGGGCACTCTCGGAAAATCGCCACGCCGTCGTGCCGGCCCGACTGCTGCGCCTCGTGCTGGGCGGCCTCGGCCTGCAGCTCGTCATCGCCGCCGTGATGCTGAACGTGGCGTTGGTGCGCGTCGCCTTCGATTGGGCGGCGGGGCTGGTCGCCTCGCTGCAGGCCGCCACCAACGCCGGCATGCGCCTCGTGTTCGGCTACCTCGCCGGCGGCCCTTCGCCCTTCGAGGTGGTGCGACCCGAGACCAGCTTCATCCTGGCCTTCCACGCCCTGCCGCTCATCCTGCTGATCAGCGCGCTGTCGCGGCTGCTCTATCACTGGGGCGTGCTGCAGGTCGTCGTGCGCTGGGCGGGCTGGGTGCTGCAGCGCTCGCTCGGCGTGACCGGCCCGGTCGGCACGTCGGCCGCCGCCAACATCTTCGTCGGCATGGTGGAGGCGCCGCTGCTGATCCGGCCGTACCTGGCCAACATGAGCCGCGGCGGCCTGTTCGCCACCATGACGGTCGGCATGGCCGGCGTGGCCGGCACCGTGCTGGCGCTGTACGCAACCGTGATCGGCTCGGTCGTGCCGGGCGCGGCCGGACACCTGATCGTCGCCTCCGTCATCAGCGTGCCGGCAGCGCTGATGCTGTCCGAGCTGATGGTGCCGGGAGCCACCCGCAAGGGACCGGCCGCTTCCGACGACAATACGGACATCATCATCGACGATCCGCCGCGCTCCAGCATGGACGCGATCGCGCAAGGCACGCGCGAGGGCATCGAGCTGCTGGTCAACGTCACGGCCATGCTGATCGTGATCGTGGCGCTGGTCGCGCTGGCCAACCAGGTGCTGGGCTTCGTCACCGCCCCGCTCGGCAGTCAGGCTGACCTTCGAGCAGATCCTGGGCGAGGTGTTCGCACCGCTGGCCTGGCTGATCGGCATCCCGTGGGCCGAGTGCACGGCAGCCGGCGCCCTGCTCGGCGTCAAGACCGTGCTCAACGAGTTCGTCGCCTACCTGCAGCTCGCCGCCGCGCCGCCGGGCGCGCTGTCCGACCGCTCGCGCCTGATCCTGACCTACGCGCTGTGCGGCTTTGCCAACTTCGGCAGCCTCGGCATCATGATCGGCGGCATGGCGGCGATGGTGCCCGCCCGCCGCGCCGAGATCGCCAGCCTCGGCGCCAAGACGCTGATCTCGGGCACGCTCTCGACCTTGATGACCGCCGCCGTCGTCGGCCTCATGACACCGGGTTAGGGCCGGGCCGACGCAGCGGCACCCTCCCCCTCTCCCCTCGGGGGAGAGGACGCGAGGCCATGGCTTACGGCGGTCTGCAACCTGGCGGCAACATCTGACGCACGAGTGGCCGTAAGTCATTCGGCCGAGCTGGTGAGGGGCAACTTTCGTTGCGGAGATGAAGGCCCCCTCATCCGGTCCTTCGGACCACCTTCTCCCCAAGGGGAGAAGGGCCTTGTCCCGCCGTCCAAGCAAAGCCCACGCGCCATCACCACGCAGCGTCTTGCGCTCGTGGGTTTGGGAGAGTTCCAAGGGCTGCGGGGCGATGAAGGTCCGCATCCTAAGTTGTTAGTAGGCGGCTCCTCACCGCCCCGCGCAGGGTTTTTGGCCTAGGCATACATTTAAGGTCACAGGCACCTGGGCATTTCAGCCCTGGCTGTATGCGGAGCCCCGCTTCCCTGAGGTGCGTACCTCACGGTCGGCCTGCAGCCCGCCCTCGCCGTGAGACGCCTCTCGAGTGCGACAACCCTTGGAGTGGAGCGGGATGCACGCAGTATGCGGGCACTGCGGGATGCGGGGATAAGTTTGGGCGCATATTTTTCAGCGATGGTGAATTCGCGCCTCTTCCCCCTCTCCCCGTTTTTACGGGGAGAGGGTCGGGGTGAGGGGCAGCAACAATCGCCGGAGCAAGCGTCTGCCCCTCACCCTAACCCTCTCCCATCATGCCGAAGGCATGTCTTCGACATGACGGAAGAGTGAGGAGAGGGGACATGCGTCGGCCTACCTCCAGGCGTGCCGAGATGACGACCACCGTGATCCAGGCTAGCGTTGCCGCAACCAACATCCAGCAGGAGACGCCACCCATGACATCCAGGAAGCTCGCCGTCATCACCGGAGGCGCCAGCGGCATCGGCGAGGCGACCGCGCGCCGCTTCGCGAGGGACGGCTATGCCGTCGCCATTCTCGACCAGAGCAAGGAAGCCGGCGAGGCCGGCGCCAAGTTCATCAACGCGGCAGGCGGCGAGGCGCGCTTCTACGCCTGCGACGTCTCCGATCATAAAGGCATGGATCGTGTGGCAGCCGCCGTCGAGAAGGATTTGGGATCCGCCACGGTGCTCGTCACGGCGGCTGGGCTGATCCCCAACACCAAGTCCATCATGGACATGGACCTCGCGGCCCACGACCGCATGTGGCAGGTGAACTACAACGGCACCATCTATGCGTGCCGCTCGTTCGGCCGCCAGATGATCGCCCAGAAGCGCGGCGCCATCTGTACCATCGGCTCGATCAATAGCCGCCTGCCCCTGCCGCTCGCGGCCTACAACCCCGGCAAGGCCGCCATCGAGCGGGTCACGCAGATGCTGGCCGTCGAACTCGGCCGCCACAACATCCGCGTCAACAGCGTGGGGCCCACCTACGTGATGACGCCGCCGCTGCGCGCCCGCGTCGAATCCGGCCAGCGCGATATGAAGAAGATCATGGCCGTGCACGCCCTCGACCGCCTGCCCGAGCCCAAGGACATCGCCGACGGCATCGCCTACCTGTGCTCGGACCAGGCCGCCTCCATCACCGGCATCTGCTGCATGACGGGCCTGCTGCCCATCGACGCCGGCTGGCTGGCCGCCGTCAGCTATCGCACCTACGCCGGCGGCGTGCCCTGGAAGGAGTGATGTAACGGGCCACCGTATTCTCCCGTCATCCCGGAGCGCGCTTCAGCGCGAATCCGGGATCCAGCCACAAGCTCCGTCCGATCGGGAACTGGGTCCCGGCTCTGAGCTGCGCTCAGGCCGGGATGACGTTACCCAGCCCGTCGCCGGTTGAAGGCGATCAGCAAGCTGCTGGTCGCGAGCGCGGTGGCGGCCGCCAGCACGAACGCCGGCACCACGCCGACCGCCGGCAGCGTCAGGCCGACCACCAGGAAGAAGGCGATGAAGTTGGTCAGCGACACGGTGAGGCCGCGCTGCACGCGCAGCACCGCATCGACGCCCCACTGGTGGTGGGTGAACGAGCCGACCACGATCAGGATCACCGGATAGGTCGATACCAGGCCGGACAGCTGTGGCCCGAGCCGGTCGTAGGTCGACACAATCCCGGACAGCTGCGGGCCGAGGCGATCGCGCTCGACATGATCAGGGCGACCAGCAGGAAAGTCACGGCCATGCGCGCGGGAATATCCCACCACGGCAGCGGCGCGGGAGCCGCCGACGCGCGCGGCCACGGCAGCAGGTAGATGGTGGCGACGATGGAGGCGAGCGCGGCGGCCGCAGCCGGCACCAGCGGGATCGGCTGGGACTGCACGAGCCAACCACGGCCGAGAAGGCAATCGTCGCGGCCACCAGGCAGAACGGCCACGGCGCCACGATGCTGGTCGCCGAGTAGGCCAGCATGAAGGCGCAGATGCAGACCACGCCGAGCTGGATGCCGGAGCAGGCGGCAACCGCGAACTCGCCGCCCTTGTCGAGGCCGAGGAAGAACAGCACCGGCCCGGTCATCCACGGCAGGCCCATCAGCAGGCCGCCGACCGTCGGCCCCCAGCGCCGCGCCGCCAGCGACATCAGCGCCACCAGGATCGGCGGCACGGCAATCTTGAGGAGGAAGAAGAGCATCATGATAGGCTCCCTCTCCCCGCTTGTGGGGAGAGGGTTGGGGTGAGGGGCCGCGCCAATCGCCGGAGCACGCGTCTGCCCCTCACCCTAGCCCTCTCCCCGGAAGGCCGGGGTGAGGGGCATGAAGCGCGTCGCAAAGAAGCGGGCGATCACCTCGCTCGCCCGATCCGGCGCCTCGCGGTGCGGGAAGTGTCCGACGCCCTCGAACGGCGCGAGGTCGAGATCGGTGAACACCTCGCCCAGCTTGTCGCTCCAGGAATAGAGCAGCACGGGGTCGAGCTCGCCCCAGCGCACGCAGGTCGGCACATCGATCGGCGGCAGGGCCGGGGCACCTCGCCGCGCACGGCAGCGAGCCGCGAGGCGTTCGCGCTGATGTACCAGTTGAAGCCGCCCTGCAGGTTGCCGGGCTGCATGAAGTTGTCGACGAACGCGTCGAACACGTCGTCGAAGGCGTGCGGGTTGCCCACGGCCCAGTGCGTGAGGAAGTGGCGGAAATAGGTGGCGCAGGCCTGGCGCGAGCTGCCGATCAGCTCGGCCGCAAACGGTTTCTGGTTCAGGAAGAAATACCAGATCTCTGGATTCGGCCGCAACGGTTTCTGGTCAGAGCCAGATCTCCTTCAGGTGCTCAGGCGCCGACCAGCGCGCGCCGATACCGGCATAGGGGCAGTCGAACAGGAAGATGCCGTTGAAGCGCTGCGGTGCGGTGCGCCAGCGGCTGCACGACGCCTGCGCCGACGTCGTGCGCGACCAGGCCGACGCGCGGCAGGCCGAGCGCGTCGAGCACCGCCAGCATGTCGGCGGCATGCACGTCGGCACCGGCCTTGTCGGAGGGGCCCGCATCCGGCTTGTCGCTGTCGCCGAAGCCGCGCAGGTCGGGCGCGATCAGGTCGTAGCCCTGCGCGGCCAGCCGCTGCATGACCGGCAGCCAGGTCAGCCAGAACTCGGGCCAGCCGTGCAGCAGCAGCAGCGGCCGCGGCCCGCCGGTCAGGCGCGCCACGTGGATGTGGATGCCATTGACCAGCGAGGTGGAGGTGCTCGGGCGAGGGGAAGGCGAGGTCATGGCATGACTTCCCCCTACCAGTCGGGAACGGGGAGGGGCTTCCGCTTCCCCGACCTGTCATCCCGGCCGGAGCGAAGCGAAGAGCCGGGACCAGGGCCACATCTGCCGCCACTGGGTCCCGGATATTTCGCTTCGCGAAATTCCGGGATGACAGTGCCGCCGTCCCAGCTAGCGCGCGTTGCCGCAGAAGCGCTGGATGCGCTTGCAGGCTTCCTCCAGCGAGGCCGTGTCGGTCGCATACGAGATGCGGAAGAACGGGCTCATGGCGAAGGCGGCGCCATGCACGACGGCCACGCCCTCCTCGTCGAGCAGCGACAGCACCACGTCCTCGTCGGTGTTGAGCTTGACGCCCTTGGAGGTGGTCTTGCCGATCAGCCCCTCGCAGGACGGATAGACATAGAACGCGCCCTCGGGCTTCGGGCACTTGAGACCCTTGGCCTGGTTGAGCATCGACACGACGAGGTCGCGCCGCTCCTTGAACTTCTGATTGTTGCGCGGAATGAAATCCTGCGGACCGTTCAGCGCCTCGACGCCCGCCCACTGCGTGATGGAGGACGGGTTGGAGGTCGACTGCGACTGCAGCTTGCACATGGTCTTGATGAGCAGCTCGGGTCCGGCCGCATAGCCGAGCCGCCAGCCGGTCATGCAGTAGGCCTTGGAGAAGCCGTTCATGGTCAGCGTGCGCTCGTAGAGTGCGGGCTCGACCTGCACGGCCGTGTAGAACTTGTGGTCGTCGTACAGCAGGTGCTCGTACATGTCGTCGGTCAGCACCCAGACATGGGCGTTCTTCGGCCGCATCAGCACGTCGGTCAGCGCCTTCAGCTCGGCCTTCGAGTAGGCCGCGCCCGTCGGGTTGCACGGCGCATTGAACACGAACCACTTGGTCTTGGGCGTGATCGCCGCGTCGAGCGTCTCGGGCTTCAGCTTGTAGCCGTCCCCGATCCTGCAGTTGGCGAACACCGGCTTGCCGCCGCCGAGCAGCACGATGTCGGCATACGACACCCAGCAGGGCGCCGGAATGACGACCTCGTCGCCGGGGTTGAGCGTGCACAGCAGGACAGGCGTTGTAGAGCACCTGCTTGCCGCCGGTGCCGACCGTCACCTGGCTCGCCTTGTACTCGAGGCCGTTCTCGCGCTTGAACTTGGCGACGATGGCAGCCTTCAGCTCCGGAATGCCGTCGACGTCGGTGTACTTGGTCTTGCCCTCGCGCAGCGCCTTGATGGCCGCTTCCTTGATGTTGTCGGGCGTGTCGAAATCGGGCTCGCCCGCGGACAGCGAGATGATGTCGCGGCCTTTGGCCTTCAGCTCGCGCGCCTTCGTCGACATACCGATGGTCTGGGACGGAGAGATGCGGTTCACGCTGTCGGCAAAAAAGCCCATGGCTGCCTCGTTTGGACCCTCGAATTCCGCCTTCCCGATTGCAAACGCGCGGGACCCTACGCCCGAGAGCGCCGAGTCAAGAGGGTACGGCTGGCTGTCATCCCGGAATTTCGCGAAGCGAAATATCCGGGACCCAGGTTCGCGCACTCTTCACATTGGTTCTGGGTCCCGGATATTTGCCTTCGGCAAATTCCGGGATGACACCTCGGGATGACAATCAGAAGCAGAAAATGCGTGCGCCGAGCGCCGACAGGTCGAGCAGCAGGGCCTCGCCGCGCACCGCGATCAGGTACAGCGCGCCGAGGCAGATGGCAGCCGCAGCGGCGAGCACGGCAAGCCGCACGCCGACGGGCATCGAGCCCCGCGACGCGTCATGCCTGATCTCGCCCTGCATGCTCATGTGCGTTACGCCGGGCTCGGCTGCAGCAGCCGCGCCACCGGGCGCTCCTGGATCGGCCAGTGGATCAGCCCGGCAAACAGGCCGAGCGCGATCGACACCCACCACATCGCATTATACGACTCGGTCATGTCGTAAAGATAGCCGGCCATCCAAAGGCCGGTGAACGACCCGAGCTGGTGCGACAGGAACACGACGCCGAACAGCATCGACATCCAGGTGGTGCCGAAGAAGGTCGCCACCAGGCTCGAGGTGAGCGGCACGGTCGACAGCCAGAACAGGCCGAGCAGCGTGCTGAGGCGCGATCACCGTCACCGGCGTCATCGGCAGGAACAGCAGGCCCAGGAACACGAAGCAGCGGCCGAAGTAGATCAGGCTCAGGCCGCGCCGCTTCTCGATGAAGCGCCCCGACTGGCCGGCGATGTAGGTGCCGGCCAGGTTGCCGAGACCGACCATGGTCAGCGCGATGACGGCCACGCTGGCGTCGAGTCCCTTGTCGGCGACGAACGCCGGCAGATGCACCGAGTAGAACGCGACGTGGAAGCCGCACACGAAGAAGCCGGCCGTCAGCAACAGGTAGCTAGGGTGCGTGAGCGCCTCCTTGAACGCCTCGCCCAGCGTCTGCGGCTTCTCCAGTCCGCCATTGGTCACCGGCTTGCCGCTCAGCGGCAGGGCCAGCGGCAGCATGACGGCCGTGGTGGCGACCAGCACCAGCAGGCTCGTCTTCCAGCCGAGGAATTCGATCAGCAGGTGCGTATAGGGGAAGGCTATGAACCCGCCGATGCCACCGGCCATGCCGAGCGAGGCAATGGCAGCGGTGCGGCTGCTCGGGCGGCGCGGCGCGGCCGACGGCCCCGACCAGCGAGGTGATGCCGGTGCCGGCCACGCCAATGCCCAGCAACACGCCGCTGATCAGCAGGTCGGCACCCGATCTGGGCAGCGATACATCAGATACATGCCGATCATGGTCGCCAGCGCTCCGGTGACGACCACGCGGCCGGCGCCATAGCGGTCGGCGATCATGCCGGCGAACACCGCGCCCAGGCCCCACACCAGGTTGGCGACCGCCATGGCCGTGGAGAACGGCTCGCGGCCGATGCCGAGCTCTTTGGTCATCGGCGGCAGGTAGAGGCCCATCACCTGGCGCAGGCCCATGGCGATGCCGACGATCAGTCCGGCCGACAGGACGACCACCCAGAGCGGCCTGGCGAGCGCGCGGCGCAGGCGTGACGGCTCTTCTGCATTGGTGCGATTCCCTTTTCGCGATTGCGCGCAATATAGCGGCTCGGCATGCAAAGCTCGCTGAGTAATTCTAAGGACAGCTATGCGGCCGGCTCATGCGGCGCAAGTGCACTGTCTTGCAGGTGAGGCTTCCCAGGACCGCGATGTCGGCCGGCATATGCGAGATCGACCAGCACGCGCCGCTCCAGCTCGACGATACTCGCCGCCAGGCTCCGCCAGTCCGCGGCCGATCAGCTCGATGCGCCAGGGCGGCCCCTCGATGCGATACAGATTGTAGCGCGCCAGCGGCTCGTGCTTGTGCGACCGACCGAGCGACGCGGACGGCGCACCGACCACCGGCAGCGGCCCGCTCGCGCGAGTGCCGCCACGCCAGCGAGTTGAGGTGATTGTGGCCGTGGATGACCAGTTCGGCGCCATGCCGCATCAGGAGCTCCTCGAGTGTCGGCCGCATCGCGCAATGCCCCGCGCCGGCTTGGCCTGGCCCGGCAGCGGCGGATGATGGATCAGCACCAGCCGGAACAGCCGCGCCTCGCCCAGTTTGTCGAGCAGACGCGCGAGCCGCTCGCGCTGCGCGGCCCCGACCTCACCCCAGGCCATCATCGGCGGCGTGACGGATGGCCGAGTTGACGCCGATCAGGGCCACGCCGCCGCCGAGCACGCGCACATAGGGAAAGCCGGCGGCGCCCGCCGGTCAACGCCGCGCCCTCGTCGTCCGAGGCCATGTAGGCAGCCCAGCGCGCGGTACCGGGATCGCGCCGCAGATCGCCCGTAGATGTCGTGGTTGCCGGGTATGACGCTGACTGCATGCGGCTCGCCGAGGCTGCTGCAGCCAGGTCGAGCGCGTGCATCAGCTCCGCCGGCAAACCGATGTTGGCGAGGTCGCCGGTGACGACGATGTGGTCCGGCGCCTGCTGGCGCATATCCGCCACCAGGCGGTCGAGCACCTCGCGCAGGTAGACATCGCGGCGGTTGCGATGCCAGTTGACGTAGCCCGCCAGCGCGCTTGGCGTTCCAATACCGCGGCGTGAAGCCGCGGATCGGCCCCAGGTGCACGTCGGTGAGCTGGGCGATGGTCAGCGGCTTGGGCATGGCTCGGTCGGCAGGGGTGTCTGGTGACGGCGGCCGCCAGCAGTAGCCGCTTCGCGCCGGCTTGCCAATTCGACGGAAACGGTGCCCAAAGACGCGACCGATCTGCTCTAGAGCTGCGCCCGCCGCAACTCCGCCTCGTCCGTCACCCCATGGTCACAAACCCGCTCCTGATCAAGGCGCTGCATCACTACTGGCGCCTCACACGCGGCCTGACCATGGGCGCCCAGGGCATGGTGCTGGATACGCGGCAGCGCGTGCTGCTCGTGCGGCACGGCTACCGGCCCGGCTGGCACATGCCGGGCGGCGGCGTCGAGAAGAACGAGGCGATCGCCGAGACGCTCGCCCGCGAGCTGCAGGAGGAGGTGGGCGTCGAGCTCAACGCCACGCCGGAGCTGTTCGGCGTCTACTCGCATTTCGACACCTTCCCCGCCGATCACATCGCCCTGTTCATCGTGCGCGACTGGCGGCAGCCGCGCGTGCCCGCCCCCAACCGCGAGATCGCCGAGCAGGGCTTCTTCGCCGCCGACCGACCTGCCCGAGGAAACCAGCCCCGGCACACGCCGGCGCATCGCCGAGGTGCTGGGCGGCGAGCCGAGGAGCGACAAATGGTAGACGCGATCGTGCGCGAGGTCCGGCCCGAGGACAGCGCCGAGATCTCCGCCCTGCACGCGCGCGCCTTCGGGCCCGGCCGCTTCGCCCGCACCGCCTATCGCATCCGCGAGGGCACGGGGCCTGTCTCGCGCTACTGCCGCGTCTGCCTGATCGACGGGCGCATCATCGCCGCGGTGCGCTTCACGCCGATCACCATCGGCGGCCGGGACGGTGCGCTGCTGCTCGGGCCCCTCGCGGTCGATCCCGCCTTCGCCAATCGCGGCCACGGCCGCGGCCTGGTGGGCGAGGCGATGAACGCCGCCCGCAGCGACGGCCTCTCCCTGGTCCTCCTGGTCGGCGACGAGCCCTACTACGCGCGCCTCGGCTTCGTGCGCGTGCCCACGGGCCAGATCACGCTGCCGGGCCCCGTCAATCCGACGCGGCTGCTGGCGGCCGAGTTGGTGCCCGGTGCGCTTGCCACGTTCTCCGGGGTGGTCGGCGCCGCCGCCGGTTAGGTGCCCCTGTCATCCCGGAATTTCGCGGAGCGAAATATCCGGGGACCCAGTGCGGCAAGCGCGTGCCCTGTGGCTCCTGGGTCCCGGCTCTGCGCGCTTGCGCGCTCCGGCCGGGATGACACACCGAACTAGCCACAGCACACCCTCGCAGTTGTAGCTGACCCCGCTGGTAGATGCGCCGGGGGCGGGAATCGCATACGCCCTCGCACCTTGTGGTTCGAACATGAGGTGAGCATGACGCGGTTTCTGGCAGTGTCGAACAGGAAGGGCGGCGTCGGCAAATCGACCATCGCCGTCATGCTGGCCAACGCCACCGCCGCGTGGTCGGGCAAGCGCGTGCTCCTCGCCGACCTCGACACGCAGTGCAATGCCTCGCTCATGCTGGTGGGCGGCGAGGCCTGGGAGCGGGCAACCCGCGCCGGGCACACGGTCGCCGACTATTTCTACGACCGCTTCGAGAAGGTGGCCGAGGACGAATCGGCCTACGTGCTGAACAACGTCGGCGACGTCGCGCATGCCCGCACCGCGCCGGGACGCGTCTCGCTGCTGCCGGGCTCGCAGCGCCTGGAGGACATCCAGGGCGAGCTGCTGCTCAAGCATTCCAAGAAGGACCTGGATGCGGACGCCGTGGCCGTGCAGGTGCGCACCCGCATGAAGAACATGCTGAAGCACTTCGGCATGGACTTCGACGTGGTGATTCTCGACTGCCCGCCGGGGCTGTCATTCGCCGCGCTGGCCGCGCTGGCGCTGGCCGACCACGTGCTGGTGCCGTTCCGGCCGGATTTCGTGTCGCAGTTCGCCCTCGACCGCGCCGCCATGCTGATCGAGCGCGTCGAAACGGCCGAGCAGCTGGCCGGCATCCCGTTCGGCGAACGCCGCTACTCCTGCCTGCCCAATTACACCAAAGGCGACGGCCACGAGCGCATGCTGATCGAGCAGTTGGCCCTGGATCATCCGGTGTTGAATACCCGCCTGCCCATGCTCGACAGCATTGCGCGCGCCTTCGATTGGGACGAGACTAGGAAAACCATGCAGGAGAAGTACGCAGACGCGCTGCCGCACCTGCGCAGCCTGCACGACGAGATTTTCCGCGTACCGGAGCTGCTCGCCAAATCGGCCTGACGTCGATGACGAAGCGAACCAGAGCCCTGTCGGGTGCCTCGCAGGATGCCTACTTCCGGCGCCTGTTGCGGTCGCATTCGAGCCTGACGCCGGACGAGCGGGACAAGATCGTCCAGCTGCTGCGGCGCGAGATCGCCCAGCTGCGCCTGCGCCGCCAGCAACGGGAGGGCGACGCCGAGGCTTCCAAGGAGGCAGCCCCGGCCAAGCCGGCGCAGGTCGCCGAAACGACGCCGACAAGACCTGCGGATGTCGAGCCCGCGCCGATCGCACCCCGCGCCGAGCCAGCTGTCGCACCGTTCGATCCGTTCTCGATCAATGTGGTGGTCCTGCTGCGCACGGGCGGACGCGAGCGCCTGCTGGGTGCACTCGAGTCCATCGACAATGCCGACAACCTGCGTCTGCTGGCCCGCGAGCAGCGCCTCAGCGTCGGCGCCGACCTGACCTCGCCTGCCGAGCTGCGTGGCGCCATCGTGCAGGCCGCCGAGCGCCGCGTCGCCAACCGCATCGCCGCCGCGAGCTGATCTCTTTGACACCTTGTCATTCCGGGCCTTGTGCCCGGAATCCATCTATCCGCGAACTCCAGAGCGTGCGGCACGCCGGATTCGGCGACAAGCGCCGGAATGACGAAGGAGTGAACCGGGCGGTCCAAATTCGACCAATGCCGGAAAGACTCCCCGTCAACCACCCTCACAAACGAATGGGCCGCCCTTGCGAGCGGCCCACCGTGGTGCCAACCAAAAAAAGCGTTGCCTACTTCATCGGTGCAGCTTGCACGTCCTCGCGACCCCACTTGTAGATCAGCGCGACGCGACCCGCATGCGTCGACGGCTCGGAGCTGAAGCCCGGCACGACCTCCTCGCTGTCGAACTGCGTGAAGCGGTATTCCGCCTTCAGGCTCCAGGGGCCGGTGAGCTGGCTTTCGACGCCGGCGCCGACGAAGTAGCCGCTGAAGTCGGGCAGGGGGAAGTTGATGCCCTTCAGCTCGAACTCCGTGTGGCTGTAGCCGGCGGTGCCGTACCACAGCGTGGTGGGGCTCGTCAGCATGCCCAGGCGCGCACCGATCGACCAGGTGTTCTTCTGCTCGACCGAGACGCTAAACGGGCCGAACCCCGCATCGGTCGACACGTTGGAGACGAAGTCGTAGTCGGCGAAGATGCCGGCGACGATCCGCGACGTCAGCATCCGGTCATAGCCGACCGTCACCGTGCCGAACACGCCTTCTCCGCCCAAACCGTCGACGCTGGCAAAGCCGCCGAACGACAAGTCGTGCACGACCGAGCCCGCGCCGGCACCGAGACCGATATAGAACCCGGTCCACGGCCGCGCTGCGTCACAGCATGCGGCTCCACGCTTGGAAGCCATTCCATCGGCGAGCGCTGCAGTGCTCAGGAGCGACATCGCTCCTGCGAGAGCCAAGATCATTTTTTTCATCTGCGTTTCCCTGCTTTGGTCCTGACGCGCGGCACTCGGGCTCTTTCGACGCAGCGAGCAATAGGGGTGTCTCGTCGAAGAGCGGCCAGACCGGATCGACCCGGTAAGCGTGGGAGGGAAATGCTTTGATTCGAGCTTGGATGAAAGTTGTCCGATGTGGGTCGTTGTTCGTGTGGTGCTGGATTGCACGTGTGACAGCCAAGGCCTTGTCTGGCCGGCCAGATTATGAGTCGAGCAAAATGATTCGTGCGCACGCGACTGCTCGGCGCCACGGGAGCGCCGTGTTGCATAGCCGCGCGTTTGGGACTTGGCGGAACGCTTGCCGCGCTCAATTCTCGAACGGATCGCGCATCAGGATGGTGTCATCGCGCTCGGGACTGGTCGACAGCAGCGTCACCGGACACTCGATCAGCTCCTCGATCTGGCGCACGTATTTGACGGCCTGCGCCGGCAGGTCGGCCCAGCTGCGCGCGCCGCGCGTCGATTGCGTCCAGCCTTCGAAGCTCTCGTACACAGGTTTGACGCGCGCCTGCGCGTTGTGGCCGGCCGGCAGGCTGTCGATGCGCTCGCCGTCGAGGGTGTAGCCGACGCACACCTTGATCTCGTCGAAGCCGTCGAGCACGTCGAGCTTGGTCAACGCGATGCCGTCGATGCCCGACACCTTGCAGACCTGCCGCACCAGGCAGGCATCGAACCAGCCGCAGCGGCGCTTGCGCCCCGTCACCACGCCGAACTCCTGGCCTCGCTCGCCGAGCTTCTCGCCGATGGCGTCCGTCAGCTCGGTGGGAAACGGCCCCGAGCCGACGCGCGTCGTATAGGCCTTGGCGAGACCCAGCACGTAGCCGATCGAGCGCGGCCCCATGCCGGAGCCGGTTGCCGCCTGCGCCGCCACCGTGTTCGACGACGTCACGAACGGGTAGGTGCCGTGGTCGACGTCGAGCAGGGCACCCTGCGCGCCCTCGAACAGGATGCGCTTGCCGGCGCGACGCGCGCCATCGAGCAGCGCCCACACGTTGTCGACGTAGGGCAGGATGCGCGGCGCGATCTCGCGCAGCTCGCCCTCCAGCGCTTCGCGCTCGATCTCGGGCTTGCCGAGCCCGCGCCGCAGCGCGTTGTGATGCACCAGCAGGCGATCGATCTTGGGCCCGAGCGTGCCGAGGTTCTTCAGGTCCTGCGCGCGGATCGCCCGGCGGCCGACCTTGTCCTCGTAGGCCGGCCCGATGCCGCGCCCGGTGGTGCCGATCTTGCCCTCGCCGGCCGCGCTCTCACGCAGCTGATCGAGCTCGCGGTGCAGCGGCAGGATCAGCGTGGCGTTCTCGGCGATGCGCAGGTTGCCGGCGTCGACCTTGACGCCCTGCGCCTCCAGCCGGCCGATCTCGTCGCCCAGCGCCCAGGGGTCGATCACCACGCCGTTGCCGATCACCGACAGCTTGCCGGGCCGCACCACGCCCGAGGGCAGCAGCGACAGCTTGTAGGTCTTGCCGTCGATCACCA
>CAVVDC010000004.1:0-172994 GCA_963746855.1 uncultured Chloroflexia bacterium
GTGCTGACGAGCGTGGCGTTCGTCGTGCAGGTCGCGCTCGTGATCCCGCTGGTGGCGTCGCCCTCCGACGCAGCCGGCGGATGGCTGCGGTTCGGCGTGGCCATCGTGTGGGGTCTCGGCACGCTTTGGGCGGCGTGGTGCTG
This sequence comes from uncultured Chloroflexia bacterium, assembly GCA_963746855.1. Classification (GTDB taxonomy): domain Bacteria; phylum Chloroflexota; class Limnocylindria; order Limnocylindrales; family CSP1-4; genus SPCO01. The sequence goes on from CAVVDC010000004.1 coordinate 144, forward strand.
GCTGACGAGCCAGGCCCGCTCGGTCCTCGCGCCGATCGTGACCGGGGCCCTGATCTGGCTGGTCTGGTTCGCGGGGTAGGATGGAGCGGTCAGCGAGGCGGTCGGATGGTCGCGCGTCGCTCGGGGTGACCCGTCAGCGACGTGAGGAAAGTCCGAGCTCCGCAGCGCAGGGTGGCGGGTAACGCCCGTCCGCCGTGAGGCGAGGACCAGTGCCACAGTGACGATGCCGGCCGCCGGCCTTCGGGTCGGCGATCGGAGTGAAACGCGGCAAACTCCACCCGGAGCAAGGCCAAATAGGAGGGCGCAACCCGACGGCGGGCGACCGTCGCCGGGGGAGAGGTGCGCTGCCCAGCCCTCGGGTCGGCCGCATGAGCCGTCGGGCGACCGCCGGCCTCAGATGGATGGCCATCCCCGGTTCGGCGCTGTCGGCGCGGGTCGGGACAGAACTCGGCTTACAGACCGCTCTCGCTGACAGCCCGATCGCCGATCTGGCGGGCCAGTCCGGCGTTGTCGCCTGTGCGCGCTCGCTCACGCACCTTGGGGTGCGCTCGCTCTCGTGCTCGGCTCCGCCTTGCGACTGACCGCGCCATATCGGCGATCGAGTGGCGTCCACCTGATCCGCCAGTTCGGCGATCAGTCTTCGTCAGGCCGGAAGATGTGGGGGGCGATGCAGGCGTTGCAGACGGGCGTGGCGGATTCAAGGTCGCCCAGGGGGATCGGCACCTTGCGATCGGGGAACAGGCACTCCACGTCGTAGACCCGCTCACCACCCGCCTCGACCTGGATCAGGCGCCGGAACGTGCAGCGCTTGATGCGATGCGGCGCCAGGTGGAAGGCTTCCGGCTGCGGCGGGATGACGGGGAGAGGAAGGGCCATGGACTGGGCAGAGCCTCATTCCGTACGGCCGGATGGCGTCCCGGTCGACTATGGCGGCGGAGCCTAGCACCATGTCGCGCGCCGGGGCAAGGCGCGAAAGGTACTACCGCACGCTCACCGCACGCTTATCGGGCTGCCCGGATCGCGGTCGCTCCGGGCCCCAGATCTGGACGATGCTAGCCTTGCGACGCGCCGCGGACGGTCGACTGGATCGCCGAAGCCGGTAGACTCCGCGCCGATCGACGCGTTGAGGGACGGAGGGCGAGTGGCAGACGACCCGAACGCCGCTTCAGGGCCGACGGCCGAGCCGACGCGGCCCGGGGTGGCCGACGCGGCCGACGACTGGACCGCCGAGGAGGTCCTCGCTGCCAACGGCGCGGGTGCCACGCGATCGCCCGACGGTGAAGCCGGCACGGTCATTCCGGACCCATCGAGCTGGCTGCCCGGGCTGGCGGGTCGATCCACGACGCCGGGGGTCTGCCCGTTCCTGCGGGCGGCCGGCCCGGACGAGGCCATCGGCGTTCCGATCGAGTCGCCGGATATCACGAACCGGTGCGCCGCGCTGCACGAACCGGTCCCGCAGTCGCTCCGACAGCAGGAGCTGGTCTGCCTGACCTCGGGCCATATCAACTGCCCGCGCTATCTGCGCGGCGCCCTGGTCGCGAGTGAGCGACCGGCGGGTCGTCGGCGGCTCGGAATGGGCCTGACGCCCGCCATCGCCGCGGCGCTGGCCGTACTCGTCCTGTCGTTCGGCGTGTCGGTGGCGTTCGTCGTCGCGAATGGCGGGCTGACCTTGCCCGTCGCCGCCGTCACGGCGACGGCGTCACCTTCGGCGGCCGCGGCCGGGCCGCCGGCGACGCCGGACGGGCAGCCGACGCCGCGGACGACCCTCCCCGCGGCCGGGACGCCCGCCCCGTCAGTGGTGCCATCGGCGAAGCCGTCGAGCGTGCCGACAGCCACGCCGAGCGCGACGCCCTCACCAACCCCCGCAACGACGCCGACGCCAAAGCCGACCTCGAGCCGGTACGCGCTCCTCAAGCCGTGCCCGGACAAGCCGAAGTGCTGGATCTACGTCATCCGGTCCGGGGACAACCTCTTCAGCATCGCGCACTACTTCGGCGTACCCGTGGAACGCGTCAGGGCATTGAACCCCTGGACCCGGACCCAGGGCCTGCGGGTCGGCCGCGAACTGATCCTGCCGCCACCCACGCGCTGATCGGGGGGCCGGCGTCGCTTGCGCCCAGCGCAAGTACTGGTGTCGCGGTCGATGCCAGACGCCGCTTCCTGCCGCCACGCGCAAGAACTGACCGTTTGAGAGCCGCAGCGAGGCCCTGACGTCGCGATCCGGCGCCCGTCGTGCACGGCGACGCGGTGTCGGCAGGTCGATCCGGCCGCTGCGCAGCCAGTACTTGCGCGCGCGGCAAGCGTGGGCTGACGCGTGGGCATCGAACGCGAACCCGCTGTTCCCAGTGTGCGAAATCGCCATTGACGGGGCCGATCTGCGCGCTAGAATGCATCGAAGTGGCGCAAAGTGGTGAGAAGTGGGGAGTCCACAGGAACGCGAACCCACGGCCACAGCCACAGGCCCGACCAGCGACAGGGGATGCCCGACAGGTGTTCACCGGCGAGTACCGGCACTCGGTGGACGAGAAGGGACGGATCGCCGTCCCCGCGAAGTTCCGCGCCCAGCTCGATACGGGTGCGGTCATCTCGCGCTGGCTGGATCCGTGCCTCGCGATCCATACGCCGGCCGGCTGGGAGGACCTCTCGGCCAAGGTCGCGGCGTTGCCGTTGACGGACCAGACCGCGCGGCGCTTCTCGCGCTTCGTCTTCGCGGGCGCGGTCCCCGCTGAACTCGACCGACAGGGACGCGTGCTCGTCCCGTCCTACCTGCGCGAATCGATCGGCCTGGCCAACGAGGCCGTGGTCGTCGGGACGCGCGATCACGCGGAGATCTGGGCGCCCGGCAGTTGGGACGACTACCAGCGTGCGCTCGACGACCCGCAAGCGCTGGCCGACGCCTTCGAGGGCCTCGGCATCTAGCGCCACCACATGCGCTTCCAGGATCCGCTCGGGATCCGAACGTTCCGGATGGAGGAGAGATGAAGGCAGGGCACACACCGGTACTGGCGGAGGAGGTCATCGAGATGCTCCAGCCAGCACCCGGCAGCCTTCAGATCGATGCCACCCTGGGCGGCGGTGGGCACACCGAGCGGATCCTGGAGGCGTCCGACCCTGATGGCCGCCTCCTCGGACTCGATGCCGATGGGGCGGCCGTCGCCAGGGTGTCGGACCGTCTCAGGCCGCGCTTCGGCGACCGACTCGTCCTCCGCCAGGCGAACTTCCGCGAGCTGGCGACCGTGGCCCCGCAGGCCGGCTTCGGCGCCGTCGATGGCGCTCTCTTCGATCTGGGGCTCTCGAGCTTCCAGCTCGCCGACGAGGAGCGCGGGTTCGGCTTTCGGACGGGCGGTCCGCTCGACATGCGCTTCGACACGAGCCGGGGGATCCCCGCGGCCGAGCTCCTCGCGACGCTCGATGCCGCCGAACTGACGGCGCTGTTCCGACGCTACGGCGAGGAGCCACGGGCCGGTCGCATCGCCCGGGCCATCGTCGATGCCCGCCGGACCGCGCCGATCCGGACCGCCGAGGAGTTGGCCGCACTCATCGAGCACGTCGCGCCGCCCAACCCGCGCCAGCCGCGGCGAACGCATCCGGCGACGCGCGTCTTCCAGGCGCTTCGGATCGCGGTCAACGAGGAGCTCGAGGCGCTCGAGGCGGGACTGGCGGCGGCCGTAGACCTGCTGCGCCCCGGCGGCCGCCTCGTCGTCCTCAGCTACCACTCGCTCGAGGACCGCATCGTCAAGCGCTTCTTCGCCGCGGAACGACGTGGGTGCATCTGCCCGCCGCACGTGCCGGTCTGTGTCTGCGGTCATGAACCCCGCCTCCGCCTGGTGACCAGACCGTCGCTCACGCCGTCGGCCGCCGAGGTCGCCGCCAACCCACGAGCCCGCAGCGCCCGCTTGCGGGCCGCCGAACGCCTCGCCGCCTAGGAGCCGGCATCGGATCGAGGGTGAGCCGGTCGGATGGGCCGCGCCGCCGCCAGTCAGGGAAGGAGGGAGTCCAGATGAGCAAGCGCCACCAGTCCAGTCGCCGCAAGGTGTACGGCCGCCGTCAGCACGAGGTGCGAGAACGGCATGACCGCCAGCACCATCACGAGGGCTTCGAGCTCGAGCTCGATGACTGGGGCCCGACCGCTCCGTCCGATCCGCTCGCCTTCCTCGACCCGCGCAGTCCACGCCTTCGCTTCTCGCGGGCCGATTGACGATGGCCGTCTACGAGGGCGCCCGCCCACGAACCATCGCCCTGCCGCGCGGCCCACGGCTCGCGGAGGGCCCCACGCTCGGGCGACGCCGGATGCGCACGGCGGTCCGGGCAGGCCGCCGCTCCTCGCACCTCGGGCTCGTGCTCGGCGTGATCCTGGTCACCTTCCTGCTGGCGTTCTTCTGGCTCGCCCAGGTCGTGCGTGAATCGGCGACCGGCTACGACATCGGTCGGCTGGAGGTCGTCCGTGGGCGGCTGGAGTCGCGCGAGCAGGACCTGCGCTCAGACCTGAGTCGACTCGGTCATGAGCCCGCGATCCGCAAGCTCGCCCTCGATGGCGGCCTGAACCAGCTGGGCGATCCCCTCGTCCTTCCGGCGCGCTGATCCATCGACCGACGATGCTTGGTCGAACCAATTCCCGGACGCGCCTCCTGCTCCTGCTGGTGGTCTTCATCGTGGCCTCGGTCGCGCTCCTCGGACGCCTGGCGTACTGGCAGGTCGCCCAGCACGACGTCCTCGCTTCGAAGGCCATCGCCCAGACGACCGTGCGGCTCGAGGAGCCATCGCGCCGAGGCGAGATCTACGACCGGAGCGGGACCGTCGTCCTCGCGACGACCGTCGGTCGAGACCGGCTCGTCGCCGCGACCGACAAGCTGACGCCGCAGCAGCGGCGTGACACGGGCGACGCGCTGACGCGGATCCTCGCCCTCGATCCGGCAGCGAGTGCCGCCCTGCGCGACAAGCTCGCGAGCGGCAAGGCGTACATCATCCTCGCGCGCGAGATCGAGCCGACGGCCGCCGACCAGATCCGGGCCGCCGGCGCGGCGCGCCAGATCACGGGCATCACCCTGGAGCCCGAGCCGCTCCGCGTTTATCCGCAGGAAGGCGGCAGCCCGGACTCGTCCCTGGCCGCCCATCTGATGGGCTTCGTCAATCGGGAGGGAACGGGCCAGTACGGCATCGAGCAGGCCTACCAGGGCGCCCTCGCCGGGACGCCGCGCGTCGTCGTCGCCGAGCGCGACGTGAACGGCCAGACGCTGCTCGACCAGGCGACCGTCGAGGACCCCGGCGTGCCCGGCCAGGATCTCCGCCTGACCATCGACGCAGGCCTCCAGCTGGCCGTCGAGCAGGAGCTGCTCGCCGCCTGGGTCGCCGACAAGGCGAAGAGCGTCTCGGCCGTCGTGATGGACCCGTACACCGGTGAGATCTACGCCGAGGCGACCGTACCCTCGTACGACGCGAACACCTATCGCCAGGTCGCCAGCACGGCGCCGCAGCGGTTCATCGACCCGGTGGTCTCCAACGTCTACGAGCCGGGGTCGGTGTTCAAGATGATGACCGCGACGGCGGCGCTCGAGACCGGGACGATCAAGCTCGGCACCCAGATCAAGGACGTCGGCACGTTGCGCGTGGACCGCGGCCGGGCCAAGGTCGACGACGCCGACCGCAAGGGCATGGGCTGGATGACGTTCCAGGATGCGGTCGCCTTCTCGCGCAACGTCGTGGCCGCGAAGGTGGCGCTCGGGCTCGGGAAGAACACCCGGGCGTCGTCGGCGATCCTCTACGACTGGTGGCTCAAGCTCGGCTTCGGCGGGCCGACCGGCATCGACGTCGCCGGCGAGGTCCCCGGCATCGTGCGCGATCCCGGCCTGCGGCCGTGGGCCCAGATCGACCTCGCCAACGGCGCTTTCGGCCAGGGCGTCGCGGTCACCCCGATCCAGCTGGCGACGGCCTACGCGGCGCTCATGAACGGCGGGACGACGATCCACCCCCACGTCGTCAAGGCGATCGGCCCGAACGAGGTGGCGCCGGAGCCCGGGACGCGGGTCATCGACATGGCCCGCTCGAGGCAACTGATCGGGCTCATGAACCACGTGGTCACGACCGTCCCGTTCTACAAGAACCGGACGCTCGTGCCCGGGTACGAGGTGGGTGGCAAGACCGGGACCGCGCAGATCTGGGACGCAGCGGCTCGCGGCGGCCGCGGCGGCTGGAAGGTCAACCTCTTCAATTACTCGTTCATCGGTTACATCGCCCGACAGCCGGGCGTCCCGGATCTCGTGGTCGCGATCCGGATCGAGGAGGGCAAGCCGACCGTCGTGCGCGTCGGACAGCTCGAGATGCCGGTCATGTCCTTCGAGCTCTTCCGCCGGATCGCCACCGACGCCATCACGACACCGGACCTGCTGACCAATCGTCCGGCATCGCCACTCATCACCCCGGAACGGGAACGGTGACGGTGGCCTATGGGAGACTGGGCGCCGTGACCGACGTCGATCCGTCGCAGCCGTCGTCCGGGACGCCTGGCGGACCGTCGGGCCCTGCGCTCGACGCCGACGACCTGGTCCGCCTGACGGGTGGCCGACTGCTCGCCCGCTCGGATCGACCGATCCGTGGCGGCGCGGTCGATTCGCGCGAGGTCCGGCCGGGCGTGCTGTTCGTGGCACTCCCCGGTGAGCGTACCGACGGCCACGCCTACCTCGCTGACGCCGTGCGAGCCGGGGCCGCTGCGGTGCTGGTTACCCGTCCGCCCGCGGATCCGGCGGCGCTCGGCGACGTCACGATCGTCCGCGTCGCCGATGGGCTCGCCGCTCTCGGGGCGGTCGCCGCGGGTTGGCGACGGCGGTTCGATCCACTCGTCGTCGGGGTGACCGGCAGCATCGCCAAGACCTCCACGAAGGAGGCCGTCGCCGCGGTCCTCGGCCAGCGATTCGACACGCTCAAGAGCGAGGGCAACCAGAACAACGAGATCGGCCTGCCATTGACGGTCCTCGCGATGGGTCCGGAGCACGAGGCCGCCGTCCTCGAGATGGGGATGTACGTCGGCGGGGAGATCGCCGACCTCGCCCGCATCGCGCGGCCCGCGATCGGGATCGTCACCGCGGTCCAGGCCGTCCATCTCTCGCGGATCGGGTCGCTCGACGCGATCGAGGCCGCCAAAGGCGAGCTCGTCGAGGCACTCCCGCCAGGCGGCACGGCCATCCTCAACGCCGACGATCCGATCGTCCGGGCCATGGGATCCCGCACGGTCGCCCGGGTCGTCACGTACGGGTTCGTCGACGATGCGGATGTCGGGGCCGAAGATGTCCGGGCGCGCGGCCTCGACGGGATGGGGTTCGTCCTGCGGACGTTCGGCGACCGGCGAGCCGTGGCCATCCCGGGGCTCGGTCGCCTGTCCGTCCACAACGCGCTGGCGGCGGCCGCGACGGGCAACGCCGCCGGGCTGGCGCCCGAGGCCATCGTGGCCGGGCTCGCCGAAGGATGGTCGGCGCCGCATCGGGTGGCGCTGGTCCGTCTCGGCTCCGTGACCGTCATCGACGACAGCTACAACGCCTCGCCAGGCTCGATGTTCGCCGCGCTCGAGCTGCTGGGCGACCTGCCCGGGCGACGGGTGGCCGTCCTCGGCGAAATGCTCGAGCTCGGCGACGAGCACGACCATGGCCATCAGGACGTCGGCGAACAGGCGGGTCGCGTCGCCGACCTGGTCATCGTCGTCGGCTCCGGCGCGGCCGGCCTCGCACAGGGTGCCCGCGACGCCGGCCTCGAGCCCGGTCGAGTCCTGGCGGTCGCGGACGCCAGCGCGGCGCTCGAGGCGCTGCGTCCCCGGCTTCGGGACGGCGACACCGTCCTCGTCAAGGCCTCACGGGGCATCGGGCTCGATGCGCTCGTCGATGCGCTGCGCGCCGAGCGTGAGGCGCCGTCCCGATGACGGTCGGACTCATCCAGGGGCTCCTGCTCGCGTTCGCGCTGGTCGTCATCCTCATGCCGCCGTACATCCGGCTGCTCCAGGCCACGGGCTTCGGGAAGCGGATCCGGATCGAGGGGCCCGAAAGCCACTACCTCAAGGAGGGGACGCCTACGATGGGCGGCCTCCTGATCGTGCTCGTCGTCCTGGCCATCTACTTCGTCCTGCAGCGCGAGCCCGATGCCTCGACCTTCGCCCCGATCGCGGCGCTCGCCGGCGTCGGGCTGCTGGGCGCCTTCGACGACTACCTCAATGCCCGGACCGGTGAGGGCATCCGGGTCCGCCAGAAGCTCATCTGGCTGACTGTGGTCGCCTTCGTGGCGGCTTACCAGATCCAGCAGACGTACGACATCACGGCCATCGCGGTCCCGTTCGTCGGCAAGGTCGCCATCGACCCCTGGATCTACGTGCTGTTCGCCGCGTTCGCCATCGTGGCCACCGCGAACGGGGTCAACATCACCGACGGGCTCGACGGGCTGTCCGGTGGCACGGTCGCGATCGCCTTCGTCGCGTACATGCTCATCGCGCTGCTGAACACGCCCAACCAGGCGAATCTCGCGTTGCTGTGCGCCTTGATCATCGGCGCGCTGCTCGGCTTCCTCTGGTTCAACGTCCACCCGGCCCAGATCTTCATCGGCGACTCGGGGGCGCTCTCGCTGGGGGCGACGCTGGCCGTCACGGCGCTCATCACCGGGCAGATCCTGGTCCTGCCCCTCATCGGCATCATCTTCGTCGTGGAGACCCTCTCGGTCATCATCCAGGTCGGCTACTTCCGGCTGAGCGGCGGGCGGCGGCTGCTCCGGATGAGCCCGATCCACCACCACTTCGAACTGGGCGGCTGGGACGAGGAGAAGATCACGATCCGGTTCTGGATCGTCGGGATCCTGGCGTCGCTCCTGGGCGTGACGCTCTTCCTCGCCTCGCTGAGTCGACTCTGAGCGATGACGATGACGATCGCCCGGCCCATCGATCCTGACGCCCTGACGATGTCGACCGTGCGTGCCGGCGCGCTGCGCGATCGCGCGGTGACCGTGCTCGGATTCGCCCGGAGCGGGATCGCGCTGGCGCGCTTCCTGGCGGATGCCGGCGCCCGGGTCACGGTCTACGACGGTCGAACGGCCGAGGAACTCAGCAGCGCGGTCGCCGCGCTCGACGGTCGAGACGTCCGACTGCTGCTGGGTCCCGACGTGGACCCGGCGCGGGCGTGGGCCGACGCCCAGCTCGTGACGACGTCGCCCTCCATCAATCCCGACTACCCGACGACCGAGCCCCGCCTGCGCCGGGCGCTCCGGCAGCTCGTGGCCGCGCGCGCGGCCGGAGCGAGCGCGCCGGCGGTCGTCTCGGAGCCGGACCTGTTCCTGCGGCTGTGCCCGGCGCCGACGATCGGCGTGACCGGGACGAAGGGCAAGACGACGACGGCGTCGCTGGCGGCCGCGATCCTGGCTGCCGACCCGGCGCATCCCGCCGTGCTCGGCGGCAACATCGGCGTGCCGATCGTCGAGCGGCTCCCGGAGCTGACTGGCGAGCACCGGGTGGTGTACGAGCTCTCGGAGCTGCAACTCCCGACCCTCTCGCGCGGCACGACGGTCGCGGTCTACACGAACGTGACCTCCGACCACCTCGATCGCCACGGCACGCTCGAGCGCTACCGGGCCGCCAAACGGCGGCTGGCCGAGCTGGTCGACCCGACCGGGGCCCTGGTCCTCAACGCCGAGGACCCGGTCGTAGCCGCGTACGCCGACCTCGGCCACGCACGGGTCGTGTCGTATCGACGCGGTGCGCCGCCCGCCGGTGGCCTTGGCGTCGTCGACGGGTGGATCGTCGCCGACGGCGTCGAACGGCTGACCCTCGTCGGCGGCGGGTCGTCGGCGACCGGACCGGATGGCCGGATCATGCCGGTCGACGAGCTCTCGATCCCGGGCGCCCACAACGTCTCGAACGCCCTGGCGGCGATCGCGGTCGGGCTCCTGTTCGACGTCGCGCCCGAGGCCATCCGCCGGGCCGCGGCCGCGTTCGGCGGGGTGGAGCACCGGCTCGAGCTGGTCGCGGAGATCGACGGCGTCCGGTTCGTCAACGACTCGCAGGGGACCCAGCCGGATGCGGTCATCGCCGCGCTCCTCGCGTTCCCGGCCCCGATCGTCCTGATCGCCGGTGGCCGCGACAAGGACATCGACCTGTCCGGTCTCGGCCCCGTCGTCGCGGAACGGGCGGTCGCCGCGGTCCTCATCGGCGAGAGCGGACCCGGCCTCGAGCGCCGGTTCCGGGCTGCGGGCCTGGCCCGGACGGAGCCGGCGGATTCCCTGGAGGTCGCCGTCCGGGCAGCCGACGCCTTGGCCCGTGAGGCCCTCGCCGAGCGGCGGGCAGGCGGAGCGGCCGCGACCGAGCCGGCCACGGTCCTGCTCAGTCCGGCGGCCGCCAGCTTCGACATGTTCACCGACTACGCCGCCCGTGGCGCGGCCTTCAAGGCGGCCGTCGCCCGGCTCGCCACCGAGCACCAGCCGGGGAGGGATCGATGAACCTCGCGCCGCCCATCCCACGGTTCGGACGGCCATCGTCGGACCCCGCGACGCTCGAGGACGAGGCCCGTCGGACGGCCAATCGAAGCCCGGTCAAGGCCAAGGCGGGACAGGTCCTGCAGCGGGAACGCCACCAGGCCGACTACGTGATCCTCGTCGTCGTCGTCGCGCTCACCGCCGTCGGCATCCTGATGGTCTACTCGTCGTCGGCGATCAAGGGCTATCTCTCGGCGGGCGACCCGTTCGTGACGGTCGGCCCGCAGATCCAGTGGGCGGTCCTCGGGATCGGCGCGATGGCGGCGATGATGCGCGTGGACTATCGCTACCTGCGCCTCGTGTCGGTGCCGTTCTATGCGTTCGCGATCGTGCTGCTCGTGCTCGTGTTCGTCCCCGAGTTCAACATCGTCGTCGGCGGGTCCGCCCGCTGGCTACGGCTGGGGCCGCTGCCGGCCATCCATCCGGCCGAGATCGCCAAGCTCGCGCTGGTCATCTACCTCGCCCACTGGTTCGCCAAGCGCGGGACGCGGATCCACGGGTTCTGGGGCGGCACGCTCGCGTTCCTGATCATCACGCTCCCGATCGTGGCGCTCGTCTTCAAGGAGCCCGACCTGGGCACGACGATGGTCATCACGGTCACCGCGTTCACGATGTTCTTCGTCGCCGGTGCGAACACGTTCCATCTCGCGGCCATGGGCGCCAGCGCCCTCGTCGCGATGATCTACGTCGGCCTGCGCCCGTACCAGATGGACCGGATCCGGGCGTGGCTCGACCCATGGTCCGATCCGCTCCGGGACGGGTTCCACACCATCCAGGGCCTGCTCGCGCTGGGCGTCGGCGGGCTGGTCGGGAGCGGGCTCGGACAGAGCCAGGTCGCGGTCCCGAATGCCTTCAACGACTTCGTGTTCGCGGAGATCGGCCAGGAGTTCGGCCTGGTGGGCGGCGGCGTGGTCATCCTGCTGTTCCTGACGCTGGCCTACTCCGGGATGCGGGTGTCCCTGCGCGCACCCGATACGTTCGGCGCGCTGCTGGCCGCCGGCATCACCGGCTGGCTGTGCCTCCAGGCGTTCATCAACATCGGGGTGGTGGTCGCCCTGTTCCCGGTCACCGGCATCACCCTGCCCTTCATCAGCGCCGGCGGCTCGTCGCTCATCATCAGCTTCGCCGCGATCGGGATCCTGCTGTCGATCTCGCGCGAGACCATCGAGAAGGGGACTTGGAACGACGATGCGATTGCTGATCGTCGCCGGGGGGACGGGCGGGCACATCTACCCGGCGCTCGCCGTCGCCCGGTCGCTCCGCGCGCGTCCGGACGCGCCTGAGCTCCGCTGGCTCGGCGGCCACCGCGGGCTCGAGGCCTCGATCGTCCCGACGGCCGGCATCCCCCTGCGCCGGCTCGCCGTGCGCTCGCTGCGGACCGCGTCACTCGACGCCCACGTCGTCCTCGACCCCGTCCGCCTCGGCGTCTCGGTCCCGCAGGCCGGGGCGATCCTCGCGTCCGAGCGACCCGCGGCCATCTTCACGACCGGGGGCTACGTGGCCATCCCGGTCCTGCTGGCGGCGGCCCCACTCGGGATCCCGGTCGTGCTCTGGGACGGCAACGTGATCCCGGGCCGGGCGGTCCGCGCGACGGCTCGACTGGCCGATGTCATCGCCGTGTCGTTCGCCGCCACGTGCTCGGCGCTGTCCGGCGCGGCGCCAGGCGTACCCTGCTACGTCACCGGGACCCCGATCCGCGACACCGGCGAGATCGACCGCGGTGCCGCCCGCGAACGCCTATCGATCGCGGCGAGCGAACGCGTACTCCTCATCTTCGGCGGCTCCCAGGCGGTCCGTCGCTTCAACACGGCGGTGTCCCAGGCGATCGGCGGGCTCGTCGAGCGGGTGACGGTGATCCACGTGTCGGGCGAGGACGGGTATGCGGCCGCGCTGGCCGATCGCGAGGCGCTGCCGACGGACCTCCGGGCGCGCTACCGCCCATATCCTTTCCTGCGCGACGAGATGCTGCCGGCGCTGGCCGCTGCCGACCTGGTCGTCGGCCGGGCGGGCTCCTCGACGCTCGCCGAGGTGAGTGCGCTCGGCGTGCCGATCGTCGTCGTGCCGTATCCGCATGCCGCCGGTCACCAGCGGGCCAACGCCCGGGCACTCGTCGAGGCCGGCGCGGCCCGGCTGGTGGACGACGAGGCGTTCGATGCCGCCGCCCTGCTCGAGGCGGCCGCGCTGCTCGACGATCCGGCCACCCACGGGGCGATGTCCGCCGCGGCGCGGACGTTCGGTCGACCCGCGGCGGCGGACGCCGTCGCCGACCTCGTGCTGGCGGCGGCCGAGCGCCGGGCCCTCCCCGATCCGGCGGACGTCGATCGCCGGTCCCGGGGGCTCTCCGCGTGACCGTCGCGTTCGACGCCATCGCGACCGGCACCGAGATCCAGCGCCGGATCGGGGTCAAGACGTCGCGCGACGAACCGCTCGCCCGGTTCACGACGATGCGGGTCGGCGGTCCGGCCGACCTCTTCGCGGCGGTGCACAATGCCTTCGAACTTCGCGCCCTGGTCCGGTTCGCGCGGTCGCGCGGGATCCCGCACATCGTGCTGGGGCGGGGGAGCGACGTGGTCATCAGCGACGCGGGCGTGCGAGGCCTCGTGATCCAGGATCGGGCCGAGGGTTCGCGGGTCGAGGGAGAGCGCTACACGGCGGACGCAGGAGTGCCGATGGCCCGCGCGGCGACCGAGACGCAACGGGCCGGCCTGACCGGTCTCGAGTTCGGCCTCGCGATCCCCGGGTCGATCGGGGGCGCCGTCTGGGCCAACGCCGGTGCCCACGAGGCGGACATCGCGGCGGTCGTCGAATCGGTCCGGGTCCTGGGTCCGTCGGGCGAGGAGTCGGTCCTGCCGCGCGACGAACTGGCGCTGGCGTATCGCGACAGCCGGTTCAAGCACCACGAACCGGGCCAGCCCCGCGAACTCATCGTCGAGGCGACCTTCCGGCTCGAGCCCGCGGACCCGGACACCATCAAGGGCCGGCTCGACGAGATCCGTCACTGGCGACAGGCCCACCAGCCGCTCGGATTGCCCTCGGCGGGAAGCGTGTTTCGCAACCCGCCCGGCGACTCGGCCGGGCGCCTGATCGAGGCCGCGGGCCTCAAGGGCCGGCGCATCGGCGGCGCCGTCGTCTCCGAGAAGCACGCCAACTTCGTGGTCAACGACCAGAAGGGCACGGCCGCGGACGTCCGCACGCTGATGGACCTGGTCCGGGCCGAGGTCGCGGAGCGGCACGGCATCCTGCTCGAGTTCGAGGTCGAGTTCCTCGGCGACTGGGCAGGGTGGGGGACGGCCGCGTGAACGCCGAGCGGGTCCCGGTCGTGGTCCTGCTCGGGGGCCCGTCGGCCGAACACGACGTCTCGATCGTGTCGGGGACGGCGATCGCGGATGCGCTGCGATCGCTCGGCCACCCCGTGCGCCAGGTCCTGATCGATCTCGACGGCGGCTGGTGGTGGCTGCCGGTCGACCACGAGCGCGCGGGTCGCCCGCAGGCGGCCTACGACGACCCGACCGTGCTCGGCGCCGATGGACCGCTCGAGACCGGGGCGGCGCTGGACCGCCTGGCCGCGACCCGGCCGGCGCCGGTCGTCGCGATCGCGCTGCACGGACCGTTCGGGGAGGACGGGACCGTCCAGGCGCTCCTCGAGGCCGCCGGGCTGGCCTACACCGGGTCCGGGGTCGCGGCCTCGGCCATCGGCATGGACAAGACGATCTTCAAGCGACTCTGCCGCGGGATCGGCCTGCCGGTCGTCGACTGGCGCGAGGTCCGGGCCTCGCGCTGGGCCGCGGCTCGCGCCGCGGTGCGCGCCGAGTTGGAGGCCTTCGCGGCCGGGGCGGCGGACTCCCGGCTGATGGTCAAACCCGCCCGCCTCGGCAGCTCGGTCGGGATGACCCTGGTCCATCGACCCGACGAGATCGAGACTGCGCTCGATGTCGCCTTCCGCTACGACTCGCTCGCCCTGGCCGAAACCTACGTCAGTGGCGCGCGCGACCTCGAGGTGTCGGTCATCGGCAACGATCCGGCCGCCATCGAGCTGTACGGCCCGGGCGAGATCGTGTCCGGCCACGAGTTCTACGACTACGAGGCCAAGTACGTCGCGGGCCTGTCCGAGACCTCGTTGAACGCCGAGGTCAGCCCGGCCCAGCGCGCCATCCTGCTCAAGATCGCCCGCGACGCCTATCGGGCGATCGGGGCCGAGGGCTTCGCCCGCGTCGACTTCCTGTTGGCCGGCGAGTCGATCTACCTGTCCGAGATCAACACGATCCCCGGATTCACCCCGATCAGCCTGTTCCCGACGCTGCCGGCCGCCGCCGGGTACTCGTTCGCCGACGTCTGTGCCCGGGTGATCGAACTGGCGCGCGAGCGCCACGAGACGCGGATCGCCCACCGGCTCGGGCCGGACGACCTGCCCCGGTGAGCAGCCGGCCGGCCGCTCGACGATCGCTGCCGACCGGCCCACAGGGACGTCGGGTCCGTCCCGTCCGGCGGGCGTCGGCCGGCCTGTCGCGGGTCCGGGCGGGGGCGGCCCTCGTCGCGCTCGCCGCAGCGGCCGCCATCTACGGCGTCGCCTCGTCGTCGGCGTTCCAGTACGCGACGCTCCGCGTGCTCGGGGCCGACTACACGGACGTGACCGCGGTGGAGGCGTCGCTGGCCGAGATCCGCGGCGAGAACCTGTTCCGCATCGAGACCTCGCCGCTCGAGGCCCGGCTGGGTGAGCTGCCCACCGTCGATCGGGCGCGCGTGGCGGTCGAGCTGCCGGACACGCTCGCCGTCACGCTCGAGGAGCGCACGCCGATCCTGGTCTGGAAGGTGGGCGATCGGCGCTACCTCGTCGATCACGACGGGGCGTTGTTCGCCCAGCTCGGCGAGAAGGCGCCGCCGGAGGCGGCCGCGCTGCCGGTCGTGGACGACGAGCGCTCGGCCTCGGTCGGCCTGCTGGTGGGCCAGTCCCTCGATCCGGTCGATCTCGATGCCGCGACCCGGCTGGCGTCACTGCGCCCGGCCGACATCGGCAGCGCGGCCGAAGGGCTGACCCTCAGCCTGACCGACGAGAACGGGTTCCTCGTCAAGTCGCGCCCGGCCGGCTGGACGGCGGTCTTCGGCTTCTATACGCCGAGCCTGCGGACGCCGGCGCTCATCCCCGGCCAGGTCCGGCTCCTGCGCAGCCTGCTGTTCGGGCGCGAGTCGGAGGTCGCGCGGGTCATCCTCGCGTCGGACACCAACGGCACGTACATCCCGCGGCCGACGCCCAGTCCGAAGGCCTCCGCGAAGCCGAGCGCGGCGCCGTGAGCGCGATCGGCGCCTCCACGAGGGCCCGTCAGGTTGCCGCGCCCGCTGGCGGTCGGGTAGCCTTGCCGAAACCCACAGGAACGAGGACGACATCGGCGTGCTGCTCCCCCTGCTCGGGCTCCTGGTGGGCGTCCTGGCGGGTCTCGTCCTCAACGTCAATGTCAGCTTCGAGCTCAGCCGGTATTCGGCGGTGGCCATCCTCGCGGCCCTGGACTCCGTTCTCGGGGCCGTCCGTGCAGAGCTCGACGGGGTCTACGACAATCGCATCTTCATCAGCGGTTTCCTGGTCAACGCGATCATCGCCGTGGCCCTGACGTTCATCGGCGACCGGCTGGGCCTGGACCTCTACCTCGTGGCGCTCATCACATTCGGTCTGCGGATCTTCAACAACGTGGCCCTCATCCGCCGGCACTTCCTCTAGATCGACAAGGCGAAGCACGGGACGGGAGACAGGAACGACCATGGTGGAACGCGAAGCGGTCCTCGTCGGCATCGACGTCGGCACGAGCAAGGTCTGCGCGCTCATCGGCGAGGTGAGCCGCGACGGCCGGCTGACGATCATGGGCCACGGGACCGTCCCCGCGTCCGGCCTCAAGAAGGGCGTCGTCATCAACATCGACCAGACCGTCCGCTCGATCGCGGATGCCGTCGAGCGGGCCGAGCGACTGTCTGGCTGGAAGATCGACCGGGCGTTCGTCGGCGTCGGCGGCCAGCACGTCGAGAGCCTCAATTCGCCCGGGCAGGTCGCGGTCACCGCGCATCACCGCGAGGTCACCCGCGAGGACGTCAACCGGGCCATCGAGGTCGCCCGGGCGGTCTCGATCCCGGATAGTCGCGTCGTCCTCCACGTCGAGCGGCGGGGTTTCACGGTCGATGGCCAGGAGGGCGTCAAGGACCCGCTCGGGATGAGCGCCCTGCGCCTCGAGGTCGAGACGCACATCGTCACGGCCTCCGCGACGGCCGTCCAGAACCTGTCCAAGTGCGTCGCGGCGGCCGGCGTGAAGATCGACGAGCTGGTGGCCGATTCGCTCGCCTCGGCCGAGGCGGTCCTGTCCGAGACCGAGAAGGAGCTCGGCGTGGCGGTCGCCGACGTCGGCGCCGGCACGATCGACCTGGCCCTGTTCCAGGACGGTTCGCCGTTCCACACGCGGGTCCTGCCGGTCGGCGGCAACAACGTCACCAACGACGTGGCCATCGGCCTCAAGACCAGCCTGCAGGTGGCCGAGGAGCTCAAGATCCAGCACGGGACGGCCGACCTGCGCTCCCTCGAGGACGATGACGACGAGGCGATCAGCGTTTCGGTCCTCGGCGAGGACGCCGGCCGGACGGTCAGTCGGCTCGAGGTGTGCCAGATCATCGAGGCGCGCATGCGCGAGACCTTCGAGCTGCTCGGCAACGAGATCCGCGCGGCCGGCGTCGGCATGCTGCCGGCCGGCATCATCCTGACCGGGGGCGCGGCGCAGTTGGCCGGGGCGGCCGAGCTGGGTCGAAGCGTCCTCCAGATGCCGGTCCGGGTGGCCGCACCATCGGGCATCGGCGGACTCGTGGACACGCTCCTCAACCCGTCCTACAGCACGGCCGTCGGCCTGCTCCAGTGGGGCGCCGTGAGCCTGGCGGCCGGCGAGCCGCTGAGCTACGAATCGGCGCCGGCGGGCGGCGGGATCGGCCGCATCCGCGACGCGCTGCGGAGCATCTTCCCGTAAGGACGACCGAGCTCACGGTCCGGACCGGGTCCGACCCGCGCCTGGCGGACCTGACCGAGGCCTGCGCCGGGTTCGTCGCCGACGAGGCCGACGGGCTGCTGTCGATCTTCGTGCCGCATGCGACCGCGGGCCTCGTGATCGTGGAGATCGGCGCGGGTTCCGACGACGACCTCCTGGCCGCCCTCGAGCGGCTCCTGCCGCGGGACGAGGGCCTCTACCGGCACCGACACGGATCCGCCGGCCACGGCGCCGACCACGTCCTCCCGCTCCTCGCGCCGCCCTCGCTGACCGTGCCCGTGATCGGCGGCCGCCTCGCCCTCGGAACGTGGCAGTCGATCTGCCTCCTCGATCCCAACGGCGACAACCCGACCCGCCAGGTCCGCCTCTCCTTCATCCCCGGCGACCCGGCCTGACGGGTCGCACGCGCCGTTGCGACCGGGCAACGGAGCCTGTCGGGCGCCGCACGCCGGACGCATCTGGGGGCTTGTGGGGTTCGGGCGGTCGGGCGCTATACTCCGTGCCTGTTCGCGGGCCCGCTCGCCCCAGAGCCCCGCGATCGATCGCCGTCCCGCACCAGATACTCGAGTTCCCCGACACCGCGCCCCGACCGCCAAGGGTCACCTGGAGGACAACCGATGACGTTGCGTTCCGACTCCGAGAACTTCGCGCTGATCCGCGTCATCGGGGTCGGTGGTGGCGGCAGCAACGCGGTCAACCGGATGATCCGGGCCGAGATGATGGGCGTCGAATTCATCGCCTGCAACACGGATTCCCAGGCGCTGCTCCAGTCCGACGCTCCTCACAAGATCCGAATCGGCGACAAGGTCACCCGCGGCCTCGGCGCCGGTGGCGATTCGTCGATCGGCCAGCGATCGGCCGAGGAGGACTCGGAGAAGATCGCCGAGGCGCTCGTTGACTCCGACATGGTCTTCATCACCGCCGGCCTCGGCGGGGGCACCGGCTCGGGCGCGGCCCCGGTCGTCGCCCAGATCGCCAAGGAAGGCGGGGCGCTCACGATCGGCGTCGTCACCAAGCCGTTCGCGTTCGAGGGCAACAAGCGCAAGCTCGTCGCGGAGAAGGCGGCCGAGGAGCTCAAGGCCCAGGTCGACGCGCTCATCACGATCCCCAACGACCGGCTGCGTGACGTGGTCCAGAAGAACACGAGCATCCTCGACGCGTTCCGGGTCGTCGACGACGTCCTGCGCCAGGGCGTCCAGGGCATCAGCGACATCATCACGGTGCCCGGCCTCATCAACCAGGACTTCGCCGACGTCCGCGCGATCATGAAGGACGCGGGATCGGCCCTGATGGGCATCGGCCGCGCGACCGGCGAGAACCGCGCCGTCGAGGCGGCTCGGATGGCCATCGCCAGCCCGCTCCTCGAAGTCGACATCAACGGCGCCCAGGGGATCCTCTGGAACATCACCGGATCGGCCAGCCTGTCGCTGTTCGAGGTCCAGGAGGCGGCCGAGGCGATCAAGGAGGCCGCCGACCCGGAGGCCAACATCATCTTCGGCACGAGCTTCAACGAGCGGCTCGGCGACGAGGTCATGGTCACGGTCATCGCGACCGGCTTCGACGGCGGCCGCAAGCGCCACTCGAGCGCTCGCGAGGCGACCGGCGTCATGGACACGTCGGTCTCCGGGCGGGCCCCGCGCGAGCGTGACTTCCTCGAGGAGCTGCAGCGCCAGCGCGACGAGGTGAGCCCGTCGGTCGAGCGCAGTGACGACGTCGCCGCCCTGGTCGGCAGCGCGCCCCGGGCCGAGCGCTCCGTCGGCGAGCCGGCCCCGGCCAAGCGGGCCACGACCTACGACGCGGACGATCTGGAGATCCCCAGCTTCCTCCGCCGCAAGTGACCCCCCGGTGGTGACGCCACCGGACCCGACCCAGGTCGAGGCCTTCGGCCAGGCGCGAGACCGCGTCCTGGCGCGCATCGCGGCCGCCTGCCGGCGCGCCGGACGAGATCCCGACACGGTCGAGCTCATCGCCGTCTCCAAGACCGTCGCCGCCGACCGGCTGCGCGCCGCGGTTGCCGCCGGCCTGTCGGTGCTCGGCGAGAACCGCGTCCAGGAAGCTGTCGCCAAGGCGCCCGAGGTGCCCGGTGCCCGGTGGCAGCTCGTCGGCCCGCTCCAGTCGAACAAGGCGCGTCGCGCGCTCGAGACGTTCGAGGCGATCCAGTCGGTCGACTCGGTGGAACTGGCGGAGCGGCTCGACCGGCTCGTGCCGGAGGTCAAGCCGGGTGCCCGCTACCCGGTCCTCGTGCAGGTGAACGTCGACCTGGACCCCGCCAAGCACGGGTTCCAGCCGGCCGACGTCGAGGACGCCGTCCCGGCGCTCCTGGCACTCCCGGATCTCGAGGTCAGGGGCCTGATGACCGTGGGCCGGCTGACGAACGACGAGGCGGGCGCGCGACAGACCTTCCGTGAGCTCCGCGAGCTGTCGGTGCGGCTGCGAGGGCGCTGGCCCGACCTGGGTCCGGGTCTGTCGATGGGCATGACCGATGACTTCGAGCTGGCGATCGAGGAGGGGGCCACGATCGTTCGGGTCGGACGAGCGCTGTTCGGCGAGCGGCCCCATGAACATGGGCCTGGCGACCACGACCACGCACACTGACGGTAGACTGGGACGGCCCCCAGGCACGGCCCAGGCCCAACCACGCGGGCCCCAGCTCCACCCGAGGCCTTGAGTCCAACCGACGTTCGCTTCGCCGTCCGCCTCACCCCGCGCGCCGCGCTCGACCGCGTCGATGGCGTGCTGGATGGTGTGCTCAAGGCGCGCGTGACGGCGCCGGCCGTGGAAGGCGCCGCGAACAACGCCCTCGTGCGCCTGCTGTCGAACGAGCTGGGCGTCGCCCGACGGGACGTGCGGATCGTCGCCGGGGCGGGGAGTCGCGAGAAGCTGGTCGTCGTCGAAGGCGTCCAGGCCGAGGCGGTCGTTGCCCGGTGGCCGGGGCTGCGGGTATGATCGGCACTCGTCCGGCGCCGCACTCGGCGGCGCGGACCTCTCGGGCGATTGGCTCAGTCGGTTAGAGCGCGCGGTTCACATCCGCGAGGTCACTGGTTCGAATCCAGTATCGCCCACCACCCTTTCCGGAAGTCCCGATCGAGACCTGGACTGCGGTCGTCCATGTAACGGGCACCGTCCGGCCGGCATCTTTAGAGCATGATCGAAAGCGTGATCGCCGGGCCCGAGACACAGCGGTCGATCGTCGAGCGCGCCATCGCCGGCGATGAGGCCGCGTTCGCCCGGATCGTCGCTGCGCACCACGCCGACATGGCCCGCATCGCCTACTTCGTCTGCGGTGACCTCGATATCGCCGAGGAAGCGGAGCAATCGGCCTGGACCGTCGCCTACCGTCGGCTGAAGGACGTGCGGGACCCTGACCGCCTGCGCCCCTGGCTGATGGCGGTCGCCGCCAACGAGGCGCGCCAGATCGCCCGGAGCCGCCGCCGGCGCACCGTTCGGGAGCTCGCCGTCGGCGATCCAGAACAGCCGCGCGACGTCGATGCCGCCGCGATGCTCGACCTCGCCGACGCCCTGGCTCGCCTCGACCCCAAGGATCGGGCGATCGTCGGCCTGCGGTTCGTGGGCGGCTTCGACTCAGCGGAGATCGGTCGTGCGATGGGGATGACGGCGTCGGGCGTGCGAGTGCGCCTCCATCGCCTCCTCGGGCGGCTGCGAAAGGACCTCGGCGATGACTGAACATCGGGCCACGGAAGCGTTCGAGACCGAGTTCGCCGGCCGCGTGCGCGCGTATACCGATGCGGCGACCGCGCGACCCTTCGACGCCCTCGCCGCCTCGCGGACGGCGATGGCGTCCCGGAGCGCGAGCGGCTGGGCGAGGGGTGGTCCTGGCGCCGGCCTGCTTGGCCAACGAACGGTCGGCGTTCGCTGGGCCGTGGCCGCCCTGGCCGTCGTCCTCGTCGGCGTGGTCGGTGTCGGCGTCCTCGGGCGAGCGTCGATCTCGTCGTCGCCTAGTCCCACGGCACCTGCGGGCAGGCCGATCCCGGACGTCCTCCGTCATGCGTGGCAGCGGCCGTATACCGTGGCGCCGGGTCCGGACCTGTGGGGATCCGGGTACCTCAGACTGGCGAGCGGACAGGTGGAGTATGGGTCCGATCCGGACGCCGCTGCGACGACGTCGGCGGCCACGGCCACGGGCCTCGATACCCTTTGGGTGACAGCGACCGGAGAGGCCGGCGGATGCGCGGTCGGAGACGTCGGGGCCTACCGCTGGTTGCTGGAGGGCAAGGACACGGTCCTGACCCTGACGGCGATCGGCGCGGATGCCTGTCCGGCGCGTGAGGACGCGTTGGCCGGCCCCTGGGTGCGATCCGATCTCCCGGCTCACCGCGATGACGGGGCCCCGTTCCCGCCAGGTACCTACGAGACGTCAAGCTTCGATCCGTTCGGCGATCCGGCAGCGCCCATCCGGCTGGGTTACACGGTCCCGAAGGGGTGGAAGGTCAAGGAGGATCGGCCGGACTCGTTCCTGCTCCATCTCCTCCGAGACGCTCCCCAGGGCCAGCCAGCCACCAATTCGTTCCTCGGCCTCGTGGCCCAACCCCGGATGGCCGCGGACTTCACCGATGGCGTGGCCTGCGGTCCCGTCGCGGATGCGCCCGGTGTCGGGAGCGGCATCGACGACCTCGTGACCGCGATCCGGGCTCGACCCGGCGTGGTGTCGACGCCGCCAACAGCCGTGACGATCGCCGGCCACGAGGGCACGATGCTCGATCTCCGGCTCGCGCCTGACTGGACCGGAGGGTGCCTGACGCCCGACGGCCCGATCGTCGCGATCCCGATCGTTCAAGGGGTCGGTCTCGAGCCCGACCATCCGGTGCGACTCATCCTGCTTGACCTCGCTGCCGGACGAACGATGGCCATCGCGATCTCCGATATCGGACCGGCCCAGCCCTCCCAGTTCGAAGCGCACATGGCCGAGGTGATGCCGGTCGTCGAGAGCTTCGAGTTCCACCCGCCCACGCCGTAGGATCCGTTCGCCGGTCCCGACCGCAGCGTTCCGATGCATTCGTTTGCATCCGAGCGTCACGCCGCGCGATGCCGCATCGTCAGAACGACCGAACGCGGTACTCCTCCCCGCGTACCGAAGCCCCCGGTCCTCCCCGGGGGCTTCGCCTTGTCAGGCGGGCTCGGCCGCGAGGCGTCGCAATACGGCCGGCAGGATGCCGCCGCCGGCGTAGTAGTCGACGTCGATCGGCCCGTCGAGGCGGGCGATCGCCTCGAACCGGCGCTCCCGCCCCGCGCCGCCGGATCCGTCATCCTCCCGGGCGACGACAGTGACCCGTTGTCGTGGCGCGGCGCCACCCTCGAGCCCCAGGATCGAGAACGTCTCCCGTCCGGACAGCCCCAGCGATGCCAGGCTGTCGCCTGGCGAGAACTGGAGCGGCAGGATGCCCATCCCGACGAGGTTGGAGCGGTGGATCCGCTCGAAACTCTCGGCCAGGACGGCCTTGACGCCCAGGAGCGATGGGCCCTTGGCGGCCCAGTCGCGCGACGACCCGGACCCGTACTCGCGGCCGGCGATGACGATGAGCGGCACGCCCTCCTCGATGTAGCGCATCGCCGCGTCATAGATGAACATCTCGTCGCCCGACGGCTGGTGGACCGTGTACGGCCCCTCCTTCGGCTCGGCCAGCCGGTTGTGCAAGCGGATGTTGCCGAACGTGCCGCGGACGAGGACCTCGTGCTGGCCGCGGCGGGCGCCGTACGAGTTGAACTCCAGCGGCCCGACGCCTCGCGCCTGGAGCCACTGGCCGGCGGGCGACCACGGGGCGATCGAACCGGCGGGCGAGATGTGGTCGGTCGTCACCGAGTCGCCCAGGACGGCCAGCGCACGGGCCCCGACGATATCGCCGGGAGGTCGATGACCGGCCGACATCCCATCGAGGAACGGCGGCCTCGCGATGTACGTGGACGCCGGATCCCAGGCGTAGCGGTCGCCTGCCGGGATCGACAGGGCCCGCCAGCGGTCGTCGCCCTCGAATACGACCTCGTAAGTGCGCCGGAAGAGCGCCGCGTCGACCGACGACGCGATCACCGAGCGGATCTCATCGGCCGACGGCCAGATGTCGGCGAGGAAGACCGGGGCGCCGTCGCGGCCGGTGCCGAGCGGTTCGCGGGTGAGGTCGATGTCGACCCGACCGGCCAGGGCGAACGCCACGACCAGCGGCGGGGAGGCGAGGTAGCTGGCCCGGGCCAGGGGGTGGATCCGGCCCTCGAAGTTGCGATTGCCCGACAGGACCGCCGCCACGACGAGGTCGTTCGCCTCGATGGCGCCCGCGACCGCCTCGTCGAGCGGGCCGGAGTTGCCGATGCAGGTCGTGCAGCCATAGCCGGCCAGGGCGAACCCCAATGCCTCGAGCGGCGCCATCAGCCCGGCCGCGGTCAGGTACCCGGTCACCGCCTTCGAACCCGGGGCGAGCGACGTCTTGACCGTCGGGTTGACGCGCAGGCCGCGGGCCACGGCGTTCCGGGCGAGGAGGCCGGCCCCGACCATGACGGTCGGGTTGGACGTGTTCGTGCAGGAGGTGATCGCCGCGATCGCCACGGACCCCGTCCGGACGACGACCCGCTCCCCGCCGACCTCGACCGGCACGCCCCGGTATGAGCGACGATCGACCGGCGGTGCATCGGCGAGGACCGGCTCCGCAGCGATGGCCGGTCGCGGTCGGCCCGCATCGGCCGAGGCGAACGCCGGTGCATCCGAGGCCGGGAAGGACTCGGCCGAGGCCTCGTCGACGACCGTCGCCCCCGGCACGGGCGCCTCGGCATCGGCCGCATCGCCAGCTTCGAGGCCGTCCGGGAAGTTCGTGCGGAAGTTCTCGCGCAGCAGGTCGAGTGGCACGCGGTCCTGCGGGCGGCGGGGCCCCGCCACCGAGGGCACGACCGTGGCCAGGTCGAGGGTCAGCAGCTCGTCGAACGTCGGACCGTCGCCCGGCTCACGCCAGAGCCCCTGCGCCTTCGCGTAGCGCTCCACGAGGGCCACTCGCTCTGGCGAGCGGCCCGTGAGGCGCAGGTAGGCGAGCGTCTCGTCGTCGATCGGGAACAGCGTGGCGGTCGCCCCGAACTCGGGGCTCATGTTGCTGATCGTGGCCCGGTCGGCGAGCGACAGGCCGGCCAGACCGTCGCCGGCGAACTCGACGAAGGCCCCGACCACGCCGTGCCCGCGCAGGAGCTCGGTCACGACCAGCACGAGATCGGTCGCCGTGGACCCCTTCGGCAGCTCGCCGGTCAGCCGCACGCCGACCACCTTGGGCATCGGCTGGTAGAGCGGCTGGCCCAGGAGCACGGCCTCGGCCTCGATGCCGCCGACGCCATACCCGAGGACGCCGAGGGCATTGATCATCGTCGTGTGCGAATCGGTCCCGACGAGCGTGTCGGGGAAGGCGACGCCGTCGCGCTCGTCGACGACCGGCGCCAGGAACTCGAGGTTGACCTGATGGACGATGCCGGTCCCGGGCGGCACGATCCGCAGGTTCCGGAAGGCCGTCTGCGCCCACCGCAGCAGCTGGTAGCGCTCGACGTTGCGTTCGTACTCGCGCCCGACGTTGAAGGCGAACGCCCCCGGGGTCCCGAACTGGTCGACCTGGACCGAATGGTCGATGACCAGGTCCGCTGGGACGAGCGGGTTGACTCGGGCCGGGTCGCCGCCGAGATCGGCCATCGCATCGCGCATGACGGCCAGATCGACGACGGCCGGGACGCCGGTCAGGTCCTGGAGCACGACCCGCGAAGGCATGAACGGGATCTCGGCCTCGGCCGGCGTGCCCGGCCGCCAGGCGGCAAGGGTCTCGACGTCCTCGGTCCGGACGACGCCGCCGCCGGCGTGGCGCAGCAGGTTCTCGAGCAGGATCCGGATCGTGACCGGGGCGGAGTCGAGGTCGATCCGGTCGCCCAGGACGGCCAACCGATAGTGATCGGGCAGGCCCGCGCCGAGCGGAGCCCGGGCGCCGAAGGGGTCATTCGCCGACAACGTGTCCATCCTCGCTGGCTCGCTACACTCGACGCGTGCAAGCGTACCGCGACCGTTCCCGATCCGCGGGCGCCCGCGGATGAAGGCCTGGGGCGACCTGCCCGGCGACGACCCGAAGCGGGACCGCGAGGACACGGAGGCGGCGATCGAGGCGGCCGGCATCGACCTCGATCCGGTCCCGCCCGGCTTCCACCGGCACGACGACGGGGTCCACGCGAGCGACCACGAACACCCGCATCACCACTCGGAGCCCGGGCAGCCGCCCGTCATCGGCATCGTCGGGGCCGGGGCGGTGGGAACGGCGCTCGGCGTCGCCCTGACCCGGGCCGGTTGGCCGGTCCACGCGGTCGCGAGCCGTGACCTGGCGCGACGCGAGCGGTTCCGTTCGCTGGTGAACGGATCGCGCGCCTATGCCGAGGCCCAGGCCCTCGTCGAGGAGGTCGAGCTCATCATCGTGGCGGTCCCCGACGATGCGATCGCGACGCTCGCCGCCGGCCTTCGGATGTACGGCGGCCAGGCCATGGTCCACACGAGCGGCGCCCTCGACGCCGACGTGCTGATGCCGGCGATGGCGGCCGGCACCCAGGTCGGGACGTTCCATCCGTTGGTCGCGTTCGCCGACACGGAACGGGCGGTCGCCGCGCTGCATGGCGCGACGATCGCGATCGAAGGTGACGACCAGCTCGCGGCGCTCCTCGCCGACATGGCCGAGGCCATCGGCGCCCGGCCCGTCCGCCTGGCGCCCGGCTCGAAGGCGGCCTATCACGCGGCGGCCGTCCTGGCGGCCGGCGGCTTCGTGGCCCTGCTCGACGCGATCGTCGAGCTGGGGCGGGTCGCCGGCCTGGACGAGGCGGGCTCGCTGGCCATCTACGGGCCGCTCATCGAGGGCACGCTGGGCAATGCCCGGGCCCTTGGGGTCCGCGACGCGCTGACCGGGCCGATCGCCCGGGGTGACGTCGGGACCCTCGATGCGCACCTCGCCGCGCTCGAGGCCCACGCCCCCGACGTCCTGCCCCTGTACCGCGCGGTCGCCGAGCGTGAGGTGGACCTCGCCGTCGCCCGTGGCTCGCTGGCACCGGAGCGCGCGCACGACGTGCGCCGTGCCCTTGCAAGGGCGGTTCGAACCGGTACCATAACGACCTGATGATTCGCAGTATCGCCGCGAAGTACGCGGCTCGGCCGGCGGCCCATTTCGTGCGCCCCTCGGTTCGGACGAAGGAGCGGCGTCTCGGCCTGCACGCGGGCGACGTGTTCCGATCGACCGCCGAGCGCGCGACCGTGTTGCGCCGGCCCGACGTCGCGCCCCTCGTGAGCCTGCGCGGTCGCTGGCGCTCGATCCAGCCCGCGACCGGCGCGCGCCCGCTCGACGGGCGCCCGCATCCGCGCGTCGTCATGCACTGGGCCCGATCCGGGCATGGCGGGGCGATCCGTCGTCCCAGCGCCGCCTCGGCGCCGTGGCGCGCCTGAGGACCACGACCGCCACGTCCGCAGGCGGGGTCGTCGTCCGCCACGAAGACGGTCAACCCTGGCTCGTCGTCGGCAGTCGCCGTCGCGAACGCGACGGGCGGACCTGGACCCTGCCCAAGGGCACGCCCAAGAGCGGGGAGACCACCGAGCAGACCGCCCTGCGCGAAGTGGCGGAGGAGACCGGGCTCAAGGTCCGGATCACGGGTCCGCTCGACTCGATCGAGTACTACTTCGTCCAGTCCGGGACCCGCATCCACAAGACCGTCCACTACTTCATGATGGAAGCCACCGGCGGCGACCTCGCCCGACATGACCACGAGTTCGAGGAAGTCCGCTGGATCCCGTTCGCCGATGCCGCGGCCACCCTGACCTTCGAGACCGAGCGAGCGCTCGTCGCCCGCGCCGCTGAGCTGCTCGACCCCGATTCGGTCCCGGCCGGCTCGTGACCGAACGCGAGCCGCCCGAGCCGCCGAACCACGAGCCGCATCGCACACCCCTCGCGGAGCGTCACGCCGCCCTCGGCGCTCGGCTGATCGAGTTCGGCGGCTGGCTGATGCCGGTCCAGTACAGCTCGATCCTCGACGAGCATCGCGCCGTCAGGGAGCGCGTCGGGCTGTTCGACCTGTCGCACATGGGCGAGCTGTTCGTGGAGGGCCCGGACGCGGGATCCGCCCTCGCGGCGGCCCTCGTGTCGAACCCGCCGGCGCTCGCGATCGGCCGGGCCCACTATTCGATGATCGTCGCGCCCGATGGCGGCGTCATCGACGACCTCATCGTCTATCGCCTTGCCGAGGAACGGTTCCTGGTCGTCGCCAACGCCAGCAACGCCGCCGTCGTCTCGGATGCTCTCGCCGAGCGCCTGGCCGGCTTCCGCGCGATCCTCGACGACCGCTCGCTCGCCACGGGCCTGCTGGCCGTCCAGGGCCCACGAGCCATCGCGGTCCTCGCCCCGCTGACCGGGATCGACCTGGCGGCCCTGCGCTACTACGCCATCACGGAGGGTGAGGTGGCCGGGATCCCGGCGCTCGTCGCGCGGACCGGCTACACGGGCGAGGATGGGTTCGAGGTCTTCGTCGAGACGGGCCGGACCGTCGAGCTCTGGGACGCGTTGCTGGCCGCCGTCCAGTCGGGTGGCGGCGTGCCCGTGGGTTTGGGTGCCCGGGATACGCTGCGGCTCGAGGCCGGGATGCCGCTCTACGGGAACGAGCTCGACCGCGAGACGACGCCATACGACGCGGGCCTCGGCCGGGTGGTGAAGCTCGACAAGCCGGACGACTTCGTGGGGCGGGCGGCCCTCGAGCGGATCGCGGCGGCGGGACCGCCCAAGCGCCTGGTCGGTCTCATCGTGGAGGGCCGCGGGATCGCCCGCCACGCGTACCCGGTCCTCGCCGGTGAGCGGCGGACGGGGATCGTCACGAGCGGGACCCAGTCGCCGACCCTCGGCGTGCCGATCGCGATGGCGTACGTCGCGCCGGGCGATGCGGAGCCGGGTACGATACTGGCCGTGGAGATCCGAAACGCGCCGGTCCCCACGAAGGTCGTCGACCTGCCGTTCTACCGCCGCTCGACCTGATCGGACCGGGAGCCGCAGCCTCCCGGCCCTGCCCGACGCGCCCGCCGCCCGCGGCGTCCTGCCGCGCCAGGAGGAGGTACGGCCAGCGATGGTCCCCAGCGACCTGCGCTACACCAAGGATCACGAGTGGGTCCGCATCGACGGCGACGACGCGGTCATCGGCATCACGGCGTACGCAGCCGAGCAACTCGGCGATATCGTCTTCGTCGAGCTGCCGGACCTCGGCAAGGCGCTCAGTCAATCGGCGGCCTTCGGTGTCGTCGAATCGGTCAAGGCCGTGAGCGACCTGTACGCCCCGGTGGGCGGCGAGGTCGTGGGCATCAACGACGCGCTGGCCGGGACGCCCGAAGCGGTCAATCGCGACCCCTATGGCGAGGGCTGGATGGTTCGCGTCCGGCTGGCCGACGCGGGTGAGCTCGACGAGCTGCTCGACGCGCCCGAGTACGACGCGCTCATCGCGGCCGGCTGATCGCCCGAGATGCCGTACGGCCCGCATACCGCCGATGACCGCCAGCGGATGCTGGCGGCCCTCGGCCTGACCTCGGTCGACGAGCTCTTCGACGACATTCCCGAGGCCCTTCGCGCCTCCCGGCTGGATCTCCCGCCCGCCGAGCCGGAGCTGGAGCTGGCGGCTCGACTCCAGTGGCTGGCCGGGCGGAATCGGACCGACCTGGCCTCGTTCCTGGGCGCGGGCGTCTACCGTCATTGGAGTCCGCCGGCCGTCGACCAGATCCTGCTTCGCGGCGAGTGGTACACGGCCTACACGCCGTACCAGCCCGAGGTCAGCCAGGGCACGCTCCAGAGCATCTACGAGTACGAGTCGCTGATCGCCGAACTCGTCGATCTCGATGTCGTGTCGGCCTCGCACTACGACGGGGCCGCCGCGACCGCCGAGGCGGCCCTGATGACGTGCCGAGCGACGCGGCGCGAGCGGGTCCTGGTCAGCCGCGGGGTCCATCCGCACTATCGCCAGACCCTGCAGACGTACTTCGGGGGCGATCTCGAACTCGACGAGATCCCGCTCGAGACCGAGGGTCCCGCGGCGGGGACGACCGATCTCGCCGCGCTCGAACGGATGCTGGCCGAGCCGGATCGGCCGGTCGCGGGGGTCGTGGCCGCCCAGCCCGACTTCCTGGGGCTGCTCGAACCGATGCCCGCCATCGGGGCGCTTGCCCACGCGGCCGGCGCCCTGTTCGTGGCGGTCGTCGAACCCGTCTCGCTGGCCGTCCTGGCGCCACCCGGGGCGTACGGCGCAGACATCGCCGCGGGTGAGGGTCAGCCGCTCGGGATCGCGCCCCAGTACGGCGGCCCGTACCTGGGCATCCTCGCCTCGACCGACGCCCTGGTCCGGCAGATCCCCGGCCGCCTGGTCGGGATGACCACCGACCTCGACGGCCAGCGCGCCTTCGTGATGACGATGCGGGCGCGCGAGCAGGACATCCGCCGGGACAAGGCCGCCAGCAACATCTGCACGAACCAGGCCCTACTCGCGCTGGCCGCCTCGGTCTACCTCGCGACGGTCGGGCCGCACGGCTTGCGCGACGTCGCGACCCTCGGGGCCGCGCGCGCCGCCGAGCTGGAGCAGGCGCTGGGCGCGGTCGGGGCCCGGCGGCTCCACCCAGGTCCCTACCTCAATGAATTCGCGATCCGCGTCCCGAATGCACCGGCGGTCCATCGTCGACTCCTGGAGCACGGCATCCTCGGCGGCCTCGTGCTCGCCGACGCGATCCCCGACGATCCCTCGCTCACCGATGGCCTGCTCGTGTGCGCCACGGAGGTGACGACCTCGGACGAGATCGCCCGGTTCGCGAGCGCCCTTCGCGAGGCGATCCGCGGCCGACCCGCGGTCGGCGTGGAGGCCGGGGCCGGGGCCGGCTACATCGATGCCGCGACCGCGAGTAGCCGGCGATGAGCGTCACGGGTCCGAAGCTGCAGCCCACCTTGTTCGAGCGTGGCCGCGCCGGACGTGGCGGCGGCAAGATCCCGCACCCGCCCAAGGATGCCCTCGCACGCATCCCGGTCGACGCCCGCCGGGTGGACGCCCCGGGCCTGCCCGAGCTCAATGAACCCGAGGTCGTGCGCCACTACGTCAACCTCTCGCAGTTGAACTTCGCGGTCGACACTGGCTTCTACCCGCTGGGCTCCTGCACGATGAAGTTCAACCCCAAGCTCAACGAGTGGGCGGCCCGGCTGCCCGGCTTCGCGTCGCTCCATCCGCTTGCGCCCGACGAGGTGGCGCAGGGCACTCTCCAGCTGCTCTGGGAGCTCGAGGCCGCCCTGGCCGAGATCTCCGGCATGCGCGCGGTCACGCTGCAGCCGGCCGCCGGCGCGCAGGGGGAGCTGACCGGGATCCTGATGATCCGCGCCTATCACCGCGAGCGAGGCGATACCGACCGCGATGAGGTCCTGGTGCCCGACAGCAGCCACGGGACGAACCCCGCGACCGCGTCGATGGCCGGGTTCCGGACCATCACGATCCCGTCCGCCCACGATGGTGGTGTGGACGTCGAGGCGTTCCGGGCCGCGCTCGGACCGCGGACGGCCGCGGTCATGATCACGAACCCGTCGACCCTTGGCCTGTTCGAGAGCCGGATCGGCGAACTGCTGGACGCCGTCCACGAGGTTGGCGCCCTCGCCTACATGGACGGCGCCAACCTCAACGCCATCCTGGGCCGGTTCAAGCCGGGCGAGGCGGGCTTCGACGTCATGCACTTCAACGTGCACAAGACCTTCTCGACGCCGCATGGCGGGGGTGGACCCGGGGCCGGGCCGGTCGGGGTGGGGGAGGCGCTGCTGCCGTACCTGCCTTCGCCACGGGTCCTGCGCGAGGCCGATGGGACGTTCCGCCTGGAGCGGGCCGGCGAACGACCGAGCTCCATCGGGCGTCTTCGCAGCTTCGTCGGGAACACGGGTGTCCTGGTGCGCGCGTACGCATACATCCGGGCCCACGGCGCGGAAGGCCTTCGCGAGGTCAGCGACGACGCGGTCCTCGCCGCGAACTACCTGAAGCACCGGCTGGCGGACACCTACGACCTGCCGTACGACCGGCCGTGCAAGCACGAATTCGTGGCGTCCGCGGCATCGATCAAGCGACGCACCGGCGTCCGCACGCTCGATATCGCCAAGCGCCTGATCGACCACGGCTACCATCCACCGACCATCTACTTCCCCCTGATCGTCGAGGAAGGGATGCTCATCGAGCCCACGGAGACCGAGTCCGTCGAGACGCTCGACGCGTTCGCGGACGCCCTCATCGAGATCGCCGCCGAGGCCGAGGCCGATCCCGAACGCGTGATGGGCGCGCCCCACACGGCGCCGGTCCGACGACTCGACGAGGCGACGGCCGCTCGACAGCCGAACCTGCGCTGGCGGCCGATGACCGGAGCCCAGACACCCTGCCCGGACTGAGCGACCGCGCCACACGATAAGGAATCAAACCCACAAGGAAATGAACCTTTTGGGGTGGCCGTTGGTATTGTGTGAGTACTAGTGCCGCCGCGGCGGAGTTATCACCGCGTGCTCGGAGAACGACAACGAAGTACGACGCGGCCGTTCCGGCCACTGTCGCCCCACATATCGCCGACGCCGACCTGATCCGCGGGATGCAAGCGGATGACCTCGAGATGTTCGAGGCGTTCTACGAGCGGTATCGGTCGTTCGTGTTCCGGACGGCCTTCGGCCTGACGGGCGATCGTGAGCTCGCCGAAGAGGTCCTCCAGGACACGTTCGTGCGTGCCTACAAGCATCGCGCGAACCTGCTCGGCGACCGGTCGCCGCTGCCGTGGCTCAATCGGGTCGCGCTCAACCTGTGCTACTCGGCACACGGTCGTCGGCGCCTGCCGGCGAGCTCGATGGACGACGCCACCAGCCAACGCCTGCGCGACCACGGGATCGAGCCGGCCGAGTACGCCGAGCGCCAGGAACTCTGCCGCTGGGTCCGCGACGGCCTGGAAACGCTGGCGCCCAAGCACCGCAGCGTGATCGTCCTCTACTACCTCGACGGTCTCTCCCTGCAGGAGACGTCGACGGCGCTCGGCATCCGGCTCGGGACCGTCAAGTCGCGCCTTCACTACGCGCTGCGAGCGCTCCGTGACCATCTCGCGCCCGAGACCCAGCTCCCGACCGAGGCGCCGGTGGCCGTACCGATCGAACGACCCGTACGGCCACGGCGATCGTGACGATCTTCGGTCGGAAGGACGCGTGCGCCCGGTATCGGCCGGCCCTGACCGACTGGGTCGAGCACCGCGTCCAGGGTCCCTCGACCCCGTCGGCCTTCGACCACCTGGCCCGCTGCCGGCGATGCGAACGGGAGCTCACCGACATCGCCCAGACCATCATCGCGCTGCGGCGCCTGGCCGAGCTCACGGCCGCGGTCGAACCGCCAAGCGATGGCTGGCCGGATCTTCGCGCTCGCCTCGAAGCGTCGCAGCGACGCGCCCGGCCCTCGTTCCGTTCCCGTTGGGCATTGCTCGGCTCCATGCTCGGACCGGCCATGATGGCCATCCTCGCCATGCGCATCGTGGTCTCCGCGCCGATCGGGACGGTCTGGTCCGACGACGGCTCGTCCGGCCGGCCCGCGTCGACCCGCGCCGTCCGCCCGATGTACGACTCCGGCTTGCGGCCGCTGACCAAGGACATCGTGACGATCCTGGCCAGTCGCGCTCCGGCCGGTGGCGGTGACGCGATGTGGCTCGCGACCGTCCCCTCGTCGACCGATCGCCGCGACACCCCGCCCGCGGCCCGTCGCGCGGCCTCTCGTTCCGAATCCACATTCCCTCGCTCGGCCACGCGGTCGTAGACGCGAGCCACACATCCGCGTCGTCTGCCACGGCGCGCCAGAAAGGAGCATCGACCACGATCGACGACCAACGGGACTTGACGCCATGGGGCCGATACCCGCATATACTGCACCGACTTCCGCGCCCGACGGAGGTGGATCGGCATGCCGGTCCGCAGGCAGGCGCGACCAACACCCAGTCCGACTCCGAGCGGTGTCTGCGACTGGGCACAGAGGAGGAGATCAACGGATGACATCCAAGAGGTATCGCGGACTCGCGATGCTCGGCGTCCTCGCCATCGCGGCGACGGCGTGCGGCGGCTCGACTGCGAGCGGGACGCCTGCAGCGAGCGCACCGGCATCGGCCGGCACGAGCGCAGCACCCGCCAGTCAGGCGCCCGCTGCGGGCGGTGACTTCACGTTCGTGGTCGACAGCGAGCCGACCACCCTCGCCGGCTATCCGGACGACCTGCCGACGTCGTGGATCACCGGGCTCATCTACACGGCGCTGTACCAGCCCAATTACAAGGTCGAGTACGTCCCGCTGGCCGCCGACGGCCCGCCCGTGACCTCGGCCGATGGCCTGACCTGGACCGTCAAGATCAAGCCCGGGATCAAGTTCCACGACGGCAGTGACATGACCGCAGATGACGTCAAGTTCACGTTCGACCTGCTCGCCTCGAAGAACTGCCGCACCAATCCGGATGGGTGCTCGGCGATCGCGGACAACGTCGCCTCGACGACCGTGGTTGACCCGCTGACCGTGACGTTCGTGCTCAAGCAGAAGTACGCGCCGTTCATCTCGGCCGGCCTCGGCAGCACCATCATCCTGCCGAAGAAGGCGATCGAGGATTCGTTCGCCCGATTCCAGGCCGCCGCTGGCGCGGTCACACTGGAAGAGGTCACCGCCCTGTCCGACAAGGTCGCCAAGGAGACCGCGTCCGACAATGCCAACTGCACCGTCGCCGCAGGCGCGACCCCGCCGGCGAGCTGCCTCTTCTCGACGTACACCGCCGAGCTCGAGGCCATGCTGGCCAAGGCCAAGATCGAACCGGTCAACAAGGCCGCCTACAACACCGGCGGCGAGAACGCCGACCAGTTCGACCCGGAGGCCTACGCACAGGGCCTGCTGCGCCAGGTCGACGACCTCAAGCTGACCCTCGGCGCGACTGCGATCGACCAGATCGCCGCCGCGCAGAAGATCATCGACTTCGGGAAGAACCCGATCGGCTCGGGCCCGTTCAAGTTCGTCAAGTACAACGCGGGCCAGAACGTCGAGCTTGCGCGGTTCGATGACTACTACGGTGGCGGGACGAAGGTCGACCCGACCAAGATCCCGGCGAAGGCGTTCGCGGTCGTCATCCGCAGCTCCGCCGCGGCCACGGCTGCCCTGGGCAACGATGAGATCCAGTGGCAGCAGAAGATCGAGTCCGACGCCTACACGACCGTCAAGGACAACCCCGGCGTCCAGATCTCCGAGTATCCGGACAACGGCTACTTCTACATCGCGTTCAACCTGCGCGATGGGCACCTCTATGCCGACAAGGCCCTTCGAGAGGCCTTCTCGATGTGCATCAACCAGGACGAGACCGTCAAGGTCGCCACGGGCGGCAATGGCGTCCCGGTTCGGGCCAACATCCCGCCGTTCTCGTGGGCCTTCAACCCGAACGTCAAGCCGTACACGCTCGACGTCCCCGGGGCCAAGGCCAAGATCGAGGGCGCTGGATTCGCGCTCGGTTCCGACGGCGTCTACGCCAAGGGCAAGACACGCCTGTCGTCGACCCTGTACGTCCGCGTCGGCCGGCCGCAGCGCCTCGCCTTCGCCGAGCTCGCACGTGACCAGCTGAAGGAATGCGGCATCGAGGTCGTCGTGCAGGAAGGTGACCTGAACACCGTCCTGATCCCGAAGGTCCTCGACTACCCGAACGACTTCGACACCTATCTTGGTGGCTGGTCGACGGCCCTCGATCCGGACGACTACTCGATCTTCCACAGCTCGGAGATCCCGACGAAGGAGACGCCTTCGGCGAACAACTTCCCGGGCTGGAAGAACGCGACCGCTGACAAGCTCCTTGAGGACGGCCGAACCACCCTCGACCAGGCCGGACGCAAGGCGATCTACGCGCAGTTCCAGGACCTCATCCACGATGAGCTCCCGTACTACTTCACGTGGGCGGACCTCGCTCACACCGGCCTGTCCAAGCGAGTGGCGACGCAGAACGAAGCCCTCGACCTGACCAGTGTCGGCATCAACTACTACAACCTGGACGCCTGGACCGTCGCTGCCAAGTAGGGCAGCCTCAGGCCTCGCGGTCCCAACGTAGTAACGCGGACACGGGCGGTGGCGCTTTCGCCACCGCCCGTGTCGTACCATCCTCCGAAATGCATCGCCGGCCGAAGGGCCCCGGGCTGACGCCTAGACGAACGGAGCATCGATGGCTACGTACGTTCTTCGCCGCCTGATCCAGGCGATCCCGATCCTGATCGGGATCAGCATCATCTCGTTCCTGATCATCAACCTCGCTCCCGGCGATCCCACGGACCGTTTCCGCTCGGGCCGCGTGTCGCCGGAGACGATCCAGAACCTCATCCGGCTGTACGGCCTCGACAAGCCGCTGCTGGAACAGTTCGTCAGCTGGTTCACGGCCTTCTGGTCGTTCCCCTGGAACGTGGCGGCGTGGGGCTACTCGTTCGTCGACGGACGTCCCGTGACCGAGAAGGTCTTCGAGAAGATCCCCCCGACCCTCGAGCTGATGGGGACCGCGCTCATCGTCACGATGATCGTGTCGATCCCGCTCGGGGTCCTGGCCGCGGTGAAGCAGTACAGCTGGGCGGACAAGATCATCACTACGATGGCGACCATCGGCTACGCCTTGCCGTCGTTCGTCCTGGGCGTTCTGCTCCTGTACATCTTCTCCATCAAGCTGAATCTCTTCCCGTCGTTCGGGCGCCAGTCCCTCGGCAAGGAAGGCGACTTCGGCGACTTCCTCTGGCACCTCTTCCTACCCGTCATGAGCCTCGCGATCCAGCAGATCGCGGGCTGGAGCCGCTACATGCGCTCCTCGATGCTCGAGGTCCTCCAGCAGGACTATGTGCGGACGGCGAAAGCGAAGGGTCTCCATGGGTCCAGGGTGATCTTCAAGCATGCGCTGAAGAACGCTCTGCTGCCGATCATCACGCTGCTCGGGCTGACGCTGCCAAGCCTGCTCGCGGGCGCGGCGATCACCGAGACGATCTTCTCGTGGCCCGGGCTCGGGTACATGGCCGTCCAGAGCGTGACCGCCAACGATTTCCCCGTCATCCTCGCGATCGTCATGATCGGCGGGATGATGGTGATCCTCGGGAACCTCCTGGCCGACGTCCTCTACGGGATGGTCGATCCGCGGATCAAGTACTGAGGCATGTGATGGAGCGAGTCGACAATGCGGTCGCGGTCGGCGCGACGACGCGGCCTCCCGAGGTCGTCGACGAGATCGACCTCATCCCGGTCCGTACGTACTGGCAACTCGTCCGGCAGCGCTTCTTCCAGCACCGGCTGGCGGTCATCGCCCTCTTCGCGATGGCGATCATGATCGCGATGGCGATCATCGTGCCGACCCTGACCGGCGACGAATACGCCAAGACGAGCTTGTCCGAATCCCTGCTGCCGCCGTCGCTCGAGCACCCGCTGGGGACGAACCAGATCGGCCAGGACCTGTTCCTGCGCCTGATGAAGGGTCTCCAAACCTCGCTCTTCATCGGCTTCATGTCGGTCGCCATCATCGGCCTGATCGGCGTCACCCTCGGCTCGATCTCGGGCTTCTATGGCGGCTGGATCGACAACGTGATCATGCGCTTCGTCGACATCGTGCTGTCGCTGCCGGTGTTCTTCTTGATCCTCATCATCGTCGCGGTGCTGGGGAAGGGATCGGCCACCGTCGTCGTCATCGCGATCGGGCTGACGGGTTGGACGCTCGCCTGTCGCCTCGTCCGGGCGGAGTTCCTCAAGCTGCGAGAGGCGGACTTCGTCCAGGCCGGTCGGGCGCTCGGCGCATCGAGCCGGCGGATCATCTCGCGCCACATCCTGCCCGCGTCGCTGGCGCCGGTCGTCGTGGCGGCGACGCTTGGCATCGCCGACTCGGTCGTCGCCGAGGCATCCCTC
The DNA here is from genome assembly GCA_963746855.1 of uncultured Chloroflexia bacterium. GTDB lineage: Bacteria > Chloroflexota > Limnocylindria > Limnocylindrales > CSP1-4 > SPCO01. The sequence goes on from CAVVDC010000004.1 coordinate 37,584, forward strand.
TCGTTCCTGGGTTTCGGCATCAGCCCGCCCGACGCGAGCCTCGGCAATCTGCTCAAGAACTTCGAGGAGGACCTCCTGGTCCGCCCCTGGATCCTGGTCCCTCCGGCGGTGACGATCGTGCTGGTCGTCCTCGCCGCGAGCTTCCTCGGTGATGGCCTGCGCGACGCGCTCGACCCGCGCCAGCGGATCGAAACCAAGTGACCGCGACGCTGCAGGGCGGCCGTCGGCAGAAGCGGGCCGACGCGTCCGGGCCGCTGCTCGAGGTCAGGAACCTCAAGACGCACTTCTTCACGCAGGACGGCGTCGTGAAGGCGGTCGACGGCGTCAGCTTCACGATCGGAGACGGCAAGACCCTGGGCGTGGTCGGGGAGTCCGGCTGCGGCAAGAGCATCACGGCCATGTCGATCCTGGGGCTGATCTCCCGGCCAGGCAGGATCGTCGCCGGCCAGATCCTGCTCGACGGACGCGACCTGGCGAAGCTGTCGTCGGGCGATCTGCGCGAGGTCCGGGGCAACGACATCGCGATCATCTTCCAGGAGCCCATGACGTCGCTCAACCCGGTCTTCACGATCGGCGACCAGATCTCGGAGGTCGTGTCGCTCCATCTCCATGTCGATCGCAAGGCAGCTTGGGCGAGGGCGGTCGAGATGCTCTCGTTCGTCGGCATCTCCGACGCCAAACGACGGGCGAGGGAGTATCCCCACCAGCTCTCGGGCGGCATGCGCCAGCGAGTCATGATCGCGATGGCGCTCTCGACCAACCCTGCTTTGCTGATCGCGGACGAGCCAACCACCGCGCTCGATGTCACCATCCAGGCGCAGATCCTCGAGCTCATGAAGGAGATGCGGACGCGCAACGGGATGTCGATCATGCTCATCACCCACGACCTCGGCGTCGTGGCCGAGATGGCCGACGACGTCGTGGTCATGTACGCGGGCAAGATCGTCGAGCAATCGACGGCCGAGACGGTGTTCGAGCGCCCCCACCATCCGTATACGCGGGGCCTGCTCGCCTCGATCCCGCGACTCGGCGAGCGCCGCAGCCGGCTCGAGGTCATCAAGGGCACGGTGCCGAACCCGTTGAACCTGCCGACGGGCTGCCTGTTCAAGCGGCGGTGCCCGTATGCCATGCCGATCTGCGACACGCCGCCTCCGCTGCAACAGGTGGAGCCCGGGCACCTGTCCCGGTGCTGGCTGACGCCGGACTTCCAGCCGCCGGCCGTCGGGGCGGCGGCCGCACCCGATGCCGCCGAGGCCGAGGCCGTGCGCCTGTCGATCGAGGATCGGTCCGATCGGACCGTGATCCCCGCATGAGCGAGCCATTCGCCGTCTCCGACATGCCAGAAAGCGGCCCGCCGCCGCCCGGGACGATCCCGCCGCCCATCTCGCCGCCCAGCGGAGTGCTGACCGATCATCGTGTAGCGGCCACGTCGGACGAGACGGCGACGCTCGTCTCGGTCAAGGATCTCGTCAAGCACTTCGAGATCCGAGGTGGCCTCCTCGGCATCAAGAAGATCGGGGCGGTCCGGGCCGTCGATGGGGTGTCGTTCGACGTCCATCGTGGCGAGACCCTTGGGCTCGTCGGCGAGTCGGGTTGTGGCAAGACCACGCTCGGCAAGGTCATCCTCCGGCTCATCCCCCCGACGTCGGGGTCGGTCGAGGTCAACGGCCGGTCGATCTTTGAGCTCAGTGAGAAGGAGATGGTCTCGGTCCGGCGCGACATGCAGATCGTGTTCCAGGACCCGTACGCCAGCCTCAACCCGCGGATGACCGTCGGCGAGATCGTCGGCGAGGGGCCCTACGTCCACGGACTCACGAACAAGCAGGAGCGCGAGGACGTCGTCCGTGAGCTGCTGGCGCGGGTCGGCCTCAACCAGAGTCACATCCACCGCTACCCGCACGAGTTCTCCGGAGGCCAGCGCCAGCGGATCGGGATCGCCCGGGCGCTCGCGCTGAACCCGGAGTTCATCGTCTGCGACGAACCGGTCTCCGCGCTCGACGTGTCCATCCAGAGCCAGGTGCTGAACCTGCTCGACGACCTCCAGCAGGAACTCGGCCTGACGTACCTGTTCATCGCCCATAACCTCGCCGTGGTCGAGCACATCAGCGACCGGGTCGGCGTGATGTACCTGGGCAAGCTCGTCGAGTTGGCCAACGTCGAGGAGCTGTACGGGTCGCCCTCGCATCCGTACACGGTCGCGCTGCTGTCGGCCGTGCCCGAGACCGACCCGCGCAAGCGAAAGAAGCGCATCGTCCTGAAGGGCGACGTGCCCTCACCCGCCGCGCCCCCCTCCGGATGCCGCTTCCACACCCGATGCTGGCTGCGGACCCGGCTCGGCGACCCTGAGCGGTGCCGGACCGAGGAGCCCGTGCTCCGGGAGATCCGACCGGGCCAGGCGGTCGCCTGTCATTACGCCGAGGAGATCACCCCCGAGACCATCGAGGCCGCCGGACGCACCGCCGCTCCAGTCTCGACGGCGGAGACGGCGGCGGGCTGATGCTCGACGCGCCGGAAGGCGATTCGCTCCCGACGAGACGCTCGGTCAGTGAGCGGGCCGAGCAGCGGGAGCGGATGCGGCGGATCGGTCGGGATCGGTACTCGAGCCTCCTCCACACGCTGCATGCCGGGCAGGAATTGCCGTGGCAGCCTCGACCCAAGGTCAGCCACCTGGTCTGGCATCCGATCGCCTGGAAACTGCTCCGGGCCACGATCGTCGTGGTGCTGTTGTGGGTCGCCGTCACGACCGGGCTGGCGCTCTGGCGCGATGTTCGCGTCGACACGTGGTCGGGACCTGACACGTCCGTCAGGTCCGGCCAACGGCTGGACGACTGCGCGCTCGTGGGTCATGTGCAGGAAGACGGGATCTTCCCGAACTGGATCCGGTTTGACGGCAAGGTCTACCTGCTGACGGACCTGATTCGACCCATGGGCTTCGAGCCCGATGCCGACTTCCCGCCGACCGGCTACTCGGTTGGGGCGATGACCCTGTTCCGGATCGACAACACGCCCGACGGTCGGGATGGGCGGATCGTCGTCGTCAAGCTGGACACGTCGGCCGTCGGCCGTGTCTTCCGGTTGGCGCCCGACTGCACCTGACGCGCCGCGGGGGCCTCAGGCCGGCGCGTCCGCCGCGGGCGCCGCGTTCGAGGGCGCATCCGGCCCCCGGAAGTGACACGCACACAGGTGCCCGGCCCCCAGATCGATGAGCGTCGGGACCCGATCGGCACAGATGGCCGGGCCGCCGAGCTCCTGGCGGAGCTGACAGCGCGGGTGGAACCGGCACCCGGACGGCGGGTTGACGGGGCTCGGCACGTCGCCCTTGAGGATGACCCGCTGGCGCCGGAGCTCCGGGTCGGGGACCGGGATGGCCGACATGAGCGCCGCCGTGTAGGGATGCTCCTGGTGCTGGAACAGGTCGCGGCGGTCGGCCAGCTCGGCGATGCGCCCGAGGTACATGACGGCGACGCGGTCGCTGATGTGCTCGACGACGCCCATGTTGTGCGCCACGAAGACGTACGTCAGCCCGAGTTCGCGCTGGAGGTTCTTGAGCAGGTTCAGGACCTGGGCCTGGATGGAGACGTCGAGCGCGGAGACCGGTTCGTCGCACACGACGAGGTCCGGCTCGAGGACGAGCGCGCGGGCGATCCCGATCCGCTGGCGTTGGCCACCCGAGAACTCGTGGGGGTAGCGTCGAGCGTGATATGGCTGGAGGCCGACCATGTCCATGATCCGCGTGACCTTCGCCCGCCGCTCGGCCGGCGTCCCGACCTCGTGGATCCGCAGGCCCTCGCCGATGCTGTCGGCGATCGGCGCCCGGGGATCCAGGCTCGCGAACGGGTCCTGGAAGATGATCTGCATCCGGCGCCGGTACGGCTTGAGGTCGCTGCCCGTCAGGGCGGTCAGGTCGACCCCATCGAACGTGATCCTGCCGGCGGTCGGTTCGATGAGCCGGAGCAGCAGCCGGCCGACCGTCGTCTTGCCGCAACCGGACTCCCCGACGAGGCCGAGCGTCTCGCCACGCCGGATCTCGAAGCTGACCCCGTCGACCGCCTGGACCCACCCGATCGTCCGTTGCAGGATGCCGCCGCGCACGGGGAAGTGCTTGACGAGGCCGTCCACCTCGACGAGCGTCGTGCCCGTGGCCGCTCTCGCCGCTGGGGTGGACGCATACGGAATGTCCGGCGCGGCGCCGGCAGGCGTCGGATCGATCATCGTGCGACCGCCGGGTCGGCCGATGGGCGCTCCCGGACGTGTCCGGCCGCGTCGTGATAGAGCCAGCAGCGGACGTCGTGGCCGGGGCTGACGTGCCGTAGCTCAGGGTGGACATCGAGCGCGAGGTCGACCTCCTCCTCGATCCGGGTGAGGCAGCGTGGCGCGAATCGGCAGCCCTTGGGCAGGTCGATGAGGTTCGGGACGTTGCCCGGGATGACCGCGAGCTCGTCCTTGACCGCCCCGACGACCGGGATGGAGCCGATCAGGCCCTTCGTGTAGGGGTGGAGTGGCTCGCGGAACAGCGAGACGACGTCGGTCTCCTCGACGATCTCGCCTGCGTACATGACGGCGACCCGGTCGCACATCTCGGCGACGACCCCGAGATCGTGGGTGATGAGGATGATCGCGGTGCCGGTCTCGTCACGCAGGTTGCGCATCAGGTCGAGGATCTGGGCCTGGATCGTGACGTCGAGCGCGGTCGTGGGTTCGTCCGCGATGAGCAGCTCCGGCTCGCAGGCGAGGGCCATGGCGATCATGACGCGCTGGGCCATGCCGCCGGACATCTCGTGCGGAAAGGCCTTCAGGCGCCGCTCGGGATCGGGGATGCCGACCATCTTGAGGAGTTCCAGGGAGCGTCCCTCGGCGGCCTTGCCCTTCATCCCGCGATGGATGCGCAGGACCTCCTCGATCTGGCGGCCGACGTCCCAGACCGGATTGAGCGACGAGGTCGGTTGCTGGAAGACCATGCTGATCCGATCCCCGCGGATCTTGCGCATCTCCTCGGCCGGCAGCTTGAGCAGATCCTGGCCGTCGAAGAGGATCTCGCCCGCGTCCACGTTGCCGGGCTTGGCGACCAGCCGCATGATCGAAAGGCTCGTGACGCTCTTGCCGCAGCCGGACTCGCCCACGAGACCCATGATCTCGCCGCGATCGACGTGGAAGTCGATGCCGTCCACCGCGCGAACCAGGCCGTGACGGGTCTGGAACGACGTGTAGAGGCCCTTGACCTCGAGCAACGGACGGTCGCCTCGGGGCTTCTTCTGTCGGCGGGCACCGGGCGGGACGAGCTCCTCGACCACGGTCTCGTCGAGGCTGACGCCGAGGGTCTCGCTCGGGACGGTCGGCGTCGTCATCGGTTCAACCGCGGGTCGAGCGCGTCACGCAGGCCGTCGCCGAGCAGGTTGAACCCAAGGACGGTCAGGGTGATGGCCACGCCCGGGAAGAAGATCAGGTGCGGGGCCGAGAAGAACAGGTTGCGATCGAAGCCGATCATCGAACCCCATTCGGCCTGCGGCTGCTGCGCCCCGAGGCCCAGGAACGAGAGGGCCGCCACTTCGAGGATGGCCCCGCCGATCCCGAGCGTTCCCGCCACGATGAGCGGGGTCATCGAGTTCGGGAGGATGCGCCGCGACAGGATGCCGCGCGAGGATTCGCCGAGGGCCCTCGACGCGGTGACGAACTCCTGCTCCCGGGTGGCGAGCACGGAGCCGCGCATGACGCGGGCATAGATCGGGATCGACACGATGGCGATGGCGATCTGGGCCTGGAACAGCCCCGACCCGAGCACCGTGACGATGGCGATGGCCAGGATGAGGCTGGGAAAGGCCAGCACGATGTCCAGGGACCGCATCGTGACGTTGTCCGTTCGGCCGCCGGCGAACCCCGCGATCGCGCCCAGGGTGGTCCCGACGAGGATCGCGAACCCGACCGTGATGATCCCGACCTGGAGCGAGACCCGGGCGCCAAACACGACCCGGCTGAACTCGTCGCGCAGGTTCGAATCGAGACCCATGATGTGCTGGGGCTGGTCCGCTGGGCAGCCCAACAGGTGGATGCACGGCGGTTGGCCGCGCTTGATGCCGGTCTCGCCCTCGTCGAGCATCGACACCAGCGGATCATGTGGGGCGATGAACGGCGCGAAGATCGCCACGAGCACGAGGATGCCGAGGATGATCAGGCCGGCGACCGCCGAGCGCTGGCCCAGGATGTTGCGCATCGTGTCCCGGCGCAGGCTGGACACCCGTTCCTTCGGCGGACCGACCGCAGCGTCGACCGGCTGATCCACGGTCGCCATCAGTCGAGCCGGATCCGCGGATCGAGGAACGCGTAGGACACGTCGACGACCAGGTTCACGATGACGTAGATCATGGCCACGACGATCGTGGCGCCCTGGATGACGCTGTAGTCGCGGCCATTGATGGCCTCGAAGAGCGTCTGCCCCATCCCGGTCAGGCTGAAGATCGTCTCCGTCAGCACCGCGCCCGACAACAGCGCCCCGAGGGACAGGCCGATGACCGTCACGACCGGGAGCATCGCATTACGCAGGCCGTGCCGAAGTACGACCGAGCGCTCCTTGACACCCTTTGCGCGGGCCGTTCGCACGAAATCGAGGCCCAGGACTTCGAGCAGGCTCGATCGGGTCATCCGGGCGATGATCGCGAGCGGGATCGTCCCGACCGCGATCGCGGGCAGGATGAGGTGGCGGAACGCATCGGTGAACAGCCCCCAGTCCGCGGTCACGATCCCATGGAACAGGTACATCCGCGAGAGGAAGTCCAGGATCGTCCGCGGTATGCCCGTCCAATCCTCGAGCCCCCAGACGACCGCCAGGGGAACCACGGACACCCCCGGCGTGAGTCGCCCCGACGGTGGTAACACGAAGGGCGTGTTCTTGAGCAGTACGGAGAACACGAAGGCCAGGAGCAGACCCAACACGAAGACCGGGATCGAGACCCCAAGGTTCGCGATGACCATCGTCGAGACGTCGGCGAAGGAATTGCGCCGCATCGCCGAGGCGAGACCGAGGATCAGCCCGAACACCGAGGCGAAGATCAACGCCATGACGGTCAGTTCGACGGTGACGGGCAGGCGCTCCAGCAGCACGTCGGCCACGGGCCGCCCGAATTTGACCGAGAAGCCGAGGTCGCCGGTCAGGAGCGCCCCCAGGTACGTGACGAACTGCTCGATGATCGGCTTGTCCAGCCCGTAGCGGGCGTTGAACGCCGAACAGACGGCCTCGGTGGCCTTCTCACCATACGTGGCGACGCAGGGATCGCCCGGGATGACCCGTGCCAGCACGAAGACGAGCAGCACGACCCCGAACAGGACGGGGATGCTGAGCAACAGCCGACGGACGACGAACCGGATCATCCCGTCATGACACCCCTTGGCCCGCCCCTGACGGGCCTTCGACTACGAAGAGACCGCCCGCGGCGTGGCCGCGGGCGGTCTCGAGCGTTGCCCGATTACGACGCCGGCTTCGGGACCGGCGGGTTCAGGAGTCCGAACAGGCTCGACATGTACGTGAAGTCACCCGTCCGGCCCTTGTGGAGCGGATGGTCCGCATCCCACTGGACCGCATACGAGGTAACGACATCGTCGGCGTCGAACGACGCCCCGTCGTGGAACGTCACGCCGGAATGCAACGTGCAGGTCCAAGTCGTGAGTTCGGTGTTCGGCTCGCACTTCTCGGCGAGGACCGGGATCACAGCGGTCCCGGCGATCTCGTACCCGTACAGGCCTTCCATCGTCTGGTCGCACGCCCGCAGGGCCTCGCCGTCGGTCTCGTCGGCGCAGTACAGGCCACCCGGTTCGCCGTTCTGGCTGAACACGAGCTGCGGCCGGTCAGCGGCCTTCATGACCGCGAACTGCTCGTTCGTCAACGGCGACGAATGGCCTCCGGTCACGTCGGCTCGGTACGCCACTGCGGACCCGCCGTGCGCGATCGGGATCATCGGGACGTGCTGCTTGATGAGCTCGTTCACCTTGGTGTAGGCGGGTTCGCGAGCCGCATCGCTGGTGCCTCGCGCGCCTTCGTCGAGCGCGGCCACGAGGTCCGGATACTTGTCGCCGAACTGCTTCGAGGCGCCGGCCCCGAAGTGGTAGCCGACGAAGTTGGTCTGGTCGGGATAGTCGGCACCCCAGCCGAGCATCTGGATGCCGTCGAGCTTGCCGGCGGCTGCTTCGTCGAGGTAGGTGGTGTCGTCGCGCTGGTCGAGCTGGACGTTGATGCCCAGGTTGTTCTTCAGCTGTGCCTGGATCTCGGTGGCGATGACGGGCGGATCCGGCAGGTAGCCGCGGACGGCGGGCCGGAAGTGCAGCTTGTACGTCTTGCTGAAGTCGAATCCGGCGGCGGTGAGTTCCTGCTTGGCCGCCGCGGCGTCGAAGTCATACCACTTGGGTCCGACGCAGCCGTTGGCGATCTCACACGGCGTGAAGTAGTCGGCGACCGTCGAGCCGCCCGGGTAGAACGTGTCGACGATGCGCTTCTTATCGATGCCCTTGGCGATCGCCTGGCGGACCGCTTCGTTCTTCCATGGCTCGAACGTGTTGTTGAAGCCGAGGTAGAACACGTTCAAGCCCGTGCGGGGCTTGAGCTGGAGGTTCGCGTCGCCCTCGACGGTCGCGAAATCGGTCGGTCCGACGTTGTCGATGCCGTCGACAGTGCCGGCCTGGAGCTCGACGAGGCGCTGTGCCGCTTCCTTGTTCCAGCGAAGGATCGCCTTCGGGGTCATGGCCTTGTTGGTGCCCCAGTACCCGTCGTACGCGTCATAGGTGATGTCCTGGCCGCGGTTCCACGCGTTCAGCTTGTATGGACCGGTGCCATTGACAGCCGTGACGATCTTCTGGGTCGTGGCCGCCGGGTCGATGTTCGCCTTGAGCCAACCCGCATCGTTGATCGCGAACGTGGTGAACGCGATCTTCTGCAGGAATGCCACGTCCGGGTTGCACAGGTCGAACACCACGGTGCGGGCGTCCGGGGCGCTGATCTTCTTGAACTCCCCGACGTACGGGTTGTGCTTGGCGTCCGGTGCCGCCGCCTGGGCGCACGGCGCCTCGCCTGTCTCCGGATACTGGATGGGCGTGAAGGCCGCGGCGCTCGGGCTGGCCGGCGCCGTCGTCGGCGCAACGCTCGCCGGCGCGCTGGCCGCGGTGCTCGGGGCAGTCGAGGCCGTATTTCCGGCACACGCTGCAAAGACGATCGCCGCGGTCGCGAGCAATGTCGCGAACGGCGACCACCTGGGTGATCGGATCATCCTCGGGACTCCTCCTCTGTGCCCCTTCGCCCGGACCATCGGTGCCTCCCTGTCCGGCGCTGGCTGGGGCATAGCGCACGCGCGAGCCCGTCAGGGCCCGCGAGTGCCGGGAGCGTAGCACCGAGCGGGAGTCCCGTCACGCCCCATCGGATGACCCGTCGCGTATGCTCCGAGCGTGAGAACGATCCGGATCGCCATCGCGCAGATCGCCCCGCAGTTGGGCCAGCTGGACGCGAACCTCGCACGGCATCACGGATTGCTCGGCGAAGCGCGGGCGGCCGGCGCGCAGCTCGTCGTCTTCCCGGAACTCGGACTCACCGGATACCAGCTGCAGGACCTCGCATCGGAGGTGTCGATGCGGCTGGACGACCCGCGACTGGCCGAGCTCGCGCACGCCACGGAGGGCCTGTCGGCCATCGTGTCGTTCGTGGAGGAATCGGCCGATCATCGCCTGTTCATCGCCGCGGCGCTCATCGAGGACGGCCAGATCCGGCACGTGCATCGCAAGCTGTTCCTGCCGACCTACGGCCTGTTCGACGAGCGCCGGTTCTTCGCGGCCGGCGACGTCCTGCGCGCCGTGCCCTCCGGCCTGGGCGTCGGGGTCGGGATCGCCATCTGCGAGGACTTCTGGCATCTGGCGGTGCCGCAGCTCCTGGCCCTCGATGGCGCGCAGATCCTCGTCAACGTCTCCTCGTCGCCGGGACGCGACCTCGCCGCGACCAACGAAGTCGGCCTGGGGACCGCGACGTCGTGGCGCACGCTCATGCGCACCTACGCCCAGCTGACCACCACGTTCGTCGTCTTCTGCAACCGGGTCGGCGTCGACGAATCCATCTCGTTCTGGGGCGGCTCCGAGGTGATCGGGCCCAACGGCGCCGCCGTCTTCAGCGCCCCGCTGTACGACGAGGGCCTGTTCACCGTGGACATCGAGGCGGGCGACATCCGTCGCGAGCGGATCGCCCTGCCGCTGTTGCGCGACGAGCGCCCCGAGCTCCAGGTCCGCGAGCTGGCGCGGATCGTGGCCGAGCGGGCCGGATTCACGCCGGACACGACCGCCGAGCCGGGCGCCGAGCCTGGCCTCGATGTCGTCCCGGCCGAGCGCCAGCCACGCCCGATCGGGTTCGCCACCGATGCGGAGCGGACCGCCGCCCGCGGTCCGCGCAAGGCGGCCGACCGGTGAGCGCGAGCGACCTGGCCGACGAGTCGGCCCCGCCGTTCGAGTTGCCGCCCGAACTGTCGATCGACACGGACGTCGCGCGCCGGGTCATCGCCGAGTTCATCCGCGGACAGCTCCGCCAGGCGGGCTTCGAGCGACTCGTCCTGGGGCTGTCGGGCGGCATCGACTCGGCGCTCGTCGCATACCTCGTGGCCGAGGCCATCGGCGCCGAGCGGCTCATGTGCGTGCTGATGCCGTACCGGACGTCGGCGGCCGCGTCCCAGGCCGACGCCGAGGCGGTGGTCGAGGTCCTCGGCGCCGCGTCCACGCTGATGGACATCAGCCCGATGGTCGATGGGTACTTCGCCGACCAGCCCGACGCCAGCCCGCTTCGCCGGGGCAACTTCATGGCACGCCAGCGGATGGCCGTCCTGTACGACCAGTCGGTGACCTTCGGCGGGCTCGTCGTCGGGACAGGCAACAAGACCGAGTCGCTCATCGGCTACACGACGCTGTTCGGCAATTCGGCCTGCGCGTTCAACCCGATCGGCGACCTGTACAAGAGCCAGGTCCGGCAGCTGGCGATCGCGATGGCCGTGCCGGACTCGATCGTCCGCAAGGCGCCCTCGGCCGACCTGTGGCCCGGCCAGACCGACGAGATCGAGGGTGGCTTCGACTATCCCGCCCTGGACCGGCTCCTGTTCTGGCGGGTCGACAAGCGTCGCTCGACCGAGGAGCTGGTGGCGCTCGGCTTCGAGCCGGCCACCATCGAGCGCGTCGATCGGATGATCGCCGGGTCCGAATTCAAGCGCCAGGTGCCGCCGATCGCCAAGCTCGGCCCGCGGACGGCCGGCGTGGACTACCTGTACCCGCGCCGCCGCCCTGGTTCGGCCCGGGATTGAGCGGTCCGGGCGGAATGCGGGAGGGCGCCGCGGGCGACACCGTCGGCGGCACGCTGTACGTGGTGGCGACACCGATCGGGAACCTCGGCGATGTCACGTTGCGCGCGATCGAGACGTTGCGGACGGTGCCCCTCATCGCGGCCGAGGACACGCGCCTGACCCATCGCCTGCTCGAACGGCACGGCATCGCGACCCGGATGACGAGCTACCACGCCCGGAGCGCGCCGGGCCGGGCCGAGGCGCTGCTGGCCCATCTGCGGGCCGGTTCGGACCTCGCGCTCGTCACCGACGCCGGGACACCGGCCGTCAGTGATCCCGGCGGCGACCTCGTGGTCGCATGGGCCGAGGAGGGCGGGCGGGTCGTGCCGCTGCCAGGGGCGTCGGCGGTGCTCGCCGCGGTGGCCGGCTCGGGCGTGGCCGGCCCACGTTGGGCCTTCGAGGGCTTCCTGCCGCGGTCGGGGCGGGAGCGGCGTGAGCGCCTGGCCCGGATCGCGGCCGACGAGCGCGGCACGGTGCTGTTCGAGGCCCCGACCCGGGTGACCGCCACCCTGCGCGACCTGGCGGCCGCCTGCGGGCCGGAGCGACACGGTGCCGTGTGCCGGGAGTTGACCAAGGTCCACGAGTCGTTCGTTCGCGGCACGCTCGGCGAGCTGGCCGAATCGGCAGCGTCCGGGCAGATCCCCATGCGCGGCGAGTTCGTGATCGTGGTCGGGCCCGGCGGCGGTCACGGAACGGCGGACGCCGCGGCCGTCAAGGCGGCGTCCCTCGCGGCCGCGATGGCCGAGGTGGAGCGTCTCGTGGCCGCGGGGACCGCGCGGGGCGAGGCTGCACGGCGGGTGGCCGCAGACACGGGCATCCCGCGACGTCGGTTGTACGGAGCGGCGGCCGGCGGCTGACGCCAGAAGGGCGTTGGTCGCGCTTCGATGCGACCCGGTTCGGACCGGCGGCCAGCGGCAGCCCCGCGTTCCTTACGATCGACGAGGAGTCAAGCGGGATCTCCGACGGCGAGTCGACGTTCGGCCGGGGGACCTTCGTCTTCGACGCCCAGGTCCACACGTCGACCGGGCTGCCCGCCGGCACCGGTGCCGGAACCGTCCAGGAATTCGTCGAGCGCGGGCAATTGCTCCTGCTCAAGGTCAGGGACTGGGACGACGTCTACGGCGACTGATGTACTCCCGAGACATCACGAGGGCCGGGCGCAAATCGCCCGGCCTCTCGTCTTGCGACCTCTGGCACCGACCCCGGCTCCTGAAGGACGAGGCGAGGCGGACGCAGCTGTCAGGTGCGCAACGCCAATGAACGAGCGTGCCGGCTGATCGAATCCTGCGAATCGAGCGATCTGACCGTCAGGTGACGAGGGATTCGTGGCGAACGTGCACCTGGGAGGTGCGCGCATCACCGCGCCCGGGATGCCTCGACCCCGCTAGGATTCGGCGGTGACCGTCGCCCCGACGCCCCACCCCGCGGCCGGCTCCGGCCTCCCGATCCTCGGCCAGCTCTCGCCCGTCGGGCGCGCGTTCCTGATCGGCACGGTCGCGGTCAGCCTCCTCGCGATCGTCCTCGACTTCGGGTTGCACGTCGACGAGACCGTGCTCTTCCTCGTGTCGGCCGCCGGGATCCTGGGCCTCGCCTGGGTCGTCGGCCTCTCGACGGAGCGGCTCGGCTCGCTGACGGGACCACAGGTCGGTGGCATCCTCAACGCGACCTTCGGGAACATCGCCGAGCTGATCATCGCGTTCTTCGCCCTGCAGGCCGGGCTGATCGATGTCGTGAAGGCGTCGATCACGGGCTCGATCATCGGCAACCTGTTGCTGGTCCTTGGGGCGAGCGTCCTGGTCGGCGGACTCCGCCACGGCACGCAGACCTTCAGTCAGCGCATCGCCGGCTCGAACGCGGCCTTGCTGGTTGTCGCGGCGATCGGGCTGTTCGTGCCGGCCGTCTTCGCGTTCTCCAGCGAACCCGGCCAAGGGACCCGCACCGAGGAATCTGTCCTCGTGTCCGTGGCGTTGATCGCCGGGTACGTGCTGTCGCTCATCTACCAGTTCACCAACCCGGCCCAGACCCTCGGGGGCCACGGCGAGCCGGCCGGGCACGCGGGCCCGGCCTGGAGTCGCGGCATCGCCGTCCTGGTCCTGTTGCTCGCGGCCGTGCTGCTCGCGGTGCTGTCCGAGATCCTGGTGAGCTCGATCGATTCCTTCATCGAGGCGTTCGGGCTCACGCCGTTCTTCGTCGGCGTCGTGCTGATCCCGACGATCGGCAACCTCGCTGAGCACCTAGTCGCGGTCCAGCTCGCCTACAAGGACAAGATGGAGTTCGCGATGGCGGTCTCCTACGGGTCGAGCCTGCAAGTCGCGCTCTTCGTGGCGCCGGTGCTCGTCCTGCTCGGTGCGGTCATGGGCCAGCCGATGGATCTCGTCTTCCAGCCGCTAGAGGTCGCGGCCGTCGCCGCCGCAGTCGGGATCAGCGCGCTCATCGCGCTCGACGGCGAGTCGAACTGGCTCGAGGGCGCGCTGCTGATGATCGTGTACGCGATCCTGGCCTTCTCGTTCTACGAGTTCGTGGCGCCGCTCTGAGTTTGCCGCGGGAAGATGCTCGCGTGACGCGCACCTAGACTGCGGTCGTGTCCGCACTCGATGACGCGCCGCATGTCCACGCCGACGATCGCGCCACGTGGCGCGCCTGGCTCGAGGCGAACCACGCGACGACTCGCGGCGCCTGGCTGGTGACCTGGCAGCCGCGGTCAGGCCGGGTCGGCCTGGACTACGAGGCGGCGGTGGAAGAGGCGTTGTGCTTCGGCTGGGTGGATAGCACGGGTCGCCACGTGGACGCCGAGCGGAGCAAGCTCTACTTCGCGCAGCGCAAGCCGCGCAGCGTCTGGGCTGCCTCCAACAAGGCGCGCGTCGAGCGCTTGATCGATGAGGGGCGGATGGCTCCGGCGGGCCTCGCCGCCATCGAGCGGGCGAAGGCGAATGGATCGTGGGAGATCCTCGATACCGCCGAGCGGCTGGAGGTCCCGCAGGATCTGAACGCGGCGCTCGAGGCTCGCCCGCCGGCAGCGGTCAACTTCGCCGCGTTCCCGCCGTTCGCTCGCAAGATGATGCTCGGCTGGGTCGCGACGGCGCGGCGGCCCGAGACTCGTGCCGCGCGGATCGCGGAGGTTGCTGAGGCGGCCGCCCGCAACGCGCGCGCTCGCGGCTGAGCGCCGATCGGACTCGTGGCGCCGCTCGGAACCTGACGGGCGCGCGGCCACGACGGCGCGGGAGGGGTACGCGCGCCGCCGTGGCCAGCCGGGACGGGCGAACGATCAGGCGGCGGCCTCCTCGCTCGAAGACTCATCATCGTCGTCGTCCCCGGGTTCCCCGAGCGTCTCTGCGCCCTCGGGGATGGGATCGGACGCCGGCGCCTCGCCGAGTGCTTCGGCCTGAGCGTTCAGGGACTCCGCGGCGTGTTCGGCCTCGTAGTCCTTCTTGCGGCGCCCCGAGAGCATCTCGACGTGCGAGGCGACGATCTCGGTCTTCCAGTGCCGTGTGCCGCGGTCGTCGTCCCACGAGCGGGTCTGGAGTCGACCCTCGATGGCGACCTGCTGGCCCTTGCCGAGGTAGCGGCCGGCGATCTCCGCCAGACGGTCCCAGGTGACCACCGGGCTGTATTCGGCCTTCTCCTTGCCACCCCCGAGGAACTCGTTGCTGGCCACGGTGAACGTCGTCACGTTCTTGCCACTGGCCAGGCTGCGCATCTCCGGGTCGCGCGTGAGGCGCCCGGTGAGCAGGACCTTGTTCACGGTCCGATCTCCTTCCCGGTCGGCCGAATGCTCCGGTCCCGACCCTGCGTCTTCGGCGGGATGACGCGGCCAAGCTAGCAAGCGGCGCTCACCGGCCACGTATCGGCGCCTGCACCGACGCTCACCCGGGACGCGAGCGACCCGACGTTTCGTGACAAAGGCCTCTTGGCGTGGACGTGCGGTCGGCGGACGCTGCCCCATGCGCAAAGGCTCGACGCACGGTCTGATGCCCACGGCCGCCTGGATCGTGACGAGCCATTGGTGAGACCCGACCGGCGACCGCGGAGACTGAGAGATCGTCGATGAACATGAACGGAATGACCGTGCGACCGGCGAGTACGTCCGGTGGGGCGATGAACAGGGCTGCGGCCAGCCGGGTCCCGGTGAGTTGCGATGCGGTCTGGAAGGCGCTCGCGAAGGCCTCCTTCGCCGTCGAATGCCACGTCAACTCGGCTGGCGAACCTCGATCGAGTGGCGTCGTCTACGGGATCGTCGATCGCCGCCTGTACATCGCCGTCGCAACGGACGGCTGGAAGGCCCGGCAGATCGCAACGGGTCAGGAGGTGGCCGTCACCGTGCCCGTCCGACGCGGCGGCATCCTGTCGCTGCTGATGCCGATCCCGCCAGCGACGATCACGTTCCGGGCCACGGCAACGGTCCACCCGGCGGGCTCGCTCGATGTCAGATCGGTGTCGAAGGATCTCGCGAAGCTCGTCCCCGACGAGCGGAAGGAGTCGAGCTGCATCGTCGAACTCGTGCCGAAGGGACGGTTCCTGACGTACGGCATCGGCGTGTCGCTCATGGACATGCGCGATCCGGCGCTCGCTCGCGCTCGCGTGCCTGTCTCGTAGTCGAATTGGAGACATGCCATGCTGATGCTGATCGCCGTGTCGTCGAAGCACGGCAGCACCCGGGAGATCGCCGAGTCGATCGCCGAGACCATCCGTGAGTCGGGCATCGAGGTCGTCGTCACCGACGCCCAGGATGTCGAATCCGTCGCCCCGTACGACGCGGTCGTCATCGGGAGCGCGATCTTCATGGGTCGCTGGATGGGGCCGGCTCGCGAACTCGTGAACCGATCCGTGGACCTGCTTCGGACGCGGCCCGTGTGGCTCTTCTCGAGCGGACCGATGGGACGCGACATCGTCGACCCCGCCGACGCCGCGGAGGGCCTGAAGCTCCTCGAGCTCGTCGGTGGCCGCGACCATCGGGTCTTCCCCGGCAGGGCGGACAAGGCCGAACTCGGGTTCACCGAACGCACGATCCTGCGGATGGTCAAGAACCCGTACGGCGACCACCGAGACTGGCCGGCGATCCGGGAGTGGGCGATGTCGATCGCGATGGAGCTCACTGCCCTACCGGCCGCCGCACGCTGACCACCGACGAACGGATCGACCTCGCGGGCGCTGCGTTCGCATGCCCGCCGGGGGCCCGAACTGAGCGTCGCGGAATCGGGCCGATGGAGCGCGTGAGCGGTCGCTAGACTCCGCGCAGGGATCGATCGTCGGTCTAGCCCCGGATGATCAGTGGAGGGTTCCCATGCGACGCAGGAGCACTGTGGTCGTCGCGCTTCTTTGCGCGGCGTTGCTCCCAGGGGCCGTCACCGCGGCCGGACCGTCGTTCACACCAGGAGCGCCCGGTGCGGGCGATCCCTACTACCCGCTCGACGGGAACGGCGGGTATGACATCAAGCACTACGACCTCAACCTCAAGTACGAGCCGGCGACAGACATCCTGACGGGCACCGAGATCATCTCGGCCCGGGCGACCCAGAACCTCTCGAGCTTCGACCTCGACTTCGTCGGGCTGAACGTCCGCTCCATCAAGGTCGACGGCCGACGAGCGACCTGGACCCGTGACGGCCAGGAACTCGTCATCACGCCCCGCCACGGGTTGCACAAGCACGACAAGTTCACCGTCGTCATCAAGTACGACGGGGTGCCGGAGCCAACGCTCGATCCGTTCGGCGGTCAGTCCGGCTTCGTCGCGACCGACGACGGCGCGATCATCGCCGGGGAACCGCACGGCGCGGCCACGTGGTTCGCCGCCAACGACCATCCCAGCGACAAGGCGTCCATCTCCTACAAGGTCACCGTGCCCAAGGGCCTGCAAGCCGTCGCGAACGGGAAGCTGACCGGACGACGGACGCATCACGGCTGGACCACCTGGTCGTGGGATGCCAAGGAGCCGATGGCCACCTATCTCGCGACGGTGAACGTCGGCGAATTCGACATCCACGCCTATCGCAAGCGCGGGATCAGCTACTGGGACGCCATCGATCCGGACCTGCTGGCACCCGTCGCGTCAGCGGCGACCGGCATGCAGTTCGCCCTCTCAGGCCAGGCGGACAACTCGTACAAGCGACTCATGCACACGATCCACGTCCCGGCCGGCGGGGCGACGGTCGGGTTCTCGATCACTCGAGCGACGGAAACCAACTGGGACTTCGTGTTCGTCGAGGCCCACACGGTCGGAACGGACGACTGGACGACGCTCCAGGATGCGAACGGCCACACGTCCCAGGACACCGGGTTCTCGTGCCCGTTCGGGGGCTGGCAGGGGATCCACCCGTTCCTGGCGCATTACCAGACCGACAACGGCGATGGCACATGCGACCCGACCGGCTCGACCGGCGCCTGGTGGGCTGCGACCGGACGTTCGGACGGACCCGAATCGTGGCTCGTGACCATCCCTGGCCCGGCTCGCGATGTCGAGTTGGCGATCTCCTACGCGAGTGACGAGGTCGTCCAGGGCTACGGCACGTTCGTCGACGACATCGTCGTCTCGACCGGCGACGGCAACACGTCGTTCGAGGCCGACGGCGACCTGCTCGATGGATGGACCATGCCGGGCGCGCCGGTCGGCAGCCCGGGCAACGCGAACGACTGGTTCGTGGGCACGGCCGCCGACACGCCGGACCCTGAGGGCGTGGTCGCCAGCGGGTCGTTCGCGCGGCAACCCGAGATCCTCAAGTTCCTCGGCCAGAATTTCGGCCCGTATCCATTCACCGCGTCGGGGGGCATCGTCGACGACGTGCAGGGACTCGGCTTCGCGCTCGAGACCCAGACTCGACCGATCTACTCGAGGGACTTCTTCGGTGACCCCATCGGCAGCGACAGCGTCGTCGTGCATGAGCTGGCCCATCAGTGGTACGGCGACAGCCTCGCTGTCGAGCGATGGCAGCACATCTGGCTGAACGAGGGCTTCGCGACCTACGCCGAATGGCTATGGAGCGAACGCGAGGGCCTGGGCACCGCCCAGGAGAACTTCGACTTCTTCTACGGCGCGATCGCCGACGACGACCCGTTCTGGACCGTGGTGGTCGGCGATCCTGGTGCCGGCGTCGAATTCGACGGCGCCATCTACGTGCGGGGAGCCATGACGCTGCAGCAGCTGCGTCTGACGGTCGGCGACCGCGACTTCTTCAAGATCCTCAAGCGCTGGTCTCGCTCTCAGGCCGGCGGCAACGTCACGACGGACGAGTTCATCCGCCTTGCCGAAAAGATCTCGGGTCAGGACCTGGACGAGCTCTTCCAGGCGTGGCTCTTCACGCCGACGAAGCCCGTGCTGCCGGTGGCCGCACTCCGGACGATGGGCGTGACCCGCCATCACGCGCCTGCCGACGCTCGGAGCCTGCTCCAGCGGTACGGCGGTGACCTCTTGAAGCGCTGACCGACCTGGGCGGTAGGGGCGCCGGCGGCTCACCGGAGACGGTCAGCCGGCGGTCGCGCCTCGGGAACGCGGACCGGGCGAACCAGGGGCTCGAGCCGGCGGGTCGGGCACGGGCCTGAGCTCGACCGACGCGGCCCCTTCACCGGCCATGGCCGTCGAGGTGCCGTCCGACGTGGTCGCAGTCATCTGGGCCACGGTCTTGGGTCGAGGGACGCGTCGGGTGTGACCGACGCGCCCACTCACGTTCGGCATGACCAGGCCGTCCGCGTGCGAGTCGGCTTCGCGACGCATCATCGCGAGGACGGTCGGATCGGGCTCCGGGGCGTGCGCGGCATAGAGGTCGCAGAAGAGGTTCACGAGGTCGGGGTCGAACTGCGTGCCGGAGTGGCGCCGCAACTCCGCGATCGCCTGATCGTGGGTCATCGCGCGCTTGTACGGCCGGTCGTGGATCATCGCATCGTAAGCGTCGGCGATGGCGACGATCCGTGCGCCGAGCGGGATCTCGTTCCCGCGCAGCCCGTACGGGTAACCGTGGCCGGCGAAGCGCTCATGGTGGTGGAGGATGATCGGGACGGAGTCCTTGAGCGCGGCCGCCTGCTCGAGGATGACCTGGCCGATCCTCGGGTGCTGGACGACCGAGCGCCACTCGCCGGTCGAGAGCGCCGACGGCTTCTCGAGGATCTCCTCGGGGATGGCGACCTTGCCGACATCGTGCAGGAGCGCCGCGACCTGGATCCGGTCGAGTTCGGCATCCGGGAGCTGCAACTGGCGCCCGATCTCGACCACGATCGACGCGATGAGTGGGGACGGTTGGCCGCGATAGTGCGGGAGCGGCAGGATGTAGGCCGCGAGCGCGGCGGTGGCCGCGCTTCGAGCCTGTTTGCCGATCTCGACGGCCCGCGCCCGGCCGGCGCTGGAGATCGGGGCACGGGGCACCCTCGCGTCATCGTCGGGCTCGGCGAAGATGTACGTCTGGTTCCGCCCGAGCGACTTGGCGGAGTACATCGCCGCGTCCGCATCGCGCACGAGCGATTCGGCCCGCAGGAGCGTCCCGGAGCCGCCTGCGATCCCGATGGAGATCGTGACCGAGAGATCGAGGTTGCCCTCGACCGCGAAGTGCTCCCGCTGGACGAGCGTGCGCAGCTTCTCCATGAGGACGGCGCCCTCGTCGACGCCGGTCTCGGTCAGGATCAGCATGAACTCCTCGCCACCATACCGACCGATCATGTCGCTGGCCCGCAGGTTCGCCCCGAGCGTCTGGGCGACGCCGCGCAGGACGAGGTCGCCGGCGGCATGGCCGTAGGAGTCGTTGACCGCCTTGAAGTGGTCGATGTCGACGAACGCGACCGAGAGCGGCCGGTCGTACCGCCCGGCACGCTCGACTTCGGCGAACAGCGCGGCCAGGAGGGCGCTCCGGTTGGCCACCCCGGTCAGTCGGTCGAACGTGGCCAGGTTCGTGGATTCGGTCATCGCGACCGAGATTCCGTTGATCGCACGCGCGAGCCGCCCCTCGAGTCCGCTGCCTCTGGCCTTGACCGAGGTCGTGTAGTCGCCGGCCGCGATCCGTTCCGCGGCCTTCACCAGCCGGCCGAACCGGATCCGCAGGAGGAGATAGGTGACGCCCGCGGTGAGCGACACGGCGATCGTGGCGGCCGAAACGGCTGCGATCACCGAGCGTCCGACTTCATTCATCCACTCGGTCGCCACGCCGGGCACCGAGACGAGGAGGATCCCGAACGCGACCGCGGCCGCAAGCGCCAGGACCCCAAACAGGCGCATCACCGGACAAGGCTACCGGCGAGCGTCCGTCGCACGGGTCCGTAGGAGGTACCGGTGCGCGATACCCGGAGGTACGGTCGGCGACGCGGGCCGGCCTCGGCCGTGGTCGACTGCTATACTCCGCCCGTCCTCGTCCACACAGGGTTCGACACCCGCGGCGACCCGTGAACCTGGGAGGTCAGCGATCGCGCTAGGAGGGCGCATCGGCCGCCCCGTGAGGCGACCGAGCGACCGGTCGACGGCGATCCGCCGACGTATCGGCGGAGACACGGGAGAGGTCTATCCAGCACCCGGACCTGCGGTCCGGGCTTTTTTGTGGGCGGCCGATTCTCAGTTCGTAGGCGGCGCCTGATGCCGGCGACCGTGATCGTCGGGTTGCAGTGGGGCGACGAGGGGAAGGGCAAGACGACCGACTTCCTCGCGGAGCAGGTCGCGATGGTCGTGCGCTACCAGGGCGGCGACAACGCCGGTCACACCGTCGTCAGCGGCGACGAGGTCCTGAAGCTCCGACTGGTCCCGTCGGGCGTCCTGTATCCGCACATCACGTCGGTCATCGGCAACGGGGTGGTCGTCAACCCGGTCACGCTCATCGGCGAGCTGGACATGCTCATGTCGCGCGGGATCGATGTTAGTCGGGTGCGGGTCAGTCGCAGCGCGCACGTGACCATGCCGTACCACGTGGCCCTGGACGTCGCCAATGAGGCGCGCCTCGATGGCGCGAAGGTGGGCACGACCGGGCGGGGGATCGGGCCGACGTACGCCGACCGGGCCTGGCGCCTGGGCCTGCGCATGGAAGACCTGCTCGATCGGGCCGTCCTGCGCGAACGGATCGAGCGGCTGCTGCCGGACAAGAACGTCCTGCTGACCTCGATGGGCGGCCAGCGCTTCGAGGCCGACGCGCTGATCGAGGACGCCCTCGGCTGGGGCGAACGACTGCGCGATCACCTCGACGACACGACGTGGCTCGTCCAGGCGGCCCTCGCGCGTGGCGAGCACGTGCTGCTCGAAGGCGCCCAGGGCACATTGCTCGACCTCGACCACGGCAGCTATCCGTTCGTGACCTCGTCGAACCCGGTCGCCGGTGGCGCGTGTACGGGGGGCGGCATCGGGCCCCTCCAGGTCGACGAGGTCATCGGGGTCATGAAGGCCTATTCGACCCGGGTCGGGTCCGGGCCGTACCCGACCGAGCTGCATGACGAGATCGGGGCGGGGATCGCCGAGCGCGGCCACGAGTTCGGCACGGTGACCGGGCGACCACGCCGGGTGGGCTGGTTCGACGCGGTGCCGCTGCGCTATGCGGTCGCGGTCAACAGCGTCAGCTCGATCATGCTCAACAAGCTCGACATCCTCTCCGGCATCGAGACGCTCCGGGTCTGTATCGCGTACGAGATCGACGGGCGGCGCGTCGAGACGTGGCCGTCGAGCGGGGCCGCGCTCGCGCGGGCGACGCCGATCTACGACGAATACCCCGGCTGGCCCGAACCGATCAACGACGTCCGGTCGCTCGCCGACCTGCCCGAGAACGCGCGCCGCTACCTGAGCGCCATCGAAGGCCACGCTGGGGTGCCCATCGTCCTCGTCTCGGTCGGGCCGGAGCGCACCCAGACGATCGAACGGGCCTGGCGCCCGATGCGGAACCGGGCCGGGATCCCGGCATGAGCGCGGCCAGCCTCCTGATGCCGACTCGCGTCCTCGTCATCGGCGGAGGCGGCCGGGAGCACGCGCTGGCCTGGAAGCTCGGAGCGGAGCCGGGCGTCAACGAGGTGATCGTGGCGCCCGGGAGCGACGCCATCGCCCGCGAGCCACGGGTGCGCTGCGTGGCGGTCGATCCACTCGATCCCGCGGCGGTCGTGGTCCTCGCCCGCCAGGTCTCTGCGGAGCTCGTAGTCGTCGGCCCCGAGGCCCCCCTGGCGGCCGGCGTCGCCGACGCACTCGAGGCGGCCGGGACCTCGGTCTTCGGCCCGACCCGGGCGGCGGCGCGCATCGAGAGCAGCAAGGCGTTCTGCCACGAGGTCGCCGAGGCCGCTGGTGTCCGGATGGCCCGCGCGGCGACCTTCACCTCCCTCAAACCCGCGCTGGCGTTTGCCCGCGAGCTCGGAGCGGCCGGAAGGGGCGTCGTCGTCAAGGCCGACGGGCTGGCCGCCGGCAAGGGCGTGACGGTCTGCGACGACATGCGGGACGCGACACGCGCGCTCGAGGGCGTCCTGGCCCGGCGAGGTGCCCGTGTCGTGGTGGAGGAGCGACTCGTCGGCCGCGAGGCGAGCCTCATCGCGCTGGCCGACGGCCGGGACGTCCTGGCGCTGCCGCTGGCCCGCGACCACAAGCGCCTGCTCGACGGCGATGCGGGTCCGAACACCGGCGGCATGGGTGCCTACAGCCCGCTCGAGGACCTGTCCGACGACGAGGTCCCGGCGCTCCTCGACACCTTCCACCGGCCCATCCTCGCCGAGCTCGCCCGCCACGGAACGCCATTCCGAGGCGCCCTCTACGCCGGCCTGATGTTGACCGACGACGGCCCCGTCCTGCTCGAGTGCAACGCCCGATTCGGCGACCCGGAGACCCAGGTGCTCCTCCCGCGCCTGGCGGTGGCGCTCGGCCCGTCGTTGCTGGCGGCCGCGCGAGGCGAGCTGTCCGGTGCGGCGAGGGCCCTCGGGATCACCGACGGCCGCCTGCCCACCTTCCCGGGAGCGACGGTCGGGATCGTGCTCGCGAGCGCCGGCTATCCGGACGCCCCTCGTGGCGGCGGCGTGATCTCCGGCCTGGACGTCGCCGCGGACGGCGGTGCGATCGTCCTGCATGCCGGCACCGCCGTCGACCCGGAGGGCCACGTCATCACGGCGGGCGGGCGCGTCCTCACGGTCGTCGGCGCCGGTCCTGACCTCGAGGCGGCCCGGGCGCGGGCGGAGTGGGCGGCTGACGCGATCGCCTTCGACGGCGCCCAGCGACGCCACGACATCGGCCGGGCGCAGGCCCTGGCCGCGGCCGCATCGGGGACCGCGCGATGATCCGTCGCTACACGCTGGCCGAGATGGGCTCGATCTGGACCGAGGCGGCCAGGTTCGAGGCGATGCTGCGTGTCGAACTGGCGGTGGCCCGGGCCCAGGCCGCGCGGGGCCAGATCCCGGCGGCCGCGCTCCAGGCGATCGAGACGCGCTCGACCATCGACGTGGATCGGATCGCCGAGATCGAGAAGACCACCGATCACGACATCATCGCCTTCGTCAGCCAGGTCGCCGAATCGATCGGACCGGAGGGTCGTTACCTCCACCTCGGGCTGACAAGCAGCGACGTCGTGGACACCGGGCTGGCGCTCCAGCTCCGCGCGGCCGGGGAGAGGCTCATGGCCGATTGCGATCGCCTGACCCTCGCCATCATCGGTCGCGCCCGGGCGGAGGCTGAGACCGTGATGATGGGCCGCACCCATTCGGTCCACGCCGAGCCGACGACGCTCGGGCTCAAGTTCGCCGGTTGGGCGTTCGAAGTCGAGCGTGGGCGAAGGCGGCTGGCCGACGCCGTCGACGAGATCGGCACCGGCAAGATCTCCGGGCCGGTCGGGACCTACAGCCACCTCGGTCCGGACGTCGAGGCCGAGGTGCTCGCCGCACTCGGGCTCCACGCGGACCCGGCAAGCTCGCAGATCGTCCAGCGCGACCGGCATGCCGCGCTGCTCGGCGCGATCGCCATCGTCGGCGGCTCACTCGAGCGCTTCGCGACCGAGGTGCGCAACCTCCAGCACACCGAGATCGGCGAGCTCCAGGAACCGTTCACGCCGGGCCAGAAGGGCTCCTCGGCGATGCCCCACAAGCGCAACCCGATCCTCTCAGAGCGGATCGCCGGGCTCGCCCGCCTGCTCCGTGGCTATGCGGGCACGGCACTCGAGGACCAGCCGCTCTGGCACGAGCGCGACATCAGCCATTCGAGCGCCGAGCGGGTCATCCTGCCCGACGCGACGATCGTCCTCGACTACATGCTCGTGCGGATGACCGGTCTGGTCGAGGGCCTCGTCGTCAGGTCGGAGCGGATGCGCGAGAACATCGCGCGCGGGCTGGGGCTGCATGCGTCATCGCGCGTGCTCGTCACCCTGGTGGAGATCGGCGGCCTGCCGCGCGAGGAGGCCTACGCCATCGTGCAGCGAGCGTCGCTCCGAGCCGCCGACGAGCGGGCGCCGCTGCGGGATCTGTTGGCCGTGGACCCCGCGGTCGCCGCCAAGCTCTCGCTCGGCCAGCTGGATGCCTGCTTCGACGAGTCCGCTTTCCTGCAACATGTCCCGACGGTCATCAGGCGACTCGACGGCCTGAGCGATGCGGTGGCCGCGCGCGTCTCCATGCCCGATCCGACGGTGCCCGATGCTGCTGGCTGAGCACTTCGTCCGGTCCGGCAAGGTTCGCGACCTCTACGACCTGCCCGATGGCCGCATGCTGCTGGTCGCGTCCGATCGCCTGTCGGCGTTCGACGTCGTGCTCCCGACCGAGATCCCGGACAAGGGTCGGGTCCTGACCGGCCTCTCGAGGTTCTGGTTCGCGGAGACCGCTGGCATCGTGCCGAACCACCTCCTGTCGACGGACGTCGCCTCGTTGCCGACGGCCTTCGCCGAACATGCGACCGAGCTCCGAGGGCGGATGATGATCGGCCGGACCGCGAACGTGCTGCCGATCGAGGTCATCGTCCGCGGGTACCTTGCGGGGAGTGGCTGGAAGGAGTACCGGGAGAGCGGCGCCGTGTGCGGCATCGCGCTGCCCGACGGGTTGCGAGAAGGCGACCGGCTGCCCGCGCCGATCTTCACGCCATCGACCAAGGCGCCCCAGGGTGAACATGACCAGAATGTGCCCTTCTCGGCCCTCGTGGTCGTCGCAGGCGAGGAGACTGCCGAGGCGGTGCGCGCCGCGGCCCTCGCGCTCTACGGGTATGCCGCGGCCATCACCGAGCGGGCCGGGATCCTGCTGGCCGATACGAAGTTCGAATTCGGGCTCGCAGACCTCGACGGCGAGACCCGCCTGCTGCTCGTCGACGAGGCCCTGACGCCCGATTCGTCGCGCTTCTGGGATGCCGCGGCCTACCGGCCGGGCGGTCCCCAGCCGAGTTTCGACAAGCAGTACGTGCGCGACTGGCTCGAAGCCCAGCCGTGGGGCAAGACCGCGCCCGGGCCGGCGTTGCCGGACGACATCGTCGAGGGCACCCGAGCCCGCTACATCGAGGCATACGAGCGGATCACCGGCGCGAGCTTCGAGCGCTATCTCCAGGAGGATGTCATCGCCCCATGACCAGCTACCGGTTCGCCGTGAACGTGACCCCCAAGCCCGGCATCCTCGATCCGCAGGGTCGGGCCGTCGAGGGCAGCCTCGGCCATCTCGGGATCGAGGGCGTGAGTGCCGTGCGCGTCGGGCGCCGGGTCGAGCTGACGGTCGAGTCGGATGACGAGGGCGTGGCGCGCGCCATCATCGAACGGCTGGCCTCGGAGCTGCTGTCGAACCCGCTCATCGAGGCGTACGCCATCGAGTCGATCGGTGCGGCGTCGTCGCTGGTCGGCGTGGCCGGGGGATCGGACTGATGGGCGTCCGTGTCGGGGTCGTCGTCTTCCCGGGCAGCAACTGCGATCGCGATACGGTCGCCGCACTCGACCTGGTCGGGGCGGAACCGATCGTGCTGTGGCACGAGCAAGCGTCACTCGAGGGGGTGGCCGCGGTCATCCTGCCGGGTGGCTTCGCGTATGGCGACTACCTCCGAGCGGGCGTCATCGCCCGGTTCAGCCCGGTCATGCGGGCCGTTGCCGCCTTCGCGGCCGATGGCGGCCTCGTCCTGGGCATCTGCAACGGCTTCCAGGTCCTCGCCGAGGCCGGTCTGGTGCCGGGCGCGCTGCTGCGCAACCAGTCGCTCCGGTTCGCCGGCCAGGAGGTCCGCATCGCCGCGCAACGGTCCGACACCCGCTTCACGCACGGGTTGGAGGTCGGGCGCCCGCTGCGCATGCCGGTCGCCCACGGCGAGGGCTGCTACTACGCCGACGACGCGACGCTCGATGCCCTCGAACGCGACGGTCAGGTCCTGTTCCGGTACGTGGACGCGGCTGGGACCGTCGCCGGCCCAGAGGCTGCCGCCAACCCCAACGGCTCGCTCCGCGCCATCGCGGGCGTGCTCAACGCGGACGGGAACGTGGCGGGCCTGATGCCCCACCCGGAACGGGCGAGCGAGGCGATCCTCGGGTCGGACGACGGGATCGGGATCATCCGCTCGCTCGTGGACAGCGCGGCCCGCGTCACGTCCGTCGGTGCGCCCGTGGGTGCCGGCAGCCGATGACGCTCGCGGAGCCGCCCGTGGAGCCGTTGCACCGCCGGCTCGGTGTCACCGACGAGGAGCTGGACGCCGTCCGCGACCGCCTCGACGGCCGGGATCCCAACGACCTCGAGCTCGCGATGTTCAGCGTCATGTGGAGCGAGCACTGCTCGTACAAGAGCTCGAAGCCGCTGCTGCGGACCCTGCCGACCGCCGGCGAGGGCGTGGTCGCCGGGCCGGGCGAGAACGCCGGCGTCATCTCGATCGGCGATGGATTGGCCGTCGCATTCAAGATCGAATCGCACAACCACCCGTCCGCCGTCGAGCCGTACCAGGGCGCCGCGACCGGCGTCGGCGGCATCCTGCGCGACATCTTCACGATGGGCGCCCGCCCGATCGCGGTCCTCGACGCGCTCCGCTTCGGCGACCCTTCAGACGCTCGGACGCGACACCTCGTCGATGGCGTCGTGCGCGGCGTCGGTGGCTACGGCAACTGCGTCGGGGTCCCGACGGTCGGCGGCGAGCTCGTCTTCGACCCGACGTACGAGGGCAACCCGCTCGTCAACGTCATGGCCATCGGGCTGCTCGAGGAACGGCGCCTGACCCTCGCCACGGCAGGGCGGCCCGGCGACCTGGTCGTGCTGTACGGCTCGACGACGGGGCGCGACGGCATCGGTGGGGCCTCGGTCCTGGCATCGGCCACCTTCACCGACGACGACCCGTCCAAGCGGCCGTCCGTGCAGGTCGGCGACCCGTTCGCGGAGAAGCTGCTCATCGAGGCCAGCCTCGAGCTCATCGAGCGCGGCCTGGTGGAAGGCCTCCAGGACCTCGGGGCAGGCGGCATCACCTGCGCCACCTCGGAGACCGCGGATCGGGCCGGGGCGGGGATCCTCGTCGACCTCGATGCGATCCCGCGGCGTGAGCCGGGCCTCGAGCCATTCGAGGTGATGATCAGCGAGTCCCAGGAGCGCATGTGCGCCGCCGTCAGCCCGGCCCGCTGGCCGGACGTGCTCGAGGTCTGCACCCGGTGGGGCATCCCGGCCTCGATCATCGGGCGGGTGACCCGCGACGGCGACATCGTCGTGATCGAGGGCGGGCTGACCGCGGACGGGACGCCGAACCCCGAGTCGCGCGTGCTCGCCCGGATCCCCGCTCGCGCACTCACGAGCGACGCGATCGTCCATGACCGCCTGGCGGCGCCGCCGACCCATCACCGAGCGGCGCCCGCCCCCGGCGCCCCGCTGGAGCCCGTCGATCGACTCCCGGAGCGGGGGATGGATCCCGGCGCCGTCCTCCTGGCCCTGCTCGGTTCGGCGAATCTCGCCTCGCGACATCCGGTCTTCCACCAGTACGACTCCACGGTCGGGGCCGATACCGTAGCCGGACCCGGGCGGGGCGCCGCGGTCCTGCGGGTCAAGGGCACGACCAAGGCGCTCGTGGCGACGACCGACGGCAACCAGGGCGTGGGCGTCGCGGACCCGTGGCTGGGTGCCGCGCTCTCCGTCGCCGAGGCGACCCGCAACGTGTCGATCACCGGCGCCAGGCCGCTGGGCGTCACGAACTGCCTCAACTACGGCGACCCGACCCGGCCCGAGGCGTTCTGGCAGCTGCGCGAGGGCGTGCGGGGCCTGGGCGACGCGTGCCGGGCGCTCGGGCTCCCGGTGACCGGCGGGAACGTCTCGCTCTACAACGAGTCGCCGACCGGCGCGATCGCACCGACCCCCGAGATCGGTGTCGTCGGCCTGCTCGACGACATCTCGACGCTCGTCGGACCGGCGTTCCAGGTGCCGCTCGACGCCGTCCTCGTGATCGGCGAGCCGACACCCGGGCTCGCGGGTTCGGCGTACGCGTCGCTTGCCGGCGCGGCCGCCGAGGACGGCCCGCCGGGCCTGGACCTCGCGCGCGAGGCCGCCCTGCAGACATTCATCCGCGAGGCGATCGCCCGGGGTCTGGTCGCGTCGGCGCAGGACGTCTCGGGCGGCGGCCTGGCGGCGGCGCTGGCCGAGTGCGCGATGTGGGGCGGTCTCGGGGCCAGTGTCCGGATCGCGGTCGCGAACTCGCCCGCCGTCGACCTGTTCGGCGAAAGCCCGTCGCGCCTCGTCGTCAGCTGCCGCCCGCGCTTCGCCGCCGCGCTGCAGCTGCTCGCTCGCCAGCACGGCCTCCCGGTCGAGGCGATCGGCTCGGTCGGCGGCGATCGTCTCGTCGTCGAACTGGCCGGATCTGGCGCCACGGGCGCCGCCGAGGAGCGCGGCAGCCGGATCGCCGACGCTCTCGAGGTGCCCCTGTCCGACCTGCGCCACGCCTGGGACCACGGGCTCTCGCGGGCCCTCGGCTGGGAGGGCTGAGCGATGTGCGGCGTGTTCGGGGCGGTGCTGGCCGACGACGAGGGGATGGACGCGGCCTCGATCGCGACGATGGGGCTGTTCGCCCTCCAGCATCGGGGCCAGGAATTGGCCGGGCTGGCGGTCAGCGACGGCGACCAGCTGATGCTCTACAAGGACCTCGGCATGATCAGCACGGTCCTCGACGAACGGCGCCTGCCGAGCCTCCGCGGCGGCCTCGCGATCGCGCATTGCCGGTATTCGACGACCGGCTCGACGATCTGGGAGAACGCCCAGCCGACCTATCGCCGGGGCCCGCGCCGGGCCATCGCCATCGGGCACAACGGCAACCTCGTGAACACGCGCGACCTGCTGACCCAGCTCGAGGGCGGCCGCGCGCGCCTGCCGGCATCGACCGACACCGAGCTGCTCACGGCCCTCCTGGCCGACGAGCCGGCGGCCGACACGGTCCAGGCGCTCGTCCAGGTCCTGCCACGCGTGAAGGGCGCGTACAGCCTGGTCATCCTCGACGAGCGTCGCGTCATCGGCGTGCGCGACCCCTATGGCTTCCGACCGCTGGTCCTGGGTCGGCTGCCGCGTACGCCGTCGGTCGGCGGCCCGACGGACGGCCTGTGGGATGGCGATGAGGCGTCAGCCGGGTGGTGCCTCTCGTCCGAGACGGCCGGTCTCGATATCGTCGGCGCGGAGTACGTCCGCGACGTGGAGCCGGGCGAGATCGTCATCCTCGAGCGCGGCCGGGCCCCGCGTTCGGTCCGGTACGCCGCTGCGACGCCGGCGCTGTGCGTGTTCGAGCTCATCTACTTCGCTCGACCCGATTCGTACATGGAGGGCCGCAACCTGTACGAGGCGCGTCGGCAGATGGGGATGCAGCTGGCGCTCGAGCATCCGGTCGACGCGGACCTGGTCATGCCGGTCCCCGACACGGGCGCGCCGGCCGCGGCCGGCTTCGCCGAGGCCTCGGGCGTGCCGTACCGCGAGGGGATGTATCGCAACCGCTACGCGGGCCGGACGTTCATCCAGCCCTCGCAGGGCCTGCGCCACCGGGGCGTGACGATCAAGCTCAACCCGCTGCGCGAGGTCGTGAACGGGAAGCGGCTCATCGTCGTCGACGATTCGATCGTGCGCGGGACGACGACCA
Organism: uncultured Chloroflexia bacterium; assembly: GCA_963746855.1. Lineage (GTDB taxonomy): Bacteria > Chloroflexota > Limnocylindria > Limnocylindrales > CSP1-4 > SPCO01. Next base: position 67,869 of record CAVVDC010000004.1, read on the forward strand.
AGCGGATCGTCGACCTGCTGCGCAAGGCGGGCGCGACCGAGGTCCACGTGCGGATCAGCGCGCCGCCCATCTACCACCCGTGCTTCTACGGCATCGACACGTCCATCGAGACCGAGCTCATCGCCTCGACCCACACCGAAGCCGAGATCCGCGACTTCATCGGCGCCGACTCGCTCGGCTACCTGTCGATCCGCGGCGTGCTCGCGGCGCTCGACCTGCCCTACGACCAGTTCTGCTTCGCGTGCTTCGACGGCAACTACCCGGAACCCGTGCCCTACGACGCGTCGAGCCGGAAGTTCATGCTCGAGGAGCCCATCGCCGTGGGTGCCGATCGACTTGCCTGATCAGCGAACCGCGTATCGCGCGGCTGGTGTCGACGTGGCCGCCGGCGAGCGGGCGGTCGACCTCATGCGCGCCTCCGTCGAGTCGACCCGACGCCCGGAGGTCATCGGCGGCCTCGGCGGGTTCGCCGGCGCCGTCGGCATCCCGGCCGGCTACCGCGAGCCGGTGCTGATCGCCTCGACCGACGGCGTCGGCACGAAGACCGCGATCGCCGCCGCCATCGATCGGTTCGACACGATCGGCATCGATCTCGTCGCGATGTGCGTCGATGACGTCGTCTGCACCGGGGCCGAGCCACTCGCGTTCCTCGACTACGTCGCCGTCGGCCACCTGGACCCGATCGAGGTCGCCGAGCTCGTCAGCGGCGTCGCCGCCGGTTGTCGCGAAGCCGGCTGCGCCCTGATCGGCGGGGAGACCGCCGAGCACCCGGGGCTGATGGAGGCGGATGCGTTCGACATCGCCGGGACCGCGATCGGCGTGGTCGAGCGGTCGCGCATCCTCGACGGCTCCGGCGCGCGGGCCGGCGACGCGATCGTCGGCCTCGAGGCGTCGGGCCTCCATTCGAACGGGTTCTCGCTCGTGCGAGCGTTGGTCGCCCAATGGGACCTCGACCCCACGGAGCCCTACCAGGTGCGGTTGCGCCGGACGCTCGGCGACTCGGCCGCGGATGCCGTGCTCCGCGATGCCCCGCACGAGACGATGGCGACCCTGGGTGAGATCCTCCTGACGCCGACCCGGATCTACGCGCGGGCCGTCCTCGCCACCCGCGAGGCGCTCGTGGCGGCCGGCACGGACCTCCACGGGCTCGCCCACGTCACCGGTGGCGGTCTGCCGGGGAACGTGCCCCGGGCCCTGCCGGACGGCCTGGCCGCGCGCCTTGACCCCACGCGCTGGCGCATGCCGTCGGTGATGCAGCTCTTCGGCGCTCTCGGCGGCATGGACGACGTGGAGCTGCGCGCCACGTTCAACGGCGGCGTCGGCATGGTCGCGGTCGTCGCCCCGGACGCGGCGTCGGTCGCCGTCGAGGCCCTTGCGGCCCACGGCGTGCCGGCCCGGCTCGTCGGCGAGGTCGTCTCCGTCGAGCAGGCCGGCGGGGCTCGGTACGTGGAAGGACCGCTCGAGGTCGGGGCTTGAGCGGACGGATCGCGGTCGGCGTCTCCGGCGCCGGCTCGAACCTGCGCGCGCTGCACGCATCGTCGACCCGCGGCGAGCTCGCCGGGGAGGTGGTGCTGGTCTTCGCGGATCGTGCCTGCCCGGCCCTCGAGTGGGCCGTTGAACAGGGCCTCGATACCGCGCTCATCCCGGCCGGCGACGACGCGACGCTGGCGGAGGCGCTTGCGGGCGCCCGGGTGGACCTGGTCGTGCTGGCCGGCTACATGCGCCTCGTCGGACCGACGGTGTTGGCCGCGTACCCGAACCGGATCCTCAACACCCATCCGTCGCTCCTGCCGGCGTTCGCGGGTGCGCACGCGGTCGCCGACGCGCTCTCGCACGGCGCGGCCGTGACCGGCTGCACGGTCCACCTCGTGGACGAGACCCTCGATGGCGGCCCGATCGTCGCCCAGGAGGCGGTCCCGATCCTGCCCGGGGATGATGTCGCGACCCTGCACGCCCGCATCCTGGCCGTCGAGCATCGCCTGCTGCCCCGGGCCACCGGGCTGCTCGTCGCCGGGGCGCTGTCGCTCGCCGACGACGGCCGCCACGTGACGATCGACCTGGATCGGGCCGACGCCGCGGTCCCGCGACCGCGCCGAGCGCTGCTGTCCGTGTCGGACAAGACCGACCTCATCGAGCTCGGACGCGGCCTGGTGGCGCGCGGCTTCGAGCTCGTCTCCACCGGCGGCACCGCGCGGGCGCTGCGCGAGGCCGACCTGCCCGTCACCGACGTGTCCGCGGTGACCGGGTTCCCCGAGATGCTCGATGGGCGCGTGAAGACGCCTGCACCCTCGGGTCCATGGCGGGGTCCTGGCCGATCGCCGCCTGCCGGATCATCGGCGCCAGCTCATCGCCGCCGCGATCGCCCCGTTCGAGCTCGTCGTCGTCAACCTCTATCCGTTCGCGGCCGCGCTCGAACGGCCCGGGATCACGGTCGACGAGCTCATCGAGGAGATCGACATCGGCGGACCGTCGATGGTCCGGGCGGCCGCCAAGAACCACGCGAACGTGGCGGTCGTGGTGACGCCCGGGCGCTACGAGGCCATCCTGGCGGGCCTGGACGCGCCGGACGGCCTGTCCGAGGCACTGCGGCGCGCCCTGGCGCTCGAGGCGTTCGCGCACACCGCCGCCTACGACGCGCGCATCGCCGGCGAGTTGCCTGGGCGGTTCGCGGCGGCCGGGCTCGAACTCCCGCCCGAACCCGGGCTGCCCGGCGCCGACGATCCGTATCCGCCGACGCTGACCGTGGCCCTCGAGAAGGTCGAGACTTTGCGCTATGGCGAGAACCCGCACCAGCCAGCGGCGCGCTACCGGCGGCCCGGGACGAGCCTCTCGGATGGGCTGTTCGGCGTGGACCGCACGCCGCTCCAGGGCAAGACCCTCTCCTACAACAACGTGCTCGACGCCGCCGCGGCCGCGGCACTCGGACGGGGGCTCCGCGGACCCGGCGTCGTCATCGTCAAGCACACGAACCCGTGCGGCGCCGCCGAGCGATCCTCGATCGTCGAGGCCTGGACGGCGTCGCTCGAGGCCGACCCGATCAGCGCGTTCGGTGGCGTCGTGGCCCTGACCCGGCCGGTCACGGCCGAGGTCGCCGAGCAGCTGGTGTCGATCTTCCTGGAGATCGTCGTCGCGCCCGCCTTCGAACTGGAGGCCCTCGAGGTGCTGGCCCGGAAGCCGAACCTGCGGGTGCTCGTCGACGAGGCGTTGACCGCCGACGCGCCGTCCGAGACCGTCGACCCGACCGGGTCCATCCGGACCGCCGGCGGTGCGTACCTCGTCGGCGCGCCCGATACCGCAGCCGACGATCCGACGACGTGGACCGCCGTCACGCGTCGCGCCCCGACGGACCGCGAACTGCTCGACCTCGACCTGGCCTGGCGCCTGGTCCGGGGCGTGACCTCGAATGCGATCGTGCTGGTCAAGGATCGCCGACTGGTCGGGATGGGCAGTGGCCAGACGTCGCGGGTCGACGCCGCGCGGCAGGCGGTCGCCAAGGCCCATGCGCTGCTCGGCACCGCCTCGACGGGCGGGGCGTCGTGCGCCTCGGACGCGTTCTTCCCGTTCCCCGACGCGGTCGAGGTCTGCCTCGCGGCCGGCGTCACGGCCTTCGCCCAGCCCGGCGGCTCGCTGCGCGACGCGGATGCGGTGGCCGTGGTCGACGCCGCGGGCGCCTCGATGCTGATGACCGGTGTCCGACACTTCCGCCACTGACCGATCGACGGGGCTTCCCGCCATCGATGCCATGACCGATACTCCGGAACGGTCGTCGGCCCAGAGGAGCGGTCATGCCTGACAAAGCCACGAACGAGGAGATCGTCCAGCGGTATGCGGCCGCATCGGTGGCGAACGACGAGGCCACGATGGCGGCGTTGCGCCACGCCGACTGGCAAGTGCTCTGGCCGCAATCGGGCGAGCGCGTGGTCGGCCACCAGAACTTCGCCGAGGTCGCGAACCACTACCCGGGCGGTATGCCGACGAGCCGCCTCGAGCGCCTGGTCGGCGCCGAGGACCGCTGGGTCGTCACGCCGAGCAACACCGTCGCCCGGGTCGTCGGCAGCGGTGACTTCTGGTGGGGCGAGTGGCGCATGACCTATCCCGACGGCAAGGTCTATCTGTGCATCTCGCTCCTCGAGCTGCGCGACGGCAAGATCTGGCGGGAGATCGCCTACTGGGCCGAGCCGTTCGAGGCCCCGGACTGGCGTCGCCCGTTCGTCGAGGACGCCAAGCCGGCCTGAACAGCCGCCTCAGTCCGGGTCACCGGGCCTGACGAGGCCGGATTCGTAGGCCAGGACCACGGCCTGGACCCGGTCGCGCAGGTCGAGCTTGTCGAGGATGTGGGCCACGTGCGTCTTCGCCGTGTGCTCGGTCACCACCAGGGCCTCGGCGATCTCGGCATTCGACAGGCCACGGGCCATGAGCCGCAGCACCTCCGTCTCACGTGGTGTCAGGTTGCCGAGACCGTCCGTCGCCACCGACGGTCTCGCCGCGGAGGCGAACCGTTCGATGAGCCGGCGCGTGACCGACGGAGCGAACAGCGACCCGCCGTCGGCCGCCACCCGGATCGCGGCGATCAGCCGCTCCTCCGGCGCGTCCTTGAGCAGGAATCCGCTCGCCCCGGCGCGGAGCGCCTCGTAGACGTACTCATCGAGATCGAACGTGGTCAGCACGATGATGCGGGGTGGATCTCGCGGCCCGTCGAGGATGCGACGGGTCGCCTCCAGCCCATCGACGTTCGGCATCCGGATGTCCATCAGCACGACATCGGTCGGATGCTGACGCACCGCCTGGACCGCTTCACGGCCGTCACCGGCCTCGGCCACGATCGTGATGTCCGGTTCGGCCCCGAGGATCATCCGGAAGCCGGCGCGCACGAGTCGTTCGTCGTCCGCGAGGACGACCCGGATGGTCACGACGATGATGTCAGGGGCAACCGGGCGCGGATGACGAACCCGCCGCCGGGTCGGACGTCGGTCTCGAGCCGACCGTCGTAGAGCGACACCCGCTCGCGCATCCCGACGAGGCCGTGGCCCGACGGATCGGGCCGACGCACCCCGACGCCCGTGTCCGCGATCTCGAGCGCCAGCTGGTCCGCGTCGTAGCGGACACGCACGCTGGCCGTGGCCGGGCCGGCATGGGCGAGCGCGTTCGTCAGCGCCTCCTGCACGATCCGGTACGCGGACAGGTCGATGCCCGGCGGTAGCTCGATCGGGGTCCCTTCGATGGTCAGCTCGACGGGCAGGCCGGCGGCGCGGACGCGTTCCACCAGCGCATCCAGGTGCCGCAGGCTGGGCGGTGGCGACAGGTCCATGCCGTCATCCGCCTGCCGCAGCACGCCGACCAGGCGTCGCATCTCGGCCAGCGCCTGGGTCCCGGTCGCCTCGATGGCGTCGAGCGCCTCGAGCGCGGCCCCGGGATCGGTCTGCATCGTCTTGCGAGCACCGCGCGCCTGCAGGACCACGACGCCGATCGAGTGCGCGACCGCGTCGTGCAGCTCGCGCGCGATCCTCGCCCGTTCATCGGCCACCGCGGCGTCCGCCTCCTCGATCCGGGCAAGGTCCAGCATGGCTTCCCGCTCGCGCCGCGACCGGATCGCGAGGCCAGCCAGCCACGGCCCACCCAGCAGCAGGAACGGCAGCGCGACGTCCCCGAGCTCCATGTCGGGATGGACCTCGCGGCCGATGTTGGCGGCGAGGAGGATCCCGAGACCGACGGCACCGGCGATGGCCACCTGTCCGCGCGTGTGCGCACCGACCGAGTACGTCGCGACCATCATCGCGATGACCACCGTGATCGGACCGTCGAGCGGCTCGACCAGCGCGACCACGGAGGTCACGATGGCCAGGGCCAGCGCGAGGAGCGGCGCCTGCTGCCGCCACGCGAGCGACGCCGCGAGGAGGATGGCCGCCAGCAGGGCCACGGCCTCGCCGACCGGCGTGGTCGCGATCGGCTCGTCGTCGCGACTGATGCCGATCTGCGTCGTCTCCAGCCAGACCGCGACGACCAACGCGATCGCCAGCAGGCGATCCCCGTGCCGTCGCAGGACCGCGATGGCGTTCACGCCCGAAGGCTAGCGCGCGACGTGACGCTGCGCCTCACCCGGGAGAGTGATGTCGCCCGGAACGATCCACTCTCGAGGGCGACACGAGTTCGACAGCCCGGCGGACGACACGGCGGGCCTGCGTGCCTACGGTCGACCCCATCCACACCACGACTGGAGGCTCGACCGATGGACCACCCGAACGGCGGACGACCGACCCGAATGGGGCTCCACGGCATCGCCGTGGGCTTCAGCGCCGTCGCACTGACCGTGGCCGCGTGCGCGGCCACGACGCCGAGTCCGCCGGCCTCGGCGTCACCCGCCTCGGCTTCGGCCACGGCCGCCGCCGTGGCCCCCACGGTGACGCCGGCAAGGACGAGCCCGCCGCCGGTCGCGACCGCGACGCCGACGCCCATCTCCAGGAATCCGGCACCCGTCGACGAGGCCCTGCCGTACCAGCCGACCATCGACCCCGCCGACTTCTCCACGACCATCGACAACCCGTTCCTGCCGTGGGTGCCGGGCACGACGTTCGTGTACGAGGGCGGCGGGGAGCACATCGAGGTGACCGTGACCGCCGATACCCGAAAGGTCATGGGCGTCGACACCGTCGTCGTCCGCGATACGGTGACCGTCAAGGGCAAGGTCACCGAAGACACGGCCGACTGGTACGCGCAGGATCGGGCGGGCAACGTCTGGTACTTCGGCGAGGCGACGCTGTCGTTCGAGGACGATCCGGCCGGCGACCCCGCCGGATCCTGGGAGGCCGGCGTGGACGACGCCCAACCGGGCGTCGTGATGCTGGCCGACCCGCGCGGCGGCGACGTGTATCGCCAGGAGTTCCTCAAGGGTCAGGCCGAGGACCTCGCGCTCGTCCGGCGCCTCGACGGGACCATCAAGGTCCGGGCCGGTTCCTACGACGGACTCCTCGTCACCGAGGAGTGGACGCCACTCGAGCCGAACACGGTCGAGTACAAGTACTACGCCCGCGGCGTCGGCAACGTGGCCGAACGGGTCGTCGTCGGCGGCAACGATCTGGTCCAGCTCATCGAGGTGCGCAAGTCCGGCAACTGACGGCGGCGGCGGCCGCGCGGCGGCCGCTGCTACCATCGCGCTCCCATGTCGGATCGATCCCGCTACTACCTGACCACGGCCATCGCGTACGCGAACAGCCAACCGGGCGTCCACACGCTGTATGAGGTGATCGGCGCCGATGTCATCGCGCGCTGGTACCGGATGCTCGGTGTCGATACGCGATTCCTGACCGGGACCGACGAGCATTCGATCAACATCGCCCAGACGGCGATCGACGAGGGCCGGTCGCCTCGGGACTTCGTGGACGAGAAGGTCGGCTATTTCAAGGCCGCCGAGGATGCCCTGGCGATCAGCCCGGACCGGTTCATCCGCACGACCGACCCCGACCACATCCTGGCCGCCCAGGAGCTCGTCCGACGCGCGCACGCCAACGGCGACATCTACCTCGGCACGTACGAGGGCTGGTACTGCCCGAATGAGGGGTTCCGCAACGCCACCGATGTCCAGGAGACCGCGCGCGGGACGATCTGCCCCAACCACCCCGAGGTCCCGCTCCAGTGGCTGACCGAGCGGAACTGGTTCTTCCGGCTGTCGGCCTACCAGGATCGCCTGGAGCGCTACTACGGCGACCATCCGGACTTCGTCCAGCCGGATTTCCGACGCAACGAGATGCTCGGCTTCATCCGGGGCGGCCTCGAGGATTTTTCGATCTCACGGGAGCGGACGCCCGGTGACTGGGGCATCCCATTCCCGATCGCGGAGAACGGCGAGGCCTCGCTCCGCGAGGACGGCTCCTGGGACCCCGAAGCCGGCAAGATCTACGTCTGGTATGACGCGCTCATCAACTACGTGACCGGGGCCGGCTTCCCGGCCGACATGACGGCCTTCGAACACTGGTGGCCGGCCGATCTCCACGTGATCGGCAAGGACATCGCCCGGTTCCACACGATCTTCTGGCCGGCGATGCTGTGGAGTGCCGGGCTGGAGGCGCCGCGGCACGTCTGGGTCCACGGCTGGCTCCTCGCGGCCGGTGGCGAGCGGATGAGCAAGAGCCGCGGCAACTTCCTCGATCCGAATGACTTCGTGGCGGCCTTCGGCCCCGATGGCGCCCGGTACGTGGTGCTTCGGGAGGTGCCGTTCGATCGCGACGCCGAGGTGAGCTGGGACTCGTTCGTCCGTCGCTACAACGCGGACCTCGCGAACGACTTCGGCAACCTCGTCAACCGGACCGTGTCGATGACGAACCGCTACCTCGACGGCGAGCGCCCCGCCGCATCGCCGGAACCGGCTGAAGGGAGCGCGGTCCCGCCGATCTCGGATCTCGCCCAGCGGTGGCGCCAGGCGTTGCCCCGGTATCGGGAGCGGCTCGAGGCCTGTCGACTGCACGACGCCCTCGCCGAGTTGTGGGAATTCGTCGGCGCCGCCAACAAGCTGGTCGACGCCGAAAAGCCATGGGACCTTGCGAAGGCCTGGAAGGCCGGCGACGCGGCGGCCGGCGAGCGGCTCCGCGGCGTGCTCGGCGATCTCGTGGAGTCGTGCCGGGTCGTCGGGTTGGCGGTCGCGCCCTACATGCCGGGCATGGCTCCGCGCGTCCTGGCCCAGCTGGGTCACGGGTACCCCTACGGCGCCGACGGCAACGGCGGTCCGTCGATCCTCGACGAGCTGGCCTGGGGCGCCCATCGAGCCGACGCGGGCCGTGTCGCCACGCCGGAGCCGCTCTTCCCACGGCTCGACGCCGAGACGCCGGCCGACTGAGCGTGCGCCTGGTCGACAGCCATTGCCACCTCAACGCCGATCGCTTCGAGGGCGATGTCGACCTCGTCATCGGCGGCGCCCGGCTGGCGGGTGTCGAGCGGATCCTCGTTCCGGGCTGGAACGCGGCGTCGTCGGATCGGGCGCTGGCCCTCGTGGATCGGTTCCCGTGGCTCGACGCCGCCGTCGGCGTGCACCCGCACGACGCCGCCAAGGTCGATGACGACGCGTGGGACGCGATCGCCGCCCACGCGACCGATGACCGGGTCGTCGCCATCGGGGAGACCGGCCTCGACTACGACCGCGTCTTCAGTCCGGTCCCGGACCAGCTCGTGAACCTCCGTCGCAATCTCGCGCTCGCGCTCGAGACCGGCAAGCCCGCGATCCTGCACTGCCGCTCGGCAGAGGGGCGACGCGACGCCCAGGACGCGCTCCTTGACGAACTCCGGACCGCCGGGGTGGGGGACGCTCGCTGGACCGCGGCGTTCGGCGATCGCCCGCCGGCGATCATCCACTCGTACTCGGGACCCGTGGACTACGGGCGAGCCGTGATCGACCTCGGGCTGGCGATCTCGTTCTCCGGCCTCGTGTTCCGGCGGGGCGAGGAGGCCTCGGGCGAGGTCGCGGCGGCGGTACCCGGCGAGCGGCTGCTCGTGGAGACCGACTCGCCCTTCCTCGGTCCGCCCGGCGCACCGCGCTCGCGCAACGAACCCGAGTGGGTCCGCGTCACAGCGGCATGGGTCGCGGACCGTCGCGGCATCTCGCTCGACGACCTCGGGCCCACTCTCGTCGCCGCCTTCGACCGAACCCTGCCGTCCCCTCGGAGGATCGCTTGAACCGCCAGTCGCGCCGCCCCTTCGTCGCCGGCTCGCTCGCCTTGTGCCTCGTCGCCGCGAGCGCCTGCACGCGGGCCACCGTGTCGCCGAGCCCGAGCCCGACACCCAGCACGGTCCCGACAGCCGCCGCATCGCCCTCCATCCTGCCCACCGCGGCACCGAGCGCGACGCCGACCGTGGCACCCACCCCGAGTCCGCCCGCGAGCCCGAGCTCGAGTCCCACGCCCGTGGCGGACTGCGTCGTGAAGCCGCAGGAGGGCCCGTTGTCGTCGGACCGGATGACCGATGTCGTCATCTCCTCCACCGACAAGGCGGATCTCATCACCTTCGTGTTCGGGAACCCCTCGCTGCCGGGACCGGCCGGTCAGCCGCGCGGCGACCTCATGATCGCCAAGCCGCCCTATACCCAGTCCGGCAGCGGGCAGAAGATCAAGATGCTCGGCGAGCACGTGCTCCAGCTCCGGTTCATGCACATGTCCCTCTCCGCCGACACCGGCGACCTCACCTACAACGGCCCCGACACGTTCAAGCCGAACCTGCCGGTCCTGCGCCACGCAGCGCAATTCGACGCGTTCGAGGGCCAGATCGGCTGGTACCTCGGCTACGACGGGCCCGGCTGCGTGACGCTCGATCGCGACGGCGACAACGTGACGATCGCGTTCGCCAGGCCATGATCCCGGTCCCGCTCGCCCGACGGCGCGACGCGGGTTGACAGGCTCCGCGGCAGTTCGCTAGTCTGCCACTTGGCACTCTCGGCCTGAGAGTGCTAACATGCGACGAGGCCCGCGACGGCGCGAACGACCCGCAGGCCCGCCCGACAGGGATCGGCGGGAGCTTGGGGGAAGCGCCCGGCGCGATGCCCGAATCACGTTCCTGGGACGTGGATCCACCGGCGACTGGTCGGTGGGCGTCCCAGAGTCCACGCCCGACGGCCCGAGCGGCCGCCACAGGAGGAACGCACGTTGGCCAAAGCCACTGCCAGCGCGACCAAGCTTCGCCCATTGGGTGACCGCGTGGTCGTCAAGCCGAGCGCCCGTGAGGAGATGACCAAGAGCGGCATCGTCCTGCCGGACACCGCCAAGGAGAAGCCCCAGGAAGGCACCATCATCGCCGCCGGCCCCGGCCGCATCCTCGACGATGGGTCTCGCGAGGCGATGGACGTCAAGAGCGGCGACAAGGTCCTCTACGCGAAGTACGCCGGGACCGAATTCAAGATCGACGGCGACGAGCTCCTCATCGTCAGCCAGAAGGACATCCTGGCGATCGTCGCCGGCTGACGGCTCCCGCCGCCAGCCAGCGCCAGCGCCCCAAGGTTCCTGGAGGGACACACGAATTGGCTAAGCAGATCATCTTTGACGAGACCGCTCGTCGCTCGCTGAAGCGCGGCATCGATCGCCTCGCCGACGCGGTCAGGGTGACGATCGGTCCGAAGGGCCGCAACGTCGTCCTCGACAAGAAGTTCGGCTCCCCGACGATCACGAATGACGGCGTCACGATCGCTCGCGACATCGAGCTCGACGATCCGTTCGAGAACATGGGCGCCCAGCTCCTCAAGGAAGTCGCGACCAAGACCGACGACGTCGCTGGCGACGGCACCACGACCGCCGTCGTGCTCGGCCAGGCGATGGTGAGCGAGGGCCTGCGGGTCGTCAGCTCCGGCGCCAACCCGATGGTCGTCAAGCGCGGCATCGAAAAGGCCGTCGACGCCATCGTCGCCGAGATCAAGAAGCAGTCCCGCCCGGTCGACAACCGCGAGCAGATCGCGGCCGTGGCCGCCATCAGCGCCGCGGATCCGGAAGTCGGCGAGATCATCGCCGAGGTGATGGACAAGGTCGGCAAGGACGGCGTCATCACCGTCGAGGAAGGGCAGTCGCTCGGCCTCGAGAAGGAATACACCGAGGGGATGCAGTTCGACCGCGGCTACCTGTCCGCGTACTTCGTGACCAACCCCGACCGGATGGAAGCGGTCCTCGACAGCCCGCTCATCCTCATCACCGACAAGAAGATCTCCAGCGTCCAGGACATGCTCCCCGCGCTCGAGAAGGCCGTCCAGCAGGGCAAGCCGACCGTCATCATCGCCGAGGACATCGACGGTGAGGCGCTCGCGACGCTGGTCGTCAACAAGCTCCGCGGGACCGTCTCGGTCCTGGCCGTCAAGGCGCCGGGCTTCGGCGACCGACGCAAGGAGATGCTCCGTGACATCGCCGTCCTGACCGGCGGCACCGTCATCAGCGAGGAGATCGGGCGCAAGCTCGACTCGGTCACGATCGAGGACTTCGGCTCGGCTCGCCGCGTCGTGGCCACGAAGGACGACACGACCATCATCGATGGCGACGGCAAGTCCGACCAGATCAAGGCGCGCATGAGCCAGATCAAGGCGCAGATCGAGGACACCACCTCCGACTACGACAAGGAGAAGCTCCAGGAGCGCCTTGCCAAGTTGTCCGGTGGCGTCGCGGTGATCAAGGTCGGCGCGGCCACCGAGGTCGAGCTCAAGGAGAAGAAGCACCGCATCGAGGATGCCCTCTCGACGACCCGTGCGGCCGTCGAGGAAGGCCTCGTCGCCGGCGGTGGGACCACGCTCCTGCAAGCCATCCCCGCGCTTGACAAGATCAAGCTCGAGGGTGACGAGCAGGTCGGCGTCGAGATCGTCCGCAAGGCGCTCGAGGCCCCCGCTCGCCAGATCGCCGACAACGCCGGCCAGTCCGGCGAAGTCATCGTCGCGCACGTCAAGGGCCTCAAGCATGGCTTCGGCTACGACGCGCTCAAGGGCGAGTACGGCGACCTCTTCAAGGCCGGGATCGTCGACGCCGCCAAGGTGACGCGCTCGGCGCTCCAGAACGCCGCATCGATCGCGGCCATGGTCCTCACGACGGAGACCCTCATCTCGGACATGCCCGAGAAGGAGAAGGCCGGCGCCGGGGCGGGCCACGACCACGGCGGCGGCGGGATGGACTTCTAGGGTCCGTCAACTCCGCACACGCTCGAACGGTCCCGGTGGCGACGCCGGGGCCATTCGATTCCGGGACGACGCGCACCCACCATGTGCACTCCTGGCACAGCCGAGCGTGGTGGCCACCCGAAACCTGCGGGATCGGCCGCCTGGTCGACGATCCACGAGGGGCCTGTCCCGAAAGCGCACCTGGGAGCGACAAGGTCCCTGCCGGGCAACGGGCGCGGGGGACGACCGTTTGACAGGTCACGCCCGTCACCGTGACCCTGTGCCCGGGCGTCCTCGGGTCGCCCGTCGTACCCAAGGAGTCCCATGACCCGCCGAATCTCGACCGCAGCCATGTTCCTTGTGGCTGGCATCCTCGTCGTCGCGTGCGGGCCGTCCGCGCCGGCGCTGACCGACCCGACGGCCATCGTCACCGCGGCGCTGACCTCGACCGAGGCCGCCAAGAGCGTCCACCTCGAGGCCACGATCGACGGCTCGATGACCGTCGCCATGCCCGGTGCCGGCGGCACGGCCGCCCCGTTCAAGCTCGACGGCACGACCGCCGCCGCGGACATCGATATCGCGGGCAAAGCCGCCAAGCTGACCTTCAACGCCCCGGCCCTGTTCAACCTCGCGGGCGAACTGATCGTCGTGGACGGCAAGGCCTATCTCAAGACCACGCTCCAGGGCGACAAGTACAACGTCATCGACCTCGGCTCGGACCTGCCGGTCGATCCCGCGAACCCCGGCAGCCTGGTCGACAACCTCGGCGACTTCCTGCTCAAGCCCGGTGTGGATCCCGTCAAGGGCGACGATGTCGCGTGCGGCTCGAAGCAGTGCTACACCGTGAAGGCCGATCTCACGGCGGACGAACTCGCGGCGCTCGGCGTCGGCGCGACGGCCGGACTGCCCGTGGACCTCGCCGGCGCGAGCCTGGCCGTGACCGTCCGCGTGGAGAAGGACCTGCCGAACCACCTGGCCGGGCTCACGTTCGTGGTCACGACCGGTGACGGGAACGCCCTCACCCTCGATGCCATCCTGTCGCGGTGGGATGAACCGGTGACGATCGCTGCGCCGCCGGCCGACCAGATCAACGCCGGCTAGCCCGCCGCCGACGGCGGGCGGGTGAGCCGCCCGACCTACAATGGGGCGGTGAGTCCCACCCGTCGTCGCCGGACCGGCGACCCAACGCTCGACGACGCCGCGACGGTGGCGCCCGACGTCGTCGGCACGGCGTTCGCCGACCTCGACGAGGCGCCGGCGACCCTCGAGGAACCCGCCTGGCTGCGCGACGCCCCGGGCCAGGGCGAGGATCCCGCGGTCCCGGTGCCGGCGGCCGATCCGGCGGTCGTCGCGGCCCGCCGCAAGGAACGAGCGGAACAGATCGTCCGCGCCCTCAACCCCGAGCAGGCACGGGCAGTCACGACCACCGAAGGCCCGCTGCTCATCCTGGCCGGGGCCGGTTCGGGCAAGACCCGGGTGCTCGCCCATCGGATCGCGTACCTGGTCGGGGTGCACGGCGTCGCCCCGTGGCGGATCCTGGCGGTCACGTTCACCAATCGCGCCGCGGCCGAGCTCCGCGAGCGGATCATCTCGCTCGTGGGCGAGGCCGGGCGTGACGTGCAGGCCGGCACCTTCCACTCGCTCAACGCGCGGGTCCTCCGCCAGGAGGGTGAGGCCATCGGGATCGGCCGGCGGTTCGTGATCTACGACACCGACGACCAGCAAGCGCTGATGAAGCAGATCCTCAAGGAGGAGGACCTGCCGCTTACCGGCGAGTTCCGACCGAGCGCGGTCCTGGGTGCCATCAGCCGGGCGAAGAACGAGATGCTCGACCCGACCTTCCTCGTCGAGCAGGCTTCGAACCACCGCGAGCGGATGATCGCCCGCCTCGCCACCCGCTACCAGGAACGCCTGCGCAAGGCCAACGCCCTCGACTTCGACGATCTCCTGCTCGAGGGCGTCCGTCTCTTCGAGGAGGCGCCCGACGTCCTCGCCAAGTACCAGGACAAGTGGCGCTACCTGCACGTCGACGAATACCAGGACACGAACCGGGCGCAGTACCTGTGGGTCCGGGCGCTGGCCGCGAAACACGGCAACCTCGCCGTGGTCGGCGACGACGACCAGTCGATCTACTCCTGGCGGGGCGCGGACCTGCGCAACATCCTCGATTTCGAGCGCGACTGGCCGAAAGCGACGGTGGTCAAGCTCGAGCAGAACTACCGCTCGACGCAACTCATCCTCGATGCCGCCCACGCCGTCGTATCGCGCAACAGCGCTCGCAAGGACAAGAAGCTGTGGACGCAGAACGCGGGCGGCCTGAAGATCCAGCGCTTCGAGGCTTACAACGAGGAAGAGGAGGCCGAGTGGATCGCCCGCCAGGTCGAGGGCCTGGTCGGCGGCCGCGGCAGCGCGTTGACCCGACGCGCCGACGACGACGACGCGGACACGCGCTTCCGCGCCCGGGACATCGCGGTGATGTACCGGATGAACGCCCAGTCCCGGGCGATCGAGGAATTGTTCCTCCGGTACGGCATCCGCTACCAGCTCGTCGGAGGCACCCGATTCTATGCCCGCCGCGAGGTCAAGGATGCCCTCGCCTACTTGCGCATCCTTCGATCGGACACCGACAGCGTCAGCTTCGAGCGAGTGATCAACGTCCCCCCGCGGGGCATCGGCGACAAGACCATCGAGGTGCTCCGAGCCGCCGCGGCACGGGCTGACGGCTCCTTTTGGGGGGCGGTCGAGGCGGCTGCGGCGGGTGACCTCGAGGGTCTGGCCTCGCGGTCGCGAAGCGCCCTCGCTGAGTTCGCGGTCCTGGTCCGGCGCCTGCGGACGCGGGTCGGGATGCTGGCCCTCCCCGAGCTCCTCGACGAGACCCTGGAGGCGTCCGGCTACCGCGCGATGCTGGCCGACGGCTCGGAGGACGGCGAGGAGCGCTGGGCCAACCTCCTCGAGCTTCGCTCGGTCACGACCCGGTATGACGACCTGAGCCCGGAGGACGCCCTCGACCGACTGCTGGAGGAGACCGCGCTCGTCGCGGACCAGGACTCGTACGAGGGCGATGCCGACGCCGTGACGCTGATCACGCTCCATGCGGCCAAGGGCCTGGAGTTCCCGGCGGTGTTCATCGCGGGGCTCGAGGAAGGCCTCTTCCCGCACAGTCGAGCCCTCGACGACGAGAAGGAACTCGAGGAGGAACGGCGCCTGGCGTATGTCGGCATCACGCGCGCCAAGCGACGGCTCTACCTCTCGCACGCCTGGCGGAGGGCGACCTGGGGGATGGGCCAGGCGTCGGTGCCGTCGCGGTTCCTGCTGGAGATCCCGGGTGAGTTGATGGTCGGCCCGCAGCTGGGTGCGACGGACGAGCGCGACCTCGACCTGGACCTCGTGTTCGGCGCGCGTCGCACGAGCCGCTTCGGGACGCCCGTCCGCGGCGGTGCCGGTGGCGCCGCGTTCCGGCAAGGGAGCGGCCGGCCAGGCGCGCCCGGCCCGGGCGAACCGTTCCGACCGTCGCGCGACCTCGCGGCCAAGCGCGAGGCGTACGCATCGGGCGCGCCATCGGGCAGCCTCGCTCGCCCGGTCCGCGCCTGGGACGACGACCTGCCGGCGGACGGCGCCGCGGTCCCATCCGTCACGACGACGCGCGCCGTGCGGCCCGTGATCCCGGGCGAGCGCCAGTTCCGCGACGGCGACCGCGTCCGACACGGTCGCTGGGGCGATGGCATCGTCGTCACGTCCAAGCTCACACGCAGCGATGAGGAAGTGACGGTCGCATTCAAGGACCCCGCGGTCGGGCGGAAGCAGATGCTGGCCAGTCTCGCGAACCTCGAGATCGTGGGATGACCCTCGACGCCGCCGGACTCGAGCGCATCGTCACGCTCGAGGACTTCGAGCCGATCGCCCGTGCGGCGATGGACCCCGCGGCCTTCGACTACGTGGCCGGCGGGGCGTGGGACGAGACGACGCTGGCCGAGAACGTGGCGGCCTGGCGTCGACGCCGCTTCCGACCCCGCGTCCTGGTCGACGTCTCGAGAGTCGACGCTTCGACGACCATGCTGGGGACCCCGACGGCACTCCCCGTCGCGGTCGCGCCGATGGCCGTCCACGTCCTCGCGCACCCCGACGGCGAAGTGGCCACGGCCTGCGGCGCCGGCATGGCCGGCGTCCCGTTCATCCTCTCGACGACCTCATCGCGTTCGATCGAAGAGGTCGCCGCCGCAGCCCCGGACGCGACGCGCTGGTTCCAGCTGTATGTCCAGGCCGACATGGGCGTCACCCGGTCGCTCGTCGAGCGAGCCGCGGCCGCCGGCTATCGCGCGATCGTCGTCACGGTCGACCTGCCGGTCCTCGGGTACCGTGACCGGGACCGTCGATCGAAGTTCGCGCTGCCGCCGCTCGGCAATTTCCGAGAGACAGCCGCCACGCATGGCAACCACGGATCCGATCAGGTCGGCACGTCCGACGCGATCCATGCGCCCGAAGGGTTCGTCGACCTGACCGACCGCCTCGACACGAGCCTGACCTGGGACGATCTCGCGACGATCCGCGGATGGACCGATCTGCCGCTCGTGCTCAAGGGCATCGTGACGGCCGAGGATGCGCGCCTCGCGGTGGACCACGGCGTCGATGGCGTCGTGGTCAGCAACCATGGGGCGCGCCAGCTCGATCGCGTCCGGGCCACGGCCGATGCCCTGGGCGAGGTCGTCGCGGCGATCGACGGCCGGACCGAGGTCTGGGTCGACGGGGGCATCCGCCGAGGCCTCGACGTGGCCGTCGCCCTGGCGATGGGCGCCCGTGGCGTCCTCGTCGGTCGCCCGATCTACTGGGCTCTCGCCGCCGGCGGAGCCTCGGGCGTCGACCGGGCGCTCGCCATCCTCCGAGAGGAGTTCGAGATCGCGCTGGCGCTCCTCGGGGCGCGGACGCCGGCCGACCTCCGGCCCGACCATCTCGTCGACGCGGGGTCGACGACCGCCTGAGCGGACCCCGTCCGCGACCCCGATGGCATTGGACCGCGTTCGCCCGGTTCGTAGCATCCGCTCGCGTCGACTGACGGCCGGTCGCGCTGCGTCGGGCTGGCGGGTTCGGTACCCTCGTGTCGATGGTCATCGCGCTGCCGCCGGTCGATCCGGCCCTGGTCGCCGAAGCGGCCGCCCTCGACGTCGAGACGGCGGCGGCCCGGCACGCGTCGCTTGCCGCCCAGATCGACCGAGCGAACGAGCTGTATCACGGCCAGGACGCGCCCGAGATCAGCGACGCCGAGTACGACCAGCTCTTCCGACAGCTGGTCGCTCTCGAGACGGCCCATGCGGAGCTGACCACGCCCGATTCGCCGACGCAGCGCGTCGGCGGCGCCCCGACCGGCACCTTCGACGAGGTCCGCCACGCGCGGCCGATGCTGTCGCTCGCCAATGCGTTCAGCCACGACGAGCTGCGCGCGTTCGACACGCGCGTGCGCAAGGGCCTCGGACTCCCGTCCGCGCCCGAGCCGGCCCCCGACCTGCGCTACGTGGCCGAGCTCAAGATTGACGGCCTCGCGATCAGCTTGCATTACGACCGCGGGCGGTTCGTGCAGGGCGCGACCCGTGGCGATGGCACCACCGGCGAGGACGTCACGGCCAACCTGCGCACGATCGCGGTGGTGCCGGCTCGACTGACGGAGCCCGACTCGCTCGACGCGCGGGGCGAGATCTTCATGCCGAAAGCCGAGTTCGCCCGGATCAACGCCGAGCGCGAGGAAGCCGGGCTGCCGCTCTATGCGAACCCGCGCAACAGCGGGGCGGGCTCGCTCCGCCAGATCGATCCGGCGGTCACCGCCGGCCGCAAGCTGTCGGCCTGGTTCTACCAGCTGGTCGAGGACGCGGCCTCGGTCGACACCCAGTCGGTGGCCCTCGAGCGACTCGCGGCGCTCGGGTTCCCGGTCAACCCGGAGCACGACGCGGGACTCGACATCGAGGGCGTCATCGCCTTCACGGAGCGGTGGCTAGAAGCGCGTCATCACCTGCCGTACGAGACGGACGGCGTCGTCGTCAAGGTCGACCGGTACGACCAGCAGACGCGGCTCGGGATGGTCAGTCGGGCGCCCCGTTGGGCCATCGCGTTCAAGTTCCCGCCGGAGCAGGTCGAATTGTTCGTCGAGGACATCGTCCCGTATGTCGGGCGGACCGGGACGCTCACGCCGGTGGCCCACCTCACGCCGACCAAGGTGGCTGGCTCGACGGTCGCCCGCGCGACCCTCCACAACCTCGATGAGATCCGGCGGAAGGACATCAGGATCGGGGACCGGGTGGTGCTCCAGAAGGCCGGCGACGTCATCCCCGAGGTCGTCGGACCGCTGGCCGAACGTCGCACGGGCGCCGAGCGCGAGTTCCGGATGCCGGAGCGCTGTCCCGTCTGCGACACGCCCGTCGTCCAGGACGAGGGCGCGGTCCGCGTCTACTGCCCGAACCTCGCCTGCCCGGCCCGCGTCGCCCAGGAGTTCGGCCACTTCGTCGGACGGGGCGGCATGGACATCGAGGGTGCCGGCTGGAAGGCCTTGGAACAGCTCCTCCAGACGGGCCTCGTCAAGCGGCGCGGCGACTTCTACCGACTGACCGTCGATGACCTCGAGACCCTCGAGCGGTTCGGGCGCAAGAGCGCCGAGAACCTGTACGAGGCCATCGGTCGGTCGCGACGCCGGCCGCTCGCGCGAGTCCTCAACGGACTCGGGATCCCACAGGTCGGGGAGCAGACGGCGATCGACCTCTCCCAGTGGCTCGTCGAACGGGTGCCTGACGGTCCGGACCCGTGGCTCACGCGTGCGGCGACGACGCTCCGGGCGAGCACGCGCGAGGACTTCGAGCAGGTCTACGGGGTCGGGCCCACCGTGGCGACCAGCCTCGAGAGCTACTTCGGGCCGGACGGGCCCGGGTACGGGATCCTGCTCGACCTGGCGGAGGCCGGCATCGAGCCGGAGCTGCCGGAGCCGCGTCCGCCGGATGCATCGGCGGGCCCGCTCGATGGCAAGAGTCTCGTGGTGACCGGCACGCTCGAGGGATTCAGCCGTCAGGAAGCCGAAGCCGCGATCCGCGCCGCCGGTGGAAAGGCGACAGGTTCTGTCTCAGCGAAGACCGACTATGTCGTCGCCGGCGAGAACGCCGGGTCGAAGCTGGCGAAGGCGCAGGAGGTCGGCGTCCCGATCCTCGACGAGGACGGGTTCCGGCGACTGCTTGCGGGCGAGGAGGTCCCATGACGAGTCCCGATCCGGTCCGCGAGGCCGCGGCGTACCAGGCCCTGCTGCTGGCCGCCCTCGGCAACGACGACCCGGCCGTCGCCCAGGCGTCGACGCCCGCCGCCGTCCGAGAGCTCCTCGCCGATGCCGGCGCGGACCTGCGGACGCCACCGAAGCCCGGCGAGTGGTCGGTCCTCGAATGCGTCGCCCACATGGTCGATGGCGAGGTCGTGATGTCGGGTCGCTATCGCTGGGTCGTCGCCGAGGACGAGCCGCAGATCGTCGGCTACGACCAGGCCCGCTGGGTGGATCGGCTCCATCACCGGATGGAGGATCCGGCCGATCTCATCGTGCTGTTCGAGGCGCTCCGGCACGCGAATCTCGCGCTCTGGGGTCGCACGACGCCATCGGAGCGGGCGCGCATCGGACATCACCTCGAACGAGGGCCCGAGAGCCTGGACCTCTCGTTCCGGATGCTCGCCGGGCACGACCGGATCCACCTCGCCCAAGCCCGGGCCGCACTCGACGCCGTTCGAGCGGCGCGCGTCGGGTGACAGCGGCGAGCTACGGACGGCGCCGCGCGTATCGCTCCATCAGCTCGGTCACCGCGTGACGGGCGGCGGCCCACTCGGGCTGGTCGCCCAGGATGTGGGCATCGGCACCGAACCGGCGCAACTGGGTCATCGCCGTGACGATGGCGTCATGGGCGAGCTGGCGCTGGCGACCGGCCTCGACCTGGCCGGTCACGAGATAGCGCCGGACGACGTCGAACGGGGCCGACCAGCGCCCCACCCGCAAGCGATCGCCTTCGCGCAGGGTCTCGAGGAACTCGTCGTCGCCGACCGGGTGTCGGTCATGCTCGGCCTGATGGCGGACGAGATCGACCCGCAGGCCCGGATGATCGAGGCTCGGCAGCCGCCCGTCGTCGTCCACGGTCCGGTAGCAGATCGGGCAGTCCGGGAGCTCGACGTAGGCGGGCGGCGGAGCCCCGTACGGCAGGCCGCAGCGACGGCAGAAGGTCGCCTCGGCGCGCACGGCCGGCGTCCCACAGGACAGGCAGGCGAGGGTCAGCGTCTCGGAGGGACCAGGCACGCGCGAATCATGATGGAGCGCCTTGGGCGGAGGCCATCACACCTTTGGCCAAGCGGCACCTTCCATCAGTCATGGTCGCGACCCATCACCCCACCCCGTCGACCGCGGTCCGAGGCGGGCCGACCTCGGCGGTCGGCTATCATCGGGCCATGGCCACCCTGTCCCGATCCGACGTCGAACACGTCGCCCATCTCGCTCGCCTCGGGCTGACCGAGGACGAGTTGTCACGCCTCGAGGGGCAGCTGAATCACATCCTCGACCAGTACGCCATCCTCGCGACGGTGCCGACCGACCACATCGCGCCGACCGCCCAGACGATCGAGCTCGAGAACATCCTGCGCGACGACGTGGTCGTCCCCTCACTGCCGGTCGAGGCCGTGCTCTCGAACGCGCCGGCGCGCGATGGCGACTTCCTGGTCGTCCCGGCCATCCTCGGCGGCGACTGACAGGCCCGAACCGTGGCCAACGAGCTGACACGCCTCCACGCCCACCACATGGCCGCCCGGTTGCGGGCCGGCGAGCTGTCGTCGCGCGAGCTGACCGCGGCCCACCTCGACCTCGCGGAGCGCCAGAACCCGGGTCTGCACGCATGGCTGACGCTCGACCGCGAACCCGCGCTGGCCGACGCCGACCGGGCGGACGCCCGGCTCGCGGAGGCCCGAGCGGAAGGGCCGGCCGCGGTCGACGCGCTCCACCCACTGCTGGGCGTTCCGATCGCGCTCAAGGACCTCGTCTCCGTCAAGGGCGGCCAATGCACGTCGGGGTCGCGGATCCTCGAGGGCTACATCGCGCCGTACGACGCGCACATCACTGAGCGGCTCCGCGACGCCGGCGCCGTCATCCTCGGCAAGACGAACATGGACGAGTTCGCGATGGGCTCGTCGACCGAGCATTCTGCCTACGGCCCGACGGCCAACCCGTGGGCCCTGGACCGGGTGCCCGGTGGCAGCAGCGGCGGCAGTGCGGCAGCCGTCGCGGCCTTCCACGCCCCGCTCGGGATCGGGACGGACACCGGCGGCTCGATCCGCCAACCGGCTGCCCTGTGCGGGATCGTCGGCCTGAAACCGACGTACGGGCGGGTCAGCCGGTACGGCATCGTGGCCTTCGCGAGCTCGCTCGACCAGATCGGGCCGTTCGCCCGGGACACGCGGGACGCGGCGATCCTGCTCCATGCGGTCGCGGGTCGCGATCCGCGCGACTCGACGTCCTCGCCCGAGCCGGTCCCCGACGCCCTGCTGACGCTTGCCCACAGTGACGACGAGGCGGCCGGCTCGTTGCGGGGCAAGCGCCTGGGCCTGCCGAAGGAGTACTTCGTGGCCGGCATGGAGCCCGGGGTCGAGACTCGCGTGCGGGAGGCGGTCGCAACGCTCGAGGCGGCGGGCGCCATCGTCGAGGAAGTCAGCCTGCCACACACGGAACATGGCCTCGCGACCTATTACATCGTCGCCCCGGCCGAGGCGTCGGCGAACCTCGCCCGCTATGACGGGATCCGCTACGGACCGCGCCGCGGCGAGGACGGCGACGTCCTGGGGATCTACCTCGCGACCCGTGGTCAGGGCTTCGGGGCCGAGGTCAAGCGCCGGATCATGCTTGGCACGTATGCCCTGTCGGCCGGCTACTACGACGCCTACTACCTGAAGGCCCAGAAGGTCCGGACGCTCATCAAGGGCGACTTCGACGCACTGTGGGCGCAGGGCTTCGATGCCCTCGTCGCGCCGACGTCACCCACCGTCGCCTTTCCGATGGGCGCGCGGCTCGCCGATCCGGTGTCGATGTACCTCTCGGACGCCTGCACGTTGCCGGCGAACATGGCCGGGTTGCCCGGGCTCAGCGTCCCGTGCGGTCTGTCCGACGGGCTGCCGGTGGGGCTGCAGCTCATCGGGGCACCGTGGACCGAGGCGTCGCTGTTCAGCCTGGCCCGCGGCTACGAGGCCATCACCGCGTCGGCCGCATGGCGCGCCCTCGAACCGAGCGATCTGGCCGCGCTCGACGACCCGTCGACGCCGACGCCGGCTGAGCGGGCGGCCGCGTTCGCCGAGGTCTGACCGGCCGGAGGACGAACGGCACTCGACATCGAGCCGGGCGGCCCTGTCGGCGACCCCTGGCGTCCCGGCACCATCTCGATGGAGGTGACGTATGCGCATGCGTCTCGTACTGGTCGGCGTGGCCGCCGGCACGACGGCGGGGATCGCCGTGGCGAAGTTGCAGAGCTGGCGCCGGACCTGGGGCATCGACCCGGACGAAGGTCGTCGGGTGCTGCCAGGGGACCAGGTCGTCTCGGATCCGATGGCGATCGAGACTCGCGGGATCACGATCGACGCCCCGCCCGATCGCGTGTGGCCATGGCTGATGCAGATGGGCTTCGGCAAGGCCGGCTGGTACAGCTACGACCGCCTGGACCAGCGCGGCTCCAGCGCGGACGGCATCGTCGACGCGTGGCAGACGCTCGCGGTCGGGCGACATCGTGCCGACCCATCCGGGCGGCGGCTTCCTGGTCGAGGAGATCGACCCGGGGCACGCGATCGTCCTGCGGTCGGATACCGAGCTCGTGATGAAGCAGGCCGAGGCCTGGACCAAGCGAGCGGCGACGGAACGTGCCGCCCCCGCCGGCGCGCCGGTCGAGGGGACGCCGGCCGGCGTCGCGGCATCCAGTGCCATCCTCGGCGCCACGCCACAGCAGTTCGCCGCGAGTTGGGCGTTCGTGATCGAACCGCTCGGCGGCGGGCGGTCCCGCCTCGTCGAGCGGTTCCGTGTCTGGTTCGGCGAGTCGAGCCGGGCGTCCCGGTTCGTGACGCAGGTCGTCGGTTTCGGCGTCTTCGTGATGCTCCAGAAGCAGATGGTCGGGATCAAGACACGCGCCGAGCGACCGACCCGCGCAGGATCGATGTCGATGACGACGCCCGCGACGGGCTCGCCGCCGATGGTGGAACCGTCTCCGGAGCCCGCGACGAACGGGCATCACGAACGGCCCGAAGCAGCCGAGCTCGCGACGACGGCCGTCGGCTGACCGACACGATGAGAGTGCCCCTCGGCGACCGGACTGTGAGCGTGGGAGGGGTCAGTGGTGAGGAGCGGTGGGTGACCAGCGAACGCGCCGCTACGGCACGTCCCCGATGCGCACGAACGGAAGGGCCAGGGCCCAATCGGGCGGGCCTGAGACGAGCGTGAAGTGCATTGTGCCGCTTCCGTCGACGGACCACTTCAGGTGCAGGACGGGGTTCGGATGGCTGCAGCACGGATCCCAGAGCCAGTGGATGTCGTCGCCTTCGACACTGTAGATGCCTGTCTGGTGGTCCCCTCCACCGTCGGGCGCCATGTAGTCGAAGGACCACAGACCGTCACGGAGTGTGAAGGTATAGATGCCGACGGAGGTGGACACGTAATCGGGGTAGGCGTCCTTGAGGTACGCCTCGGTTGCCTCGATTCGGTAGATCCCGTCCGGCAGGTCGCCGCCGTCGGGTACCAGCGTGGTGGCGTCGGCCACCGGCTCGCAGGCCTCGACGGGTGCCGCTGAGGTGCCGGCCGCGAGGGCCTTGATGGCGTCGATCGCCCGTTTCGCTGCCGGGTCGGCCTCGAGGCTCGCATAGACCGGGGCTTCGGCCGCGCGGAACGCGGCGATGGATGCCGCGTCGGTCAGGACGACCGTGCCACCGTCGGTGCAGAACCCAGCCGCGGCCGCAGCGTCCGTCACCTGGTTGGCGATGGCCCACGCGCGGGTGGCATCGGACGCTTTCGTGATGATCGCCCGCTGGGCGTCGTCGAGCCCTGCCCACAGGCCGCTGTTGATGACGAGGGTCATGACCTTGGCATACAGGGCGACGTTGCCGGTAGCGATCGATGCACCATTGGTATCGCTCTCGCGGGCGAGCGTGAAGCCGGTATCGGTGCCATCGATGGTGCCGTCTGCGATGCCCTTCCGGAATGCATCGCCGATCGGATCGACAGCCGTCCCGCCGAGGGCCTCGATGATCGCTGTCGTCTCGAGCGACGAAATGGCGCGGATCGTCCGGCCTTTGACGTCGGCAGGCGACAACATCGGCTCGCCGAAGCTGAACAGGTGGCGCAGCGACTCGGGGAACAGGGTCAGGCCGGTCACCCCGCTGCCCTCGAACCCGCTGAACAGGTCCTTCGTGATGTCCGCGTCGTCGACGGCCGCAGCGACGTGCTCGTCGGACTCGAACAGGAATGGGGCCTGGAGTGCCTTGAGGCTCGGGACACCTGCGTCGGACCAGGCCCTGGCCGGGACGACGGCCATCGGGAACGTGCCCTGCTTGACACGGTCGATGACGGCCGCGTCGGACCCAGGTGTCACAGCGTCGACCGCGCTGGTCAGGACCGTCACCGTCATCGATCCGCCGGACAGGGTCTCGACCTGGCGCTTGAACTCGGCCAGGGGCAGGTTGCTCGGCTTGCCCGCCGGCTGCGAGTCGGCGACCGTGATCGCGATCGGGCCGGGCTTGCCACCGACCTTGGCGCCCGAGTCGGGTGACGTCACTGGCCCGCTGGCCGAGCCGCATGCGCCGACGATCAGGGTGATCAGACTGATCCCGGTCAGCAACCGTCTTCGGGCTCTCATCATTGTCTCCTTTGAGCGCTGATGAGGAGATCCTGGGCCGGCTGACGTCGACGGCGCAGCCGGGCGGGCCACGGTTCTCGGACCCACGGTACCGTGGCTGTCCACGATGGGACGCAGTGAGGTGGGCCTGGTCGTTGTGACCAGGCCCACGTGATTCGGTCTATGGATAGGTCTTGCGGGCGGTCAGTTGGTGGGGACGCTCGCGACCACTGTCCGGCCGCCGATGGCACCGGTGACCGTGAAGTCCCGGTATGGCGCGCCGAACCCGAACGCACCTTCTGCTGTGAGCGTGCCACTGTGCGCTGGGTCGGGTCCGGTCACGGTCAGCTCCATCTGCACCTCGTTGCCATCGAACGACAACGTGGCCTGTCCACTCACGGCGACGTCGCGGGAGAACCGCACGCCGTGGAGCTGAAGGACGTCAATACCGGGCTCGAAGCTGAAGTCGGACGTCCCGCCGCGCAAGCCGTAGCTGGTCCCAATGGCGCCTGGGATGCGGAAGCTCCGGATGAACGAATCGAGCACGGACCTGACGGCCACGGTCGCGACGCGGCGATCGAGGAGCGTCGACGCATCGCCGGCCAATGCCTCAGCGGGCGCCGCTTGGGCGACGCTCTTGGGGAACTGCGGCACCGCGGGCGGGACGAACGCCGGCTCCCGGGCACAGTCGGTATTCCCGGTACGCAACGTCGCGATGAAGCGCTGGGCGACTGATCTCGCGCATTCGCTCCAGGCGGTCGGGAGGTGCAGGGCACCTGCGAAGTTCACGAACCGTGCGTTCGGAAAGACCTGCTGGAGCCGGCGGGTCGACTCGGACGGCACGTTGATGTCGATTTCCCCGCCGATGAGGAGCGTCGGGACGCCGGTGACCGTAGAGCCCCGAGGGACAGCTGGCGTGAAGTGATCTGGGGCCGGCCAGAGCTCGCAGAAGTCAGGGATCCAGTAGGTCGTCCAAGCCTGCTTCGAGAACGGCGCGAATTGACCGGCCTCGAGGTCGCCGAGCGCCCGGGCGAACTTGAGTCGCCGAACCGAGGGCGGGTCGTCGCGGTCCCACACGAAGTCGGCGTCATTGCAGAAGACCGCCGCATTGTCACCAGCCGAGAAGAACGTGGGATCGTCCGGCTCCCCGCCCTCGAAGAACAGCTCCGCGCCAAGTCGCAGCAACGGTCGCTTGTCGCCCTTCGCGAGCGCCTCCGAGGCGGCCACAAGCTCTCCGGGAGCGAGGATGTCGCTGGTGATGATGGCGATCAGCAGGGCTTCATCGATGTGGACCTGCCGCAAGGTCCCGTTCAGGTCGCGGGCCGAGCCGTCGACCGGGGTCGTGCGTACCGAACGAGCGAGCTCGGCGAGAGCGCCGCGAGCGCCCGGTTGGAGCGCAGCGCAGGCGGGAGCACGGAGGCAGGCCAGCGACACATTTCGATCGAACGCTCGGGGAGAGTCCAGGCCCCAGGTGTTGGAATGGGCGCGGTCACTCACCGGGAGTCCCGCATCGATCACGATGACGCGTAGACGCTTCGGGAACCGGACCGCGTACGCCTGTGCGGCAACGCTCCCGTAGGAAGGCCCGAAGTAGCTGAGCTGCGGATAGCCGAGAGCTTTTCGAACAGCCTCGATGTCCAGCGCGACGTCGCCCGTGCCATACCGGTCGGCGTCGCCCCCGAGCTGCGCGCCGCAGGCACCCACGGCAGCCACGACCGCATCGTGGTCGAAGACACCGTTCTGCAGTTCGGGACAGTCGATCGGAGAGGAGGTTCCGGTGCCGCGATGGTCGACCAACAGGAGGTCACGATCGTCGAGGAGCGGATCGAACAGGAACTGAAAGAAGCCCCGGTCCGCGGTCGAGGAGATCCCGGGGCCTCCCGAGCTGACGATCAGCGCGTCGCGCGCCGTCGACATCGGGTCACGGTGCGGCAAGACCCGGAAGCCGATGTCGAACGTTCGGCCGTCGGAGCCCGCGCGATCGATGGGCACGCGGACGGATCCGCACAGCCAGTCAGGATCCTCGATGCACGGCGTCAGCGGGACAGCGGGGTTGGTCGACAGCCGAGCGGTGGTCGCGACCCGTCGGTTTCCGCCGGCCACGGACCTTGGCGCCTTCTCCGTGATCCCGGCTTGCGGCGTCGGCAGCGTCGGCCGTGTGGGTGGTTTCGCGTTCACGGTCTGCGTTGGCAGGACGGAAAAGGCCAGAAGAACCATGGTGACGGCGACGAGTCGCGATCGCGCGAGTACTTTCATGTCGCTCCCTTTCTGGACCGACCGGCGGCCGCAGCCGCCGGATCGAATCGCTCCCGCCCACGGACCGACGGGTCCAGGTGGGCCACGACCGACCATAGGCAGGAGCGACCGGGAGGTCACCCGTGCTAACCCGCAACGGCTGACAGGCCTCTCGGGGCTAGCACGGCCGGACCGCGACCCGCCGCGGCGGGCTAGCACGTCCCGAGGCTCGACCGTCGGCCTCCCGCTGGTTCGGATCGGCCCCATGGAATGAACACCCGCGCCGGAGGCCCAACGTGGCTGGCACGGTTGCGGCGACTCCGTCCCGCCCCAATGATTGCGGTGCTTTGCCAACCCTCCTGATCGTCGACGACAACATGGAGTTCCTGGCCTCGGCTGAGGCGATGCTCAGCGAGGAGGGCTTCGACGTGGTCGGCTGCGTCTCGGATGCTTCGCTGGCGATCGAGGAGGTCCGGCGACTGCACCCGGCCGTCGTCCTCCTCGACGTCCAGCTTCCCGTGCTCGGTGGCTTCGAACTCGCCCGGCAGCTCGCGCGGCTCGACCCGCGTCCGATCGTGATCCTGATCTCGAGTCGCGATCCGGCGGCCTATGGTTCGGAGCTGAGACGAGCCCCCGTTCGCGGGTTCATTTCGAAGTGGGAGCTGAGTGGCGACGCATTGGCGGCGATGGTCTAGGTTCTCGCGCCCGGTTCTGGCTGTCGGCGGCGTCACGGCACTCGGCATCGTCGCCGAGTGGCAGCGCTGGCGTTTCGCTGGGCCTGACTGGTTCCCCGACTTCGCGGTCGGCGTTGGACTGGCCGTGGCCGGCGCGATGATGCAGGCGGTGGATCGCCGCTCCCGTGTCGGCGACCTCGTTGCTTTCGCCGGCGCCGCCTGGTTCCTGCCCGACCTGCTCGGCCTCGGCGGCGCCGCCCTGACGTGGCTGGCCGTTCACTCCATCGTCCTGCACCGGGCGGTCCTGTTCCACGCGATCGTGGCGTTTCCGAGTGGCCGGATCGCCCGTCCGTTCGACGCCATTGTGGTCGCCTTGGCGTACGGCTCGTCGCTGAGCGACCTGTCCAGGGAGGAAGCAGGGGAGATCGCCTGGGCCACCACAGCGATGGTCGCGTTCATCGCGATGGTGCTGCTGCGAAGAGGCCCAGGCCGCGACGCGGGAATTCGAGCGATTCCGACCATGGCGCTGCTGTGCCTGGTCATCGGCGGGACCGGCGCGTTGTTGCTGCTCTTTGGCAACGCACCGCCGCCCCCGGCGACCGTCCATGCCTACGAAGCGGGTCTCGTAGCGGTCGGATTTGCCCTCCTCCTCAACGTCGTCGACAACCGCGCTCGCCTGAGGCGGATGACCGACGCGGCCGTCGAGCTCACCCTGGGCCCTGCCGGGTACGTGCGCGAGCTCCTGGCGAACGCGCTGCGCGACCCGAGCGTCGAGGTAGCCTTCGCCGCTACCGACCGCGGTCTCACCGTCTGGGTCGACGAGCTCGGACGCCGCATCGAACCCCTCCGGGCGACCGGGTCGCGAACGGTCGTGCCCGTGCTGGTCGACGGACGTGCCGTGGCGGAGCTTGCCTGCGAGTCGGTTGTCGTCGCCGAGCCCGGCGTGATGCCCTCGATCGAGGCCGCGGCGCGCCTTGCGGCCGACAACGTCCAGCTTCGCGCGAGCCTGCGTTCAGAGGCTGAGGCCCTGCAGGCGTCGAGGCTGCGGCTGATGTTCGCCGCCGACGACGAGCGGATCTCCCTCGCGGACGAACTGGATCGAGGAGCCGGCGCGTCGCTGGAGGAGCTTCGCGCGTTGGTGGATCGGATCCCCACCGGGTCCGATCCTGCGATCAGCGCGGCCGTCGAGCAGAGTCGCCATCGCCTCGCCGGGCTGGACGCCGGACTTCGGTCACTGTCGAGCGGCCTCGGGCCACCGACCCTGAGGAGCGACGGGTTGGCCGCGGCCCTGCTGCAACTTGGTGGCGATGCGATCGTCGACGTCCGCGTTGACGTGGAGACGGGCGACCTGGCGGATCACGTGGCGTCTGCGATCTACTTCATCTGCGCCGAGGCCATCTCAAACGCCATCAAGTACGCGTCGGCATCGAGCATCAGCGTGCGCCTCCGGGCAGCGGATCAACGAGTGTTGCTGGAGATCCTGGACGACGGGCGCGGTGGTGCCGTCCTGGAAGGCGGAACTGGATTGCAAGGGCTCGTCGATCGGGCCGCTGCGCTTGGTGGGACCCTGGTGATCGCAAGCCCGCGCGATGGCGGCACGAGGATCGCCGTCGACCTCCCGACAGGGTGAGGCCGGCGGCGATGCGTCGGGAGACGGGATCGAGCCGCCCGAACTAGGGAGCGTCTCCGATCCTGGTGTAGGGCACGCCCCAGTACGCTTCGTTGACCTTCTGGTCGTACGCGGTGTCGTGCGGAGGAAGGGATTCGATCTGCGACCAGTGAAGGGTGTCGCCGTCGCGCTCGAACGAGGCGCGGGTGTCACCCGTGCAGCCCTCTGTCCAGTGGAGCGTCACGCGAGATCCGTCGATCGAGAACTCCCCGGAACAAGATCCGTCGGCGACGTCGTTCGCCCACGCGTCGGTGAACCTGCCGTGCGCCATCGTCAGCGTGTGCACGCCCGACTCATCACGGGCCTGATTCGCTTCGACGCCATGGTCGAGCATGTAACGGTCGGTCAGCTCGTACCGGTAGACGCCATCCAGGACCGCCTGATCATGATCACTGATTCCCGGGGCAAGATCGCCGACTCGAATGAGGGGCAGACCGAACGTCCAACCCACAGCCGTGCCGGGCCCCGGTGCGAACGTGAGGTCACCGTTCGTGGCAACTGACCACGTGAGCCGCTCGACCGGCTGGCCCGGGTCGTTGGCCCACATCCAGTTGAGATCCTGATCCTTGACTTGATACAGCCCCTCAAGGTGGTCCGTGATGTCGTCGGCGACCTGATCGATTGTCCAATGGCCGTCCTTGAGTCGGTAGGTCCAGACGCCATGCTGAAAGTTGATGTCGGTCACGCCCCAACCCTCAAGGTACGCGTCCGTGTACTCGACGCGGTAGATGCCGTTCGGCAGGTCGCCGCCGTCGGGCACCAAGTTGGTGGCGTCGATCACCGGCTCGCAGGCCTCGACGCCTGCCGATGAGGAGACAGGCGCCCGCGCCCTGATGGCGTCGATCGCCCGCTTCGCTGCCGGGTCGGCCTCGAGGCTCGCATAGACCGGGGCTTCGGCCGCGCGGAACGCGGCGATGGTGCCGCGTCGGTCAGGACGACCGTGCCACCGTCGGTGCAGAACCCAGCCGCGGCCGCAGCGTCCGTCACCTGGTTGGCGATGGCCCACGCGCGGGTGGCATCGGACGCTTTCGTGATGATCGCCCGCTGGGCGTCGTCGAGCCCTGCCCACAGGCCGCTGTTGATGACGAGGGTCATGACCTTGGCATACAGGGCGACGTTGCCGGTAGCTGTCGCGGTGGAGCTGGGCTTGCCGCCGGTCGCGAGCGTGAAGCCGCTGTCGGTGCCCTGGATCGTGCCGTCGTCGACGCCCTGCTGATAGGCATCGCCGATCGGGTCGACCGCTGTGCCGCCCAGGGCCTCGATGATCGCTGTCGTCTCGAGCGACGAAATGGCGCGGATCGTCCGGCCTTTGACGTCGGCAGGCGACAACATCGGCTCGCCGAAGCTGAACAGGTGGCGCAGCGACTCGGGGAACAGGGTCAGGCCGGTCACCCCGCTGCCCTCGAACCCGCTGAACAGGTCCTTCGTGATGTCCGCGTCGTCGACGGCCGCAGCGACGTGCTCGTCGGACTCGAACAGGAATGGGGCCTGGAGTGCCTTGAGGCTCGGGACACCTGCGTCGGACCAGGCCCTGGCCGGGACGACGGCCATCGGGAACGTGCCCTGCTTGACACGGTCGATGACGGCCGCGTCGGACCCAGGTGTCACAGCGTCGACCGCGCTGGTCAGGACCGTCACCGTCATCGATCCGCCGGACAGGGTCTCGACCTGGCGCTTGAACTCGGCCAGGGGCAGGTTGCTCGGCTTGCCCGCCGGCTGCGAGTCGGCGACCGTGATCGCGATCGGGCCGGGCTTGCCACCGACCTTGGCGCCCGAGTCGGGTGACGTCACTGGCCCGCTGGCCGAGCCGCATGCGCCGACGATCAGGGTGATCAGACTGATCCCGGTCAGCAACCGTCTTCGGGCTCTCATCATTGTCTCCTTTGAGCGCTGATGAGGAGATCCTGGGCCGGCTGACGTCGACGGCGCAGCCGGGCGGGCCACGGTTCTCGGACCCACGGTACCGTGGCTGTCCACGATGGGACGGCGATATGCCGATGCCACAATGGTCACGTGGTCGCACGTGCGCTTCGAGGCGGTCCCGCGATTCTCGTCACTTTCGTCGTCCTTGCCGTCGTGGCATTGAGCCTTCGACCGACGGGGACAGAACCCCTCTGGCTGGTCGTCGTCGGGCGCGTCGTCCCGTTGACCTTGCTGGTCGCCGCGATCGCCCAGGGTCTGACTGGGCAACCACTCGGCAGCGTTGCAGCCGCACTCGCCGCCCTGTCGTGGGCTGGCGTGACCTGGGGTGTTGCCAGCGTGACCAGATCCGATGCGCTGGTCGGCGTCGGGCTGCTCGTCGCCCCGCTGCTCGTCCCATTGCTCGTGCTCCAGGTCACCGTGTTACCCACACGTTGGCGTCCAACGCGTTCGACGTTGGTGGTGGCCGTGGCCTTCCTTGGTATCGGCCTGACCGGTTTGGTCCGCGCCCTCGTCTACGAGCCGATGCTCGATCTCCAATGCGGACCGTTCTGCGGACACAGTCCCGTTCTCGTGGCGTCGAGCGGGGAGCTGGCTGCCATCCTCGGAGACACCGCGGCCTGGATGACGGTCATCGTGTGCATCTCCCTCGGCCTCGACGTCCTCTCGAGGCTCGTTCGACTGTCTCGCGCCGGGCTGCGCGCCACCGCCGCTGCCGTGCTCGTCGTCGGTGCCATGGTGGCCCTGACAGGCGCCGCCCTCATGGGCCTCAGCCGGGCTCCAGCGTCGACACTTTTGGACCTTGCCCTCGCCCTCGCGCTCGAATCTGGAGCGTGCGTTGCCGTGGCGGTGGCCGCCCTGTTGGTCACGTCGGACCGCCTGTCGGTTCGACGCAGCCTGGCCGAGGTGTCGCGCCTGCTCGGAGGTCAGGACGATCCCCTCACGGTTGAGGCGATCTTGCGTCTGGCGGTCGGGGATCCGGATCTTCGTGTCGGCTACTGGACGGAAGACAGCGGGTACGTCGGGGTCGATGGGCGGCCCCTGGCGGAGACAGGCCGCGGGCGCCAGCGGACGGAGCTGATCAGTCGCGGTCGTCCTGTCGCCTTGCTGGTGCATGACAACGATTCCTTGCCGGCCGACCTCCTCGTCGAACAATTCGGGCCGCAGGCCCGTCTCGCGATCCAGAACGAGAGCCTGCAGCTGCAGCTCCGGCGCCGGGTGGATGAGCTGCGTGCATCGCGCCGACGGATCGTCGAAGTCGGCGATGCGGAACGACGCAGCCTCGAGCGAGACCTCCACGATGGCGCGCAGCAGCTGCTGCTCGCGCTCTCGTTCGAGCTGCGACGCGGCGAGCGGGCCGCGACGGGTGCCGGCAACGCGAAATCGATGGCACTCTTCGCGGGAGCGCGTGAAGCCGCAGGCAGGACGCTCGAACAGTTGCGAACCCTCGCCCACGGGATCCACCCAAGCATCCTGACGGGCGCCGGCCTGGAGGAAGCGTTGATCACGTACGCCGCGACGATCAGTCCCTCCCCGATGCTGACCATCGATCTGGGGGGCCGCTTACCGGAAGCCACTGAGGCGGCGGTCTACACCATCGTGACCAAGCTCCTGGAGGCAGATTCGGGAACGTCGGTATCGATCCGGCGGGATGCCGAGACGGTGCGCGTCATCGTCGACGGTGCCGGCGACATCCCCGAACATGTCCTTGATCGCGTCGGCGCTGCCGGGGGCTCGAGCGCTCGAGGCAACGAGGGCCTGGAGCTGGTCCTACCGTGCGCGTAGTCGTCGCGGATGACTCACTGCTCACCCGCGCCGGGATCGTCGCCATCCTTCGTGAGGTCGGCTGCGACGTTGTCGCCGAGGCCCACGATGGCGTCGAAGCGGTGGCAGCCGTGCGGACCCATCGGCCCGACGTGGCCGTCCTCGACATTCGGATGCCACCGACCTATACGGACGAAGGCCTGGTCGCCGCGCATGAGATCCAAGCCGGAGTACCCGGGACGGGAGTCCTCGTCCTATCGCAATTCGTCGAGCCTGCGTATGCGATGCGGCTCATCCAAACGTATCCGGGCGGACTTGGTTACCTTCTGAAGGAGCGAGTGCTCGACGGCGCCGTTCTGCACGACGCCCTCCGACGGCTCGTGGACGGCGAATGCGTCATCGATCCGACGATCGTCGCGCAATTCATGCACCCGAAGCGCGACCCAGACCCACTCGATGTCCTGACGGACCGGGAGCGCGAGGTGCTCGCCCAGCTTGCCGAAGGCCGCTCGAACACGGCCATCGCCGCGAACCTGTTCATCGCTGAGCGCACGGTCGAGTCACACACGACGCAGATCTTCCAGAAGCTCGGGCTCGAGAGCTCGGCTGACACGCACCGGCGTGTTTCGGCCGTGCTCGCGTACCTGCGATCGGTTCGATCGGACGGCTGATCCGAACCGACGCGCACCGCGCCGCGTCGACCCAGTCGAGGTGACGCGGTAGGCTAGTCGGGTGACCGATACGATGAAGGTGCCCCTCGCCGACCGTGCGCTGGCGCAGCGCGTCCTCGGCGTGCCGCCGTCGGGGATCCGCCGCTTCTTCGACATCGCGGCGACGATGGACGACGTGATCAGCCTCGGGGTGGGGGAGCCGGATTTCGACACGCCCCGGGCGATCGTGGAGGCCGGGGTGGAGTCGCTCCGGGAGGGGCGGACGCACTACACCTCGAACTACGGGACCTTCGAGCTGCGGCGCGCGCTCGCCGACCATCTCGAGCGGCGCTACGGCGTCCGGTACGATCCCGGGACCGAGTTGCTCATCACCGTCGGTGCGTCGGAGGCGGTGGACCTCGCCCTGCGCGCCACGTGCGACCCGGGCGACGAGGTCATCCTCCACGAGCCGTCGTACGTCGCGTATGTGCCGGCCATCGTGTTCGCCGGTGGGACGGTCCGCCACGTCGCGACTCGCTTCGAGGACGACTTCGCGCTCGATCCGGCGGACGTCGAGGCGGCCATCACGCCCCGCACGAAGGCGCTCTTCCTCGGTTACCCGTGCAACCCGACCGGGGCGGTCCTGCCGACCGCGATCCAGGACGAGCTGGCGGCGATCGCCGTCCGCCACGACCTGCTCGTCTACAGCGACGAGATCTACGACCGCCTGGCCTATGGCGACTACGCCCATCGGATGATGAGCGCGCTGCCCGGGATGCGCGAGCGGACGATCCTGATGGGCGGGTTCTCCAAGGCGTACGCGATGACCGGCTGGCGGGTCGGTTACCTGGCCGCCCCGGCCGCGATCCTCGAAGGCATCGTCAAGATCCACCAGTACGGGATCATGTCGGCCTCGACGATCGCCCAGGACGCGGCGCTCGTCGCGCTGGTCGAGGGCGAGCCCGAGGTCGAGCGGATGCGAGCCGAGTACGACCGTCGGCGCCGGCTCATCGTCGACGGCCTCAACGCGCTCGGCCTCGAGACGTTCGAGCCGCTCGGCGCGTTCTACGCGTTCCCGCGGATCACCTCGACCGGCCTGACCGACGAGACCTTCGCGCAAGGCCTGTTGACCGAGGAGCACGTCGCGGTGGTACCGGGGAGCGCCTTCGGACCGTCCGGCGCCGGCCATGTCCGGATGTGCTACGCGACCTCGTACGAGCGGCTGGAGGAGGCCCTCCGCCGCATCGGCCGCTACGTGGAGACCGTTCGCCCGAACTGACGTTCGGGCCGGCGCATCGGGTCATGCCCGCGTGCCGGGGCAACGCGGTCCTATGCGACACTTGGGGCCATGGTCGAGACCGCCACCCCGACAGCCGACGCGCTCGAACGCTACGAAGCCGTCATCGGCATCGAGGTCCACTGCCAACTGCGCACGGCCTCGAAGATGTTCTGCGGTTGTTCGACGGCCTACGACGGGGCCCCCCCGAACAGCCATGTCTGCCCGGTCTGTCTCGGCCTGCCCGGGGCGCTGCCGGTCATCAACCGCCGGGCGGTGGAGCACGTCCTGGCCACGGGCCTCGCGATCGAGGCGACGGTGCCGGCCGCCACCCGCTGGGACCGCAAGAACTACTTCTACCCGGACCTGCCGAAGGGCTACCAGATCAGCCAATACGACCTGCCGCTCGCCTCGCTCGGCCGCCTGACGTTCGAAACCTCAGACGGACCGTTCACCGTGACGATCACCCGGGCGCACCTCGAGGAGGACACCGCCAAGCTCGTCCATCCCGACCGGGGCCAGGCGGGCGGCCGCAGCCTGGTCGACTTCAACCGCTCCGGGACGCCGCTCATGGAGATCGTGACCGAGCCCGAGATCCGGACGGCCGAGCAGGCCCGGCGCTACGCCGAGGAGCTGCAACTGCTGCTCCGCGCCATCGGGGCGTCGGACGCCGACATGGAGCGCGGGCAGATGCGGGTCGAGGCGAACGTCTCGCTCCGGCGACGCGGCACGGAGCCGTTCGGGACGCGGATCGAGGTCAAGAACATGAACTCGTTCCGCTCGGTCGAGCGGGCGATCGCGTTCGAGATCGAGCGTCAGGCGGCGGCCCTCGACGCCGGCGAGCCGCTTCTCCAGGAGACGCGCGGCTGGGACGAGGGACGAGGCGAAACGTATCGGATGCGAGTCAAGGAGACCTCCGACGACTATCGCTACTTCCCGGAACCGGACCTCCCGCCGTTGCACCTGGACGAGACGTGGCTGGCCGATGTGCGGGCGGCGCTGCCCGAG
Source organism: uncultured Chloroflexia bacterium (assembly GCA_963746855.1). Classification (GTDB taxonomy): domain Bacteria; phylum Chloroflexota; class Limnocylindria; order Limnocylindrales; family CSP1-4; genus SPCO01. The sequence goes on from CAVVDC010000004.1 coordinate 104,520, forward strand.
CTGCCCGGCGCCCGGCGCGCCCGCTACATCGACGACCTGGGCCTCTCGCCATACGATGCCGCGGTCCTGGTGGCCGATCCGGATGCGACGGCCCTCTTCGAGGCGACGATGGCCGCCGACCCCGAGTTGCCGGCCAAGTCCGTCGCGAACTGGGTGAGCGGCGAGTACCTGCGGCTACGGAACGCTGCGCCGGCGCCGATCGCCGTGGACGCGGCCCAGCTCGCGGCGGTCATCGCCGCGGTCGCCGATGGTTCGATCTCCCGCGCCAACGGACGCGAGGCCTTGGAGGCCCACGTCCGGACGGGCGGGTCGATCGCGTCGATCATCGAGGCGCATGGCCTCGGCCAGATCTCCGATGCCGACGCACTCGGGAGCGTCGTGGACGAGGTCCTCGCGGCCAACCCGGCCGCCGTCGCCGATTACCGGGCCGGCAAGGTGCAGGCGGTCGGCTTCCTCGTCGGCCAGGTCATGAAGGCGACGCGCGGCCAGGCCAACGCGGCGATGGCCGGCGAGGCCGTCCGCGCGCGGCTCGCCATCTCGGCCGACCCGGACGGGGCGAGCTGAGCGCGATGGGCCCGCTCAACCTCGTCCTGTGGGTGGCCGGCGTGGCCCTGATGGTCGTCGGCTATCGACGGGCCAGGGGCCCGTGGTCGCGCTACCAGAGCCTCAAGGAGCAGGACGCCAACGTGGCTCGCTACGAGGCCTGGCGGGGCGGCGTCCGGGACGACGGCAAGACCGGCGCGTCCGTGGCCATGGAGGTCCTCCGCCGGCAGGCCCAGGTCGCGGCGGCCGTCGGCGTGGTCGGCTTCGTGCTCGTGTTCCTGGGGTTCCTCATCCGGTAGTCGGTCGCGGCCAGGGGACGACGCGGGCACGCGCTCGATAGAATCCGCCGCACCACCGCATCCCGCCACGCGCTTCGGAGGGCCGCTTGAGCACCGTCGACAAGGGCAGCATCGGTCGCGACGGCCGCCAGTTCCACATCGGTGTCGCGCCGGGCGAGGTCAGCACGATCGCGCTGATGCCGGGCGACCCATTCCGCGTCCCGCTCGTCGCCGAGTACCTCGACGACCCCCGCGAGATCGCCCACAAGCGCGAGCACCGCACGATGGTCGGTACCTACCGCGGTCATCCGATCACGGTGACCTCGACCGGGATGGGTTGTCCCTCGACGGCGATCGCCGTCGAGGAGCTGGCCCGGGTCGGGGTCACCTCGTTCATCCGGGTCGGCAGCACGGCCGCCCTCCAGCCGGGCATCGAGCCCGGCGACCTCATCGTCAGCCAGGGCTCGTTCCGCAACGACGGCACGACCGACATGTACGCCCCGAAGGGCTACCCGGCCGTCCCGGATCTCGAGATCGCGCTCGGGCTCGAGCGAGCCGCCCGCGTTCGGGCGCCGCTGCACGACCTCGGCGTCCACGCCGGACTCAACGTCACCGACGACGCCTTCTACGCCGAGTCGCCGGCCTGGACCGAGCAGATGTCCGCGCTCGGCCTGCTCAACGTCGAGATGGAGTCGTCGGCGATGTTCGTCGTCGCCCGTCAGCGCGGCCTGCGCGCCGGCATGATCTGCGCGGTCTCGAGCAACCTCGTGGCCGGCACGAGCGTGTACGACGACCGGGCCCACGAGCGCCTCGCGATCGGTTGGGGCGCCAGCATCGAGGCCGCACTGGACACCGCCCTCGAACTCGCCCTGTGAGCCGGCCGTGGGCCTGAACCTGCACACCCACCTCGAGGGCTGGGTCCGACCCGAGACCGCCGCCGACCTCGCCCGATCGATGGGCGTACCCGAGCCTGCTGGTGGCTGGGATGACGCCCTGCGGATGCGAGCGCCCGCGGATCTCACGGTCTTCCTCGCGCACGTGGCCGCGGCGTATCCCGTGCTGGGGTCGCCTGCGTCCCTCCGTCGGGTCGCCCGCGAAGCGGTCGAGGATGCGGCGGCGGACGGCTGCGACTATCTCGAGATCCGGTTCGGGCCGGCGACCCACGTCCGACCCGGGTTCGGCCTCGACGCCGTGATCGCCGCGACGATCGAGGGACTCGATGACGGCCGCCAGTCGACCGGCATGCCGGTCGGGCTGGTCGTCTGCCTGCTCCGCCACGACGACCCGGAGACGAACCTCGCCGTCGCACGGGCCGCCGCGGCGGCGGCCGGCAAGGGCGTCGTCGGGCTCGACGTGGCGGGGGACGAGCTCATCCATCGCTCCCTCGCGCCGTATCGCGAGCCGTTCGGGATCGCGGGTGCCGCCGGGCTTGGCCTCACCGCGCACGCCGCCGAGGCCGGGCCCGCGACGTCGGTCGCGGAGGCGGCGACCATGCTGGGCGTCCGCCGGATCGGGCATGGGTCGCGGGCGGGTGAAGACGAGGTCGTGCTGGCCTGGGCCGCGGACCATGGGATCACCTTCGAGGTCTGTCCGACCTCCAACGTGCTGACCGGCGCGGCGCATTCGCTCGCCGAGCACCCACTGCATGCGTTCCTGGCCGCCGGCTGCGGGGTCGTCCTCGGCGACGACGATCCGATCACCATCGGGTGCCGGCTCGCCGACGAGGAACGACGACTGGTCGCCGACGGCGGGCTCAGTGCCGCGGCCCTCGACCGGATCCACACGACCAGCGTCGAGGTGGCCTTCGCCGATGAGGCCGTCCGGGCGACGCTGCGCGAGCGGTTCGGCTCGACCTAGGACCGGGCCACGATCCGGCGCCACTCGATCGCCGTACAGCGATCCATGACGACGGTCAGGCCGGCATCGGCCGCGATCCGCGCCGCGTCCCAGTTGACGACCCCGAGCTGCAGCCAGAGACAGCGTGCGTGGTTCGCCACGGTCTCGACGGCATGAGGCACGCACATCTCCGAACGGCGGAAGACGTCGACGATGTCGAAGGGTCCGGTCGCGTCGGTGGCCTCGGCCAGGGTGCGGAACGCGGGGATGCCCAGGATGTCTCGCTCGTTCGGGTTGACCGGCACGCAGTCGAAGCCCTGGTGCACGAGGTAACGGAACACGCCGAACGAGGGGCGTCCTGCGTTCGACGACGCGCCGACCACCGCGATCCGTCGTGTGGACCGGAGGACGCGTTCGATCCCGGCATCGTCGAGCACGGCGACCGGGCCGCGGCCTTCCTGCAGATCGAGGAAGTCGCGCGTGCGGTCGACGGGATCGTCCGTCGTCAGGTCGCGCCTTCCTTGACGTAGGGCTTGCCAACCGCGGCGGGCGGGATGCTGCGGCCCACGACGCCGGCCAGCACGATCAGCGTCAGCAGGTACGGCAGCGACCCGAAGAAGTTGTTGTAGATGCTCGGATAGCTCGCCTGGAGGCCCGACAGGAAGACGCCGAGGTCGCCCGGCGGCGGGTTCGACCGGATCGCGATGCCTAGCCCTTCCCAGACCATGAACAGGAGCGCGCCACCGAATGCCCCGATCGGTGTCCAGCGACCGAAGATGACCGCGGCCAGGGCGATGAACCCCCGGTTGGCCGTCATGCCGTTCTGGAAGGAGGCATTGAACTCGAGGGTCAGCCAGGCGCCGGCCAGGCCGGCGAAGACACCGCCGAGGATGACGTTCCGATAGCGGACCCGGATCACGTCCACGCCGACGGTGTCCGCGGCGCGCGGATGCTCGCCGACGGCCCGCGTCCGAAGGCCCCACCTGGACCGGAACAGCATGATCTGGAGGAAGATCACCAGGAAGATGACCGAGGTCGTGATCGGGCCGGAGGTGAAGAACATCTTGATGATCCAGCCGATCAGCGGGAGGTCGAGGAGCTCCTGCGGCGGGTGGAGTGGCTGGAGTGTCCCGGCGCTGCCGCTCGGCTTGATGAGGCGATTGAGGTAGCCGGTCAGGCCGAGGGCGATGATGTTGATCACCGTGCCGCTGATGATCTGATCGGCCCGGACGGTGATCGACAGCCATGCATGCAGGAGCGACACGAGCATCCCGGCGACGATCGCGGCGACGAGGCCGATGAAGAGGGCCGGGGTGAACCCGAAGATGGCGCCTCCCTCCACGCCGGGCATCGCGTCGCTGACGATCACGCCGGCCATGAAGCCGACGAACGCGCAGGTCAGCATCATCCCTTCGATGCCGATGTTGACGATGCCGCTGCGTTCGTTCATCACCCCGCACAGCGCACCGAGCGCGATCGGCGTCGCGAGCTGGAGCGTCTGCGCCGGCAGGTTGGTCGTGAAGACGGCGTCGACAAGGTACGCGAGGAACTGGAGGACGAAACCGAGGATCGGGACCTGGAAGAGGACATCCATCAGATCGCCGTTCTCCCCTCCGTAGGAGCGGGACACCGTGCCGAGTCTCACGTCGGCGTGACCCGCTCGGTCCGGCTGCGCAGAAGGTGTCGAATCACCGGCTCGGCGGCGAGGAACAACAGGATCAGGCCCTGGATGACGTCGATGATCTCGATCGGGATCTTGGCCGTGATCTGCATCGCCGGCGCACCGGCGCGCATCCCGCCGAGCAGGATGGCGGACAGCAGGATGCCGACCGGGTGCGCCCGTCCGAGCAGGGCGACCGTGATCCCGCCGAAGCCGATCGTCGTCCCGAAGATCGCCGGGTAGTAGCCGAGGCTCAGGATCTCGAAGGCACCGGCCAGTCCGGCGAACATGCCGCACAGGCTCATCGTCAGGACGATCAGGCGGCGCGGACTCATGCCGGCGTAGCGGGCGGCGCTCGGGTTCGCCCGACCGTGCGGATCTCGAAGCCGAGCGGCGTCCGGTAGATCAGGACCCAGGTGACGGCGACGAGCACCAGCGTGATGAGGATCCCGAGGTTGCCGTTCCGACCCCACAGGATCGGCATGGCGGCGTTGCCGACATCGGCCGTCCGTGCGAAGGACGGCCCGGTGATCTTGAAGATGTCGTTGACTAGGCCGACGATGACGAACGCCGCCAGCGAGTTGAGCATGATCGTCGAGACGACCTCGTGCGCCCCGGTGAAGGCCTTCAGGGCGCCCGGGATGAAGCCGTAGAGGGCCCCGCCGAAGGCGCCCGCGAGGACGGCCACCGTGAACGCGATCGGGACCGGCTGCTGGGCGACGGCCGCGCCGACGAGCCCGGCGAAGAACCCGCCGACCAGGACCTGACCCGTGCCGCCGATGTTGAAGAGGCCGGCCTTGAACCCGACGCCCACCGCGAGCCCGGTCAGGGCGAGCGGGCTGGCCGCGGCCATGGTGTTGGTCAGGGCGCGCGACGCCTGCTCCGGGTCGATCGAGAAGTTGACGGTGATCACGCCATTGGCCACGTCGATGAAGGACAGGCCGGTCGCTCCCTGGAGCAGGGCTTCATAGGCCACGAGGGGCAAGAGGAGGTTGATCGACCCCTCCGTCACGATGCTCGACGCGATGATCAACAGCGAACCGAGCAACAGGGCGAGGAAGATCGCGAGCAGCGGGATGGCGGTCACATACCAGATCCGGCGGAGCATGGCCATCAGTCGGGTGCCGCCGAGCCGGCGCCTGGGGCCTCCGTCCCCGCCACCGGCGGGATGCTCCGACGCCCGGCGGCCATGAGCAGGCCGATCTCCTCGCGTTCGGCGGTCGGACCGTCGACGAGGGCCACGATCTCGCCGCGGTACATCACGGCCACGCGATCGGACAGCTCGAGGATCTCGTCGAGCTCTGCGGACACGAGGAGGATCGCCGCTCCTTCGTCGCGCTTGGCGATGACCTGCTTGTGGATGAACTCGATGCTGCCGACATCCAGGCCCCGGGTCGGCTGGTCGAGGATCAGAGCAGACAGCTTGCGGCTGAACTCCCTGGCCACGATGGCCTTCTGCTGGTTGCCGCCAGACAGGGTCGAGGCCGGAACGGTGGCGCCCGTCGTCCGAATGTCGTATTCGGCGATGGCCCGCTTGGACCAGTCTGCGATCGCCTGGTCATTGCGGAACCAGCCTCGAGCGTACGGGGCCTCGTCGTACTGGGTCAGCACGAGGTTGTCGGCGAGCGAGAAGCTCAGAACGAGCCCGAACCGGTGGCGGTCACCGGGGACGAACGACATCCCACGCTGCTGCAAGCCCCGGGGTCCGATGCCCGTGACGGTCTCGTCGGCGAGGATGACCGACCCGCTCGCCGGCTGCCGCAGGCCAGTGAGCGCTTCGACGAGCTCTTCCTGCCCGTTGCCGGCGACGCCGGCGATGCCGAGGATCTCGCCGGCCCGGACCTCGAAGCTGACGCCGTTGACAGACTGCTGACCGCGATCGTCGACGACCTTGAGGTCGGACACGACGAGGGTCGGCTCGCCCGGATGGGACACGCCGCGGTCGACCACGAGCTGGACGTTGCGACCGACCATCAGGGCCGCGAGATCGTCCTCGTCAGTCTCGGCCGGGATCCGCTGTCCGACGACCTTGCCGCGTCGGATGACCGTGATCCGATCGGCGATCTCGAGGACCTCGTACAGCTTGTGGCTGATGAAGATGATCGAGTGCCCCTCGCTCGCCAACCGGCGGAGGACCTCGAAGATCTCCGTGGTCTCCTGGGGCGTGAGGACGGCCGTGGGCTCGTCGAGGACGAGGATCCTGGCCTCGCGATACAGGGCCTTGAGGATCTCGACCCGTTGCTGCCAGCCGACCGAAAGCGCCTCGATCTTGGTCTCGGGATCGATATCGAATCCGAACCGCTGGCCGAGCTCGATGATCCGGCGATGCGCCTCCTTCCGATCGAGGAAGATCGGGTTGGCCATCGTCTCTTCGCCCAGGAGGATGTTGTCCGCCACCGAGAGCACCGGGACCAGCATGAAGTGCTGGTGGACCATGCTGATGCCGCGGGCGATGGCGTCCGAGGGTCCGGCGATCTTGACCGGCTCGCCGTCGAGGCGGATCTCTCCCTCGTCGGGCGTCGCGAGCCCGTAGAGGATGTTCATCAGCGTCGACTTGCCGGCCCCGTTCTCCCCGAGCAACGCGTGGATCTCCCCGGGGCGGATGTCGAGGTCGATGCCGTCGTTCGCGACCACGCCCGGATAGCGCTTGGTGATCCCGCGCATCTCCAGGGCTGGGGCGGTCAGCGTCTCGGTCACTGGGGCCCTCGAGTGGTTCGCCCATCGATCGACGGACGAGAAGTCGATCAGCGTCCCCGCATGATAGTTGGCCGTCAAAACGCCGGAGAGGCGGTCCTGCGACCGCCTCTCCGGGATCCTCGATGGGGTGTCGAAGAGCTTAGGTGCCCTTCACCGTGCACTTGATCGGCGAGCACGGATCGATGGATCCGTCCTTGAGGCCCGCGAGGGCGGCGTCGATCTTGGTCTGGATATCGGGGGTGATGAGCGACGCGTTGTCGTGGAACGGCGACAACCCGATCGCCTGGGGCGTGGACGCCGCGTTGTAGGCGACCGTGCCGGGCTTGAACGTGTCCGAGGCCACGCTCAGGACCACGGCCGTGACCGTGTCGACGAGCTTCTTCTCGGCGCTTGTCACGATGCACTTCGCGAGGTTCGGAAGGCTGAGTGCCTGGTCGACGTCGACGCCGATGCCCCAGACGGTTCCGCCCTTGGCGCAGACCGCCTCGAGGGCGCCCTGACCTGTCAGGCCGGCGATCTGGAAGATGACGTCAGCGCCCTGGTCCATGAACTGGTTCGCGATCGTCTTGCCCTTGCTCTGGTCGTTGAAGCCCTTCGAGGGATCCGGGTCGGTCTCCTGGTAGAGGACCTTGATGTCCGGCTTGACCGACTTCGCGCCGTTCTCATAGCCGCGCCAGTAGTTGACGACCGCCGGGACGTTCGTCCCGCCGACGGCACCGATCGTGCCCGACTTGTTGAGGCTGGCGGCGACGATGCCCGCGAGGTAGCCCGGCTGGGCTTCGGCGAACACGATCCCCTGGTAGTTCGGCAGCAACGTCGCCGCGTCACCCTTGCAGGCGAACGTCGAGTCGGGGGCGCCGGTCTCGTCGACGCAGACGCCCTGGTCGACGCCGACGAAGTGGATCGACGGGTTGGCCTTGGCGGCCTTCGCGGTGTCGGTCCCGAGCAGGAAGCCGACCGTCACGATGACGTCGAACTTCTGGTCGACGAACGTCTGGATGTTCGCGGCATAGTCCGAGATCGCCTGGGTGACGATCACGTCGTGCGAGCCGCCGGCCTGGGTGGCAGCGGCCTTGGCGCCCTCGTTGGACGACTGGTTGAACGACTTGTCCTCGAGCTGTCCGACGTCGGTCACGACGCCGACCTTGATCGGCTTGAGCGCCGCCGACGGCGCGGCCGCCGACGGGGCAGCCGCGGACGGGGCCGCCGCAGACGGGGCAGCCGCAGACGGGGCGGCCGCGGACGGCGCCGCTGAAGGCGCGGTACTCGCGCCTCCGCTACTACACGCGGCCAACATGATGGCGAGACCCCCGAACAGGGCCAAGCCGTGACGCTTCTGCATGAGTCCTCCTCCAAACGGTCGCCAGTCCCTTCGGGACCTCGCGCGACCCGGGCACATGGCCGACCAATCCCCGGTCGGTGCCGATGGCGCATCGTACAGCATGGCCATGAATATCGGCATACTCGTTCGATGGGGAACCCGATCGGGTCTGACACCGGTCTGCGCTACGTCGCCCTGGGCAATTCCTACACGATCGGGACGTCCGTCACGGTCGGAGAGCGGTTTCCCGACCAGCTCGTCGCGGCTGTCCGACCCCGCCTTGAGCTGGTGGCGAACCTGGGCGTCGATGGGTACACGACGGCCGACCTCATCCGGGACGAGCTGCCCGCGCTGGACGCCCTCGAACCGGGCTTTCTCACGCTGCTCATCGGCGTCAACGATGTCGTCCAGGGCGTCCCGGCGGCCGCCTACGAGCGCAATGTCGAAACGATCCTCGACCGACTCCTTGTCCGGGTGCGCGCGGACCGGATCGTGACGATCTCGATCCCGGACTACACGGTCACGCCGGCCGGGGCGGACTACGGCGACCCGACGGCGAAACGGGCAGGGATCGTGGCGAACAACGCGACGATGGCCCGCCGGTCCGCCGAGCGCTCCATCCGATTCGTCGACATCTTCGACATCTCGTCAGGTGCCCTGGAGGACCGGACCCTCGTCGCCACGGACGGCCTCCATCCCTCGGGCGCCCAATACGCGCGCTGGGTCGAGCGGATCCGGCCGGTCGTCCGACAGGTCTTGGGGAACTGACCGCCCGCACACGTCTCGGCGAACCACCGAAAAGAAGTGGTGCGCGGACGCAGCCAGATTACGCCAAAAGTCCTATGCCACTCCACCCACCGGTACTACGTTGACTCGGCTCCACGGTGCTGTGCCCGCACCGGGTGATCTGGGGGTCGCTGACAGATGGTGGGAGATCGCCGTCGGGTGCGCGCGTGGACCGCGGCGCTGACGAGCCTGTTGATCGCCGGCGTCGTCTGGATCCCCACCGCGAGCGCGGCATCGAGCGCCGCCGATCCTGCTCCCGACACGGCGACCGTGGCCGCCGCTCTACCAGCGACACCGCCGGCTCCGGCTGCGGTCCTGGCCGCCCCGGTCGACACCGGCACCTGGGGCCCGGTGCTCGACTGGGGGCAGCAGGCCAAGCACATGGCGATGCTCTCGACCGGCAAGGTCCTCGTCTGGTCGACCGGCGACAACGCCCGTGTCTGGAACCCCACGGACGGGACGTTCAAGCTCACCCCGTTCACCTTCGGCGACCTGCATTGCGCCGGCCAGTCGACCCTGGCGGATGGGCGAGTGGTGGTCGTTGGCGGTCAGAACGTCGTCACCCACGCCGGCACGAACATCACGGCCCTGTTCGATCCGGCCACCGAGACGTGGGTCAATGGCAAGACGATGACCGACCTCCGTTGGTACGCCACGAGTACCACCCTCGCCGACGGGAGAGTGCTGGCGACGTCCGGTGATGCGCCGGACGGGAGTCGATCGACCATCCCGGAGGTATACGACCCGGAGGCGAATACGTGGGTCCGGCTGACGACGGCCCAGCGGTCCCAGGGCCTCTATCCGTTCATGTTCGTCCTGCCGAGCGGCCTCGTGTACGAGGCTGGCTCCGGCTCCGGGACGGCATTACTCGATCCGTCGGGCACGGGCTCATGGACGCCCGGGCCGAGCGCGCTGTACTCGACGAACGGCTACTCCGAATCGGCCGTCCAGTACCTGCCGGGCAAGATCCTGCGGGCGGGCGGCGGCGACCCGTCGATCAAGCGGGCCATGGTCGTCGACATGAATGCCGCGAATCCGGCCTGGCGCGAGATCGACTCGATGGCGTTCGCCCGGCGTCGGATGAACCTGATGCTGCTGGCCGACGGCACCGTGATGGCCATCGGCGGCACCGGCTCGGGCGACAGCGAGGCGGCCGCCGTCCTGGCCGGGGAGATCTGGAACCCGACGACCGAGAAGTGGACGACGGTCGAGTCCATGACCGAAGCGCGCATGTACCACTCGTCGGCGGTCCTGCTGGCCGATGGTCGGGTGGTCGTCGGCGGCGGCGAAGCCGGTGGACGCCTCCGCGCCCAGATCTACTCGCCGCCGTACCTGTTCCAGGGCTCGCGACCCACGATCTCCTCGGCGTCGCCGACGGCGGCCTATGGCGGCAGCATCGCCATCTCCAGCCCGGACGCGGCATCGATCACGTCGGTGGCCCTGTTGCGACCACCGGCCTCGACGCATGCCTTCGACATGAATCAGCGCTACGTGCCGCTGGCCTTCACCCGGTCGGGGAGCACGCTCACCGCGACCGCGCCGGCGAGCGGCGGCTACGCACCGCCCGGCGACTACATGCTGATCATCAAGGATTCGTCCGGGGTACCGTCGGTCGCGAAGTTCGTCCGGATCGGTACCTCCGGGAGCATCCAGCCCGGCACCGTCGCCGGGCGCGTCCGGGACTCGGTGTCGAACGCCACGCTCGCGGGCGTGACGGTCGCCTCGGCCGCGGGGACCGACACGACCGACAGCCAGGGTCGGTATTCCATCGGCGGCGTCCCGGCCGGCGAGCTGCAGCTGACCTTCAGTCTCGGCGGCTACGCCACGGAGACCCGCAGCGCCCTGATCTCGGGCGGACAGACCACGACGCTCGACGTCCAGCTGGCGCCACCTGGCGGGATCGCGGGCCGCGTGTCGGATGCCTCGAGTGGCGACCCGATCGTCGGCGCGACCATCACCTATCCGGGCGGAGTGACCATCACTGACACGTCGGGGGACTACCAGATCAACGGCGTGCCCGCCGGCGCCACGGACCTGTCGTTCGGTGCGCTCGGCTTCGTCAGCGCGACCCGGACGGTGACCGTCCCGGCAGGCGGCGTCGCGACACAGGACGTCGCCCTGACGCCGTCGGCCACGTACGTCGCCGGGGAAGTCCGCGATTCGGTGACCGACGCCCTGCTGGTCGGGGCGACGGTCTCGGTCTCGACCGGGCAGACGACGACCACGGATGCGCTCGGCCGCTACCACGTCGACCTCCCACCCGGCAGCTACACGGTGACGGCGAGCGCGGTCGGGCACGATCCGTCGAGCGGTCCGGTGCTCATCAACGGCGGCAGCTATGCCACGCTCGACTTCGCCCTCGACCCCTCGGCGGCCCCGCCGCCGCCACCGCCGCCGAGCACGCTCTCGTTCGCGCCGGTCGCCGACGCGCACGGCAAGTCGACGAGCGCCACCAAGAACTACGGCAAGGACACGTCGCTGCGCCTGCGCCTGGGCACGTCGGCCTCGGACACCTCCTACACGGCCTACCTCCGATTCGACGTGAGCGGCCTGGCCGGCCGGACGGTCACGAGCGCGAAGCTGCGCCTGTACTCGACCGACGGCGGACCGAACGGCGGCTCGCTGTACAAGATGCCGACGAACTGGACCGAGACCGGCATCACCTGGGGCAACGCGCCGGCCCGGATCCAGCCGGCCCTTCGGACGACCGGGACGGTCGGGAACAACGTCTGGGTCGAGATGGCCCTCCCGGACGGCACCATCACCGCGGATGGGAGCATCGCGTTCGCCCTCGTCGGCGGGAACTCCAACAGCGTCTACTACACGAGCCGCGAGGGCACCAACAAGCCGGAGCTCCGCCTCGAATTCGGCGGGGCGCCCCCGCCGCCACCGCCACCACCGCCGCCACCTCCGCCGCCCCCGCCGCCCCCGCCGCCACCTCCGCCCCCGCCGCCCGACGGCAGCCGGATCAAGGACATCACCTTCGAGGCCGGTCTCCTCAACCCGACGACGGGCGTCGACAGCATCACGGGCACGGTGACGCTCGAGACGGCGTCGCCGATCGGTGGGACCTCCTCGGCTCGCCTGGCGAACAGCACGGGGTACCTGCAGGAGGGCTTCACCGCGACCGACGACCTGTTCGTCTCGTTCCGGATCCGGCTCACGAGCTTCCCGACGGGGTCACCGCGGATGGCGATGCTGTCGAGTTCCGGGACGACGAGCGGCAACCTCCTGCTGACCTCGACCGGACGACTGCGACTCCGGCTGGATTCGACCGTCATCGGCGTCGACTCGGCCGTCCTGACGCCGGGCACGACCTACGTCGTCGGGTTGCACCAGAAGCGCGGCACCGGCAGCAACGGCGTGCTCGAGGCGTTCCTCGCGCCGGACGGTTCGGCGTTCGGGGCCCCGTTCGCGAGCCGGACGAACGGCACGTGGACGACGGCGATGGACCGATTGCGGATCGGCGCCACGAACGGGACGGCGGTCAGCATGGTCCTCGACGACATCCTCCTCGCCAAGGACGCGATGCCCGCCGGCCCGCTGGCGGCCGCATCCACCGGCATCATCGCCGCCTCGGCGCCGGGCGTCGCCCAGCCGGGCGCGCTCATCGCCTCCGCTGCGGTCGTCAGTCGCCCGGCCGCGAGCCTCGTCTTCGTCTGCCCGATCTGATCAGGGCCGGCCGCGCCGCAGCTCGTCGAGGCGCTGGTCGCTGATCCCGAAGTGGTGGGCGATCTCGTGGTGGACCGTCTCGATGACGGCCGCGGTCAGGGCTTCGGGGGTCGGGCTCGCGCGGGTGAGTGGCCCGCGGAAGATCGTGATCTTGTTGGGGACCACGGCGGCGTCCGCGCCATAGACGGTCCGGGGCACGCCCTGGTACAGGCCGTAGAGGCCGCGCGCACCGACCGAGGCCAGCTGCTCCGGGGTGGCTTCCTCCTCGATGACGATGGCGACGTTCCCGAGGCGGTCGCGGAACGCGGCCGGAAGCCGCTCGAGGGCGTCGATGACGACGGCCTCGAGGTCGATGTCGTCAGGTCCCATCGGCTCGGTCACAACTGGAGCAGGATCCGGGCGATCGTGAAGTAGATGACCAGGCCGGTCCCGTCGACCAGGGTCGTGATGAGTGGCGCGGAGACGACCGCCGGGTCGATCTTGAGCGTTCGCAGGAGGAGGGGCAGGGCGGCCGCGACCGTCGCCGACCAGACGCAGATTGCCAGGATCGTCAATGCGACGACACCGCCGATGTCCGGTCCGACCCCGAGCAGCCACGCCCGTCCGAAGGCGACGACCGCCATCACGCCGCCGAGGATCAGGCCGACCCGCATCTCCTTGAACACGATCCAGGCGATGTCCCGGATCGAGACCTCGCCAAGCGCCATCGCTCGCACGATCAAGGTCACGGTCTGGCTACCCATGTTCCCGCCCGTGCCGATCAGCAGTGGGATGAAGAAGCTCAGCGCCACCACCTGGGTCAGCTCATCCTCGAAGTCCCGGAGGACGGTGCCCGTGTACGCCTCCGCGACGAACAGGAGCAGCAGCCACAGGACCCGCTTGCGGACGAGCACCAGCACCCCGGAGCTGCGGTAGGGCGCGTTCAGCGGCTCCGAGCCGCCGAGTCGCTCGATGTCCTCGGTCGCCTCCGCCTCGAGGACGTCCGCGACGTCGTCCTCGGTGATGATTCCGAGCAGATGGTCAGCGTCGTCCACAACGGGGAGGGCCAGCAGGTTCCGGTCGGTCAGCAGTCGGGCGGCGACCTCGCGATCGGCATCGGCCTGGACTCGGACCGTGGACGGAGCCATCAGCTCGTGGACCGGGGTCTCGCCCGGGCTCAGCAACAGGCGATACAGGGAGAGGACGCCGAGGAGCGTGCGATCCGGCCCGACGACGTAGATGTAGTTGACGGTCTCGGCCTCGTCGACGAGCTGGCGGATCGCCGTGATCGCGGCGTTCGCGGTCGCGTCCGCCGTCACGGCGACGAACGCCGGCGTCATGATCCCGCCGGCCGTCTCCGGTTCGTATCGCGACAGGTCGCGCAGCTCGGACGCCTCCTCCGGCCGCATCCGGACCAGGATCTCGCGGGCCTCGTCCTCGGGCAGGCGTTCGACGACATCGGCGGCGTCATCGGGGTCCATCTCTTCGAGCAGCTCAGCGGCCTCTGTCCGGCTCAACGTCCGCAGGATCCGGGCGGCGTCTGCCGGGGAGAGTTCCTCGAAGAGCTCGGGCAGCTCCTCGTCAGGCAGCCAATGGAGTAGAAGGGCGACCTCGCTCGGCTCGAGCATCGGGATGAGGTCGGCCCACTCGGCCGGCCCGATGCGGTCGGCGAGTCCGCGGACGCCGTCGCGCTCGCGCTCGCGGATGAGGTCCTGGACCTCGGTCAGGAGGTCGGCGGTCTGCTCGCTGGTCATGCTTCGGCTCCTCGAGGTCGCGCGGGGGCGGCGTACCACGGGCGATGGCGGTCGGAGGTGACGGCCGAGTATCGCACTGCGCGCCGCGAAGGCGCCGCGCGGGCGCCGCGCGGTCGGATCGGCGACTCGCTACGCGTCCGACCCCGCGGTCGCCGGAGGCTGGACGGACCGGACGTCGCCGAAGACCCGGTAGATGACGACCGCGATCAGGACCATCGCGCCCCACGAGATCGTCGCCGCGGTCGGTCCGAGGAGCAGGGCGATGGGGATCGACAACCCGAACGCCAGGGGCGCTCGCGTCAGCTGGATCGTCACGTACCGGATCCGACGCGGAGTCGCGGCTGGCGTAAGCAGGTCTCGTTTCCGGAGTGCCGCCGCCCACAGCCCGAGTTGCGCGAGGCCGGCGACCACCTGGCAACCGGCGTAGGCGATCACCGACGTGACGGTCGGGTCGTGCTCGGCGAGCGCCGCCGTGAAGAACGGCTGGATCGCGATGAAGAGTAGGAAGACGAGGTTTGCCCACACCACCAAGGCGTCCGCCGTTCGCAGGAGCGAGAAGATCCCGCGGTGGCTCACCCAGTACGAGCCGACGACGAAGAACCCGATCGCGATCGCGATGAATGGCCCCGGATGGCCGAGGAATGCCACGAGATCGGCCTCGTACCCGGCCGCCGTCTCGACCGGTGGTCTGAGGTCGATGACGAGGAGGGTCGCGGCGATGGCGAACACCGCATCCGAGAAGAAGATGAGCCGCTCGAAGCGCATCGCGCTGCCGAACTGCGTCGACGCCTCCGGGTCCGTCGCCACCATGCCCATGTCGGGAGCGTGGCGTCGATGCCGGTGCCGGGCCAGTGCCGATGGTCAGGTCCGGTCGGGCCATCAGAACCTGGCCTCATGCCGACGCTCGCGCTTCCCGAAGTGCCCTGACGGATGAGTCCCTTCGGCACTGGAGCACCGGAGCACGCGCCGGCAGAGTCGAGACATGTCCGATCAGAGGATCAAGCTGATCGCCGCCGGCGTCCTGCTCCTGCACGGCCTCGGCCACGGTGGAGCCCTCGGAGCCCTGGCCTGGATCCGGCTGAGTCCGGGGTCGGACACCGGTGCCTGGCTCGCGGCCCGGTCCTGGCTCGTCCCCGGGCTGTCCGCGAACACGGCCACGACGCTCGCGAGCGTGTTCTGGATCGTGGCGATGGTGGGGTTCGTCATTGCCGCGATGTCGTTGTTCGGTGTCGTCTTCCCGAGCAGCGTCTGGCGGCCACTTGCCGTCGTATCCGCGGTCGTCTCGATCGTCGGGATCGTCCTCTTCTTCGGCACGTGGCCGACGTTCAACACGCTCGCCGCCCTGGGCGTGAACGCCGCAGTGCTCGTGACGGTCCTGTGGCTCCGCTGGCCGTCGGAGGCCATGCTGGGCAGGTAGAGTCCGGTTCCCGGGGCCCAACGTGTCGAGCCGCCGGCCGCCGGGCTACCATTGAAGTCCTTTGACGACCCTTGCCCCGAACGACTTCACGCACCTCCACGTCCACTCCGAGTTCAGTCTCCTCGATGGCCTTGGCCGGATCACGGAGCTGGTCGACGCGGCCGCCCAGCACGGCATGGATTCACTCGCGATCACCGACCACGGGGCGCTCTACGGCGCGGTCGCCTTCTACCAGGCGGCGAAGAACAAGGGCATCAGGCCCATCCTCGGCATCGAGACCTACGTCGCCCGTCGGTCGATGACCGACAAGGAGGGCAAAGCCGATAGCCAGCCCTTCCACCTGATCCTGCTCGCGCAGGACTGGACCGGCTACCAGAACCTCTGCCGGCTCGCGACCGACGCCCACCTCGACGGCTACTACTACAAGCCGCGGATCGACCGGGAGTATCTCGCCCGGCACAGTGCAGGGCTCATCGGTCTCTCGGCGTGCCTGAGTGGCGAGGTCGCCAAGGCGCTCGAGGTGGACGACTGGGAGCTGGCCCGCAAGGTCGCGGGCGAGTACGGCGAGATCCTCGGCAAGGACCGGTTCTTCCTCGAGCTCCAGGACCACGGCATGCCCGAACAGCAGCGGCTGAACGAGCAGCTCATCCGGCTGGCCCCGGAGGTCGGCTTGCCGCTCGTGGTCACGAACGACCTGCACTACGTGCGCCAGGACCAGTCAGAGGCCCACGACGTGCTGCTCTGCGTCGGGACCGGCAACAACCTCGATACGCCCAACCGGATGAAGTTCGACACGCCCGAGTTCTACGTGAAGTCCGCCTCGCAGATGGCGGCGCTGTTCCCGGATCAGCTCGAGGCGATCCGCAACACCCGACGGATCGCCGAGATGACCGACATCGCGCTGCCGCTCGGCCAGCTGCGGATCCCGCACTTCCCGGTCCCGGACGGCCACACCGTCGAGTCGTGGCTGCGGGAGGAGTGCCAGCGCGGCCTCGAGCGCCGGTACGGGACCGTCACGCCGGAGCTGCAGCAGCGCCTCGACTACGAGCTCGGCGTCATCATCGCGATGGGCTACGCGGCGTACTTCCTCATCGTCGCCGACTTCATCGACTTCGCCCGGCGAGAGGGCATCCAGACGACGTGCCGGGGCAGTGCGCCGGGCTCGATCGTGACCTACACGCTCGGCATCACGCCGGTCGACCCGATCCTGTACCAGCTCCCCTTCGAGCGGTTCCTGAACCCGGATCGCGTGACGATGCCCGACATCGACGTCGACTTCGAGGACGGCCGCCGCGACGAGGTCATCGCCTACGTCGGGCGCAAATACGGCCAGGACCACGTCGCCCAGATCATCACGTTCGGCACGATGCTGGCCCGCGCCGCGATCCGCGACGTCGGACGGGTCCTCGGCCACTCGTATGGCGAGGTCGACCGGGTCGCCAAGGCGATCCCGAATCAGCTCGGGATCAAGCTCGACGAGGCCCTGACCATCTCCCCGGCATTGCGCGAACAGGTGGATGCCGATCCGGGCATCGCCCGGATCATCGACTTCGCGCGACACCTCGAGGGCGTGGCCCGCAACGCCTCGACCCATGCCGCCGGCGTCGTCATCAGCCGCGAGCCGCTGACCGAGCTCATGCCGCTCCAGAAGGCGACGAACTCGGACGGGCTCATGACCCAGTACGAGATGCACGCCATCGAGGCGCTCGGGCTGCTGAAGTTCGATTTCCTCGGGCTCTCGAACCTGACCATCCTGCGCCAGGCGGTCGACATGGTGCAGGCCAACCGGGAGATCGCCATCGACCTCGACGCGATCCCGCTCGACGACGCGAAGACCTTCGAACTCCTGGCCTCGGGTGAGACGACCGGCATCTTCCAACTCGAGTCGGCGGGGATGCGCCGCTATATCCGCGACCTCCGGCCGACGTCCGTCTATGACCTCGCGGCGATGGTGGCGCTCTACCGGCCTGGACCCATGGACAACATCCCGTCCTACATCCGGCGCAAGCACGGTCAGGAACCGGTCACGTACCTGCACCCCCTGCTCGAGCCGTACCTGGAGAAGACCTATGGGATCTTCGTGTACCAGGAAGACATCATGTCCGCGGCGATCGCCCTCGGCGGGTTCACCGGTCCCGAGGCCGACACCCTGGGCTACGCCATCCGCAAGAAGAAGTCCGCGGTGCTGCGCGCCCAGAAGGAGCGGTTCGTCACCCAGGCCGCCGAGCGGGGCGTGCCGGCCAGGACCATCGACGCGGTCTTCACCGCCTTTGAGCCCTTCGAGCGTTACGGGTTCAACAAGGCCCACGCGACCTGCTACGGCCTGATCGCCTACCAGACCGCCTACCTGAAGGCGAACTACACCGTCGAGTACATGACGAGTGTCCTGACGGCCTTCCGGTCGAACGAGGAGAAGGTCGCGGCCGCCATCGCCGAGTGCCGCCGGCTCGGGATCGCCGTCCTCCCGCCGGACGTCCATGCGAGCCACCTGGAGTTCACCGTCGAGGGCGACGCGATCCGATTCGGCCTGCTGGCGGTCAAGAACGTGGGGCAGGGGGCGATCGAGTCGATCATCGCGGCTCGCGACGAGGGCGGCGACTTCCGCTCGCTGACGGACTTCTGCACGCGGATCGACCTGCGCCTGTGCAATCGCAAGGTGCTCGAGGCGCTCATCAAGGTCGGGGCCCTCGGCTCGATGGGCCATCCCGCGCAGCTGCTCCTCGGTCTCGACGATGCCATCGGCTCCGCCCAGGCGACGCAGCGCGACCGGGTCACGGGCCAGACCTCGTTGTTCGACCTTGGGGCCGCGGACGCCGACGTCTTCGAGCGGCCGCTCCCGGCGGCGACCGAGGTGCCGATGCGCGAGCGCCTTCGCTGGGAGAAGGAACTGCTGGGCCTGTACCTCTCGGAGCACCCGATGGGCGAGGTCGCCGAGCAGGTCGGCCGGTTCGTCAACGCGTACTCGGGCGACCTGAAGGACGAATTGCTCGACGGGCAGCGGGTGGTGGTCGGCGGCATCGTGACCGGCGTCCGGACGGTCGTCACGAAGCGGAACGAGACGATGGCCATCGTCACGCTCGAAGACCTGCAGGGGACGGTCGAGGTCGTCGTCTTCCCGCGGCTGTACGAGACCACGCGGCCGACCTGGCGGGACGGGTCGATCCTGCTGGTCGCCGGACGGGTCGACCACCGCGGCGAGGACACGTCGCTCCTGGCCGACTTGGCCGTCGATTGGGACGATGCAGTCGCGCGTGGACCCGAGGCGTTCGCCGCGGAGGTCGCCGCGGGCGATCGCGGGCCGCGTGGTCGCGGCGACCCGGCGGTCGGCCCGGCGGTAACGGGGTCAACGGCAGCGGCAACGGCCAT
Organism: uncultured Chloroflexia bacterium; assembly: GCA_963746855.1. Classification (GTDB taxonomy): domain Bacteria; phylum Chloroflexota; class Limnocylindria; order Limnocylindrales; family CSP1-4; genus SPCO01. The sequence continues at coordinate 123,829 of CAVVDC010000004.1, forward strand.
GCACCGGGCCAGCGACCGATGGTGCCGGTCGGCCCAGGTGCCCCGAACCGAACGCCGGTCGAGGTCGGTGGGGCGGCGCCGGTGCTCCCGGCCGTGCCGTTCGTTTCGCCGCTCCGCCAGGACGCCGGCCCCGAGACCGCGACCGAGGCGCCATTGCCGCCGATCGCGCCAGCCGAGCCGATCCCCACCTACCAGGAGACGAACGGGGCCTCGATGGCCGAGACCGACGACCACGAGGAACCGGCCCTCCCGGACGAGGCCCGGGCGCACGAGGCCGCGGTCGCGTCTGCGGCGACCGCGCCCCTCGACGTCGGGACCGGGCGGGTCCTCCACGTCCGGTTCTCGGGTGCGTCGACGGAGCGGCTCCTCGAGGCGATGCGGTCCTTCCGGGACGTGATCCGCCAGCGGCCGGGCGAGACGCGGGTGGTCGTCCACGTCGATGTCGCGGGTGGCGGCGGCCTCCCGATCGAGTTGAAGCCGGTCGCCTACGACGCCGAGCTGCTCGCCGAGGTGCATCGCCGGCTGGGCGATGGCGTCGTGGAGCTCAGCCTCGCCTGACGGGGCGCGGCTCGCCAGGGCGTCGGTCGGCTACGCTGGCGACGATGGCCCGCCCCGCATCGTGGATCTCGACTCGTCCGGACGCCGGTCTCGACCGGGCTGCCGATGTACTCGCCCGACATTGGGGACTCGGCGGGGTTCTCGAGGACCTGCCCAGCGAGCGCGATCGCAACGTCCTGGTCCGTCCGGACGGCGGAACCCCGGCGGTCGTGCTCAAGATCGCGAACCTCGCCGAGGACCCGGCCTTCCTCGAGTGCCAGGCGCTGGCGATGGACCGGCTGGCGGCCGCGGGCGTGCCGGTCGCCCGGTCCGTGCCAGCCCTGGACGGGCGGACCCTGGTGGACCTCGGGGCGCCGGGTCCCCCGTGGGCACGCGTGCTGACGTTCCTGCCCGGACGGCCGCTGGCCGCGATCGACGTCGCGAGTGACGCGCTCCTCGCGGACCTCGGCACCACGATGGGTCGCAGCGCGGCGGCGCTCGACGGCTTCGACCATCCGGCTGCGCACCGCGATCTCCAATGGGACGTGCAGCGGGCGACGGCCGTCATCGCCGGGGCGCTGCCGGAGATCGACGACGCCGACCGACGGGCACGTCTCGGGCGCATTCTCGCGAGGCTCGACGACCGCCTCGTCCCGATCCTGCCGAGGCTCCGGACGAGCGTCATCCACAACGACGCCAACGACCACAACATCCTCGCCGACGAGGCCGGCGACCGGGTGGTCGGCCTGCTCGACTTCGGCGACATGCTCCACTCGGTGACGGCGCATGAGGCGGCCGTGGCCATCGCCTACGCGATGTTCCACCGGGCCGATCCGATGTCGGTCATCGGCCCGCTCATCGGCGCCTTCGACCGGGCGTCTCCGTTCACGGATCCCGAGCTCGACGCCCTGCCGGACCTCGTCCTGGCACGGCTCGGGGCCAGCGTGGCCATCTCGGCCAGGCAGGCCCGGCTCGACCCGGACCCATACCTGCGGGTCTCGGAGGAGCCAGCATGGACGCTCCTGGAGCGGCTTGAGGCGCTCGGCCCGGGTGCCCTGCGGAACGCGCTATACGTGGCTGTCGGACGATGAGCGACTCGAAGCCCGACGGGCTGCTCGCTCGCGGCGGCGACTGCTCGGGCCGTCGCTGTCGCTCAGCTACCGATCGCCGCTGGCGATCGTCCGGGGCGAAGGTGCCTATCTGTACGACGCCGACGGCAAGGCGTACCTCGACCTCGTCAACAACGTGGCCCACGTCGGGCACGCCCATCCGCGCGTCGTCGAGGCCGCGGCCCGCCAGAAGGCTCTGCTCGAGACGAACACGCGTTACCTGCACCCGGCGGTGCTCGACTATGCCGAGCGCCTGATCGCCACCCTCCCGTCGTCGCTGGACGTCGCCTACCTCGTCAACTCCGGGAGTGAAGCCAACGAGCTGGCCCTCCGATTGGCGCGGGCTGCGACCGGTCGCCGCGACGTGGTCGTTCTCGAGGGCGCGTACCACGGCAACACCGGTGGCCTCGTCGACATCAGCCCGTACAAGTTCGACGGTCCGGGCGGCGGCGGTCGGCCGGAGCATGTCCACGTCGCGCCCCTGCCGGATCCATATCGCGGTCGACACCGCGGCGCCACCGCCGGATCGGGGGCCGCATACGCGGCAGACCTCGGGGCGGTCCTCGATGCCGCCGAGCGTGCCGGTCGTCCGGTCGGAGCGCTCATCGCCGAATCGGCGCCGGGCTCAGCGGGACAGGTCATCCCGCCGCCAGGATTCCTGGCCGCCGCCTACGAGCGGGCCAGAGCCGCCGGGGCCGTCGCGATCGCCGACGAGATCCAGGTCGGTCTCGGGCGCGTCGGGACGGCATGGTGGTCGTTCCAGCTTGACGAAGCCGTGCCGGACATCGTCACGATGGGCAAGCCACTCGGCAACGGCCACCCGCTTGGAGCAGTCGTCACGACCCGCGCGATCGCCGATGCCTTTGCCAACGGGATGGAGTACTTCAACACGTTCGGCGGCAACCCCGTGTCGGCGACGGTCGGGACGGCCGTCCTCGACGTCATCGAGGACGAGGGGCTACGGGCGCATGCCGCCGAGGCGGGGGAGCGCATGCGGCACGGCTTCCGCGAGCTGGCCGCCCGTCACCCGTCGATCGGCGACGTCCGCGGCCAGGGACTGTTCATCGGCGTGGTCCTGGTCGCGGATCGGGCGACCCGCGAACCGGCCACGCGCCTCGCCGCGGATCTCGTGGAGGGCGCGCTGGCGCGCGGCATCCTGCTCGCGACCGAAGGCCCGGGCCATGACACGCTGAAGATCAAGCCGCCGCTGGTGATCGGCATGACCGAGATCGACCGGGTCATCGAGACGATCGATGCCCTGCTCGGGGAGCTGGCACCGGCCTGAGAGCGCGCGCGGATCGGACCTCCGCGACCCGCCGGTCAGTCCGTCCCGGCGAGCCGGCGAACCTCCTGGACCGCCGACATCTGCTCGTGGAAGTCGGCTCGAACGCGGTTCACGGCGGCCGGGTCGAGATCGAGCTCGCGCGCGATCTCGTTGACGACGACGTTCTCCTCGGCCGAGATCGTGCCGTTGGCCGCGCTGATCGCGTAGCAGGCGCGCAGGATGTCGAGCCGCTGCGCTTCGCTGGCCAGGTTCCGGAACTCGCGGGTGACGACGTAGTCCTCGGTCCCGCCCACGGTCCGTGACTGCAGCTTCGCCATCTCGGTGACGAGGACGGCGGTGGCTTCGTCGACCGAGCCATTGGCCTGCAATGCCTGCTCGATCTGGGCGGTCTCGTCGTCGCTGATCTCCATGTCGGCGTTCGCGGCGCGCGCAAGGGTGTACGCGGCGGACGCGATGAACCGGGCCTGCTCGGCGGGCATCGCCTCGAGGCGGGCGACGATGCGCCGAACGGTGGCCGTGTCGCCCGCCGTGGTCGGGGCCGAGGTCAGGGCCGCTTCCGCCTGCGTGGCGGCTTGTTCGTTGTTGGAGCCGAAGATGCGATGGAACATCGGTGCCTCGAGTCGGTGGGAATGTGTCTCGCGGAGGATGTCACAGCTCCGGCGCGAGCGTCAGCCGAGGCTCACCGACGCATCATGCTCGGGAGGTCCGGTTCCGGACCATGCCACCGCTCCAGTTCCTCGGTCGCGAAGCGCCCGTAGTAGTTGATGAAGTGCGCGCCGTGGGCACGGAGCGCTTCGAGGGCGCCCGCCTTCGCCCGGTCGCCGCGGACCCGGACCATGAGGACGGCACCCCCGTCACGGACCGCCCGCTCGTAGTGGGCGAAGTCGGGGAGCTGGTCCATGACCGTGAACGACACGAGGCGACGGAGCCGAGCCATCGGGCCGTTCGATTCGCCGCTGCCATCGAGTCGGGCGGCGCCCTCCTCGCCACGCAGGATCGTGATGTGCCGATCCGCCAGCCCGACGGTCCGCAACGCGGCGGCCGCCTCAGCTGCCTGGGCGGCATCGCGGAACGCGGCCAGCATCCGGTCGACCGGGTAGCCGATGAAGCGCGACGACGCACGGGATGCCATGCGGCGATGGTGCGTCATCGCGCCCGGTGCCGCACGGATGGTGCCGAAGGTGGGACTCGAACCCACACGAGCTTGCACTCAACGGTGTTTGAGACCGTCGCGTCTGCCATTCCGCCACTTCGGCCGGGCGCCGCGGGCATCGTAGCGCCTTGCCGCGCGTCGGCTCCGGTGCGTCGGCTCACCGGGTCGGGGAACCTCGTCCACCCTGGGCGCGTCTCGCGCGGGACCGATGCTAGACTCGCCCAGCCTCAGAATCGCCGTCCGGAGGAACCCCCCGACCGTGGAGGACCTTCGCTCGACGACGGTCCCCGACGACCCCGTCCAGCGCCGCGACCTCATCCTGCTCGAGCGAGCCCGTGACGGGGACCTCGATGCCTTCAACGACCTCGTCGTCCTCTACCAGGACGCCCTGTTCGCACTCGTGGTCCGGATGGTCCCCGACCGCGACCAGGCCGCGGATGCCGTCCAGGAGGCGTTCTTCTCCGCGTACCGAAACCTGCGCTCGTTCCGGGGCGGGAACGTCAAGTCGTGGCTGAACCGCATCTGCGTCAACGCCGCCATGGACGCGCAGCGGGCCAAGAAGCGGCGACCGGTCCAGCCGTATCCGGAGCTCGAGGACGAGAACTGGCAGCCTCCGGCCGGTGATGAGGCCGATCCTGAGCGCACGGCCGTCCTGACCGAACGGACCAAGATCCTGCGCCAGGCGTTGCTGGGCATCACCGACGACCAGCGCACCGCGATCGTGCTGTTCGACGTGGAGGGCTACGACTATGCGGAGATCGCCGACATGACCGGCGTCTCGCTGGGCACGGTCAAGTCGCGGATCCACCGCGGGCGGCTCGCGCTCCGGGGTCTCCTCGAGGACCGGATGGAGCTGTTCCGTGGATGACCACGCGTCCCACGATCTCGTGGCCGTGGTCGCCTTTGCCGACGGCGAGCTGCATGGGCCGGAGCTGGAGGCCATCGCCAGGCAGGTCGGGGAGTGCCGCACCTGCGCCGAACTGGTGGCCGACCTGCGGTCGCTCGTGGTTGCCGATCGCCGGCTAGAGACGCCCGTCCGACCGCGCGACTTCCGCCTGACGCCGGCCGACGCGGAACGGCTGCAGCGGACGGGCCCGGAACCGCTCGTCGTAGCCACCCGTCTGGGCAACGACATGCCTGCAACCTCGACCCGCCACGCCGACCACGACCCCGAACGCATCGCCGCCGCCGTCGGCGGGACCCTCGAGCCTGCCGAGCGCCACGCGATCGACGCTTGGCTGGCCGACTGCTCTGCCTGTGCGGAGCTCCACGCCGACCTCCTCGCGATCGTGAGCGCCGAACGTGCCCTCCCGACGCCGAGCCGGCCGCGCGACTTCCGACTCACGCCGGCCGACGCGCACCGCCTGCGACCCGGCGGCTGGCGGGCCGTGCTCGCCGCCATCGGCTCATCGCGTGACGCCTTCACGAAGCCCCTCGCGATCGGACTGACGACCCTGGGGCTGGCCGGCCTGCTGGTCGGGACCGCCCCATCGCTGGGGATGGGTGGTTCCGCGACGACGATCCTCTCGACGGTGGGTGCCGCGGTCGGCGATACGAGCAAGAGTGGCGAACCCGGCGCGCAGTCGGAGTCCTACGGCGATGGGTCGGTCTTCGGTGGGCAGGATGCGGCCCCATCGGCGGCGGCCTCGGCGGCCCCGGCTCCCGCAGCCTCGGCGGCCGCGGCGGTCGCCGCCCCGTCGGCCGCCCCGTCGGCCGGCGCCGAGCCGGTGCCCGGAGTGGCGGCTCCGATCGCCGACACGGCAGGCCCCCGAGAGGCCACCGAGCCGCCAGCGGAAGCGGCCGCGACCGATGACACCTCGCGCCTGGCCGCCGGAGGCGAGGCGGCCCGACTCGCCGAAAGCGAAGGTCCACCGACCCTCGTCGTCGTGTCCCTGCTGCTGCTGCTCGCCGGCCTCGGCTTGTTCATCGCTCGATGGGGGGCCAGCCGCCTTCGCGACGCCTGAGTCGCGGCCGCTCGCAGGCGGTCTGGCGAGGGGCCTCACGGGTACACTGGGAGCACGTTCTCCGACCTCCCGTCCCGATCCGAGGCCTGCCGATGGAACGCCTGATGCTGCTCGACGGCTACGGGCTCGTGTACCGCGGATACTTCGCCCTCCCACCCCTGACCACGTCGAAGGGCGACCTCGTCAACGGCGTCTTCGGCTTCGCGAGCATCGTCCTGCGCGGCCTGGCCGACCTGCAGCCCGACTACCTCGCGGTCTCGTTCGACCTGCCCGGGAAGACCTTCCGCCACGAGCAGTACGCCGAGTACAAGGCGACGCGGACGCGCATGCCGGACGACCTGCGCGACCAGTTCCCCAAGGTCCGCGAGGTGGTCAAGGCGCTCCGCATCCCGGTCTATGAGATGGCCGGCTACGAGGCGGACGACGTCATCGGCACGATCACCAAGCAGCTCGACGCGAATGACGACCTCGAGACGACGATCGTCACCGTCGACCTCGACATGCTCCAGCTGGTGACGCCGCGGGTCCGGCTGATGACGACCCGGTCTGGTGTCGAGAACACCGTCATGTACGACGTCGCCAAGATCGACGAGCGGTTCGGGCTCCGCCCCGACCAGATGATCGATTACAAGGCGCTCAAGGGCGACCCGACCGACAACATCCCGGGCGTGCCCGGGGTCGGCGAGAAGACAGCCGCCAAGCTGATCCGCGAGTTCGGTGACCTTGATTCGCTCCTGGCTCGCCTCGACGAGGTCACGCCCGCCAAGCTCGGCGACAAGCTGCGCGAGCACGTGGACCAGATCCGCATGGGCAAGGACCTCTCGACGATCGTCCGCGACCTGCCGATCCAGATCGACCTGCAGGCGGCCCGCCTGGGCGACTACGACCGGGACACGGTCGTGCGGCTGTTCCGCGAGTACGAGTTCCGCACGCTCATCGAGCGGTTGCCTCCGATGGCCGGGGAGAGCGCGGAGGAGCGTGCCGAGAGCCTGCGATCCGTCGCCCAGAGCGGCTACGTGCCGGCGGCGCGCGTGGCCGGACGGCCGGAGGGCTGGGGCCCTGGCCGGGCGACCTCGACGCGGCCCGACAGCGGCGAGCTGCAGCTCCGGCTGGACTTCGACGCGGTGACCGGCCCGGCCACAACGGCGGCCGACCTGCCGGCTGACACGAGCGACGGCGCGGACGGCATGACGCGTCAGGACGGCCCGTTCGTCGTGGCCGACGACCTGCCGACCGCTCTGGCGGCGGCGATCGTGGACCCGGGTCGCATCGAGGTCGCCGGCCCGGACCGCATCGACGCGCTCGAGCCGTGGCTGGCGGCGCAGTCCCGCGTCGGCGTCTCGCTGCTCCAGGACGACCCGCGACCGCGGCGCGGGACACCGCTCGCCCTGGCGGTCGCGGGCACCGACGGTCGGGTCGTCGCGGCCGACGGCGCAGTGGCCGCCGACGGCCTGCGCCGCCTGCTCGCCCGCCTCGGTACCCCGCTCGTCGGGCACGAGGTCAAGCCGATCCTGGTGGCGGGCTACGCCGAGGACCCGGCCGGGACGCCCCAGCCGGTCGAATTCGACACGCAGGTCGCGGCGTACATCCTCAATGCGGCGCTTCGAAGCCAGACCATCGCCGACGTCGTCGCCGAGAACCTCGACCAGATCCTGCCGCCCGCGGCGGAGTTGCCCGCCACGGCTCGCGCCGGCCTCGATGCCCTGTCCGCGCTGGCGGTGCGCGATCCGTTGCAGCACCGGCTCGAAGAGGTCGAGCTCGAGCGGCTGTTCCGGGACATCGAGCTGCCACTCATCCCGGTCCTCGCCCAGATGGAGGCGGTCGGGGTCGCCCTCGATGAGGAGGCGCTCGGCCTGTTGGAGCGCGAATTCGGCGCCGAGATCGCGCGACTCGAACAGGAGATCTACCGCGACGTCGGCCACGAGTTCAACCTGGGCAGCCCGAAACAGCTCGAGCAGATCCTCTTCTACGAGCTCGACCTGCCGAAGGGCAAGCGGACCAAGACCGGCTACTCGACGGACGCGTCGGTGCTCGAGGAGCTGCGGCCGGCGCATCCGATGATCGACAAGCTGCTCGAGTGGCGGATCTACACGAAGCTCCGCTCGACCTACGTCGAAGCGCTGCCGACGCTCATCGCCGCCGACGGCCGCCTGCACACGACATTCCACCAGGCGGTCGCGGCGACCGGACGGCTCTCGTCCTCGGACCCGAACCTCCAGAACATCCCGATCCGGACCGCGCTCGGGCGACGGATCCGGCGCGCGTTCGTGGCCGGCGAGCCGTCTCTCGTGCTGCTCGCCGCCGACTACTCCCAGATCGAGCTCCGCATCCTGGCCCACGTGTCGGGCGATGAGCACCTCAAGGACGCGTTCGCGCGCCAGGCCGACATCCATCGCGAGACGGCCGCCCGGGTGCTCCACAAGGATCCTGCCGACATCACGAGCGACGAGCGGTCCATGGCCAAGATGGTCAACTTCGGGCTCGCCTACGGCATGAGCGACTTCGGCCTCGCGTCACGAGCGAACATCCCGCGACGGGAGGCGCAGGAATTCATCAACTCGTACTTCGCCGCGTACTCCGGGATCAGCTACTACATGATGGCGATCAAGGAGACGGCCAAGGCCCAGGGCTGGGTCGAGACGCTGCTGGGCCGCAAGCGCCAGATCCCGGAGCTGCGCGCCTCGAACCCGGCGCTGCGCGGGGCAGGGGAGCGGATGGCCATCAACATGCCCATCCAGGGGACGGCGGCGGACATCCAGAAGATCGCGATGATCCACGTCGCCGAGCGCCTGGGCGGCTCCGGACTGCACGCCCGGCTGCTCCTCACCGTCCATGACGAGCTCCTCTTCGAGACGCCACGCGACGAAGTCGAGGCCCTGGCCGCGATCGTGCGCGAGACGATGGAGGGGGCCATGCCCCTGTCGGTGCCGCTCGTCGTCGACGTCAAGGTCGGCGACGACTGGGAGGCCATGACCCCGTTGACCCGCGCCGACGCGATCGCCGCCGAGGCGGACGAGCTGCCGCTCGAGGCGCCGGTCGCGCCGCTCGCGTCGTAGGGACGGTCCGCTCATGCCGGAACTCCCGGAGGTCGAGACCGTCGCGCGCGACCTGCGCCCACGCCTGGTGGGCGCGACGATCGCCGGCGCGCGATCCGCGTGGGCTCGGACCCTGCGGACCCATACGCCCGAGGCGTTCGCGGACGCCGTCGCGGGCCGTCGTGTGGAGGCGGTCGGTCGTCGGGCGAAGCTGCTCGTCATCGACCTGTCCGGCGACGCGGCGCTGACGATCCACCTCAAGATGACCGGCCAGCTGTTCGTGGTCCCGGCCGACACACCGGAAGACCCCTACATCCGGCTGGTCCTCGAGCTCGCGGACGGTCGCGAGCTCCGCTTCCGCGACATCCGCAAGTTCGGACGAGTCGGCCTCTACGGGCGCGATCCGGTCAGTGGCGAGCTCGTGACCGAGGTCGGCGGTGGCGCGGTCTTCGCGGCGATCGGGCCGGAGCCGCTTGACCCGGCGTTCACCGTCCGCGACTTCCGGCGACGCCTGCGGCGACGCAAGGGCCGTCTCAAGCCGCTGCTCCTCGACCAGTCGTTCCTGGCCGGGGTCGGCAACATCTACGCGGACGAGGCCCTGTGGCTGTCGCGCCTCCACCCGCTTCGCTCCGCGGCCACGCTCCGCCCGCCGGACGAGCGCCGCCTGTACGAATCGATCCGCTCGATCCTGGCCGAGGCCGTCGAGCGTCGCGGCAGCTCCATCGACGACTACACCGCACCCGATGGCGACGGCGCCATGCAGGAGCAGCTCGCGGTCTACCAGCGGACCGGCGAGCCGTGCCCGCGCTGCGGTCGACCGCTCCGCCGGATCGTCGTCGGCGCCCGGAGCACCCATTTCTGCTCGTGGTGCCAGCGCCTGCCGGCCGCCGATCGCGCCGCTGCCCGGAAGATCCTGCGGACGATGACCGGCGGCCCTCGGCGGCGCGGCGGTCGCTGGACGGACCTGGCCACCGAGGGGAGTCTCGGGGCAACCCCGGATGAGATCGCCCGTGCCGCCGCGCGGAGCCGGACCGAGCGAACGAAACGGGCCGCCGCGACGCGGCGCGCGGCCGCCCGCGCGGCGTCTGGAACCGGCGCCGGGGCCGCCTGATGTCGATCCTGCGGTTCAGCGAGGTCACGCGCGAGGTCGGGGCATTCGTCATCCTCGATCGAATCGAGGTCGCCCTCGCCCTGGGCGATCGCGTCGGCCTCGTCGGACCCAACGGGGCGGGCAAGACGACGCTGCTCCGCCTTGCCGCCGGCCGCGATGAGCCCGACCGAGGCCAGGTCGTTCGCAAGCGCGGCCTGACGATCGGCCTCCTGGCGCAGGAAGCCCATCTGGATGCGGTCTTCATGGCGGCCCCGGACCTGCGAACGGCGGTCCGCAGCGGGGCATCGCACCTCGAGCGGATGGCCGAGGCACTCGCGACGTTCGAGCGCGAGGGTCGGGTCACCGACGCCGCCTATGCCAACCTCCAGCACGAGTTCGACGTCCTCGGCGGCTACACGCTCGACCAGCGGGTGGATTCGGCGCTGAGCGGCCTCGGCTTCGAGCGGTCCGAATGGACCAAGCCGCCGGCGACGATGTCGGGTGGCGAGCAGACCCGCGCCTCGCTGGCCCGGCTGGTCATCGCCGATCCCGACCTGCTGCTGCTCGACGAGCCCACGAACCACCTCGACCTCGATGCGCTCGAATGGCTCGAGGAGCACCTGCGTCGACGAGCCGGCTCGCTGCTGGTGGCCTCGCACGACCGGGCGTTCCTCGACGCGACCGTCAACCGCGTCTGGGAGCTGCGCGACCGTCGCCTGACTGCGTTCCGCGGCGACTACACCGCCTACCACCGACAGCGCGAGGAGCGGGATGCGCGGGCGGCCAAGGACGTCTCGACCCAGGCGGACTCGATCGCTCGCGAGCAGGAGCTCGTCCAGCGCTACCGCAGCCACCGCAAGTTCACGAAGATGCACGAACACGAGGCCCGCCTGGAGCGACTGCAGGCGGAACGGGCGGAAGCGCCCCGGAAGGGACGCAAGCTCGCGATCCCGAACGCTGCGCTGGCGGGCGCCGGCCCGACGCGCTCGGGCGAGGTGGTGGTGCGCATCGAGGGGCTCAGCGTGGGCTACCTGCCCGGCCGTGGCGCCCTCGATCCAGACGGAACGCCGGCCAGCGAGCCGCACCTCGTCGCCCAGGTCCCGTTCCTGGCCGCGCAGCGCGGCGAGCGGATCGGCATCGTCGGGCCGAACGGAGCCGGCAAGACGACGCTCCTGCGCACGATCGCCGGCGAGTTGCCACCGCTCGATGGGGCGCTCACGTTCGGCCACAACGTGCAGCTCGGCTATCTCGCCCAGCTGCGCGAGGCGGCCATCCCGGGCGCCACGGTCCTCGACGCGCTCCTCGAGGCCATCCCGGTCACGCCCGGTGAGGCTCGCTCGTACCTCGCCCGGTTCCTCTTCCGCGGCGACGACGTCGCCAAGGAGGTCCGGTCGCTCTCCGGCGGCGAACGATCTCGCCTCGAGCTGGCCCTGCTGGGGATCCAGCCCTCCAACCTCCTGCTGCTCGACGAACCCACGAACCACCTCGACATCCCGGCCCGCGAAGCGATCGAGTCGTTCATGGCGAGGGTCGCCGGCGACGCTGCTCGTCGTCTCCCACGACCGACGCCTCCTCGAGACGGTCTGCGAGAAGCTCTGGGTCGTCGACGACGATCGCGCCGCGCCGTTCGATGGCGGCTACCGCGCCTGGCGGACGGCCGTCGCCGCGGGCTGGACCGTCGCCGCGGCGCTGGAGGCCGAGGCGAAGCGACTGCATGCCGGGGCGGGCAAGCCCGTCGTCGGATCGCGCCCGGCCGCCGGCCAGACCGTGGCGCGGGCCTCGCACGGGAACGGGCGTACGCCCGGGACCGCGTCGCCCTCGGCGCTCGCCCGGCCGCGTGCCCGCAAGCTGGAGAAGCTCTCGAAGGACGCCTACCGCAAGCAGCGCGCCGCCCTCGATGGCGAGCTGACGCGGCTCGGCCTGCGCAAGAGTCACCTCGAGCTGGCGATGGCCGATCCGGGCGTCGCGGCGAACTTCGTCGAGCTCCGACGGGTGACGAGCGAGCTCGCCGACGTCGGGGCCGCCCTGCAGGCCGCCGAGGACGCCTGGCTCGAACTCGAGGAGCGGGCACCGTGACGATCCGGATCGGCCTGACCGGGCCCATCGGCTGCGGCAAGTCGACGGTCGCGGCGTGGCTCGGCGAGCTGCCGAAGGTTCTGGTCATCGACGCGGACCGCGTCGCGCGGCAGGTCGTCGAGCCGGGCGAGCCGACGCTGGACCTGATCGTCGAGCGGTTCGGCGAGTCGCTGCGCCGCCCGGACGGATCGCTCGATCGCGCGGCGCTCGGGCGGATCGTCTTTTCGGATGCCGACGCGCTCGCCGATCTCGAGGCGATCGTGCACCCTGCGGTCCGGCCGCGGATCCTGGCGTCGATGACACGCGCCGACAAGGACGGCCTGACCGCGGTCGTGGTCGAGGCGATCAAGCTCGTCGAAGGCGGGCTCGCGTCCCTGTGTGACGAGGTCTGGCTCGTGACGTGCGACCCGATCGACCAGCTCGGACGCGTCCAGGCGCGAGGCATGTCGGCGGCCGAGGCCGATCACCGGATCGCCAGTCAGGGTGACATGACCGAGCGTCTGGAGCCGTTCGCGACCCGGATCATCGACACCAGCGACACGCCGGCGGCGACCAAGACCCGCGTCTACGAGGAATTCGAGGACGCCCTGGCGCTCTCGAACGAGGGCGCGTGACGGTCGAACGCGCGTTCGGTTCGTGCGGCGACGCGGTGGTAGACTGAGTCCGTGCCCGACTTCAAGCTTGTCGCCCCGTTCGAGCCGACCGGGGACCAGCCGGCCGCCATCGAACGCCTGAGCGAGGGTCTCGCCAAGGGCGCCCGCCATCAGACCCTGCTCGGGGCCACGGGCACCGGCAAGAGCCTCGTATCAGACGAGCCAGTGCTGATCGGGCGCCAGGACGACTACGGCGACATCTCGTGGGCGCTTGAGCCGATCGGGCCGATGGTCGACGCGGCTCTCGCCGAGCGCCCGATCTACGTGGATGACCACGGAACGGAGGTCGGTTTCGCGACGCCCTCGGCACCTGGATACCTCGCGATGACGATCGATCCGGTGACGCACGAGTCGACGGTGCGGCCCGTGACGGCGTTTTCGCGTCACGCCGCTCCAGCGACGTTGTATCGAGTCGCCACGGTCGATGGCCGCGAGGTCACGGTCACTGGCGATCACAACTTCGTCCGGCTTGGCGATGGTGCCCGCTTGGAGACGGTTCGAACCACCGACCTCAGCCCAGGGGACCGGCTCCCCATCCCCACATCGGGACCGAGGCCCAAAGGCATGTCGCGATTCGACGTCGGGACGCTGGTCTCGGAGGGTACTCAGCCCTACGTGCTCGGGCCGGGCGTGCTCGGGCGAGAGGTGGACCTCACGGCGCGCGAGTACCTGGAGCGCGGAGCCCGCGCTCCCTATGCGGCGGTGGGCCCGACCGGTGTCGCCGTGCTTGAGCGGTTTGGGGACACAAGGATCATCGGCGTGCGCGGCCATCACAGTCTCGGAGCCAGCGAGCCGCTCTCGGATGACTGGCTGGCGTTCATCGGGCTGTTCATCGCCGAGGGCCACGTGGCCGACCGGTACGCCACGATCACACCCGGTCCGGAGATCGTCGATCGTGTTCGAGGCCTCGCGGAGTCGCTGGATGTCGCGACATTCGAGCGAGGACGAGACGAGTTGGGGATCCCATCGCGCGTCGTCGCTGAGACGTTGCGCGGCCTCTGCGGGTCGAAGGCGGGCGAGAAGCATCTTCCCCCGTTCTGGGCAGATCTCGACGATCATCGACTCGGTCGTCTGCTGGCCGGTTACTTCGAGGGTGATGGTTGGGTCGAGGGTCCCGCGGGAGCCGCCGTCTGTGCCGTTACGAAAAGCCGGACGCTGGCGAACGAGCTCGCGTACGCACTCCTCCGATTCGGCATCGTGGCCCGCCTTTCCACGACACGAAAGCGTGCCGTGGGGACGCCGCACACCGGCGACACGTACTGGCAGATCTCGATCCGTGGACACGAGGACCTGAAGGCATTTAGACGGATGGTCAGCTTCTTGTGGCCCCGGAAGCGGCGCCAGCTGGACAGGGTCTTGCTCAAGACGGAGGGCGGGAACGCTGACGCGATCCCGCGCGCCGGCGGATTCGTCCGTGCCGCGCGTCTGGCGCTCGACATGACGCAGCTCGACCTCGCGGTGATGGTCGGGGTGTCACGATCGGCCATCTCACTCATCGAGTTGGATCAACGCACGCTGCGGCGAGGATTGGCTCGGCGAATCGTCGAGGCGTTCGACCGCCGGGGTGTCGGACGTGCCCACAGGCGGCCGGTTGTCGCAGGCCCCGTCGATGCGTTACGACGCCTCTTGACTTGCCGCTGGACCAGCGTCGCATCTGTCGAGGCCGTCATTCCGCGGGATGCCCATGTCTACGACCTGTCAGTGGAAGGCTCCGAGACATTCCTCGCCGGATTCGGCGGACTCATCGTTCACAACACCTTCACGGTCGCGCGCGTGATCGAGCAGCACAACAAGCCGACGCTCGTGCTGGCCCACAACAAGACCCTCGCCGCGCAGTTGTACGCCGAGTTCCGCGAGTTCTTCCCCGAGAACGCTGTCGAGTACTTCGTCAGCTACTTCGACTATTACCAGCCCGAGGCGTATCTCCCACGCTCTGACACGTACATCGAGAAGGATTCGTCGCGCAACGACGAGATCGACCGCCTCCGCCATGCCGCGACGCACGCACTGTTCGAGCGCCGGGACGTGATCATCGTGGCCAGCGTCAGCTGCATCTACGGCCTGGGCGCCCCGGTCGACTATGGCGCGACCGTGCTCAAGCTCCGGGTCGGCGGGCAGTACCGGCGCGACGCCGTGCTGCGCCACCTCGTCGACCTCCAGTACCAGCGCAACGACCAGTCGCTCACCCGGGCCAGGTTCCGCGTCCGCGGCGACACGCTCGAACTCCAACCGGCCTCGGAGGAGACGCTCGTCCGGGTCGAGTTCTTCGGCGACGTCGTCGAGCGGATCACGGAGCTCGATCCGCTGACCGGCGAGCTGCTCGCCGAGCGCAAGGAGACGAACGTCTACCCGGCGACGCACTACGTCACGCCGAACGACAAGCTCAAGGAGGCCATCGTCGACATCGAGGCCGAGATGGAGGTCCGGGTCGGCGAGCTCGAAGCCGAGGGGCGGGCGCTCGAAGGCGCTCGCCTGCGACAGCGGACGACGTTCGACCTCGAGATGATGCGCGAGCTCGGCTATTGCACCGGCATCGAGAACTACTCGCGCCACCTGTCCCGGCGCGAGGCAGGCTCGCGTCCGTGGACGCTGCTCGACTACTTCCCGCCGGACTGGCTGCTGGTCGTCGACGAATCGCACATGACGATCCCGCAGGTGGTCGGGATGTACAAGAACGACCGCACCCGCAAGGAGATCCTGGTCGATTTCGGCTTCCGCCTGCCCTCGGCGCTCGACAACCGGCCGCTGACGTTCGAGGAGTTCGAGGCGACGGTGAACCAGGCCGTCTACATGAGCGCGACGCCCGGTCCGTACGAGCTGGAACGCAGCCAGACCGTCGTCCAGCAGCTCATCCGCCCGACCGGCGTCGTCGACCCGCTGATCCGGATCCGCCCGACCGATGGCCAGATCGACGACCTGCTCGAGGAGATCAAGACGCGCGTCGACCGTGGCGAACGCTCGCTCGTGACCACGCTGACCAAGAAGATGGCCGAGGACCTCGCCGACTACCTCAAGGAGCTCGGCGTCAAGGTCCAGTACCTTCACAGCGAGGTCGACACCCTCGAGCGGGTCGCGATCCTGCGCGACCTGCGCCTCGGGGTGTTCGACGTGCTCGTCGGGATCAACCTGCTGCGCGAGGGGATCGACCTGCCGGAGGTCACGCTCGTGGCCATCCTCGACGCCGACAAGGAGGGCTTCCTGCGCTCGGCCTGGTCGCTCATCCAGATGATCGGCCGGGCGGCCCGCAACATCGGCGGCGAGGTCGTCATGTACGCGGACCACGTGACCGAGTCGATGAAGGTGGCCATCGACGAGACCGACCGGCGGCGGAGCATCCAGACCGCCTACAACGTCGAGCGCGGCATCGAGCCGACGACGATCGTCAAGGGCATCCACGACCTCAACCAGCGCCTCCGGGCCGTGGCGGAGTCGACGGTCGTCTATGCGTCCGAGCGAGGCGGGGCCTTCAGCGACGCCGACCGGGTCAAGGTCGAGGCGCTCGTCACGAGGATGGAGGCCGAGATGCGCGCCGCCGCCAAGCAGCTCGAATTCGAGCGTGCGGCAGCCATCCGCGACGAGGTCCAGCAGATCCGCCTGCGGGTCCTCGAGCAGGACGCCTCGATCATCGTCGGCAAGGCCGCCGAGCGGGCCGCGACCGCGCGGTCCACCGGTGGCGGCCTGGACGACGCTGCCGCACGGGCCCGCGGTCGCCGCGCCGACGAGGCCGCGCTCCTGCTGCCCGTGATGGAGGTCACGAGCGTGACGGTGCTGCCGGCCGACGAGGAGCCGGCGGCCAGCCTCGACGGAGAACCCGGCATCGACGAGGGCACGGCGGCCGACTGGCTGCCGGGCATCCGCGACGAGCACGAGGATGGGCAGAGCTGGCAGGCGAGCTGGCTGGAGCGCCCGACGTGGGACCGGACCGTCACGCCGAACATCCGCAAGCGCACGGGCCAACGGCCGGGTCGTCGGCGCCGCTGACCTCGGACGAAAGTACTGGGCCGGATCTGGCCCCGGCGCGGATGTGGTGCACGGACGCCACGAAACCGTGTGAGTGTGGTGCGAACGCGGATGGTTTGGACTAGATTCGTCGGGTGATCGGCGGGGTTACTTCCGTACTAGTCAGCCAGTCGTTCGATCTCGTCTCGCTCATCGCGACGGGCATCGTCCGGGCGGCCTCGGTCGGCTTCCTCCGCGTCGCGACGCTCTTCCTCGCCCAGGCCTTCGACCTGGCCACATTCAGCATCATGGTCGCGCGGCACGGTGCTGGCGCGGAGGCGAACCCGATCGTGAGCGACCTGTTCGACTCCTTCGGGATGCCGGCCGTCGTCATCGCCAAGCTGGCGCTCGTGCTCCTGGTCGGGGCCCTGTTCGTCGCGGCATCGTCCCACGGCCGGCGCGGCGTCTGGGCGATGATCGGCGGGCTCCCGCTCGCGCTCGCGATCACTGCAGGCCTCATCGGCGGGATCACGAACGCGGCGACGTTCCTCGCCTGACGACCCGCCACACTACGGACGTTCGCCAAGGAGAGAGTCGATGTCCGCGGTCGTCGTCAACCACCTGCACCTGACGGTCCCCGTCGACGACCTCGCGACCGTCGTCGCGCGCGAGTTCGAGCTGATCTTCCGCGCCCAGCCGGGCTTCGAGCGCTTCTACCTCGTGAAGGTCGACGACGACGAAGCGATCGTCGTCATCGTGTGGGCGGATGAGCAAGCCGCGGCGAACGGCGCCGCCGTCATCGGTCCGACCCTCTTCGCGAAGCACCTCATCCCGATCTTGGCGTCGCCCCAGGAGCGGTCCGTCGGCACGGCGGTGGTCACGATCGAGTAGAGGACGGCGACCAGAACACCTGTTCCAAACGCCGGGAATCGCGTACACTTCGCTCGTGCCCCAGGATCAGCTCGTCGTGCGCGGAGCGCGCGAGCACAACCTCAAGGATGTCGATGTCGCGTTCCCGCGCGACCGCCTCGTGGTCATCACCGGCCTGTCCGGGTCCGGCAAGTCCAGCCTCGCGTTCGACACGATCTACGCAGAGGGCCAGCGGCGCTACGTCGAGAGCCTGAGCGCCTACGCCCGCCAGTTCCTCGGCCAGATGGAGAAGCCCGACGTCGACCAGATCGACGGGCTGTCGCCGGCCATCTCGATCGACCAGAAGGGTGCCTCCCGAAACCCCCGCTCGACCGTCGGGACGGTCACCGAGATCTACGACCACCTGCGGCTGCTGTTCGCGCGGATCGGCATCCCGCACTGCCCCAACGGCCACCCGATCGAGCGCCAGACCGTCCAGCAGATCGTCGACCAGGTCCTGACGCTCGCGG
Organism: uncultured Chloroflexia bacterium; assembly: GCA_963746855.1. Taxonomy (GTDB): domain Bacteria; phylum Chloroflexota; class Limnocylindria; order Limnocylindrales; family CSP1-4; genus SPCO01. The sequence continues at coordinate 142,049 of CAVVDC010000004.1, forward strand.
AAGGCACCCGCCTGCTGGTGCTGGCGCCGCTCATCAAGGATCGCAAGACCGAGGGTGACCGGATCTTCGAGGCGGCTCGTCGGCAGGGCTTCGTCCGCGTCCGGGTCGACGGCGAGACGTACGACATCGAGGACGCGCCCAAGCTCGACAAGTACAAACGCCACTCGATCGAGGTCGTCGTCGATCGCTACATCGTCCGCCACGCCGAGGCGCCCGAGGGCGCGGACCGGGCGGCGGACGGCCGCCCGCTCGACCCGGAGACCGGGCAGGTCATCCCCGATCCGGATGCCGGTCGGCTGGCCGATTCCATCGAGACGGCCCTCCGGCTCGGCGAAGGGGTGGTCCTGATCGCCGCGCCGCCGCGCGACGGCGAGCCGCCCGAGTTCGAGGAGCGCCGGTACAGCGAGAAGTACAGCTGCGCCTATGACGGGTTCACGGTCGACGAGCTCGAGCCACGCAACTTCTCGTTCAACTCGCCGCATGGTGCCTGCCCAGCATGCACCGGGCTCGGGACCCGGCTGGAGATCGACGAAGACCTCGTCATCCCGGACCGGTCCAAGAGCCTCGCCAAGGGCGCCCTCGTGCCGTGGGCCAAGATGCCGACCGACGCCTCGTGGCGGCTGAAGATCCTCGAGGCCATCTGCGCGTCGCACGGCTGGGACTACACGTCCCCGATCCGGGACCTGCCGCCGGAGGCGGTCGAGTACGTGCTGCGTGCGGCCAAGGACGAGAAGGTCGTCGTCCGGTACCGCCATGAGCGCGGCGAGAACACGTACAACGCGACGTTCGAGGGCGTCATCACGAACCTCGAACGGCGCTACCGGGAGACCGATTCCGAGTACATCAAGACGGAGCTCGAGAAATACATGGTCACGCGGCCGTGCCCGACGTGCGGCGGCAAGCGCCTCAAGCCCGAGATCCTCGCGGTCACGATCGGGGAGCGGAACGTCTGGGACGTCTCGACGATGTCCATCACGGAGGCGCTGCGCTGGGCGACCGGCCTGAGCGCGTCGCTCTCGGAACGAGAACGGACCATCGCGCACCAGGTCCTCAAGGAGATCGTCGCGCGCCTCGGGTTCCTGGTCGATGTCGGGCTCGACTACCTGACCCTCGACCGGACGAGCGTGACCCTGTCGGGCGGCGAGGCGCAGCGGATCCGGCTCGCCACCCAGATCGGCACGACGCTGATGGGCGTCCTGTACATCCTCGACGAGCCCTCGATCGGCCTGCACCAGCGCGACAACGCCAAGCTCATCGCGACGCTCACCCGGCTGCGCGATCTCGGCAACACGGTCCTCGTCGTCGAGCACGACGAGGAGACGATCCGAACCGCGGACTGGGTCGTGGACATCGGCCCGGGGGCGGGGGAGCGCGGCGGCGAGATCGTCGCGAACGGACCGCTCGAGGTCGTGCTCGCCGAGCCGCGCTCCATCACTGGCGCCTATCTGCGCGGGGATCGGTCCGTCCCGATCCCGGCCGAGCGACGCCCGGGCAACGGCAAGGAGCTGCGCGTCCGCGGCGCGCGGGAACACAACCTGCGCGGCGTCGACCTGCGCCTGCCGCTCGGCACGTTCGTGGCCGTCACCGGCGTCTCGGGCAGCGGCAAGAGCACCCTCGTGACCGAGGTGCTGTACCGCGCGCTGGCCCGCGAACTGAACGGCTCACGCGAGCCGGTCGGGGCCCACGATCGGCTGGAGGGCGCCGAGCACGTCGACAAGATCATCGAGATCGACCAGAGCCCGATCGGCCGAACGCCGCGCTCCAACCCGGCGACGTATGTCGGGCTGTTCACGCCCATCCGCGAGCTGTTCGCCGGCGTGCCCGAGTCGCGCGTCCGCGGCTACACGCCGGGCCGGTTCAGCTTCAACGTCAAGGGCGGTCGCTGCGAGCACTGCAAGGGCGACGGCATCCTGAAGATCGAGATGCAGTTCCTGCCGGACGTGTACGTCACGTGCGAGGTCTGCAAGGGCAAGCGCTATAACCGCGAGGCGCTCGAGATCCATTACAAGGGCAAGTCGATCGCGGACGTCCTCGAGATGACCATCGCCGAGGCCCTGGAGTTCTTCGCGGCGGTCCCGAACGTCCGGACGAAGCTCCAGACGCTGTTCGACGTCGGCCTCGGCTACGTCCACCTCGGCCAGCCGGCCACGACGCTGTCGGGCGGCGAGGCGCAGCGCGTCAAGCTCTCGACCGAGCTGTCACGGCGGGCGACCGGCCGCACCCTCTACGTCCTTGACGAGCCAACCACCGGCCTGCATTTCGCCGACGTCGAGAAGCTCCTCGAGGTGCTCCATCGCCTCGTCGATGGCGGCAACACGGTCCTCGTCATCGAGCACAACCTCGACGTCATCAAGACGGCCGACTGGATCGTCGACCTGGGCCCCGAGGGCGGCGACCGCGGCGGCCAGATCATCGCGAAGGGCCCGCCCGAAGTCATCGCGCGAACCAAGGGCTCGGCGACCGGGGAGTACCTGGCGCGCGTGCTCCGCGGTGAGCCGCTCGTGCCGCTCTCGGACGTGACGTTCGCCGAGGAAGCGGGCCGTGGGGCACGGACGAACGGCCACGGTGTCGCGCCCGCCATCAAGATCACGCCGTCGCGAAAGCGTGCCGCGGCCGCGTCGCGGAGCCGCTGACTCGCCTCACCGGTCGGCTAGCATAGGCGGGTGCCGGACATCGAGTTCGCCTTCCTGGCCGACGCGGCCGAGACCATCCCGGGGCAGAAGTTCCACGTCCTCGGTGGCGGGATCGCCCGGATCGGCGGCCGGCGGTTCCCATTGCGCCACCCGCATCTCGCCATGGTGATCGGGCTCCAGGTCACGGCGCCCGAGACGGAACGCGAGCACGAGATCCGATTCGTGCTCCTCGACCCCGATGGCGCCGAGGTGGCCGGCGCGACCGGCAGCCTCGTCGCTCGGAGCCAGAAGGACGGCCGGGACGCCACCCTGACCTTCTCGATCGACCTGTGGAACCTGACATTCCCGGCGCCCGGCGACTACTCGTTCCGGATCCTGGTCAACGGCTCCGAGCGCAAGCGCCTGCCGCTCGTGCTCCTGCGCCCATCCGACGACGGATCGGAGTCGACCGGGACCACCGGCGCCCAACCAGCGGATGACTGAGGGCCGGGTCGGCGCATCGCCCCGAACCTCGGCTCGTCACGAGCGTCCCATCCTCGATGCGGCCGGGTTGGAGGCGGCTCGTCACGCCGATCGCCTCGTGGCCGCCGCGCAGGACCTGGGCGCGACCCGCTGGGCCGCGTTCCTCGAACCGCTGCCGGATCGCCTCCGCGACGAGGAGCCGGTCGCGTTGCGCCGGACCGCGATGCGGGCGCGGGCCGCCTACGGGCCGAAGGACTCGGTGCGCGACGCCCTCCCGGCCGAGCTGACCGAGCCGTTCCTCGACGCGATCGACCGGCTGCTCCGCGAGCTCAATCGGGGGCGCGGCTGAGCCCGAGCTCCTCGGCACTGAACGCCTCGAGCAGGAACGGCGATGGGCTGGCTGGGTCGTACAGGAGCGTGAGCGAACGTCGCGCCCGAGTCCACGCCACGTAGGCGAGCCGTCGTTCCTCCTCGTACGCCCGGGCGGGGTCCTGCGCACCGTCGACCGCGCGGGCGCTCGGGAATCGTGCGGCCTCCATGCCGACGATGACCACATGGTCGAACTCGAGGCCCTTTGTGGCGTGCGCGGTGGCGAGCGTCAGGAGGGCATCGTCGCGTCGGAGCTCGGCCAACCGCCGGCGGGCGTCCGAGACGGCGTCGAGGAAGGCGCCCAGGTCCGCGAATCCCGGTGCCCAGCCAAGGAGCATCGCCGCGATGCGCTCGGTGGGTCCATCGGTCGTGGACGCGCGTAAGCGTCCGATGGCCAGGAGCGGAGACTCACCCGGCTTCGCCAGGTTCTGGGCCGCCACGAGCGCGTCGTCAAGCCCCGGATCCTCGAGGGGCAGGTCGATACGGGCGGCACGGAATGGGATGCCGGCCGACAACGCCACGATCACCGCCGGGATCAGCTCGCGGTTGGTCCGCGCGAGGACCGCCCGCGTCGACCCGTCGTCCGGCCAGCGGCCCATCGCTCGCGCGAGTCGGATCGGGTCGTCGGAGGCGTCCGGCGCCAGGACGAGGGTGCCATCGGCCGCCGGCCCTGGACGGATCCGCTTCGCGAACCGCTCGCCGTTGTGCTCCACGAGGCGGACCGCACGTTCGACGACGGGGGCCGGGCACCGGTAGTTGACCTCGAGGTCGACCCGTTCGAGCCCGGGCAGGACCGAATCCAGGCTCAGGACCCTGCGCACGTCGGCGAGTCGCCAGCCGTAGATGGACTGGTCGTCGTCCCCGACGAGCAGGATCCGGTTCGCCGGTGCCGCGAGCAGGAGGGCAAGCCGCAGTTGCGCCCGATCGACGTCCTGGACCTCGTCGACGAGCAGATGGGCACAGCGCGCCCTCCAGCGGGCGAGCAGCTCCCGGTCGCCCTCGAGTCGTCCGATCGCCCCGAGCACCAGGTCGTCGAAGTCGAGACCATCGGCCTGGGTGACCGCCGCCTCGTAGGCGACGAATGCCCGCGCGCGGGGTCCCGCCTCCGGATCTCCGGCAACGTCGGCGGCCACGACCCCGAGCTCGACCTTCAGGCGCGACACGAAGCCGTCCAGCTCCATGAGCGCCGCGTCGTCGGCCCATGGCGCGACCTCGCGCAGGACGGCGGCGCGATCGACCAGGGGTCCCGTCGAAGCGCCGGCGTCGCGCAGGATCTCGAGGCCTAGCGCGTGGAATGTCCGGACCCGGATGGCTCCACGATCGATGCCGAGCGGTGCGAGCGCCGCGTCGACGCGCTCGCCCAGTTCCACGGCGGCGCGCCGGTTGAACGTGATCGCGGCCACCGTCTCCGGCGCGACCCCCGAGGCGACGAGCCAGGCGATGCGGGCGACGAGCGTGGTGGTCTTGCCACTGCCGGCCGGGGCGACGACCAGGACCGGACCGGGTGGCGCCGTCGCGGCCGAACGCTGGTCCGGAGCCAGCTTGGCCAGGCGGTCCGCGACCGAGAGGTGGAGGGACACGCAGACACTCTGACGACGGCGACGTATCCGCGGATTTCGGCCCCGCCCGTCCGTTCGGCCGTGACGTCGTACGATCGGGCGGTGAACCCCGACCTTGAGGCGACCCTGAAGCGCCTGCCCGATCGACCCGGCGTCTACCTCATGAAGGACGAACATGGGACAGTCGTCTACGTCGGCAAGGCCCAGAGCCTGCGCCAGCGCGTGCGGTCCTACTGGCAGAAGGCCACGCCGGCCGGCGAGATCCACCGCATCCGGAGCGTCATCGACCGCGTCGCCGAGGTCGAGTACACGCTGACCGACTCCGTGTCAGAAGCACTCCTCCTCGAGGCGAACCTCATCAAGCGGTTCCGGCCCCGCTTCAACGTCCGGCTCAAGGACGACAAGAGCTATCCATATATCAAGGTGACCCTCGCCGACGACTTCCCGAGGATCGAGCGGACCCGCAAGCTCCCGAACGACGGGAGCCGGTACTTCGGGCCGTATGCGTCAGCGACGAGCGTGGACGAGTCGATGAACCTCGTCCGGCGCCTGTTCCCGTTCCGAACCTGCACGATCGACATCAAGGACGGCGAGCGCGCGCTCCAGCGGCCGTGCCTGCTGTACCACATCAAGCGCTGCCAGGGCCCGTGCATCCAGGCGATCGACAAGGACGCCTATCGGGCGGACATCGCGCAGGTCGAGCTGTTCCTGGAAGGGCGCCAGGAGACGCTGGTGAAGGCCCTCGACGCCGAGATGGCGTCCGCGGCGGCCCGCGAGGAATACGAGCGCGCGGCCGTGCTGCGCGACAAGATCCGGGCCATCGAGCGGACGATGGAGAGCCAGAAGATGGCGGCGTTCGCGCGGACCGAGCTCGACCTCGTGGGCCTCGCCCGCGCCGACAACCAGGCGGCGGTCCAGCTCTTCGCGATCCGCGACGGAAAGATGGTCGGCCGCGACGTGTTCCTGCTCGACGCCGCCCGCGAGGCCACCGACGACGAGGTCCTGGCCAGCTTCCTTGAGCAGTACTACGCGCGCGCGACATCGATCCCGCGCGAGGTCTACCTGCCCTCGACGGCGGTCGACGTCGCGGACCTCGAGGCGTTCCTGGCGGAGCGGCGGGGTGGGCCGGTCCACCTCCGGGTCGCCCAACGAGGCGAGAAGCGCCAGCTCATGGACCTCGCCGCACGCAACGCCGCGGAGGCCCTGGCCAAGGAGCAGGCCCGTTGGCTCGCCGACCAGGGCAAGACGCTCGCCGCCCTGCAGGAGCTCGCCGATGCGCTCGACCTCGCCGACGCGCCGGCCCGCATCGAGTGCTACGACATCAGCAACTTCCAAGGCAGCGAGTCGGTCGGCAGCATGGTCGTCTTCGAGGAGGGGAAGCCGCGCTCCGGTGAGTACCGGCGATTCCGGATCCGGACGGTCGAGGGCCCGAACGACTTCGCCAGCCACCAGGAGGTCCTGCGCCGCCGGTTCCGGACGGTCAAGGCCGGCCAGGAAGGGAGCGAGGAGGAGCGGCGCTGGGCGATGCCCGACCTCGTGCTCATCGACGGGGGACGCGGCCAGGTCAGTGCCGCCAAGGCGGTCCTCGACGAGCTCGGCCTCCACGAGATCGCGCTCGCGGGCCTCGCCAAGGAGCGCGAGGAGCTGTTCCTGCCGGACCGCGCGGAACCGGTCGTCCTGCCACCGACGTCACCGGCGCTCTACCTGGTCCAGCGCCTGCGCGACGAGGCGCACCGGTTCGCGATCACCTATCACCGCGACCTGCGCGCGAAACGGGCGATCCGCTCCGCCTTCGACGACCTGCCCGGCGTCGGGCCGAAGCGCAAGCGCGAACTGCTCAAGGTCTTCGGCTCGATCAAGCGCGTGCGCGACGCCCCGGTGGAGCAGATCGCTGCCGTGCCAGGCATCGGGCCGGCCCTGGCCGCCCGGATCAAGGCAAATCTGGAAGCCTGAGGCCGCCGCGGGCGGCGTCAGGGCGTTCCGTGTACCATCCCGCCGGTATGCGCAGAGCCGGCCCCATCCTCATCATCCTCATCGGCGTCATCGCCCTCTTCATCAACTTCTTCCCGAACCTCTCGCTGCCCGACGCGACCAGTCCCTCGGGCTCGCGAGCCATCGAGACGAAGCTCGGCCTCGACCTGTCCGGCGGGCTGCGGGTCGAATACCAGGCCCAACCGGTCGAGGGCCGGACCCCGAGCCCGGCCGACATGGCGATCATCAAGGACATCGTCGAGCGTCGCGTGAACCAGACCGGTGTCTCGGAGCCGGTCGTGGTGACGCAGGGCTCCGACCGCGTGGTCGTCGAACTGCCGGGCGTTACCGATCCTGACGCGGTCCGCCGCCTGGTCGGCCAGACCGGCCGCCTCGACTTCGTCCCCCTCGGCCAGACGCCGGCCCAGGAGGGTCAGATCCTCGACCTCAAGCTGAACCCGCCGCTGTTCAGCGGTGACCAGGTCGAGTCCGCTTCGATCGGTCAGGAGCAGTCGGGCGGCCTGACCGTCGACTTCGTGCTCAAGGGCGATGGCGCGAAACTGTTCGGCGATTACACCGCGCAGCACATCGGCGACTACTTCGCGATCACCCTCGACGGGACGGTCATCTCGGCTCCGGTCATCAAGAACGCGATCCCGAATGGCCAGGTGCAGATCTCGTCTGGCGGCATCGGCGGCTTCCCGGCCAAGGAGGCGAACAGCCTCGTCACGGTCCTGAAGTTCGGGTCGCTGCCGTTCCCGATCATCGAGCTCTCGAGCGAGCAGATCAGTGCGACGCTCGGCGACAAGTTCCTGTCGCAGAGCCTCCTGGCCGGGTTCCTGGGCATCGCGATGGTGATCACCTTCATGGTCATCTACTACCGGGCCATCGGGCTGATCGCCAGCTTCGCGCTGCTGTACTACACGCTCGTCGTGTTCGCCATCTTCCGGCTCATCCCCGTCACCCTGACCCTGGCCGGCATCGCCGGCTTCGTCTTGTCGGTCGGCATGGCGGTCGACGCCAACATCCTGATCTTCGAACGGATGAAGGAAGAACTGCGCGTGGGCAAGTCCCTCCCGGCCGCGGTCGAAGCGGGCTTCAACCGCGCCTGGAACTCGATCCTCGACTCGAACGTGTCGAGCCTCATCACCGCCACGATCCTGTACGCCTTCGGCTCCTCGACGATCCGCGGCTTCGCCCTGGTCCTGATCATCGGTGTCCTCACCTCGATGTTCAGCGCGATCGTCGTGACCCGCTCGATCATGCGCGTCCTCGTCCGCCAGGAGTGGGCGCGTCGGCCGTCGTTCTACGGGCTGCGCGAGGACGAGTTCGTGGCCCGCGGCAACACACGTCCCTCCGCCCGGCGCGAGGCCGCCGAGCGTGTTTGATGTCATCGGCAAGCGACGCTGGTTCTATCTCGTCTCGCTGATCCTCACCATCCCGGGCCTGATCTTCATCCTGCTGACCCCGTTCACGGACGCCGGGCTCCAGTTCACCATCGACTACACCGGCGGGACCAAGTGGGAGGTCCGCTTCGAGGACCCGGCGGTCACGCCCGACCAGGTCGAGGCGGTCTTCGCCCAGCAGGGCCTCGAGGCCACTGCGATCACGACGGGTTCGGGCTTCATCGAGATCAAGACCATCCCGATCGGTCTGACGACGCCGGCGCCGGCGACCCCGGCCCCGACCCTGGCGCCCGGTAGCGCTGCGCCGTCCGCGAGCGGCTCGGCCGCGCCTTCGGCGAGCGCCGCACCCAGCTCGAGTCCGGCACCCAGCCCGAGTCCCAGCCCCGGGGCCTCGGCATCGGCCGCCCCGAGCGCCAGTCCCTCGCCGTCGCCCTCGGTCGCGCCGGTCGGCAACACGGAGTTGCCCACGACCGGGCAGCTCGGCGCCGTGCGGGTCGCCCTCGAGAAGGAGCTGGGACCGATCGCCGCGCAGAACACCCTCACGACCATCGGCGCGGTCGTCAGTTCGGACCTCATCGGCCAGGCGCTGATCCTCATCGCGGTCGGCTCGATCGGGATCCTGCTCTGGATCACCTACCGCTTCCGTGATGTCAAGTTCGGGGTGACGGCCCTGATCGCCCTGCTCCACGACGTGATCCTGGTCGTGGGCGCGTTCGCGATCTTCGGGACGTTCCTCGGCGTCGAGATCGACGCGCTGTTCGTGACCGCGATGCTGACCATCATCGGGTTCAGCGTTCACGACACGATCGTCGTCTTCGACCGCATCCGGGAGAACAAGGCCCGTCATGCCGGCGAGCCGTTCGCCGACATCGTCAACCACTCGATCCTGCAGACCTTCGGGCGGTCGATCACGACGAGCCTCACCGTCGTCCTGACCCTGCTGGCGCTGCTCCTGTTCGGTGGCTCCGCGATCAACGGGTTCATCCTCGCGCTCTTGATCGGCATCGTGTCGGGGACGTACTCGTCGATCTTCGTGGCGTCCCCATTGCTCGTCGACTGGCACCTCTGGGAATCCCGCCGGCGAGGTCGTCCCGAGTCGTCGCGCGCGCCCAGAGCGCGGCGGTCCGTCTCCTGACGCGTCCGCGACGGCGGGTCCGTAAAGCCGCCGTGCAGGGACGCGTGGCATGCTGATGGACGTGATCGAACCCCGCTTCCGATGGGCGTTCCCGGACCGCATCGCGCTGGCACCGGACGTCGCGATGGCGGCGGCATCGCGGGGACTCACGGAGCGTATGGCGGGCGTCCTGGTCGCGCGGGGCGTGACCGACGGTGCGGCCGTCGACGCCTGGTTCGCGGATCCCATGGACGCCCTGCACGATCCGGCCCTGCTGCCCGATATCGATCGCGTGCTGGAACGCCTGTCGGTCGCCCGCTCCGCCGGTGAGACCGTCATGGTCTTTGGCGACTTCGACGCCGATGGCCTGACCGGGCTGGCGATCCTCGTCCTCGCGCTCGCCCGGTACGGGATCTCGGCCCGGCCGTATGTTCCGAGCCGCCTCGAGGAGGGTCACGGGCTGTCGCTCCCGGCGCTCGACGCCGCCGAGCGCCTCGGCGCCAGGCTCATCGTCACCGTCGACTGCGGCACGACCAGCCACGCCGAGATCGCGGCCGCCGCGTCACGCCGCATCGACGTCATCGTCACCGACCACCACCGCGTGCCGCCCGACCTGCCGCCGGCGCTCGCGGTGGTCAACCCGCACCGGCCGGACTCGCGGTACCCGGACCGCCGCATCGCCGGTAGCGGCGTCGCCTTCAAGGTTGCGCAGGCGCTCCTCGCGGATGTGCCCGGTGGCCCGGCGGCCGCGCTGGCGCTCGCCGACCTCGCCACCATCGGGACCGTCGCCGACGTGGCGCCCATCGTCGGCGAGAACCGGGCGATCGCCCGGATCGGGCTCGAACGCCTGCGCGCGGCCCCCAGGCCGGGCATCATTGCGCTCCTCAGCCGCGCGCGCATCGACCCGGCTGCGGCGGACCTGGAGACGATCTCCTTCGCGATCGCCCCCCGGCTCAACGCGGCGGGCCGGATGGGGGAGGCCCTCGGCGCCGCCCGGCTGCTCCTGGCCGAGACGGCCGAGGAAGCCGCGGTCCTCGCCGACGCCCTCGAGGCCGCCAACCTCGAACGGCGCGACCTGGTAAAGGGAGCGCTCGCCGAGGCGCGCGCCTTGGTCGATGAGACGACCGCGCCACCGGCCACCCTGGTCCACGGCCCGTGGAGCGTCGGCATCGTCGGTCTCGTGGCCGCGCGGCTCGTCGAGGACCGCGGCCGGCCGGCCGTGGTCGGCGCCGACCTGGGCGACACGATCCGCGCCTCGTGCCGGAGCGACGGCCACCTGGACCTGGGCGCCACGCTCGAGCGCTGCGGCGACCTCTTCACCCGGTTCGGTGGTCACGCGGGTGCGGCCGGCTTCGAGCTGCCGACCGAGCGCTGGCCGGCGTTCGAGGCGCGGTTCCTGGCCCTGGCCGCCGAGTCGGCTCCGCCCGACCCACGGTCGGCCCTGCGGATCGACCTCGCGCTCCCGGCGCTCGACGTCGACTACGCGCTGCTTCGGGAGCTCGGCCAGCTCGCCCCGTGCGGCCCAGGCAACCCGGATCCGCTCGTCGCCGTCCTCGGGCTCACCGTCACCCGGGTGCGAGCCGCGAACGGGGGCCACAGCCAGCTGACCCTGCGCCGCGGCCTGGACGTCCTGGACGGGATCGCGTTCGGTCGACCCGACCTGGCCGAGGTCGTCCGCGAGGGCGATCGACTCGATGTCGTGGCGCGGCTGGTGAGCCGCCGGTTCGGCGGCTTCGAGACCCTGCAACTCGAGATCCGCGACGCGGCGACGTCCGGCTCGCACCCCGAGGCCTCGGCCATCCTGTCGCTGGCGGCCGCGCCGGCCATCGCGGGGGTGGTCGGATGAGCAAGCCGATCGTGCGACCGCCCCGCGCCGAGGATCCGTACGGCATCGGACCGGTCCGGACGCTGGCCGCCCCGATCCTCTCGGTGGTCGGCTTGGTGCTCGTGGCGCTCCTGACGATCAGCGTGATGAACGGCGAGGTGCCGTTCGTCGGCGGCAAGACCGGATCGAATGGCAACGGGAACGGGAACGGCAACGGGAACGGCGGGCCGGCGCTTACGCCCGCCCCGTCCAACGTGGTCATCGTCCCCGAAGTCACGTTCAAGGGCTCGATCGTCTACGCGAAGGCCGGCAACATCTGGGTCCAGACCGGGAAGAACGTCCGCCAGCTCACGTCGAGCGGCGGCGATTCGATGCCCTCGTGGTCAGCCGACGGCCAGTGGATCTACTACGTCCAGACCAACGACGGGGAGGGGCTCTGGCCGGTCCGTGGCTCCTCGACGAAGTTCGTCCTGGCGATCCCGGACCTGATGCGTGTCCGCGCCGATGGCAGCGCTGCGCCTGAACGACTCGCGACCGGCAAGTTCAAGGACGGCCGCTACACGTGGTCGTACTGGATCCGCCAGCCGGTGCTGTCGCCCGATGGGACCACGATCGCGATGGTGACCGACGCCCCGAACCCGGACAAGAGCAACGTCGTGCTCCAGTTCTTCGACACCACGACCAAGAAGATCAAGCGAGCCGGCGTACCGGAGTCGGGCCTCCTGGGCCACCAGGATCCGGAGTGGCGGCCGGACGGCAAGTACCTGCTCTACGTGAAGAACGGCCGCGACGGCACCCGCGGTGCGCCGATCATCGTCCGTTACGAGCCGGCGACGAAGAAGACGAAGAACATCACGACGGCCGGCTACCTGAACCCCGCCTACTCGCCCGATGGCCAGTACATCGCCGCCACCAAGACCTCGAGCCTCGGCACCGATGTCGTGATCCTCGACGGGTCCAACGGACGGGAGCTGCTCCGGCTCACGAACGACGGTTCGTCGTGGGCGCCGACCTGGTCACCGGCCGGTGACGGCGTCGCCTTCCTGCACCTCGACGGCTCGACCGTGGACCTCCGGCTTGCCCGGCTGGAGGGCGTCGGACCGGACTGGACGATCAAGGAGACGGTCCCGTTGACCGAGGTGTCGGGTCTCGACGCGAACTCGCGACCGGACTGGTTCATCCCGGCCAGTGAGCTGCCGGCCCCCACGCCGACCCCGACCCCGCCACCCACGCCGAGCGCCTCCGCGAGCCCCAGTCCGGCGCCCTGATCGGCCCGATCCGGTGACGACGACCTACCTCGATCGACTGGCGGCCCGGACCTCGGCCACCGGAACGGTCCTCTGCCTGGGCCTGGACCCCGACCTTGACGCGTTGCCGGCCGGGTTCACGCGCGACCTGCCCGGGCTCGAGCGGTTCGCGACGCTTGTCGCCGAAGCGGCCGGCCCCGTCGCCGCGGCGATCAAGCCGAACCTCGCGTTCTTCGAGGCCTTCGGGTCGGCCGGGATGGCGGCCCTGGAGCGGATCCGATCGCGCCTGCCCGCGGCCCTGCCGGTCGTCGCGGACGCGAAGCGCGGTGACATCGGCTCGACGGCGGCCCGCCAGGCGACCGCCCTGTTCGACGTCCTCGGCGCTGACGCTGTGACCGTCAGCCCGTACCTCGGCGCCGAGGCGATCGCACCGTTGCTCGAGCGACCGGACCGCTTCGCCTACGTACTGTGCCGGACGTCCAATCCGGGGGCAGGGGAGTTGCAGGACCTCCACGTCGCGGCGGACGCCTCGCTCGACGTGCCCATCGAGCCGCTCCACCGTCGGGTCGCGCGACGGGTCGCGCACTGGGGGCCCGGCGGGACCGTCGGGCTGGTCGTCGGCGCGACCGCCCCGGAAGAGCTCGCGGCCATCCGCGCCACGGCCCCGGGCCTGGCGTTCCTCGTGCCTGGTGTGGGCGCGCAGGGGGGCGCGGAGGGCCCCGTCCTCGAGCACGGAAGAGCGGTCGACGGGCCGGTCGCGGCCCGACCGGGCGGCGGGCTATTGGTCAACATCTCGCGAGGGATCGCGAACGCGGCGCTCGACCCCGGAGACGGGCGCGATCGCGATCCATTCGAGCGTGTCGCGGCGGCCGCCGCCGACTGGGCTCGACGCCTCCCTGTGCTACCCTAGCCGCCGCGAAACCGCTATCCACAGGAGCACGACGAACGATGCCTACCCCCGGACCGCTCGAGCTCGTCATCATCCTGGTCATCGCGCTGTTGATCCTCGGCCCCGGCAAGTTGCCGGACGTCGGCGCCGCGCTCGGCAAGAGCATCCGCGAGTTCCGGAAGGCGTCCTCGGACGTCCAGGAAGCGGTCAAGGTCGACACCTCGCCGATGGCTCCCGCATCGGCTCCGGCGGCCCCGGCCCCCGCGGCCGCCGCTCCGGTCGCGGCCGTCGAGCCGGTCGCAGTGGCGGCTGTGACGACCCCTGCCGAGCCCGTCGCGGCCGCTCCGGCCGCCAGCGAGCCGACGCCCGGCCCGAACTGACGCTCGGCGCCCCGCATCCCTGAGATGGCCGACGCCGAATCGCTGACCGACGCCGGCGTGTCCGGCGTCCCCGCGCTGCCCGACGCCGCTCCGCCCCCGGCGACCGCGCCCGCCGACAATTCGGTCATGTCGCTCGTCGAGCATCTCGGTGAGCTGCGCACCCGGCTCTTCCGCTCGATCCTCGCGGTCGCCGTCGGCTCGGTCGTCGGCTTCGCGATCTCGGACCAGATCATCTCGATCCTCAGCGATGCGATCCCGGGTGACTCGCCGCTCTACTTCACCGGTCTCGGCGATGCCTTCGTCATCAAGGTCAAGATCTCGATCGTCGTCGGCATCATCCTCGCGATGCCCGTGCTCCTGTACCAGCTCTGGGCGTTCGTGGCGCCCGGCCTGACCCCGACGGAACGCCGATCGGCCAGGCCCTGGATCCCGCTGGCGCTGTTCTTCTTCGCCCTCGGCACGGCGATCGCGTTCATCGTGCTGCCGTTCGCGGCGCAGTTCCTGATCAGCTTCACGTCAGCGGACCTGCAACCGCTCATCACCGCGGGGTCCTACTTCGACTTCGTCACGACGATGTTCCTGGCCTTCGGGCTCGTGATGGAGTTCCCGATCCTCCTCGTCGGCCTGTCGCGAGTGGGCATCATGACCTCGGAGCGGCTCCGTGCGTCGCGCCGGTTCGTGATCCTCGGGATCGCCGTCTTCTCGGCGGTCGCCACGCCGGGTGGTGACCTGGTCAGCCCGTTCGTGCTGGGCGGCACGATGTACGTGCTGTTCGAGCTGACCGTCCTGTTCATCCGGCGCTCCGGGCGTTGACGGGCCAGCCGGAGCCGGGGCCCCTGGGCGAGGCGGGACCGGAACCGGCCGTCGTCGTCGTCAGTGGCCTGTCCGGCGGCGGCAAGACCGCCGCGGCCAAGCTGTTCGAGGACCTCGGCTACATCGTCGTCGACAACCTGCCGAGCGAGCTCCTGCCCGATCTGGCCGACCTGGTCTCGTCCGATCGCGAGCGCTTCGCCCGGGTGGCCGTGGTGCTGGACGTCCGCTCCGGGGATCCGTACCTGGCCCTCGCCGCCATGCGCGGGGCGCTGGAGGGCCGCGGCATCCGGCCGCGCGTCGTGTACCTCGAGGCTCGGGACGACGTGCTGATCCGGCGGTTCAGCGAGACCCGCCACCGCCACCCGCTCGCGGACTCACGCGGCATCTCGAGCTCCATCGCCCAGGAACGGGCCCTCCTCGACCCGGTCCGGACGGACGCCGACATCGTGCTCGACACCTCCGACCTCTCGTTGCGCGAGCTGCGCGAGCGGCTGTTCTCGGAGCTCGCGACCGCCGTCCGCTCCGACCAGCTCGCGATCCAGCTCATCAGCTTCGGCTTCAAGTACGGCCTGCCGCTCGAGGCGGACCTGGTCTTCGACGTCCGCTTCATGGAGAACCCGTTCTACATCGCCGAGCTTCGGCCATTGTCCGGGCTGACCGACGAGGTCCGGGGGTTCGTGCTCGACCAACCCGTGGCGCGCCGCTTCCTCGACATCCTGTCCGAGTTCTTCGAGGTGGCGGTCCCGGCCTACATCGCCGAAGGCAAGACCCGGCTGACCATCGCGATCGGCTGCACCGGCGGGTATCACCGCTCGATCGTCGTCGCCGAGGAGATCGCCACCTGGATGCGTGAGCGCGACGTCGGCCCGGTCGCCGTCTTCCACCGCGAGCTCGAACGGACGTGAACCTGCGCCGCTGGCTGTCGCCCGGGATCGGCATCAAGCGCTGGCTGCTGGTCGTGTTCATCGGGTTCCTGCTCCTGGCGCTGGCGGTGGCCCACACGCTCCGCCAGCTGTCGCGGGACCTCGAACCGGGCGGGTTCGCCGGGTCGCTCATCGACCTCGCCACGCTCCAGTTCCTGCCATACCCGCTGCGCGGCCTCATCGTCGGCGGCATCGGCGTCCTGCTCGTCGTCATCGGGGCCGTGCAGGTCATCCGGGCGTTCATGGGCCCGTTCCGGTCCGCCGACGGGGACCAGCCGCTGGTCGAGCTCATCTACCAGCGGCGCTTTCTCGCCCGGGGTCCGCGGATCGTGGCGATCGGCGGCGGGACCGGCCTCTCGATGCTGTTGCGCGGGCTCAAGGAACACACCAGCAACCTGACCGCGGTCGTCACCGTCGCCGACGACGGAGGGTCGTCCGGCGTCCTGCGCGACGAGCTCGGCATCCCGCCGGTCGGCGACATCCGCAACTGCATCGCGGCGCTGGCCGATGCCGAACCGCTGATGAGCGAGCTCCTGCAGTACCGCTTCCCCGCGCCCCCGGGCGCGGCCCCCGACAGCACCGGCCTGGCCGGGCACGCCGTCGGCAACCTGCTCATCGCGGCGATGACCGCGGTCGAGGACGGCGATTTCGAGGAGGGCGTGCGGCGGATCAACCGGATCCTCGCGGTGCGCGGCCAGGTGCTGCCGGCGACGGCGACCCCGCTGACCCTCCACGCCCGCCTGGCCGACGGCTCGATCATCCATGGCCAGTCGCACATCATGCGCACGGCCGGCATCGAGCGGGTCTGGCTGACGCCCGAGGACGTGCGGCCGTCGGAGGATGCACTCGCGGCCATCGCCGAAGCTGACCTGATCGTGCTCGGGCCGGGCAGCCTGTACACGAGCCTGCTCCCGAGCCTCCTCATCCCGGGTATTCGCGAGGCCCTGCTCGCGGCGAATGCGCCCCGCGTCTTCGCGTGCAACGTCGCCACGCAGGAAGGCGAAACGGCCCACTACGACCTGGCGGCTCATGTCGAGGCGCTCATCGCGCACACGACGCCGGGCCTGGTCGACGTCGTCGTGGCCAACAACCACTTCGCCGCCCGGGCGCCTCAGGACTGGACGGCCGAGCCGGTCCGGCTCCGGTGGCCACCGGCGGTCGACCCCATCCCGCGACTCGTGCTGGACGACGTCGTCGATCCCGACAACGCCCACCATCACGACCCGGCGCGCCTGACCGAGGCGCTCGTCGGGGTCCTCGACAGCGAGATCGGCATCCGGCGTCGGGCCGTCGGACGGACCGCATGACGGCCTGACATGTCCCGCTCCGAACGAGACCTTGTCATCGCCCTCCGGGCCGAACTGGCCGCCATCGATCCGTCGCGAGCCTGCGATCGGACGGCCGAGGCGCAGGGCCTGGGCGCCGGCCCGCGGGCGTCGACGCATCGGGACGGACCCGTGGCCCGCCTGGCCGTCCGGCTGCGACGAGGCGGTGACGATCCGGACCTTGAGCCGGCGGCTGGGCGACCGACGACGGCCGATCCCGACGCGTTCCACTGGGCGACCGCCGCCGACCACTGCCGCGCGGCCTGGTTGCGTGGCCGGTTCCTGGCTCGTGGCTCGCTGAGCCTAGCCGGTGGACGGACCCATCTCGAGTTCGTCGTGGAGCCGGACGAGGCCCCGATCCTCGCCGAGCGGCTGGCCGACATCGACCTGCCCGCGTCCTGGCGGATCCGTCGGGGTCGGGGCGTCGTGACCTGGAAGAGCGGGGAGGCGGTCGAGACGTTCCTTCGGCGTATCGGCGCCGGCGGAGCCTTGCTCGAACTCGAGGCCCGGCAGGTGTCGCGCGCCTTGCGGGGCGACCTGAACCGGGTCCTCAACGCCGAATCGGCGAACCTTCAGCGGGCCGTCAGCGCCGCCGGCCGCCAGCTCGAGGCGATCGCCACGCTCGACGCGGACGGGCGGCTCGCCCAGCAGCCGAATGTCGTGCGGCTGGTCGCCGCCGCCCGTCGGGAGACGCCCGAAGCGACGCTGAGCGACCTCGCCGAGCGCCTGGCCGTCCACCGTTCGGCCGTCCAGCGGGCGCTGGAGCGGATCGAACGGCTGGCACTCCACGACGACGACGGCATCGGTCGCCGCGGCCCGGGGACGGGCCGTGGCCGGGCACGGCCGCATCGCCCGGCCGGCGTTGGTTCCGGTGGGCCCGCTCTGGCATGATTCGTGCCGATGCGTGACGTGATCGTGGCGGGCAACTGGAAGATGCACACGACCCCGGCCGATGCCGGCGAGCTGGCGCGGACCATCGCCGCCCGGACGCGCGAGACCGGGGTCATCCGGGTCATCTGCCCGCCGTTCGTGTGTCTCGCCGCGGTCCGCGACGCCCTTGCCGTGGCGGACCCGTCGGTGGCGGTCGGTGCCCAGGACGTCCACCACGAGCTGGCGGGGGCGTACACGGGCGAGGTCTCGGCACCGATGCTGGCCGGGCTTGCGACATGGGTCATCGTCGGCCACTCGGAGCGACGCCGCGATGCCGGCGAGACGGATGAGCAGATCGGCCGCAAGCTCGGCCGCGCGATCGAGGCCGGCCTCCGGCCGATCCTGTGCGTCGGTGAGCAGCTGGCGGACCGCGAGGCCGGACGCGCGACCGACGTCGTCGACGGGCAGCTCGCGGGCGCCCTGGCCGACCACGAGCCCGACGCGCTGGTGGCCGGCGGGCTGGTGATCGCCTACGAGCCGGTCTGGGCCATCGGAACCGGCCGGAACGCGGTCGGGTCGGACGCCGCCGCCATGGCCGACGGGATCCGGGACTCGCTCCGCTCGCTCGGTTGGGGTGCCCCCGCGGCCGACGTTCCAGTGCTCTACGGGGGCAGCGTCACGTCCGCGAACATCTGGGAGTTCTTCGCCGAGCCCGCGATCGACGGCGCGCTCGTCGGCGGCGCCTCGCTCAAGCCCGACGAGATGGCCGGGATCGTGGCCCGGGCCGGGATGACCGCCCGCGCCCGCGGCGCCGCCGGGTGACCGACGCCCGCCGGGACCGGCCACGCCCGATCGTCCTCGTCGTGCTCGACGGGTTCGGGATCGGCCAGGACCCGTCCGCCGATGCCATCGCGGCCGCCCCGATGCCGACTTGGCGCGGCCTGCTCGAGCGGTGGCCGCACGCGCAGCTCGGCGCGTCGGAGACTGACGTCGGGCTGCCGCCCGGACAGATGGGGAACTCGGAGGTCGGCCATCTCAACCTCGGGGCCGGCCGACCCGTGCTCCAGGACCTGCCGCGCATCGACGCGGCCATCGCGGATGGGTCGTTCTTCGCGCGCCCGGCCTTCCTCGAGGCGTGCGCCCGGGCCCGCGAGCGACGCGGCGTCCTCCACGTGGTCAGCCTCATCGGGCCTGGCGGGGTCCACGCCAACGACCGGCATCTCGTCGCGCTGGCGGACCTCGCCAAGCGCGAAGGAGTGCCGCGCGTCGCCGTCCACGCCCTGCTCGATGGACGCGATACGCCGCCCTCGTCGGCGCTCGGCTTCGCGATCGACCTTGAGACCCGCCTGGCGGCGGCCCACCCGGGGGCGGCGATCGCCAGCGTCGGCGGCCGGTACTTCGCGATGGACCGCGACCAGCGCTGGGATCGCACGGAACGCGGCTACGACGCGATCGTCCACGCCGAGGCGGCGGATCACGCGCCGTCGGCTCCCGCGGCGATCGAGGCGGCCTATGCCCGGGGCGAGACCGATGAGTTCGTGTCGCCGACGGTGATCGACGGGGTCGAGCGCGGCCTGGCCGACGGGGACCCCATCATCCATGCGAACTTCCGCGCGGACCGGGCCCGGCAGCTCATCCATGCGCTCGCCGACGGCAATGCCTTCACCGGCTTCGACCGGACATCGCCGTCGGGACGCGCGGCCCCGACGGACCCGCTCGTCGTGACGATGACCGAGTACGAAGCGGGTTTGCCGGTCCAGGTCGCGTTCCCGCCCGAGATCGTCCGGTCGCTCGCGGACGCGGTCGCCGATGCGGGCTGGCGGCAATTCCACGTCGCGGAGACCGAGAAGTACGCCCACGTGACCTACTTCTTCAACGGTGGGCTCGAGGCGGCCCATCCGGGCGAGGAGCGCCGGCTCATCCCGAGTCGCAAGGTCGCGACCTACGACCTCGCACCGGAGATGAGCGCGAACGGCGTGACGGACG
The DNA here is from genome assembly GCA_963746855.1 of uncultured Chloroflexia bacterium. Classification (GTDB taxonomy): domain Bacteria; phylum Chloroflexota; class Limnocylindria; order Limnocylindrales; family CSP1-4; genus SPCO01. Next base: position 161,821 of record CAVVDC010000004.1, read on the forward strand.
CGCTCGTCGAGGCGATCGGGTCGGGGTCGTACGACGTCATCGTCGCGAACTACGCCAACGCCGACATGGTCGGCCACACAGGCCACTGGGGGGCTACGCTCCAGGCGCTGGCCACGATCGACGCCTGCCTGGAGCGGGTCGTGGCTGCGGTCGAAGCCGTGGACGCCCACGACCCGACGACTCCCGGCGCACTCCTCGTCGTCACGGCCGACCACGGCAACGCCGACCAGCTGCGCGATGCCGACGGGCATCCCCAGACCGCGCATTCGTTGAACCCCGTGCCGATCGTCATCGTCGGTCGGGCCGCGGCCGGTCTCCTGTTGCGCAACGGGGTCCTGGCCGACGTCGCGCCGACGCTGCTCACGTTCGCCGGCCTGCCGCGCTGGGAGGGGATGACCGGCCGCTCGCTCATCCTGTGATAGCATCCGTCGCCGTACGCATCGAGGTCACGCACTCGTGAATCCGCTGCTGGCCTTCGGCCAGATCATCGTCAGCATCGCGCTCATCATCTCCATCCTCCTGCAGGCACGCGGGACCGGCCTCTCCGGCACCTTCGGCGGCGATTCCGCCGTCTACCGGAGCCGCCGTGGCGTCGAACGCCGACTGTGGCAGTTCACGATCGCGCTGCTCGTCCTCTTCGTCCTTTTCTCGCTCGCGTCATTCCTCTTCGCGCCGGTCGTCGCAACGGCCTGACGTTCGCGATGCGGCCGCGGCGCGCGGCGACTCATCTGCACGGAGCCCGATGACCAGGACCGACACCACCGTGGTCGGGTCGCTCGTCGTGCTGCTCGCGCTCATCGCGGGCCTCGTCGGCATCCCGGCACTCACGGCCTCCTCCGCCTCACCCAGCCTCGGCCCGGACGCGTCCGGCGAGGCGGGTCCGCGCGCCTATCGCGAGGGTATGCTCGGGCACCCGGTCTCGGTCAGCCCGCTGACCGCCCGGACGCAGGCGGACCGGAACCTGGTGGCCCTCGTCTTCTCGGGTCTCGTCCGCAACGGCCCGAACGGCACGATCGTGCCCGACCTCGCCAAACGCTGGTCGGTCGACGAGAAGGGCCGCGTCTGGACGTTCGAGCTCCGCGATGACGCCCGCTGGCACGATGGCGAGCCGGTGACGGCGGACGACGTCGTGTTCACGATCCAGACGCTCCAGGATGCCGACTACACAGGCCCCGGCGCGACGTCGTGGTCCGAGGTGACGGTCCAGGCCGTCTCGCCGAGCGTCGTGACGTTCACGCTCAAGACCCCGCTCGGCGGGTTCCTCCAGGCGGCGACCCAGCCGATCGCGCCGGCTCATCTCCTCGAGGAGGTCCCGGTGAACCTGCTGGCCGACCACACGTTCGGCCGCCAACCCGTCGGGTCCGGGCCGTTCGCGCTCACGACCCTTGACGACGACAAGGCGGAGCTCATCCCGGCCGAGTCCGCCCTGCCGCCGATCGACGCCGAGCCCGATCCGTCCGCGGCCCCCACGGACTCGCTGACGACGGCCAAGCCGACCCTCCGGCCGGAGCGCCCGACGCCATACCTGCCCGGCATCGAGATGCGGTTCTTCGACGACCCCGATTCGCTCGTGGCCGCCTATCGCGCGGGTGACATCGACGCGGCCTCCGGGCTGCCCGCGGCGGTCGCCTCCGACCTCGCGTCGGTGAGCGACAGCGCTCTGCTGCGCTACCCGGGCTCGACCCTGACCACGGTCCTGCTCAACCTCCGCCCGAGCCACCCCGAGTTCCGCGACCCGACGGTGCGCACGGCTCTCCTGGCGGCGATCGACCGCGTCTCGCTCATCGACAAGGTCTTCGCGTCAGTCGCTCTGTCCGCGTCCGGGCCGATCCCGCCCAGCTCGCCGCTCTTCGACCCGGCCGCCGATCCGGCCGTCGCCTACTCGCCGGCGGACGCGAAAAAGGCGCTCAAAGCGGCCGGCTGGGAAGAGAAGGACGACGGCTGGCACCTGCCGGGTGCCAAGCAGCCCCTCGAGCTCGAGGTCATCAGCCCGGAGGAGTCGGCCAACCCGGGCGCGTTCGCAACGGCCGCCGCCGTCGCCGCCGACTGGAAGGCCATCGGCCTGAACGCGACGCACGTCCCCCTGGCGCCGGAGGCCTTCGTCAACGACCGGCTCGCGACGGGGACCTTCGCGGCTGCCGTCACGGACGTCACCCTCGGGCTCGACCCGGATCTGTATCCGTTGCTCGCCTCGAGCCAGACCCGGACCGGCGGATCGAACATCTCCGGCGTCCAGGACATGGCGTTGGACAAGCTGCTCAAGGCGGCCCGGGCGCCCGGTACGGACGAGCAGCGGGAGGCGGCCTATTCGGCGCTCGAGAAGCAGCTCGGGCTCGGTCGCTACCTGCTCCCGCTGGCCTTCGCCGACGAGGCCGTCGTGGTGCGGAACACGGTCAGCGGACCCGCCATGCGGCAGGTCGGGGACCCGGCTGACCGATTTTGGGATGTGCTAACATGGCGCCTCGCTGCCGACCGGTGAACCGGTCGCACCGGGTCCACGCCGAGGTGGCGGAATAGGCAGACGCGCTGGTTTCAGGTACCAGTGGCCGCAAGGTCGTGTGGGTTCAAGTCCCTCCCTCGGTACCACTCTCCCTCTCGGACCCGATCTGACAGCGACACCTGCCCAGGTGGCGGAATTGGTATACGCGTACGTTTGAGGGGCGTATGAGGCAACTCATCCGGGTTCAAGTCCCGGCCTGGGCACCACCCTTCGGGATCCACTGACGACCGTCCTCACCGGGCGGTCGTTATGCTGTCCGCGGGCGGTTAGCTCAGAGGGTCAGAGCGCCTCGCTTACACCGAGGAAGTCACTGGTTCGAGTCCAGTACCGCCCACCACATCCCGTGCACAGAACGGCCCCCGGGGTGTCTCCCGCCGGGGGCCGAGTCGTGTCACGACGATCGGCGCGCAGGACCGGCCTACAGGCCCAGGAGCTGGGCCTTCTTCGTGGCGAACTCCTCCTCGGTGAGGATGCCGGCATCCTTGAGCTCGGCGAGCTTCCGCAACTGCGCGTACACGTCGTCGGCGGGAGCAGCCGGCGGCGGCGCGGCGTACTGCGGCGGCGGCGCCGCGTACTGCGGTGCGGGTTGGGCGTATTGCGGCGGGGGCGCCGCCTGCGGCTGGGCCGCCTGGTCCTCCTGCGCCCAGCGCGTCTGCTGACGGCGCGAGACGCGGCCTCTGACCGCCGTCGCCGTCCCGACGACCACCGCCGTTCGAGCCATACCTCCGATGAGTCCCATCGTGTTCCCCTTCCTGTCAGGCTTCGAGGGCGTCGAGCGCGGCCACGAGGGCCTGGGTCGGGATGTGTCCGTAGGCCACGAGCTGGGCGCCGGCCTTGCGGGCCGCGACCCCGAACTCGAGGGACCACAGGTTCTCGTAGACGAGGAGCAGGCCGAGGCTGCCGGACTGCAGAGCCCCGGCGGCGGCCGCTGCGTCATCGGCGTCCAACACGCCCGACGATGCGCCGGCGAGAGCACCCAGGTCGCCGACCTGTGCGGCATCCAGGTCGGAGGTCGTGAGGACATCGAAATCGCCATCGCCGCGCTTGACGATGATCAGCGCGTCGAGGATCCGGATCAGGTGCCGGTCAACCAGGTCCAACAGTGGCGGGACCAGCGCACCATCGATCTTCTTGCCGGGCGCCTCGATCAACAGGTAGTCGATCGCGCCCGTCTCTTCCATGTCCGGCATCCATCCCACCTCCAGCCCGTGCTCACGTTGCAGACCGTCGCATCGTAGCCGACTCACGCCGCACCCGACGGCGAGGCCGTCCGATCAGCGCTCGTCCACGGCGCTGTAGACTTGGGGTGCACGGGTCGCCGGACAAGGCTCGCCCGGCATGGAGGAGGCGCATGGACCCCATCGTCCTGATCATCATCGCGGTCGTCGTGATCCTGATCGTCGTCGTGATCGCGATCTACAACGGCCTGGTCCAGCGGCGCCTGCGCGTCGACGAGGCGCTCGCCCAGATCGAAGTCCAGCTGAAGCGTCGCCATGACCTGATCCCGAACCTCGTCAACGCCGTGAAGGGCTACATGGGGTTCGAGCAGAAGGTCCTGACCGACGTCACGAACGCTCGAGCGGCCGCGGTCGCCGCCGGCGCGCAGGGCCCCGCGCAACAGGCGGCGGCTGAGAATGCCCTGACCGGCACCCTGCGCTCGCTGTTCGCGGTCGTCGAGAACTACCCGGAACTGAAGGCGAACCAGAACGTCCTCGAACTCCAGGAGTCGCTGACGACGACGGAGAACCAGATCTCCTTCTCGCGCCAGCACTACAACGCGACCGTCCTTGACTACAACACGTCCATCGCGACGTTCCCGAGCGTGCTCATCGCTGGTCCGTTCGGCTTCTCGAAGCGCGAGTTCTTCGATGCCGAGCCCGAAGCGGCGAACGTCCCGACCGTCGACCTCAGCCTGAGCTGATCGCCCGCCCGCGAAAGGGACCGTGGCCGGGAACACCTTCTACCAACAGGTCGCCGCCAACCGGCGGAACTCGTTCCTCATGGCGCTGCTCGTCGTCGTCCTGCTCGGACTGCTCGGCTTCGCCATCGGGTACGTGATGTTCGGCAGCGCCGCCGGCGGGGTGGCGACGACCGTCGGCGCCGTCTGCGCTCGGTGCGGTGTCCGGCATCGGCACCTACTTCGCGGGTGACAAGCTCGTCCTCGCGGTGAGCGGCGCGGTCCCGGTCAGCGACGTCATGGCGCCGCAGCTCATGAACGTGGTCCGCGAGATGGCGATCGCGGCGAACATCCCGATGCCGAAGGTCTACATGATCGACGACACCGCCCCGAACGCCTTTGCCACGGGTCGCGATCCGGCCCATGCGTCGATCGCGGTCACGAGCGGACTCCTCGAGAAGCTCGACCGGGAAGAGCTGCAGGGGGTCATCGGCCACGAGCTGTCGCACGTGCGGAACCTCGACATCCGGTTCTCGCTCGTGGTCGGCGTCATGGTCGGGGCGATCGCGATCCTCGCGGACTTCTTCCTGCGCTTCACGTTCTGGGGCGGCGTCAGCGGGCGGCGCAGCCGGGACAGCAGTGGCGGCGGCGGCGCCCAGGCGGTCATCTTCGTCATCGCCATCGCGCTGGCCGTCCTCGCGCCACTCATCAGCCGCTTCATCCAGCTCGCCGTCAGCCGCCAGCGGGAGTACCTCGCCGACGCGTCATCGGTCGAGCTGACACGGAACCCGTACGGGCTCGAGCGGGCCCTGGCCAAGATCGGTGGCGATCAGGAGGTCCTCGAGGTCGCCAACCGCGGCACGCAGCACATGTACTTCACCAACCCGATCAAGAAGTTCGAGGCGCGATCCTCGAACCTGATGTCGACCCACCCGCCGATCCTCGGTCGGATCAATCGCCTCCGCGAGCTGACCGGCGAGGCGCCGCTGGCGGCAGCCGAGTCGGCCAGCCTGAGCGGGCTGGACTAGGGGACCGGCGAGGTCGTCGCGACAGCCGGGGCCGGAGCGCTCGTGGTATCCTCCGGACCGCCGACGGACAGCCGCAGGCTGGTTGGCCATCGGGCCGAGATAGCTCAGTTGGTAGAGCACGCGACTGAAAATCGCGGTGTCGCCAGTTCGAATCTGGCTCTCGGCACCATCGCTTCGGTGATGGGGCATCAGGGCGGAAGTGGCTCAGTTGGTAGAGCATCACCTTGCCAAGGTGAGGGTCGCGGGTTCGAGTCCCGTCTTCCGCTCCACTCCCTCCTCTGCGGACCGCTGCCCCTTCGTCTAGTGGTAGGACAGCGGACTTTGGATCCGTGAACCGAGGTTCGAATCCTCGAGGGGCAGCCAACGACAGGGCGACGTGGTGAAGTGGCTCAACACGGAGGTCTGCAAAACCTCTATTCACCGGTTCGAATCCGGTCGTCGCCTCCACAAACAAGCACCGACCGACCCGCTGGGTGACCAGCGGGTCTTCGATTTGGCACTACGTCAGGCGTTGACGTACGCCGCCAGGTGCTGGCCGGTGAGGGTGGAGCGGGTGGCGACGAGGTCGGCGGGTGGCCCCTCGAACACGATCTGGCCGCCATCCCGGCCGGCGCCGGGACCCAGGTCGATGATCCAGTCCGCGTGCGCCATGACCGCCTGGTGGTGCTCGATGACGATGACCGACTTCCCGGCGTCGACGAGCCGGTCGAGCAAGCCGAGCAGCTGCCGGACGTCGGCGAGATGGAGGCCGCTCGTCGGCTCGTCGAGGACGTAGACGCCACCCTTCTCGCCGATATGGGTGGCCAGCTTGAGCCGCTGCCGCTCACCACCGGACAAGGTCGGAAGCGGCTGGCCGAGCCGCAGGTAGCCGAGGCCCACGTCGACGAACCGCTGGAGGATCGTATGCGCGGCCGGCGTGCGCGCCTCGCCACCGCCGAAGAACGCCTCCGCTTCGCTCACCGACATCGCGAGCACCTCACTGATGTCGCGACCACCGAGGCGGTACTCCAGGACGGTCGCCTCGTAGCGCTTGCCCTCGCAGTCCTCGCAGGTGGTGGCGACCGTATCCATGAACCCGAGCTCCGTGTAGATGACGCCGGCGCCGTTGCAGGTCGGACAGGCGCCTTCGGAGTTGGCGCTGAACAGGGCGGGTTTCACCCCATTGGCCTTCGCGAACGCTGTCCGAATGGGGTCGAGCAGCCCGGTGTAGGTCGCCGGGTTGCTGCGCCGCGAGCCCTTGATCCCGCTTTGGTCGATCGACACGACGCCGTCCCGGCCCACGACCGATCCGTCGATGAGCGAACTCTTGCCGGACCCGGCCACGCCGGTCAGCACGACCAGGACGCCGAGCGGGATGTCGACATCGACGTCCTGGAGATTGTTGGTTGTGGCGCCGCGAACCTCCAGGACGCTCGACGGCGTCCGCACCGACGGCTTCAAGGACGCCCGGTCATCGAGGTGCCGCCCGGTGATGGTGCCGCTCGCCCGCAGCGTCTCGACGGTCCCTTCGAACACGACCTCGCCGCCGGCACTGCCGGCGCCAGGCCCGAGGTCGACGATGTGGTCGGCGATGGCGATCACTTCGGGCTTGTGCTCGACGACGAGCACCGTGTTGCCCTTGTCGCGTAACCGTCGCAGCAAGCCGTTCATCCGCTGGATGTCGTGCGGATGCAGCCCGATCGTGGGCTCGTCGAAGACGTACGTGACGTCGGTCAGCGACGAGCCGAGGTGACGGATCATCCGGGTGCGCTGGGACTCACCGCCCGACAGCGTCCCCGACGGTCGATCGAGCGAGAGGTAGCCGAGTCCGATCTCGACGAACGAGTCGAATGTGTGCTGGAGGCCGGCGAGCAGCGGCGCGACCGACGGCTCGTCCAGCCCACGCAGCCACTCGGCGAGATCGTCGATCTGCATCGCGCAGGCCTCGGCGATGTTGATCCCGGCGATCTTCGACGATCGAGCCGGCTCGTTCAGCCGGGTGCCGCCGCAGTCGGGGCACGGGGTGAAGGTCACGGCCCGCTCGACGAAGGCGCGGACGTGCGGCTGGAGCGTGTCGATGTCCTTCGACAGCATCGACTTCTGCATGCGCGGGATGAGCCCCTCGAAGGTCAGGTTGACCCCGTCGACATTGATCTTCGTCGGCTCCGCCTGGAGCAGGCGATCGAGCTCCTTCGGGGGTGTAGTCGCGGATCGGCTTGTCCATGTCGAAGCCGGCGCCGGCGAAGATGCGGCCGTACCAGCCGTCCATGCTGTAGCCGGGGACCTTGAGCGCGCCCTCGCGGAGCGACTTCGTGTCGTCGTACAGCTGGGTGAGGTCCATATCGGTGACCGAGCCCACGCCCTCGCAGCGCGGGCACATGCCGCCGTGGTAGATCGCGTCGCGCACGACGATCCGCTCGCCCTTGCCGCGGTCGATGGTCATCGCCCCGCTCGCCTTGCGCTGCGGGATGTTGAACGAGTAGGCCGTCGGCGGACCGATGTGGGGCTTCCCGAGGCGGCTGAAGAGCAGGCGCAGCAGCGCGTTCGCGTCGGTCGCGGTGCCGACGGTCGAGCGGACGTTGGCGCCCATCCGCTCCTGGTCGACGATGATCGCCGTCGTCAGCCCGTCGAGCACGTCGACGTCCGGCCTCGCCAGCGTCGGCATGAAGCCCTGCACGAAGGCGCTGTACGTCTCGTTGATCAGCCGCTGCGATTCGGCCGCGATCGTGCCGAACACCAGCGAGCTCTTGCCCGAGCCGGAGACGCCGGTGAATACGGTCAGCCGGCGCTTCGGGATCTCGACGCTGAGGTCCTTGAGGTTGTTCACGCGCGCGCCCTGCACGCGGATCAGGTCGTGGCGGTCGGCATCGTGCGGCGCCGGCGACCGGGTGTCCGTGTTCGTGGCCATGCTCATCGCCGCCCAGTCTAGGGTGCGAGGCTCGCGCGATCGCGCTCCGGGACCAGCAGGTAGGTCCGGATGCGGCCCTTGCCCTTCACCTCCATCTCGCCGCGATCCTCGAAGCGATACCGATCCTGGAGCCGCTGGTACGTGGCTGTCGTCACCTGGATCCGACCCGGGATCCCGTGCGACTCCATCCGGCTGGCGGTGTTCACGGTATCGCCCCACAGGTCGTAGATGAACTTGCGACGGCCGATGACGCCGGCGACCACCGGGCCGGAGTCGATCCCGATCCGGATCTCGAGCCCGAGGCCGAGCGCCTCGCACACGCGGGCCAGTTCAGCCTGCATGTCGACCGCCAGGGCGGCGATCGCCTCCGCGTGATCGGCGCGAGGCTCGGGCAGGCCGCCGGCGACCATGTACGCATCGCCGATGGTCTTGATCTTCTCGAGCCCGTGCCGCTCGCTCAGGACGTCGAACGCGCTGAAGACCTCGTTGAGGACGCTGACCAGTCGTTCGGGGCTCGTCCGCTCGGCGAAGGGGGTGAAGTCGGCGACGTCGGCGAAGAGCACCGAGACCTCGTCGTAGCGCTCGGCGATCACGCCGGGTTCGCGCTTCAGCCGCTCGGCGATCGACCGCGGCAGCACGTTGAGCAGCAGGCCGTCTGACTGGGCGAGGGCCACGTCGCGTGCTCGCACCGAGTACTGGAGGAGGAGATAGGCCGTCACCGCCACCCCGAGGATGTTCAGGACGAAGAACGTCACCTGGACGCCCGTCGGGATGGCCGCCGGCGACGCGGCGAGGACGGGATCGATCAACCCGGAGAAGACCGTCAACGCGACGAAGATGACGAACCACGGCACGGCTTGGCGGGCGCTGTAGAAGAACAGTGCCCCGAAGACCCCGACGAGCGCCCACAGGCTGACCGCACTGGAGGCGACGTAGCCGCCGAGGCTCCACTGGAGCAGGAATGGCAGGGCGAAGATGATGACGATCTGGCTGAACCGGAAGAACCGGTAGTCCTTCGTTCGCGCGAACGCCACGAGCGTCACGATCGACGCCAGCTGGTAGGTCAGCGGGATCGCCGCGGGCACGACGAGACCGAGCGCCCAGTACGTCCCGACCCAGAACACCGACAGGATCGTGACGGTCACCGCTGACAGCGTGAGCGTGACCTTCTGGATCCGGACGTCGTCCGAGTCGTCGGCGACGACGCCGATGAGCGAGATCCGCTCGAGGGCATGACGGATCGATGCGCGAGCGCCGGTCCGCTCCGGGTCCTCTGTCGACTGGATCGCCGTCGCTGGCGGCCTCGGCTCGTCCACGGACCTAGGGTACGCAACGCGGATACAAGGCCGCCCGCGTCGGTGCCGACCAAGTAGGCTGCGCGAGTCCCACGCCGGCCTGGCCCATCGAAGGAGCCCCGAGCACATGACCCTCGAGCTCGTCACCGCCGTCCTGCTGATCGCAGTCCCGATCGCGTTCAACCTTGCGTTCTTCGAGCTCGGCCGGGCGTTCGACTACCCGAACATCCTGCGCAAGGAGCCCGACGAGATCCTCCGCCGCTTCGCGGCCGGCGGATCCGGGCTGATCCTCCGCTGGGAGGCGCTGCTCCTGAGTGCGCTCGCGATGCTGCCGCTGGTCGCGCTGGTCGCCGTCGCCCTCGGCGCCCCGCCGCCGCTGGCGGTCGCATCCGTCGTGGTCGGCTCCGCGGCAGCCCTGGTGCAGGCGCTCGGCCTGGTGCGCTGGCCGTTCGCCGTTCCGGAGCTCGCCCGGCGCTACATCGCAGCCGACGGGCCGGACGCGGCGGCCACGCGACGGACGATCGAGGTGACCTTCGCCACGCTCCACCGCCTGTTGGGCGTCGGCATCGGCGAGCACCTCGGCTACCTGCTGACTGGCGTGTGGACCCTGCTCGTCGCCGGTTCGGTCACCTCCACCGACGTCCTGCCCGCCTGGCTCGGGTTCATCGGGTTCGCGATCGGGATCGCGCTGCTCGTCGGGACCCTCGAGTTCGTCGGCCCGAACGAGGAGCACGGCTGGGCGCTCGCCGGGACGATCGTCCCCATCGCCTACATCGCCTGGTCGATCTGGCTCATCGCGCTCGGCGTGGCCTTCATCCTCTGATCGCCGAGGGCCTAGGCTTGACGAGCGCCGGAGTGGCGGAACGGCAGACGCAGCGGACTTAAACTCCGCGGCCCGCAAGGGCGTCCGAGTTCGAATCTCGGCTCCGGCACCACGATCGATGGCGTCACCGCAGGAGGCGACCTAGATGCCGTCCCGCCCGGCGACCCACGCGGACCTCGCGCGAGTCACCGAAACGCTCACCCTGGCGTTCGCCTCAGACCCCGTGTGGGGCGTGGCCCTAACCGGACCCGACGGCTCGACCGCGCATCACCCGGCGTACTGGAGCCTGTTCGTCGAGGGAGCGCTGCGGTACTCGACGGTCTTCGTGGCCGATGACGACTCGGCCGTGTCGCTCTGGATCCCGCCCGACGGCACCGAGTTGTCGGACGAGCAGGACCGGGCGGCCAGGGCGCTCGTCAGGACGGCCCTCGAGCCTGGTGCCGCGACGGCCTTGTTCAGCCTCTGGGACCGGTTCGAGGCGAACCACCCCCATGGCGAGCCGCACGCCTATCTCAGCCTCCTGGCCACGCACCCCGACCACCGTGGCAAGGGGGCCGGCCAGCGGCTCCTGGCTGAAGGCCTGGAACACTGGGATGCCGCCGGGCTCCCGGCCTACCTCGAGTCGACGAATCCCGGCAACGACCACCGCTACGAGCGCGTCGGGTTCCGTCGGATCGGCGGCTTCACGGCCGTCCTCGACGACGCCCCCGTCTCGACGATGTGGCGTCCACGGTTCGGGCTCGT
>CAVVDC010000005.1:0-14291 GCA_963746855.1 uncultured Chloroflexia bacterium
ACGCCCTGGCGGTCGGTGCCGCGTTCCTGCCCCTCGAGCCGGTGTGGCTCAAGTGGATCGTGGCCGTGGTCCTGATCGGGATCTACGCGTGGTACGTCAAGGGCCACTTCGAGGCGGACCCCGACGTCGATGCGGAGGACCTGGCGCCCCTTCGCTTCCACCGGGTCGACCGAAATGCGCATCGTGCCGACCCGACCGTCCCGCGCCTGCGGGTCGTCAACCTGCAGGTCCTCGCGGCCCTCTCGCTCATCGTCATCGGGGCGATCTTCTTCGTCCAGGCGGTCGAGCACCTCGCCAGCGAGCTGGGCATCGACGAGGTGCTGCTCGCGCTCGTCATCGCGCCGATCGCGACCGAGCTGCCCGAGAAGTTCAACTCGGTGATCTGGGTCCGGGCCGGGAAGGACACCCTCGCGATGGGCAACATCACCGGCGCGATGGTGTTCCAGTCGACCATCCCGACGGTGGTCGCGCTCGTCTTCGCGTCGAGTTCCTGGGTCATCGGGCCGGGCAGTTACGTCGCCTTCGCATCCGCCGGGATCGCCTTCCTCGCCTCGGCCCTCATCTTCATCCCGATGGCCCGGTCCGGGCGGCTGCGTGGCCGCAACCTGCTCGTCGGGGGCGTCCTGTACCTCGCGTATCTCGCCCTCGTGATCGCCACGATCATGAGCGACTCGGGCTGAGCCGCCAGCGGCCGCTGCTATACTCGCCCGCACGAATCCGACCGTCGCCCGCGGCCTCACCGTCGCGCACCTCGCAGGAGCCGACCCGCATGCTGACCCAGAAGTCGACCGGCACGCCGGCCCCGACCCCGCACCACAAGCCGAAGGCGGCCGCCCTCGATGAGCTGATCTGCTACTTCGAGGGCGCCTACGTCCCCATGGGCGAGGCCAAGGTCAGCATCATGACCCACGCGTTCATGTACGGGACCGCGACCTTCGAGGGCATCCGCGCCTACTGGAACGAGGAGCAGGGCCGGCTCTACGGGTTGAAGGTCCGCGAGCACGTCGAGCGCCTCCGCCAGTCGTGCCGGATCCTGATGATGCAGAACGTCCCGTCCGTCGACGAGCTAACCGGCCTGATCGTGGAGACGGTGCGGCGGAACGGCTTCCGCGAGGACGCCTACATCCGTCCTTCGTACTACAAGTCCACCCGCGCGATCGGCGTCCGGCTGCACGACCTCGAGAACGAGCTGTACATCGTCGCGCTGCCGTTCGGGAACTACATCGACACCGAGTCGGGCGTGCGCCTGATGACGTCGTCCTGGCGCCGCAATGCCGACGAGGCGCTGCCCGCGCGCGGCAAGATCGTCGGCGGCTACGTGAACATGGCGTTCCAGAAGACCGAGGCGGAGCTCAACGGCTTCGACGAGGCGCTGGTCCTGACCGCGGGCGGCCACGTCAACGAGGCGTCGGCGGCGAACCTGTTCGTCGTGCGCGACGGCGTGGCGATCACCCCGCCCGTCAGCGACGACCTGCTCGAAGGCGTCACGCGCAAGGCGATCATGGAGATCCTCGCGAACGAGGGCATCCCAACCGAGACCCGTTCGATCGACCGTTCCGAGCTGTACGTCGCCGACGAAGCGCTGCTGTGCGGCACGGGCGTCCAGGTCTCACCGGTCATCGAGGTCGACCATCGCGCGGTCGGGTCGGGCGCGATCGGCCCGATCGGCCGACTCGTGCGCGACCGCTACTTCGACGCGGTGCGTGGCCGGCTGCCCGAGTACACCCACTGGCTGACGCCGATCGAATAGGCGGGGCGGCGTCCGGCCGGGCCGGGCGCCCGCGGACGCGTCAGGACAGGGGCGGGACCGTCAGCTTCGGGGTGTTCCGGCCGATCGTCAGGATGATGTCCGCACGGACGGCGGGGTCCGTGACGGTCTCGACCGTCGTCTTGAACGTCTTCTCGAGGTACGCGATCGTGTCGCCGAGGTCCGCTTCGGCGCCGTTGTAGACGACGACCTTCGTCGTCGCGGGCAGGGGATCGGGGTCCTTCGCCCGCGGCGCCGACGCGGCGATGCCCTTGTAGTCGAGGTACGCCGCCAGGTCCGGCCCGCGCGTCCGGTCGTTCAACGCCGAGACGACCCACAACGTGGCGGACTCGTCGGCGAGCTTCTGGCGCAGGGCCTCGTCGGCCGGATCGACCTTGAACGCGTTCTTCACCGCGCTCTTGATCCGCGGGACGTTCGGGAACATCTTGTAGATCGGGGCGCCACGGGCCGTCTCGCTGCCGTAGTACGGCGGCTGGAAGACGTACGAGCTGATGTTCGCGGTATCGACCGCCGAGGCCAGCCCGAGCAGCTCGTCGAGCTGGTCGATGGGGATGTCGGTCTTCACGGCGCTCTTCAGCGCGGCGACGAGGTCGGGCAGCCTCGGGATGAGGTCCTGGGGGTCGGCCTGCTCGCGCATCGACAGCAGCACCCGCTGCTGTCGGGCGGCGCGATCGAAGTCGCTCGTGGTATGGCGCGAGCGGGCATAGCGCAGGGCCTCCGCGCCGGTCATGTGCTGGAGTCCGCTCGGGATGTACAGCCGCCGGTCACGTCCGTCGGTCGCCGGGAAGTTGTCATCGACGATCGGGACCTGCACGTTGACCGTGACGCCGCCGAGCGCGTCGACGACCTTGCGGAACCCGGCGAAGTCGACCGCGACGAAGTAGTTGATGTCGAGGCCGTAGAGCTCGCCGAGCGTCGACTTCAGCGCGTTGTAGCCGCGGACGCCCTTCTTGCCCGGCCAGACGTCCGAGCGATTGCGGTTGTTGACGTAGAACGAGTTGATCTTCTGCCCATAGGTGCTGCCCCACAGCCGGCGCGCAGGCCCCGCCGGGACAGGGATACTCGTCATGTCGCGCGGCAGGCTGAACATCGCGACCTGCTTGGTGACCGGGTCGATCGACACCGTGATGAGGGTGTCCGTGTTGTAGCCACCGCCCTGGGTGTCCGCCCCGATCAGCAGGATGTTCAGGCGCTTCTTGCCATCCCAGGGTGCGATGGACACCTCGGGGACATCGGTGCCGACGGGCGTGGCGTCCGGTGTCGGCAAAGCCGTCGGCTCGGCGGTGCCGGGTTCGCTCTCGGTCGCGTCGGCCGACGGCGAGGCGTCGGGGTCGAGACAGTCGCTGTCGACGTCCTCGCCCACGAAGATGCAGCCGCTCGTCAGGGCGTCGAGCGCCAGCGCGTCGTAACGGGCGACCACGACGTGGACGCCGCTCATCACGAGGATCACCGCGAGCAGCCCGGCGATCGAGAGCGGGTTCCGGATGAGGCGGGCCGGCCCGAGCCGGCCGTCGCCACTCGCCTCGTGGCGATTCAGGAACTCGGCGACCCGGTAGGCGTCGATGACGGCGATGACGCGGTACAGCAGCAGCAGCAGGTTCACGACGAAGACCGACTGCAGGAATGGCGGACTCAGGACGAGGCCGATGAGGTCCGAGCGATCCATCCGCAGCCCGAACCCGGCACCGAGGGCGACCATCAGGATCGGGAGCGTGGCGAACCCGAGCGCGCGCATGTAGGCACCGGCATACAGATGCCCGAGGCCCGGGAAGATGAGGGAGAGGAAGGCGGCCGCGAACGGCGACCGGTGGCGCGGCGGCGCCGTCTCCTGCGGTCGTTGCATCGCGGGTAGGATACTCGGACCCGTCGAAACGGCGTGCCAGCGCCCCTTCGCCCGCGGATCCCGTCCCACCCATATCCGGAGCCGAATGTTCCACGCGGTCGATTCGAAGCCCGACCTGGTCGCCCAGGAACACGACATCCTGCGCCTCTGGGAGGAGCGCCGGACCTTCGCTCGCCTCCGCGCCCAGAACGAAAGCGGGCCGCACTGGAGCTTCCTGGACGGACCCATCACGGCCAATAACCCGATGGGCGTCCACCACGCCTGGGGCCGCGCGTACAAGGATCTGTACCAGCGGTTCCACGCGATGCTGGGCGAGGACCAGCGCTACCAGAACGGGTTCGACTGCCAGGGCCTGTGGGTCGAGGTGAACGTCGAGCGCGACCTCGGGTTCACCTCGAAGCGGGACATCGAGGCGTACGGGATCGCCGAGTTCGTCACGCTCTGCAAGCAGCGCGTGCTGACGTATGCCGCGCGAATGACCGAGCAGTCGATCCGCCTCGGCATGTGGATGGACTGGAACGACCCTGACGAGCTCCGCCGGCTGGGCGACCTGCTCGGCGCCGATGCCGCGCAGGTCACCACGATCCAGGGGCCCGACGGCCCCGTGACCGACTCGGTGGAGATGCTCGTCGGCCGGCTCGGGATGCCCGACCTCGGCGGCAGCTACTTCACGTTCAGCAACGAGAACAACGACCTCATCTGGGGGTTCCTGGCCGAGTGCCACCGGCGCGGCTGGCTCTACAAGGGCCACGACACGATGCCCTGGTGCGCCCGATGTGGGACCGGGCTCTCGCAGACCGAGCTGAACGAGGGCTACCAGGACAAGGACGATCCGGGCCTGACCATCCGGTTGCCGCTGTTGGACCGCCCGGGCCAGGCGCTCCTGGTCTGGACCACGACGCCCTGGACGTTGACGTCGAACGTGGCGGCCGCGGTGGGCCCGTCACTGCGGTACGTGCGGGTCCGCCAGGGCGAGGACGAGTTCTGGCTGGGCAAGGGGACCTTGCGCTCGGCCCTGGCGGGACCGTTCGAGGTGCTCGAGGAGGTCGCCGGGGCGGAGATGGTCGGCTGGCGCTACGCCGGGCCATTCGACGACCTCGCGGCGGTCCGCTCGGCGTTCGCCGCCGGCACTCGGGACGCGCCCGACCAGCCGTACGAGCATCGCGTGGTGCCGTGGTCCGAGGTCGGCGAGGACGAGGGGACGGGCATCGTCCACATCGCCCCGGGTTGCGGCGCCGAGGACTTCCAGCTCGGCAAGGCGCTCGGCCTGCCGGTCATCGCGCCGATCGACGAATCGGGGATCGTCGTGGATGGATTCGGGTCGCTGTCCGGCCGCGACGTCCGCGACGTGGCCGAGCCGATCATCGAGCACCTCAAGCGCGAGGGCCGCTTCTACCGGCTCGAGACCATCACCCACCGCTACCCGCATTGCTGGCGGTGCGGGACGCCGCTCGTCTTCCGCCTCGTCGACGAGTGGTACATCAGCATGGGCCCGCTCTACGACCAACCGCGCGAAACGCTGACGACCGAGCAGGTCGATGCCAGCCTCCGCTACCAGATCATGGATGTCGTGGACCGGATCCGCTGGATCCCGGATTTCGGCTATGAGCGTGAGCTCGACTGGCTGCGCAACATGCACGACTGGATGATCAGCAAGAAGCGCTACTGGGGGCTGGCGCTGCCGATCTACGACTGCTCGGCGTGCGGGACGGTCGAGGTCATCGGCGGTCGCGAGGAGCTCCACGACCGGGCGGTCGAAGGCTGGGAGACGTTCGAGGGGCACACCCCCCACCGGCCCTACGTGGACGCGGTCAAGGTCGCCTGCCCGGGCTGCGGCGCCCCGGTCGAGCGGATCAAGGATGTCGGCAACCCGTGGCTCGATGCCGGGATCGTGCCGTTCTCGACGCTCCATTTCCGCGAGGACCCGGAGTACTGGGCGCGCTGGTTCCCGGCCGACTTCATCACCGAGAGCTTCCCCGGCCAGTTCCGGAACTGGTTCTACTCGATGCTCGCGATGTCGACCGTGCTGCGCCGCGAAGAACCCTTCCAGACGATCTTCGGGTACGCCCTCGTGTTCGGCGAGGACGGTCGCCCGATGCACAAGAGCTGGGGCAACGCGATCGACTTCGACGAGGCCGCCGAGCGGATGGGCGTCGACGTGATGCGCTGGATGTTCGCGACCGCCCGGCCGGAGGACAACATCCTGTTCGGCTGGCATGCGGCCGATGAGGCGCGCCGCGAACTGCTCGTCCTCTGGAACGTCTACGCCTTCCTCGTGACCTACGCCCGACTCGCCGGCTGGACCCCGGCCGAAGCGGCACCGCCCGTCGCGCGACGCCGGGCCCTCGACCGCTGGATCCTCTCGCGAGCCGCGGGAACGGCTGCGGTCGTCGAGGATCGCCTGCGCGACTACGACGCGGTCGGCGCCACGCGCGCCCTGTCCGCGTTCATGGCGAGCCTGTCGACCTGGTACCTGCGCCTGTCGCGTCGGCGCTTCTCGCGCTCCGACGACGCCGAGGACCGCGGGGCGGCCTTTGCGACCCTCCACGAGGCGCTCACCGCCACGACCCGGATGCTCGCCCCGATCCTGCCGTTCCTCTCGGAGGCGATGTACGGCAACCTGACGACCGACGTGGCGGGGGCGCCCGACAGCGTCCACCTGACGCGGTTCCCGACCGCCGAACTGGCCTCGGATCGGGACCAGCGACTCGAGGCCGCGATGGCGGTCGCCCAGGACGCGGTGGACCTCGCCAGGACGCTGCGGAGCTCGGCACGGCTCAAGACCCGCCAGCCTTTGGCGCAGGCCTGGCTGGCCCTGCCGGACCGGGGCCTCGACGTCGACGCGGAACTGCTCGACATCGTCGCCGACGAGATCAACGTCAAGTCCGTGATCCTGATCAGTGACGACTCGAGTCTCATCGAACGACGCGTCAAGCCGCTCCTGCCGAAGATCGGCAAGCGCCTCGGCTCGGCGATCCCCGGGGTCATGACGGCGGCCCGGGATGGTGCCGTCACGTTCGAAGCCGACGGCTCCGTGACCCTTGCCGGTGTCACGCTCGCGCCCGACGAGGTCGAGATCCAGGCGACGCCCCGGCCCGGCACCGCGGTCGCCGAGGACGACGGGCTCGTCCTCGTCCTCGACACCGAGCTCACGCCGGCGCTCCGCGCTGAGGGCGATGCGCGCGAGCTCCAGCGGGCGATCCAGGACCTGCGAAAGGAGGCGGGGCTCGAGCTCGACGACCGGATCGAGCTCTGGATCGACGGCCTGGCACCCGCCGTGTCCGAGCATCTTTCGATCGTGGCGGAGGAGACCCTGGCCGACCTTGGCGACGGGACGCCGCTCGCAGACGCGAACCGCGCGACCGTGGCGCTCGACAGCGGGTCCGTGACCATCGCCTTGCGCCGCCGCGTCGGCGGCGAGTAGGCTCGCATGACGGCGGACAGTCCGGACGACGGAGGCGGGGAGCTGACGGATACCAGTTCGATCGATGGGGCGGCGGCGATCGGCGAGCCGGCGTCGGCGGACGCCGTCCCGGTCCCCCGCGGTCGCGCCCGGTGGGGCGTGTTCGCCACGATCGCGGTCTCGGTGGTCGTCCTGGACCAGCTCTCGAAGGCGTGGCTGACGTCGTGGATCGAGCAGGGCGAGGTCGTCTCCGTCATCGGCGACTACGTTCGGCTCGTCTTCGGCCACAACTCGGGCGCGCTGTTCGGCCTCTTCCGTGACCAGGCGCTCCTGTTCGGGATCGTCTCGCTCGGTGTTATCGGCCTGATCGTGGCGTACCACGGCCGTTCCGGGCGCAACCTGTACCTCTCGGTCGCGCTCGGGCTGCTCCTGGGCGGCGCGATCGGCAACCTCATCGATCGGTTCCGGCTTGGCTTCGTCGTCGACTGGATCGACATCGGACTCGGCGATATCCGCTTCTGGACGTTCAATGTCGCCGACGCCGCGGTCAGCACCGCGATCGTGTTGCTGATCGGGCTGGCCCTCTTCCCGAGCCTCGTGGCCCGGCTCGGTGCCGCGCCGGATGCCTGAGGGCGCGACCGCCTCGGGCCCCCGGACGCTGCGGGTGCCCGACGGCCCGTCCGGCCGGGTCGACCGGTTCGTCGCGGATGCCACCGGGCTGTCCAGGAGCTACGTCCAGAAGCTCATCTCCGATGGCCGGTTGACCGCGGACGGGGTGCCCCTCCGCGCGAACGCGATCGTCGCGGCCGGGGCCGAGCTCCATCTCGACGTCCCGCCACCGACGGCGCTGGACCTGGCCCCAGCCCCGGACATCCCGGTCAGCGTGGTGTACGAGGACGGCGACCTGCTCATCGTCGACAAGCCCTCGGGTCTCGTCGTCCATCCGGCTCCCGGCCATTCCGCCGACACCCTCGTCAACGCCCTGCTGGCCCGGGCCGGCGGCGCCGAGTACGGCGGCATCGCGGGCGTCACCAGGCCCGGGATCGTCCACCGCCTCGACCGCGACACGAGCGGGCTGCTCATGGTCGCCAAGCACGACGGTGCCCAGGCGTCGCTCATGGCCCAGCTCAAGGCGCGACGCATCAAGAAGACCTATCTCGCGCTCGTGCAGGGCAACGTCGCCGCCGCCGTCGGCCGGATCGAAGCCCCGATCGGGCGCGATCCCCGGCACCGCACGCGCATGGGCGTGGTGGCCGACGGCCGGCCATCGGTGACCGGCTACCGGGTGAAGGAGCGATTCGACGGCTGGACGCTGCTGGAACTCGATCTCGTCACCGGCCGGACGCACCAGATCCGGGTCCACCTCGATGCGATCGGCCATCCGATCGCCGGCGATCCGCTCTATGGCGGCGCGACCGCTCGGCGCGGACCGGACGGGCTGGAGCGGCTCTTCCTCCATGCCTGGCGACTCGAGCTGAACTCGCCGGCGGACGGGCATCTGATCCGGGCGACCGCGCCGCTCCCGGCCGACCTCGAAGCCGTGCTGGACGACCTCCGCGCCGGGAGCTCGGCCCGTTGAGCGGTCTCGTCGACGACATCGGGATCGGCGGGTACGGCGAGCCGGTCGAGGGTGCGCCGGGCGCGCAGCTCATCATCATCTCGGGGCCCAGCGGCGTCGGGAAGGACACGATCATCGACGCCTTGCGAGCCCACCCGCACGACCCGGCGCGCCACTATGTCGTGACCTGCACGACCAGGGCGCCGCGGCCCGGCGAGGTCGAGGGCGTCAGCTACCACTTCCTCGATCGCGAACGGTTCCTGGACCTGCGCGACGCGGGCGGGCTGCTCGAGGCGAACGAAGTCCACGGCAACTGGTACGGGACGCCGCGTTCGGAGGTCCGTCGGGCCCTCGCCGCCGGTCGCGACGTCATCCTCAAGATCGACGTCCAGGGGGCCCAACACGTCAAGGAACGCGTCGCCGAAGCGCTACTCGTGTTCGTCGTGCCACCATCGCTGGAGGCGCTGTTCGGGCGCCTGCGATCGCGAGCGACGGAAACCGCCGATGAACTCGAACTCCGACAGCGCAACGCCGCCATCGAGCTGGCCCGCCAGGAAGACTACGACCACGTCGTCGTCAACGAAACGGGCCAGGTGGAGCGGACCGCGGAGACGATCGACGCGATCATCGCCGAGACGCATCGTCTCCATCCGACGCGCCGGGTCCGCGTCTAGCGCGGCCTCGTGACGCTCGGGCTCGAGCCGGGTCAAGGGGCCGCGACCCCGTCCGCCGTGATCGCCCGGCTCGTGGAGGTCGCCGTCGATGCGGCCGGCGCGGCCGGTGCCCGGACGTATACCTACCTCGTGCCCGAGGCCCTGGCCGATCTCGAGCCCGGCGAGGCGGTCCTCGTCGAGTTCGGCCGGCGCCAGGCACTCGGGATCGTGCTTGGCGAGACGGCCGCAGCCCCGACCGGGGTGCTGCCCAAGCCGCTCGTGGAACGCGTCCGGGCGGACGGCCCGCTCCTGCCGCCGCTGGGTCTCGGACTTGCCCGCTGGATCGCCAGCCACTATCTGGCGCCGCCGGCGCTCGTCCTGCGGGCCATGCTCCCGCCCGGCATGCTCGAGCGCCTCGAACTCATCGCCGAACGCGTCCCGGGGGACGACGTGCCGAGCGACCTCGGCCCCGTCGAGCTCGACCTGCTCGAACAGCTGTCCGCCGGTCCGAAGGCGGCTCGCGACCTTGCCGCACCGGAGGGTCGCGCCGGGCTCATGCGACGGCTTCGAGTCCTCGAGGGACGCGGGCGCATCTCACTCGAGTGGACGTTGCTCGCGGCGTCAGCCGGACCCCGCTATGAACGATGGATCACGTTGACGACCGAGGGTCGGGACGCGGCGGCCACGCTCCGGGCCGGTAGCCGGCTCGCAGGCCGGCCGCTCGGGCCGCGACAGGTGGCCGTCCTCGAGGAGCTGACGGCACAGGGCCCGCCTGGCGCGAGCGCGTCGGCTGGGCTCGGTCTGGCCGGTGCGGACCTCGCCGCACGGCACGGGGCCTCGGCGCTCGCCGGCATGGTCCGCCGCGGCCTGGTCACCTCCGAGATCCGCGAGCGTCCGAGGCGTCCGTTGGCGAGCCGGCCCGCGGGGCGACGAGGCGGCCGGCCGCCGGCGTCGGACCTCACCCCGGCCCAGGCGGAGGCCATCGCGACGATCCGGACCGCGATGGCCGCGGGCGATCCCACCCCGCTCCTGCTCGACGGGGTGACGGGCGGCGGGAAGACCGCGATCTACGTGGAGGCGATCGCCTCGGCCATGGAGGCGGGCCGACGGGCCCTGCTGCTGGTGCCGGAGATCTCGATGGCGCTGCCCCTGGTGGACCGGCTTCGAGCCGACCTTGACGCGAGCATCGCGCTAGTCCACTCGGGGCTGGGTGATGGCGAGCGCGCCGACGAATGGCGACGGATCCGGGCGGGGACGGTGGACATCGTCGTCGGGACGCGCCTGGCGGTCCTCGCCCCCCTGCCGGACGTCGGCCTCGTCGTCGTCGACGAGGAGCACGACGCCGCCTACAAGAGCGACCGGACCCCGCGCCTGCAGGCTCGCGACGCCGCACTCGAGCTCGCCCGGCAAGCCGGCGCCGCCGTCGTCCTCGGTTCGGCGACCCCGGCCGTGGACAGCGTCGGGTTCGCCCGGTCCGGCCGCTACCGTCGGGTCGTGCTCCCCGGTCGGCCGTCGGGAGAACTGCCCAGCGTCACCGTGGTCGATCTTCGCGCGGAGCTGGCGGCGGGCGAGCGAGGGCTCCTGTCCCGGCCGTTGGCCGCGGCGCTCGGCGGCCTCGACACGACGGCGGGCGACCAGGCCATCCTCGTGCTCAATCGTCGCGGCACGGCGTCCGTCGTGTTGTGCCGCGACTGCGGCCACGTGCAGGCGTGCCCGGACTGCGAGCGACCGCTCGTCTACCACCAGGCGGGCACGACGCTCCGGTGCCATCACTGCGGACGAGCGACGCCGCTGGCGACCCGCTGCCCGAACTGCGCGTCGCCGCGGATCCGGTACCTCGGCGGCGGCACGGAACGCGTCGAACGCGAGGTCCGCGACCGGTTCGCGACGCTTCGGGTCGGACGGCTGGACCGCGACGTGGTCGAGCGCCGCGGCGCCGCCGCGCGCGTGGTCGATGCATTCTCGGACGGGCGCCTGGACGTCCTTGTCGGGACGAGCCTCGTCACGAAGGGCCTCGACATCCCGGCGGTGACCCTGGTCGGCGTCGTGTCGTCCGACGTGGCGCTGAACCTGCCGGACGAGCGCGCCGCCGAACGGACCTACCAGCTCCTGAGCCAGGCGATCGGCCGGGCCGGGCGCGGCGATCGGCCGGGCCGCGCGTTCCTCCAGACCTATCAGCCCGACCATCCGGCCATCCTCGCGGCGGCGAGCGGGGACGCGACCGAGTTCTACGACCACGAGCTCGCGCTCCGCGAGCGATTCGGCTCGCCGCCGTTCGGGCGGGTCGTCAAGCTGACGGTCGGCCTGACCGACCGGGACGGGGCGGAGCGCGAAGCCGCGGCGATGGCCGATCGCCTCCGCGCGCGAGCCGTGGAGCGGGGAAGCGGCGTGAGCGTGGCGGGTCCGGCCCCGGCCTACATCGCCCGCCGCGCCGACCGCTGGCGGTTCAACATCGTGCTGCGTGGTGGAGAGCCCGTCGCGCTGCTCGACGGAGGCGTCGATGCCCCTTGGTCCGTCGACGTGGATCCGGAGTCACTCCTGTGATGCCCGTTCGGCCCGTTCGTGCGACGATGGCGCCATCCCAGAGGAGGACGCACCCATGACCGACAGCAGCACCAACCCGCCGAGCGACGATCGCGCCGACGAGCCCCTCAGCCAGGGCGCCGCCGGCGAGCAAGGTTCGGCCGCCCACGAGGATCCTTCGACGTCGACTGGCGACGGCGGCTCCGCCGCGGCCTCGCTCCTGGAGTCGCTTCGCGAGGCGATCGACGACATGACCGAGCGCGCCACGCCGACCGTCCGCGAGGTCTCTGCCCGGGTCGCCGAGCTGACCGCGACGGCCGCGGCGAAGGCTGCGCCCCTCGCGAAGAAGGCCGGCGACGCCACCGCCGATGCCAGCGACAAGCTGGCCGAGCGGTCGCGGCACTGGGCCGCCGAGGTCCGCGAGACGATGTCGACCGCGGGCCACGATGCGCCAGGCGCGCCCGCGTCGACCGCCACGGCGACCGAGGCTCCGCCGGCTCCGGCGGTCGACCCCGACGCCGGGCACGACGGGAACGGGTCTACGCCCGTCTCCTGATTCGTCCAGGCGTCCCTCATATACTCCAGTCGATGTCCGTCCGCCCGATCGTCCTCCTTGGCGACCCGCGCCTTCGACTGAAGGGCCTGCCGGTCGACAGCTTCGGCAAGTACCTGCACGAGCTGCTCGACGACCTCGCGCACACGATGCGGGCGGCCCCCGGCGTCGGCCTCGCCGCGCCGCAGCTCGGTGAGGCGCTGCAGGTCTGCGTCATCGAGGTCGAGAACCAGCTCCACGAGCTGGTGAACCCGAGGATCGTCCGCGAGAACGGCGACGACCGGGACCTCGAGGGCTGTCTCTCCATCCCGGGCTACGTCGCGTACGTGACCCGGCGTGAGCGCGTATGGGTCGCGGCCCAGGACCGCCACGGCAAGAAGATCAAGGTGGCCGGGACCGGACTGCTGTCCCGGGCCCTCCAGCACGAGCTCGACCACCTCGACGGCAAGCTCTACATCGACTACCTCGACTCGATGGACGAGCTGATGGCCGTCGGTGCGAGCGACGAGGAGGACGACGCGGAGATCCGCGAGGCGACGAGCGCCCTGGCGTGACCGACGAGCGGGCCGGCGGCTCGCGCGTGCGGACCGTCTTCCTGGGGAGCGGCGGGTTCGGCCGGGAGAGCCTGCGACGGCTCGACGAGCACCCCGACGTCCAGTTGGTCGGAGTGGTCACGGCCCCGCCTCGCCCGGCCGGCCGCGGACAGGACGTCCGGCGATCGCTCATCCATGACACGGCGACAGACCTCGGGATCGACCCGATCCTGACGCCTGGCCGCCTGCGAGCCGCGGACGCGCTCGGGGCAGTCCTGGCCCTCGACCCGGGCCTCATCGTCCTCGCAGACTACGGGCAGATCGTGCCGGCAGCCTTGTTGGGGCTCCCGCACGGCGCGCTCAATCTGCATCCGTCGCTGCTGCCGCGTCATCGCGGCGCCACGCCGATCCCCGCGACGATCCTGGCCGGCGACGCCGAGACGGGCGTCACGCTGATGCGGATGGACGAGGGCCTCGACACCGGGCCGATCGTCGCCCAGGCGCACGTCCCCCTCGACGGCCGCGAGACGACGCCGGCGCTCGAACAGCGGCTCGCTCATGTCGCCGCGGGGCTGCTGGTCGACCACGTCGGGCCGTGGCTGCGGGGTGAGCTCGACGCCCGGCCGCAGCCCGCCGACGGGGCCACGCTCACTCGACCCCTCCGCCGCGGCGATGGTCGCCTCGATCCGCGACGATCGGCCGCGGAGCTGGAACGCCAGGTCCGCGCCTACCAGCCGTGGCCCGGCACGTTCGTCGACACGCCGCTCGGCCGGCTGATCGTCTGGGGCGCCGAGGCGGTGACTGGCCCCGGCAGCCCCCAGCTCGGCGCCTTCGACGCCGATGGCCTCGGTGTCGGCTCGGGGGAGCGGCTTCGGCTCACCGAGGTCCAGCCGGCCGGTGGCAAGCGCATGTCATGGGAGGCCTTCGTCCGCGGCCGGGCCGCGATCGTCGGCAGCACCGTCGTCCCGGCCGGGTGAGCGGCCTGCGCTAGCATCACCACGTGACCCCACGCGACCGGCCCGGCCTGTCCGGCCTGACTCCCGACGACCTGCGAGCGTGGCTCGACGCGCGAGGCGAGCCGGCGTACCGAGCCCGCCAGATCGCGGACGCCGTGTGGCGCGACGGCGGCGTCGACGACGCCGCCACGATCCCGACGCTGCCGGCCGCGCTGCGGACAGCGCTCGGCGAGGCCTTCCGCCTCGACACCGTGGCCGACACGGAGATCCGCCTCGCCGACGGCGGCCAGACCGAGAAGGCGCTCCATCGCCTCGACGACGGCGCCCTCGTCGAATCGGTGCTGATGCACTACCCACCGCGACCGGGCAGCCGCGAGCGGCACACGCTGTGCATCTCGAGCCAGGCGGGTTGCGCGGTCGGCTGCCCGTTCTGCGCCACGGGCGAACTGGGCTTCACGCGAGACCTCGACGTGGCCGAGATCGTGGACCAGGTCCGGCACG
>CAVVDC010000006.1:0-343159 GCA_963746855.1 uncultured Chloroflexia bacterium
GTCGCCGGCAGCCACACCCGCCCGGCGAGTGGCGTGGACCGCCACCGCCAGAGGCTCCGCCAGGGTCGCCACGAGCGGATCCAACCCATCGGGTACCTCGTGCAGCCGGTCCGGGTCGGCGACCACCCGGCCGCTGAGTCCGCCGTCTCGATCGATCCCGATAAGGCGCAGGTTGGCACACACATGGCGCTTGCCCAGGCGGCAGGCTGAGCACGTCCCGCACGCGAGGAGCGGGTCGACGACGACGTACCGCCCGGCCAGCGGCCCAGAAAGCGCCCACCCGACCAGCTCGTGGCCCAGGACGAGCGGCACGCGAGCGCGCGGATGGGAGCCTTCGACGATGTGCAGGTCGGTCCCGCACAGTCCCACCCAGCCGATATCCACGCCGATCTCGGCACCGCTCGGCTCAGCGGGCTCCCGCTGCTCGACCGCGAACTCGTCGATGCCCGTGAGGACCAGGGCCGGCCGGGTCATCGGCGGACCCGCGTGCCGGCACCAGCCATCACAGCCTCCACCTCGGCCAGGGTCGCCATCGACGTGTCCCCTGGGGTGGTCATCGCGAGGGCGCCGTGGGCCGCCCCGAATTCGACGGCGATCTGCGGGGAATGCCCGGCGAGGTAGCCGTGGATGAGGCCGGACGCGAAGGAGTCGCCACCGCCGATCCGGTCCAGGATGTCGAGGTCGCGCCGGGTGGTCGCCGAGTAGACGATGCCGTCCACCCAGAGCAGCGCACCCCAGTCATTGCGACTGGCCGTGCGCGCGACCCGTAGCGTGACGGCGATCGCCCGGAGGTTCGGGAAGCGCTCGGCGGTGGCCTTGAGCATCGCCCCATACGCCTCGGGCTCGAGCCGGTCGAACGACCCGTCCATGCCGACCACGTCCAGGCCGAGCGCGGCAACAAAATCCTCTTCGTTTCCGATCAGCACGTCGACCGTTGCGGCGATCCCGGCAAGTGTCTCCTGCGCGGCCGCACCGCCACCACGGCCGCGCCATAATGAGTCGCGGTAGTTGATGTCGAACGAGACGACCGTCCGGTTGCGGTGGGCCGCTGCGATCGCCTCCGTCACGACAGCGGGAGTCGTGTCGGACAGGGCAGCGAAGATCCCGCCGGTGTGCAGCCAGCGAGCTCCTTCGACGGCCAAGATGGCCTCCCAGTCCACGTCGCCTGGCCTGAGTTGCGATGCTGCCGTGTTTGCCCGGTCCGAGCTTCCGACGGCCGCCCGCACCCCAAAGCCACGCTCCGTGAAGTTGAGACCGTTGCGGACGGTTCGGCCGATCCCGTCGTACGGGACCCAGTTGACATGCGAGCGATCTACGCCGCCCTGTCGGATCAGGTCCTCGATCAGCCGGCCGACCGGGTTGTCGGCGAACGCGGTCACGATCGTGGTCTCCGCGCCGAAGCAGCGGCTCAGGCCACGCGCGACGTTGTACTCGCCACCACCCTCCCAGGCCTGGAATCGACGGGTGGTGTGGATCCGCGCATCGCCCGGATCCAGGCGGAGCATCACCTCGCCCAGCGCGACGAGGTCCCAACGCGATTCCGACCGCGGACGTAGGGTCAGTGTCATCAGGCGATCTTCCGGCGGACCGTCTCGACGGCCGCTCTCGCCTCTCGGGCCAGCCGGCCGACCTCAGCCCAGTCTCGAGCGGCAAGGTGCGCCGGGCGAACCATCCAACTGCCACCAACAGCCAGGACCGAGGGCACTCCGAGGTATTCCTCCAGGTCGGCCGCTTCGATCCCACCGGTCGGCACGAAACGCATCGTCGGGAACGGGCCGGCAAGGGCCCGCAGGTAGGCAGGACCGCCGGCCGAGGAGGCCGGGAACAGCTTGACTGCCGAGAGGCCGAGGTCCATCGCCCCGATCACCTCGGTCGGCGTGAAGACTCCAGGCAGTACGGGGATGCCCCTGTCCTGACACGCCCGCACGACCTCGACCTGCAGACCGGGGCTGACGACGAACATCGCGCCGGCGGCGATAGCCGTATCAAGCTGGGCGGTTGAAACGATGGTGCCGGCCCCGACGAGGATCCCTGGAACCTCGACCCGTATCGCCCGGATCGCAGCCGCGGCGACTTCGGACCTGAAGGTGATCTCGATGCAGGGAAGGCCGGCATCGGACAAAGCGCGGGCAAGTGCCGGCGCGTCCTCGGCCCGCTCGATCCGGACGACCGGGACGATCCCGCTCGCTGCGATCCGCTCGAGCGCGCTCAAGCCTCGACCGTAGTCGGCGCGCGCAGCGCTCGCCAGGCACTGCCGTCCGGGTAGGCGTAGGCGGCCAGCGAAGCAGGTTTCATCTCGATCGAGTAGCCGGGCGCGGAGGGCGCCTGGTAACGACCCGAGCGCACCACCACCGGGTCGATGAAGTGCTCATGAAGGTGATCCACGTACTCGACCACGCGATCCTCAAGCGACCCGCTGATCGCGATGTAGTCGATCATCGAGAGATGCTGGACGTATTCGCACAGGCCGACGCCGCCGGCGTGGGGGCAGACCGGCACCCCGAACTTGGCCGCGAGCAGGAGGACCGCCAGGACCTCATTCACGCCGCCCAAGCGGCATGAGTCCACCTGACAGAACGCGATAGCGCCGGCTTGGAGAAACTGCTTGAACATGACCCGGTTGTGGCAGTGCTCGCCGGTCGCCACGCCGATGCCGTAGGGCTCCAGAGCCCGGGCGATCCGGGCGTGGCCCAGGATATCGTCCGGGCTGGTCGGCTCCTCGATCCACCATGGCTGGAATGGTGCGAGGCGCTCCATCCAGGCGATCGCCTGGTCGACGTCCCAGACCTGATTGGCGTCGACCATCAAGGTCCGGTCGGGTCCGATCTCCTCGCGCAGGATCTGGGCCCGGCGAATGTCCTCGTCGACGTCCCGGCCCACCTTGATCTTGAAATGGGACCAGCCCGCCGCGACTCCCTCCCGGGCCAGCCGACGGACCTTGTCGTCGGGGTAGCCGAGCCAGCCGGTCGAGGTGGTGTAGGCCGGGTAGCCCGTTGCCAGCATCTCGGCCTCGCGGGCCGCCTTGGTCGGTTCGTAGCGGCGCAGGATGTCGAGGGCCTCGGCGGGTGTCAGGGCATCGGTGATGTAGCGGAACGGGATGCACCGGACGAGCTCCTCCGGGGTCATGTCGACGATGACCTTCCAGAGCGGCTTGCCCTCGGTCTTGGCATATAGGTCCCACACGGCGTTGACGATGGCGGCGGTGGCGAGGTGGATGACACCCTTTTCGGGCCCGACCCAGCGGAGCTGGCTGTCGCCCACGATGTGCGACCAGAAGGCACCGAGATCCGCCGTGAACGACTCGAGGGTCCGACCGACGACGAGCGGGGCGAGGGCCTCGATCGCCCCGACACACAGCTCGTTGCCCCGGCCGCTCGTGAATGTCAGCCCGTGACCCTCGAGGCCCTCCGGGTGATCGGTCTCGAGGACGACATAGGCCGCCGAATAATCGGGGACGAGGTTCATCGCGTCGGACCCGTCAAGCGCCAGTGAGGTAGGAAACCGGATGTCCGATGCGATGACCGCCGTGATGGTGATTGGCACGTGCTTCTCCGTGGGATGGATGAGGGGGCCTGTCCGCCTCGGCCCGGAGGAGGCCAGCCGAGGCGGACAGGCGTTGGTGGACTAGGGTTTCACGGGAGCACGTGGCCCGGCACTCACCGGTAGTGCCGGGCCCCTCGGATGCCCTTTGAGCCGGCGTCCGAAGCGTGCTCCCATGCGGAAGGAATTACTGCCAGGCTGACGTGAAGTTGGCCGCGTTGTCCTTCGTCACGAGCGTGGTGCCTGTGTCGATGGCCTTCACGTAGTTCTCGCCCTTGAGCGACTTGACTGCCGCCTCGACGCCGAGGTTCGTCATCTTGAACGGCGACTGCGCCATCGTGGCTGTGGTCTTGCCCGCCTGGATGAGCTTGGCCATTTCCGGGTCACCGTCGTAGCCGAAGATCAGCAGCGGGTGCTGCTTGGACTCCGCGACCGACACGGCACCCATCGCCGGGGAGTCGCACGCCGAGTAGATCGCTGTGAGGTTCGGGTACTTGGTGAGCAGGTCCTGCGTCACCGAGGCGCCGGTCTTGGTGTCACACAGGGTCTGCTGACCCCCGATCACGACCTTCACGCCAGTACCGTCGAGCGCTGCCTTGACACCGTCGATGCGCTGGTCGAGGTTCGGCACGCCACGCACGGCTTCGAGCAGGCCGATGGTGTCGCCCGACTTCAGCTGGCTCTTGATGTACGCGCCGGCAGCCTCGCCGCCCTTGACGTTGTTCGTAGCCGCAACCGCATCCGGCACGACACCGGGGATCGTGTTGTCGACGAAGACGATCCGGACGCCTGCCTGCTGAGCCTCATTGAGGGCATCGGTGACGCCAACGCCCATCGGGGAGATCACGATCGCCTGGGCGCCCTTGGTGACAGCGTCCTGGATCTCCGCGATCTGGCAGGGCGTGTCGTCGTTGGTCTTGCACGCGTTGGTCGTGAGCTCGATGTCGTTCGGGTGATCGGTCTCATACTGCTTTGCGCCCGCGATCATGGCATCCCAGAAACCGCCCGTGGCCTTGGTGAGAAGAGTGACCTTGATCTTCGCGTTCGCGGACGGCGCCGCGGTCACGTTCGCGGACGGCGCCGCGGTCACGTTCGCGGACGGCGCCGCGGTCACGTTCGCGGACGGCGCCGCGGTCCCCCCGCCGCTGCTGCTGCACGCGGTGATGAGCATCGCCGCCGCTCCGAGCACGACGAACGCCTTCAGTCGAGTCGACATGTGTGTTGCTCCTTCTTGTCGGATCTTCCTTGTCGGATCTGCCGCACGTGCCGTGCGTCCAAGTGGTGAAGCTTCAAACGGTGGCGCTCCCTCCGGCCCCGACGATCCAGGACACGAGTTGCTGTTGGTTGTCCGCGGTCGCCGGCGCCTCGCCGATCTTGCGGCCGCGGCGCATGACCATCGCCCGGTCCGCGACCGCCATCACGTGATCCATGCTGTGAGAGATCAAGATGACCGCGACGCCGGAGGTTCGGAGCCGATCGACCAGCTCCAGGACCCGCGCCGACTCCCGAAGCCCGAGGGCGGCAGTCGGCTCGTCGAGGATGACGAGCTTCGAGGAGAACGCCACGGCTCGCGCGACGGCCACCGCCTGGCGTTGGCCCCCCGACATCAGGGCCACGTCAGCATCGAAGTCAGGGAGCCGGATCTGCAAACGGTCGAGAAGGTCCTTTGTACGGGTGGACATCTCCTTCTGCTTCATCCACTGGAGACCGCGCGGCAGCCAGGACGGCCCCGCCAGTTCGCGGCCGGCGAAGAAGTTCGCCGTCGGGTTGAGGTTGTCGAACAGGGCCAGGTCTTGGTAGACGGTCTCGATCCCATTTGATCTGGCATCGGCCGCCGAGTTGATCTGCACGGGGGCCCCGTCGATCTGGATCTCGCCTCGGTCGAGTCTGTGGACGCCGCTGATGCACTTGATGAGGGTCGACTTGCCGGCGCCGTTGTCGCCGAGCAGGGCGAGAACCTCACCGGCGCGGACCTCGAGGTCGACGCCCTCGAGTGCAACCACGGCCCCGAAGGTCTTGGTGGCATCGCGAACGCTCAGGACGGGTTCCACATCGGAGGGCACCACGACGTGAACGGCGTCAGTCATGCGAGCCTCGCCTGCATGCTTCGGAACCGGTTCTCGACGAGGGCCCGCAAGACGTCGAGCTCGACCGCGACGAGGACGACCACTCCCACCGCGATGTACTGGAAGTTCGGGTCGAGACCGAGCAGGTTGAGGCCGTTGTGCATGACCCCGAGGATCAACGCACCTGTCAGGGCGTTCAAGACACCGCCACGGCCGCCCAGGAAGCTGCCGCCGCCGATGATCACCGCGGCGATGGCGCTGAGCTCCAAGCCCAGCCCGGTGAACGGCGAGCCGGCGTCAGCGGTTCCGACGAAGAGCATGCCGCCGATGGCGCCGGACAGCCCGCTCATGACGTAGACCGAGATCAACGTCCCGTTCATCGGCACGCCCGTGCGGACCGCGGCTTCGGGGCTGCCACCGACGGCGTAGATCCATCGTCCCCAGACCAGCTTGTGCAGGATGACGGCACAGACGACCGCGAAGACGATCACCACGAGCGTGGCGAAGGGGAACCATCCGATGTTGCCCGCGCCCGGGATCCCAGCGATACGTCCGCCACCGAGCAGGTGGACGATCGGCGGGGAGCCCAGGACGGTGGAGCCACCGGCAATGTAGAGGGCGAGGCCGGCGCAGATGCTCAAGGTGGCGAGGGTGGCGATGAAGGGATGCGGCAGACGCCCCCACACCAGCAGCAGCCCGTTGACCAGACCGACGGACAACCCCGTCAGCAAGGTCACCGCGATGGCCAGCTCCGCCGAGTTGGTGTCGCGGTAGACGACCGTCACCATGACGCAGCACAACGAGACGTTCGAGCCGATCGACAGGTCGATGCCCCGGGTCAGGATCACGAGGAGCTGGCCCAACGCGATGATGCAGACACCGGCGGACTGCTCGAGCACGTTGCCGACGTTCCCGAACGTCATGAAGACGTGGCCCTCGGTAGCCGCCCAGAGGAACAGCATCATCAGCGCCAGGACGAATAGCGGCCCCGCCTTCAGCGCCAGCAGGACACCCTTGATCGCGCGCGACGTTCGGTCGTTGGCCGTAGCCGGATCCCTCCCGATCTCAGGCTCTGGTGCGACGTCGGCGACGTCGGCGACGTCGGCAGCAGTGCGAGTCACCGACTCGTCGTCGAGCACGTCGCGCCCTCCCTTGTCCTGCATCGTCGGGCACTATGCCAGCACGCTGTCCGAAAGTCTATAGGATAGAGATGATTGGGATGCTGTAACGTAGCCGTCCAGTACTCGACACGCGAAGGCCGAGATGGACCGTCATCAAATCGAAGCAATCCATGAGTCCGCCGCAGGACAGCGCCTGGCCCAACGGCAACCGCTGCCCGGCTCGGTCTACGAGATCGTCACCGACTTGCTCATGACCCACGCGTTCGAACCCGGCGCCAGGCTCAACATCGAAGAGCTCGCCCGCACCCTCGGCGTGTCGCCGACACCGGTGCGCGAGGCCTTGGCACGCGTCGAGGCCGACGGTTTGATCGTGAAGCACCCAGGGCGCAGCTATACGGTGGCGCCCCTCATGGGGATCGAGCAGATGCGCGAGCTCATCGAGCTGCGGCTGCTCGTGGAACCCGCATTGGCCGCCAAGGCCGCTGCGCAGGCGGAGCCGAACGAGATCAAGGAGCTGCGCCGCGCTGCCCGGGCCGGTGGAGCCGGCGGCGAGATCACGGCTGCGGCGAACCGGTTGGACATGGTCTATGACGCGACCTTCCACGCGATGGTGGCCGACCTCGCGGGCAACCAGATGATCAGCGACATGCTGACCCGACTGCGCAGCCACCTGCACACCTTCCGGCTCTACTACCACGCGGGCCTGCATTCGGTGACGAAGAACGAGCACCTGGCGGTGGTCGATGCGGTCGCCAAGCACGACCCGGATGGCGCCGAGGAAGCGATGCGCGCCCACCTGGTGTCAGCGCTGGAGCGGCTCGAGACCTTTGTCGAGGGTGGGAGCGCGAACGCAGAAGCCAGGCAGATCCCGAAGTTCACCGCTGGGAGCGTCAAGGAGTGACCCGGGCAGTGAACGACGACAGGAGTGGGGCGATGTTGGCCGGTTCCGACCGCGTGTTGTTCGGTGCGGCTTACTACCACGAGTACCAACCGTATGACCGGCTGGATGTCGATCTCGATCTCATGCAGGAGGCGCACTTCTCGGTCATCCGAGTCGGTGAGTCGGTCTGGTCGACCTGGGAACCGGAGAACGGCCAGTTCGATTTGGACTGGCTCGAGCCGGTTCTCAACGGTGCCGCGCGGCGGGGCATCTCCGTCATCCTTGGCACGCCCACGTATGCCGTGCCGCCGTGGTTGGCCCGGCTGTATCCGGAAATCGCCGGCGAACGATCCACGGGCGAACGGATCCCTTGGGGGGCTCGGCAGGAAGTCGATTTCACGCACCCAGCCTTCCTCTTCCATGCCGACCGGGTGATCCGCAAGATCCTTCGTCGCTATGCGGGGCATCCCGCCGTCGTCGGCTTCCAAGTCGACAACGAACCCGGCTTTCATCTCCTTCACAACCGCGGCGTCTTCCAACGCTTCGTGGACGACCTGCGTCATCGTTACGGCGACGTAGACGGCCTCAACCGTGAGTGGGGCCTCGTCTACTGGTCGCACCGACTCTCGACCTGGGACGATCTTTGGGCACCCGATGGCAACACGCAGCCCCAGTACGACGTCGCATGGCGTCGCTTCCAGGCCGAGCAGACCACCCGGTTCATCAACTGGCAGGCCGACATCGTCCGGGAGTACTCCTCCCCCGGACAGTTCGTCACGACCTGCATCGCCTACGACCGGCCCGCCGTCGACGACGATCTGGTCACTGATGCCCTCGACACCACTGGGGGGAACCTCTACTACGCCATGCAGGACGGGCTACAGCTCCCGGACGACGGCTCCGGACCGCACGATCAGAGCTGGGCCACCACCGGAACTTGGGCGCTGTACTTCTCCGCAGACCGGATGTACTCCTCACGCCAAGAGGGCTTCCTCGTCACCGAAACCAATGCCATGCACATCGGTCCTCCCTGGGACAACCGCCCTGCCTTCGACGGCCAGTGGCGCCAGGTCGCATGGGCGCTGGTCGCTCGTGGAGCGCGGATGGTCGAGTACTGGCACTGGCACACGCTCCACTTCGGTACCGAAACCTCCTGGGGCGGGGTCCTTCCCCACGCGGGTCACCCAGGCCGAACCTACGACGAGCTCCGCCAGGTCGGTGACGAGTTCCGCCGCGCGGGACCGCTGGTGGCGGGATGTCGACCCGACGCAGACGTCGCCTTCCTGTATTCGGTCCCGAACCGCTGGCTCATGCAGAAATACCCGCCGTTGGCGGCAGCGGGAGGCGGACCCGATGCCCGGGCGTACGACGGGATCTTCGCCCCCTTCTACCGCGGCGCTTTCGACGCCGGACTCTCGGCCCGGATCCTGCATTCCCGGAAGGCGACCGCCACCCATCCGGCCGAGTTCGCCGCCAGTCATCCGCTCCTCGTCGTGCCCGGCCACTACATGAGCCCGGACCACCTACTCGACTGGCTGGCGGACTACGCGGCCGCGGGAGGGCATCTCGTCATCGGCCCACGGACCGGATACGCGGATCACGAGGCGCGCGCTCGGACCGGGACGGTTCCCGGCCGCCTGGCACAGGCTTCAGGCGTGCACTATGACGAGTTCAGCAACCTGAAGAGCATGATTCCTGTTCTTCCTGCCGACGGGGCCACGATCAAGCTCGACGCGGCTACGGCCACGCGATGGTGTGACGGACTGCTCGTAGACGACGCGCAGGTCGTCGCGACATACGAACACCCGCACTTCAGTCAATGGCCGGCGATAACCACGCGTGACCACGAGAGGGGTCGCATCACATGCGTCGGCACCATCCCCGACTCGAGCTTTGCCAAGTCGCTCTTCCAGTGGCTAGCCACCGACGTCGTTCAACCCTGGTGCGAGCTGCCGGCCACGATGACCTCGACCGGCGCAGCGGCCGTCGACGGAACCAGGCTCCGATTCCTGCACAACTGGTCCTGGGATCCCGCCTCAGTATCCGTGCCCACCGAGGTGCACGACATTCTGACTGGGGAAACGTTCCACGCCCAAGATCACGTCCAACTCGGGCCCTGGGATGTTCGGGTGCTTGCAGTGAGACAACCGTGACCGCCGACGGTCGGGCCGCCGCGGTCGGCGTCGGCACCGTGCGCGAACGGGACTGGCTGTTTGACGGCCATGCGCGGATTGGGGGAGGCTCTCGATGACTGACCCGTTGCCCACGAATTGGATCCGCAGACTGGGCAATACTTCAGTTTCGACCTCGGCAATCATCGCGGGTGCTTCCCCCCTTGGGACCATGCTGTCGCTTTACGGCTACGCGGTCGCGGAGGCCGATGCCATCGATCTCGTCCAACAGGTACTGAAGAGTCCGATTCGGGCCTTCGATACCTCCAACGCTTACAGCGAAGGCGAGAGCGAGCGCCGGATCGGCGTCGGCATTGCTGCCGCGGGGGGACTGCCATCGGACTTTACGGTGATCACCAAAGTGGACGCACGGCACGGTGACTACTCCAGTGATCGGGTGCGACGCTCGCTTGATGAGAGTCAGGAGCGGCTCGGGCTTGGTGTACTTCCGTTGCTCTTCTTGCACGATCCGGAATACCACGACTTCGCCACGATCACGCAGGCAGGAGGAGCGGTTGACACGCTGGTTGCTCTAAAGGACGAAGGCCGGGTGCAACACATCGGCATCGCCGCAGGCAATGTTCACGTTGTTTCACGCTACCTCGACCTGGGCGTCTTCGAGGTTCTACTCACACACAATCGTTGGACCCTTGTCGATCGAAGCGCGGACGAGCTAATCGACCAGGCAACCGCGGCCGGCATGGGGGTGCTGAACGCCGCGATCTACGGCGGAGGTGTCCTCGCCAACCCAACTGGGTCGTCTAGGTACGGCTATACCGAGGCACCCAAGCTCGTCCTCGATGCCGTCGCTGCCATGAACGACGCCTGCTTGAGGCACGGCACTGATCTAGCCACGGCAGCCCTGCAATTCTCGATGCGTGATCCCCGCGTGCACTCAACCGTTATCGGTTTCACGAAACCTAGCCGGATCTCGACGCTCATGGCATCAGCCGCCGTCGAGCTGCCGCCTGACCTGTGGATCGAGCTCGAGACCTTGGTACCACCCAAGTCATGCTGGCTCGACTTCCAAGCGAAAGGCTAAGCCAGTTCCCTGGTCAACAACGCCGGAATCGCTCTAAAGAAGGATGCGCTCGACGTCTCCATGGAGGAGTGGGATGTCGACCGGCCCAAGCGTCTCCTCGATCAGCCTGCTCGCGGTCGTCATCGGTCGCCAGAAACGGACCCCGTCGGAAGCCCTGACCGGCACGGTCGTGATCAAGCCGATCAAGGGCACCCCGGCTTGGCCGCCAGCCCGCCGTCCGCCTGATCGACGCGGCGGCGAGCGTCGCCGCGGAAGCCGGAGCCGTGATAGAACTCGGACGATGTCCGCCAGGGCTGTCGCCCGGGATCACGCGGCGCCCGCGCCGCCCGGCTCGGACCCGCGGATCGCGTCGCCCGCCCATCCCACCGTTAGAACGGAGACCGCGTCCCGCATGCCGACTGCCCCATCGAAGCTCGCCATCGTCGTCCGCGGGGGCTGGGACGGCCACGCGCCCATCGAGGCGACGGACCTGTTCATCCCGCACCTCGAGGCGAACGGCTACGAGGTCCGGATCTTCGACTCGCCGGCGCCGTACGCCGATCCGGACCTGATGGCGCGGACCGACCTGATCATGCAGTGCAACACCATGGCGACGATCGCCCGCGACGAGCTTGCGGGCCTGCGAGCGGCGATCGCCAACGGGACCGGCATGGCGGGCTGGCATGGCGGGATCGCCGATTCGTATCGCAACTCGTCCGACTACTTCCAGCTCATCGGCGCCCAGTTCGCGTGCCATCCGGGCAAGGACCCGGCGACGATCACCGGCGACGGACCCGAGAACAACTACGTGCCGTACACGGTCAACCTGCTGCCGGCCGCGGCCGACCACCCCATCACCCGGGGCCTCGCGGACTTCGACCTGGTCACCGAGCAGTACTGGGTGCTCTGGGACCGCTATCTCGACGTCCTCGCGACGACGACCCAGAAGGTCCGGCCGTGGGATGCGTGGCACCGCGAGATCACCTCGCCCGCCATCTGGACGCGGGGCTGGGGCAAGGGCCGGATCTTCGTCTGCACCCCCGGCCATAGCCTCGACGTCCTCGCCCATCCGACCGTCCACACCGTCATTGAGCGGGGGCTGCTGTGGGCCGGCCGGTGAGGATCGGGATGATCGGTTGCGGCGCGATCGCCCGGCAGTACCTCGACACCGCCCGCCGGCTCGACGCGATCGAGATCGTGGCGGCGGCGGATCGCGTCCCGGCCCGCGCCACCGCGGTCGAGGCGGCCGAGGGCATCCCCGCGATGCCGGTCGCCGACCTCCTCGCGAATGCCGAGGTGGATGTCGTCCTGAACCTCACGATCCCGGCCGCCCACGCCGTCATCGCCCTCCAGGCGATTGCCGCGGGCAAGGCGGTCTACGGCGAGAAGCCGCTGGCAGCGACGACAGCGAAGGCGCGCTCGATCCTCGAGGCTGCCGGGGCGGCCGGCGTGCAGGTCGGCTGCGCGCCCGACACGGTCCTGGGAACGGGGATCCAGACGGCGCGGAAGGCCGTCGACGACGGACGGATCGGGGCCCCGATCGCGGCGACCGCGACCATGGTCACGCCCGGCCATGAGCGCTGGCACCCCGATCCCGACTTCTACTACCAGCCCGGCGGCGGCCCGCTTCTGGACATGGGGCCGTACTACGTGACCGCCCTCGTCACGATCCTCGGCCCGGTCGTCGCCGCCATCGGCGCCGCGAGCCGCACGCGCGGGACGCGGACGATCCGCTCGGGCACGCGCGCCGGCGAGACGGTCCCGGTCGCCGTCGACAGCCACGTGACGGGCGCCCTGATCCACGAGTCGGGCGCGATCTCGACGCTCGTCATGAGCTTCGACGCGGTCGCCTCCAGGGCGTCGCGGATCGAGATCCACGGGGAGCTGGGGTCGCTCATCGCGCCGGACCCGAACCTGTTCCGCGGCGACGTCGAGCTGCGCGAGCTCGACGGGACCGGCTGGGTCACGCTCCCGATCAGCGCCGGGTACGAGCGCAGCTCGCGCGGCTACGGGATCGCGGACCTGGCGGCGACCCCCGCCGGAGAGGAGCCGCGCGCCGGTGGCGCCCTCGCGTTCCACGTGCTGGACGTCATGGAATCGCTCCTGGAGTCGGCCCGGACCGGTCGCCGGGTCGACGTCGCGAGCCGCTGCCCGCGGCCGGCGCCGGTGCCGCTCCAGTCGCTGCCGAGCTCGGACGCGGAGATCCCGACCTACGTCGCCATGTCTTGACGATGTCCCGATGGGGGGCTGGCGTGCCGGGCTCGTGGGAGTAGTGGGAACAGCGGGAACCGCTCCCCTTTCCAACCGTCGTCGGGCGCGATACGGTCGATCCCGGAGTCACTTGAACGAATGACGTTCACCTGACTCCGTCCGGCATGTTCAACCTGATTGCCCGCCGGATCGACAGAATCCGAGTCCGCGCCACGCTCAAATCGCACCGACCATCGGCAGAAACGTCGGGAGTCCTCTGGATCAGGAGATCGAAGGTTCGAATCCTTCCTCGCCAGCCTGCTATCCACGGGTAGCGGCACAGGGACTTCCGACCACCACATCTGGTGGTTTCGTGCGGCAAGAGCGTGGCGTGGACTCAAGAAGGAGCCACGAGACGCCGCGAAGTCCACCTGATCCGATTTCTGGACGTTCACCTGACTTCGTACCCCCGGAGGGCTCGGCCGGGACCCGGGTAGCCGTGCCGCCGAGCCGACCCCCAGTCGCGAAGGTTGCGACGGCTCCGAGACGACACCGCGAAAGGCTGTTCGCGGCTGGGCACCTGCGCTACCCTGCCTTCGTTGACTGGTGTCATTGACCCCGGGATCGGGGTTGGAGGAGGCATGATGCGAACCCAACTCCTGCGTGGATTCGTGCTCGTGGCGGTCATCTCGCTCGTCGCGGCGTGCAGCAGCTCGACCGGCGGATCGAGCGCCCCGTCGGCGGCCGCGCCGTCCGCGGCCGCGCCGTCCGCGGCCGCACCGTCGACCGGCGCCAGCGTGCCGGCGGCCAGTGCCGGGACCGGCGGCACCATCAAGATCGGCGGCGGCTTCGCCCTGACCGGCGACGAGTCCGCCCTCGACCTGCCGGCCGCGAACGGGGCCAAGCTGGCGGTCAAGGAGATCAACGCGGCGGGCGGCGTGCTCGGCAGCCAGATCGACTTCATCGTCCACGACAGCCAGTACAAGATGGATGTCACGGCCCAGACGGCGAAGCAGTTCGTCGAGGAGGACAAGGTCCCCCTGATGGTCGGCTACACGGACACCGACTCCGTCCTGGCGTCCGGACCGACGTTCCAGAACGCCAAGATCCCGTTCATCACCGTCGGCGCGACCTCGCCCAAGATCCCGACCCAGGTCGGCGACATGATGTTCCTCGCCTGCTTCGGCGACAACGTCCAGGCGGCCGTCGGGGCCGAGTACGCCTTCGCGAAGTTCGGCAAGAACGCGTACTTCCTCTGGGACAAGGGCGTCGAGTACACGACCCTGCTTGGCCAGTACTTCAAGGCGCGTTTCACCGAGCTCGGCGGGACGATCGCGCTCGAAGAGTCGTACGACGACAAGGCCACCGACTTCTCGGCACAGATCACCAAGATCAAGGCCCTGAACCCGGCGCCGGACTTCTACTACGTCGCGGCGATGCCCTACAACATCGGGCCGATCGTGAAGCAGTTCCGGGACGCCGGCATCACCGGCCCGATCGTCGGCGGCGACGGCTACGACACGCCCGACCTCGTCAAGGTCGCCGGCCCGACCACCAGCAACGTGTTCTTCACCACCCATGCCCTGATGGATGCCACCAACGGCACCGACGGGATCAAGAAGTTCATCGCCGCCTACAAGGCGGAGTACGGCAACGACCCGGAGAACGCCTTCGCGGCGCTGGGCTACGACACGGTCTACCTGCTCGCCGATGCGATCAAGCGGGCCAACGGCACGGACTCGGCCGCCGTCAAGGCGGCGATCGAGTCGACCATCGACTTCCCCGGCATAACCGGCAAGATCACCTTCGCGCCCGGGAGTCACGTCCCGCAGAAGGGCGTGACGGTCATCGACGTCGAGGCCGGGGCGCTCACCCTCGGCGGCGAGGTCGTCCCCGAGAAGGTCCCGGCTCCGTAAATCATCGCTTCAGCGGGATCTTGACCGCCGGTTCGCGGGCGACTGCCCCGGACCGGCGGTCCATACGTTCACCCGTCGAACGAGGCACGCCCGATGACACCCGACGAGATCGTCGCCCAGGCCAAGGCCAACGAACTCCAGCTCGTCCGCTTCCTCTACTGCGACAACGGCGGCGTGGTCCGCGGCAAGAGCACCCATGTCGGGCAGCTGGCCCGGCGCATGAAGAGCGGCATCGGCCTCGTGAAGGGGATGCAGTCGTTCACGAGCGTGGACACGCTCGCCCCGGACGCCACGTACGGGCCCGTCGGCGAGATCCGCCTCGTGCCAGACCCCGACACGTTCAACGTCCTGCCGTACGCGCCGCGCAGCGGCCAGATGCTCGTGAACATGGTCGAGCTCGACCATTCGCCCTGGGCGCTCGACCCGCGCGCATTCCTCCAGCGCATGGAGGCACGGGCGGCCGACGCCGGGCTCGCCTTCGATGCCGCCTTCGAGAACGAGTTCTACCTCGCCACCAAGACCGACTCCGGCTACCAGCCGGTCGACCGGAGCCTGTGCTTCAGCGCGATCGGGATGGAGTCGACCGAGGACGTCATCCAAGACATCATCGCTGCCCTCACCGACCAGGGCCTGACGGTCGAGCTCTCACATCCCGAGCTCGGCTGGGGCCAGCAGGAGCTCTCGACCCGGCACGCTCCGGCGCTCAGGGCGGCCGACAACCAGATCACCTACCGCCAGACGGTCCGCGGCGTCGCCAGCCGACGTGGCCTCATCGCGTCGCTCGCCCCCAAGCCGTTCGCGGATCAGGCCGGCAGCGGCGCCCACCTCCACTGGAGCATCTGGGACAAGGGCCACACCACGAACCAGCTGGCCGACGAGGCCGGCGCCCATGGCCTGAGCCCGCTGGCCAGGAACGCGATCGCGGGCGTGCTCGCCCACCTGCCGGGCCTGCTCGGGCTCACCACCCCGAGCGTCAACTCGTTCCGGCGCCTCCAGCCGCACTACTGGAGCTCGGCCTACACGGCCTGGGGCATCGAGAACCGCGAGGCCGCCGTGCGGGTCCCCAGCCGGTACTGGGACGACGAAGCCGGGTCGACCAACCTCGAGCTCAAGGCCAGCGACGCCAGCGCGAACCCGTACATCTCGCTCGGCGGCGTCATGGCCGCCGCCCTCGACGGGATCGCCCGCGGACTGGACCCCGGGGAGCCCGTCGACGTGGACCCGGGCAACCTGACCGACGACGAGCGGGCCCACCGGGGCATCCGCCGCTTCCCGGAGACCGCGGTCGAGGCGCTCGACGAGCTCGAGAAGGACGACGTCCTGGTGGGAGCCCTGGGCGCCCCGCTGGCCACCGAGTACCTCAAGGTCCGTCGGGCCGAGGCGGCCGCCTATGCGGACCAGGACACCGCATACGAGCTCGAGCAGCACTTCTTCAAGTACTGACCGGGACCGGCCCGATGCCCCTCGATCTCTCGCCGATCCCGATCGTCGACAACCACTGCCACTCGCTGCTGCGAGAGCAGCCGGCCGACGACGAGGCGTTCCGGATCCATCTGACCGAGTCGTACTTCCCCGATATCGCCCGGGACGACGTCCCCCACTCCCTGTTCTATCACTGGACGATCCGGGAGCTGGCGGGCCTGCTCGACTGCGAGCCGACGCCCAACGCCGTGCATGCCGCACGTCGCGATCGCGGCCTCGAGTGGCTCACGCGCGAGATCATCGAGCGGGGCAACTTCAAGACCTGGCTCATCGACACCGGGTACGGCGCCGAGCTGACGTTCTCGCTCGACGAGCTGCGCGGCCTGGCACCCTGCCGGATCGAGGAGGTCATCCGTCTCGAGCCGTTGATCGAGCGGCTCATCCTCGAGGCCACCGGCTTCGACGGATTCCTCGAGGCCTACCGGGCCAGCCTCGGCGATCTCCGGGCACGCGGGATCGTCGGCCTGAAGTCGGTCATCGCCTATCGGTCCGGCCTCCAGCTCGAGGCGGTCGACCGCGCCACCGCGGCTGTCGCGTTCGCGGAGGTCCACGAGGCAGCCAAGCGGGACGGGCGCATCCGGATCGAGTCGAAGCCGTTGCTCGACCACCTCGTTGTCATCGCTGTGGAGGAGTCGGCGCGTCAGGGCGTCCCGATCCAGTTCCACACGGGGCTCGGCGACCCGGACCTCGACCTCACCAAGGTCGACCCGTCCGCCCTCCGGCTGATCTTCTCGGACCGGTTCCGGGCGGCGCCCATCGTTCTCCTGCACACGGGGTACCCGTATGTCCGCTCGCTCGCCTATCTCGCCGCGATGTTCCCCAATGTGTATGCCGACATGGGCGAGGCGATCCTCTTCGCGGCCGGCGAGGCGACCGAGATCACCCGCGAGCTCCTCGGCCTCGCGCCCGCGAGCAAGATCCTCTTCAGCACCGACGCCTCGCTCGTCCCCGAACTGTACTGGGTCGGCGCGCGGCTGGGCCGGCGGGCGCTGGGCCGCGTGCTCGACGAGCACATCGCCGACGGCGCCATCGACGAGCGGACGGCGCTCGACTGGGCCGAGCGCATCTTGTGGCGCAACTCCGAGCGCGTTTACGGGCTCTGATCGGCCCCGGGCGCGGCGGCAGGCGGGCGCTCCCGTCGACGCCGCCACCAGTCGCGGTCGAAGAGCCGGTCGAGCGGCACCTCGCGCTGGCCGAGCAGCCCCTCGCGCCGGAGCGTGATGACCACCAGGAAGATGATCGCGAGGATGATCGAGCTCAGCCCGTAGAGCAGCGTCGCATCCTCGACGCGCCGCAGCGCCTCGCCCAGCCCGACGATGAAGATGGCGCCGAGGATCGAGCCACTGACCGAGCCCATCCCGCCGATGACCAGCATCGTGATGACCCGGAAGGTCAGGTCGAAGTAGAAGACAGTCGGCGAGAACGACGTGATGAAGTGGGCGTACAGCGACCCCGCGACCGCCGAGAAGAACGCGCCGACGACGAACGCGAGCAGCCTCGGGTCCATGACTCGGATGCCGATCGCCTGGGCCGCGACCCGGTCCTCACGCTGCGCGAACATGTCGCGGCCGAACGGCGAGCGCTTGATCCGCCACACGATGTAGACGACGGTCAGCGTCCAGACCGCAGTCCACCACAGGTTCGTGTAGGGCGTGACGTTCGAGAAGGTCCGCGAGCCGCGCGTGAACGCGTCGGCATTGAAGAGGACCACCCGGACGATCACGAGGAACCCGAGGGTCGCGACGGCGACGAAGTGCCCCGAGAGGCGCATCAGGACCCGCCCGACCAGCCAGGCGACGACGCTGATCAGCGCGCCGGCGATGAGGGTCGCGATCAGGAACCCCGCCGGGATAGGCCCGACGGACTCGTCGAGGTGGATGCCCGCGATCCACGACGGCAGGTCCGGGAGATAGGCGCTCTTCTCCTGAAGGGGCAGCGTCAGGATCGCCGAGACGTAGGCCCCCAGTGCCATGAACCCGATCTGGCCGAGCGAGAACACGCCGGTGAACCCGCTAGTCAGGTTGAGGCTGACCGTCAGGATGATGAACAGGCCGAGGTTGATGACCAGGCCCTGCCAGAAGGCCTGGCCGCTCGCGTCGAGGACCGCGATGGCGATCGCGGACAGCACGATGACGAGCAGTGGCCCGCCGGCGCGTCGACGGTCGGTCATTCGAGGTCGCCCTCGTCGTGCTTTCCGAGGATCCCCTGCGGCCGCACGAGCAGGACCAGGATGAGGATGATGAACACGACGGCGTCGCGGTAGCTCGCCAGCGAGCTCGGCAGCCACTGCTGCAGGAAGGCGCGCACCTCGGGCGGGACCGAGCCAGCGGGCAGCAGGTCGCCGATGCCAGCCAGCGCGGTCACGAGTACCTCAAGGAAGCCGAGGACGAATCCGCCGAGCACAGCCCCGGCGATACTGCCGAAGCCGCCGATGACCGCGGCGATGAACGCCTTGAGCACCGGCGTGAAGCCCATGTACGGGTTGATCTGGCCGGCCTGCACCGCGTAGAGGAACCCGGCAACGGCGGCCAGGGCGGCACCGATCGCGAAGGCCGTCGCCACGACCCGGTTGACCTTGATGCCGACCAACTGGGCGGCGTCGAGGTCCTCGGCCGCCGCGCGCATCGACAGCCCCAGGGTCGTC
Source organism: uncultured Chloroflexia bacterium (assembly GCA_963746855.1). Classification (GTDB taxonomy): domain Bacteria; phylum Chloroflexota; class Limnocylindria; order Limnocylindrales; family CSP1-4; genus SPCO01. Next base: position 19,032 of record CAVVDC010000006.1, read on the forward strand.
CGCGTCACGAACAGGGTGAGCAGGCCGAGCAGCACGATCCCCGCGACGAAGCTCACGACGTTGACCTTGGGGACCGTGATCGTCCCGAGCGTGATCACGCCGCTCAGCTGCTCCGGGCTCGGGAACGCGATGAGCGTCGGCTCGCCGGCCAGCCTGGTGGTCAAGAGCGTCCCGTTCTGGAGGATCTGGCCCACCGCGAACGAGCTCAGCAGCATCGCCACGTCGGGTGCGCCGCGGATCGGGCGGTAGGCGATCCGCTCCATGAGCAGGCCGACGATCACCGTCCCGATGACCATGATCGGCACGGCCGCCTCGAGCGGGAGCCCGGCGCCGAGGCAGAAGACCGCGAGGTAGGCGGCGATCATCATCATGTCGCCGTGGGCGAAGTTGATGAGGCGCAGGATCCCGAACACCATCGCCAGCCCGACGGCCATCAACGCGTACAGGCTGCCCGCACTCAGGGCGTTGACGACCTGCTGGACGACGTAGTCGGTCACATCGCCACCCCGCCGACGCCGAGATACGACTGCTCCACCTTCGGGTTTCGGCGCAGCTGGTCGGCCGGTCCGTCGAGGGTGATCCGCCCGGTCTCGAGGACGTAGGCCCGGTCGGCGATGTCCAGCGCGTGATGCACGTTCTGCTCGACGAGCAGGATCGTCCGTCCCTGCGTCTTGAGCGCCGCGATCGTCTCGAAGATCCGTTCGACCATGAGCGGCGCGAGGCCCAGCGACGGCTCGTCAAGCAGGAGCAGCCGTGGCCGGCTCATCAGCGCCCGTCCGATCGCGAGCATCTGCTGCTCCCCGCCCGACAGCGTCCCACCCGCCTGGCCCAGGCGCTCCTTCAGCAGCGGGAAGAGCGCGAACACCATCTCGAGGTCGTCGGCGGCCGCCCCGGCGTCGCGTTGGGCCACCGCTCCGAGGCGGAGGTTCTCGCGCACCGACAAGCCGCCGAAGATCCGTCGACCCTCGGGACAGTGCGAGATTCCCAGCGCCACGATGCGGTCGGTCGGGGCGCGCGTGATGTCCGCGGCCTCGAACGTGATGGTGCCCTTCGCGGGCCGGAGCAGGCCCGAGATCGTGCGCAGGACGGTCGTCTTGCCTGCCCCGTTCGAGCCGATCAGCGCGACGAGCTCGCCCTGGCCCACAGCGAGGGACACGCCCTGCAACGCCCGGATGCTGCCATAGCGGACCTCCAGGTCCTGAAGCTCAAGCATGCTGGGTCGCTCAGGCATGCCGGGCCTGTCCGAGGTAGGCGCCGATGACGTCGGGGTTCGTCCGCACCGCGGCCGGATCGCCTTCGGCGATGAGGCGCCCGTAGTTCAGGACCTGGATCCGGTCGCACAGGTTCATCACCAGCGGGATGTCGTGCGCGACCAGCACGATCGTGATCCCCATGTCGTCGCGCAGGCGGCGGATGAGCCCGAGCAGCTCCTGCGTCTCGATCGGGTTCATGCCCGCGTTCGGCTCGTCCAGCAGGAGGAGCTTCGGCTGGATGCCCACCGCCCGGGCGATCTCGAGCCGCCGCTGGTCGCCGTACGGGAGGTTCCGCGCCGTCCGGTCGCGCTGGGCGGCGAGGTTGAACAGCTCGAGCAGCTCCATGGCACGGTCGTCCAGCGCTCGCTCGGCGCGCCGGAATGACGGGCTCGAGATGAGCGTCCCGACGAGCGAGCGCTCGGACTGGCGCTGGAGGGCGACCTTGACGTTGTCGAGGACGGACAACTCGCCGAACAGGCGGATGTTCTGGAACGTGCGGCCGATGCCCATCCGCGAGACGCGAAAGGCCGCGGAGCCCGTGATGTCGCGGCCCTCGAAGGCGATCGTGCCGCGCGTTGGTCGCAGGAAGCCCGACAGGAGGTGGAACAACGTCGTCTTGCCCGCGCCGTTGGGCCCGATCACGCCGTGGATCGTCAGCGGCGGGAGGCGAAGCTCGTAGTCGACGAGCGCCTGCAGGCCCCGGAAGGATTTGGACAGCCCATGCACCTCGAGGAGCGGCGTCGCCGCGAGGTCCGGCTCCGGTCTGTCCTCCATCGTGCGGAGGATACGTCGCGGTCGGGTGCGAGTTCGGGGTGTGTCGGCCTAGGCGACGCGGCCACCTTCAGCGCACGTAGCTGGCGCCGTTGACGTCGATCGTGGTGCCCGTCGCGTGGCGCGCGAGCCCGGAGGCCAGGAAGGCCACGACGTTGGCCACGTCCTGCGGCTGGGCGACCTCGCCGAGGCCGGTGTCGCGAGCGGCCGCCGCGATCCCGTCCGTATCGCCGAAGCTCGGGTTGAAGGGCGTGTCGACGTAGCCCGGGGCCACCGCGAAGGCCGTGATCCCCTGGCGGCCGTTCTGGCGGGCGATCGTCCGGGTCATCGCTACGATGCCGGCCTTGGCCGCGGCGTAGTGCCAGTAGGCCGGGTCCTCGCCGCGGAACGCCGCGCGGCTGGCGAGGTTGACGATGATCCCGCCGCCGGGCTGACCCGAGAACGTGGCCACCGCGGCCCGGCACAGGATCGCGGGCGCGACCAGGTTGACGCTCAGCGACAGGTTCCAGACCCTCAGCCAGTCGTCGAACGGGCTGTCGAGCTCGGCGGCGGGGTAGATGCCGGCGTTGTTGACCAGGACGTCGATCCGGCCGTGCACGGCGAGCGCGTCCTTCCAGAGGCGCTCGGTCGCGTGCGCATCGGCCAGGTCGACGATGAGCGCTCGGGCATCGGGCGCCAGCTCGGTCACCAGCGCCACGACCGACTCGGCACGGACGTCATGGAGAATGACCTTTCCGCCGGCCCTCGCGATCGTCCGGGCCGTGGCAGAGCCGATGGCGCCGCCGGCGCCCGTGATGAGAACGATCCGATCACCGAGGTCGATCACGTGACTCCTCACTCCGTGGATCCCGACGACCCGATCGTAACGGCCGGGGCCGATCGCGGTGCCAGCCCCATGCGTCCGACGCCGAGACGGCTCTGCCAGATCAAGGACTGGAGTCGTCATCGTTCGGAATGGCGGGAATGCGGAGTAGTCGGAACACTAGGAACCGGACCCCTTCCCATCCGCTCTCGAGCGCGATACGGTCGATCCCGGAGTCACCTGAACGGATGACGTTCATCTGACTCCGTCCGGCATGTTCAACCTGCTTGCCCGCCGGATCGACAGGATCCGAGTCCGCGCCACGCTCAAACTGCAACGACGAACGGCAGAAACGTCGGGAGTCCTCTGGATCAGGTGATCGAAGGTTCGAATCCTTCCTCGCCAGCCAGCTGCCCGCGATCCGAATCGGTCCGGCGGCTCCTCCACTGTCTCCATCCGTGTCGGCTCTTGGTTCTGTCGACACGCCGCGGCTGGCTGCTCGCCAGGATGGACCAACGTTCGCAGCGATAACGACCTGGATTCCCCCCGCTAACGGCCAAGAATTGGAACCTTGCAGCCGTCCAGATGCGCACTTACCGACGATCCGGCCGCATTGATCGCCGCCGTTGGTGGTCTCGTCGGCGGCGACGGGCGCTGATCCGGCCCGGCCGCAGCGTCAAGGCGGTCGACCCGGACCACACCGTTCAGGGCGGCGGGCCGGTCGAGCCTCGGACCTTGAGCGACACGCTCGCGAGGGTCACGTGCGGATCGCCGACGATCCGGCCCTCGATGCGCCCGAAGAGCGCCTCGACGCCGAGCCGCACGAGGGCCTCGCGAGACTGGCTCACCGTCGTCAGGTTGATCCGTCGCAGGCGGGCCATGTCGACGTCGTCGAAACCGACGATCGAGAGGCTCTCCGGGACCCCGATCCCCAACGAGTCCGCGACGTCCAGCAGGTCGATCGCGGCGAAGTCATTCGCGGCGAAGATCCCGGTCGCCGCATCGGGACCCCCAAGGATCGTGGGCCAGTCGGTCATCTCGCCTCCGATCGAGACGGGTCCATCGGGCGGGTCCCAGGCGATGACCGTCGGCCGGAGCCGCGCGTCCGCGGCGGCCCGGAGGAAGCCCTCGAGGCGGCGAGCGTCCGCTTGATCCGGATGCCGCGGCCCCACGAAAGCGAGCCGGCGGTGACCGAGCTCGATGAGATGCCGGGCGACGAGCTCCCCACCGCGATGCTCATCCACCGCGACCGAGTCGGCCCACGGCTCCTCCGCGGCCACGAACACCACTGGAACCTGCCCGTTGATCCGCTGCTCGATCTCTGACGGCCGGCCCAGGAAGGAGAGGAAGACCAGACCGCTGACTCGGTTCTCGAGCATCAGGCTGATCGCCTGCGCTTCCCGATCGTCGTCACCATCGGTCGCCGACAACATGGCCGCAAAGCCGAAGCGTGCGACCTCTCGCTCGACGAGCGCAGCCATCTCGGCATAGAACGGGTTGCCGAGGTCGTGAGCGATGACCCCGATGGTCGTCGCCCGGCCCTGCAGCAGGTGGCGCGCCAGGGCGTTCGGTCGATAGGCGAGCTGGTCGATCGCGGCCTGGACGCGACGTCGTGTCGGTGCCGCGACCACATCGGACCCGCGGACGACATTGGACACGGTGGAGGCTGAGACGCCGGCGAGCGAGGCGACGTCGCCGAGGGTCGCCGGCCGACCGGCTCGGTCCACCGTCACGCCCGGCCCTTGGCCCGACCAGACATCAGGTCCCCGGCGAGCCCGGCAAGGAGCTGGGCAGACGCTCGGACGCCGTCCTCGGGACGCGACCAGGCGGTCTTCGTGCTCGATGCTGAGGGTCGATGCGCTGGTCTCGCTCGCGAGCGCGGCCGCGAACGTCTGCCACCACGAGACGTCGTGAGCACCGTGGCCGACCGCCGCGAAGTCCCACGGGATGTGCGACGGATCGCCCGGCCAGCGGCTATCGAGCAGGCCATTCAGGTCGAGCTCGGCGGTGTCGTAGCGCACATCCTTGGCATGGGCGTACCCGATCTTCGTCCCGAGCCGTTCGATCACCTTGAGCGGGTCCATGCGCTGCCAGAACAGGTGGCTTGGATCCAGGTTCACCGCGACCGCCGGTGCCGCCGTGTTGAGCCTGAGGAACGTGTCGACATTGAAGACGTGAGCACCGGGATGCAACTCGAGACAGATCCTGAGGCTCGCGCTCTTCGGGGCGACGATCTCGTTGATGGCCTCCCAGTACGGACGCACCCGGTTCTCCCATTGCCAGGTCGCCACGCCTGCGTAGTCCGGCAGCCAGGCGTTCGCCGCAAAGTGTGGGGCGGTGCTCGCGCCAGGCCCCGCTGCGGGGCAGCCGGACATCGCGACGATGCGGTCCACGCCGAGCTCGACGGCGAGCTCGATCGTCCGCCGCAGGTCGGAATCGTGTCGACGCGCGATCGCCTCATCGGGATGGAGCGGGTTGCCCGACACGTTGAACGCGGCGACACGGAAGCCGCGACCGATCAGGCGGGCGTGCCACTCGCGGCGCTGGGCGGCGGACAGCTCCAGGGGCGAGTGTCCCAGGGGCGAGTACCCACCGGTCCCGATCTCGAGGTCTCGGACCTCGGGGACATGCGCATCCAGCCAATCCATGAGGTCGTCGAGGGACCGGTGGATCATCCCTTCCGTGACCAGCGCGAGCTTCACCCTGTCCTCCGCCCATGATCGACTGGTTGCAGCGTTGCAATGCCATGCTACCGTAGGCCCGCGCCCGACTCCATTGCCCAGGCCGGTCCCGCCCCACTCGACCGGAGGCCCCCGATCGACACACCAACCCTGGCGACGAGTTCTGCCGCCGCGTCGAGTTCGACTCCGACCCGGGTGAAGGTCGGCGTGGTCGGCGCCGGGCTCATCGCCCAGGTGATGCACCTGCACTACCTGCGCGAGTTGTCGGACCGATTCGAGATCTCGGTCCTGTGCGACATCGCGCCCGAGAATGCCGCGGCCAGCGCCGAGCGATTTGGCGTCCCCAAGGTCTGCACGGATTGGCGCGAGTTGCTGCGCGAACCGATCGATGCGGTCCTTGTCCTGACCGCGGGCAGCCACGCGCCGATGGCCATCGAGGCCGCCAACGCGGGCCTGCACGTCCTCGTCGAGAAGCCGATGTGCTTCTCGACGGCCGAGGCCCAGGCCATGGTCGAGGCCGCGGATGCGGCCGGCGTCACCCTGATGGTGGCCTACAACAAGCGCTATGACCCGGCCTACCTTCGGTTCCAGGAGGAGGCGGCCGCACTGGTCGATGCCCGCCTGCTGCGCGTCACGACGTTCGAGTCACCTTTCCAGCCCTACGTCTCGCACTATCCGCTGGCGCCGATCTCGCGACCGCCGGACGCCGATGTCCAGCGGCTCCAGGCGGAAACGGCTGCGAGCATCAGCGCGGCACTCGGCGACGTCGACGAGTTCCTGCGGCGTACCTACCATGCCGTCCTGCTCGACACCCTGGTGCATGAGATCAACGCCGTGCGGGGCCTCCTTGGCGAGCCGGACCGCCTGGACTATGTCGACCTGCGTGAGGGCAGCCTGACCGCGATGCTGCGCTTCGGGAGCCTGCCCGTCGCGATCCACTGGATCGACCTGCCGGGCATCGCGCGCTACAAGATGGAGTTCGCCCTGTACGCGCCGGATCGCCGGGCGACCCTGTCGTTCCCGTCGCCATTCCTGCGGAACGAGCCGACCATCCTCGAGATCGAAGGGGGCGACCCCGGCACCGCACGTTCGCACGTCTCGCAGGAGATCACGTCCTACGAGAGCGGGTTCAAGCGCGAGCTGATGGCGTTCCACGACGCCGTGGTCAACGGCACGCGACCAGTGACCTCCGGGGCGGATGCGATGCGCGACATCGCCCTGTGCCAGGCGATCATCGAGTCGCTTCCGAACGGGTCGGCCGATCGATCAGCCCACTGGAGCGGCATGAACCCGACCCTGTGGAGACTGGTCGGGCATCGTCGTCGCCAACGCTCCGGTCAGCTACGGCGCGTTCGAGCTGACGGTCGGCATCGATCCCGAACGTGCCCGACGGCGTCGGCGTCCTCGACGCCGTGGCGGCGGCCGGCTATGCCGGGATCGACCTCGGGCCCGTCGGCTTCCTCGGCAGCGGCGCGGAGCTGGGCGAACGCTTGGCGGCGCGCCAGCTCGGTCTCGCCGGCGCGTACCTCGAGATGCCGTATGCGGATCACGAGGCCCTCGAGGAGACCCTTCCCGCAGCTCGATGCCATCCTCGATACCTTCGACGCCGTCGCGCCGTACCGAGTCGGACCACCACCCCGGCCCACGCTCGCGGACAGCGGCAGCGACCTCCGTCGAGCGCGTCCCGGTCGAGCCGTCGACGACCATAGCATCGGCCTGGACGCCGATGCCTGGCGGCGCTTCGGCGTCGGTCTCACCGACGTGGTCGCACGGTGCCGCGATCGAGGGTACGAACCGACGTTCCATCCCGAGACCGGGACCTACGTGGAAGCGCCGTGGGAGATCGAGCGGGTGCTCGAGCTCACGGACATCGGCGTGTGCCTCGAAACCGGTCACCTGCTCCTGGGCGGCGGCGACCCCGTGTCCGCGATCGGTGCCTGGGGCGCGCGCATCAACCATGTGCACCTGAAGGATGCTCGGCGGTCGGTGATGGCGGAGATCGTCGCCGCTGGCGGGCAGGCGAACGAGATCTGGTCCCGGGAAGCGTTCCCAGCGCTCGGGCAAGGCGACCTGGACGTCGACGGGGTTCTCGCCGGCCTGGCCCGGATCGACTACGGCGGGTGGCTCGTCATCGAGCAGGACACGCTCCCGCGAACGAGAGAGCGGTTCGAGCGCGCCGCGGCGGACCAGCGGGCGAACCGCGAGTACCTGGCCGGGCGCGGGCTGTGAGCGAGCCGGTGTTTCGCCTCGGCCTGATCGGCGCCGGCCGCATGGGCCGGACGCACCTGCGCGCGCTCGAAGGCTCGACGACGGTCGCCGTGACCGCGGTCGTCGAGCCGGTCGCAGCGGCGCGCTCCGCCATCGCGGCCCCCGGGCGTGCCGTCTTCGAGGATGTCGCCCAGCTGCTCGATGCGGGCGGCATCGACGGCGTGCTGATCACCGCGCCGAGCGACCGTCACCTGGAGATCGTGACGCAGGTCGCGGGGGCGGGCCTGCCGATCCTGTGCGAGAAGCCCTGTGGCCTCTCGAGCGCCGAGATCCGCTCGGCCGAGGAGGTCGTCGAGCGCCACGGTGTTCCATTCCAGGTCGCCTACTGGCGGCGCTACGTGCCGGCCCTGCAGGCGCTTCGCACGCGGATCCGGGATGGCGAACTGGGCGACACCCACCTGTTCGCCAGCTTCCAGTGGGACGGGCAGCCGCCATCCGCCGCCTTCCGCGACCACAGTGGCGGCATCTTCATCGACATGGGCGTCCACGAGTTCGACCAGATCCGGTGGCTGAGCGGCCAGGATCTCGGTGAGTCGAGTGTGGTCTCGCCGCCACTCAGCGAGGACGTCGGAGGTGGCAATGACGTCGACAGCGCGCAGGCGATCGCGCGATTGTCCGGAGGCGCGACGGCGTTCGTCTCGCTGGGCCGCTACTTCCCCGGCGGGGACATGGCCCGGGTCGAGGTCTTCGGGACACTCGATGCGGTGCGAATCGACTTCCTCGATCCGAAGGACGGCGAACGGGCCCAACTCGACGCGCTCGTGCGTCAGGCCGAGGGCTTCGCGACGTTCGCGACGGGCGGGCCGCGCTCCGGCGCCTCGATCCAGGACGCAGCGGCGGCACTCGAGGCGGCCGAGCGGGCCTCGGCGGCGATCCTGCCGCTCCGCGCGACAGTCGCCGGGGGCAGATCGTGACCGGGGTCCCCGATCTGCGCATCGGGATCGTCGGCTACGGGACGATGGGCCGGGCCCACAGCTACGGCTATCGCGTCGCGCCGAATGTCGCGACGTTGCCGATGCGACCGATCGTGAAGCTGATCTCGGGTCGCGACGAGGGCGCCGTCGCCGCAGCGGCCGCGACCTATGGCGCTGAAGGTTGGACCACCGACTGGCGCGACCTCATCGGGCGCGACGACGTCGACATGGTCGACATCTGCACGCCGCCGGGCACCCATGCGGAGATCGCCGAGGCGGCCGCCGCTGCCGGCAAGGCGGTCCTGTCGGAGAAGCCGCTCGGGTCGAGCTACACGGAGGCGCATGCGGCATGGGCCGCGGTCGAGCGTGCGGGCGTACGCAACGCGATCGGGTTCAACTACCGGCGCCTGCCGGCGGTCGCCCTGATGCGCCGGATGATCGCTGACGGCACGATCGGCGACGTCCGCCTGTGGCGGGCGATCTGGCTCTCGGACGAGTTCACCGATCCGAGCACGCCATGGGACTGGCGGTTCGACCGGGCGATGGGCGGCACGACGATCGCGGACCTTGGAGCCCATCTCATCGACATGGCCCTGTGGATGGTCGGGCCGATCCAGGAGGTCGTCGCCCAGTCGGAGACCTTCATCAGGAGCCGACCGGCGCCAGGTGGCGAGCTGCCGGTCACCATCGACGACGCCTCGTCGGCGCTCCTCCGCTTCGAAGGTGGTGCACGGGGGACGATCGAGATGGCCAGGATGGCGATCCGCCGACCCTGCGACTTCACGGTCGAGGTGAATGGCACGAAGGGCACCCTGGTCTTCGACTACCCGCGCATGAACGAGCTGCGCTATGGCGATGGGAGCGACGACCCCGGGCTGTACGGCATGCGGCGGATCCGGGCCGAGCACCCCAGTCACCCGTACGCGCCGCTCGGCTGGCCGATCGGCCAGGGCATCGGCTACGGCGAGACGTTCGTCAATCAGGCGGTCGACCTCGTGCGCGCCTGGCCCAGCGGTACCTGGACGCCGGACTTTGCCGACGGCATGGCCGTCCAGGCCGTATGCGACGCGATGGAGTTGTCCGCCGGCGAGAAGCGATGGGTCAACGTCGCGGAGATCGCGAATGCTCGAGGAGGGCCATGAGGAAGAGCCAGGTCGATTCGTCAGCGTAAGTCGCGAGTCCAACCGATCGACGCCGGGCAGCACATCGTATTGACACCCATGAGCGGCATTACCAGACTCGGCGGGTCGTAGAGATACGAGGAGGAGAGGCAGTGATCCAGCGTTCAACACGAGTCCAGCTCGTTGTGTCGGGCATCGTCCTTGCCCTCGCCATCGGCGCATGCAATTCGACGACCACGTCCCCGGCCGCGAGCGCCGGGGCTGCCGGGTCGGCAGCCGCGGCCCCCGCGGTCGCCGTCACGGTCGCGATGATCACGCACGAGACCCCCGGCGACACGTACTGGGACATCATCCGCGCTGGCGCCAACGCGGCATCGAAGAGCCTCGGGGTCACCCTGAAGTACTCGAGCGACCCCGACTTCACGAAGCAGGCCACGCTGGTCCAGAACGCGATCGACTCGAAGGTCGACGGGATCGCGATGACCGCCGCGGGTCCGTCGGCGTTGACCGCCGTCGTCAAGTCCGCGAACACCGCCGGCGTGCCGGTCGTCATGTTCGATTCGGGCATCGAAGACTGGCAGAAGATGGGCGCGATGATGTACTTCGGCTCTGACGAGTACATCGCCGGCCAGGCACTGGGCAAGCGGATCGCGACGGACGGCGGCAAGCACGCCCTGTGCGTGATCCATCAGGAAGGCTCCACCGCGCTGGAGGCCCGATGCAAGGGCGTCGGTGAGGGCCTCAAGAGCGAGAACATGCAGGTCAACGGGACCGACGATGCCTCGGTGAACGCATCGATCGTCGCCAAGCTTCAGCAGGATCCTTCGATCGACTGGATCGTGACCATGGGTGCGCCCGTCGCGCTCGTGGCCCTCGACGCGATCGGGGTCGCCGGCAGCAAGGCCAAGGTCGCGACGTTCGACCTCAACCTGGACGCGGCGAACGCCATCAAGGACGGGAAGATCGCGTTGGCGGTCGACGCCCAGCCGTACCTGCAGGGGTACCTGGCCGTCACGTCCCTGTACCTCTTCAAGACGAACGGCAACATCATCGGCGGCGGTCTCTCGACGCTGACCGGGCCGGCGATGGTTGACGCCTCGAACATCGACGTCATCCTGCCGTTCGCCAAGAACGGGACTCGATGACCGACCGGCCATACGCGATCGGTTGAATCGTCAGCCAGCTAGAGACCCATGAGTACGAGTGGCGGGCGGTCGGAGACGACCGCCCCAACCTCCCGGCGAGGGTCGTCGCCCTCGCTCATCGGCAAGTTGCTGCTGCGTCGGGAGCTCAGCGCTCTCGTCGCAGCGGTGGCGATCTTCATCCTGTTCTGGGTGATCGCACCGCCCTTCCGCACCCCGGCGGCCATGGCGACCATCCTCTACCAGAGCGCGACGATCGGCCTGATGGCGGTCTCGGTCGCGTTGCTGATGATCGGCGGCGAGTTCGACCTGTCGTCCGGGGTCGCGGTCGTGACGGCGGCGATGGTGACGTCGGTGCTGTCGGTGAAGGTCGGCGTCCCCCTCCCCATCGGCATGGCCATCGCCCTCGGCGTGAGCCTCTCGATCGGCGTCTTCAACGGATGGCTCGTCACCGCGACCGGCATCCCGAGCTTCCTGATCACGCTCAGCGCGCTCTTCATGCTGTTCGGGATCAACCTCGGACTCACCAAGATGGTCACGAACGCCGTCTCCACGCCGAACGTGGCGGGGGTGCCGGGGTTCGACGTCATCAAGACCTTCTTCGCCTTTCGGCTGCAATTCGGCGAAAGCGGTGAAGGCGGACCGCAATTCAGCATCCTGATCCTGTGGTGGCTGGTGTTCGTCGCCATCGCCACGTTCGCGCTGATGCGGACTCGCATCGGCAACTGGATCTTCGCCTCCGGCGGCAACGCGGCGAGCGCCCGCGCCGTGGGCGTGCCGACGAAGCGGGTCAAGATCGGACTCTTCGCGTTCGTCGGATTCTCGGCCTGGTTCTACGCGATGCACCAGCTCTCCGGGTACAACACCGTCCAGGCCGGCTCCGGCGTCGGCGGGGAATTCCTCTACATCATCGCCGCGGTCGTCGGCGGCTGCGCGCTCACGGGCGGCGTGGGATCGCCCGTCGGCTCGGCCATCGGGGCCCTGATCTATGGCATGACCGTGCAGGGGATCGTCTACGCCGGCTGGGATCCGAACTGGTTCCGGTTCTTCCTCGGCCTCATGCTCCTGCTCGCCGTGCTCCTCAACCTGTACGTCAAGCGCGTCTCGGAGCGGATGTGATGGCCCTGTCCGAACCACCGATCATCGAGATGATCGACATCGCCAAGTACTACGGGCACGTCCGCGCGCTCGAGGGGGTCAGCCTGGCGGTCAAGGCCGGTGAAGTCACCTGTGTCCTTGGCGACAACGGCGCCGGCAAGTCCACCCTGATCAAGATCATGAGCGGCCTGGTCCCCGCCGATTCGGGCATCACCAAGATCAACGGCGTGGTGGAGCAATTCGACTCGCCTCGGGATGCCCTGCGCGCCGGCATCGCGACGGTCTACCAGGACCTGGCCGTCGTCGACCTCATGGAGACCTGGCGCAACTTCTTCCTTGGCTCTGAGCTCCGCCAGTCGATCCCCGTGATCAGGCCACTCGACATCGACACGATGCGAACGATCACCGCCGAGGAGCTGGCCAAGCTCGGGATCCATCTGGGCGACGTCAATCAGCCACTCGGGACCCTGTCCGGCGGCGAGCGACAGTGCGTCGCGATCGCCCGCGCGGTCTACTTCGGGGCGAAGGTGTTGATCCTCGACGAGCCGACCGCGGCTCTCGGCGTCAAGCAATCGGGGATCGTGCTCAAGTACGTGGACATGGCCCGCGAGTCGGGCGTCGGGGTCGTGTTCATCACGCACAACCCGCATCACGCGTTCCTCATCGGGGACCATTTCGCCGTGCTCAGCCTCGGCCGGATGAGCCTGAATGCGAGACGCGACGAGATCACGCTCGATCAGCTGATCACCGAGATGGCCGGCGGGAGCGAGCTCACCGCGCTGGCCCGCCAGCTTGCGCGCGACACCCGTGCCAGCGACGACCTGACTGCGAGCGGACCCGCCGAGTCGTGACGACCTCCATCGCCGCCGTGATGGAGGAGCCCGGCAGGATCGCGCTTCGCCAGTCCGACGTGCCGGACCCCGAGCAGGGTGCGGTGGTCATCGCCATCCACCTCTCCGGGATCTGCGGCACGGACAAGCACACGTTCCGCGGCGAATCGAGGCAGTACGCGGGGACGAATCACGAGCGCGACCTCGAATACCCGTTGATCTGCGGTCATGAGAACGTCGGGACGGTGACGGCGATCGGCGGACAGGTGTTCGCGAGCGACGGCACCGAGATCAGGGTCGGCGATCGAGTGGTGCCGGGGGCGAACGTCCCCTGCGGCCGGTGCTACTACTGCGCCAACGACTTCCCGTACTACTTCTGCCAGGACCTCGAGGATTACGGCAACAGCCTCAACCTATCCCGCCCGCCGGGCCTGTTCGGCGGCTGGTCCCAGTACCTGTACCTCCTGCCGGGAACGGCGCTGTTCCGGGTCCCCGACGGACTCCCGGACGAGGTCGCCGTGCTGACCGAGGTGATGGCCGTGACGCACGGCGTCGACACGGCACTGACGCTCCTAGGTTTGCAGGGCGCGTCTCGATCGGGCTTCGCCGTCGCCGTCCTGGGGGTCGGCCCGCTCGGGCTCTGCCACCTCGTCAAGAGTCGGATGCTCGGCGCCGGGTTCGTCGCCGCCACGGACCTCCTGGCCGGGCGCCTCGAGCGCGCGGCCGCGTTCGGCGTCGACCTCGCGCTGGACGCCGCGTCGACGGACGTCGACGAGCGGGTGGCAGCGATCCTGGACGCCACGCACGGGCGCGGTGTCGACGTCGCCCTCGACTGCAGCGGCGTGCCGGCGACCTTCACCGAGGCCCTCCGAGTCGTCCGCACCGGGGGCGTGGTCGTCGAGGCGGGCGCGTTCGTGGACATGGGGCCGGTCCAGGTCAATCCGAACTCCGAGATCTGCAGTCGGAACGTCTCCGTGCTCGGCATCGGGGGGGAGCGGGACACCGAGTACGAGCCGTCGATGCGCCTCATGGCCGCCAATCTCGACCGCTACCCGCTCCGGAGCATCGTCTCGCACATCCTCCCACTGGACCGCGCGACGGACGCCGTCATGCTCGCCCAGTCGGGCGAGGCGATGCAGGTCGCGCTGGACCCCAGGCTTCCGCTTGGGAGCGCCAGCTACCCACCCAACCGGTGACGATCCAGGATCCCGGCACCAGATCGGCTCAAGATGCGGGCCCGGTCGCGAACGTCGCGAGCGCTTCGCTGGCCGGAACGAAGTAATAGGCGCCGGTCACGGCCTGCGTGAAGTCGGTCAGCCGGTCGCGCTGTCCCCCTCCTTTGGCCGCCATGCTGTCGAGCATCGCGTCGAGCCGTTCACGATCCCGGCTGAAGCCGACGAAGATCGTGCCGTGCTGAGTCAGCGTGCCGTAGCCGATGTTGCGTCTGAAGATCCGGCCGAAACGATCCTGGTCGGTGCTCGCGACGTGCGACGCGTCCGGCTTCGGTTTGAGTTCCTCGCTGTCGAGCTTCCGGCGGCCGATGATCTCTTCTTGCTGAGCGATCGGCAGGGCGGTCCACGCGGCCGCGTCGTGCTCCCACTGTTGCAGCAGCAAGACGCTGCCGCCCTCACCCGGCGCACCTGGTTCGACCGTCGTGGCAGCGGCCGCTTCGATGAGCGTGGGGTTCTCGGTGCCGTCGATGAACCCGGTCAGGTCCAGATCCCGGTGGTATGGCCATCCCACCAGTTCATGAGCGAGGGTCGCGTGCGACGCCAGCGCCGAGACGACGCCCAGTGAGACGTCAAACACCACGTCGTACGCAGCGCCGGCCAACCAGACGACGACATCATGCTGCGTCGCCGGGAGGGTGTATCCGTCGGCGCCGACGATGGGCTCGTTGAACCCGGCGAGTTGGACCGGCGACGTGCCGGGCGCCACCGATGCCCAGAGCTCGGGGCGAAAGCCGGCCACCAGGTTGACCCCACCGATCGTCGTTCGCGGTTCTCGGAGGCTCGCGACCAGCCGAACCAGCTCGTTGGCGTCAGCGCCGGAGCGCGCATCGAGCTCGAGGTACGCGTGCGACATGGTGCCAAGTGCGAAAATGCCGGTCTGGGGCGTCGCCACGCAGGCAGGATACGCGCCGGTCGACCCCGACCTGTCAGGATGGAAGCCTCGCACCCCGATCGCCGCAGGAGGAAACCCGTGGACCTCATGAACGATGTTCGCCGCCTGGCATCCATCGGGACGTACTTCGTCTACGTCGGTTGGATCTTCGTTATCTACTCGCTGATCGCCGGTCTCGCGTGGTGGATCGATCTCGCGCAGCGTCCGTCGTTCAACCTGTTCGAGGCCTTGGCGATCTCGGCGGCGGAGATCGGCGTGCCGATCTTCCTGTCCTTCATCGTGGCGGGCTTCGGATACGCGCTCCGGTTGTTCGCCCTGTACGTCGGCAGCAAGTCCGTCTGACATGCGTCTCCGGCGAGTCGCGGGCCTGCTCGTCCTCGCCCTCGGTGTCGTGGCGTGTTCGCCCGGCAGCGGTTCGGGCGGCGAGCTCGACGGCACCACGTGGGTGCTTCGCTCGTATGCGAACGGCGGGACGCTCGAGATCGTCCCCGATTCGCTGTATGCCGATGCGAAATTCTCCAGGACCCGTGTCGAGGGTTTCGGCGGCTGCAACGAGTACAACGGTCTGGCGCGCGCCAGCGGACGTCAGCTGCGGATCTCGCAGGTCGCGACGACGTTCATGGCATGCGCGGATCTCGCGATGACCTTCGAGTCGACGTTCCTCACGGTGCTGCACGACAGCCGCTTCTACGGCATCCGTGCCGGCACGCTGACGATCGCCGGGGAGGACGGGCAGGCGATCCTCGTCTTCGACGCGGCGCCGAGGAATCCACTCCTTGGGTCGTGGGTCGTCGACTCCTTCGCTGGCCCTCCCGAAACGACGGTGGAGCCGATCAGCGGGACGGAGTTGACCGTGGTGTTCGGGATCGCGAACGTCGGCGGTTCGGCCGGCTGCAACCGGTTCGACGGGACCTACGGGAGCAACGGCAATGTCGTGCGGGTCGGCCGACTCGCCACGACCCGCCTGGCGTGTGCCGATGACGTGATGGCCCAGGAGAACGCCTTCCTCGAGGCACTCCAGGGCGCGGCATTCGTCGAGCGTCGCGGCGACTCGCTGGTGCTCCGTGATCGGAACGACGCGGCGATCGTCTCGATGTCGAAGCCCATCGAAGTGGCTGAGGCGAGCGCCTCACCGGGACCCACCGCCAAGGCGACGGCCGAGCCGACCGCGAAGGCCACCCCGAAGCCGACGGCGACCGCCGGCGCGACGGAGGAGCCGACGCCGGTACCGACGCCCAAGCCGACCGCGAAGCCGACCCCGGCACCGACCCCCGAACCCACGCCGGCACCCACCTTGCCTCCACCGGCATCGGCGCCGCCGACGGCGACGTGCGCGTTGACCGGTCCGAGCGGTGTCCAGCTCGCGTCGATCGTGTACCCACAGTCGTGGCACACGCTGACCGAGCCGCCCGACGCCGCCTGTCGCTACTTCGACCCGAACCCGATCAGCGTGCCCACGGAGCCGGGGACGGTCGCAGCGGCGGTCGCCGTCAGGCCGGACGTCGCGCTGTATGACGACGCCGTCGTGGCCGCCACCGACCCGGCGAATTGGACCGTGATCCAGTCGGTTCCGGTCACCGTGTCCGGTCTGCCGGCCACCCGGATCGAGGCGACATCGATCGCGCCCGAGAGCGGGACCCCGGTCGGGACGACGCTTTACTCGTACGTCATCGACTATGGCGCCGCCGGGACCCTGTCGATCCAGACGAGCGGTACGGCGGGCGACTCGGTCTACGTCGCGAACACGCTGGTCGTGAATCTTATGGCCCAGGCATCCACGTTCACGCCGCCGAACGACTAGACACCACGGGCCCTACGAGGCTTGGTACGCCGTTAACATTCGGGTGCAAGCGTGCGTGGCATCCGTTGAAGAGCGTCTCTGTCGGGGAGGATCAGTGGGTTACAACCTTCGCAATCGCAACTTCACCAAGCTGCTTGACTTCAGTCCGCGCGAGATCCACTACCTGCTGGACCTGGCCCGTGACATGAAGCGGGCGAAGTACGGCGGCTACGAACAGCAGCGCCTGCGCGGCAAGAACATCGCCATCATCTTCGAGAAGACCTCGACCCGGACGCGCGTGGCGTTCGAGGTCGCCGCCTACGACCAGGGCGCCCACGTCACGTACCTCGGTCCCGAGGGCTCGCAGATCGGCCACAAGGAGTCGATGAAGGACACGGCCCGGGTC
Organism: uncultured Chloroflexia bacterium; assembly: GCA_963746855.1. Lineage (GTDB taxonomy): Bacteria > Chloroflexota > Limnocylindria > Limnocylindrales > CSP1-4 > SPCO01. Next base: position 36,222 of record CAVVDC010000006.1, read on the forward strand.
CTCGGCCGGATCTTCGACGGCATCGAATACCGCGGCTTCGGCCAGGACATCGTCGAGGAGCTCGCCGAGTTCGCCGGCGTGCCGGTCTGGAACGGGCTGACCGACGAGTACCACCCGACGCAGATCCTCGCGGACGTCCTGACCATGACCGAGTTCAGCGACAAGCCGCTGACGCAGATCTCGTACTGCTACCTCGGAGACGCGCGGAACAACATGGGCGACTCGCTCCTGGTCGGCGGCGCCAAGCTCGGCATGGACGTCCGACTCTGCGCGCCCAAGGCGCTGTGGCCCGACGATGAGCTGGTCGCCACCTGCCGCTCGATCGCCGAGCAGACCGGGGCGCGGATCACCCTGACCGACGACCCGGGCGTGGGCGTCAAGGGCGTCGACTACCTGTACACCGACGTGTGGGTCTCGATGGGCGAGGACAAGTCCGTCTGGGACGAGCGGGTCGCGCTCCTCAAGCCATACCAGATCAACGACGAGCTCTTCGCGAAGACCGGCAATCCGCAGGCGAAGTTCATGCACTGCCTGCCCGCGTTCCACGACCGGCACACCAAGGTCGGCGAGGAGATGTATCGAGCGATTCGGGCTCGACGGGATGGAGGTCACGAACGACGTCTTCGAGTCCGAACGGTCGATCGTGTTCCAGCAGGCGGAGAATCGGATGCACACGATCAAGGCCGTGATGGTCGCGACGATCGGCGACTGACGGCCGGCGCGAGCGGGTTCGATCGATGCGCATCGTCATCGCCCTCGGCGGCAACGCCCTGCTGAAGCGGGGCGAGCCGATGTCCGTGGAACATCAACGCGCCAATGTCCGGGTCGCGGCCGGGGCCCTCGCCCGGATCGCGCGGGAGCACGAGCTCGTCATCTCCCACGGCAACGGTCCGCAGGTCGGCCTGCTCGCCCTCCAGGGCGAGGCCTACAAGGAGGTCGAGGGTTATCCACTCGACGTCCTCGGCGCCGAGACGCAGGGGATGATCGGCTACCTCGTCGAGCAGGAAGTCGGCAACCTGCTGCCCGTGGAGCGTCCGCTCGCCACGATCCTCACGATGGTCGAGGTCGACCCCGACGACCCGGCCTTCGCCGACCCGACGAAGTTCGTCGGGCCGATCTACGACGAGGCGCAGGCCAAGGCGCTCGCCGCGGAGAAGGGCTGGTCGGTCAAACCGGACGGCGCCAGCTGGCGGCGAGTCGTCCCCTCCCCACGGCCGCAGCGGATCTTCGAGATCCGGCCGATGCGCTGGCTGCTCGAACGGGGCGCCGTCGTCATCTGCGCCGGGGGCGGCGGGATCCCGACGGCGTACGCCCGCGATCGGGAGCGCTACCTCGTCGGGGTCGAGGCGGTCATCGACAAGGATCTCGCGAGCAGCCTGCTCGCCCGCGAGCTCGACGCCGACCTGTTCGTCATGGCCACCGACGTCGACGGTGTCTACACCGACTGGGGCACGCCCGCGCAGGCGCGCATCGAGCGGGCGACGCCGGACGAGCTCGACGGCGATGGACCTGCCCGCCGGCTCGATGGGCCCCAAGGTCGACGCCGCCGTGGAGTTCGTGGCGGCGACCGGGAAACGATCCGCCATCGGGTCACTCGAAGGCATCGACGGACTGGTCGACGGGAGCGGCGGCACACAGGTCGTCGCGAAGGAGGAGAGCTGATGGCGTCGTTCGGCGTGCACTCGGAGGTCGGCAAGCTCCGCTCGGTCATCGTCCACCGACCAGACCTCAGCCTCAAGCGACTGACGCCCGCCAACCACGATGAGCTGCTGTTCGACGACGTCCTCTGGGTCGAGCGGGCGCAGTGGGAGCACGACCAGTTCGTGGCCCGGATGCGCGAACGGGGCGTCGAGGTGCTCTACGTCCAGGACCTGCTGGCCGAGGCGCTCGCCACGGGCGAGGAGGTTCGTCGCCGGCTCATCGAGCTCGTCGCTTCGGAGGCAGTCGTCGGGCCCAGCCTGGTGGAGCCGGTGGGCACCTGCCTGTCGGCCCTCGAGCCTGATGCCCTGGCCCGCCATCTGATCGGCGGACTGACGGTGGCCGAGTCCGGCCTCGACCTCGGCAAGCTCAAGGGCTCATCGCTCATCGCGGCGGCGATCGACGACGACGCCACCTTCGTCCTGCCGCCGCTCCCGAATTCGCTCTTCACACGCGACTCGTCGTGCTGGATCTACGGGGGCGTCTCGATCAACCCGATGTACTGGCCGGCGCGTCGCCGCGAGGCCTACAACATGGGCACGATCTACCGCGCGCATCCCATGTTCCAGGATGCCGCGTTCGAGTACTGGTATCCGCCCATGGGCGACGACGATCGCTTCCGGCTCGAGGACTTCGGCCGGGCGTCGCTCGAGGGTGGCGACGTCGAGATCGTCGGCAAGGGCACGGTCGCCATCGGCATGTCCGAGCGGACGACCGGGCGGATGATCGAGCAGATCGCCCGCGCGCTGTTCGCGAAGGGAGCCGCGGAGCGGGTCATCGCCGCGGTCATGACGAAGGACCGGGCCCACATGCACCTCGACACGGTGCTCACGCTCCTCGACCGCGACAAGGCCACCGCGTACCCGAAGGTCGTCGAAGGCATCCGATCGTTCAGCCTCCGACCGGGCCCCAAGCCCGGGACGCTGGACGTGCGCGAGGACAAGGACCTGCTGTCGGCCATGGCGGACGCCCTCGGGGTCAAGAAGCTCCACGTCGTCGAGACGGGCGGCGATCGCTATCAGCAGGCGCGCGAGCAGTGGGACGACGGCAACAACGTCGTCGCCCTCGAACCCGGCGTGGTCGTCGCCTACGAGCGCAACACCTTCACGATCTCGAAGATGCGCGAGGCGGGCGTCGAGGTCATCGAGATCGCCGGCTTCGAACTCGGCAAGGGTCGGGGCGGCGGTCACTGCATGACCTGTCCGATCGCGCGCGACCCGATCTGAGGGAGGGCGCCATGGACCGCTCGACCCGCTGGATCGTCGGCATCCTCGCCGTGCTCGCGGTGGCGGCGCTGTTGGCGTTCGCGCGGGGAGGAGCGGAGCGCGGCAACCCTGACGCGTCCCCGGCAGCGATCATCGTCGACATGGTCGGCTGAGACGGTGGCGACCGGTCGCCACACGAGAAAGGGCCAGGCACGTGACTGACGACACCGCTGCCGACAAGCCACCCAACGGGTCGCCATCGCCGCGCGCACCATCCCTGCTCGACGCGCTCATCCCGCTCGGCACGCTGATCGGGCTCATCGTCCTGACGATCGCCCTGTTCGGGACCGACGCCACGAGCGGGCCGTTGCAGGTCGCGTTGCTGACGAGCGCCGTGGTCGCCGGCCTGGTCGCCTTCAAGAACGGCTTCAGCGCCGCGCGCATCCGCGAGGCGGCGGTCGGGGGCGTGTCCTCCGGGATGAGCGCCCTGTTCATCCTCCTGGCCGTCGGGGCATTGATCGGGACGTGGAACATGGCGGGCACCATCCCGACCGTCGTCTACTACGGCCTGGGGCTGCTGAGCGCGACCTGGTTCTATCCCGCGACCGCGATCGTCTGCGGCCTCGTCGGACTGGCGATCGGCAGCTCCTGGACGACCGCGGCGACACTCGGCGTGGCCTTCGTCGCGCTCGCACCGCTGGTCGGTGCCGACCCGGCCATCACCGCCGGGGCCGTCATCTCGGGTGCCTACTTCGGCGACAAGATGACGCCGGTGTCGGAGACGACGGTCCTCGTGCCGTCCATGGTCGGGGGCGTGACGACCAACGAGCACATCGGCGCGATGGTCTGGACGTCCGGGCCCTCGGTCGTCATCGCGCTGGTGCTGTTCACGATCCTCGGCCTCACGACGCCGGCGACGGGACCTGGATTCGATCCGGCCAGCGCGCAGGCGACGCTTGCCGGCGAGTTCTCGATCGGCCTCCTCAACCTGCTGCCGCTCGTCCTGCTCGTCATCTTCTCGATCCGGCGCGTCCCGCCGTTCCTGGCGATCTTCAGCTGTGCGCTCTTCGCCGGCGTACTGGCGTCGTTCACCCAGCCTGCACTCGTGACGGCGTTCGTCAACGAGCCCGGCCAGGGACCGGTGCTGACGGGGATCGAGGCGACCTACGCGGCGATGGCGACCGGTTTCGTGTCCACCACGGGCAACGAGACCATCGATACCCTGTTCTCGCGCGGCGGGATGGACGGCATGCTGACGACGATCTGGCTCATCCTCGGGGCGCTGAGCTACGCCGCGATCATGGAGGAGGCGGGTTTCCTCGATCGGCTGATCATGCCGATCGTCGCCCGAGCGAAGACGACCGGCCGCCTCATCGCGGCCGTGATCGGCACGTGCATCGGCCTGAACATCATCGCGGGCGACCAGTACGTGGCGATCGTGATGCCGAGCCGGGTCTATCGCGCCGAGTTCGCCAAGCGCGGGATCGCGCCGCGGATGCTGTCGCGTGCCGTCGAGGACTCCGGCACGGTCACCTCCCCGCTCGTGCCGTGGAACAGCTGCGGCGCCTACATGGCGGCCGCGCTCGGCGTCGCCACGATCGCCTACCTGCCGTTCTGTTTCTTCAACCTGGCCAGTCCCGTGATCTCGCTCTTCTACGGCTTCACGGGCCTGAAGATCGAGCGTGTCCAGCCGACCGGTGAGCCACCCGCACCGTCGCCGGACATCCGTCCGACGGAGTCCCAGAGCCTGGAGGGAGGTCCCGCATGACCGCCGCCGCGCAAGCCGAGGCACCGGGCGGAGGGCGTCGCGGATTCGCCCTGCCGTCGGCCTACACGATCCTGTTCATCCTCATCGTGCTGACGGCCGTCGCGACCTACCTCATCCCGGCCGGTGCGTACGATCTCGACGCGGACGGTGAGCCGATCCCCGGGTCGTACCACCAGGTCGAGCAGAACCCGCAGCGCATCGTCGTCGACTCCCTGATGGCCCCGATCAACGGCCTCTACGGGATCGAGGCCGAGGACGGCAGCATCAGCGTCTGGAACTCCGGCGAGCTGTTCGGGGCGATCGACGTCGCCCTCTTCATCCTGGTCATCGGCGGCTTCCTCGGGGTGACGATGAAGACCGGCGCGATCGAGCGCGGGATCTCCGTGATCGTCGGGCGGCTCAGGGGCCGCGAGCGCCTCATGATCCCGATCCTCATGATCGTCTTTGCGATCGGTGGCACCACCTTCGGGATGGCCGAGGAGAGCCTCGCCTTCTACGCCCTGATCATCACCGTCATGATCGCCGCCGGCTATGACTCGCTGGTCGCCGCGTCGATCCTGTTGCTCGGCTGTGGGATCGGCGTCCTCGGCTCGACGATCAACCCGTTCGCGACCGGCATCGCCTCCGGCTTCGCGGGCGTGTCCATCGAGGAGGGCATCGTCGGGCGCCTGGTCATCCTCGTCGTCGGCACGGCGATCGGGATCGCCTTCGTCATGCGCTACGCCGCGCGGATCAAGGCCGACCCGGCCGCCTCGCTCGTGGCCGACCAACGGGCGGCGAATGAGGCCCAGTTCCGCTCTGCCTCGGGCGACGGCGAGGAGGCCGCCGGGTTGAGCGGCGGCCAGAAGGCGGCCCTGGTCCTGTTCACCCTCGCCTTCGCCGTGATGATCTACGGCGTCATCCCGTGGGAAGACCTCGGCGTCGGGCTGCCGACCCTGTGGTGGTGGTTCCCGGAGATGACCGCGTCGTTCCTGTTCTTCGCGATCCTCATCGGGCTCGTCAGCCGGACATCGGAGTCCGACTTCACCTCGACCTTCGTCGACGGCGCTCGGGACCTCCTCGGCGTCGCCCTGATCATCGGCATCGCCCGCGGGATCACGGTCATCATGAACAACGGGCTGATCACGGACACCGTGCTGAACGCGGCGGAACAGGCCGTCGGAGGCCTCGGCGGCGTGGCCTTCATCAACCTCATGTACTTCCTGTTCCTGCCGCTCTCGTTCCTCATTCCGTCGTCGTCGGGACTCGCGACCGTGGCCATGCCGATCATGGCGCCGCTGGCGAGCTTCGCCGACGTGCCGGCCCAGCTGGTCGTGACCGCCTACCAGAGCGCGAACGGGCTGATCAATCTCGTGACCCCGACGTCGGCCGTCGTCATGGGCGGGCTGGCCATCGCCCGGGTCGGCTACGGCACGTGGCTGCGCTTCGTCTGGCCGGTCCTGATCCTGCTGGCGATCCTGACGGTCGTCGTCCTGACCGGTGCGATGCTGCTTCAGTGACCGTTTTCACCCGGGGAGTCCTCGCGACCTACCGCGCCCGGGCGACGCGATGACACTCGCCGTCGCGCACCCCGGTCGCGGCGTCGGCGCCCAGGAGCCGCGCGACTACGCCCCTGCCGTCTACGGCTCGCTGCTCGTCACGACGCTCGTGACGGTGCAGTGGCACGGCGACACCAAGCCGGAGTTGATCGGCCTCTCACTGCTCATCTCGGTCGTGGCGTTCTGGCTCGCCCACGCCTGGTCCGAGATCGTCGCGCAGCGGGTCCACGGACCGATCGGCGTGTCCACCGGGATCGCGATCGCCGGCTCTGAGGCGACGATGCTGACCTCGGTCATCGTGCCCGGGATCATCCTCGGGCTGCCGCGGTTCGCGGGCGTCCCGGTGGACGTCGCGATCGGCGCGGCCCTCCTCGCCAGCCTCGTGCAACTATTCGTGTGGGGCATCGCGGTCGGACGGGTCGCGCATGGCAGCCGCTGGCTGACACTGGGCGTCGCCCTCGTAGACTGCGGCCTCGGGATCGCGGTCGTGATCCTCAAAGTCATCGTCATCCATTGAACGTGCGATCGCGATGAGCTCGCCGCGACCATGAAGGAGGGATCGTGACCGACCCGCAGCCAACGAGCGTCCCCGGCGAGGCACCGTTCGACCGTGGCCTGGCCTTGCTGCTGGCCGCGGCGATGTTCGTCCTCGTCGTCGACACCTCCCTGATGAACGTCTCGATCTCGGCCGTGGTCCAGGACCTGGGGACGACGGTCAGCGGCGTCCAGTCGGCGATCGCCCTCGAAGCGCTGGTTTCCGCCGCGTTCATCCTCATCAGCAGCAAGGTCGGCGACCTCATCGGTCGCAAGAAGGCGTACATCCTCGGCCTGCTCGGCTACGCGGCGGGCGCGCTGGCGATGGTGCTCGCCCAGGACCTCCGGGCGATCATCATCTTCTGGGCGATCCTCGGCGGCCTCGGTGCGTCGCTGCTGCTGCCGTCGATGCAGTCGCTCATCCACGGCAACTTCGAGGGCGCCGCCCAGAAGCGCGTTTACGCGCTCGTCGGCGCGTCGTCGGCCATCGCCGCAGCCATCGGCCCGCTGGTCGGCGGGTTCATCACGACGTTCCTCTCGTGGCGCGTCGGCTTCCTCCTGGAGCTCGTCGTCATCGGCGTCGTCCTGGCCGGCATCGGGCGCGTGCTCGACGTGCCTTACACGGGCCCACGCGGCATCGATCTCGTCGGCGCCATCTTCTCCGTGCTCGGCATGGGCGGCATCGTGCTGGGCATCCTCGCCTGGCAGGAAGGCGCCGAGGCCATCGGCGTGCTCCTCGCCGTGGGCGTTGTCGGGCTCGGCTCGCTCGCCTGGTGGCTCGTCCGCCGCAAGCGGGCCGGGCAGCTGACGCTGATCGACCCGGACCTCTTCAAGTCGGCCAACTTCCGACTCGGGATCAGCGGGCAGATGCTCCAGCAGATCTCGCTGGGCGGGGCGATGATCGCCCTGCCGATCTTCCTGCAGATGGTCCTCGAGTACAACGCGCTGCAGGCCGGCCTATCGCTCGCGCCGCTCTCCCTGAGCATGTTCGCCGTCGCGCTGCTTGTCGGACGCCGGTCAGGAGGACGGCGTCCCGCCAGCATCATCCGGATCGGCTTCGTCCTGCTCGCCGTCGGGACGGCGATCCTCATCCCGATCGTCCCGCGGGCGGACTCGGGCCTGTGGCTGGCCGGGCCGCTGGTGATCATGGGCTGCGGGCTCGGCTTGCTCGTGTCACAGCTCAACAACTTCACGCTCGCTCCCATCTCCGAGGAACGGATCAGCGAGGCGGCCGGTGTGAACTCGGCCGGCGGGTCGTTCGGGCTGTCGTTCGGACTCGCCCTCGCCGGCGGCCTGATGCTGGCGACCCTGGCGGTGGCGTTCACGCAGATGGCCGAGTCCAGCCTTGTGCTGTCGGACGAGCAAGCGCAGCAGGTCTCGACCGCCCTCGATGAGGACGCCCAGCTCATGACCAACACGCAGCTCGACGAGCTGATCGTCAGCCAGCCGCCGGCCGTCGAGGCCGAGATCATCCGGATCAACACCGAAGCCCGCCCGCTCTCGCTCCAGGTCGCGTTGCTCGTGCCGCTGATCGCGGGACTGCTGGGGACGCTGGTCTCGTTCCGGATGCTGCGGCAGCCGGACATCGCGCCGTCAGCCGCGCTCGAGGGCCTCGCGTTCGACTGACGCACCGGCGACGGGCACGTCGTAGGATTGCCTCCTCGTCGGAGTAGGCCAGGCGCTGCGAGAGGGACTCCGGTTGCATCGGCGGCCGAGGCTCGGACCGGCAGGGTTCTTGGTGGCCACGCTCGCCGTGGTCCTGGTTGCGGTCGGGCTGTTCGCGGTCGCGCGCGGCCAGGTACGTCCTGACGGGAGCCCCGCTCCGACGACGGCACCCGGCAACCTGTCACCGCTCGATGAGGCCCTCAAAGGGGTCCGCGACGACGGGACATGGTCGAAGGAGACCGCCCTTGCGGTCTTCGCGGCAGCCTTCGGGCCGCTCCCGGGCGTCCCCACACCGCGCCCCGATTCCTCGTACCGCTCGGGCAGCCTGGCGATCCGCATGGTGCAGGCGTACTGGTCCGAGCTGACCGACGCGCAGAAGCAGGCGATCCGGGACTACATCGGTCCGGCCGCGGCGACCGCGTTACCGGCCGCGTTCCGCCCGGAGTTCGCGACACTCCAAGAGACGTACCAGCAGATGGTCGATGAGGACGTCGCCGATGTGGCGACCCGGTTCGGCCGCCCGCTCGGGTTCCCCATCCCGGTCATCCTCGGAGGCAGCGAGAACGGCAAAGCGTGGGCGTGGGCCACCGGGATCTGGCCGATCGGCCAGCGCGCATCGGCCTGCACGATGACGGTCCCTCCATCGACCATCAACGACCCGACCCGCCAGGAGTTCCTGCGATGGGTCTTCATGCACGAGGTCTGGCACTGCTTCGAGTACACGATGATCGACTACACGACGCACATGGCGAACCCGCCGTGGGTCACCGAGGGCGAGGCGAACTGGGTGGCTGAGGCGATCACCGGCGGGACCGGCGCTCCCCCACCGGCGATCTTCCACTGGGGCCTGTACATCACCGATCCCGGGAAGCCGCTGTATGGCCGCGAGTACGACGGCATGGGCTTCTTCGCGCAGCTGGCCCGCAACGGCATCGATCCGTGGACAGTCCTCGAGCCCGTGATCCGCGCCGGCGGCAACGACGCCGCACTCCAGGCTTCGGGCGCCAACACCTCGACGTTCATGGATCGCTGGGGCTCCAGCTGGTTCCGGGACCCCCAACCCACGACCGACTGGGCGATGGGCGACGGGTATGGCATCCCTCCGGTCGCCACCCACGCGGTCCCATCCACGATCTCGCTCGCCGACGGCGGCGAGGAGTCGTTCGAGGCGAAACCCGTCAGCGCCAAGATCGTGTTCCTCCACACCACGGCCTTCGTGACGCGCGTCCAGGTCCCGACCGGCACGGGCCGGGTCGGCGAGGTGAAGAGCGGCGGGTTGGACAAGGTCGTCCGTGGGGCGACGCTCGACCTGTGCACGAACCCAAACGGCGACTGCACGTGCCCGCCGGGCAGCAGCCCGCTCACCGAGACAGCGCCCGTGCGGGCCTCTCCGGAGTTGCGCCTGGCCGCCACGGGCGAGCAGCACACCACGAGCATCGTCCAGCTGCGCGGGATCTCGAAGAACCAGTGGTGCACGCCCAAGGCGACGCCGGCCCCCGAGAAGCCCTGCAAGGAGGGCTGTGGCGGCAGCAACGGCGACCCGCACTTGCGCACCGTCGACGGCTTCCGCTACGACCTCCAGGCCGCCGGCGAGTACGTGCTGCTCCGCGCGCCGGACGGTTCGGTCGAGATCCAGGGTCGTCAGGAGCGTCCCAGCGAAGGCAGCAACGCGACCATCGGCACCGCGGTGGCCGTCAAGGTCAACGGCCACCGGGTCGGCTTCTACACCGTGGCCAGTGGCCCACCGGAGGTCCACGTGGACGGGGTCGTCGTCGACGCGACCAAGGCCGCCGCCGTCGACCTCGGGGCCGGTACGAAGCTTGCGGCGTACCAGCGCGGTTACGAACTGGACCTGCCGGACGGCACGAAGGTCTGGGCGCTTTCCATCGGCCGGTGGGGGATCAACCTCCTCGTCCTGCCGTCGGCATCATTGCGGTCGTCGGGCGTCGGCCTGATCGGGCACGTCGACGCGGGGTCTCGCCTGAAGGTCCCGTCGCCGCCGGACGGCTCGACGTTCGCGAAGCCGGCCGATGCCCACGCTCGCTACCACGACCTGTACGAGGTCCTTGCGCCTGGCTGGCGGGTGACCGCCACCTCGTCGCTCTTCGACTATGCCGCCGGGAAGACGACGGATTCGTACACGCTGGTGGGCTTCCCACCCGAGGCCGTGCCACAGTCGATCGACGACCTCGACGCCGCCGCTGTCCTGCGTGCGAGATCGACCTGCGCGTCGGTCACCGATCCCGACCTCCTCGATGAGTGCGCCTACGACGTCGCCGTGACCGGGTCGACCGAGTACGCGACCCTGTACGCCAGTACCGAGGCGCTCGAGACACAGGGTGTCGCCTCGCTGGACCAGCCGCCGTCCGGTGCCTCGTCGCCGCCACCGGTGGTCGGCACCCCATCCGGCATCAACCTCGTCGAAGATCATCTGGCGGGGGTCGGAAGCTCCGTGCTGGGCCCCGATGGGACGCTCTATGTCTACGTCGCCGAGCAAGGGGCGGGCCTGGGAGACTTCAAGCCCGTGCTGCTCGCCGTGGAGAGCGCGACGGGCAAGGTCAAGCACAAGGCAGGGGCAGCCGCCGCCGTCGGGGCGCTCGCGTGGGGCGACGGCTCCCTGTGGGCCGGCGAGTTCGAGCGCAGCGACGCCGTCTTCTGCGAGATCAGCCGGCTCGATCCGGTCACGCTCGCCGTCCAGGCCAAGGTGCCCACGGTCTGCTCGACGCGGGGACGGACGGACTTCGGCACCGTCGGCGATGCGGTCTGGTTCGCCGACGGCACGGGCGTCGACGCGAACGGCGCCGGTGGCCACCTCCGGCGCATCGACCCGACGACGAACAAGGTCGACCCCACCGCCAGCGGGAACCTCGACCTGCCGGTCACGCCCCAGGCGGTCGGGATCCCGGGAGGAGGCTCGATCCTGGCGTCGACGTCCAAGGGCATCGTCGTCGGGGACCGCCAGCACGGGTTCTACGTGCTGACCGCGGGGAGCGACGCCTTCGAGAAGATCGACCTGCCGGCCGGCGCCTCCAAGCTGTTCCCGGCCGGCGACGGCATCTGGACCCAGACCGAGATCGGGACGTCGTCGGCACCCGAGGGGGTCGTCACGTTCGCGACGACCGCCGGTGGGTCGGGCGCGGAGCTCGGCATCGATGGCGACCTCGTGGGCGCCGACGACTCCGCGGTCTACGCCACGCCGCCCAAAGAGGACCAGGACCCCGACGCGATATGGCGCTACCCGATCGACGGCGGCGTCCCGACGAGGCTCGCCGTGACCGGCCAGGTCCCCAACGGGTTCGGCGGGACGTTGACGCTCATCTATCGGGATCCGGGATTGCCGCTACTCGCGGGCAACCACCTCATCGTCAAACTCTGGCAGACGGCCTCGGCGGGAGCCGATGTCGGGGTTTCGCTGGTGATCCAGGCCATCCCCGTGCCGTAGGGTCGGGCGACTCCCCCACTCGGTCCCTTACGGCCCGTCCAGCGAGTAGGTCACGCCCAGCGTCGCCAGCCGATGCTGCGTCCCGCCGCCGCCGGAGTTGCGCACGAACAGCTTGACCGTCAGGTCATTCGCCTTGGCGACCGAGTCGACCTCGGGCAGGGCGATCGCGTCGCTCGCGTACGTGCCGGTGGCGCACGAGACCGGCGACCCGGCGCTGCCGTGCGTGGCCAGGAGCGATCCACCGCTCCAGACCTCGAAGTAGTAGCAGGTCGTGTCCGCGCCGTCGGCCGAGCGGTATTCGTGACGGAACGTCGCGCCCGACACGGTCGAGCCGGCCGGGACGTAGGCCGGGAAGGTGAGCACCAGGTACTTGTTCGTGTCGAAGGCCACGGGCCAGGACGACCCGGGTACGAAGGCGCCGTCGCCGACGGTGATCGTGACGGTCGCAGGCGCCGAGTCCGCGAAGCCGTCATTGGCGACGTAGGTGAACGAGTCGGTGCCGACGAAGCCCGGGTTCGGCGTGTAGGTGAACGACCCGTCGGCGTTGAGCGTCAGGCTGCCATCGGCGGGCCCGGACACGGGCCGCGGCGTCCCGACGCTGAGCGTCTGCAGCTCCGGGTCGGTGTCGTTCGAGAGCACGCCGGATGCGCCGACCGACAGGACGTTGCCCGTGATCATCGAGTAGCTGTCGTCCACCGCGGTCGGCGGCGTGTTCAGGACCGTGATCGACGGGCTCGTGCTCGCGGTCTTGGTGCCGTCGGTGGTGTCGGTGGCGGTGATCGTCGCGGACGGAGGGGTGTTCAGGGTCACGCTGAAGGTCTGCGTCCCCGCGACCAGGGCCGCACTCGGGGGGAGGACGGCGATCAGGTCGGACGAGCTGATGGCGATCGTGTCGGTCGCTGCCACCGCGTTCCACTGGGCGTCCACCGCCAGCACCGTGACGGTGAAGGGGCTGTTGGCGGTCTGCGAGCTTGGAGTCCCGGTCCTGCCTGTGGGGGAACCCGGGACCGCGGTCTCGCCCGGGACGAGCAGCAGGAGCTTGGCGAAGGCGCCCGCTGCCACGGTGATCGGGCCACTCGTGCCGCTGGCCGGACCATCCGACGCGCTCACCGTGTGGCTGCCCGCGGCCATCAGCGTGGCGCCGTTGGTGAAGGTCCGCGTGCCGTGGTCGCTCGCCTGGAAGGCGTAACTCGAGGGCGAGAAGACGGCATACGTGTCGGTGCTCGAGAAGCCGATCGTGCCGGCGTACGACGCCACCGTGTTGCCCGCCGAGTCGGCGGCGGTCACCGAGACGTCGAACGGACTGCCGGCCGTGGCCGTCGACGGAGCGCTCACGACGAAGTGGTCGAGCGCAGCGGGCGTCGTCTCGCCGACCGCGAGATCGCCGAAACTGGCAAGCCCGCCGCCGTCCGTGCTGGTCGATGTCCGCCCGCTCGTCGCGACCGGGCTCCAGACGCCACCGGTGTACCGCTCGACGGTGAAGTTGCTCGTGTCGGCGCCGCCGTCGACATCGCCGGCCGCGAACCGCAGGGTCACGCCGTACGTGGTGAAGCCGATCCCGCCGTTGGTCAACGTCCAGTAGCGGTTCGCCGACTTCGTCGGGTCGATCGTCGAGCTGGCGAGCGCCGGATGGTCGCCTCCGGTCGTGCTGATCGTCAGGTCCCCGGCCGTCGACACGTTCCCGAACGAGATCGTGACCGGGAGGTAGGCGGCGACGTCGCCGATCTCGAAGGTCAGCGCGGTCGCGCCGAGACCCACGGCCTTCTTCAGGTTGCCGACCACGTGGCCGCTGGTCCGTGAGACGGTGCCGCCGGTGGCGACGTAGAGCACCTGCGCCCCGGTCGTCACGTTGCCGCTGGTCAAGGTCAATGTGCCGGTGACCGAGACGTCGTTGCCGAGCGTGATCCCGCTCGCGTCGGCGATCGTGAGTCCGTTGAAGGTCGTGGCGGACGATCCGCCGACCGTCTGGCCACTCGTCCCGTTGAGGGTGACCGTGCCGGTTCCGGCGACGAGCGCGGCGGGTCCGGCGTTGTTGGTCCAGTTGCCGGCCACGACGAACGGGTTCGTGGTCGGCGCGGTGATCGCACCGGCGGAGATCGTCAGGTCGCCCACGGTCACGGTGGCGCCCGACAGGGTGAGCGTGCCCGTGCCGGCCTTGGTCAGGGCGAGCGTGCCGCTGCCGTTCTGGAGGACGCCCGAGAAGGCCGTGCTCGTGTTGTTGGCCCCGGCGGCGAGGGTCACCCCGGCGGCCACGCTGCTGGTGACCGTGCCCGCCCCGGCCAGCGAGCCGATGGCGTCGCTGAAGCCGGCCAGGTCGAAGGTGCCGGGGGCGGCCACGGTCAGCGCGCTGCTCGAGCCCACCCCGTTGGTCGCGCCCAGCTTGAGGGTGCCCACGCTGAGCGTGGTGGCCCCGGTGTAGGTGTTGGCGGCCGCCAGGGTGAGGGTGCCCGCGCCATCCTTGGTCAGGCCGCCCGTGGTCGTGGCGATGACCGCGCTGACGGTCGTGTTGCCGGCCCCGCCGACGGTCAGCGTCTGGGCCGCGCCGCCGACCCCGCCCGACAGGGTGAGCGTGCCGCCGTCGCTGTTGATGCGGGCCGCGCCGCCGAGCGTGATCGCGCCCGACCAGGTGTTGTCGTTGGCCACGTTGCGCAGGGCCCCGGCGGCGGCGATGCCGGTGCCGATGAGGCTGGTGATGGGCTCGGCGATGAGCAACCCCGAGCCGTCGATCTCGACGGCCGCGCCCGAGGCCACCGTCGTGCCGCCCGCGACCCCGCCCAGGGCCGCGTTGGACTGGACCCGCACGACCCCCGCGCTGACCGTCGTGCCGCCGGTGTACGTGTTGGCGGCGCACAGGGTGAGCGTGCCGGAGCCATCCTTGGTCAGGCTGCCGGTGGTCGTGGCGATGACCGAGCCGATGGTCGTGTTGCCGGTCCCACCGACGGTCAGGGGACGGGTGTTGCCGGTCACCCCGCCCGACAGGGTGAGCGTGCCGCCGTCGCTGTTGATGCGGGCGCCCCCGGCGCCCAGGGCGATCGCGCCCGACCAGGTGTTGGTGTTGGCCAGGTTGCGCACGGCGCCGGCCGCGCCGACACCGGTGCCGATGAGGCTGGTGATGGGCTCGGCGATGGCGAGGCCCGAGCCGTCGATCTCGAGCGCCGCGCCGGAGACCACGCTGGTGCCGCCCGCGACGGTGCCCAGGGCCGCGTTGGACTGGACCCGCAGCACGCCCACGCTGACCGTCGTGGCGCCGGCGTACGTGTTGGCGCCGGACAGGACCAGGGTGCCGGTGCCGGTCTTGGTCAGGGTGCTCGCGCCGGCGACGATCCCGCCGTAGGTGAGGGTCGTGGCGGGATCGACCGAGACGGTGGCGGCGGCCGTCAGGGCGATGCCCCGGTTGGGATCGACGGTGAAGCTGGCGGTGGTCTGCAGGGTGCTCGCGCCCGAGAAGGTCAGCTGGCCCGGGGTGGGCGCACCGGGGGCGGTGCCCAGCGCGCTGTCGGCGGCGATGCTGAGGACGCCCGCGCTGATCGTCGTGGCGCCGGCGTACGTGTTGACGCCCGACAGGACCAGGGTGCCCGTGCCGGCCTTGGTGAGCGTGCTCGCCCCGGCGATGATCCCGCCGACGGTGAGGGTCGTGGCGGCCGCGGTGTTGAGGGTGCCGGCGCCGGTCAGGGCGATGCCCCGGTTCGGGTCGAGGGTGAAGCTGGCGCTCGTCAGCAGCGTGCCGCCGTTGAACGTCAGCTGGCCCGGCGTGGGCGCGCCGGGGGCCGTGCCCAGGCCGCTGTCGGCGGCGATCGACAGCGTGCCGCCGCCGATCGTCGTGGCGCCGGTGTAGGTGTTGACGCCCGACAGGGTGAGCGTGCCCGTGCCGAGCTTGGTGAGGGCGAGGGTGCCTGCGCCGTTCTGGATGACGCCCGAGAAGGCCGTGCTCGTGTTGAGGCCGCCCGACGTGAGGGTCGCCGTGGCGACGCCGCTGTTGGTCACGCCACCTGCGCCGGCCAGCGAGCCGACCGTCTCACTGAAGCCGGCCAGATCGAACGTCGCCCCGCCCGAGACGGTGAGCGCGCTGCTGTTGCTGATGGCATTGGCGATGCCGAGCTTGAGCACCCCCGCGCTGACCGTCGTGCCGCCGGTGTACGTGTTGGCGGCGCACAGGGTGAGCGTGCCGGAGCCATCCTTGGTCAGGCTGCCGGTGGTCGTGGCGATGACCGAGCCGATGGTCGTGTTGCCGGCCCCACCGACGGTCAGGGGACGGGTGTTGCCGGTCACCCCGCCCGACAGGGTGAGCGTGCCGCCGTCGCTGTTGATGCGGGCGCCCCCGGCGCCCAGGGCGATCGCGCCCGACCAGGTGTTGGTGTTGGCCAGGTTGCGCACGGCGCCGGCCGCGCCGACACCGGTGCCGATGAGGCTGGTGATGGGCTCGGCGATGGCGAGGCCCGAGCCGTCGATCTCGAGCGCCGCGCCGGAGACCACGCTGGTGCCGCCCGCGACGGTGCCCAGGGCCGCGTTGGACTGGACCCGCAGCACGCCCACGCTGACCGTCGTGGCGCCGGCGTACGTGTTGGCGCCGGACAGGACCAGGGTGCCGGTGCCGGTCTTGGTCAGGGTGCTCGCGCCGGCGACGATCCCGCCGTAGGTGAGGGTCGTGGCGGGATCGACCGAGACGGTGGCGGCGGCCGTCAGGGCGATGCCCCGGTTGGGATCGACGGTGAAGCTGGCGGTGGTCTGCAGGGTGCTCGCGCCCGAGAAGGTCAGCTGGCCCGGGGTGGGCGCACCGGGGGCGGTGCCCAGCGCGCTGTCGGCGGCGATGCTGAGGACGCCCGCGCTGATCGTCGTGGCGCCGGCGTACGTGTTGACGCCCGACAGGACCAGGGTGCCCGTGCCGGCCTTGGTGAGCGTGCTCGCCCCGGCGATGATCCCGCCGACGGTGAGGGTCGTGGCGGCCGCGGTGTTGAGGGTGCCGGCGCCGGTCAGGGCGATGCCCGCGGTTCGGGTCGAGGGTGAAGCTGGCGCTGCGTCAGCAGCGTGCCGCCGTTGAACGTCAGCTGGCCCGGCGTGGGCGCGCCGGGGGCCGTGCCCAGGCCGCTGTCGGCGGCGATCGACAGCGTGCCGCCGCCGATCGTCGTGGCGCCGGTGTAGGTGTTGACGCCCGACAGGGTGAGCGTGCCCGTGCCGAGCTTGGTGAGGGCGAGCGTGCCGGCGACGATCCCGCCGTACGTGAGGGTCAGGGCACCACTCACCGAGATGCGGCCCACACCGGTCAGGGCGATGCCTCGGTTCGAGTTGAGCGCGAAGGTGGCCGTGGCCAGCAGCGTGCCGCCGTTGAAGGTGAGTAGCCCCGGGGTGGGTGCACCGGGAGCCGCGCCCAGAGCGCTGTCGGCGGCGACGGACACCGTGCCGCCAGCGAACGTCGTGACGCCGGTGTACGTGTTCGCGCCCGACAGGGTGAGCGTGCCCGTGCCGGCCTTGGTCAGGGCGAGCGTGCCGCTGCCGTTCTGGAGGACGCCCGAGAAGGTCGTGCTCGTGTTGTTGGCCCCGGCGGCGAGGGTGACCCCGGCGGCCACGCTGCTGGTGACCGTGCCCGCCCCGGCCAGCGAGCCGATGGCGTCGCTGAAGCCGGCCAGGTCGAAGGTGCCGGGGGCGGCCACGGTCAGCGCGCTGCTCGAGCCCACCCCGTTGGTCGCGCCCAGCTTGAGGGTGCCCACGCTGAGCGTGGTGGCCCCGGTGTAGGTGTTGGCGGCCGCCAGGGTGAGCGTGCCCGCGCCATCCTTGGTCAGGCCGCCCGTGGTCGTGGCGATGACCGCGCTGACGGTCGTGTTGCCGGCCCCGCCGACGGTCAGCGTCTGGGCCGCGCCGCCGACCCCGCCCGACAGGGTGAGCGTGCCGCCGTCGCTGTTGATGCGGGCCGCGCCGCCGAGCGTGATCGCGCCCGACCAGGTGTTGTCGTTGGCCACGTTGCGCAGGGCCCCGGCGGCGG
The DNA here is from genome assembly GCA_963746855.1 of uncultured Chloroflexia bacterium. GTDB lineage: Bacteria > Chloroflexota > Limnocylindria > Limnocylindrales > CSP1-4 > SPCO01. The sequence goes on from CAVVDC010000006.1 coordinate 54,049, forward strand.
CGATGCCGGTGCCGATGAGGCTGGTGATGGGCTCGGCGATGAGCAACCCCGAGCCGTCGATCTCGACGGCCGCGCCCGAGGCCACCGTCGTGCCGCCCGCGACCCCGCCCAGGGCCGCGTTGGACTGGACCCGCACGACCCCCGCGCTGACCGTCGTGCCGCCGGTGTACGTGTTGGCGGCGCTCAGGGTGAGCGTGCCGGTACCGGTCTTCGTGAGCGCGAGGGTGCCGGCGCCGTTCTGGATGACGCCCGAGAAGGTCGTGCTCGTGTTGAGGCCGCCCGACGAGAGGGTGACCGCGCCGGCGACGCTGCTGGTGATCAGGCCCGCGCCGGCCACCGAGCCGACCGCGTCGCTGAAACTCGCCAGGTCGAACGTCGCGGGGGCGGCGACGCTCAGCGCGCTGCTCGCGCCGACCCCGTTGGTCGCCCCGAGCTTCAGGGTCCCAGCGCTGACCGTCGTGGCGCCCGTGTACGTGTTGGCGAACGAGAACGTCAACGTGCCCGATGCCGTCTGGGTGACGCCGCCGGTCCCCGAGATCGCGGCGGTCGTCTTGGTGACGTTGCCGGCGCCGTCGACCGTCAGCAGGAAACCGGCCGTGGCGATCGCCCCGGAAGCCGTCAGGGTCCCGCCGGTCGATCCGATCGTGCTGGCCGAGGCCAGCGTGACGGCCCCCGACCATGTGTTGGCGTTGGCGAGGTTCCGGAGAGCCCCGGTCCCGCCGCTCCCGGACCCGTTCAGCGTGATCGGCTCGGCGATCGCGAGGCCGGTCCCGTCCACGCCCAGCACCGCGCCGCTGGCGACGATCGTCGCTCCCGCGACCGTGCCCAGGGCGGTGTTGGTCCGGGCGAGGAGCACGCCCGCGCTGACCGTCGTCACGCCCGTGTACGTGTTCGCCGCGCTGAGGATGAGCGTGCCCGCGCCATTGCTCGTGAGGCCGCCGGCCCCGCTGATCACGCCGCCCAGCGTGAGCGTCGCGGCGGCATTGGTGACCGTGACCGTGTTGGTTGCCGCGAACGCCATGGCCAGGCTGATCGTGTTCGTCGCGCCGACGCCGGACGCGGTGAGCCCGCCGGCACCCAACGCGAGGGCGTTGCCGGCCAGGGTGTAGCCCGTACCCGAAATGGTGATCGAGTTGAAGCTGGTCCCGGCGAGGAAGTTGTTCGTGTTGCTCAGCCGCGCGGCTCCGCCCGGGAACACGAGGTCGTCCCCGGCGACCGGCGCGGTGCCACCCCAGTTACCCGGCGTCGTCCAGTTGTTGTCGGCGCCACCGCCCGTCCAGGTCCGGGTGGCCGCGGCGACGTACGGGCCGACGAACGGGCCGCCGTCGCCGGCCGGCCCCGTCCCCGCAGGCTGCAACGACTGCATGCGCCGGTCGGCGGCGGCACGGGCGAGATCGAGCCGACCGTTGCCGGTCTCGTCGACCGGGCCCGCCGGGGCCGCGTTCCGGGCGAGGCGAGCGACGATGACGCCATTGGTCGCCGATGGATCCAACGCCCGGAGGAGGGCGGCGGCACCCGCGACCTCGGCGGCGGCGGCGGACGTCCCGCTGACCTCGCGGTACCCGCCGTCGGCGTCGGTGGTCAGGATGTCGGTCCCGGGCGCGGCGATGAAGGCGGCCGGCCCACTGTTGCTGCCCGGGGCGAGCCGATCCTGGCGATCCGTCGAGGCGACGCCGATGACCCCGCGGTCTCCGGCCGGATAGGTGGGCTTCGTGGACCCGCTGTTGCCGGTCGCCGCGACCACGACGACGTCGTGGGCCCACGCGTAGTCGACGGCCGCCTGGAGGGCGGCTGAGTAGCCGGTCGCGCTGAAGGCCATCAGGACCACGTCCGCGCCGGCATCGACCGAGTAGACGACGCCTCCCACGATGTCACTGTCACGACCGGTGCCGTCCGCTCCCAGCACGGTCACCGGCAGCAGCCGTACGCCGGCAAAGGCGATGCCGGCGATGCCCGTGTCGTTGTCGGTCTTGGCCGCGACGATCCCGGCCATCCACGTGCCGTGGCCGTTGAGGTCGTGGTCCGCCGGTGCGCCTTCAACGAACGAGGCTCCCGGCAGCAGCACGTCCGCGAGGTCTGGATGCGTCGCATCGACGCCGGTGTCGAGGACCGCCACCACCGCGTGACCGGTCGGCGGGGCGCCCGCGTGGACCGTGTCCCAGCCGATCTGCGGAAGCGACCACTGCTCCCCGTAGCGGGCGTCGGACGGCACGGCTCCGACCGTCCGGCTGGCATCGCGCTCGACGCGTTCGACCGTGGGATCGGCCGCCAGCGTGGCAGCGGCCGCAACGGCGGAGCTCGCGGGCAGCTCGATCGCGGCCATCCGCAGTTGCGGGATCTCGGAGACGACCAGTGCGGAGACGCGGTCGAGGGCCGCCGACCGACTGGCGCCGCTGGAGCCTTCGTGGAACGTGACGATGTACGGAACGCCCGCCGCGACGGCGCTCGGCGCGGCCGTGGGCGATGGATCCGCCGACGCCGGGACCTCGGGCGGGTCGCTCGGCTCGGTGCTCGAGATGACGGTGGCCGTCGGCGTCGGCTCGGCGCCGACGGTGGGATCGACCGTGCCGGTCGTCGGGGTCGCGGTCGGATCCGGCGGCAGGGTCGGCTCAGGCGTCGGATCCGGTGTTGATGCGGGGGTCGGCGCGGGCGATGGGTCGGCGTCCGGCGAGGGGGTCGCGGCCGGGGACGGGGTCGGGGACGGACTGGGCGTGTCGCTCGGTGCCGGTGGATCGACCGGCGTTGGTGCCGGACGCGGTGTCGGCGACGCGGCGTGCGCTGTCGGGGCCGGCGTCGCCGGCGGCGGACTGGGCTGGGTCGTCGGGCCGGCCGAGGCCGGTGCGACCGGCTGTGGCTCCAGCGCGCTGACCGTCGCGACAGGGGTGAAGACCGTGACGGCGTACAGGGCCGCCATCAGGCACGCCCTGAGACCCATCCGTCGCTGCGAGCGGGTGCGCGTCATGGGATAGCGAGACCCCACGGCACGTTGTCGGGCGTGCCATCAGCGGCGTCGCGGTACATGACCGGGTAGAGCGTGAAGGTCTGGTAGGCGGTCGATCCGCTGACCGTCGCCTGATCGACGACCATCGATCCGCTCGCCGACTCGCTGCCAAGGACGCGGATCCGCAGGTCGTTCGCGATGTCGGTCGATCCGACCGAGGGGATCGGCGTCGTGAACGTGACCGGCGTCGTCCCGGTGACACAGCCGATCGGGCTGCCCGAGCTGCCATACGTCGCGAGCGGCGATCCGCTGGAGATCCGCCGGACCTCGATGTAGAAGCAGGCCTGCCCGGCGCCGCTGCTGGCGATGCGGAACTCGAAGCTGGCGGCCGAGACCGCGACCCCGGACGCGAGCGGCCCGTTGAGGTCGAACTCGAGGTAACGCACGGCGGCGAACGCGTTCGACCACCCCGACGTCGTCGTCGTGAGGCCGTCGCCGCTGAAGGCGTACGGGCTCGACCGGTCGACCGCGCTGCCCGATGACACGTCGGTCACCTGGAACGCCGGCGTCACCCGCTCGCCCGGGAACAGCGCCTTGGTGCCGAAGTCCGCGGTCACGTCATGCTGCGCCGCGAAGATCGCGAGGCTGATCCCGACCGAGCCCACGAGCAGGGCGCCGAGCAGGCCGATCGCGAGCAACGCGATCCCGACACGGGTGCGCACGCTCCGTGGCCGGCGTCGACCCGGTCCGCTCGCGCCGCCAGGCCCTGCCCATCATGGGGTCGCGCCGTCCGGATAGCCCACGAATGACAGTCGGACGACAGCGGTCGCCCCTTGGACTCCATTGCCTGTGTCGACCGGGAGCTCCGCCTTGAAGCAGAGGGTCTCGGTGGTCGCTGCGGCGAGATCCAGCGCTCCGGCCTCGTCTCCGAAGGCCGCGTCGGCGAGCGGACCGGCATAGATGACGGAGCCATCGGAGCCGTCGCACGATGACCTGCTGGTCGTGATCGTGAGCTTAAGAGCGCGCGCGAGGGCGCTGCTGTCCGCGGAGATCGCGCCATGGTGCATCGCGTACTTGAACGACGTGCGACTCGAGTTCGTCACGGTGAGCTCCCCGGTGGCGACGTCACCGGGTGCCATGCCCCGAGCGACCAGGTTCGACTCTCCTGGACCTTCGCTGACATCGATCGTCGCGACCCGCAACCGCAGGTCGTGGGCCTCGATCGACGGGTGGCCGATGAGCAGGAGCCACACCAACAACCCGAATACGGCCACGGCCAGGCCGCCGATCATCCAGCCGGGAACCCAGGGGCGGTGGAGCGTCATGGCAGGACCGAACCGACGTCAGTGGCGGGTACCCCTGTCCCGACGGGTCGAACCGTCGGGTCTGCCAGGCCGAGCAGCACGTAGATCAAGGAGAGCAGGCCCACGAGCGACAGCACCCCGATGAGCCCCGGGGTCGTCGACAGGAACGTTCGCAGGTAGCCGGCCAGGGGGACGACCTCGCCGACCCGGCCGACGAGCGACCCGGCCGGTACAAGGCTGGCATCCGGGTCGGCGTTGGCGTCGCCCTTCAGCTCGAAGAACAAGCCCTCGGGCCGGTCGACGAGCTGCGTGACGCGATGCGTGATGACCACGCCGTTGTCCGCACGGATCGTGACGATGTCGCCGACGTTGATGGCCGTCGGGTCTGTCCGGGCAGCCGCGACCATCGAGCCGACCGGGATGGTGGGCTCCATCGAGCCGCCGGTGATCGTGAACAGCTCTCGGCCGATCAGCGGCTCGAGGTGCGTGAACAAGGCGAACGCAACCAACATGGCAAGGAACGCGACCGTGATGAGACCGGCGACCTGCCGCGTGACACGGATCAGAATCGGCGGCATGTCGGTCACGCTCCTCTCATGGAACGCAGCCCGGCCCGAAGGCCGGGCTGCTTTCGTGACGAGTGGGTCTACGGGTTGTTCTTCGTCTGCTCGGCGGCGAACGTGAAGGTCGCGGTCGTTGTCGCGGCCTGGAAGGCATTGCCGGTGCCGATCGGAAGGCTCACGTTGAAACAGAGGTCCTCGCCGGTCCCGGCCGTGAGCGCCCGATCGCCCGTGTCGGGACCGGGGGCCGCGTTGCCGACGAGCCTGCCTGTGACCCCGTCGTCCAGGTCGCCGGTGTACTCGACCGTGCCGGTCGCGCCAAAGCCGGCGTTGGTGCACGTGGCCACGCCCGACTTGATCGTCAGGACCAGCTGGTCCTTGAGGCCTTTGGCGTCGGTGTTGGTCGCCACGGACGAGATGGCGTAGCGGAGGTCGAGGGATCCGGTGTTGCTGACCGTGATGGGTGCTGTCACCTCGTCACCGGGCGCCATCGCGGCGAACGTCACGAGTGCCGTCGTGGGGTTGGTGCTGATGATCACCGTACCGGTCGTGAAGGTGTTTGCCGGGACATTCGCCGTGCTCGTGAACAAGGCCAGCGACGCTGCCCCGATACCGATCGTTGCGACAGCGAACGCCGCTGCGATGAGAAGCAGGACGCGCCTGCGCGTGCGAGAGCGGGTGTTGTCCACGGTGGTTGGTCTCCGGGGGGGGTATTTGGTTGCCGCAAGGTCGTATCCGGTGCGCGTCGTTGCAGTACGAATGACCCGGCAGCGCTAGGTAGCCCAATGACACCATTCGCGAGTTTCACGCGAAATCCGCCAAATTCCGAACGGCGGCAAACCTTCGTCCTATCCGCCGCCCACGCACAGGTACCGCTGCCGGTAGGACCCCGAAGCCGACCTACCCGACCACGGTCAGTTCAGGCGGTATTCCCAATCGGGGGGCACTCGACCGGCGGGACCTGGCGCGGGCTGCTCGAGCGGGTGCGACTCAGGCGGCGCGAGGTCCGGTCCGTCGACCGGTTGCTCAGTGGCGTAGTCCCAGAACCAGTCCTCGCCGGGTTCGAAGCTCCGGGCGATCGGATGGCCGGCGTCCGCTGCGTGGTGACTCGCATGCTGTGAAGGCGACGAGTCGCAGCAACCGATGTGTCCGCAGTGAGCGCAGCGACGGAGGTGGAACCACCAGCCATCGGTGGCCAGGCACTCAACGCAGCCGGTGCCGCTCGGCGGCACGCTGGGATCGATGTCCGGACCGGCCATCCTGGACTCCTTGGCACCTCTCGTCGTTGGCCGGTCCATGATGACCGCTGGCGCGAGTAGCCGTCGTCGGACCATGTGCACTCCGACAGCGTCATCGTCGCTCCCGCGGTACCGTTCCACCGCACCGAGTCGATGACATGAGGAGGCCGTGAACACCGTCCTGGGGCGACCGCGCACGCTCATCGCGCTCGGGGCGGTCCTCGCCGTGGCCGTGGCCGCCGTCGCGATCCCGGCCGTCGCGGGCGGCATCGGGCTGGGCGGGACGTCCCCGCCCCGCTTCGTCGAGGAGTCGGCGATCGCCGGCGTCGACCATGTCTATGACGGCGACTTCGAGTTCTTCGTCGGGGGCGGCGTCGCCGTGTTCGACTGCAACGATGACGGGCGCCCCGACCTGTACTTCGCCGGCGGCACGAACCCGGCGAGCCTGTACCGCAACGAGAGTCCCGTCGGCGGTGCCCTGCGCTTCACGGAGCTGGCGGATCCGGTCACCGACCGGATCGACGTCACCGGTGCGTACCCGCTCGATATCGACGGCGACGGTCGGACCGACCTGGCCGTGCTACGGCAGGGCGAAAACGAGCTCCTGCGTGGGCTCGGCGACTGCCGGTTCGCGCGGGCCAACGAGGCCTGGGCGTTCGACGGCGGCGACGCCTGGACCACGGCGTTCAGTGCCAAGTGGGAAGGATCCGCGGCGTTGCCGACGCTCGCCTTCGGCAACTACAAAGACGAGTCAACGGATGACTCCGAATACCGCTGTCTCGACAACGCCCTGATCAGGCCGAACCCCGCGGGTGATGGCTACGCTGCACCGGTTCCCTTGACCCCCGCCTGGTGTGCGCTTTCGATGCTGTTCAGCGACTGGGACCGCTCGGGCCGCGTCGACTTGCGCATCAGCAACGACCGTCACTACTACGGCAACTACAGTGGCGGCCAGGAGCAGCTCTGGCACATGGCGAGGGACGAGAAACCGCGGCTCTACACCGAGGAGGAGGGCTGGGTCGACTTGAGCATCTGGGGAATGGGCATCGCGAGCTACGACGTGACGGGCGACGGCTACCCCGAGTACTACCTGACCAGCCAGGCCGACAACAAGCTCCAGACCTTGGCGGACGGGCCATCCCGACCGACCTATCGCGATATCGCGCTGCCGCGGGGCGTGCTGGGGACTCGGCCGTTCGTCGGCGACACCAAGCTGCCATCGACCGCTTGGCACGCGGAGTTCCAGGACGTCAACAACGATGGCTTCATCGACCTGTTCGTCGCCAAGGGCAACGTCGAGTCGATGCCGGACTACGCCGCGAAGGACCCGAGCAACCTCTTTCTGGGCCAGCCCGACGGCACGTTCAAGGAGGGCGCGGAAGCCGCGGGCATCCTGAGTTACGCCCGGGGACGCGGCGCGGCCCTGGCTGATCTCAACCTTGACGGGCTGCTGGATCTGGTCGAGGTGAACCGGCGCGAGAACGTCAGCGTCTGGCGCAACGTCGGCTCGGGGGACGCCACTCGACCTAAGCCCATGGGCGACTGGCTGGCCCTCCAGCTCGAGCAGCCAGGCACGAACCGTGACGCGATCGGGTCGTGGATCGAGGTCACGGCCGGCGACCGCACGCTCCGGCGCGAGGTCACGGTCGGTGGCGGCCACGCCGGCGGGCAACTCGGCTGGATCCACTTCGGACTCGGCTCGGCCGACACGGCCCAGGTCCGCGTGCAGTGGCCCGACGGCGAGCAGGGCCCGTGGCAGGACGTGACCGCGAACCAGTTCGTGGTCGTCGAACGAGGGGCCAGCGAGGTACGCCCGTGGCCACGCCAGTGAGCGGCCGGACCCTCACGTTCGGCGGCAGCACCTACCCGCTGATCCTGCCGAACATCCGCGACCCGCGACTCCACGTCGCGGCGGTCATCATCACGATCCACGTCCTCGGGCAGGTCGGGCTGCACTTCCAGGTGAGCATCCCGCAGATCCTCGCGGCGATCCTGACCTCCGCCATCATCGAGGTCGTCCTGACCTTCCGGCAGACCCGCTCGTTCGTCTGGCCCGCGAGTGCGATGCTGACAGGCAGTGGCGTGGCGCTGATCCTGCGCGCCGTCGGGACGCCATCCGACGATCCCTGGAACACCTTCGCCTGGTACCTGTTCGCGGCGGTCGCCGGCTTCTCGCTGCTGACGAAGTACGTCATCCGGTACCGCGGGTCGCACGTCTTCAACCCGTCCAACATCGGGCTGGTCGTCGCCTTCGTCGTGCTCGGCAGCTCCATCGTCGAGCCGCTCGACTTCTGGTGGGCGCCCCTCAACGCCTGGATGGTCCTGGCTTACGCCGTGATCATCGGCGGCGGCCTGCTGATCACCCGGCGCCTGCATCTCCTCGCCCTCGCGGCGACCTTCTGGGTCGCCCTGACGATCGGGGTCGGGCTCCTCGCCGGCTCGGGCCACTGCATGGTCGCGAACTGGTCGTTCGCGCCCGTCTGCGGCGTCGACTTCTGGCGCGTCATCGTCACCTCGCCCGAAGTGATGATCTTCCTGTTCTTCATGATCACGGACCCCAAGACCGTGCCGACCGGCCAGGTCGGGCGGGTGGTCTTCGGTCTCCTCGTGGCCGTCGCGAGCACCCTCCTGCTGGCGCCCCAGACCGACGAGTTCGGGACCAAGGTCGGCCTGCTCTCGGGCCTGGTCATCGTGTGTGCCGCTCGCCCGATCCTCGACCGGCTCGTGCCCGAACCGCGCTCCACCGCGGACGACATCGGCCGGTTCGCGGCCCGACTCGCGACCGGCGGTGATCCCGCGGCCGGGATCGCGCGGGCGGGCCTCCGGGTCGGCCTCGTCATCGCCTTTATGTTCGTGGTCGGGGCCGGCATCGTCGTCGCCGGGACGCCGGCTCGCGGGCTCGTCGTCCCGGACACGACCGGGGTGCTGGACCGGGTGCCACACCAGCTCGATCCGACGACGTTCCCGCCGATCACCGTCAACCAGGACGTGGCCGACTGGGACCACGAGATCGCCGGGCCGGGCGCCCAGGCCATCGTGCTGACGCTCGCCGAGAACCTCGAACTCGAGAACCAGGCGCTGCTTCGGGCCGATGGCTCGATCCTCCCCGCCGTCGATCACGGCGACCGCCTCATCGAGATGCAGCGTCGGCTGCAGGACGCGATCTCGACGGGGACGAAGGTGATCGCCCGCTACCGGTTCGACGCGCTGGACATGTCGCTCCTGGAGCCGTTCGGGAAGCAGACCGGGCTGAGCCTCGGTCTCGATGCGAGGGGCACGCTGACCGAAGAGACGTACGACGCCGCCGGCAACCTCCAGGCGACGCAGACGAAGCCGTTCGAGCTGACGTTCGCCATGCGCCGCGCGCTGGGCGACCGGTGGCTCAACGTCGGGGTGCTGCCGCCGGGTGCTGCCGGCTGATCGGACGCCGCGCGCGGGGCGCCCGCGACAGAGTCAGACGCCGAGCTCGCTCGAGGCCATCGCCGTCCCGGTGACCCGCGCCTGGATCTTCGCGAACGCCGTGTCGCGCGAGGTCGAGGTGTCATCGCCGAACGGCGAGAAGCCGCAGTCGTCGGTGGTGCCAAGGTTGGCCGGGTCGATGAACCGTGCCGCCTCGAGGACGTTGTCGCGTACTTGTTCGGGCGTCTCGACGCGTGGGTCGAGCGGGTCGGTCACGCCGACGAAGATGCGGCGCGAACCGGTGGCGTGAGCGCCGAGGATCGTGAGCACGCGTTCGTGATCCGGTTCGCTCGCGAGCTCGACGAAGAACCGGTCGACGTTCATCCGGAAGAGCCCGGGCAGCAGGTCCGCGTAGTCGATGTCGGCACTGTGGGTCGAGTCCTGGTCGCCGCCGGGACAGGTGTGCACGCCGACTCGCGCCCGCTCGTCATCGGTGAGCTGCGCCAACACGCGGTTGTTCAGGTCGACGAACGAGTCGAGCAACCCCTTCGATGGATCGAGCTTGAGCGACAGGCGGGCCTCGGTGAAGTCGATCTGCACGGTCGCGTCACGCTCCAGGCAGCCCCGGATCTCGGCGGTCGCTTCGTTGACCAGGTCGTCGAGGAATGCCTCGCGCGGGTAGCCGGCGATCCCGTCTGCCGGGTACATGAGGCTGATGGCCGACGCCGAGATCACGGCCTGCTTGAGCTTCGCCGTGGTCAGCCCTCGGGCGGCATCGAGGTACCGCCAGGCCGGCGTGGCGTAGCGGAATGGCGCCGTCGTCAGGACCGGCAGCTGGCGGGTGTGGCCGTCCTCGAAGGGGATCGTCACACCACCTCCGGTCAACGTAAGGCCGGCAACCGGGTAGGTCGCGAAGCTCTGCTTGCGTTGTTCGCCGTCGGTCACGACCGGCGAACCCGTCGCCTCGAAGCGGCGGAGCGTGTCGCGCACGGCGTCATCGAACAGGGCGTCGAGCCGTTCCGCGGACAAGGTCCCCTCGGCAGCCGCTTGCATGCCGGCCTGCAGTGCCTGTGGACGAGGGATGCTGCCGATCGGTTCAGTGGGAATCGTCATGGCGGCATCATACTGAGGGTCTCCCACTAGAACGATTGGAGATGCAGCAGATGGCACGTGATGACGAGCGCCTCGAGCGGTCCCTGGAAGCGCCGATCGTCGGCGGATTGCCCGATGCTCCCGGGATCCTGACCGCACTCCTGTTGACGCCCAAGCTTGGCATCCACCTGCGTGGCCTCGCCGACGAGCTGCTCGTCAACGACTTCCCGGGTGCCACGCTCCAGCGTGCCGAACGGGAGATGCTCGCGGCCGCCGTCTCGGCGGCGAACGACTGCTTCTACTGCATGGATTCGCACGGCGCCTTCGCGAACGCCTTGCTCGAGCGTGACGGCGCGACCGAGCGGGCCCCGCTCATCGACGTCGTCAAGGTCAAGTCGTCCGAGGGCTTCGACGACAAGATGCGCGCGCTGCTCCACATCGCGCGAACCGTGCGCGGCGAGCCGCGCGAGCTGACCGCCGCGGATGTCGCCGCGGCGCACACCGCCGGGGCGTCCGACGCGGACGTCCAGTTGGCGGTCCTCATCGCATCCGCGTTCTCGATGTACAACCGGATCGTCGAAGGATTCCGCGCGAGGACCCCACCGACCGCGGAGGTCTACCGCGACCGCGCGGCCGAGATCGCGGCGAACGGCTACAGCGACCCGCGAGTGACCTCGGTCCCCGGCTGACGCCGCTGTCAGCGAAGGTGGGCGAGCTCAGCCCGCTCGGCGTCGGCCTTGGTCCGATGCACGGTCCCGGCGGGATGCTCGGCCGGCGAATAGATCGTGTACAGGCGCAGCGGAACGGTCGCTGACGTATTGACGACGTTGTGCAGCGTGCCGGCCGGGATGACCACCGCGGTCCCATCGTGCAGGGCATGTCGCTCGCCGTCGAGGATCGCCTCGCCCTCGCCCGATTCGACCCGGATGAACTGATCACGCGAGGCGTGACGCTCCGATCCGATCTCATCGCCAGGCTGGATCGTCATCACGACCAGCTGGCTGTGCGGCGCCGTGTACAGCACCGCCCGGAAGTTCGGGTTGTCGCGCGTCGCCCTATCGATATCGACGCTGTAGCCGGCCATGGCTGTCTCCTTCGTGATGGCGATCGTCGGCTCGATCGTAGGCGCGCCCGAGCGAGCCATAACAGTGCCACCCGGATCGTTCTGCCGGAGCCGGTCGAGCGGCTACCAACGCGCGGTGTGGTCCTCCAGCGAGCGGACACCGAGCGCGGGTCAGGGGGCGACGGGCGTCAGCTTCGTGACGACGAACCGCGTCCGGCACTCGTAGACGGCGACCCGGAGGTCGACGGCCTTGCCGGAGGCTGCCGGATTCGCGGAGCAGTCGGCGGCATCCGGGTGGTCGAACTGTCCTTCGACCAGGTAGTGACCGGTGCCACCGCCGCTGCAATCGAATGGGACGGTGATGGACGGGTGCAGCTTCGCCATGAACGCCTTCTCGCCGTCGTACAGCTGCAGAGACGGACCCTCCGCCGCGAGCCACTCAGGGAGCGTCCCCGGCGTGCCGCCGCCACAGATGGCCTCGGCCTCGGCTTCGAAGTGCAATGTCGGACGGTCGCCGGCCCCGCTGCCGAAGCAGGCGAGTCCCCCATCCGTCGCCGGGGTCCCGACGAGCGTCGCGAGCTCGCCGAACGTGATCGCCCTCCGCGGTCGGGCAGTCGATCTTGGCGGGCGCGAGCCACGGCGCGTCGGTCTTGTCAGCGACCGAGACCCAGCCGACCATCGGCCCGGGACCCTTGGTCACGGACGGGACGACGACCTCGTACCAGTCGTAGCCCGACCCGATGACCGGACCTTGGAGCACGAACACGCGGGTCCCCTTCTTGAGCAACGGCGTCAACCGTTCGGACGCGTCGGAGACGACCGGGAGCGACCGGACGCGCACGTTGTTCGACACGGTGACCGCGGCCGTGTCCGGCACGAGCGAATTCGGCGCGGGGACGGCCTTGGTGACCACGAGTCGGGTCCGGCACTGGAGCTTCGCGGCCTCCGGCGTCAGCGCCGCCTCGCCCGACGGCGCGGCGCCTGCCGTGCACTCGGCGGCCGCCGGATGGTCGAACGATCCCTCGACCTCCACGACCCGGCCATTCGGCAGGTCCCCGGGTCGGACCGAGCCAGCGGGGTCGATCGTCAGCGACGGGCCGGACGTGGGACTCCCGGTGTCCACGCCGGTGCCGTTGTATGCCTGCCACCCAAGCACGCCCGCGAGCCAGTCCGGCCCGGCGACGCACGGTCCTTGGTCCGCGCTTGCGTCACAGGCGGTCGGCGGGCCCTCGCCCATCACCACGGCCCGGAACGCCAGCGGCCGATCCCCGAAGCAGGCCAGCCGTTCGAGTGAGTGCATCGCGGCGAGCGCGTCGATATCGACCGGTTCCGCGGGACAGTGCGGCTTGTCGGCCGCGACCCATGGGGTCCCGTCGTGATCGCCGCGTGCGATCCAGCCGGACGGGAGCGTGAACCAGGCTCGCTTGCCATCGATGTTGACCGGTTCGACCTCGTACCACTCGTAGTCGTCGGCGACGACGGGGCCCCCGACCACGAACAGGCGGTCGCCCACCTTGAGCAGGGGCTCGAGCTTGATCGAGTCGTCGGCCACCCTCGGCGCCGAACGGACCCGCAGGTTGTCCGACACGACCTTCACGATCGAATCCGGGGGAATCGCGTCAACGGAGCCGACGATCGGCGACGCGGAGGCGACGGGCGTCGGCGTCGGAGGCGCGACTGACGGTTCGATGGACGCCACCGGCGAACTCGAAGGCTCGGTGACGCCAAGGTCGGGCGTCTGTTGCTGGCGGTTGAGGAGCGCCCCGACGCCTGCGACCATCGCGAGCGTGAGGGCCAGCAGCAGGGCCGCCGCGAGCAGGAGCATCGGCGGGCGGCTGTCGGCGCGTCCGGCCACGGCCGCCTTGCTGATCCGGCGCTGGGTCAGTTCGGACACCTCGAACGCCGGGATCTGCGTCATCAGTCGCTGCTGCGATCGATAGGCGGCCGCCCGTTCGGCGCAGATCTCGCAATCGGCCAGCGCGGCGTCGAGCTCCTGCTGCTCGTCAGGCGACAGCGGGAAGTCGAGCGAGGCGGACGCGAGCTCGAGCGCTTCGTGTTCGTGGATCATGAGGGCCCACCCTCCCGGACCAGGTAGATCCGGAGCTTTTCGCGAGCCCGGAACATCATCGTCCGTGTGGCGGTCTCGCTGCGACCGATCGACTCGGCGATCTCGCGCCCGGAGAATCCCTGGGCCGCCATCAGGAGCGCTGCCCTGGCGTCGGCCGGGAGGGTCGCCAGGCCCGCCAGGAGCGTCTCGTTGGCTTCGCGACGGAGGATCTCGACGTCTGCCGCGGGCTCGTCGTGGCTTCGTGCGACGCGCAGGAATCGCTGGGCGACGGTGATCCGCCGGCCGCGACTCACCGCGAGGTTGCTGCAGACGCGGAACAGCCAGGCCTTGACGTTGTCCGGGGTGCGACCGGCCTGGAGCTCCCGGACGAGCCGCAGGAACGACTCCTGGACCAGATCCTCGGCGGCTTCCCGGTCCCGGGCCATGCCGTACGCGAACGAGGACAGCGCGAGGCGGTGCGCTTCGAATGCCGCCATGACGTAGTCCGCGCCGGGGGCGACCGTCGAGGCGCGCTCGACCGGCCGGATCGGCGGCTCACTCGTGTCAGGCAGGATGGCGTAGTACCCCATGCAGCCGAACGACGCTCGTCCGGCAATCTTGTGGCACGCGCATCACGAAGTCACGCCTATCGCGGCGATCCTCCGACCTCCACGTGGATCCGCGCCCCGTAGATCGCCGTGCGACCGGCGGCCGACCCGCTCGCCGTTCGGCCATCACCATAGGCCCAGAACACATCGCCGTCCGCCAGCCGCTCGGCGCGCTCGCGAAGGCCGATCCCGTTCGTCGCGCCGTCGATGTTCGCGGCACGCCAGCGCTTGGATGCGGTCGGCGCGGGCGTCCGCCAACTCGCTCCCCCATCGGTGGAGACCGTGAATGCGCTGCCGACGGTCGCCGCCGAGCCGGCGTCATCGAGCGTGTGGAAGGTCACGAGGACGTAGCCCGGTCCCGCGACGAGGTTGGGCTTGAAGCTCGACTGTCGCCTCGCCTTGATGTCCGGCGCAGTGGGCAGGCGCTTGAACGACCAGGTCCGCCCGCCGTCGTCGCTGTGGCCGACCCGGATCGTGCCGCGTGGCGCCCGCTTCGTCGACGATCCGAAGCCGGCAACGGCGAGGTAGAGGCGCCCCGTGGCCGGGTCGACGTCGAAGCCGTGCTGCCACATCGGGTCCGGGCGGATGTCGCCGCCGGTGCCGGGGGCGCTCCCGCCCGAGGTCGTGAACACCGTCTCTTTGACCGTCGTCGCGATCCTCGAGGGGCCGACGTGCAGGGCGTCCCGGCTTCGATCGAACGTCGCCCGGGCCACCCCGACCCCGAGACGGCCCACATTGCCGCTCCCACCCTTGGCGAAGATGTTCGTTCGGTCCCAACGACGCATGTCCACCTGGTACCACGAGGCATACACGCTGCCGTCAGGAGCCGGGCGAAGCCGGTAGGCGATCCGCCAGAAGTCGCGATAGCCACTCGGCGATGGCGCCGGAGCGACGTTCGCCGGGGTCCAGGACTTGCCGAAGTCGGCCGAGGCGAGCAGCCGGAACCCAGGTCCACGCGCGCCTGCGGGCAGCCAGTTGTAGCCGACGTACACGACGCCGTGGTTCGGGCTGTCGCTGTCACGGTCGACGGTGATCTCCGGGAAGCCGCCCACCCACGGCCGGGTCCGACGCTCGACGTGGAGCTTCGACCAGGTGGCGCCCTCGTCGTCGCTGTAGGCGGTCGAGAGGCTGAACTGGGAGCCCGTGCAGCCCGGCGAGGTCATGTCGGCCCAGTAGAGACGGCTCCGGCCGGACGGGCCGGGGCCCCACGCGATCGCGGCGTGGAGGCCGATACCCCGACCGGACCCGGCGGCCGGGCTGCGCTTGGCCGATCGCCACGTTCGGCCGCCGTCGTGCGAGATCCGGATCGTGGGATTCATGCTGCATGGCGCCCCGGGCCCGCGGTGCTCGTACACGACCGCGATGCGATCCGGGTCCGTCGGATGGGTCGCCACGACCGGCTCCCAGGCGCGATCCGCGAGGGAAGCCGGGAGGCGGCTCACCGGTCCCTCGTGCGCGACCCCGACCTGGACGGCCGCGACGATCGGCTGCGGCGCAGCAGCTGAGGGCGACATCGAAGGAATGAGGGCGGGTGTCTCGACGGCGGCCGGCACGAGGGACGATGGTCGTGACGAGGCGGTGGCGACGGCCTCAGACGCGCTGGCGCTTGCCGATGGTGGCGCCGGCCGAGCGGTCCCCGTCGACGACGGCGTCGGGGCGCAACCGGCGACGAGGGCGAGCAACGTCCCCGCCAGGACGGCCCGGACGACCGGCCCTCGCCCGATGGCCGCCGTCACGAATCCGGTCCGGTCCCGATCTCGGGCAACGCCGCACCCAGGACCGGCGCGAGCAATTCGGCGAACGTGGCGGTCAAGTGGTGGTGGTCGCGGTAGACCAGGGTGGTGCCGATGATGGCCGGGCACGGGTCGGCTGGGCAGATCGAGCGGGATAGGTCGACGAGGCTGGCGCCGCTGAGCCGTGCGGCCTCCTTCTCGCGGCGCTTGTGCCGCCAGCCGAAGGCGTCCGCCCGGCTCGTGGCGCAGCGCTCGATCGCGTCGCGATGACTGGCGAGGCACGCCGGGACGTCGAACACGGAGCGGGGCGTGTCCATGATGATCGCGACCGTGCCCGGGATCCGCTTGATGAACCGGGCCATGCCGGCGCCCTGGCGCTCCGGGTCGTTGTCGCGCTCGGCCACGACCGGGAACCAGCGGGCCGAGGCCACGACGGTCAGGTCGGGCTTGAGCTCGTTCAGCCGATCGACGACGTTCTCGCGCCAACGCTCGCACTCGGTGTACTCGCGCTTGACGTAATCCGACCAGATCGGCAGGTCCACGAACGGGCAGCTGAACTTCGTGAGCGGCACCAGCCGCCACCCGCGCTTCTTCGCCAGCGCTTCCATCGCCGGGAACCAGTGGGCCGCATGGGAGTCGCCGACGAGCGCCACCGTGACGGCACCGTTGCGGTCGCCATAGACGCACTTCGGAGGCTTGGACCCGCCCAGGGCCAGGCCACATCCGTCGGCGACCAGTCGATCGTCGTCGGTTCGGGCCTTGCCGAGCGACGGCGAGAGGCCGCGCGGGATGGACCCCTTGGTCCGTGCCTTCGGGCGCGGCGTCGCGGTCGGGTCGGCGGCGGCGGTCGGGTCCGCGGCATCGGTCGGGTCGGCGGCTTCGGTCGGGTCGGCGGCTTCGGCGGGAGTCGGAACGGTGGACGTGACCGGCGGCGTCGAGTCATCGGCGGGCGGGCCGACGTCGGCGAGCTCGGCGGCGAGGCTCGGATCGGTCTCGGGAAGGCCCTCGTTCGACATCGGCCCCGCGTCCGCGTCGAGCCCGGCATCCGTCGTGGCCGCGGCGTCGACCTCACGCGCGGCGACCACGCCCATCGTGGTCGAACCGACGATGACGGTCACCAGCATCGCGCCCGCCAGGGCGTACCCGCGACGACCACGCACTGGCGCCAGTCGGGCGCGCCGGAAGGGCTCTTCGACGAGACGCCACGAGAGGGCGGCGACGACGATCGCGACCATGACCAACCCGAGGCGGATCGGAAGGTCGGCGCCGACGGTCCCTTCCTCGGCGCCCGCGAGGCCGAGCGCGACCGGGCCGAGGATGAGGATCGGCCAGTGCCAGAGGTACAGGGAGTAGGAGATCCGGCCGAGCCATCGCAGCGGCGTCCTCGCGAGCGCGATCGAGCCGGGCGAGCGTGCCCCACCGCCGGACGCGATGATCGCGATGGTGCCGACGGTCGGCAGCAGAGCGGCGAAGCCGGGGTAGCCCGTCGTCGGATCGATCGACGCCAGGGCGACGAGCAACAGCCCGACGCCCGACCAGCCGATCCCGGCGGCGAACCGGCCACGCAGCCAGCCGAGCCGTGGTGCGGCCAGGGCGAGGAGCCCGCCCGCCGCGAGCTGCCAGGCTCGGGTCGGGAGCGAGTAGTACGCCCACGGACCCGAGGCGTCGGTGACAGCCAGTGAGAGCGCGAACGAGCCGACCAGCACGATCCCGGCGACGCCCGCCATCGCGAGGCGTGGCCGTCCCAGCCGGGCGGCGACCAGGAGCAGGAGCGGCCACACCAGGTAGAACTGCTCCTCGACCGCGAGCGACCAATAGTGCAGGAGCGGCGAGGGATCCATCGGCGTGAAGTAGTCGGTCGCGTTCAGCGCGAACCGGACGTTCGAGAGCGAGAGGACGGCCGCGAGGCCGTCATCGGCGACCCGCGGGACGTCGAGGGGCGACAGCAACAGCTCGGCGGCAAGCAGCGTGCCGGCGACGACGACCACGGCCGCAGGGAGGATGCGTCGCACGCGCCGGGCGTAGAAGGCACCCAGCCTGATCCGACCGGTCGCCTCGCGATCGTGGATGAGGAGCCCCGTGATGAGGAAGCCCGACAGGATGAAGAAGACGTCGACGCCGATGAACCCCGCCTCGGCGCCCGGGATGCGCACGTGACACAGCAGGACGAGCAGGATCGCGACCCCCCGAAGCCCTTCGAGGTCGGGCCGGAAGCGTGGATCCTCGGTTCGTTGCATCGTCACGTGGTCGTGCTCCTGGCGCCGCGGACCTCGTGATGTCGAGGGCCGCGGTCGGCAATGGGACGCCCCACCGGATCGGTTGTTTCGGCTCCTATGGTGTCGGTCTGCCGACACGACGCCATGGCCCGAAGGATCGGGGTCCTAGGACCCTGACTTGCACACCTGTGCGACCCTTAGGCGGACCCCAGTCACTCCGCTACCCGGTGATGCCCATGCCCCGCCACCCTCGCCGGTCCTCCTCGGTCACTCTCACATCGATCCTGCTCGGGCTCGTGGCCGTGTTCGCCACCGCGTTCGTCGCGCCGGGCGCCGCGAAGGCGGCCGCACCCACCGAAGGCATCGACATCAGCCACTGGCAGGGTGAGATCGACTGGACCCAGGTCGCCGCGGCGGGCAAGGCGTTCGCCTTCATGAAGGCGTCGGAAGACATCGATTTCATCGACGGCACCTACGTCCTCAACCGCGCTCGAGCCAGGGCGGCCGGGCTCTTGACCGGCGCCTACCACTTCGCCCAGCCGGACCGGTCGCCCGGTGACGCGGAGGCGGAGGCCGATCACTTCCTCGCCACGGCTGCCATCGCCGACGGCGACCTGCCGCCGGTCCTCGATCTCGAGAGGGTCAATGGGCTGACGCCCGCCGAGCTCCAGGCGTGGGTGAAGGCTTACCTCGAGCGGATCCGCGCCAGCACGGGCGTCCGGGGCGTGATCTACACGTCGCCCAACTTCTGGAGCGCGAACATGGGCGGCACGGACTGGTTCGCGACGAACGGCTATCGCGTCGTCTGGGTCGCGCACTGGACGACCGATCCGGCGCCGAGGGTCCCCGCGTCCGATTGGGCCGGGTTCGGCTGGACGTTCTGGCAGTACACCTCCAGCGGGAGCGTGGCCGGCATCACCGGGCGCGTCGACCTGGACCGGTTCGATGGGACGGACTTCTCGAACGTCCTCATCGACGTCATCGTCGAAGGCACCGACAAGGCGCCCAGGAAGCCGCCGTTCACGGACATCAAGCACTCCAAGTTCAAGAAGGACATCGCCTGGCTGTACGCGTCGGGGATCACGGCCGGTTGCGCCAAGACGAAGTTCTGCCCGAACGACCGGGTCACCCGCGGCCAGATGGCGTCATTCCTGGCGCGGGCCCTGAAGCTGCCCAAGACCAAGAAGGACTACTTCCGCGACGACAACAGCTCCGGCCACGAGGCGAACATCAATCGCCTCGCCAAGGCCGGCCTCGCGATCAGCTGCGGCCCGAAGCGGTTCTGCCCGAACCAGACGCTGACGCGCGCACAGATGGCCGCCTTCATCGCTCGGGTCCTGGACCTGTCCAAGACCACGAAGGACTACTTCCGCGACGACAACAGCTCCAAGTACGAGAACGCCATCAACAGCATCGCGCGGGCGGGGCTGACGAAGGGTTGCGGGACTCGTCGGTACTGCCCGACGGGCTCGGTCACGCGGGGCCAGATGGCCGCGTTCCTGCATCGCACGTTCGGGTACTGACGCGTCGCGCGCCCGCGGCGGCTCGGCGGGTGTTGCCCGCGGACGACAGGAATCTCGCCGGAAATGACCGTACTTTTGGGTCCCCGGTCATCATAGGCACGATGCACCGACCTGACCTTGCGGCCGGCGGACCCGGCCGGGTGACCGCGCATCCGTGGCTCAAGCGCTTCAGTCGCGCCTTCGGGGCGAGCCTCCTGCTGCTCGTCCTCGGCGGCGCGGGCGTCGCCGCGGCCGCCGATATCGGCCACCAGGACTTCGCGGCGACCGGTGAGGCCATCACCGGCTCGAAGCCCGAGAGCAAGCTTTGGTTCAACGACAACACCTGGTGGGCGAGCATGTGGAGCGCCGCCCCGACGCCAGGCTTCTACATCTACCGGCTCAACACCTGCGACCGAGACGTGGATCACGACGAACACGGCGCTCGACAGCCGCGCCGGTTCCCGTTCCGACACGTTGTGGGACGGGACGCACCTGTACATCGCCTCGCAGGTCGCGAACGATGACGGCGGCGACACCGGCTCCGGATCCGGCCACGAGACGCGGCTCTACCGCTACAGCTACAACACGTCGAACAACACGTACTCGCTGAACAGCGGGTACCCAGCTCGATGCGGACCGGCATCCAGAGCGAGACGCTGGTCATCGCGAAGGATTCCCTGGGTCAGACTCTGGGCCACCTGGACGCTGCAGAGTGGCGCCGGCAACCTGGTCTACACGAACCACAGCGCGGCCGGCGACGACACGACCTGGTCGAACCCCGTCGCACTCCCGTTCAGCGCGGCCACCTCCGCGCTCGACGACATCTCGACGGTCATCGCGTTCACGGTTTCCGCGGAGTCGCGGATCGGCGTCTTCTGGAGCAACCAGGCCGACAAGAAGGACTACTTCGCCTGGCAGCCGGACGGCGGTTCCGACTCGGACTGGACGCTCGAGACGGCCCTCGACACATCGGATGGCGGCCCGAACCCAGCCGACGACCACATGAACCTCAAGACCGATTCCGAGCGGCAAGGTCTATGCCGTCGTCAAGACGAGCAACGGCGGCACGAACCAGCCGCTGATCGAGCTGCTGGACCGATCGACGGGCGGGACCTGGTCGGCACACCTCGTCGGGACAGGCACCCAAAGCAACACGCGCGCGATCGTCGAGCTCGACGCTTCGGCGAACGAGCTCCACGTCTTCATGACTGGTCGTCACAACAACACCGAGGGCCAGGAAGGTGGCGACATCTACGAGAAGACGTCGCCGACGTCCTCGATCTCGTTCACCACCCAGCCCGGCACGATTGTCATCCGCGACGACGACAGCAAGGAAATGAACAACGCGACCTCGACCAAGCAAAACCTCAACGCGTCCACCGGGATCGTCGTCCTCGCCTACAACGACGAAACGTTCACGTACTGGCACCACCACGAGGCGGCGACCGCGCCACCGGTCGCCGCCAGATGCGAACTTTACCGGGTCACCAACCTCTGGGCCAGGGCCACTCGTTGTCACATTCGACAACAATTCGACCGGAACGGCGCCGCTGACGTACGCCTGGAACTTTGGCGATGGCGGTACGTCGACGGTCAGGAATCCGATCCACACCTACAACACCCCAGGCAAGTACGACGTGAAGTTGACCGTCACGAACGACGTCGGGACGAATACCCAGACACGCACCGACTACGTCGACGGTCCTGACCCCGCCAGACGCGAACTTCACCGGTGCCCCCCTGTCTCGGGCATCTCGCCCACTCGCGGTGACCTTCGCCAACACATCGACCGGGTCGGCGCCACTGACCTACGCCTGGAACTTCGGGGACCCGTCGTCCGGATCGAACAACATCTCGACGCTCCAGAACCCGGTCCACACGTACAACCCGGGCACGTACTCGGTGACGCTGACAGCCACCAACGCCGCCGGCTCGAACGTCATGACACGGCCCAGCTACATCACGGTGGCTGCGCCGCCCGGTTCGCGGTTCCAGGCGATCACCCCGACCCGTGTCCTCGACAGCCGCTCGAACGTCGGGCTCAACGGGGTCTTCCACGCCGACGCGGCGCGGACCTTCGTGGTGGCCGACGGGACGCCCATCCCGACCAACGCGGTGGCGGTCACCGGCAACCTGACCGTGACCGGTCAGACCAAGGCGGGCTACGTCGTGCTGGCACCGGCCGCCGGCGGGGCGACGTCCACGCTCAACTTCCCGGTCGGCGACACGCGCGCCAACGGCGTGACCGTGGCCCTGGGCAGCGGTGGCACGCTGAACGCGGTGTACAAGGCCAAGGCCGGGGCGACGACCCACCTCGTCTTCGACGTGACCGGCTACTACACGAACAGCGCGAGTGGTTCACGGTTCCACTCGATCAGCCCGACCCGCGTCCTCGACAGCCGCGTCAACAACGGGCTGAACGGGGTCTTCAGCGCCAATACGGCGCGGACCTTCACGGTCGCGGACGGCACGCCTATCCCCGCGAACGCCGTGGCGGTCACCGGCAACCTGACCGTGACCGGTCAGACCAAGGCGGGCTACGTCGTGCTGGCGCCGGCGGCCGGCGGCTCGACGTCCACGCTCAACTTCCCGGTCGGCGACACGCGCGCCAACACGGTCACGATCCCGCTGAGCGCGTCGGGCACCCTGAGCGCCACCTACGTCGCGAAGGCCGGCGCGACGGCCCACCTCATCTTCGACGTCACGGGCTACTTCCTGGCTGGATCGTCGGGCGCCTCGTTCTACCCACTCGCTCCCCAGCGTGTCCTCGACAGCCGCTCGAACGTCGGGCTCAACGGGGTCTTCCACGCCGACGCGGCGCGGACCTTCGTGGTGGCCGACGGGACGCCCATCCCGACCAACGCGGTGGCGGTCACCGGCAACCTGACCGTGACCGGTCAGACCAAGGCGGGCTACGTCGTGCTGGCACCGGCCGCCGGCGGGGCGACGTCCACGCTCAACTTCCCGGTCGGCGACACGCGCGCCAACGGCGTGACCGTGGCCCTGGGCAGCGGTGGCACGCTGAACGCGGTGTACAAGGCCAAGGCCGGGGCGACGACCCACCTCGTCTTCGACGTGACCGGCTACTTCCGGTAGCCACCCACCGGGATCCGGCTGCGGACGCCGATCGCCATCACTCCCCGACGCCCTCCAGCCACCCCTCACGGATCGCGCGGGCGGCGAGTTCGGTCCGTGACGCCACGCTCGCGTGCTCGTAGATCCGTGTCAGGTGGCTCTCGACCGTCTTGGCGCTGATCCCGAGGTCATGTGCGATCTCGTCGTTCGAGCGACCAGCCACGACGAGCGACACGATCTCGAGCTCACGCGCGCTGAGACGTCGGGTACCCGCGGGCGAGGGTCGAACGGAGTACGCGACCCCGCCCGCGGCCACCTGGCGGATCGCGTGGACGAGGTTCGCGAAGGGGTCCGTCTTGAGGACGTAGCCCGATGCGCCCAGGCGCAGCGCCGCATCGACGAACTGTGGGTAGTCGAACGAGGTGAGGATGACGACAGCCGGTCCGCCACCCGTTGAGGTGAGCCCCCGCAGGAGCGACAACCCGTTCTCCTGACCCAGCCGGATGTCCACGACGAGGACATCGGGCCCCAGCTCCAGCAGGCCCGCCGCCGAGTCGAGGGTGTCGGCCACGCCGACGACCTCGATGTCGGACTCGCGATCCAGGAGCGCGGCCGTTCCGTCGCGCACCACAGCGTGGTCGTCGACGACGCCGACCCGGATCCGTCCTTCTCCCCGCGTCGTCGTCACCCCGACGACCAGCTCAGGCCGATGCTCGTGCCGCCATCCGGTGATCGCCGGACATCGATCCTGGCTCCGATCTGCTCGGCGCGCTGACGCATGTTGAGGAGCCCGTAGTGGCCCGAACGTGCGGCCTTTGCCGCGGCATCGGGAGCGATGCCCACCCCTTGATCGGTGACGGACAGCGAGGCGCGGTCCGAGGTGGCGGCATACCGCACGACGATCGGCGGGGCTCCATGGGTCACCGCATTCGACAGGGCTTCCTGGGCCACCCGGAACACCGCCAGTTCCACGTCGGCCGGCGGCCGCGCTCCATCGGTTCGTTCCAGGCGGACCTGTTCGCCTGACGTCTCGCCCACGCGCTCGACGAGCCATTCGAGCGCGGCGCCGGCGCCGAGCTCATCGAGGACGGGCAGCCGCAGATCGCCGCACACCTCGCGCAGTCGGTCGGCGATCGAGCGCGCCAACTCGGCCGCGCCGGCATCGCCCGCGTCGTCGAGCCGACGCACGAGGACCGTCATCTCCTGCAGGGCTTCGTCGTGCAGGTCGGCGGCGAGACGCGCGCGTTCGACCTCGGTCGCGGCGACGACCCGGTCGCGCTGGGCGCGCATCGTCTCGGCTCGGGCGTTCGTCTGGAGCACGAAGACCACCGCCAGGAGCCAGATCAACGGGAGGTTCAACCCGTAGCCGAGGTAGGTGAAGTCGTAGGTGGTGGCGATCACCCAAGGCGTGAGCGCCGCCAGCAGGATCGGCGTCCGATCCGACAAGCGGCCCTTCCCCGTCACCAGGAGGATCGCCGGCACGAGGGTGATCGCCGCGGCGAGCGGCAGGGTCACCGCGGGCAGCCAGTCGATCCCCGGTGACGCGATCCAGCGCGACCGTGGGATGACCTCGACGACCGCCGCGGCGACGTAGGCGACGCCCGACGCGACGGCGAGCGCCGCCGCCACCCGCCGGCGGGTCGGGGCAGGCACACGCTCGACGAAGCCGTCGGCGAGCAACAGCAACCCGACGGCTGACAGGACGATCCCGATGATGGCCGTGGGCCAACTGAGGATCGACCACGCGGGCAGGAGGATCAGCGACGCGGCCGAGGCGGTGGCCAGGGGGAAGGCCAGGGGTCGGAGGGTCTCGCCGGCGAGACCCCGCCGGACCCAGCTCCCGATCCCGAGCAACAGGGCGACACCCACGACGAACGCGAACGTCGGCCCGGGTCCGGCCGCGGCCGGGAAGTACCACTGTGTGGTCCCGCCGCCAGGGCCGGCCAGCCCCAACTCGTCGAAGTAGCCCTCCAGATATCGATCCAGCGTGTACAGCGGGATCTGGTCGATCGGCGTGTTGTCGACCTCGTCGACGATCATCCCTGGCTGGATCTCGGGGTTGCCACCGCCGCGCGAGTCAGCATCGAGGCTGTCCACGACGATGACGGATCCCTCCACCCGCAGCGTGATCCCGGTCTGTTCGGGCCGGGCCTCGACCAGCGCCTGGAGCGCGAGCGCCAGGCTGAGTCCCGCGATCAGCACCGCCGCCGCATCCCGCATCTGCGCACGCGTCATCCCCTCACGGTACCAGCGGCGTGACGCGACTCGATTCGGGGATAACCCTCGGCGTGAGCCGGGGGAGCTTCGGCTGTCCGCTCGCGTTCCTGGCCGATACCGTGATGGCGATCCACATCGCCGCAGGACCACGAAAGACAGACCCAACCGAACCGATCGTCATTCCATCTCCGGTACATGGCCCTTCGACGCCGCGGGCGTCAGAACGCACGGAGTTTCGCAACGTGGACGAGATCGCCCAGAAGATCGCGGCACAGGCCGACGACGTCGAGCGGCTCTGGAAGGCCTACGAGGCCTTCGCTCCCGGGCTCCGCCGCTACGCGGCCGCGCGCCTGCGGGATCCTGCGGCGGCCGACGACATCGTCCAGGAGTCCTTCCTCCGTCTCGCGCTCGAATCGCGGGTCCGCTCATACCCCTGCCAACCGCGGGCATGGCTGTATCGCGTGGCCCTCAACCTCATCGTCTCGGGAGCTCGGCGTGCGGCGACCGCACGTCGTCAGGCGGCCGAGGATGGAGCGGACGCCGACGTGTTCGATTCGCCCGAGAACGAGTTCCTGACATCGGAACGCCGCCACGCCCTCCGGACGGCGATGGACGCGGCCGGACCGGCCGGTCGAGCCGGGCTCATCCTCGCCGCGCAGGGCTTCTCGGGCCGGGAGATCGCCGAGGTCCTCGGACGCAGCGAAGGGGCCACGCGCACGCTCCTGTGCCGCGCCCGCCGCGACGTCCGACGCAAGCTCACCGCGATGGATACCGCCTACCTCGCGGGGTGACTCAGGACTGCGGCACGGGCGGGACGTTCATGTTGCCGAGCCGGAACAGCTGATCGATGCCTCGCTGCACGATCCTCGTGTGGTGGATGAGGATGACGGCCAGCGTCCACGCCCCGGCGATCACGCCGAGGGTCACCACGATCTCGGCGGGCAGCGGCTCGAGCTGGAAGAACGCCCGGCCCACGGGCGCTGCCAGCACGATCAGGTAAGCGGCGGTCATGGCCGTCACGAGGATGACGGTCCGCATCCAGGCCGGCATCCTGACGCGGCCGTGGTCATCGGCCGCGACCGGGATGAGCACGAGCGCGCCGATCCCCATGAAGCTCGACACCGTGGTGAGCATCGTCCGGGCCATCTCGGTCGAGGCGCCGTGGAAGAGGGCGGTGGCGTAGACGGGCAACGCGACCGCGGCGACGCCCAACGAGAGCGGGACCGAGATCCGGAGCGTCTGGAGGAGCAGGCCCGAACGCGACGGCCCTGGCTTGACCCAGAGCGCCAGCACGAGGATCGGGACGCCGACCGTGACGAAGGCGAGGATCGAGTTCTGCCGCGGCGTGAACGGGAACGGGAGTTGGAGGAGCGACGCACCGACGATGATGAGCAGCACATAGAACGTTCGCGCGAGCAGGACCGTCAAGGTCGCGGCCATCGCCGCCACGATCCGCTGGCCGTCGAGGATCGCCTCCGGCAGGATCGAGAAGTCGTCGTGGACCAGCACGAGGTCGGCGACGCCGCGCGTCGCCGGGCTGCCGCTCTGCATGGCGACACCGACATCCGCGGAACGCACCGGCAGGATGTCGTTGACGCCATCGCCGGTCATCGCGACGTAGCGCCCACGTCCCTGGAGCGACCGGACGAGGCGAGCCTTGAGGTTCGGGTCGACGCGGCCGAAGATCGTCGTCCGCTCGGCCAACTCACCAAGGGCGTCGTCATCGAGGTCGACGAGATCGAGACCCGACGCCGTCTCGCCCTCTACCCCGAGGCCGAGGGTCCGACCGATCGCCTCGACGGTATTCGGGTCGTCGCCCGACACGATCTTCACGTCGATCCCGCGGGCGCGGAGCCCATCGATCGTGGCCTGGGCCTCCGGTCGCAGCTCCTCGGTGAACGACAGGAGCGCGATCGGATCCAATGGACCGGGGATCGCCGCTTCGTCACCCTCCTGGAGGGCGGCCGTTGACGAGCCACGAGCAAAGGCCAGCACGCGTTGGCCGGTCGACGCGAGGGCCCGGGCACGTTCGTTGACCGCCTCGCCGCGCCCATCCATCGCCGACGCGAGCACGGCGGGAGCGCCGAGGACGAACGTGGCGCCGCTGCTCTCCTGCGATGGATCACCGGCTCCGAACCGGATGGCGGACCAGCGCAGGGCGGACGAGAAGGCGACCTCCTCGCTCACGTCGACCGCAGTCCCCGGGAAGGCCGCGGCGAGGGCGGCTGTCGTGGCGTTCGGCGCGGACGTGCTCGCGGCGAGTGCCCCAAGCGCGCCTTCGACGGTCATGGGATCGGTGGCGGGATCGACCGGCTCGAGCGCGGCGAAGCGGATCCGCTGCGTGGTCAACGTCCCGGTCTTGTCGCTGCAGAACGTGTCGATGCGACTCATCGACTCGATCGCACTCTGGCGCTGGGCGAGGGCGCCCAGGCGCGAGATCCGGACCGCAGCCGCCGCATAGGTCACGGTCAGCATGAGGGCGAGGCCCTGCGGCACGAGCGTGATGAGCACGGCCGCCGCGAAGACCGTGTCGTGCGGCGCATCCGCGGCCTGGGACAGGATGCCCAGCGCCACGATCAGGGCCGACAGCACGATGAGGGCGCCCACGGCCACGAAGGCGCGGGCGATGTCGGCTTGGAGCGGCGTCTGGAGGTCGCGATGGCCCTTGGCCTGGGCGAGGATCCGGTTCGCGAACGTGTCGGCGCCGACCGCCTCCACCTCATAGCGGGCGGTCCCGCTCAGGACGGCGCTGCCCGACAGTACCTGGTCGCCGAACCCCTTCTCGATCGGGTCGGACTCCCCGGTGAGGGCCGACTCGTCGATCGACGCCCGCGTTTCGCCGACGACCCGCCCATCGAGCTGGATCTCATCCCCCCGATCGGCGACGACGATGTCCCCGAGCACCAGCTCACTCGGCTGGACCCGCCGCTCGTCCCCATCGCGAACGACGAGCGAGGTCGGCTGTGACAGGAGCGCCACCCGGTCCAGCTGACGCTTGGCCCGTGAGCCCTGGACCACGCCGATGGCGATGTTCCCGAGGACCGGCAGGCCGGTCAGCGCCGCTTCGACGTACGCTCCGAAGCTGACCAGCACGATCGAAACCAGCAGCAGGGGCCCGTTGATGAGCGGGTAGCTGTTGTCGCGCGCGATCTCCCAATACGTCCGACTCGTGGGGGTCCGGTATTCGTTGCCCTGGCCGGCCGCTCGGCGGGCCTCGACCTCCGCGGTCGACAGACCCATGACCGGGCGCGTCGCCTGGGGCGCAGCCCGGTCCGTCACGGCCACCTGGCTCTCCTCCAGAACGAGTCTCGATGGACCCTGAGTATCAGGCCAACGCGAACGCGGGTGCCGGCTCGGCGGCCGGGCGCACCCGGATCATCCAGATCCCGAGGCCGCCGATCGCGAGGGCGATCGGGATCGCGAAGGGCGGCAGGGCCGCCTGGAAGCCGATGAGCCCGCCGATGACGATCGCGATCGAGATCGGGAGCGGGAAGACGCGCGCCCGCGCGCTCGCGACCCCGAAGAGCAGCCAACCCGCGGCGAACAGGATGTAACTCGTGAAGCCGCCGATCATCAGCATGCCGCCAGCCTTGTGCAGGGCGTCAGGTGCGACGTCGCCCAGCCATGGCACGGCGAACGCCTCGAACCACAGGTCGCCGGTGAGGAACATCGTGCCGACCAGCGCGGCGATGAACGCGAGAACGCCGAAGTTGCCGGCCTCCTCGGCCTCCCACGTGTAGACGGACACGAGCGCCACCAGGAGGGCGCAGAAGGCCAGGAAGTAGCCGACGGCGGTCACGGGGTAGAGGGGGTTCGCCATCGTCGTTTCGATATGGGCCCCGTCGAGGATCGGCAGCATGACCAGCTGCTGGATCAGCAGGAGCGTCCCCGCTCCGAGGGCGATCGGTCCGGCGATCCGGGCCAGGGGTTGACGAGTCATCGGGGTTCTCCGATCAGGGGTACGGTCCGGGGACATCCGGCCTGGGGACACGATGCTCGCGGCGATCGTCACCGCCATCGGGGGAGACCCGGCCGCCCGAGGAGGGCAGACCCTGAGTCCAGGTGGGCCGCTCGGGCCGTCAGCCGCGGAGGTGCGCCAGGACGGCGAGCACGCGGCGATGATCGTCGGGCGCGGGCAGCAGCTCGAGCTTGGAGAAGATGTTCGCGATGTGGGCCTCGATGGTCTTCGGGGCGAGGAACAGCCGATCGCAGATGGCCTGGTTCGAGCGGCCTTCGGCCATGAGCGCGAGGACCTCTCGTTCCCGGTCGGTCAGGTCGTCGAGCGGCAGCCTGGCCCGCCGCCGACCGACGAGCTGGGCGACGACTTCGGGGTCGATCACCGAGCCGCCGCGCGCGATCCGCCGGATCGCGTCGGAGAAGTCGTCGAGGTCTTCGACCCGATCCTTGAGCAGGTACCCGACGCCGCCTGAACCGTCCGCCACGATGCGCAGCGCGAACGTCGTCTCGACGTACTGCGACAGGACGAGGATGCCCACCGCGTCGCCGTGCTCGGCCCGGATGGCCTCGGCGGCCCGCAGACCTTCGTCGGTGTGGGTGGGCGGCATCCGGATGTCGACGATCGCGACGTCCGGGCGCAGCTCGCGCACCAGCGTCAGCAACTCATCCGGCCCCCCGGCCTGGCCGACGACCTCGAAGCCCGCCTCGACGAGCAGCCGCGCGATCCCTTCGCGCAGCAGCAGCGAGTCGTCCGCGATGACGAGCCGGAGCGTCATGCGCTGTCGGCGAGCGCCCGGATGGCTGGACCCGACAGCTCGTCCTTCGGGATGAACCCGAGCACCCGGCTGGAGGCCAGACGCGGCCCGTACGCACTTGCCTCGCGGCTGGAGGTCAGCACGACGAGCGGCGGCGGTCCATCGATCGCGAGTTCGCGGGCGACTTCGAACCCTTCGACGTCTGGCAGGCCGATGTCGAGCAGGACGAGATCCGGATGGAGCGCGCGTGCGCCCGTGATGCCCGAGCGGCCATCCTCGGCCTCGCCGACGACCGTGAAGCCATCGGCCTCGAGGAGCGCGCGGGCCTGGACGCGGAATGACGCGTGGTCATCGATGATGAAGATCGTGTTCATGTCCCGATCCTGTCACGCCGGGGCGCTCGATGCTACAGGGCTAACCCGGCATCGCGGCGGGGGCGATCGTCGGGATGTGGGCCCGCAGGCACGTCCCGCCGCCGGACGGGCTGGTGACCTCGAGCGTGCCGTCGATGGCCGCCAGTCGATCGGCAAGGCCACGCAGCCCGCTGCCCGAAGCCGGATCCGCGCCGCCGACGCCGTCATCGGTGATCTCGATGATCAGCGAGTCGCCATCCCGGAGCGTTCGGACGTTGGCATGTTCGGCGTGGGCGTACTTCGCGATGTTCGCGAGCGCCTCCGAGACGACGAAGTAGGCCGCGCCCTCGATGGCCGGCGTGAATCGCTCGGCACCGACATCGACCGTCACCGTGACCGGCGAGCGGTCGGCGAGGGTCTCGACCGCCGGACCCAGGCCGGCCTCGGTCAGGATCGTCGGGTAGATGCCACGGGCCAGTTCGCGCAACTCGGCGAGCGCCGCCTTCGCGTCCGATGACGCCTGTTCGAGGGCGAGACGAACCGATGGGTCGGCGTCGTCACCGAGCTTCGTCTGGGCCAGCCGCAGCGCGAGCGTCAGCGACACGAGCCGCTGCTGCGCCCCGTCGTGGAGGTCGCGCTCGACGCGCTTGCGCTCCGCATCGCCGGCCTCGACGATCCGGGCCCGTGACGCCCGGACCTCGTCGAGCTGGGTCTCCACCTGCGCCTGCAGCCGCTCGTTCTCGACGGCGAGCCGGAGCGCGCTGGCGACCGAGGCGACCAGCCCGGGATCCTCGAGCAGGGCCGGATCGTGGATGATGGCCGCCAGGTCGGTGCCGTCGCGTTCGAGCACCGTGACGGCACGTGTCGGATCGTCGACGGGCAACGCCATCGACTCGCCATCGGCATCGAGGAACGCGTCTACCTCGGACGACCAGTAACCGACGGTGAGCGTCGGGTCCCCGAGGGCATTCGCCAGTACATCGCGCAGACGGGCCGGGGTCGGCGTGGCCCCGAGCTCGACGACCAGGTCGACGACCGCCGAGCGGGCCATCTGGGTCCGCAGCAACCCGTAGAGGAACCCGATCGGGATGACGGCGCGAGCGAGGAGCTGGGCGGAATCGGAGAACTCCTTGAGGGCGACCGGGACGTCGGCAACCACCACGACGGCATCCGCGAGCAGGATGAGCAACAGGACGAGCGTGGGCAGCAGGACGGGAGTCAACGTCCGACGGGTCGGCCCCGACGCGTGCGCCCAGCGCGCCGTCACGAAGGCGACGAACGCCGTCAGCACCACGATGTCCAACAGGTACGGGATCGTCCGCATCGCATCGGCGACCGACGGGTCATGGATCAGGAGGTACGGATTCTCGTAGCCGGCACCTCGAGCCACGGGATCGTCGGCGAGCATCCGGATGAACCTCGGCCCACCGACCAGGATGGCCGTCAGGATGACGAGGATCCGGTCGGCGGTCGAGCGAAGCTCACCGGACGGGTACGCCAGGATCAGGTAGCCGAGCAACGTCCCGGCCAGCGTGAACCCGATCAGACCGAGCGGGACGATCGCAGGCCAGAAGGGCGTCGCGAAGACGATCAGCAGCAGGCAGTCGCCCAACGCGATCATGAGCCGACCCATGCGGTTGGCCGGGCGTCGCATCCAGGCGAAGAACCCGGTGATCAGGAACGATCCGGCGACGAGCAGGACGCGGGCGATCGCCTCGGGCGGGGCGCCGGCCGCGTTGCCGTACGCCACGGACGCCACGAGCACGCCGGCACTGACGCCCGCGGCCAGCCAGCGAAGCCGGCGATCCGTGGCCGGCTCCATCGTCGCGAACCCGCGAACGCGCGGCGTCGCGGCCGCCGGGTCAGCCGACAGGACTGGCCGCCAGCACTTGTGGTCGGACGACCTGCAACAGGCTGTTCCGGAACACGAAGACCAGGAACATCGCCCCGAACTCCACGGCGATCCCGACCGACGCGACCGTCATGGTCTGGGCGTCCGGGAGCAGCAGGAGCGCCCCGCCCTGGAGCACGACGAACATCAGGGCACATCCGGCGAGGATGCGACCGACGTCCCGTCGTTCCGGATGAGCGGTCACGGGCGAACCGCGCATGGCGTCGAGACTCACGGGTACCACCTCGTTCACCGTAACAGTCAGGTCGGCCGCCGACGCGTGAAACAGGGCTAACCCGGAAACGGCGGGTCGGAGCCAGTCGGCTCGAGGCGGTCCATCGCCGTTGCAGGGTTGACCCTGCTCCGCAGCGCGGGCCCGCCCCGATGGCCGGGCGATCGGTCGGCCCGAGGGTATGGGTGCACCAACCGCCGCCCCACTGGAGGTCCCGATGACGAACGCCATCTCGATGGCCGGCCTGACGAAGCACTACGGCCATGTCCAGGCACTGACCGACCTGACCCTTGACGTGCCGGCCGGCACGGTCTTCGGATTCCTCGGCCCGAACGGCGCCGGCAAGACGACGGCGATGAAGGTCGTCGCGGGTCTCGCCCGGGCGACCGCCGGGCAGGCGACGGTCAACGGCATCACGGTCTCGCCCGCCGGCGCCCATCGACGCGAACTTGGCTACCTGGCCCAGGATCCCCGCTTCTACGGCTGGATGACCGGCCGCGAGACGCTGGAGTACGTCGCTCGCTTCCGCGGCGCCGACAAGACTCGCGAGCGTCGGATCGGCGAGCTACTGGGACGCGTCGGCCTCGCCGACGCCGCCGATCGCCGCACGTCGACCTACTCGGGCGGCATGCGCCAGCGACTCGGCATCGCCCAGGCGCTGGTCGGACGACCGGCGGTGATCCTGCTCGATGAGCCCGTCTCGGCGCTCGACCCGATCGGCCGCAAGGACGTCCTCGAGCTCATGCAGGAGCTCAAGGGCGAGACGACCGTCTTCTATTCGACCCACATCCTCGACGATGTCCAACGGGTCAGCGACTACGTCGCGATCCTCGACCATGGTCGGCTCGTCAAGTCCGCCCCGACCCAGGTCCTGCTGGGCTCGTTCACGAAGAACATGCTGCGGGTCGTCCTCGGCGGCGCCAAGCCGGAGACCGACGCGGCGCTGCAGGCGCTTCCCGGTGTCGACTCCGTCACGGTCGTGTCCCGCGAAGGGGCGACCACGACGTACGACGTGACGACCGCCGAGGGCGCCTCGGCCGATGTCCAGCGCACGATCACCGGGTTCGCCGTCGAAGCCGGCCTGACCCTCATCAGCAACTCCGTGGAGACGCTCGATCTCGAGACCGTCTTCCTGCGGCTCATCGACCAGAAGGAAGTGGCAGCATGAACGTCCCGGCCGTTGCGGCCCACCCCACCACCGAGCGCGGTGCACGAGGCGGCCTGTTCCTTGGCTTCCCGACGGTCTTCCGCAAGGAGATGACCGAGTGGCTACGGGGTCGAGCGGCGCTCATCGTCGCCGCCCTGGCGACCGCCAGCGCGATCTTCACCACGCTCATCCCGTTCGTGGTCGGTGCCAGCGGCGAGGCCGCACCGGGCCTGACGCTGACGAAGGACCCGACGGCCAACGTCCTGCTCGGATGGTCGAGTAGCCAGACCGTCGCGGTGATCGCGGTCCTCGCGACCATGGCCCTCGTGTCGGTCGAACGAGATCGCGGCACACTGGCCTGGAACCTGACCAACCCCGTCTCCCCGACGAGCATCATCGCGGCCAAGTTCTGCGCCGCGATGCTGGTGATCAGCACGACCGCCGTGCTCCTGCCGCTCGCGATCTCCGTCGGCGTCGCGACGATCGCGTACGGTGCCCTGCCGGATCTCGGTACGGTCGGACTGTTCGCTGTGCTGTTCCTCACCGTCCCGGCCTTCTACATCGGCCTGAACGTCGCCCTCGGAAGCGCGGTCAAGTCGACCGTCGGCGTCGCCGGGGTCGCCTTCGCGGTCATGTTCCTCCCGCTGCTCTTCGCCGGGCTGCTGCCCGTCGTGAACGAGCTCTCCCCGACCTCGATCGGATCCTGGGCCTTCGCCACGGCCACGGGTGCGGCGGCCTCGACCCTCACGCTCGGCGGCTGGCTGGTCGCCATGGCCATCCTCGTCGTCGGCGCGAAGTTCGCCTTCGACCGCCAGGAGTTCTAGCGCTCCGGCCTCACGACCACGGCCGGGCGGGTGCCGATGGGCAGCCCGCCCGGCTTCGTGATTCAAGGCCGAATCCGGGCGAACCCTGAGTGCGGTCACGGGTGGCCCCCGATGGGCACGGCCTTGCCTGGTCGCACGCTCGTGCCATCAACGACATTCCGTCGACTGGAGGTTTGGACGATGACGACTCATGACGCAACGGCGCGCACCGATCCCACATTCGACGAATCGGCGATGCCGATCGGACGATCGGACACCCGACAGCTCTGGAGCGCCGCCTGGTTCATGGGCCTGAGCCTCGGTCTGGCCGTCCTCGCGGTCGTGGCCGGCACCCCGGCCGCCCTCGTCCCGTTCGTCCTGGCGTTGGGCCCGGCGGTCATCGCCGTCGCGCTCGCGTGGCGCGAAGGTGACGGCGCGCTCCGACGGCTCGGCCACTCGCTGACGATCCGGCCCGCGCAGGCGCGCTGGTACCTCGTCCTCCTGATCCCGGTCGCGTGGGCGTTGGGTACGGTCGCGATCGCGGTCGCCCTCGGCGAGCCGACCGCCGACCTCTTCGGCACGTTGTTCCCGGCCATGCTGATCATCCCGCTCGTGGTCCTGCTGCCGGCCGTCGCCGAGGAACTGGCGTGGCGTGGCTTCGCCCTGCCGCGGCTGCTCACGGCGATGTCACCGCTACAGGCGGCGCTCGTCATCGCGGTCCCGTGGACCCTGCTCCACGTGGTCCTGTTCCTGCCGGGCCAGTGGTACGAGGACCTCGCGCTGTGGCCGCTCGTCGTCAGCATCGTCGCCTACTCGATCCTGCTCACCTGGGTGTACGTCGGGACCGGCGGCAGCGTCCTGATGACGGCCCTCTTCCATGCCGGCCTCAACGCGATGGCCCCGCTCATGTCGGGTCTTGACCCGGATACGTCCTGGGTCATCCGGAACCTGCTCGCCGGCGCGATCGCCCTGGCCGTCGTGGCGCTCGGCGGACTCCGCGTCGATTACGGCAACGGCCGCCAGGCCTGACCCAGGAGGACCGCCAGCGCGACGAGCAGCGCCCCGATCGCCGCGAAGGCGACGCTGATCTCCATGACCTCGTGGCGCATGATCAGGTTGGTCGGCAGGTTCTGGAACACGGTGTGGAGCTCGTCGGCGCTCTCCGCCGGGTAGTACGTGCCGCCGGTCGCTTCGGCGACCGCCTTGAGGGTCACCTCGTCGATGGCTCGCCGGAAGCCGGCCCCGCCGCCACCACCGCCCTGCGCACCGGTGGCGGGCTCGTTGCCGATGAAGCGCTGGCCGCATTGCGTACTGCCGGCGCCCGGATCGGCGGTGCCGAACCCGATCGTGTAGACCCGCACCCCGCGAGCGGCGGCCTGGGCGGCCGCCTCGACCGGTTCCGGCCCGGCGTTGTTGGCCCCGTCCGTCAGCAGCACCACGATGGCCGGGGCGTAGGCCCCGGTCGGGACCGGTGGGGGCGCGACGTCCGGGGGCGAGTCCTCACCCACGCTCGGGGCGACGCTCGGGTCGATCTCGGCGATGGCATCGAGCGAGGTGAGGATCGCGCTGCCGACGGCCGTCCGGCGACCGGTGGTCAAGCTCGCGATGACGTCGAGCAGGACCTCCTGGTCGTTCGTCGGCGACTGGACGATCTCGGCGAACCCGGCGAACGCGACGATCCCGATCTGGGTGCGTCGAGCCCTGGCGCTCGACGAACGACGACGCCGCGGCCTCCGCGGCGAGCAGTCGGTTGGGCGGGATGTCGGTCGCGCACATGCTCCGCGACACGTCCATCGCGAGGATGACGGTCGTCTGGCCGGCCGGCAGGCTGACGATGTTCACCGGCCGGGCCATGGCGATCGCGAGGGCGCCGATCGCGAGCACGAACAGGGCGAACGGCAGGTGGCGCCGGATCCGCGAGGAGCGCGGCGACGCCTCGCGGACCAGGGAAAGACTGGAGTACCGCAACCCGGAACGTCGGCGCCGCAGGTACCAGATCCGGATGGCGACCAGGATCGGCATCAGGCCGAGCAGCAGGAGGAACGCCGGCGCCAGCAGGTCCGTCACGGCAGCCGTCCGAGCCAGGCCAGGGACGCCACGCCGCCGACGAGCAGGACCAGCAGCCCGACGCCCGCGAAGAGCGAGGTGACCTCCATCGGCTCCGGCTTGGTCACGAGCTTGGTGTCGATGCGGTCGTAGATCGCGCTCAGCTCGTCAGGGTCGTCGGCGGCGAAGTAGGCCCCATCGGTCATCTCCGAGACCTGCCGGAGCACCGGCTCGTCGAGGCGACTGTGGACCTTGAAGCCCTCGACCTCGAGCGTCGTCCCTTCGACGCTGCCGATGCCGACGGTGAAGATCCGGACGCCCCGATCCGCGGCGACCTGGGCCGCCTCCACGGGATCGGGCGCCTGGTTGTTCTCGCCGTCGGTCAGCAGGACGATGGCGGCCGGGGCATGGACGCCATCGGGCACCGGCGTCGGGTCGGGCGTCGGCTCGGGCGATCGGTTCGAGTAGTAGCCCTCGGCCGGATCGGCCTCGGCCGCGGCGATCGTCGTGAGCGAGGTCAGGATGCCGCGGCCGAGCGAGGTCCCTCGCTCGGGGCTGAGCCGGTCGATCGCCGCGATGACCAGGGCCTGGTCGTTCGTCGGGACCTGGACCGAGAACGCCCCGTCGCTGAATGCGACGACCCCGATGAGGATGGACGTCGGCTGCTTCTCGACGAACTTGAGCGCCGCGACCTTGGCGGCTTCCATCCGGGTGGGTTCGAGATCCGTCGCGGCCATGCTCCCCGACACGTCGAACGAGAGGATCACCGTGCCCTGGGTCCGCGGGATGCTGACCACGCTCTGCGGCCGGGCCATGGCCACGACCAGCATCGCCAGGCCGACGAGGATGAACGCGCCGACGATGCGCCGTCTGAGTCGGTCCGGCCGCCCGGCACTGCCCCCGGCGACCGCGCCCGGCAGGTTGCCGTAGGCGGCGATCCGTCGCTGCCTCCGGCGCTCGAGGGCGAGGTAGCCGACGGCCCCGATCGGGATGGCGAGGGCCAGGAGCAGCATCGGCGGCCAGATGAAGGACACGGCCTACGTCCGGCGCTTCTGTCGGACTTTCGCCATCCGGACGATCGCGCTGACGAGGTCATCGTCGGTCGAGAGCGAGACGGCGTCGACCCCGGATCGCTTGAAGGCGCCCCGCAGCGTCGATTCGCGACGCTCGGCGGCCTCGTGGAACCGGCGCCGGAACCCCTGGTCGTGCGTATCGACGTAGAGCTGCTCGCCAGTCTCGGCGTCCTCCATCAGGAGCGGTCCGACGTCGGGGAGCTCGACCTCGCGCCGGTCGAAGAGACGAACGGCCATGACCTCGTGCCGTTGCGTGAGCAGGTTCAACGGCCGCTCCCAGCCCGGGGCGCTGATGAAATCCGAGACGACGAACACGAGGGATCGGCCCTTGATCGAGTGCTGGGCCGCCTCCAGGAGCGGCCTCAGGTCGGTGAAGGGCGCCTGCGCCAGGCGGGGCTGGTGCAGGAGATCGTTGATGAGGCGCAGGACCTGGATGCGGCCACCACGC
Organism: uncultured Chloroflexia bacterium; assembly: GCA_963746855.1. Taxonomy (GTDB): domain Bacteria; phylum Chloroflexota; class Limnocylindria; order Limnocylindrales; family CSP1-4; genus SPCO01. The sequence continues at coordinate 91,749 of CAVVDC010000006.1, forward strand.
GCCGGGATCGTGCGTTCGACCTGACTGCCGTAGAAGACCGCGCCGACGCGATTGCCGTGTCGCGTCAGGAGCCGGGCCATCGTGGTGACGAAATCGATGAGGATGCTGCGCTTGAGGCGCTCGGTCTCCACGGTCCCGAAGTCGACCGATGGGCTGAGGTCGAGCAGGAACCAGGCCGTGATCTCGCGGTCCTCGACATACTCGCGGATGTATGGCGTGTCCATCCGTGCGGTGACGTTCCAGTCGATGTACCGGATGTCATCGCCGTACTGGTATTCGCGCAGGTCCGCGAAGTCCACGCCGTTGCCGCGGAACAGGCTCCGGTAGTCGCCCTGCAGCAGGCCGTCGAGCCGGCGGATGACCTGCCAGTCGAGGCGCTGGAGGATCCGCTCAGGCGCTAACGTGGACGTTGCCATGCTCTCGCAGGGGCACGACCGGAACGGGGATCCGGTCGATGATGGTCATCAGCAGGGCGTCGCTGGTGACGTCGTCCGAGAGCGCCTCGAACGAGAGCACCAGGCGGTGGCGCAGCACGTCGAGGGCCATGTCGAGGACGTCCTCTGGCAGGACGTAGTCGCGCCCTCGCACGAACGCCAGTGCCCGCGCGGTGAGGATCAGGTTGATCGAGGCGCGCGGACTCGCGCCGAACGTGATGTAGCGCTTCAGCTCGCCCAGCCCATGCTCCTCGGGTGCCCGGGTGGCCGTCGAGAGGCGGACCGCGTACTCGAACAGCGCCGGATCCGCGTAGACGCGGTCGGCGCCCTGCTGCATCGCGATGAGACCCTCGGTCGAGAGCACCTGCTGGACCGTCGGCAGCAGGCCGGTCATCCGCTCGACGATGACGAACTCCTCCGACGGGCTCGGATAGCCGACGAGGACCTTCATCATGAATTGGTCGACCTGCGCCTCGGGCAGCGCGTAGGTCCCCTCGGTCTCGATGGGGTTCTGCGTGGCGAGCACGAGGAACGGGTTCGGAACCTTGAACGTCTCCCGCCCGATCGTCACCTGGCGCTCCTGCATGACCTCGAGCAGCGCGCTCTGGACCTTGGCGGGCGCGCGGTTGATCTCGTCGGCAAGGAGCAGGTTGGCGAAGACCGGGCCGAGGGTCGTCCCGAACTCGCCGGTCTTCTGGTTGTAGATCCGGGTCCCGATCAGGTCGGCGGGGACGAGATCGGGCGTGAACTGGATCCGCTTGAACTCACCGCCGATCGCGTCCGCCAGGGTCTTGATGGCCATCGTCTTGGCCAGCCCGGGCACGCCCTCGACGAGGATGTGGCCGCGCGCGAGCAGCGCGACGATCAGGCGCTCCAGCAGGTGGTCCTGACCGACGATGACCTTCTTCACCTCGTACAGCAGGCGCTCCATCGGCGCCGCGCGGTCAAGGTTGCCTGGCTGGTCCACTCGCATCTCTCCTCAGTAGGGCGGGAGTCCGGCGGCGCCGCCGGCGACATCGATCGGCACCGCGAGACCGATGCCGATGAACACATCGTCATCGGTCGGATTGAGGAGCGCGGTCACGATGCCGATGACGTGACCCTCTCTGTCTGTCAACGCTCCGCCGGAGTTCCCCGGATTGACCGCGGCGTCGATCTGGAACAGGCCGGTGAGGACCTGGTCGGTGCCCGGCAGCTGGAACGAGCGGTCCAGCCCGGAGATGACACCGACACTCATCGAGCCGTAGAGCCCGAACGGGCTGCCCATCGCGTAGGCCTCGCTGCCCTGTCGGACGGCGTTGGGATCGCCCAGGATGGCGGGCACGATGTTCGCCGGCGGCCGCATCGCGCGGACGACGGCGATGTCGTCCTTCGGCTGCATGGCGACGATGCCGGCGGGGGATGCCGTCCCGTCCGCGAACGTCACCTTGATCTCCGTTGCATCTTCGACGACGTGCAGGCTGGTCAGGATGTCGCCGTCGAGGTTGACGACCACGCCGCTGCCGAGGCCGCCCTCGCCATCCGGCTGGCCTTGGGCGGGGGGCCCCTTCGTCTGGATCAGCACGAGCGACGGCTGGACGGCCTGGTAGACGAGCTCCGAGAAGGCCGGCGGGGGCGTGACCGACGCGAGGGCCTCCGCCACGGTCTGGTCCACGTCGCGCTGGGTCAGGCGCGGGGCCTGCGGCGCGAGGGCGCCGTACAGCATGACCGCGGTGAGCGCCACGAGCCCGCCCGTGAGATACGGCGCCATCCGTCCGAGCCGCATCCTGCGACGACCCGACGGCCGCGGCGAATCGGGGCCTTGCGCTGTGGGGTTCTCCGCCATGCCTCCAACCACGGGCGATCCCATCCCTGTCCGTGCGTCACCCGAGCGTCGGATCGTCGAACCGCGCCGTCTGGGTGACCAGCGTGCGGGCAGTCTACCGCCGACTTGTGAACGCCTCCCGCAACGGCGCGCTAGGGCTTGGCGACCGAGGCGACCAGCGCGTCGAGTTGCGCCGGCGTCAGCTCACCGGTCAGGCGCTTGGCGACCTTCCCATCGGCGTCGATGGCGACCCAGTACGGGAACGCGGTCAGGCCGTAGCCCCCGGCGATCTGGCGATCGCCGTCCACGATGACCGGGACTTCCCAACCCTCCCGGGCGAGCCAGGCGTCGGGCGGGTAGTTCGGTAGCGTCGGGTCGATCGAGGTGGCGACCGAGATCAGGTCGACGCCGGCGGGCATGCCGTTCGCGTCGATCCAGTCCTGGACGACGGGCACCTCGCGCTGGCAATGCGGGCACCAATGGGCGATGAACAGGAGGATCTTGGGGTGACCGTCGGCCCGGATGCTGACCGGGTTGCCGGCGAAGTCCGCGCCGTCGAACTCGAGCAGCGGCTGGCCCACGGCCGGATCGACGATGCCGTCGACGTACGGTGGCAACGGCACGCCGGCGACGGGGGCTGCCGACGCGACGGGCGTCGGCGATGCGGACGGACTCGCGGCGGCGGACGACCCGACCTGGGTCAGCGCGATGGCGGCGATGGCGGCACCGGCGATGACCAGCGCCCCGAGACCCAGGACGAGCGTCGTCGGACGTGCCGATCGGCTTGGCGGTGGCGCCGTCGTCGGACGCGTCGAACGGCTGCGCGGCGGCGGCGGCGTCGATCGGCGCCGGGAGCGCTTGGCCATCAGGCGCCGCCGTCCGGTGACGGCCCGGGCTCGGCGGTCCCGGTCGGCTCGGGAACCCGCGCCACCCATAGCAACGCGATGATGAGCAGGAACGCCGACAACGCGAGGTACGGCAGGCTGATGAACCCGAGCTCGCGGAACCAGACGAGCGTGCACGGCGCGGTCGCGGCGCAGACCCCCGAGTCGAGCCAGGGGAACCATTCGAGCGCGTAGTGATACGTCGAGATGACCGCGCCGATCGCCGCCAGCGGCACCGCGTACCGCCGGACGCCCACATCCCGACGCCAGGCCGCGACCCCCAGGATCACGACGAGCGGGTACATCGCGATCCGCTGGTACCAGCACAGGCGGCAGGGCTCGAAGTGCGCGATCTCGGAGAAGTAGAGGCTGCCGCCCATCGCCAGGGCCGCCACGACGAACGCCCCGACCAGGGCACTCGGTCCCAGGTTGGACCGGATCTCCTCGAGCCACCGTTGCGCCGATGGCGACCGGCCTCTCGCGAGGGCGAGGACCACCAGCGCGATGACAGTCGCGTTCGCGACGAGCGCGAGCAGCGCATAGAAGAGGGCGACCGTCGCGACGACGTTCACCCGAGTGGTCCGCGGAGCATGGCCACATGCTACGGCGGGGACCGCTTGGAGGCCCCGTGCCATCCGGCCTGCCCTCTCGGGACCTCATACTCGGTCGATGGCCGACCCGGTTCGAGGCACGCTCCTGCGGCTCGCGGCGTTCACGACCGACCCACGTGGCGGGAATCCCGCCGGCGTGTGGATCGGCGATGCCCTCCCCGACGACGAGGAGATGCAACGCATCGCGGCGGACGTGGGCTATTCGGAGACGGCATTCCTCGCGCCCGACGGGTCGGGCGTCGCCGGGCACTTCCGCATCCGCTACTTCAGCCCGCTCGCGGAGGTCCAGTTCTGCGGCCACGCCACCATCGCGAGCGGTGTCGCCCTCGCGGAGCGAGGTCTGGCCGGTCCACCGGCCGAGGTCGGCGGCCCGGAAGCGATCGCCTTCGAAACGAATGGCGGGCCTGTCCCGGTGAGCGTCGCGACCGATGACGACGGCCGGATCCGGGCCACGTTGACGTCCGTCACGCCCTGGGTCCGAGACCCCGAGCCGTGGCTACTGACCGGCGCGCTCGAGCTGCTCGGCTGGCGGGCCGACGAGCTCGATCCCGACCTTCCGCCGGCCGTCGCCTTCGCGGGCGTGAGGCACCTCATCCTCGCGGCGCGGGACCTCGGTCGGCTCGCCCGTCTCGAGTACCCGTTCGACGCGCTCAAGGCGCTGATGCTCGAGGCCGAGTTGACGACCGTCCAGCTCATCTGGCGCGAGGCGCCCGACCGGTTTCGGGCACGGGATCCGTTTCCCGTCGGCGGCGCGGTCGAGGATCCGGCGACCGGGGCCGCGGCCGCGGCGCTCGGCGCGTACCTGCGGGACCTCGGCGAGATCGAGGCGCCCGCGAGCGTCGAGGTCCTCCAAGGCGTCGAGATGGGTCGGCCGAGCCATCTGACGATCACGATCGTGCCCGACGACCTCGGCGTCCGCGTCTCCGGCCACGCCGTCCCGATCAGGGTCGGGTCTTGAAGCTCCAGCTGGCCGGCGCGAGCCGGTTGCCCGACGGATCCTTGATGCCGCGCAGGACGACGACGGTGTATCGACGTCCGCGGAACATGGACTTCGCCGGGTCGATGGTCGCGGTGCGCTTCGCCTTGTCGTAGGTGACCTTCGCGCGGACCCACAGGCCACTGCGCAGGTTCTTCAGCCGAAGCGTCGATCCCGAAACGCCCTTGACCGGTTCGGTGAAGACGACCTTGACGGACGCCTTCGTCGAGACGCGGGTCGCGCCGGACGCCGGCGTCCGGATCTTGATCCTGGGCCGGGTCGTATCGACGATCGAGACCGGCTCGCTCACGGTCTCGGCCAACTGGGCGTCCTCGTCGATCGCCAGCGCGTCCCATCGATAGCAGTTGCCGACCGCGAGGCCGGCCTCGTGGATGGGGCTCGTGAAGTCGAGCAGGACGACATCGTCGTAGGAGACGAACTCCGGGTCCGGGCACTGGCCGCCGACGATGCGCCACGACAAGCGCAGGACGATGCCGTCGATGACGGCGTGGCTCGTGGTCCAGGCGACATCCACGCTTCGCGAGGCCTGCTTCCGGGGCGTCGCCGGCGAACTGAACGTGATCGTCAGCGGGTCGGTGAAGCCGGGGGCTGGCTCGAGATCGGGCAGCGGACTCGGGACGGCTTCGGCCAGGGCCGCCTCGGCATCCACGCGGCCTGAGCCATAGACGTTGTCGCGACCCGGGTCACCGAGATCGGCGGCGCTGGCCCGCAGGACCGCCTCCAGCTCGGCCACGCTCAGGCTCGGGCGCGCCGACCAGATCAGGGCGGCCACCCCGGCGACGTGCGGCGAGGCCATGCTGGTGCCGCTCTCCTCCTCGTAGTCGCCCGCGGTCGTCGAGAGGATGTCGACCCCGGGTGCCGAGATATCGACGCCGCGATTGAAGGTGGAGAACTCGGCCTGGAGGTCCGACTGGTCCACCGCGGCGACCGATACCACACCGTTCAGCCCGGCCGGGTACTCCATGATCGCGCTGCCGCTGTTGCCGGACGCCGCGACCACCAGGAGCCCAGCTGCGCGCGCCGCCGTGAACGTCGGCTGGATGAGCGCGACCTGGGCCGGCTCCAGGATCCCGCCGAGTGACAGGTTGACCACGTCGGCGCCGTGGGTCCGCGCCCAGTCCATGCCGTCGAGGACGTCGGAGAAGTAGCCCGAACCGGTCTCGTCGAGAACCTTGATCGGCATCAACGAGGCGCCAGGCGCGATACCGGCGATGCCGGTCCCGTTGTCGGTCCGGGCGAGGATCGTCCCGGTCACGTGCGTGCCGTGGCCGTTGTCGTCGGCGATGTCGGTGTTGTTCCAGATCTCGTTGTGGGGCGCGACGACGGTGACGCCGGCGAGGTCCGGATGGTCGAGATCCACGCCCGAGTCGAGGACCGCGATCACGAGACCCGGGTCGCCGATCGTCGTGGGCCAGACCTCGGGGACCCGGATCTGCTCGAGGTCTTCCTGGTCGGCGAAGAACGTGTCGGACGGGTCGCCGTCGGCCGGCCAGGCCGACTCCTTCACGACCGCGTCGGGTGTGACCAGAAGGACGCGTGGATCCGCGCGAAGGGCGGCACCCACCTTGCCGGCTTCGCCGGCCCGGGCGACCACGAGACTGCGCTGCCCCCTCCGTGATGGCTCTGTGCGCCTGACCCCCGCGATCGCCAGGTGATTCGGGGCGTCGTCTCGCCACGCGACGATGAAGCGGCCGCCCGGCGCCGCGGCGTCGGAGGCGCGTACCGGTGGTGTGGCGGCGGCCACCGGGACGGCCATGACGAGCCCCACCGCCAGGGCCAGAAGCAGGGCAAGTGGCCGGCGCGGGAGAGTGGTCACGGACTGGCGGCTCCTGGGAGGACCGAGCGCAGGACGAGCGGCGAGCGAATGGCGCGTCGACGACGGGTCGTCGGCGATCCCGACGGTACGCGCCGCACCGGTACCCCGCAATCATCCGCACCGGACCACGCTGCGTCCGCGCACCGGATTCGTCGGTCGGATGTCGCGTTTCCGCACGCGCGACAGCCCGTACTGGGACGAATGCCGACCTTCGGCCCATTGAAAACCCGGGCTCGAGGGTCGAAGTTGCGCCTCAGATCCTCGGTGCGAAGGCCGCAACGCCCTTTCGTGCCGGGGATCGTTGTCGTCATGGGGCGACGCTCACGATGCCGACCGGCGCGTCGTGCGCAGCGCGAACGAGACGACGACCCCGATCCCCAGCCCGATCGCGAGCCCGGTCAGGTTCTCCAGCGCGTCCCAGGTCTGGCAGATCCGGTCGAGGCGCGGGACGCTGTACTGGATCCACTCGATGACGATCGGCATGGCCGCGGCCGACAGGGCCGCCACCGCGAATGGCCGGGGCCGCGGGATCATCCCGATCAGGATCCCGAGCGGGACGAACAGCAGCACGTTCAACCCGTGTTCGCTGAGCCGCAGGAAGTCGTCCAGCCGAGGGGGCGGTCGCAGACCGCCGCACCACGAATGGCCGAAGAACTCGGCGCCGCTGCCCGGTGTCAGCGTGATGGCGATGATCGCCCCGACCGAGAAGACGAGCATGCCGGCCAAGAGGGGCGAGAGACCGGTCCGCGACGCTGTCCAAGGCGCGAGCGGGACCGCCACGATGAACGCCAGCGCGACGCCCGGGATCAGGAGTGGCGAGTTGCCGATGAGGTCGAGGACCGTGCCGACGAGGGCGATCGGGGCGAGGAGCAGCGCTGTCTGGACGAGCAAGGTGCGGGAGGTCCCCTGGTGACGGTGGGTCGGTCGGCTGGTCCGGGCAATGATGCCTCAGTCCGGCGAACCCTCCTCTGACGGGCGCGACGTCAGGCGTGCGACGCCCATCGTCGTCAGCGCGCGGTGGGTCGGTCCCGTCGTCCCTCGAGCTCGACGACCCACTCGCGGAGGCGAGCCAGGTGCTCGTGATAGTGCTCCGGCCCGGCCTTGTGGATCCACCACGCCGCTTCGTCGTCCGGCGTCGTGAGCGCGTACCACTGCTCGATCATCTGGGTCCGCCCGGCGTTCGCCTGCGTCCACGCGACGGACCACGGCTGCCCGACCATCGCCGCCAGGAGCTTGGCGTTCAGGGCCGCGATATCGATGTCGTGCCCCTCGTACGTGCGGGCGGTCATGCGCTGGAACTGGACCGCAGCCTCGGCCATCCAGGTGCCGATGTGCGCGACGACGTCGCGGACCGTCCAGTCGGGATCGGTGTAGTAGCCCGGCTCCAGGCACTCGGTCGGGGTCAGTCTTCGGACCAGCTCGCTGAGCTCGTACCAGCCGACCCGCTCCGCCTCGAGCGCGTCCGCGAACGGCACGTCGGCCACGACCGAAGGCGGTCGCTGGTCGCTCATGACAAGTGCCGACGATCAGGCATGGTCGCATCCTCCGCAGACCGACATGATGCACCGCCGCGGCCCGTTGCGCCTCCGTGACCTGCCTGCTACCGTAGCCGTCTTGTTACCGACCAGCAACCGGTCGATGTGGAGGAGCGAACGATGGCGACGGGCAGCGGCACGAAGGACGATCCGTGGGTCCTCCAGACCCCACCCGGCACGTCCGGCTACCAGATGTGGCGCGACGAGGCGGCAGACCCCCCGACCCTCTATTGCCAGGTCGGATCGACGCAGCTCAAGTACCAGTGGCGAGCCGTCGACGACCTCCACGCGATGCTCAAGGCGCACGGCGACTGGATGCCGCTCGGTGGCGCCGATGAGCAGAAGCCGGCGCCCGAGGGCTCGGTCGAGGCCTGGGGACGATCCGAGAGCAATCCCGTCGGCGGCTGGTACGGGATGAAGAAGGGCCTGCGCGGGCGGTTCGGCGTGTACATGCCGCCGCTGCTCGAGGCGCTCGGCCTGGCCGAGTTGACCCATGACGCCAAGAACAACCGGATGCGCGCCCGCTGATGGGGGCGGCGACATCGCGCTCCGCGCGCCCGGGCGACGCCTTCGAGGCCCTGGGCGATCCCAACCGCCGGGCGATCGTCGAGCTGCTCGGGTCGGGCGGCCGATCCGTTCAGCAGCTCGCCGATGCCCTCCCGATCTCCCGGCCGGCCGTCTCCCGACACCTGCGCCTCCTCAAGGAGGCCGGGCTCGTCGTCGAGGAACCACGGGGCACCCGCCGGATCTACCGGCTCCACGACGAAGGGGTGGAGGCCGTCCGGGCCTACCTGGAACGCGTCTGGGGCGAGGCGTCCGTCCGGTTCCGGATCGTCGCCGAGAACGCGCCGGGACGGACCGCGGCGCGCGACCGCGTGAGACCGACCGACCGTTGATCGAGCCGATCCGCCTGTCCTTCGAGGTCGACTGCCCGCCGGCCCACGCGTTCGAGACGTGGACCGGCCGGATCGACCGGTGGTGGCCCGCCGACCACACCGTCACCGGCGAGGAAGGCCTGACGGTCGTGCTCGAAGGCCGGCCCGGCGGGCGGATCTTCGAACGGACGCCGTCAGGAGCCGAGCATGACTGGGGCGAGGTCACGATCTGGGACCCGCCCGAGCGGTTCGCGTACCTGTGGCACCTGCGGCGCGACCGCTCCGACGCGACCGACGTGGAGATCCGGTTCGTCGACCTGGGCGACGGCACCACGCGGGTCGAGATCGAACACGCCGGCTGGGAGCGACTCGGGGCCGAGGGCGAGACGTGGCGCGACCGGAACCACGGCGGCTGGGCGACGCTGCTCCCCCACTTCATCGAGCGCGCCGCGCGGCGCGACGACGCGACGTCGCGCTAGGCGATCGAGTTCAGCACCGCATCCGAGTACGCCGGCCAGGCGTCCAGCGCCCACGCGCCGAACGGACGATCGGTCAGGACGACGAGGGCCCGGTCGGCCACCGGATCGACCCACAGGAACGTACCCGTACCGCCGAAGTGGCCGAACGTCGCGGGGCTGTTGACGGCACCCATCCAGTGCAGGCGCTTGTCGCCGTGGATCTCGACGCCGAGCCCCCAGTCACACGGGTCGTAGCGCCCGACACCCGGTAGCACGCCCGCGAGCCCCGGAAACGCGACCTCGCGCATCGCGGTCGCGCTCGCCGGCTCGAGGAGCGTCGGTCGGAGGAGTTCCCGGGCGAAGGCCGAAAGGTCGATGAGCGTGCCCTCGAGCCCTTCGGACGGTCGTCCGGACAGGAACGTCCGATCCAGTCCGAGCGGACCGAGGACCCACTCGACCAGCACCGAGTTGAAGGCCTTGCCGGTTCGCGCCTTGAGGATGTCGCCGAGCAGGTCGAAGCCCGGGTTCGAGTAGATCCGCTTGCGCCCGGGCGCCGCGAGCAGCGCCTCACCCTCGAACGGCAGGCCCGACGCATGGGCGAGGAGGTGGCGGATCGTCGAGTCGGGCGGGCCGGCCGGCTCGTCGAGGTCGATCAGGCCACGGTCCGCGGCGATCAGGACGGTCATCGCGGTGAACGGCTTCGTCACCGAGGCCCATTCGAAGCGGTGCTCCGTGGCGCCGTACGTCGCCACCACGCCGTCGGGCCCGACGAGGGCGGCCGCGGCGTGCTCGGCGGTGAAGAATTCGATGAACCCGAGCGTGGTCGGAAGATCGGCAAGCATGCCCTGATGCTACCGGGACGACCGGTCCCCGGGCATGGCCCCTTGGATGGGTTGGCGGGATGGGACCCCAGGGGTCACCATGGGCCCATGGCGTCTGGCTGTCTCCCCAAGATCGCTCCGCCCTCGATCGCGCTCGCCCTGCTGATCCTGTCGTTCATGGCGCCCTCGACCGCGCTGGCCGCGAGTGAGTTCCCGCCGGGTTACGAGGGCTATCACACCTACGCGGAGGTCGGTGCCGATGTCGCGGCGGTCGCCGCCGCCCATCCGGGGATCGTCCAGCGCTTCTCGATCGGCCAGAGCTACCTCGGCCGCCAGCTGTGGGCCGCCAAGATCTCCGACAACGTGGCGGTCGACGAGGACGAGCCGGAGGTCCTGTTCGATGGTGGGATCCACGCCGACGAGCACATGGGCGTCGAGATGACGCTCAGGATCCTGCACTGGCTCGCCGACGGGTACGGCGTCGACCCGCGGATCACCTCGATCGTCGATACGCGCGAGGTCTGGATCGTCTTCCTGCTCAACCCCGACGGGGCGGCCCACGATATCGCCGGCGGGAAGTTCCACGACTGGCGCAAGAACCGCCAGCCGACGCCGCACTCCACCGCGAAGGGCACCGACCTCAACCGCAACTTCGGCTACAAGTGGGGCGGCGGGGGTCGGACGAGCTCGAACCCACGGGCGATCACCTACCGCGGCCCGAAGGCGTTCTCCGCGCCGGAAGCCCGGGCGTTGCGGGACTTCCTGGCCAGCCGCGTCGTCGGCGGCCGGCAGCAGATCAGGATGGGCATCACCTTCCACGAGACCGGGCGCCTGGTCATGTGGCCGTATGGCTACACGAAGACGAACGTGCCGAGCGACATGACCGCGCAGGACCGTCAAGCGCTCGCCAGCATCGGCCGGAAGATGGCGTCGTTCAATGGCTACAAGCCCGAGCAGGCGAGCGACCTGTACATCAGCTCGGGCACGTCGCGCGACTTCGAATACGGGACGTACCGGATCTTCGCGTACACGATCGAGATGTCGGTCAAGCCGTACTCCAAGGATTCGAAGATCGCGTCCGAGACGGGGCGCAACAAGGAGACCGTGCTCTACCTGATGGAGCGGGCCTGGTGCCCGCTCGGGGCGCTCGGAGCGGCCGTCCGGGCTGCTCGATGCGGCGCGTTCGACGACGACCTCGAGGTGGCGCGCGGCTGGAAGCGCGATCCGGACGGGACCGACACCGCACCCGTCGCCGCGCGGTTCTCCCGGGCCAACCCACAGTCGACGACGAAGTCCGGGCCGAAGCAGCTCGGGACCGTGACGTCCGGAAGCAAGGCGTTCGTCACGGGCGCGAAGGCCGGTCCGAAGCCGACCAGCCATGACCTGGACGGGCGGACGACCCTGCGCTCGCCCGCGATCGCCCTGCCTGTGACCCTCGGGCAGCGGCTGACGTTCCGGTACGTGTTCGCGCATGACGCCGCGTCGTCGGCGGCGGACTCGCTGCAGGCGATCGTCGAGGTCAGTGGCGTCCATACCGTCGTGTGGTCCAAGGTCGGTTCCGCCGTCGATGTCAACGGGAAGTGGAAGACCGCGTCGGTGTCGATGGACGCGTTCGCCGGCCAGACGGTCCACCTGCGGTTCGTGGCGTCGGACGGCGGTGCCGCCAATCTGCTCGAGGTCGAGATCGACGACGTGCGGGTGACGCGCGGGACGTAGGCGCTGGACGTCGGCGCAGGACGCGCGCGCGGGGCGGAGCGCGCGCGGGGCGGGCCCGCCCCTTCTCCGCCAGATGCCTCTGGCTGGGAGCCTCGGCGCCAACGATCCCTCGACGGACGCCAAGACTCACGCCCGTTCATGCATCACGATGCATGGCGATCCCGCGACATCGGGGGTTCGGGGCCATGGACGTCGCCTAACGCTCCGAGAGGCGACCTTCTGGCGGAGATCCAGACGTCACCGCCCCGTCACGGACCCCGACTAGACTGCCGACATGAGGTTCTTCAACTCCACGCCGCCAGCCGTCCCCTCACCCGCTGAATCCCTGCCTGGCCGTTCCGAGCCGATCATGACCCCTGGCATCCACACGGTCCTCGGCACGCCCATCGCCGGGCCGTGGCCCGAGGGCACCAAGACCGCCATCTTCGGCCTCGGCTGCTTCTGGGGTGACGAGAAGGACTTCTGGCAGCTGCCGGGCGTCGTCACGACGGCCGTCGGCTATGCCGGTGGTTCCACGCCCAACCCGACCTATCGCGAGACCTGCACGGGCCGGACCGGACACGCCGAGGTCGTCCTCGTCGCCTACGACCCGCAAGCGGATCTCGTACATGCAGCTCCTCAAGACGTTCTGGGAGCACCACGACCCGACCCAGGGCATGCGCCAGGGCAACGACGTCGGCAGCCAGTACCGCTCGATCATCATCGTCGCCGACCCGGAGCAGCGGGCGGCCGCCGAGGCATCGAAGGCCATGTACCAGGAGCAGTTGTCGAAGGCGGGCTACCGCGAGATCAAGACCGAGATCGTCGACGCCTCGTCGAACCCGTTCTACTACGCCGAGGACTACCACCAGCAGTACCTCGACAAGAATCCCCGGGGCTACTGCCCCAACCACGCGACCGGCGTGAGACTGCCGGACGACTTCATTGTCACGCCGGTGCAGTACGTCGACTGACCGCTATCGCCAACAGCATCACGAGTCCAGACTGGCTCCGTGGGTACTGGCTGCAGCTACACCTTAGACCCGCTCTCCGCCAGGAGTGCCGCGGCGGCGAGATTGCTCATGGCCGCTCTCTTGGTGTCGCTCTTACTGGCAGCGTGCGTCCTCGAGCGACAGGAGGGCTTGCACATCCGGAGCGACCTGACCGATCCGGTCGACATCGTGTACCTGAAAGATGGGGAGATTCCCGGCGGCCGGCTCGAACCAGGAATGACAACGACGTTCCCTTTCGACCTTGTGCAATGGGGGAAATCGGAGAAGGAGTCGTGCACCACAGCCGACGTCGTCGCGCGGTCGCTCGACGGTTCGGTGATCGCTCGCATCCCGCCGCCGATGTGCCTCGGCCAGGCGCTAAGGCTCTCCGACTGGCTGGTCCCGTGACGGCCGAGCCGTAGGATGCCAGGTGCGTGGCGTGGTCCCCCGGCATAGCACAGGTCTGGCAGTACTTGCGCCCGCTGAGAATCCCCGGGGCTACTGCCCCAACCACGCGACCGGCGTGAAGCTGCCGGATCAGTTCGTTCGCACACCACTGCAATACGCCGAATAGCTCGACGGCCGTCCTGTCGAATCGAGTCCAGACAGCGAGATCGGAGCGGTGCCCATCGGGCGCCGCTCATTTGAATCACCGTCTCGTCGTCGGCCCGCGGTCACGCGTTGACGGTTCATGATCACGGCACGAGCACAGCCCGCCCGCGAACCGTCCGCGCGTGCAGCCGCTCGTACGCCTTCGGACCGTCTTCGAGGCTGAACTGCTCGATCTCGACCGAGATGGCGCCAGAGCGCGCGAGGTCGAGCACCTCGTACAACTCCGGGCGGGTCCCCCAGACGGGGGCGCGGACGCTCGTTCCGCCTGGGAGCGTGTCGAGGCCGACCGGGATCACGCCGGGGCCGAGGCCGACCATGACGATGTCCGACCATCGGCCGGCCAGCTTCGCCGCCAGATCGGCAGCCTCTTGCAGTCCGACGAAGTTGAACACCGCGTCGACCCCTTGGCCGCCGGCGAGGTCGCGCACGGCCTCGATCGACGAAGGGTCGGAGAGGAACGCCGAGTGAGCGCCGACCTCGCGAGCGAACGCGAGCTTGTCCTCACTGATGTCGACTGCGACGACTTGCGCTGACGAAAGGACCCGGAGCATCTGGATCGCCAGGTGGCCGAGACCGCCCACGCCGATGACGACAGCTGTCGTGCCGGGGACGAGCTTCGGCAGCGACGGCTTGATCGCGTGGTACGGCGTGAGCCCGGCGTCCGTGAGCGGGACAGATCTGATGGGGTCGAGGTCTCCGAGCGGGACGAGATGCCGCGGGCTTGGCACGAGCATGTAGTCGGCCATGAACCCGGGGGCGTCGATGCCAGGCCAGGCGACCCCGCCCACCCGGCAGTAGTTCTCGGCACCGGCCGCGCATGCCCGGCATGACCCGCAGCCCCAGGCGCCGTACACCGCGACCGGGTCGCCTTCCCTGATCCCGGTGACCTCTCTGCCAAGTCGCGCGACGATGCCGGCGCCTTCGTGTCCGAGCGTGAGAGGCAACGGGGTCTCGAACTCCTCGGCTGGGAGGCTCATGAAGTATTCGTCCGAGTGGCAGACGCCCGCAGCAGTCGTCTTGACCAGGACCTCGCCTGGTCCCGGCTCTGGGATCGGTACCTCGCGGATCTCCGGAGGCACCCCGAACGCGGTGTACTGCAGCGCCCGCATCGTTTCTCCTTATTCGGCGCCGGCCGCCAGCGAATAGAAGCTGATGGCGGCAACGGACAGCTGGATGCACAGGGCGAGGGCGTACACGGTCAGTGACGCGAATAGCAGCGCATTCAGTCCGAACAGGGCGGTCGCGGTGAACCCCGAGGCGACGACGAACTGCGTCCAGCGAACCCAGGGCAAGCCCGCTCGGATCAACTGTCGACTCCTGACGCCGATGATGAGGAGCGCATAGACGAAGACGATGGCGCTCGAGAGGACGATCGTCGTCCGAGCGTCGTCGAGAGCGGGGAAGATCACCGCGGGCAGCAGGCTCTCGAACGTCACGTTGAAGCTCGTCGACACGATGCCACGGAGTCGGAAGCGCTGGCCGACCGTCCAGCCGGCCCTGTCCGACGCGAGTCCTGGTGCGATGGCCGCGAAACCGGCCACGACGACGGCGATCGTCGCGATCCCGATCAGGAGGGCCTCACCGGGCATACGTCCCCTCGCTCTGCTCGATCCCCCACCGACGCGTGACGGCGAACCGCCTTCGACTCAGGGAGGGTACGTCGCCCGACGACCGATGGCGGGACCGCGGCGAACCTTACACGTCGCGGTGAGCTCAGGTCGTCAGCAACTCGCGGACCTGATCCGGACTGGAGAAGCTCTTGCGTTGACGGCGGGGCATGGACGCCATTCCGCGCGACGGCGATCCGCACCTAGTCGCCGATCGTCAGGGCCACCTTTCCGGCCACGTCGCGGTTCCGAAGCCGCTCCATCGCCTCCGCCATGTGCTCCCAGGGCAGCTCGGCTGCGAGCTGTGGATCCAGCTTGCCGTCAGCCACAAGCTTCGCAAGGTACCCAAGGTCGCGGCCGAACGGCTCGACGCCGAAGAACAACTCGAACCCCTGGAGGCGGACGAGGCCACCGTTGTAGACGTCGTGCACGTTGAAGGTCGTGGGCTCGTTGGAGCTGTTGCCGAACATGACGAGCGTCCCCTGCGGGTCGATCATCGTGACGAGCCGACCGAGCGTGTCACCGCCCACCGACTCCAGGATGAGGTCGAACCGGCCGCGGAGCTGCCCGATGTCGGAGGCGACGTCGCCTGCGCCGAGCTCTCGAATTCCCGCCGCCCTCGCCGAGCCACGGCCGACCAACGCGGTGACGTCGGCGCCGCCCAGGTGCGCAAGCTGGATCGCGAACCGTCCGACTCCGCCCGACGCGCCCGTCACGAGCACGCGGCGACCGAGGATGGCCGGGCCCAGCCGGAGCATTCGCAGGGCAGCGAGGCCGGCCGTCGAGAGCGCCGCGCCTTGGGCGAAGGGGACGCCATCGGGCAGCTCGGCGATCCATCCTTGCGGGGCCGCCACCCGCTCAGCCCAGGTCCCGCCCTCCCGAAGACCGACCACCCGGGTGCCGGCCCGAAGGCCGTCCTCGATATCGGCCAGCAGGATGCCGGCGAAGTCCCAACCCGGTCGCCAGCCGTCAGCAGCCGTCCCGAGCATCCTCAGCTCGCCTCGGTTGATCGAGAACGCACGAACCTCGACGAGCGCCTCGCCGGGCGCGGGCACCGGCTCGGGAACGTCGTGCATGGCGAGCCTGCCAGGGGCCGAGCTGTCAGCGACGAGTGCGCGCATCGGTTGGCCCTCCGTGGACGTCGGTCATCGACCACCACGGCCACCTGACCAGTCCCTCTTCGAACGATGGTACGTGAGCGTCTAGCTCGGCACCCTCAAAGCAGCCAGGCGACGATCGCGAGCAGCACGATCGGGTACCAGCCTAAGCGAGTGCTAGGCTCGAGGCTGCGCTCGGATCCTGAGGTGGCCCGGTGAAGCTCGTCGATGCACGACTCGTGACGGCGCAGGGAACGAAGGCCGCGCAGCTGGCCGTCCCGGACGCGGCCGGCGACGGTGCTGCCGTGCTCTACGTCGACGGCATCCGACGGAGCACCGACGATCTGCCGGCTCGCGCGTACCTCGAGATCGACGATCCGACGATCGCCGATCAGGCGGCCGTCGCCGGCTACTTCATCGAGCCGCCCACGAGCTTCAGGCGGCGCTCGCTCAGGCTCGTCGGTAAGTTCATCGGGGTGGGTCTTGCGATCTGCACGGTCGGCTGCATCTACTGGGTCATCCACGATCTCATCGCGCTCGACCTGCGTGGGTGCGTTGGAGTGGGTCGGGCCTGTTCTTCTTCCTGGGATTCCTCGCTCATCGCGTGGTTGGTCAGCGGCGAGGAGATCCTGCTCGATGATCAGGCACGTGGTCGGGTGCGGACACGGGCCTTCTGGGGCAGCCTGAAGGGTCATTCGGTCCGGGCGGTGGCAAGGGATCGCGTGGCGAACGGCGAAGCCGAGGACGTTGCAATAGGAGACCCTCCCGGGGATTGACCGATGACGCTCGCCTTCGCGGCAAACGGGCCGAGTCGGATGGGCATCGCCGTCGGGTTGCTCGGCGGTCTGATCTGCGTCGCCCGATCGCGTGTAACAACGCGCGGCCGGGACCGTCATCCGGGTGTCCGAACGGCGAACGTCACCGGACGCTTGGGAGCAGACATGCAAGGAACCGGCCGTCGATCCGATCGCGCCGCGCGCCTGGCAGTTGCGGGACTGCTCGCGTTCGCCCTCGTGGTCACGCCTGGCCGCGGCACGACCGGCGCCGTCGCCCGGTCCGCGGCCTGTCCGACGCCACCGGTCACGATCGCGGAGCTCGTGCGCGTGACCGAGGGGCCCGGCGGTCCCGCCTGTTTCGGTGGTCAGTTGCTGACCTTCCGCGCCTTCGTGCCCGCCCTCGAAGGCCTCGGAGGAGCGTCCACCTACTTCATCAAGCCACTGTGGCTTGATGACCTCCAAGGGAGCTGGGTGCTCCTGGGCGCGGGTCGGAACACGGCGGCAGTCGTCGCATACGTGCCACCGGACCTCGGGCACTGCCTCGGCCCCGAAGGCCGATCCTGCCCGTTCAGCTCGTACCGGAACCGCTGGGCGACGGTCAGCGCACACTTCGACGGCCCGGTCGCGCAGACCTGCCGGTACGGCGGCGACATCCCACCGGGCGGCGGCGCGAAGGCCGCGATCGCCGAGTGCCAACAGAAGCTCATCGTCCTGGGCATCGGGCCCGGCCAACTCCCAGCCACGGACGCGGTCACGGCGGGTCTCGATGTTCGGGACGACCCACCGACGTCGCTGATCTGGGTCGCGACCTTCGCTGCCGCTTGGCTCGTGCTCGCCCGGCGGTGGCCGTCGCGGCGTGGTTCTTCTCTCGCTGGAGCGCATACCATCCACGGGTGAGTCCATCGCCCGAGTTCGACACCGACCCAGCCCGGCTCGCCCAGTCCTTCCCGGCTGACTTCGCCTGGGGCTTCGCCACCTCCGCCTACCAGATCGAGGGAGCCGCGGCCGAGGACGGCCGAGGACCGTCGATCTGGGACACCTTCGCCCGCGTGCCGGGCGCCATCGCCGACGCGACCACGGGCGACGTCGCCTGCGACCACTACCACCGCTACCCGGAGGACGTCCGGCTGATGGCCGACCTCGGGGCGCGCGCCTACCGCTTCAGCATCAGCTGGTCGCGCGTGCTGCCGACGGGGACCGGCACCATCAACCAGCGCGGCCTCGACTTCTACCAGCGCCTCGTCGACGCCCTGCTTGGCGCCGGCGTCCAGCCGCTGGTCAACCTGTTCCACTGGGACCTGCCGCAGGCGCTGCAGGACCGCGGCGGCTTCGCCGACCCGCAGGTCGTGGGCTGGTTCACCGACTACGCGGCCCTGGTCGCATCGAACCTGGGCGATCGGGTCAAGGACTGGATGACCTTCAATGAGCCCGCGGTGTTCGCCTTCCTCGGCCATGCCGATGGCATCCATGCGCCGGGGCTGCGTGACTGGCCGACGACGATCCGAGTCGCCGACAACGAACTGCGCGCTCATGCCAGCGCCGCCCGGGTGATCCGTGCCGAGGTCGACGACGCGAAGATCGGCGTGGCGATCGATGTCAACCAGGTCTCGCCCGCGACCGATTCGGAGCGGGATCGAGTCGCTGCCGACCAATGGAGCTCGGCTCGCGACGCGTGGTTCCTCGATCCACTCTTCGGCCGTGGCTATCCGGCACTGGGACTCGAGGCGCACCGTCAGGCGGGCCATATGGAGGGCATCGACCTCGCGGAGCCGCCGGCTGGGGATCTCGATT
Organism: uncultured Chloroflexia bacterium; assembly: GCA_963746855.1. Lineage (GTDB taxonomy): Bacteria > Chloroflexota > Limnocylindria > Limnocylindrales > CSP1-4 > SPCO01. The sequence goes on from CAVVDC010000006.1 coordinate 110,554, forward strand.
ACCTGGGCCTGAACTACTACCGGCGCGACTCGGTCAGCGCCCGGTCGGATCGCGCGTTCGATTGGGAGATCGGCGCGGTGTCGGGCTCGGAGCAGACGCAGATGGGCTGGCACGTCGCGTCCGACGGCCTGCGCGACGTCTTGCTCGAGCTCCACCGGACGTACGCTCCGCCCGCGATCGTGGTCACCGAGAACGGGGCCGCGTACCCCGACACCGTCGAGCAGGACGGCCGGGTGCGCGACGCGAGCCGGCTGGACTACCTGGCACGCCACATCGCCGCGGCCGCAGACGCACTGGGCGCCGGGGTGCCACTGACCGGCTACTACGTCTGGTCGCTGCTCGACAACTACGAGTGGAGCCTTGGCCACAGCCGGCGGTTCGGCCTGGTCCACGTCGACTTCGACAGTCAGCGCCGTACGCCCAAGGACAGTGCGCGCTGGTATCAGCGGCTGATCAGCGCGTCTCGGTGACCTTGCTGATCGTGCGCGGGTGCTCGGGGTCGAGGCCGCGCGCGACGGTCAGGTGATAGGCATACAACTGGGCGGGCACGATCTCGACGATCGGCGCCAACCACGGCGGGATGCCGTCCGGCAGGACCAGCCCCTCGTCGATCTCCCGCGCTGCCGGCGCGTCTGAGATCACCAGCAGGCGTGCACCGTGGTCCTGCCTCAGGCGGGCCAGGAGCGCGACTTGGGCCTCCAGCTCCGCACCACTCGGGGCCACCGCCAGCACCGGGATGCCGGGCTCCGCGAGCGCCAGCGGCCCATGCTCGAAGTCGGCCGCCGAATACGGCATGGCCGCGACCAGGGCCATCTCCTGCAGCTTGAGTGCCCACTCGCGGGCGCTCGCGTAGCTGTAGCCACGGCCGAGCACGACGGCGCGCTGGCGCTCGGCGTGCGCGGCGGCCAGGTCTCGCGCGTGAGGCTCCGTCGTCAGCGCGGCCGAGATCAGGGCGGGCACGGCGGCCAGATCGGCCGTTTCCCCTGGCGATGGCGGGTCGAGTGCCGTCGACAGCAGCGCCGCCGCAAGTAGCTCGGTCGTGTAGGTCTTGGTCGCGGCTGTCGCCCGTTCCGGGCCGGCGCGCAGGTCGATCACGTGGTCGGCGGTTTCGGCCAGGGGGGAGACCGCGTCGTTGGTCAGCGCGACGGTCAGCGCGCCCTGCCGACGCGCCTCGTCGACCACCGCGACGATGTCCGGTGAGCGGCCCGACTGCGAGATGCCGACGACGAGTGCGTCGGCCATGTTCGGGCGCGCTCCGTAGAGCGTGATCGTCGACGGCGCTGCCAGGGCGACGATCAAGCCGTTTCGGATCGCGAGCAGGTACTGCGCGTAGATGCCGGCGTTGTCCGAGGTACCGCGGGCGGCGATGACGGCGAACCGCGGCCGGCGCGCCGTCAGCGCGGCGGAGATCGGGGCGAACGCCTCCGGCGCGGCGTCGAGCAGCCGCTGGGCGGCGGCCGGCTGCTCGAGGATCTCGTCTCTCAGCCCCATGCCATGAGTCCGTGACCGCGGGGATGCAGACCGGCGATGACAACGGGCAACCGGCCGACGAATGGAGCCTCGCCCAGCAGCGCGGCCGCCAGCGCCTCCGTCGTCGGGGGCAGGATGCCGTAGCTGCAGACATGGGTTCGTGCGGACGGGTACGCGAGCAGGTCCCAGGGCGTGCGCAGGGCGACCGTGACCGTCGGCCTGCCGGCCGCCAGGACCGCCGCGGCCAGCGCCGCCTGCGCCGGCTGGAGGTGCGCGGAGTACGTCCCGACGACGACGAGGTCGAAGGTCGCCAGCCGCTCGCCGAGACCGGCGATGTCGGCCTCGCCGGGCGCCGCCGGCAGGAGGATCTCCTCCACGCCCGCAACGCGGCGGCGGAGCGCCGTTGCCAGCGTCGGCGGCACCGTGGCTGACGTGTCTGCCGGCGTCAGGTCCGCGGGCATCGATTGGACGACCGCGATCCTCGCGTCGGCTGCCGGCTTCAAGGGCAGCAGCCCATCGTCGTTGCGCACGAGGGTGATCGAACGTCGGGCCAGCTCGGCGGCGAGCGCCTGATGCTCGCCGCACCCGACGACATCGAGTGACGGCTGGTCGGAGCGTGCCAGCCAGTGGCGCAGCTCGCCCAGCCGGCCTGTCGCCGCAGCGTCGTCGTCGGCATCGATCAGGCCGCGCCGCTGCGCCTGCGCGAGGCCTTCCTCCAGCCGTTGCAGCGCTGGCTCGTCCGGCGTTCCCAGCAGCGCGTCTTCGCCGGCACGCAGGGCCGCGATGGCATCGACGATCTGCGCCGATCCCTGGGCCAGCGCGTGCATGTCCAGGGCGTCGGTGACGGTCACGCCCTCGAAGCGCAGCTGCCCGCGCAGCAGGTCGCGCAGGACCGCCGCGGACAGGCTGGTCGGCAGGTCGTGGTCCTGGTCGGGTAGCGCGAAGTGGCCGGTCATGACCATCCGCGCGCCGGCGGCCAATGCCGCTCGAAACGGGACCAGCTCCCGTTCGGCCAGCTCGGCGCTCGTCCGGGCCACCAGGGGCAGCTCGTGGTGCGGATCCGCGCTGGTGTCGCCGGCGCCCGGGAAGTGCTTGGCCGTCGCGGCCACGCCCTCGTCCTGCAGGCCGCGGACGGTCGCGGCCGCGAGCTTGCCGACGGCCTCGGGGTCGTCGCCGAAGCTGCGGATCCCGAGCGCGGGATTGGCCGGATCGTTGGCCAGGTCGCAGACCGGTGCGTAATCCACGTTGACGCCGAGGGCCCGCAGCTCGCGCGCTGTCGCGCGGGCGACGCGCTCGGCCAGCGCCTCGTCGCCGGTGGCGCCGAGCGCCATCGCGCCTGCGAACTGGGTCGTCTCGTCGCCCAGGCCGATCAACTGGCCGCCCTCCTGGTCGGCGGCGACCAGCAACGGCGGCGCTCCGGCCGGCCGTGCCGCCTGGATGGCGGCGGTCAGCGCGCGGATCTGGGGCGGATCGACGACGTTGTGGACGCGGAAGAGGGTCACGCCGGCGGCGCCATGCTCGTTGATCCGCCTCGCCGCCGATGGCGGCAGCTCGGTGCCGACGAAGGCGATCATGAGCCGGGCCAGCGTCACGACTTGACGGAGCCGGCCAGGATCCCTCTCACGAATGCCCGCTGGAGCAGCAGGAAGACGAGCAGCGGCACAACCATGGTGATGAACGCGCCGGCGGTGAGGAGATGCCATGAGCCACCGCGGCTTCCGATCAGGTTATAGAGGGCCGTCGGCAGGACACGAACATCGGCCCCCGGTCCCAGGAAGACGAGCGCCACCAGCAGGTCGTTCCAGACCCACAGGAACTGGAAGATGGCGATCGCCCCGATGGCCGGAACCGACAGCGGCAGGACGAGCCGGATGAACGTCTGCAGAGCCGAGGCGCCATCGATCGCGGCGGATTCGAACAGGTCGCGCGGCAGCTGCGAGATGAAGTTGTAGAGCAGGAAGATCGCGAGCGGCAGGCCGAAGCCCGTGTGCGCCAGCCAGATGCCGAGGAACGAGCCGTACAGGTTCCCGGCGGCGTAGATCTGCAGGATCGGGATCAGGGACATCTGGATCGGCACGACCAGCAGCGCAACCACGATCGTGAACAGGATCCCCCGCCCGCGGAACGGGATCCACGCGAACGCATAGGCGGCAAATGCGGCGATGGTGATCGGGATGGCCACCGACGGGATCGTCACGATCAGGCTGTTGATGAACGCGTCGCCCATGCCGTCGCTCGCGATGACCGTCGTGTAATTCGATAGCGTCCATTGATTCGGCCCGAATGGGTTGAGCAAGGCCGTCCACCAACCGGTCTTCGTGATCTGAGCCGGGTCGCGCACGGAGGTGACGAGCAGGCCGAGCGTCGGCAGCGTCCACAGGAAGCAGATGGCGAGGACCGACAGGCGGAGCGGCAGGCTCCGGATGAAGACCGGCCGCCATGCGGCCACGCGTGGCTGTCGCGCTTCGACCGTCTGGGCCGGCGCCGTCATCCTCCCACCCCCTGTCGGCGGAAATTGCGGAGGTTGATGTACATCACGGGCAGGACGGCAACGAAGAGCAGCGACGCGAGCGCGGCGGCGCGACCTTCCTCGAAGAACTGGAAGATCTCCTGGAACATGCGGTTGGCCACAACGTCGTCGTTGAACCGTCCGCCGGTCGTCACGTAGACGATGTCGAAGATCTTGAGGGTGATGATGGCGATGGTCGTCGAGACTGTGACGATCGAGCCGCGGATCATCGGCACGATCACCCGGAGGAAGAGCTGGCGCTCATTGGCGCCATCGAGCCGGGCCGCCTCGATGACCTCGCCCGACACGCCCTTGATCGAGGCCGAGAAGACGACCATGGCGAACCCGGTCTGGAGCCAGATCATGATCACGATCTCGCAGATGATGTTGATCGGGCTGGTCGTCAGCCACGGGATCGGCTGACCGCCGAGGCCGACCACGATCGCGTTCAGGAGTCCGATCTGCGGCTGGCCGGCGGGCTGCCAGGCGTAGACGAAGCCCCAGATGACCGACGCGCCGACGAGCGAGATCGCCAGCGGCAGGAACACGATGGTCTTCGCCAGCGACTCCCGCCGGATGCGATCGAAGAGCCCGGCGAAGATGAGTCCGAGGATGACGGAGCCACCGGTCCCGAGGATGAGCCAGATGACGTTGTTTCGCAGGATCTGGGTGAATTCGGGCTCGATCATCACCGCGAAGTTCTCGAGCGTGAACTGACCGGCGTCGTCCTGGAGGCTGCGCAGGATGGTTCCGGCCGCGGGGTAGACCAGGAAGACCGCCAAGAGCGCCAGCGCGGGGCCGACGAAGACCCATGGCAGGATCCGGTCGCGCCACTTTGCCTGGAGCAGGCTGACCAGCGCGCCCACGCCGATGAAGAGCAGCCAGATGCCGCCGACGCCGACCGCCAGGGCGATGACCGCGAGCAGGAGCTTGGCGATCACTTGATCGCCCTGGCCGTTCCGCAGGTCGGTCGCGCCCGTCGCGTTGCCGATCGTGTCGTAGACCGTGGCAAGAAGGTTCGTCCCGCCCTTGGGGTCGAGCAGGACGAGCAGGCCGCCGATGCACAGGCCGAGGCCGATCAGCCCTGCGATCGGCAGGACGAAGCGTGATAGTCCGGGACTCTCAGTCCGAGCGACGGCCATCCACCCTCCTCCCCGAAATAGTAGCGGGGCGCACCACCGTCTGGTGGGGCGCCCCGCAAGCCTTCAGATCAGTACTGAGGCCTTCAGATCACTACTTCGGCCAGCTGTCGTCGATGGCCTTCAGAACGGCATCCGTATTGGTGCCACCACTGTTGGCCCACTGGGACCCCTGTGTCCAGAAGGTTCCGGCGCCGACCTTGCCGGGCATGAGGTCGGACGCGTCGAAACCGATCCCTGCGGCCGCGTTGGCGACTTCCGCAGCGACCTTCAGCTTGTAGGCCCCGGCGTACCAGTCAGCCGGGGTCTTGGTATTGGTCGAGATGGCACTGCCGGCGCGGATCCAGTTCTGGATGCCTGCCGGCGTGGCGAGGAACTGGGCGACGGCCCGGACTTCGGGCCGGTCGGTGAGCACCATGAGCGTGTCGGCCGAGCCCTCGACGTACGTCTGGTTCGGGTCGATGGTCGGGAACGGGAACATGCCGACGTCAGTACCAACGACGTACTTCGACGGCGTCAGGTTGACCCGCTGATCCGGGAAGAAGTCCGGGCCATACCAGGTCGGGATCTTCTGCATCCAGCACTTCGGGGTGGCGAGATCGCCATCGAACATCGGATCCATGACCACCTTCATGTCGGTGGGGACGATCGCGGCGTTCGTACCGAAGACGTACCCCGGCGTGAAGAAGATCTTGCCAACGTACTTGTCGAAGGCGTCCTTGATGCCCGGATCCTCGAACGTGACCTTGTGGCTGATCCAATCGTTGTAATAGGCGAGGCCCTTGGTCTTGAGGACCACTTCCTCGACCCAGTCGGTGATCTGCCAGCCGGTCGCGGTGCCGGGGCCGCCGGCGCTGACGCACCAGGGGGCGGAGCCGTCGGCGACGATCTTGTCGGAGAGCGCGATCAACTCTTCCCACGTCTTGGGAACCGTGTACCCCTTGGCCTCGAAGGCCTTGATCGGGTACCAGATGAGCGACTTGACGTCCGACTTGTAGGGAACGCCCCAGATGCTGGAGCCCTGGGTGACCAGGCCGATGGTATTCGCATGCTCATCGCTGAGCTTCTTGGGATCCATGAGCTTGGCCACGTCCTGGACCTTGCCAGCGGCGGCATAGGCCAGGATGGGTGTCGGCTGGGCGAGCATCGCCAGGTCCGGCGGCTTGCCACCGTCGATGCGCGTCTTCAGCACGGTCTCGTGGCTCGAGCCGATGCTGTCGATCTGGATCTTGATGCCGCTCGCGGTCGCATAGTCGGCGACCGCGGCCGCGAAGTTGGTGCCCTCTCCGCCGATCCACTGGGTCTGGATCGAGACGGTCTTGCCGCTGTACGGCAACTTGCCGTCGGCACCCTTGGTCAACGACGTGTCCAGCTCGGTGTAGCCGGTCGGGAGCGTCGGCAAAGCCGGTGCTGGCTTCGCGGACGGAGCCGGCGCGGCAGACGCGCTTGCCGCGGCAGACGCGCTGGGCGCCGCTGCGCTCGGCGCCGCTGCGCTCGGCGCGGCGGCAGACGCAGCCGCGGACGGCGACGTGGTGCTGCCTCCGCAGGCGGCGAAGACCGTGATGACGACGACCGCCAAAGCGGACGTTGTCCATAGTTTCTTGGCCATGAATTCCTCCTCCTGCGAACTGCCATGACGGTGAGTCACGAGTGGCTCCGCTGGGTCCGGGCAGGATCTCCGGCACCAGCCAGGTAGCTACCGATCGGATTATCAGCCCTATGTGGATTATCGTTCGCCCACCCCCTCTCGCTCAGGCAAGCCGATGCGGCGTCGAGCGATCGTTGCCGCTCCACGTGCGCCGGGCGCCTGGGTCGGCGACAGCAGCTCGACGGTCGCATCGTCCAAGGCGGAATGGATCAGTGGTGACGCCGCGCGTTCGCGTGCGATGCGCGATCGGATCGGTTCGAGCAGGGCAGGTCCGGCGGCCGCCACGCCGCCGCCGATGACGACTCGCTTGACGCCGAGCGTCAGGGCGAGCGATCGGATCGCTCGGGCCAGGTGATCGGCCACTCGGTCGGTGATCTCGAGCGCGACCTCGTCGCCGGCAGAAGCGGCGCGGAAGACCTCTGCGGCACTCGAATGGGGCGACAGGATCGTGCTGCGACCGGCAGCGATCGCCTCGTCGGCCTGGCGACCGATGGCCGGACCGGCGGCGATCGTCTCCAGGCAGCCGCGCAGACCGCACGCGCAGGTGACTCCAGCGGGATCGGCGACGACGTGGCCGACCTCGCCGGCAACGCTGTTGTCGCCGCGGAGCAGCACCCCGTCGAGGACGATCCCGGCGGAGATGCCGGTCCCGATCGCCAGGAAGGCGACGCTCATCGGCGCCTGCGCCGACCCGTCGGCCGCCTGCTCGCTCAGCCAGAGCGCCGCCGCGCGGGCGTCGTGTTCGACGAAGGTCGGTACGCCCAGCTCCGCCTGCAGCAGCGGTCCCAGCAGCAGGTGGATGATGCCCAGGTTGACGGCCATGCTGACAGAGCCGTCCTCCGGGTCGACGTGGCCGGGGATGGCGACGCCGACCGCGGCGACGTCACGCCGCAATTCGCGCCGGGCGTCGTTGACGAGACCGGCGATCTGGCCGACGACCGATGCGCGGTCCGTCGGGGCGACATGTTCGTAGAGGATGCGGTCGAGATCGTCCGTGATGACGACCGACGTGTTGGTCCCGCCGACGTCGACGCCGGCCACGAGCGGCGCGTCGAGCCCGGGCTCGTAGGTCGCGATCATCGCACCAGCCCCAGGCCCAGCTGCTGCTCCATGAGCAGCGCCGACGCTCCCAGCACGACGACGTCGTCGTGAACGTGGCCGAACTCGATCTTCGTGTCGCGTGCCAGGAGTGCCAGGACGCTCGAACGCGCCGAGCGCTGGACCTCGCCCAGCCAGTCCTCGCCGAATGCCGCGACCGGCCCGACCAGCAGGACGTTGTGGACATTGAGCACGCCGATCAGCCATCCGACCGCGACACCGAGTTCGCGCGCGGCGTCAAGGACGATCTGCCGGATCCTGGCGACGCCGGCCAGGAAGGCGGCCACGAGGCCGCTTTCGTCGGTGATCGATGGCTCGACGGCCCCAGCGGCCCCGACCAACGCCCGCATGCTCGCGATCGTCTCGAGGCAGCCCACCCGCCCGCAGCGGCACGAAGCGTCCCCGCTGCCCATCGAGACGTGGCCGAACTCGCCCGCGCCATACCCATCGCCCTGGAACAGCTGGCCATTGAGGATGATCCCGGCGCCGACCCCGCGACCGACTCGGATCACGATCAGGTTGTTGGGCCGAGGGCGGCGAAAGAAGGTCAGCTCGGCGAGGGCCGCGGCGTGACTGTCGTTGGCGACGACGATCGGCACGCCGTACCGCTCCTCGAGCAGCGGCCCGAGGCGGAGCTCGGCCCAGTTCAGGACCGACCAGAGGACGGTCCCGGTACTCGTATCGATGATGCCGGGCGCGCCGACGCCGATCCCGAGGAGGGGAGACCGGTCATCGGCGCGCAGGGCATCGACAAGTCGGAAGACGAGTTCGACGGCGGCATCTCCGTCGCGGCCTTCGAGGGGCAGGTGGATCGAGCGAAGGATCTCTCCACGCAGGTTCACCACGGCACCGCTGAACTGCGCCTCGCCGAGGTCGAGCCCGATCAGGTGGCGACCGTCGGGAGCGACGCGCAGCAGGATGGGTGACTTGCCCCCGCTCGACCGGCCTCGACCGACTTCCTCGATCAGGCCGTCCTCGATGAGCGTGCCGACGAGGTCGCCGACCGAGGTGCGCGTCAGACCGGTGAGCCGGGCCAGGTCCGCACGTGAAAGCGGACTGTGATCGTGGAGCGCGCGCAGAACCAGCTGCTGGTTGAACGTTCGGGTCTGCTGGTGCGTCGCCTTTTCGGGCAGCACCGTCGCGCTGGAGCTCATCCGGGCGGGCACTCCTCCAAACGCCACCACCCCACCCCTGCCGAGCACGGCTTTGGCAAGAGACTTGACAAAGTCCGATGTTGCGCCCGGCATATGGCTTTGTCAAGAGGGTGGACAAACCAGACAGGCCCGCCGCTCAGCCCTCGCCGTTGGACATGAACAGGATCTTGGCCCCGTCAGGCGACCAGATCGGGAACGTGTCGAAGGCCGCATCGTCGGTCAGCTGGGCGACGTCGGTCCCATCGGCCTTCATCACGTAGATGTCGCTGGCGGCGTCCGTCGCACGGATCAACGTCAGGCGCGTGCCATCGGGCGACCACTTGGGAGCGTAGCCCGGCCCGAGGTCGGCCAGCGCCCCGGTCGCGACGTCGAGCACGCCGATGTGGTTCTCGCCGCGCAGCTCCATGGCGATGCGGGTGCCATCGGGCGACCACGCCAGGTAGCCCACCCGGCGATCGAGCAGCAGCTCGCGGTTCGAACCGTCGGCATCGATCGCCCACAGCGTGCCCGTCTCGCCGAAGCCCTTGACGTCGTCGTGGCCCCAGACGAACGCGATCCTCCGGCCGTCGGCCGACCACGTCGGCGAGTGCTCATACCCTTCGAGATCGGTCAGCCGGGTCGGGTCGCCGCCGTCGGCGTCGACGAGGTACAGGTCGGTCGTGGCCGGGTCGCCCCGAGCGAAGGCCACGCGCGAGCCGTCGGGCGAGAACGCCGGCAGGAAGTCGTGTGCGAGGTCGCGAGTGAGCCGGGTGAGGTCGGTCCCGTCCGGCGCGATCGTGTAGATCTCCGAATTGAGGTCGCGCCGGTCGAGCTGGATCGCAAGGCGCGAGCCATCGCTCGACCAGGACGTCGCGACTCCGTCGGCGGGCCAGGCGGCGACGGCGGCACGACCGCTGCCGTCCGGCCGCATGGTGTACGCGCGCAGCTCGAATGATGGGCACCTTGGCGCACGCGGCGCCGCGGTCGTCGGGAAGATGGCGGCGCGGGCCACGGTACCGGGGCCGATCTCGTGATGGTCGGGTTGGCCGACCCTGGACGCATCGTGGGTCACCACGATCAGGAGGTCGAGGTCAGGCGCGATCCACACCTCCTGTCCGCCATAGCCCGAGGCATTCCAGACCTGGAACCCATCAGGGTCGTAGAGCCACCAGAGGAAGCCGTACCCCTGGTGCGCCCCGAGCCCGGGTCGGCAGCCCAGGTCCCAGCGCTCGGCGAGCGACCGGTCGAGCCAGGCCGCAGGAACGAGCTGCTGGCCATCCCATGTGCCGTGCTGGAGCACGAACTGGCCGAACCGCGCCATCTCGCGCGGGGTGATGAACACCGAGTGTCCGCCGGCGAAGTACCCGTCGGGCTCGACCCACCACTTCTCGACGTCGACGCCGAGTGGGCCGAGAAGGCGGTCCGCGACGTAGGCGCACAGCGACCTGCCCGTGGCCTCGGTCAGCACCGCCGCCAGGACCTGGGTCAGGCCCGTGCTGTAGGCGAACTCGGTGCCGGCCGGCGCGACGCTATCTCGCTTGAGGACGGCGCGTATGAACGACGGCTCACCGGGCAGGTCGCTCGGACTCACGTCCGCCACGTACTGGGGATCCTCGCTCATCGCCAGCCCGCCCGACATCGTCAGCAGGTTCTCGGTGGTCAGGTCGCCGTGCGCCCCGACCAGGTCGCGCGGCAGGAATGTGTCGATCCGCGAGTCGAGCTCGAGCAGGCCCTCGTCGATGGCGATGCCCGTGGCGACGGACAGGATCGACTTCGACGCCGACGCGATCGTATTTGCCTCGCCCGCGTCGCTGCCGTTGAAGTAGCGCTCGAACACGAGTTTGCCGTGGCGCACGACGAGCAGGCTCCGGACGTCGGCCGACAGGGCGACGTTGTCCGCGGCCGCCTCCAGCAACTCCTCGTCCAGCCCTACCTCCGCCGGCGTGCCGGTCGGCCAGTCGAGCGGCGTCGGATCGTCGTACGAGACGTCGACCGGGGTGAAGAACTCGTCGGACGGATCGGGTATGAAGGCGGCACAGTTCGTGTCCGCCGAGGGCGACGGGGTCGCCGCGCCCGTTGGCGACGCCGTCGCCATCGGGCTGGGCGCGGGGTTCGGCGTCGCGCACGAGGCCACGAGCAGGGCAACGACCAGCGCCAGCGCGGTCCAGCCGCTTCGGCCACGCACTCCGGACCCCCTGGTGGGCGACACTTCGCGACGCTCCAGTTATAACGTGTGACGATATACCGCAGCACGATATAACTCGGGGCGCCCGGTGTCAACGCTGGCGGCTTGAAGGAGGCGAAGGCCGGCTTCCTCGCTTGGATCGATGGCAGGGCCGGAGGCGCCTGGCTTTCTGCTGTCAGGTCGCGGCGCGCCGAGCGTCCTCGAGGCGGGCCTTGAGCCTGGCGAGGTTCCCGCGGACCAGCCGGCGACCCGCGGACGGGATGATCGGCGACAACCAGAACAGGAACGGCCGCATCTCGCCACTGCCCGAGTACGTGATGCGGCAGGCGTCGTCGCCCACCGGCTCGACGGCATACCGAGCCGTCGCCCGAGACGTCAGACCGCCCAGGATCTCCATCGTCACCGAGCGGTCGTCCTGCCAATCGGTGATCCGGCAGTCGACATCGGTCTTCCACGGACCGAAGGCGCGGCGGGCCACGAGGGTCGTCCCGACGGACGCCGGACCGGGTGATGACTGCCGGACCTCGAGGACGCCGTCCTCCCAGGCCGGGACGTTCGGGAAGTCGATGAGCATCGCCCAGGCCGCGGCGGCCGGGCGTCCGATCTCGATCGCTTCCTCGATCTCGAACATCGCCACGCATCGTACCGGCCGTTCAGGACCCACCGCTCGAAAACCGGACTTCCGAGCCATCTCCGACGTCGCGGTCGACCGCCTAGGCTCGGGGCCGTGCGACACCGTTGGCAGATCGTCATACCCATCCTGGGCGTGCTTGCTGTCTCCGCCTGCGACCAGGGAAGCCGGGTGAGCGTCCGGAATGATTCGGACCAGACGTATGTCGCCCAGGTCGGTGACGAGTTCCTCGCCGTGCCCCCGAACCAGCAAGTCACGGTGGCGATGGTCGGCTTCACCGGGCCCCCACTGCCCGAGATCCAGCTCCTCGACGCCGACTGCGCGCCCGTCGGCAAGCCGCGCCACGACGGCGGGACGTTCACGATCAAGGATTCGGGGCAGGTCCTGTTCGACCTCGAGATCAGCGGTGAGGCGCGGGTGACTGCGGCGCCATCCGATCTCTGCGCCGACCGCGTGCCGGGGGCGTCGCCGACACCCGCGTCCTGACTCTCGTCGGGCAAGGGCGGACTGGCGGAGGCGCCGGCCACCCCGAGCGGGTGCGGCCGGCGCCGGAAGGACTCGATCTAGCGTTCGGTAAGCAGGGCCGCGAGGCGATCCCAGGTCTCGATCGCGCCGCCGACCATGCCGGTCGCCAGTGCGCCGTCGATGATCTCTGCCGAGCCCATGTGCCCGACGGAGGTGACCTTCGTCTTGCCACCGAGATCCTCGAGCGTGTGAGTCTCCGGGCCGCCCTGCGGGCCCATCCCCTCGACGTCGAACATGAAGGTCCACTTGTAGCCGTTGGGTGGGTCGACCTCGAGGTACTCCCCGTAGAACTCGACGTCCTCGCGGCCGGGCGCGCTGCTGATGAAGCGCCACTTGCCGCCCGGCCGGACGTCCATCTCGGCCACCCGGGTGGAACTCTCGTGTGGGCCCCACCAGCGCGGGATGATGGCCGGATCCGTGAGGGCCTTCCAGACCTGTTCGCGCGGGGCGTCGAATGTGCGCTCGAAGACGAGGTCGCCACCCTCCGAGTAGATGGTCGTCGTGTCGGTGCTACCCCGGTCGATTCGCGTCGCGTGCATCGTCGTCTCCCTTTCCTGGCTCTGGTGTTTCCTGTAGCTCGCGGAGATAGGCGTCCAGTCGGTCGAAACTCTCCTCCCAGTGACGTCGGTACTGGCTCACCCAGTCGGCGACGTCGCGCAGCGGGCCCGCCCGAAGTCGTCGCGGCCGCCACTGCGCCTGTCGACCCTGTTCGATGAGCCCCGCCCTCTCGAGCACCCGGAGGTGCTTCGAGATCGCAGGCTGGCTCATGTCGAACGGTGCGGCCAGGTCCTTGACCGACGCCTCGCCCTGGGCGAGACGGGCCAGGATCGCCCGCCGCGTCGGATCGGCAAGGGCGGCGAATGTGGTGCTGAGCGGGTCGGGCTGCTGCATGTCCATCACTGCTTGGTTATATAACCTGTCGGTACTTTACACCTCGAGCGGACGATGTCAACCCCTTTGTTCGCGCGCCGGGAACGTACGCACGACGTCGAAGGCGTACGCTCCGTCGATGGCAAAGCGCAGGCGAGGCCGAGCCCGGCCCGAGACCACCGAGGACGACTTCGAGCAGCCGATCGATCCGGTCGCGATCAGCCAGGGCGTCGGCAACTTCGAGACGATCAACGGGATGCCGAATGGGATCTTCGCCGTGATCCTGGTCGTCATCACCGCCGTCCTCCTGCGTCCGATCATGCGGGCGTTCCGGGCCTACGTCCGGCAGTAGCTCGACGGCGACCGGAGTCGTTCACGGGCGGAGCTCGGAGGAACTCCGCCAGACTGCCATCAGGCGGCAGCTGGGCGCCCTTGGGTGGACCGATGGGCGCCGGCCAGCCACCGATACCGCACGGTCTGTGCAGCGTGATGCCCGAAACCGAGCGTCGGGACTGGAGGAATCGGCCCATCAGGGTCGAGATCGTCGCCCAAGTGTCACCTGGTGCGAATCTGGCGGACAAGGAGGCGAAGACCGCGAAGTCCCCGCCACGTGGCGCTACCCTGTCCGCAGACCCACCGTCGACAGCGAGGGAGGCTCGGACCGCGTGACGGTCTCGACATCGCGACCCGCGATCCCCGCCGGTCTCGTCGCGGGCGGTGTCGTCGCCATCGCCCGGCGCCTCGACCCGGACCACGCGTCGGACGTGGCGGACGCTTTGGCCGCGGGCGGCGTCCGGGCGTTCGAGATCACCCTCAACGAGCCCGTCGCGAACGCCCTGCGCGCCATCGAGGCGGTCGCCGCCGGATCGCGGGACGCCGGCCTGGCGATCGGCGCGGGGACGGTGCTCACGATCGACGCCGCCCGGCAGGCGATCGAATCCGGCGCCACGTTCCTGGTCATGCCCCACATCGATGCCGAACTCGTGGCCTGGGCCGCCGAGCGCGGGATCCCGGCGCTCCCCGGCGCGGCGACCCCGACCGAGGTCCTGGCCGCGTGGCGGGCCGGGGCGGCCGCCGTGAAGCTGTTCCCGGCCTCCGCGCTCGGGCCGAGTTTCGTCCGCGAGCTCGCAGGGCCGTTCCCCGACATCCCGGTCGTGCCGACCGGGGGTGTCACCGCCGAGACGGCCGGCTCGTTCATCGCCGCGGGGGCGGTCGCCGTGGGCCTCGGCAGCTGGCTGGTCGGTGATGCGGCGACGGCCGGCGTGACCGCCAGGGCCCGACAGGTCGTGACCGCGGTGGCCGCGGCCCGGGAGGGACGAACGATATGACGACCGAGGTCGTGACCCTGGGCGAGTGCCTCATCTCGCTCATCGCGGCACAGCCCGGGTCGCTCGCGGAAGCCGCCTTGTTCGAGCGCCAGATCGCCGGCGCGGAGGCGAATGTCGCGGTCGGCCTCGCGCGGCTCGGCCATGCCGTCGTCTACATCGGGCGTGTGGGTGGCGATGGGTTCGGGGCCGCGGTGGTTCGGCGTCTGCGAGGCGAAGGCGTCGATGTCAGTCAGCTCGAGGTCGACCCGGGCGCGACGACCGGGCTGATGCTTCGCGAACGTCGGGTGCTCGGGGCCGCCGAGGTGGTGTATGCGCGCAGCGGCTCGGCCGGCTCGCGCGTGACGCCCGACGACGTCCGCCGCGCCCAGACCGACGGCGTGTTCGGCGAGGGCCGCTGGCTGCACTTGACCGGCATCACGCCCGCCCTGTCCGAGACGGCCAGGGAGGCGACCGCCCTCGCGCTGGACGTGGCCAAGGAATCGAAGATGACGGTCAGCTTCGATGTGAACCTCCGCCGCCGCCTCTGGTCCGATGACGTGGCGGGGCCCGTCCTGCGTCCCCTGGCCGAACGATCGGATGTCGTCTTCGGCAGTCCCGATGAGCTCGCGGTCCTGACCGGGACCAGCGACGCCGATCCAGCCGCTCTCGCGAAGGCCGTGCTGGATCTGGGTCCGTCGCTCGCGGTCGTGAAGCGCGGCGCCGATGGCGCCTTCGCCCAGGAACGCGGCGGCGAGCCGGTCTCGAGCCCCGCCCGTGCGATCCACACCGTCGTGGATCCGGTCGGTGCCGGCGACGCGTTCTGTGCCGGGTTCATCGCCGCTCGCCTGGAGGGCGACGATCTCGCGTCGGCCCTCCGGAGCGCGAATGCGTGCGGGGCCGCGGCCGTGGCGGCGGTCGGCGATCTGGCCGGGCTGCCCACCCGGATCGAGCTCGCACGGCTCATCGCGGACGACGGCCAGGACACCATCCGCTGACCGTGGCGACCGAGGCCGAGGCGCAGGCGCTCGACGCCGCCGACCCGCTCAGCGCCTACCGCGACCGGTTCCTCCTCCCCGACGGTCCGGAGGGCCCCGACGGGCCGCCGGCGATCTACCTGGCCGGCAACTCGCTCGGGCTGCAGCCGCGAACGGTCGGACCGGCCATGGATTCCCTGCTCGAACGATGGGCGCGTCTCGGTGTCGAGGGCTGGTTCGAGCCCGACGACCCGTGGTTCACCTACGACGAGACCCTGCGCGAGCCGATGGCGCGGATCGTCGGTGCGAAGGCCCCCGAGGTGGCGATCCTCAACACGTTGACCGTGAACCTGCACCTGATGCTCGTGTCCTTTTTCCGGCCGGACGGCGCGCGGCGCAAGATCCTGACTGACGCGCCGATCTTCCCGTCCGACCGGCACGCGTTCACGAGTCACCTCGCCTGGCGGGGGCTGGACCCGGAGGCGGATCTCGTGGTGGTCGGTCCGCGTTCGGGCGAGGACACCGTCCGCATCGAGGACCTCGAGGGCGCGATCGCCGAGCTCGGCCCGAGCCTGGCGCTCGCCCTCTTCGATGGCGTCAACTTCGCGACCGGCCAGACGCTGCCGGTCGAGCGGCTGACGGGCGCGGTCCACGAGGTCGGGGCGATCGCCGGCTGGGAGATGGCCCATGCCGCCGGCAACCTGCCGCTGACCCTCCATGACGACGATGTCGACTTCGCCGTGTGGTGCACGTACAAGTACCTCAACAGCGGGCCGGGGTCGATCGGGTCGATCTTCATCCACGAGCGCCATCTGCAACCGGGCGCCGATGTCCCGCGGCTGAACGGCTGGTGGGGAGCGGTGCCCGATCACCGGTTCGATCCCGCGGGACCGTTCGTGCCGGACGTGGGCGCGGCCGCCTGGAAGATGTCGACGTCGCCACTCTTGAGCATGGTGCCGTTGGCGGCGTCACTCGCGGTCTTCGACGAGGTCGGCATGTCGGCCCTGCGCGAGCGCTCGGTCCGCCTGACGGGCTATCTCGAGGGGCTGCTACGCGAGCGGGGCGTCGAGGTCCTGACGCCCACCGATCCGGAGGCTCGAGGAGCGCAGCTGTCGCTGCGCTTCCCGAACGCAACGGCCGTCCTCGGGGACATGAACCGCCGCGGCGTGATCGCCGACTACCGCGCGCCGGACATCATCCGGGTGGCTCCGACGCCGCTCTACAACTCGTTCCACGAGCTTTGGCGGTTCAGCAACGTCGTCACGGAAACACGCCCCAGGGACTGACTCCCTAGCCCGATCGTCTCCGCCGGCTTGTCGATGGCTAGGCTCCACTCGGGCTCGGCAGCGATCACTCGATCGGCCGTCTGGCCGGTCTGGCGGGCGCGGGCCGCGAAGTAGGCCGCTCGTCGTCGGGACACGATCCGCGCGTCCTTGCACGAGCATCCGTCCACGAGGCACGATCGTCGCGAGGGGGTCGTCTGGTCAGTGGTCTCGTCGGGTCGGTTCATCGTTCCTGCTCCTTTGTCGACCGACGGTTCACGCATCGGTTCGATGAGAGCAGACTCGTGCCTGACCGAGTTCAGGCCATCGGGCGGGAGCCGCGTCGTGAACGGCCCCTTACCCTCAATGTGGGCCGCCGGCAGGCGACGGCTACCTTATGGGCCTTATCCGGCGAACTCGACCGGCGGATAGCCCCGGACGCCAGGGCGGACCTTGAACAGGCTGCCGGCCAGCGGCTGCGCGGCACGTTCGTCGTCGGTCAGTTCGGACCAGGCACACGTGATGTAGAGGTCGGTGAGGTCCGGACCGCCGAAGATCGCGCTCGTGACGTGCGAGGCGGGCACGTCCACGACGAGGTCGAGCGTCCCGTCGGGCGCGTAGCGGTGGACCGACCAGCCGTTCCACATCGCGACCCACAGGCCGCCGTCGGTGTCGATCGTCATGCCGTCCGGATCGCCGGCCTCGGGCGGGAAGACGATGTGCGGTCGCCGGTTCGAGACGCGGCCAGTGGCGGCGTCGTAGTCGAAGGCGTCCACCCGATGCAGCGGCGTGTCGATGTAATAGAGCGTCCCGCCGTCCGGCGTCCAGGCCAGCCCGTTCGAGATCGTGACACCTTCGAGGAGCTGCTCGACGGTCCCGTCGGGATCGAGCCGGTACAGGCCACCCGCACCATTGTGCTTGTCGTAGGCCATCGAGCCCGCGAGGAAGCGGCCGGCTGGATCGCACTTCCCGTCGTTGAAGCGCAGGTCCGGCTGGTCGGCCTCCACCGGCCGGTAGCGGATCCAGTCCTCCGAGTCAGGTTCGGTCAGCCAGAACCCATCGGCGAGCGCCGCGACGAGCCCACCGCCTCGACGGACCGCCACCGACCCGATATCGAGCGGCGTCGGCAGCGCCATGGCGCGATCGGCGCCAGGGCGATAGCGAAGGACCTGCTGGCCCATGATGTCGACCCAGACCAGTGTCTCCGTCTGCGTGTCCCAGATGGGCCCCTCGCCGAGCTCCCAGCGCCCGTCGACGACCAGCTCCGCCGTCAGCCGCCTCGGTGCCATCGGCCACCTCCCTCGAGCGCAGCCCGCCGCCGGCGGACCATGTCGTCATCCTGCCACGGGCGGTACGCTCCGCGAATGCGAATCACGAAGGTCGAGACGCGGATCGCAGGGAACGCCTGGAAGAACTGGCTGTTCACGCGCGTCTCGACCGACGAGGGCGTCACGGGCTTCGGCGAGGGCACCGTCAACGGGTTCGCGGCGACCGTGGCCGCGGCGATCGAGGAGCTCCAGGAGGCCTACCTCGGCCTCGATCCGCACGATGTCGAGCTGCTCCTCCAGCGAATGATCCGTGACGTCTACACCGACGGCGGCCAGATCCACATGGCGGCCGCGGCCGCGATCGAGGTGGCGTGCTGGGACATCGTCGGCAAGGCGGCCGGGCAGCCGATCCACGCGCTGCTCGGCGGCAAGGTGCGTGACCGCGTCCGCGTCTACGCGAACGGCTGGTACCGGACCGACCGGACGCCGGACGCGGTGGCCGAAGCGGCTCGCGGGGTCGCCGCGCGCGGTTACACCGCGATGAAGTTCGATCCGTTCGGGTCCGCCTGGCGGGTCCAGGACCGGCGCGACGAGGACCTCTCGATCGACATCGTCCGGGCGGTGCGCGACGCCGTCGGGCCGGACGTGGACCTGATGATCGAGGCCCACAACCGGTTCACGGCGTCGACCGCGCTTCGGCTCGCGGACCGGCTCGCCGAGTTCCGCCCGGCCTGGCTCGAGGAGCCGGTCCACCATTCGCAGATGGGCTCGATGGTCGAGGTCGCCCGCCGGTCGCCCGTTCCCATCGCCACTGGCGAGAGCTTCACCTCGCTCGGCCAGTTCGCCGACCTGCTCTCCCATGACGTCGTCCAGATCCTGCAACCGGAGCCGCTCCATCTGGGCGGCCTGTGGCGAACGCGCCAGGTGGCGTCGCTGGCCGAGGCGCATCTCGCGGTGGTCGCGCCACACAACGCGCAGGGCCCGGTCTGCGGCGCGATGGCCGTCCAGCTCGGGGCGTGCATCCCGAACTTCTACGTCCAGGAGACCTTCGACGAATTCAACGCCGACTGGACCCAGTCGCTCGTGGATCGGCCGGTCCGCCCGGTGGACGGGTACGTCGAGGTGTCCGATGCGCCCGGACTCGGCATCGAGCTCGACTGGGACGCCCTCGAGGACCATCCGTACCAACGCCAGCACCTGATCCGCCTGTTCAGCCCGGGTTGGGAGCGGCGTGAGGAGCGCCCGGTGGCGCCGAGTTGAGCGTCCCGTCCGACGGCGCGGGGGGCCACCACCAGGCCTTCGAGCCCGAACAGCTGGTCGAGGCGCTCGTCGCGGTCGAACCGTCGGCCGGCGGGCGGCGCGGCGAGATCCGGGTCGTCCGGGCGCCGGGGCGCGTCAACCTCATCGGCGAGCACACCGACTACAACGACGGTTACGTCCTGCCGGCCGCGATCGACCTCGAGATCCGGATCGCCTACCTGCCGAGCGGCGACGACCGGGTCGAGCTGACGCGGCTCGACGACGGCTCGCGTGACGGCTTCGGCCTGCGCGATGGGCGCGCCCGCCAGGGGACGTGGCTGGACTACGTGGCGGGCACGGCCTGGTCGCTCGCGGAGACCGGGGCGCCGCTCAAGGGGCTGCGCGGTGTCGTGGCCTCATCGCTCCCGCCGAATGCCGGCCTGTCCTCCTCGGCCGCGATCGAACTCGCCTCGGCCTGGGCGATGCTCGACGACGTCGCGCCACAGGTCGACCCGCTCACCCTCGCCCGCCTCTGCCAACGCGCGGAGAACGCCTACGTCGGCGTCCAGTGCGGCCTGATGGACCAGTTCGCCGAGGCGTGCGGCGTGGCCGGTTCGGCGGTCCTGCTCGACTGCCGCTCGCTCGAATGGCGACCCGTGCCGCTGCCGGAGGACATCCGGCTGGTCGTCCTCCACACCGGCTCGGATCGCACCCTCGACGGTTCCGAGTACAACCTGCGGCGCAGCCAGTGCGAGGCCGCCGTGGCCGCGATCGCCCGGGACGACTCGGCCATCACGTCCCTGCGCGACGTCAAGCTGTTCCACCTGTCGGCCGCCCGCACGCGCATGGACCCGGTCACGTACCGGCGCGCGGAGCATGTCGTGACCGAGAACCTGCGGGTCGCCGAGACCGTCACCGCGCTGGAATCCGGCGACCTCGCGGAAGTCGGCGTCGCGTTCGCCGCGAGCCACAAGTCGCTGCGCGACCGGTTCGAGGTGGTCTCGCCCGAGCTCGACGCGATGGTCGAGATCGCGCTGACGGTGCCGGGGGTCGTGGCGGCGCGGATGACCGGCGCCGGGTTCGGGGGCTGCACGATCAACCTCGTCCGGCCCGAGGCGATCGACGTGCTGCGGACCGTCGTGGAGCGCGACTACCCGGCCCGGACCGGCCTCCAACCGATGGTCCTGCCGGTCCTGGCCGTGGCCGGTGCCGGCCGCCTGCGCTGAACGGCGACCCGCAACAGGGGCGTACCTCCGCGCGTCAAGGCACCTGACCGCGGGCGGGAATCGTCGACTTGCGGCATCCTTGGAGGCCTCGCGCGCATCCTGCGGTCCGATCCGATCGCCCGCGCGGGCCCCCCATCGACCCATCGGAGTCCGTTCGCCTTGACCGCCCGCACCTCGCCCGTCCGCCGCGTCCAGTCGCCTCGCGCGAACCCGTCCACGGGCGGCTACATCGGCGTCATCATCCTGTTCTTCCTGGCCGGGCTCGGGGTCATCGGGGCGATCGCCGTGGTCGGCGTCTACAACAGCCTCGCGTCGGACCTGCCGGACACCAGCCGCCTGACGACCATCACCCCGGCCGAGGAATCGATCATCTACGACCGGACCGGCGAGACCGAGCTGGCCCGCTTCGGCGACGAGCGACGCGAGGTCGTGACGTACGAGGAGATCCCGCCGATCCTCCTCGACGCGACGACGGCCATCGAGGACAAGACGTTCTGGGACAACGCCGGATTCGACCCGCTGGCCATCATCGCCGCCGGCCTCGATTCGCTGCGCGGCAACAGCCGCGGTGCCTCGACGATCACCCAGCAGCTGGTGCGGGCGCGGTTGCTTCCCGACACGCTCGTCCAGGACCCGAACCGCACGGTCGAGCGCAAGCTCAAGGAGATCATCCAGTCGATCCGGGTGACGCAGGCGTTCGCCGGCGAAGCGGGCAAGCAGAAGATCCTCACCGCCTACCTCAACCAGAACTATTACGGCAACCAGAGCTATGGCGTGAAGGCCGCCGTCGAGAGCTACTTCGGCAAGCCGCTCGCGGAGATCACGCCGGCCGAGGCCGCGATCATCGCCAGCCTGCCGAAGTCCCCGTCGAACTACGACCTCGTGCGCAACGCCATCGAGCAGTGCGAGACCGTCGTGGCCGAGGACGCGGAGTGCCCGAAGGCGGACCTCGTGGTCCCGACGGGAACGACGATCGTCGAGCGGCGCGACACCGTGCTGGACCTGCTGGCCGAGGGCCGCACTCCCAAGTCGGGCAGCGAGTACACCGCGGCCCAGTTGCGGAGCGCCAAGGACGACGTCGTGCTCCTCGCCAGTCAGGCCGCGCCGCGCTGGACCGCGCCGCACTTCGTCTGGGCGGTGCGTGACGAGCTGACCGAGCGCCTGTGCGGCCCGGATGCGACCACGTGCCCCGAGCTCGAGCGGGGCGGACTGCGCATCACGACCACGCTCGACCTGCGCCTCCAGAAGATCGCCGAGAAGTGGGTCGCGGCGGCGGCGATCGTGCCGCATGCCAAGAACCCCGCGGCGGCGGCCAAGGCGCTCGGCTTCGACTCGTACCCCGCGTGGCTCAGGAACCTCGAAAACAAGCGACTACGGAACGGATCGCTCGTCGCGCTCGACTACCAGACCGGCGAGCTCGTGGCGTACGTCGGCTCCGCCGACTACTACTCCACGAAGAGCCGCAAGGCGTTCCAGCCGCAGTACGACGTCATCGGCCACGGCTACCGCCAGCCGGGCTCGGCGTTCAAGCCGTTCAACTACGCGATCGGCATCGACGACGGCGCCATCACGGCCGGGTCGATGTTCATGGACAGCGCCACCGACTTCGGCGGCGGCTACGCGCCCAACGACGCCGACAACCTCGAGCGCGGCCCCGTCCGGGTCCGCAACGCCCTGCAGTTCTCGCTCAACATCCCCTCGGTCAAGACGATGTCCATCAACGGTCCGGACCACGTCTTCGACCGGGCGCAGGACTTCGGGCTCGCGTTCCAGACCGAGACGACGAACGCGGGGCTGGCCCTCGCGCTGGGCGTCGCCGAGGTGCGGCCGGTCGACCTGGTCACGGCGTATGCCACGCTCGCGAACAGCGGCAAGGCGATCGGCCACACGACGATCCTGACCATCCAGGACCGGTCCGGGAAGGACGTCGCAAAGCCGTACACGCCGCCCGCCGGCGTCCAGGTGGTCAAGCCCCAGACCGCCTATATCGTGACCGACATCCTGGCCGGCAACACGAACCCCAACGTCAACCCGTACTGGGGCAGGTTCGCCATCCGCGGCGAGGACGGCCGACGCCCGGCGACGCTCAAGACCGGCACGAACAACGACGCGAAGGACCTCAACGCCTACGGCTACATCGCGCCGCCGACCGACAAGGGTCGCAAGGCCGGGGCGTACGCCTTGGCCGTCGGGGCGTGGAACGGCAACAGCGACAACACCCCCGTTTCGACCGCGTCACGACCGCTCTTCTCGATCGACGTCTCGACGTTCGTGTGGCAGGGCTTCCTCCAGGAGGCGAGCCGCAAGTGGCCGATCACGCGCTTCCAGCGCCCCGACGGCCTGACGCGCGTCGCCATCGATCCGTGGACCGGCACCAAGGCGCGCGCGGGCGCCGATTCGGTCAACGAGTGGTTCATCAACGGCACCGAACCGAAGGACGCCCTGCCCGAGAACACCTGCGGCATCGACGTCCTGAGCGCGGTGCCGGGCGCCCTCGAGACCAGGCACGGGGCGTGGATGGAAGCCGATCGCAACTGGATCAAGCGAGCGGAACGTGGACCCAACACGGCCGGCGGCCCGAACCGGACGCGGACCTCGTACTTCTACAACCGCCAATATCGTCCGTACGGAACGTCCTGGGGTCCGCTGGTCACGGGTGACTCGGGCTGCGGTTCGCCGAGCCCGTCGCCGTCATGCATCCCGCTGCCGACCCCGGACGCGAGCGGAGTGATCCCCTCGTTCGTCGTGCCGTCGCCGTCCGGGTCGGAAGAGGCCGCCCTGCCGTGCCCGCCGGCCTCCCCGTCCGCCTCGCCATCGGAGAGCGTGCCGCCGTCGGAGGAGCCGACGTCCTCGCCGTCGCCACCGCCTCCG
This sequence comes from uncultured Chloroflexia bacterium, assembly GCA_963746855.1. Classification (GTDB taxonomy): domain Bacteria; phylum Chloroflexota; class Limnocylindria; order Limnocylindrales; family CSP1-4; genus SPCO01. The sequence goes on from CAVVDC010000006.1 coordinate 133,909, forward strand.
ACTGCGCCACCGACGGCCACGCCGACGCCGACCCCGACCCCCACGCCGACCCCGACACCTACGCCGACCCCGACACCGCCCGAGCCCACTCCGACGCCGCCGACCCCGGCGCCATAGCGTCCGGCCGCTCGGGGGGCCGAGGCGTCGGGCGTCGATGGCGCTTGGGTCCGCTACGATCGCTCGCGTGATCGTCGACGTGCAGGGCCTGGTCGTCCGACGGGCCGGCCGGACCATCCTCGGCCCGCTCGATTGGCAGGTGCGGGCCGGTGAGCGTTGGGTCGTCCTCGGCCCCAACGGCTCGGGCAAGACGACGTTGCTCTCGGTGATCGGCCTGGCGCTGTGGCCGACGGCCGGGACGGTCGAGGTCCTCGGCTCGCGCTACGGCAAGGTCGATGTCCGCGACCTTCGCAAGCGCATCGGTTCCGCGGGGAGTGCCATCGAGGCCGTGCTCAACCCGGACCTTCGGTCGGTCGATCTCGTCATGACGGCCCGCCACGCCGCGACCGAACCGTGGTGGCACGAGTACGACGATGCGGACCGGGCGCGTGCCCGGGACGTGCTCGGTCGGGTCGGGGCTGCGGCGGTGGCGGACCAGGCGTACGGGACGTTGTCGGCCGGCGAGCGGCGGCGCGTGTCGATCGCCCGGGCGCTGATGCCGGATCCGGACCTGCTCCTGCTCGACGAGCCGGCCGCCAACCTCGACCTCGCCGCGCGCGAGACGCTGCTGGCCGACCTCGCCGCGCTGGCCGGCGAGACACGGCCCGAGGGCATCGTGCTGGTCTCGCACCACCTCGAGGAGATCCCGCCGGGCTTCGACCACGCGCTCTTGCTGGCCGCGGGCCGGATCGTGGCGGCCGGGCCGGCCGACGAGGTGCTCACCGGGCCGATCCTCTCAGCGGCCTACGGGATGCCGCTGGTCGTGGAGCGGCATGACGGTCGGGCCTGGGCCCGGCTCGACGGCCACGACCGGGGCGGCGCCCGCATCGCCGACACGCCATCGTCACACGAAACCGGCACGCTGAGGACGTGATGACCCCCAAGATTCGCGCCGCCATCGGCGGCGCCGTCGCCGTCCTGGCGGCCCTCGGGACCTCGGAGCTGCTGGCCGGCCTCCTGCCGGGCGCGACGTCGCTCGTCGCCGCCGTCGGCCAGGTCATCGTCGACAACCAGCCCGCCGGTGCCAAGGACCTTGTCGTCGCGCTCTTCGGCACCAACGACAAGCTCGCCCTGGAACTCGTCATCGTCCTGGTCGGCCTCGCCATCGGGGCCGGCCTTGGGATCCTGGCCGCTCGACGCTACGAGCTCGCGGCCATCGGATTCGGCGCGTTCGGGGTGCTCGGCTTCCTCGCGGCCCTTGGCGACCCTGAGGCCTCGCCGGCGATCGCCGCGGTCTCCGCGGCGGTCTCGGTCGGCGTCGGGCTGTGGGTGCTCGACTGGCTCATGTCGCCGGAGCGACCGGCGGGCGCGGCGACCGGCGCTTCGGCCTCCGGGACGATGCCCGATTGGTCGCGCCGCTCGTTCATGGTGCGAGCCGGGAGTGTCGGCGCGGCGGCCGTCGTCGCCGGCATCGGCGGTCGCCTGCTCCTCGAGCGGCAGCGGTCGCCGGGCGGGCCCGCGATCGCGCTGCCGCCGGCCACGGAACTCGCCCCGGTCCTCGATGCGGGCATGGACCTCTCGACGACGGTGGCCGGCCTCACGCCCCTCGTCATGCCCAACGACGACTTCTACCGGATCGACACGGCACTGCTCTATCCGACTCCCAGCACGGCCGACTGGACGCTCAAGATCCACGGCCTGGTCGATCGCGAGACCACGCTCACCTGGGACGAGCTCCTCGGTCTGCCGATGTTCGACCAGTACGTGACCATCGCCTGCGTCAGCAACGTGGTCGGCGGCAAGCTCGTCGGCAACGCGAAGTGGACCGGCGTGAAGCTGCGCGAGGTCCTGGCGTTGGCCGGCGTGCAGCCATCCGCCACGCAGCTCGTCGGTCGGTCGGTGGACGGCTGGACGGCCGGGATGCCCACGGCCTGGGTCATGGACCCGGAGCGCGAGCCGATGATCGCGATCCAGATGAACGACGAGCCGCTGCCGCCGGTCCACGGCTTCCCGGCACGGCTCATCGTGCCCGGCCTGTACGGGTACGTGTCCGCAACCAAGTGGCTCGCCGAGCTGGAGCTGACGACGCTCGAGTCGTTCGATGGCTACTGGGTGCCGCTCGGCTGGTCGAAGGAGGCGCCGATCCTGACCCAGTCGCGCATCGACACCCCGACATCCGGTGCGAGCGTCACGGCCGGCCGGGTGCCCATCGCCGGGATCGCCTGGGCGCCCGATCGGGGGATCTCGAAAGTCGAGGTCGGGGTCGACGGCACCTGGCAAGAGGCCCGACTCGCTCGCCCGATCTCGGATGCGACCTGGGTCCAGTGGGTGCTCGATTGGGACGCGACGCCCGGCAGTCACACGATCTCGGTCCGTGCCACGGACGGCACGGGCACGGTCCAGGAGGAGCGTCGGACGCCGCCCGCCCCCGACGGTGCCCGGGGCTGGGACAGCATCACGGTCCGGGTCGGCTGACCGACCGCTGCAGCGCCGAATCGGTATAGAGTCAGGGCATGGCCCGACGTCGGTACATCTTCGATCCACCTGAACGGTTCGTCGCCGGCACGATCGGCGAGCCGGGCGACCGGACCTTCTTCCTCCAGGCCCGTGACGGCGTGCGCGTCGTCAGCGTTGCCCTCGAAAAGGTCCAGGTCAGCGTCCTGGCAGAGCGCCTCGGCGAGCTCCTCGACGAGCTCGACCGACGCGGAGTCGAGGAGGCAAAGGAGCGGGCCGTGGCCGAGGCGCCACCGGACGGTGCCGCCGACACCGAGCCGCTCGACGAACCGCTCAACGAGGCCTTTCGGGCGGGTTCGCTGACCCTCGGCTGGGACGTCGGGGCGGAGCGGGTGCTCGTCGAGGCGAGGGCCCAGGACGAGGACGGTGAGCCGGTCGATCCCGACGAGGACGACGATGATGACGAGGACGGGCCCGACCTCCTGCGCGTGCGCCTGACCGCCGATGCGGCGCGCTCGTTCGTCGCGCGGGCCGTCCGCGTGGTGGCCTCCGGCCGACCGCCCTGCCCGCTGTGCGGGGCGCCGCTGGACCCCACCGGCCACATCTGCCCGCGGCGCAACGGTCACTACGTCAACTAGGCGTCCGCGGCATGTATGACCCGGCGACCACGCTGGCCGTCCTGCGCGACGGCGACATCGAGGTGCTCGGCCGGATCGTCGAGTCGAGCAACAACGCGCTCCTCGTGCGGATGTCGCTGGCGTGCCCGGACCCGGAACCGCCGACCGTCATCGAGGCGATCTACAAGCCGACGATCGGGGAGCGCCCGCTCGACGACTTCCCGCACGGCACGCTGACCCGGCGCGAGGTGGCGGCCTGGCACGTGTCCGAGGTGACCGGCTGGGGCATCGTCCCGCCGACGATCCTGCGCGACGGGCCGTTCGGTGAGGGCATGGTCCAGGCGTTCATCGAGGCCGACGAGGCCGTGGATGTCGTGGCCATGGTCCTCGAGGACGACGCGCGGCTGCGGCGCATGGCGACGCTCGATGCGGTGATGAACAACACCGATCGCAAGGGCGGGCACATCCTGCCGGTCGACGGCGGGCGCCATGTCCACGGCGTCGACCACGGGGTGTGCTTCTCGACCGTGCCAAAACTTCGGACGGTCCTGTGGGGCTGGCGTGGGACGCCGTTCGAGCCTGACGAACTGGCGGGCCTGGAGCGGATCCGGACCGCGCTCGATGGCGAACTCGGCGAGCAGCTACGAGCGCTGCTCTCGGCGGCGGAGTTGCGGGCGACGCGCCGGCGGGCGGACACCCTGCTGGCGGACGGCTGCTTCCCGCTCCCCTCCCCGTACTGGCCGGCCATCCCCTGGCCGCCGTTCTAGGACGGCCGCGCGGCACGGCCTGGACCGCCCGGGTCCGCGGTCCGGACCCGGCGGCCCCTGCCTTGCAGGAACGGTGTCGATCCGGGCGTCAGCCCGCGGTGCGGGTCGCCTTGACGACCATCGAGTTGGCGAAGTGGTCGTGGTAGCCCTGCTTGGTCGGGCTCTTCCAGGTCGTGTAGAGCAGGAAGATGAACCAGGCGAAGGCGGCGATCCCGAGCAACCACCCGAGAGCCGGCAGTGGCTGTAGGGCCTGGGCGATGACCGACGGGGCCGCGATGGCGAGCCAGCGGCGGATGCCCTGGTTGAGCGTGAGCGTCTTGCCGTCGACGGCATTGCCGACCTGCATGCCGAGGACCTTCATCCCAAGCGTGCCGCGCATGGCGGTCCAGGTGTAGATGAAATACGACGCGCTGATGAGAAGCCCGACGATTCCCAGGATGAGCCCGGCGACGTAGTTGTATTCGAACCCGTTGGCGAGGTTGCCCGAGACGATGCTCAGCCCGACGCCGGCCAACACCGCGAACACGATGACGTTGATGATCGCGATCAGGATCGCGTCGAGGATGTAGGCGATCGCGCGGTTGGGAACGTCGGCATAGACGAAGCCGGCGGGTCCGGCCTGGACCGGTGCCGGCGGCGGGGCCCATTGGGTCGTGGGCGCGGGCGCGGCCTCGGTCACTGGCGCGGGCTCAGCGGGCGGCGGGGTCTGGGGGGCCTCGGAGCCGGTGCCTTCGCTTTGATCCATCGTCCTCCCTCTCGTGCCGTGTGAGGTCGACGGGACGTTCGCCCGTTCCTGCGCCACGGAGCATACGAGTCGGGAGGCTCCGGTACCAGTCCATTTCGCGCGGCGGCCCCGCCTGAGCCGCCAGGGTCGGTCACGCCCGGGACGTCAGGCGCGGACCTCCTGGCGCATGAACACGACGTACGCGGCGGCAAAGCAGGCCACCGTCAACGCCACCAGGACGACGATCTGCGGCCAGACCAGCAGCAGGCTCTGGTCGAGCCCGAAGAGGCCCGGGTTGTACTGCGGCGGGATCTGGTACTGGGACTGGACGAGCTGGCCGACCGTCGCCGGCGCAGAGATCTGCGACAGGTTGGGATGCAGGATGACGGTCGTGATCTCCTGGTAGAGCGTGCCGGGCAGGATCCGCGCGACCCACTCCTGGGCCTGGACGCTGCCGAGCTGCTGTTCCACGGTCGCGTTCGCCGCCGGCGTGAAGATCCCGGACACGAGCGTGACGATGAGCTGACCGAAGATCGTGAAGAGCAGCCAGACCCCGAACCCGACGAGCGCCGCCGTCGCCGCGCGGTGGATGACCACCGAGAGCAGCAGGCCGAACGACAGCCACAGCGCGACGTACAGGAACGTCACGGCGACCCAGGCCACCAACCGCGGGACCTCGGGGCCGTGCGGGACTATGCCGAGGCGGAACATGCCGAACCCGGCGATGAGCATGACGACCGAGATGAGGACGATCCCGATGACCCCGAGACCGGCGACGAACTTGCCGTTGATCACGTCGTCGCGGTAGATCGGCTGGGAGAGCAGGCGGGGCAGCGTGCCCTCGGAGCGTTCGCTGTTGACGGCATCGAACGCGAATGCCAGGCCGAGCAGGGGCGCGACGATGCCCACGAAGGAGTCGACCCGCAGGATGTCGATGCCCTCGGGGCCGATGGTGAACAGGTACAGGAAGACCGCGGGGATCGTGGTCGCCGACTGGGCGGCGCTGCGGATCTGGTCCGACGCGAAGTAGAGCGGGATCAGGGCGGCGAGGCCGAGGACGAGCAGCACGATGACGAATCGGACGCTGACGACGTGGTCCCCGAATTCCTTGCCTGCGATGATCCGCCAGCCGGCCGGCAGCTTGCGGAGCTCGGACCGCTCGGCCTCCACGGCCGGGGCCTGCGGCGCCGGAGCGACGTTCGCGCTCATGCCGCGGTCCTCCCGCCGGAACTCGAAGGGCCACGACCGACCGCCTTGTCGGCCATGCCGCGCCGCTGCAGGGCGGTGCGATAGATGTCGTCGAGGGACGGCAGGATCGGGCGCAACGCGGTCAGACGAAGTCCGTGCTCGACCGCGGCCGCCAGGACGGCCTGCCGAACACCGGGCTCCTCCGTCGCGGGCCGGACTGTGAGGCGCCAGGCATCGGATCGCGCTGCCGGCGGTGTCACGGCGGCCACGCCGTGGAGTCCGGCGAGGACCTTCTCGGCTTTCGCCCGATCGTCCGCGGTCGGGGTTTCGAGGCCGACCTCGAGCGTCGCCCCGCCGTCGCCGAACAGGCTGGCCAGCCGGGTGACGGTCCCCTCCCCGACCAGCCGGCCGGAGGCGAAGATGCCGATCCGGTCGCACACGGATTGGACTTGGGTCAGGAGGTGGCTCGAGAGCAGGATGGCCAGGCCGCGGTCATGCACGAGCGAGCGCAGGAGGTCGAGGATCTCGACCACGCCGAGTGGGTCGATCGAGGTGGTCGGCTCATCGAGGATGAGGATGTCGGGTGACTTCACGAGCGCGTCCGCGATGCCGAGGCGCTGCTTCATGCCGCGCGAGTACGTCTCGACGCGATCGTCCGCGCGGTCAGTGAGGCCGACCTGTTCGAGGACCTCGTCCATCGCCGTCTCGCCTTCCTCGCCCTTGAGGCCGTTCAGGCGAGCCGTGTAGCGCAGGTTCTGGCGCCCGGTGAGGCCGCCGTAGAACCCGACGGCGTCGGGCAGATAGCCGACCCGTCGCTTGACCTCACGCGGGTAGCGGGCGGGGTCGAGACCGGCGACCCGGGCCTCGCCGCTGGTGGGTTCCGTGAGTCCCAGGAGCATCAGGATGGTCGTGGTCTTGCCGGCCCCGTTCTGCCCCAGCAGCCCGAAGATCTCGCCCGCCCGTACTTCGAGGTCCAGCTTGTCGACCGCGGTCAGGGCGTCGTACCGCTTGGTCAGTCCCCTGGTGCGGATGAGCGGCCCGGACCGCTCCTCGCGAGTCATCGCCGGCCGTAGCGCAGGAAGACCCAACCGAGCCCGACCAGGACCAGCACGATCAGCCCGATGCCGATCGCACCGCCCAGGAGGCCCGTCTGGATGGTGACGCGGATGTCCGCCGAGCTATTGGCGAGATCCGAGGCGGCCTTGAACGTCACGACGTAATCGCCCGCGATCGCGTCGGCGGACGGCGTCATGTGGGCGACCACCGACGCCTCGCCGTTCGCGGCGACGTCGACGGTCTCGGGGGCGAACGTGACGGTCCAGCCCTGCGGGGCGGTGGCCGACGGCTTGACGCCGGCGATCGGCGCGGTGCCCGTGTTCTGGACGACGAGCGTGAGGTCGGTTGCCGAACCGGCGGTGGCCGAGGCGCTCAGGCGTGCGTCCGGGGTCGTGAGCTTGAGGCTGTAGCTCCCGGTGATCTCGACGCTCAGGTCCGTGTGCGCGGATCGGCTGCCGCTGGTGACGTCGACCGCGATCGGGTAGGCGCCCGCCGTGACATCGACCGCGGGCGTGGCCTTCACGGTCACGGGCGTGGTGCTCCCGGCCTTGACGATCGCGCTCGCGGCCTGGCTCTCGGAGCTGACCTGGGTGGTGATGGTCCAGCCGGCCGGGCCGGTGGCCGTTCCGCCGAACGTCAGGTCCTCAGCGGTGTCGTTGTGCAGCGTCAGGTTGAACGAGAACGTGGACGAGGACGGGCCCTTCAGCTGCGGGAAGTCGGTCGTGAGGCTGACCGAGCCGGCGGCGGCCGGAGTGATCCGGATGTCGAGGGGCAGGCGGTCCGTGGCGCCACCGGCGGTCGCGACGACGACGATGCGCTGGGTCGCGGCGGTCGCGTCGGCCGGGACCGTCACATCGAGACGGACCGTGGTCGCCTTCGAGCCATCGGTCTGCACGCTGTCGACGACGAACCCGCCGCCGAACAGGCTCGCCGTCCAGCTGGTTGGGACGCCCTCCACCTTGAGGTCGACGCGGTCCGCGGTGTCGGTCTCGATCGAGAGGTCGAAGGAGACCTTCGCCCCAGGGGCGACGGCGACCGCCGGGTATGGCGTCGTGACCGTGACCTTGCCAGCCGCCTGGGCGACGGACGCCCCGACCATCAGGGTCAGGAGCAGCCCGACGAGGCCGGCGGCGCCGATGCGATGCAGGGTGTGTGCGCGAGCGTGGCCCGCGTCGAGTCGGGGGCGTCCCATCCCGTGTGATACCTCCTCCAGGTGCCGTGCGCAGCGGGTGACGGGGGAAATCTGCGACGACCGGCGTATCGAATCAACCAAGCGAATGTGAAGAGTCGTGAATCATCGTCGCACGGACGGCTCGATCGTGTGTGGGCCGCTCGACACGTTGACGATTCAACTTTCGGACGCTATAGTGGATGGCGATACAGGTCCGTCGTGACGGCCCGGTCGAGCGCTCAGCACTGAGGCTCCCGGTTCCCCGCCCGGACCGATCACCGAACCGCTCCGGTCCGTATGAGGCCGTGGAGCGAATACACCGGCCGCGCAGCCGATGGCCCATCACGCCATTCCCGGCGCGCCAGAAAGCACAAGAGCAACAGTAACCATGATGTCCCGTTCAACTACTTCCTCCGTCGCCGGACGAGCCACCGCGATGCGACGCCTTCGTCGCCGCGCATCGGCCGCCTCGACGGCCACGCGCCTGTACTGCCGCACCAACGGCTGTGCGAGCTTCCTCGACGTCGATCCCGTGACCGGCGTCGCCCAGTGCCTCGTCTGCGGCTACGTCCGCCGACCGAACTAGTCGTCGCCCCGCCGTCGCGTCCCCCGGGATGCGTCGGCCGTTCGGCCTGAGGGGCGCCATCCTGCACGGGTGATGACGTCCCGGCCCGTCGATCGCGCCCGCCTCGCGTCCCTCATGGCCGACGAGACCGCCGCGTTCGTCCGCGAGCACCCTCGGTCCGCCGAACTCCATGCGCGTGCCCGCGATTCACTCCTCGAGGGCGTGCCCATGCCCTGGATGGTCAAATGGGCCAGTCCCTTCCCGCCGTACGTCGAAACGGCGTCGGGCGCGTCGTTCCGGTGCGTCGACGGGCACGACTACGTCGACTTCTGCCTCGGCGATACCGGCGCCATGGCTGGACACGGGCCTGCGCCGACCATCGCCGCCGTCGAGCGCCAGCTCCGCCTGGGGATCACCCACATGCTCCCGACCGAGGACGCCGCCTGGGTCGGCGAGGAGCTGACGCGCCGGTTCGGGTTGCCGTCGTGGCAGTTCGCGCTGTCGGCGACCGATGCGAACCGGTTCTCGTTGCGACTCGCTCGCCACATCACCGGTCGCTCCAAGGTCGTCGTCCACGACCACTGCTACCACGGTTCGGTGGACGAGGCGATCGCGGAGCTGGACGCATCTGGCGCCGTGGTCCCGGTCCGCGGCTCGGTCGGCCCCCAGGTCGACGTGGCGCACACGACGCGCGTCGTCGAGTTCAACGACGTCGCCGGGTTGGAGGCCGCGCTCGCCGACCGCGACGTCGCGGCGGTGCTGATCGAGCCCGCGCTGACCAATGTCGGGATCGTGCTGCCGGAGCCGGGCTATCTCGACGCCGTGCGCGAGATCACTCGAAGGACCAGTACGCTCCTGATCATCGACGAGACCCACACCATCTGCGCCGGCCCGGGCGGGGCGACCGGGCTGTGGGGCCTGGATCCGGATCTGCTCGTGATCGGCAAGACGATCGGCGGCGGCATCCCGGTGGCGGCGTACGGGTTCACGAACGAGGTCGGCGCCCGGATCCACAAATCACTCGAGGTGGTCGACTCGGACGTCGGCGGGATCGGCGGCACGCTCGCCGGGTACGCCCTGTCGCTCGCCGCGACGCGGGCCACGCTCGGCGAGGTCCTGACCGAGGCGGCATTCGCGCGGATGATCCCGCTCGCCGAGCGCTGGGAGGCGGGCGTCAACGACGTCCTGCGCTCGGGCGATGTGCCGTGGCACGTCACGCGGCTCGGGGCACGCGCCGAGTACCACTTCATGCCGGACCCGCCGCGCACGGGCGCCGAACAGTGGGCCCACAGCGACCCCGAGCTGGAGCAGTTCCTGCACCTCTGGGCGATGAACCGCCGCGTCCTGATGACGCCGTTCCACAACATGGCGCTCATGTGCCCCATGACGACCGCGGCCGATGTCGATCGGCACACCGAGGCGTTCCGGGAGGCGGTCGCAGCGCTGTTCGACTAAGGCGATCGTCCGGGGCCGGACCGCCTGCTGGCTCAGAGCCAACAATTCGAGTCGATAGGGCGCAATCAGGTCCAGAACGCCGCGCTTCCCGGCTCGTTGGTGGCTGCCAGCCAACGATTGGACGGGAGCGGCCGTCGACGACGCGCTTCCGGTCGGATTCGTTGGCGCTGCGCCAACGGTGGCCGGATTCGAGCCCTTCGCGCCCGCCGCTACGCGGGCTCGCCCCCGTCGAGCCGGGCGAGCTCGGCCTCGAGGTCCAGCAGCCGGCGATGCTGGCGGATCGTCGGCGCCTCCGTGTTCACCCGCGTGATCGCCTGGTTGATCGCCTCGACCAGGGTCGTCAGCTCGGCGCGTTCGCGTGCCTGACCGGCCGAGGTCATCCGTCGTGGCCGCGCCAGCAACGCGTCACGCGCGGCCAGCAGCCGGCGAACCTCCTTGTCGGCCTCGATCCAGGGCGGCGCCGCGCCGGCGTTCTTCAGCATCCGATGGGCCATGGCCCATTCGCCCGCGGCCGAGTCATCCTCGATCGGAAGGCGCTGCCCCTGGTAGGGCAGGTCGTCGAACGCGCCCTCCTCCATCGCCTCGCGGATCTGGCGGTCGACGAGGCTCTCCCAGGTCGGACCGACCTGGCGATTCCCCTCGCTGTCACGTCGTTGGGCGGCCATGGTGGGAGGGTACGACAACCCGTGACAGACGAGCTGACGCGCCCAGCCGCTAAGGTGCAGCCGTGCAGCTCGCCCCCGACGGCACCCTCATCGTCAGCGCGACCGACCTCGTCGGCTTCCTGGCCTGCGACCACCTCTCGACGCTGGAGCTCGGGCGCGTCGAAGGCCGGTGGGAGCGACCCCACCGGCGCGAGGACCCGACCGTCCGACTCATGCAGGATCGCGGCGACGCCCATGAGCAGGCACACCTCGAGCGACTCCGCTCCGCCGGCCGGCGGATCGTGGAGATCGACAAGGACGAGCTGACGACGCCGGAACGCCTCCGGCAGGCCGCGGCGGCGACCGTCGATGCCATGCAGTCGGGGGCCGACGTCGTGTTCCAGGCGACGTTCTTCGACGGGCGGTGGCGCGGGCACGCGGACTTCCTGTACCGCGTCGAGCGACCCAGTCCCGCTTTCGGCGCCTGGAGCTACGACATCGCGGACACCAAGCTCTCGCGCGGCGTGAAGGCGTCCGCGATCCTCCAGATGTGCGTCTACGCCGACCTGCTCGAACAGGTCCAGGGCAGCCCACCGACCACCCTCTATGTCGTGACGGGCGATGGGCAGGAGCATCCGTACTCGCTCACCGACTTCTCGGCGTATTACCGTCACGCGAAGGCTCGGTTCGAGGCGCGCGTCCGGGGCGGGGTCGATGCCGCGACGACCTACCCCGATCCCGTCGACCACTGTCACGTGTGCGTGTGGTACCCCACCTGCATCCAGCGCCGACGGGACGACGATCACCCGTCGATCGTCGCCGGGGTCCGGCGCGTCGACACCGAGCGGTTCATGGAGGACGGGGTCCGGACGCTGACCGAGATCGCCGATCTGCCGGAGGATCGCCCCGTCCCGGATGTCCAGCCGCGGACGCTTCGACGATTCCGACAGCAGGCCCGCCTCCAGCTCCATGAGCGACGCACCGGGGAGCGGGTCTTCGAATTGATCCCGCCGGACCCGGGCGAGATCGGTCGGGGCCTGGCGGCCCTGCCGGCGCCATCGGCCCATGACGTGTTCCTCGACATCGAGGCCGACCCATGGGCGCTCGACGACGGTCTCGAATACCTCCTCGGACTCGTCGTCGAGGTCGAGGGCGCGCCCGACTACCTGCCGCTCTGGGGGCACGATCGGGCCGGGGAGAAGGCCGCCTTCGAATCCCTGATCGACCTGGTCGTCGATCGATGGGAGGCCCATCCCGAGATGCACCTCTACCACTACGGCGGCTACGAATCGGGGGCGATCAAGCGCCTGATGCAACGCCACGGGACGCGGGCCGACGAAGTGGATCGGCTGCTGCGCGGTGGTGTCCTCGTCGACCTGTTGAACGTGGTCCGCCAGGGCGTTCGCGCATCGGTCGAGTCGTACTCGCTCAAGCAGATCGAGAAGTTCTACCTCGAGGCGCGCGAAGGACCGGTCACCGAGGCCGGCTTCTCGGTGGTCGAGTACGAGCGTTGGGTCCGCGAGCGTGACGAGTCGATCCTGGCAGGGATCGCGGCGTACAACCGCGATGACTGCATCTCGACCTGGATGCTCCGAACGTGGCTCGAGGAGCGCCGTGCCGAGGCCATGGTCGCCTACCCGGACGGCGTCTGGACCCGCCCCGCACCTGTCGATGGTGATGCCCCGGCGTCGCTCGCGGCGCGTCTCGAGGCGGTCCAGCAACGGTTCGACGCCTTGATCGAGGGCGTGCCGGCCGATCGTGCCGACCGAACGGACGAACAACAGGCCCGGTGGCTGCTCGCGCAGCTCCTCGACTGGCACCGCCGCGACGAGAAGCCGGCCTGGTGGCTCTGGCACGACCTTCGCAAGATGTCGACCGAGGACCTGATCAACGCGAGCGACGGACTCGGTGGGCTCACCTACGTCCGCGACGTCGAACAACGCAAGCGGAGCGTCGTCCGCCGATATCGGTTCGAGCCACAGGACCACAAGTTCCGAGCGGGCTCATCGGTCGTCGACCCGGATCCCATCCACGGTGACTTCGGCGAGGATGCCGGCGAGATCGTCGCCATCGACGACGTGCACGGGACCGTCGACCTCCTGCGCGGTCCGACGCGCCTGGACCACCATCCGACCGCGCTCATCCCCGGCAAGCCGATCGGATCGGGCCCGATGCCGGGTGCGCTGCTCCAGGTCGCCGACGCCGTCCTGGCACACGGCATGGACGGCGACGGACCGTTCCGTGCCGCGCGTGACCTGCTGCTCCGACGCCAGCCCCGCCTGAGCGCCCGAGCCGTGGGCGATCCGCTGAAGGGCGAAGCGGAACCGACGATCGAGTCGGCGCGACGCATCGCCGTGGAGCTCGACGAGACGGTCCTCCCGGTCCAGGGTCCGCCGGGCACCGGCAAGACGTACACCGGGGCGCGGATGATCCTCGACCTCGTCCGGGCCGGCCGGCGGGTCGGGGTCGCGGCGCAGTCGCACAAGGCGATCACGAACCTCCTGCAGAAGGTATCCGAGGCCGCAGCGGAGGAGCGATCGCCGGTCCGGGCGATCCAGAAGTGCGATCGCCCGGACGATGCGGCGCACGTCGATGTCGTGACCGTGACGACCAACAACGCCGCCGTCGTCGACGGCCTGTCCGCGCGCCGATTCGATGTCGCGGCGGGCACCTCGTGGCTGTTCGCGAGACCCGACATGGCCGGGCTCGTCGACACGCTCTTCATCGACGAGGCGGGACAGATGTCGCTGGCCAACGTCGTCGCCATGAGCGGCGCCGCGAGGTCCATCGTGCTGCTCGGCGATCCCAACCAGCTGCCCCAGGTCAGCCAGGGCGTGCATCCCGAAGGCGCCGGCGCCTCGGGACTCGAGCACCTGCTGGGCGGTGCGACGACGATCGACGACACCCGCGGGCTGTTCCTCGAGACGACCTGGCGGATGCACCCGGCGGTCAACAGCTACATCTCGCAGACGTTCTACGACGGACGCCTGACCACCGACCCGTCGACGGCGCGGCAATCCATCAGTGCCGGCGACCCGGAGCTTGACGGTGCCGGCATCCGCTTCGCGTCGCTCGTCCACGAGGGCAACTCGTCCACGTCGGCCAAGGAGGCGGCGCACGTGGCGGACGCGGTCGCCAGGCTGGTCGGCCGGTCCTGGACGGACGCCGACGGCACGACGCGTCGACTCGGTCTGTCCGACATCCTCGTCGTCGCGCCGTACAACGCCCACGTCGCCGCGATCGCCATGGCGGTCGAAGCGCGACTCGGAGCGGGCGCGCGCGTGCCGGTCGGCACGGTCGACAAGTTCCAGGGGCAGGAAGGCGCCGTGGCGATCTACTCCATGGCGAGCTCGAGCCAGGACGATGCCCCTCGGGACATGGAGTTCCTGTACAGCCGGAATCGCCTCAACGTCGCGGTGTCCCGAGCCAGGGCGGTGGCGATCGTCGTCGCCAGTCCCGCGCTCCTCGATGCGAGCTGTCGGACGCCCGGGCAGATGCGACTGGTCGACGCCCTCTGTCGGCTGGTCGAAACGGCCGCGGAACAGGATCGTGGCGCCCGCGGTGGGATCGAGGTGCTGACGCTCGGTTTCGACTGATCGCCGCGCCCTATCATCGCCGTTCGATGGCCGACACGATGACGCTCACGGGCGCGGATCTCGAGGCTGCGCGGCGGCGCTCGACGTGGTCGCTCGTCGGCGGCGTCGCGCTCGGGAGTACCGGACACATCGCTGCGGTCACGGTCGCCTCGATCGTCGCCCAGCACCTGGGCGGGACCGCGGTCTGGAGCGGCGTGCCAGGCGCGGCGGTCGTCCTCGGCGCCGCGGCCGGGGCGGTCGCGCTCTCCGCGCTCATGGTCCGTCGCGGGCGGCGCGATGGTCTCGCCGCGGGTTACGTCATCGGGGTCGCCGGGGCCGTCGTGGCGACCGCCGCGGTGCTGTCGATGTCGCTGCCGATGCTCCTGGTCGGCATGGTCCTCATCGGGTTCGGGAACGCCTCCAACCAGCTGTCTCGCTACGCCGCGGCCGACATGTATCCGGAGCATCGTCGCGCGAGCGCGATCGGCCTGGTGGTCTGGGGGGCCACGGTCGGAGCGGTCGTCGGGCCGAATCTCGTGGCTCCGGCCGGCAGCGTCGCGACGAGCCTCGGGCTCCCAGAGCTCGCCGGGCCCTACTTCGTGCCGATGGTCTTCGTCGGGGCGGCGGCGATCCTCTCGTTCGTGATGCTGCGGCCCGATCCGTACGAGCTCGCCGACGAGGAGTCACCCACCGATCCGGCCAAGGATGCCTCGGTCGCCGTGTCGCTGGCCTCGGTGCTCCGCCGCCCGAACGTCCCAGTCGCCATCGTGGCGCTCGTGACGGGCCAGGTGGTCATGGTCCTGATCATGACGATGACCCCGCTGCACATGACCGAGCACGGGCACACCCTCGGGGCGGTCGGCCTGGTCATCAGTGGCCACACGTTCGGGATGTTCGGGCTGTCGCCGCTGTCGGGGCGCCTCACCGATCGCTTCGGGAGCGTGCCGGTCATCCTCACCGGGCTCGTCGTGATCGCCGGGTCGTCGGTCCTGGCCGCGGCGGCGCCACCCGAAGGCGGCGCCCTGCTGTTCCTGGCCCTGTTCCTGCTCGGCTACGGCTGGAACCTCGGGTACGTGGCGGGCTCCGCGTTGCTGACGACCGGCCTGTCGCTCGGCGAGCGGACGCGGCTCCAGGGCCTGACCGACGCCCTCATCTGGAGCTCGGCCGCCGCGGCCAGCCTCGGTTCCGGGGTCATCATGGCCGCGGCCGGCTTCGCGGTCCTGGGCCTCATCGGAGCGGCGATGATCATCGTCCCGGTCACGCTCACCCTGGCGCGACGGAACGTCGCTCAGTCCTCGGGGACCTAGCGCCAGTCAGGCTCGTCAGGCGCCGAGCAGCTCCCGTTCGACCCACGCCGCGAGCACCCGGGCGCACGTCTCGACCTCTTCGAGTGGCACATGCTCGTCGGCGCTGTGGGCGACCTTGACGTCGCCCGGGCCGAAGATGACGCATGGCGTGCCGCCGACGTTCACGAACATCTGCATGTCGGCGCCGTACGGCTCGCCGAGCAGGGCCGGCCGACGACCCGTGACGCGCTCGGCGACGTCCGCGAGGCCGACCGGGAGCGGGTGATCCGACGGCACGCGCGCCGATCCGAATCGGCCGCCGGTGATGTCGACCGTCGCGGGATGGTCGCGCAGGAATTCGTCCGCGGAGCAGGCGGCCGCGATCGCCGACCGCAAGTCCGCCTCGGCATCCGCGGCCGACTGCCCGAGTCGAACGCCATAGCGGCCGTCAGCGGTGACCCGGTCGAGGACCGTCGAAGCCCAGTCGCCCCCGGACACGATGCCGATGATCGTCGGATACGGCAGGCCCAGGACCGTCATGAGCGGATCTGTCTCGGCGGCGTTGCGGCGCGTCTCGTCGGCCTCGAGCGCCTTCGAGAGCACCCACAGCTTGTCGAGCGCCGAGACGCCCTCGCGCCGCTGCGAGGCGTGGGCCGCCCGGCCCGGGACGGTCAACCGGAACGTGATGGCGCCCGCATGGGCGACGACGATGTCGAGGTTCGACGGCTCCGGGATGATCGCGAGGTCGCCGGTGACGCCGGCACGGATCGCGGCGAGCGTGCCCTGACCCCCGTCTTCCTCCGATGGGACGAGGGCGACGACGAGCTCTCCATCGAGGCGATCGAGCGCCCCGGCGGCGCCGAGCGAGCGGACCGCGGCCATGATCGCCGCGACCCCACCCTTCATGTCGCAGGCTCCCCGGCCGAACAGGGCCCCATCGCGGACCTCGGCGCCCCACGGATCGGTCGTCCACGTCGCGAGATCGCCGGGCGGGACGACATCGAGGTGTCCCGACAGGATGATCCGACGTCCGCCGGTCCGACCCGCGCGCCCGATCACGACCGGCAACGAGCTCCGCGGCATCTCCTCGCCCGGCCAGTCCGGGTCGGCGCGGACGGCGGCCGGGTCCGGCGTGACCACCTCGACCGCCATGCCGAGGCCTCGAAGCGCGTCGGCCGCCCAGGCCGCGACCGCCTCCTCGGAGCCGGTGATGCTCGGGATGGTGACGAGTGCCCGCAGGTCCTCGACGAGGTGCTCGACGTCGATGCCGGGCGCCCCGACGCTCGCCTCAGCCACGGAGGATCGGCCGCGTCATGCAGGTCGGGCCGCCGGAGCCGTTGATCCCGATCTCGGTCGCCGGGTAGGTGTGCACCTCGCAACCGGCGGTGGCCATCGCCGAGGCGACGCGGGGATTGCCCTCGGCCGCGATGACGACCCCGGGCCGGACGGCCAGCACGTTGCAGCCGAGCGTCGGGAACTCCTCGTCCGGCACCTCGATCATCCGGATGCCGAGTTCCCCGAGCAGCGCCCACAGCCCGACCGGCAGGAGCGGCAGGTAGACCACGGCCAGGTCGTCCGCGATCGGCGAGATGACCGACATGAGGTGGACGAGCTCGCCGGCGCCGTGCCAGTACGGGACGTCGAAGATGCGCACGTCGCCACCGACCAGCTCGGCCAGCTGCCGCGCCCCGTCGTCGTTGGTGCGGAGCGTCCGCCCGATGCAGAACAGGTCCGGCCTGAGCCAGAAGGTGTCGCCGCCCTCGACCGTGCCGGGCGCCTCGATGCGCCCGACCGTCGGGATGCCGGCCGCCGAGGTCCACGCCTCGATGCACGGCCGGCTCGCCGAGGCGATTCGCCTTCCCCGGCCGCAGCGGGATGGCGCCACGGTCGGTGACCAGCAGCGGGTCGAACGTGTAGACGAGGTCCGGGCTCTCGGTCTCGGTGTCGAGGACGTGCACCGTCGAACCCAGGCGCGCGAGCGTGTCGGTGAACGCGTCGTGCTCGCGCCGAGCGACATCGAGATCGACGGGGTGCAGGAAGCCGTGCTCGGGCCGCTCGAAGGCGGCCCCGAAGGCCGGGCCCGGTCGCTTGACGAGGACGTCGAGCAGCGGGGCGGACATGCTCTGGGCGCCATATCGGCGGGCGGTGACGGCCATGCGAGGAGGATACCGGCCGCGTCGCGACCTCGGATGGCGGCTCCTTCGCCGGCGGTGCGGACGGGCCACGCCAAGGCGGCTGGCAACGCCCGTACCCAAGGACCATGGCAGACACCAGTCCCGACCGGTTACCCTGTGGGCGTGTCAGGCTATGCGGCGATGGCCCAGATCCGCGAGGCGCACCCCCACCGTCCGAGCGCGGGCCACGCCTTCCCGAGGCCGTTCGCGGCGGTCGCGACCGCCGACGATCGCCCGGTGGCCGAGGATCTCGTCGGTCGCTCGTTCGACGATCGGATCGCCGAGTGGTGGAGCTCGCTGACCGAGAACCTCAGCCAGACGACGTTCTTCCTGCTCGATCCGGAGAGTTGGCGCTGAACCTCCGTCGACGAACCCACGGCGCCGCCTTTGCGTTGGTCGCCGCGTTCGCGTTGATCGTGCCGCCGACCCCCGCCCAGGCGGCACTGACCCTCACACCGGTCATCACCGGCCTGAACAGCCCCGTGTTCATCACCGGCGCGGCCGACGGCACCAATCGGCTGTTCGTCGTCGAGCAGGGTGGGCGTATCAAGGCGTACAGCCAGGCCGGTGCCTCCCTCGGGACCTTCCTCAACATCAGCGGCTCGATCGCCACGGGCGGGGAGCGCGGCCTGCTTGGGCCTCGCGTTCCATCCGAACTACGAGAACAACCGCAAGTTCTATGTCTACTTCACCCGCAAGGGCGGCGACATCGCGATCAACGAGTACAAGGCCTCGGCCTCCAACGCGAACGTCGCGGACCTGACCACTCGCCGTCGGATCATCACGATCGAGCACAGCGCGAACACCAACCACAATGGCGGGATGCTGGCCTTCGGCAAGGACGGCTACCTGTACATCGGCACCGGCGACGGCGGCGGGAGCGGCGACGCGGCGAACAACGCCCAGAACAAGAACCGCCTGCTCGGCAAGATCCTCCGGATCAACATCAACGGGACGAAGGGCGCGCGCCAGTACCTGAACCCCGGCTCGAACCCGTTCGTCGGCCGGGCCGGTCGCAACGAGATCTGGTCGTACGGGCTCCGCAACCCGTGGCGGTTCTCCTTCGACCGGGTGCTCGGCGACATGTGGATCGGCGACGTCGGCCAGAACCGGTACGAGGAGATCAACCGCAAGACGGTTACGGCCGGTGACCCGAACGGACGCGGCTCGAACTACGGTTGGCGCGTCCTCGAGGGCTGGCACTGCTACCGGCCGGCGAGCGGATGCAACAAGTCCGGCAAGGTGCGCCCGGTCGTCGAGTACAGCCACGCCGGTGGCAACTGCTCGGTCACTGGCGGCTATGTGTACCGCGGCTCGTCGGCCCCGCTCGTCGGCAAGTACATCTTCGCGGACTTCTGCTCCGGCCGGATCTGGTCGATCCCGCGCGGCGCCAAGCGACCGGCGAAGCGGACATTGCTTCGGGACACGTCGCAGAACATAAGCTCGTTCGGCGAGGGCGACGACGGCGAGCTGTACATGGTCTCGCTCGGCGGTACCGTCTACCGCGTCCTGGCCTGACCGGCCGTCCGGCGCGAGCCGGGACACCCGAACTGCGTCGGAGGGCGGGTGCTGTAGCATCGCGACGCACCATGGCTGTCTCCCAATCACCAGCACGACCCTTGACGGCACACGATCCGCGCCTCGCCCCTTGGCGAGCGTTCCTCGTCGCGCATGCGCGAGTCTCCCGGCGCCTTGACGAAGAGCTGCGGGCCGAGCACGACCTCTCGTTCGCGGAGTACGACGCCCTCCTGACGATCGCGACCGCGCCGGGCCGGCGGATCCGGATGCGCCGACTGGCCGACCAGGTGCTGCTCAGCAAGAGCGGCGTGACCCGGCTCATCGACCGGCTCGTCGCCGACGGCCTTGTGGAGCGCGACACGTGCATGACCGATGCGAGAGGGGCCGAGGCAGTCCTGACCGAGGCCGGCCTCGAGCGACTGCGGGCCGCCTCGAGCACGCACCTCCGTGGCATCGCCGATCACTTCCTGGACGTCCTCGACCCCGGCCAACTCGCGGAGATCGGGCGAGCGATGCAGACGGTCGCGAGCCGGGCCGGGGCCGAGCCGGGCGAGCCGGATCGGGACCTCGCCGACGACGGCAACGGGGGGCTCGAGGCCTGACGGGTCAGGCCACCGGCCGGTTGTACGCGGGGACGAGCGGCTTCGCGTACCCGGGCTGGTCGCCCCGCTTCTATCCGCCCGGGCTCGCTGCCGACCACTTGCTGGCGCACTACGCCGGGCGCCTCGACACGGTCGAGCTCAACAACACGTACTACCAGCAGCCGTCGGCCGCCAAGGTGGCGGCGTGGCTGGCCGCCACGCCCGCCGCGTTCCGGTTCACCGTCAAGGCGCAGCGCGGCGGGTCCGCCCGCTCGCTCGCGGATCCCGCGACCAGCGTGCCCTGGCTGACCGGGCCGTACCGGGCGTTCGGGGAGAAGCTCGGCTGCGTGCTGTTCCGGGTGCCGACCGGCGTGAAGCGCAACGACGAACGACTGGGGGCGTTCCTCGCGACGTGGCCACGGGACTTGCCCTTGGCGGTCGAGTGCCAGGACCCGGCCTGGCTGGTGGACGAGACGTTCGGGGCGCTCGCCGACGCCGGGGCCGCCCTGGTCGCCACGGACCTGCCCGACGACCCGTCGCCACCGACCCTGCGGCGGACCGGCCCATTCCTGTACCTGCGCCTGCGCCGTCACGACTACTCGCCGGCTGAGCTGGCCGCCTGGGCGGCTCGCCTCGAGCCGTTCCTGGCGTCCGGGATGGACGCGTTCGTCTTCTTCCGGCACGACCCGGTCGGCCGGGGCCCGGAGCTGGCCCTGGAGCTGATCGAGGCCGTGGCTGCGTCGGGCGGTTCGGCGCGCTGACGCTCCTCAGGCGCGGTCAGCCGCGGTCCCCCTCGGCCGGCCCGAACACCACGAGGATCTCCAGCCGTTCGACGATGTCGTGGAACCGGTGCGGAACGCGGGCGGCGACGAAGACCAGCGAGCCGGCAAGCACGTCGCGGACCTCGTCCCCGACCGTGACCCGGCCCCGACCCCGGACGACGTAGTAGAGCTCGTCCTCGGTGTGCGGCGATTGCGGGTCGGCGGCGCCCGCCTCGAGGACGTACAGGCCCGCCGACAGGTCCGGGACGCGGAGGAATTCCTCGTACAAGCGACCGGCAGCGACCCGCGTGGCCTCGACCTGCGAGAGCTCCCAGGCGTCCATGGCTCAGGCCTCCTTCGGCACATCCGGGACCGCGGTCGAACCGAGACCCGTCTCGTCCAGCAGCTCCGCGGCGGCTCGATCGCGCTGCTGCTCATCATCGAACGAGAGGAGCAGCGGACCCGTCCCGGCGACGACGCGCAGCGCGGGGCGAGGGCCCCGGAACAGCATCGCGACGCCGGACGTGAGGCGCACGAGCTGCCCCAGGCCCAGGGCGACTCCCTCGGGTCGTCCGCGCCGCTCGATGATGAGCGTCGAGGCCGGTTCACTGCTCGCCGGTTCGCTCACCTGGAAGCGGACCAGGTCGGCCGGGGCCTCGCGGACGTGGACCAGCCCCTCGCTCGTGCGCAGCAGCCCCGTGACCCTGAGCGGGACGCGTTCGCCGAGCGCGAGGCTGGTCGCCGGCGGCGGCAATCCGTGAGCCGTACGACGATAGATCAGGTAGCCGCCCGACAGGCCGATGAGCATGGCCCCGGCCACGAGGCCGACGACGGCCGCCAGCGTGAAGGCGAGGAGTGGGTTCGTCGGGGCCGTGCCGTCCTCGAGGACGTACCGGTCGCTCACGACGAGTCCCGTGTCCTCGAAGGGGAAGCCGAGGTACACCTTCGACTCGCTCACCCCGCGCTCGTCGCGCCGCAGCATGCCCGTGAACGTCGCCGGGGTGAACGCGTACGTGTCGCCGCGGACGACTTCCTCGGGCGGGCGCGCCGAACGCACGGTCACGCCAACGTGCGAATCCGGATCGACGAGGAAGTAGAACCACTCCACCGTGATCTCGTCGTCGTTCATCTCGCCGTCGCCGTTCGCGTCGAGGTACGTCTCGACGTAATCCGGCGACACCACCCCATCGATCGTGGCGTAGGCCCGATCGCCGAGCGACGGAGCGGTCGCCACAGCGGCGGCCGGCACGACCAGTGGGGACGGACCTTCGGCGACTTCGAGGCCGGCCAGGACGAGCAGGACCGCCAGGATCGCGAGCAGGACCATCACGATGACCGAGCCGGGCCGGGTCGCCAGCGGGTTCCGACCGCGGCGTTGGCCGAAGGGACGCACGGCCCGATCGGCGAGGTCGGTCAGGGCACCGGCGCCGGAGATCGTTCGATCGAGCAAGGGTCCTCCGGCAGGCAGGGTAGCAGGGCGCGGTCGGGCCGCGAGACGCGTCCCAGGGTCCATTCCACCGATGCTTGATAGCATCCCGACCATGGCAAGGCGCGACCCGGGTCAACCGCGCCGATTCCTGCACCTGTTGCTGACCGGGTCGGTCGTCGGGTTACTCGCCTGCGGCCAGTCGGTGACATCGCCGTCTCCCGCTCCCACGACGGCGCGGACCACGGCTGCACCGACTCCCGCCGCACCATCCGCCACGCCGTCCATCGCGCGGCTGGAGTTGGTGGCCGAGGGCTTCGACAACCCGGTCGACGTCGTCGCCGCCGACGACGGGACCGACCGGATCTTCGTGGTCGAACAGGGCGGTCGGATCCGCGTCGTGCGCGATGGAGCCCTCGTCGAAGCGGCGTTCCTCGACATCGCCGAACGACTGACATCGGGCGGCGAGCGCGGGCTCCTCGGCCTGGCGCTCCATCCGGACTTCCCGAACGACCCGCGCTTCTTCGTCGATTACACCGATCTCCAGGGCGACACGGTCATCTCCTCGTTCGAGCTGTCCCTCGACGCGGACTCCGCCGACCCCGAAAGCGAACGCATCCTGATGCACATCGACCAGCCGTACCCGAACCACAACGGCGGAGCGGTCGTGTTCGGACCGGACGGGATGCTCTACATCGGGATGGGCGACGGCGGTTCCGGCGGCGACCCGCAGGGCAATGGCCAGCGGCTCGACACGCACCTGGGCAAGATCCTGCGCATCGATGTCGACGTCCCCACTGGCCAGGGCGCGGCCTACGCGGTCCCTCCGGACAACCCGTTCGTCGGGATGGCCGGCGCCTTCCCGGAGATCTGGCTGACCGGCCTGCGCAATCCATGGCGGATCCGCTTCGACCGACCGACGGGCGACCTCTGGATCGGCGACGTCGGGCAGGGCGCCTGGGAGGAGATCGACGTGGTCCGCAGCGGACAGAAGGGCCTGAACCTTGGCTGGAACGTCACGGAGGGGTTCGCCTGCTACGAGCCCGCGAGCGGCTGTGACCAGTCGGGCCTGACCCTCCCACTCGCGGCCTACGGCCACGGCCTCGGCTGTGCGGTGGTCGGCGGCGTCGTCGTCCATGATCCAGCACAGGCCAAGCTCGATGGCCGGTACCTGTTCGCGGACGAGTGCTCCGGGAACATCTGGACGATGGACCCGACCGGCGACGGCCGACGGGAGCCCAGCCTCGCGCTCGAGAGCGCCCGCAGCATCAGTGCCATCGGCCAGTCCGAGGACGGGGCCGTGTACGCGGTCGACCTCGGTTCGGGTCGCCTGTTCCGGGTCGTCTCGAACTGAGGCTGCCCGCGTCGACGCGGCGGTCAGGCGATCCGGTACGTGACCGTGACCGTGACCGAGATGTCCGTCGTGGCGGCCGCGACCGGTGTCGCCGCATCGGCGGCGAGCATCATCCGCTCGGCCTTCGCCCGCGGGAACGCTGGCGGCGGCCCGCCCTCGACGATGTCCACGACGCTCGCGATCGACACGCCGGCCGCTTCGGCCAGGACATCGGCACGGGCCCGCGCGGCGGCCACCGCCGCCGTCCGGGCGGCACGCTCGGGCTCCGTCGGGTCGTCCACGCCGAACGTCAGCCCGTCCATGCTGGTCGCCCCGGCACGCAACGAGCCGTCGACGACGTCGGCCACGGTCCGGAGGTCGCGCACGGTCACCTCGACGACGTTGGCCAGCTCGTACCCGACGAGCGTCGGCGGCTTCCCGTCGCGATAGTCGTAGCGGGGCTGGACGGAGAGTAGCGACGTCCGGACGTCGCGGGGCGCGACACCGCCCGCGGCAACCGCTTCGAGGATCGCGGTCATCGTGCTGCGCCGCCTCGGACCGAGCCTCGGCGACCGAATCGCGCGCGACCGTCACGCCCAGGCGCAGGTCTGCGACGTCCGGCTCGACGGTCACGCGGCCGGTCCCGCTCACGACGATGGTGCCCGTGTCGCTGTCCGCGCTCATGCGTTGCCCCGGTGCCTCACAGCAGGGCCGCCACGGCCACCGGGCCTGGGGCGCCCGGCGGTCGCGCGAGCGCGAGCATCGGGCGACGCCAGTCCGACAGCCGGGTCCGCTCCCCGATCCGGGCGACCGGTGTCAGGTCGACGATGGTGGCGGGGTCGGCTGCGTTGATCCGATGGCCCGGCGGGCCGGGCGGGCAGTAGAAGATGTCGCCCGTCCCGAGAACCTCGACGTCCTCCTCCCACTCCATCGCGATCCGCCCGGCGGTGACCATCCCCCAGTGTTCGAGATCGCACCAATCGGAGGTGTAGCCACTGGTCGCGCCGAGCCGTGCCCGGGTCAGTACCAGCTGCGACATCGGTTGGTTGTATGCGTCGACGCGGCCGGGTGCGACCGGTCCGGCGGCGGTCGTCGGCACGGTCCGGGTCGGTGGCACCTCGTTCGGGATCAGCTCGAGCCCGTACGCCCGGAGCGCGGCCTCGCTCGTGTCCAGGCCCGGATCGACCAACTCGAACCCCGAGAGCAGCGAGCCGCCCGAGGCCTCGAGACGATGCTCGTCGCCACCGGCCGGCACATGGAAGGCATGTCCCACGGGGATCACAGTCGAGCGTCCGGCCTGGAGCAGGGTCACGTCGCCGGCCAGCACGAAGCCCCAGTGCGGGCGAACACACGGGCGCTCGAGGGCCGTCCCGGAGGACCCGGCGGCCGGGACCTCGGCGAGCACGTAGGCCACCGGACCGAGGACGCCGAACCGGATCGACAGCCCATCCTGGTGCACCGACTGCAGGTCGGCAGGGGCAAGGTGCATCGGGCCCGATCTCCCTCTCGAGCCACCCCTCCCCGGGGCGGCTGGTCGGCCTGGGGCCGAAGTATACCGGCGCAGCGGACGCGGCCCGGTCCGCTGCGAGACGACTGCAATGCCGAAGCCGGGCCGCATCGGGCGCACGGAACGGGCCCGGTGCCACAGTCGGGAGCGTGCGGGCGTGCGCCCGTGGTTCGGCGCTGACCCGCCAACCCAGCCCGACTGAAGAATCGATCCCGAGGCACCGTGGAATCTCCGCCGATCCCTGAACCCCATGCCGGTCCCCTCAGGTCCATCGGTGCTCGGCCCGCGAAACCCGTCGACCGATCCCGACGGATCGTCGATGCCGTCCATGAGGCCATCCTCGTCTTCGACCCGGGCAGCCTCGTCGTGATCGATGCCAACCGGGGCGCGTTGACCCTGTTCGGCACGACGATGGCCGAGACGATCGGCCACCCGGCCACCGATTGGATGGTCGGGATCGATGGCAAGCGACTGGCCGCCCTCGTCGCGCCGATGGTGCACGGTACGGTCGAGGCACGGACCGTGGTCCTGGCGTACCGGCGCCGAGATGGCAGCACCATTCCGATGGAGGCCCTGCTCCAGGTCGTCGAGCTCGAGAGCGGCACGACAGGCGTCGTCGCCGTGGCGCGCGACATCCGTGAACGGATCGAATCGCAGGCCCGCCTCCAACGCCTCGCCGAGGCCGAGCACGCTCGCGCGGCCGAGCTCAATGCCGTGATCCGGGCCATGGGTGAAGCGGTGGTCCTCTGTACCGCGGACGGTCGGGTCACGCTCGTCAACCCAGCCGGTCAGCAGCTCTTCCCGGATCTCGGGGAGCGGACCTACCCCGAGATCCTGGAGCGGTTCGCCGATGGAACCGCGAGCGCGCCACGTCTCGGGTCTCGCGGCGGCCCCGTCGAGCTGGCCCTCAGGTCGGAGCCGGATCGATGGATCGAGCTCTCGACGTACCCGGTCATGGGCTCGGGCGTCCAGCCCGACGACGACGGGACCATCCTGGTCATGCGCGACGTCACCGAGGCTCGGCGGCGCGAGGCGATCCGGGAGACATTCGTCGGCGTGCTGTCGCACGAGCTGCGCACCCCGGTGACGACCATCTACGGCGGCGCGAAGCTCCTTGCCCGCGAGGACTCGACGCTCGACGACGAGACCCGCCGGAGCGTGTTCGCCGACATCACCGAGGAGACCGAGCGGCTGCATCGCCTCGTCGAGGACGTCGTGGCCCTGAACCGCTTCGGCGAGAGCGCCGGCGACATCGGGGCGGAACCGGTGCTGCTCCAGCGAATCCTGCCCGCGGTCATCGCCTCGGAGCAGGGCCGGTGGCCGGGCGTGACGTTCCGGGCCGAGATCGAGCCGCATTTGCCGACCGTCGTGGCCGACCCGACGTACGTGGAACAGGTCTTCCGCAACCTGCTCTCGAACGCGGCCAAGTACGGCGGCGTCGGCGCGACGGTCGAGGTCCTCGCGTCGACCGACGTCGACGAGGTTGCCGTCCGGATCCTCGACGACGGTCCCGGCTTCCCGGTCGAGGAGACCGACCGGCTGTTCGAACGCTTCTACCGCTCGCCAGGCACGGCCAGGACGGCAAGCGGTGCCGGCATCGGCCTGTTCGTGTGTGCCCGTCTCATCGCGGCGATGGGAGGCCGGATCTGGGCGCGGCCGAGATCCGAAGCGGGGGCCGAATTCGGGTTCGCGCTGCGGGTGCTGCGCGACTGAACGGATCGCGGGACGCGTTCGGGTTCTGTCTGGTAGGTGCAAGCCCGCTCGTCCGGCCCGCAAGGTGGCTGCGGCGTCCCGCTGGCTAGCGTGAGCCGGAGTCGTTCCCCCAGAGCGACCTCGCATCGGCTTCGTTCGATGCGGCCCAACAGGAGGTGACGCATGAAGCGTTTGCTGATCATGCTGGTCCTGGCCACCGCCGCGCTCGTCGCGTGCTCGCCGTCGGGATCCAGCGCCAGCCCAGGTGGGACCACACCCGGAGTTGACAACCCGTCGCTCCCGGCCGAAACCACGTCGCCCGCTCCGTAGGCGACCCCAGGTTCCGCCAGACGCCGGGCCGGCGACCGTGCCGGCCCGGCGTTGTGCTGCCGAGGAACGACGGCTGCGAGGTCCTTGTTACGCGGCGAGGCCTGGCCGTTGTCGGCGGATGCAGCGCGACTCCGGAACATACGGCCAAGGCCCGGGTCTCCGGGACATGAACGCCCCAGCGGGCGGGTGTGAAGCCCGCATCTGGGATGGAGGTTTCAAGTGAGCATCATCGCGTGGATCGTGCTTGGCGCGATCGCCGGCTACCTGGCCGGATTCATCGTCAAGGGCGACGAGGGCCTCGGGATCATCGGGCACATCGTGCTCGGCATCGTCGGTGCCCTGGTCGGCGGTTTCCTCGCCAGCGTCCTGTTCAACTCGAAGCCGATCGACGGCCCCTTCGACATCAGCTCGATCGTCGTGTCGGTCATCGGCGCCATCATCGTGGTCCTCGCCGTCGGCATGGTCAGCGGCCGGAGCCGCACCGGCCGCGGATCGATCTGACCCGGCGCCACCCCCGAAACACCCGCCCTCCGATGGGCGGGTGTTTCCTGATTCCGGTCCGATGGCGGGCCCGGACCGTTACGCCCCTGCAAGACGCACGGCGTGACAGCCACCGCATCCGTGACTGCCGTGCCCCCACTGTGAAAACGGTCGGCCCCCGTGCCACTGGGGGTTCCGGGGGCCGACGTTCCCCCCATCAGCAGCTCCGGACGGTTGTCATGCCGATGCAATGTGCGCCGAGAGCCTGATGCTCGAACGAATGGTCGCCGTCCATACCGTGGACCTCGACCACGAACTTTCCCGTCGGGGTGGCGCTTGTGACGGGGCGTCCATCCTTCTGGCACGGACGGCTCGAGCCCCCTCCTCGAGCCGTCCGTTGCTTTCCCGTCGCGACAGCGCAAGGAGTCCGATCATGACGACCACAACGACGACCAAACCCGGATCCATCGACGACGAGAACAGCGTGCTCCGGACGGCCCGCGACGTCGCCGACTCCGTCGCCGGGATGGCCGGCGAAGTCGGCGCCCGACTGCCCGACGCGGCCACGGGTACCGGCAAGGCCATCGGCGATGCCGGGCGTCTGATCCAGACCGGCTCCGACGAGACGCTCAAGCTGGCCGGCGCCCTGTCCGTCGGGTTCGCGCTCGGCCTATTGGTCGGAGGCGCGCCACGGCTCCTGGTCGTCGCGGCCCTGCTCCCGACCGGGTTGATCGCGACGACGCTCGCCGAGCGGATGCAGGGCACGACGACGTCCCGCCGCGCGGTGCAGGCGGCCTGAAACGACCCAGCCCAGGCACTGGCAAGGAGTGCCGGTCGGCGTCCCCTATCGGGCCGAGGCGGCCCGTGCAGCCAGCGGTGTCGGCTCCCGCTCGCCGGCGCGAGTCTCCGGGTCATGGTTGTCGGCCCGCTCGGCGGCGGTCTCGCCGAGCATCTGTCGGTAGAGGACCTCGTAGCCGTCGGTCATCCGCTCGGCAGAGAAGCGCTCGAGCACGGACGCGCGGATCGCGGCGCGGTCGAGGTCGGCCGCGCCCTCGACCTTGTACGCGAGCTGGGTGACGTCGTCGCCGAAGAAGCCGTCGACGCCGTCGCGGATGATCTCGGGCAAGGCGCCGACGCGGCGAGCGATGACCGGCGTGCCACAGGCGAGGGATTCGATGACGACCAGCCCGAACGGCTCGGGCCAGGCGCCCGGCACCAGCGAGACGAAGCTCTCGGCGAACAGCTCGTCGCGGTCACGTTGCGTGAGCTCCCCGAGGAACTCGACGTCATGCCCCGCGGCCTTGAGGGCGGGCTCGAAGACCGCGTCGAAGTACTCCTTCTCGGGCCCGATGGGCGCCACCTTGGCCGCGATCTTGAGCGGCCGTCCGACGAGCTTGGCGATCTCGAGCGCCTCGACGATGCCCTTCTCCGGTGCCACGCGACCGACGAAGCACATCGCGTCGCCGCGCCGCCGCTCGAACGGCGCGTCGGTCAGGGTCAGCCCGTTGTGGATCACGGTCCACGGGACGTCGGGGTGGGTCGAGGCCTGGTTCTCGCTGATGGCGACCAGCCCCGCCGGCGGATGGGCCAGCGCTTCGCCCGCCCACGGGAGGTCGAGTCGGCCGTGGAAGGTCGCGACGACCGGGACCGGCGAGACGCGTGCGAGAAGCAGGCTGGCCCACTCGAGATGGCTGTGGATCAGGTCGAATTCCGATGCACGATCCAGCACCGCCCGCATCGTCGCGAGGAAATAGGGCATCGCGTCGCCCGTGTAGCCTTCAGGGCGGAGCGCGGCCTGGACCGTCGGGATGAGGCGGCCGGGGACGTCGGAGTCTCCGCTCGCGAAGGTCGTGATCTCGTGGCCACGCCGATCGAGCTCGGTCACGAGCTCGTAGACGATGCGCTCCGTCCCGCCATACGCCAGTGGCGGGACGCGTTCGAGCGGCGGAGCGACGTGGGCGATGCGTAGCGAGCGGTTCATGCTAAGGATCCTGTTCGAAGCGTTCGGCACGCGTTCCATCGTGGCCCCCCTCCCGCGAACGGTACGCCTGAAACGCCCGAAACGGCGTCAACGGCCATGACCGCGCGTTGCACCCGCATCGCATCGGTCGACCATGCGCGCCAGACGAGCGCCTGACACGAACGAGCACCTGTGGTATCCGTAGGGCACCGCACGATTGGGAGACGTCGAGCTTGACCCGACCGACGATGGCCGAGGGCCGCATCACCAAAGGCATCCGGGCCGCCGTCGGACTCGCCCGGCTCGAGGTCTCGGGCTGGGGCCGCCTGCGGATGGGTCGCAGCGGGCGGATCGCCGTGGGATGCGGCATCGGCGTCGCCGCGTTGCTCACCAAGGTGCTCCTAAATGCGCTCGTTGGCGGCGAGACCGGCTTCGTCGTCCTGATCGCGGCCGTCGCCCTCGCGGCATGGATGGCCGGCCTGGCCGGCGGTCTCGCGACGACCGTGATCGCGGCCGTCGGGAACCTCATCTTCTTCGTCGGGCCGGCCGGTGGGACGTTCGAGCTGCTCCCGATCGATCTCGCGAGGGCGGGCCTGTACGCGCTGGCGGCGGCCGGCGTGGTGCTGCTCATCGCGTCGGTCGGGACGTCGCGCGACCGCATGGTCGAGTCCGTGGCTGCCGTGGCTTCGATGGCCAACGACATCCAGCGACGCGACGAGCGTCTCGAACTCGTCCTCGCCGCCTCGGGCACCGGGTTCTGGGAGTGGGACATCCGAACAGGCGAGCTCGTGTGGTCGGACACCATCTTCCTCCAGCATGGCCTGGATCCGGCAGACGGCGCGCCGACGTTCGAGCGGTACCTCCAGTCGCTCCATCCCGACGACCGGGCGGCGTTCCAGGTGTCCATCAATGAGGCTCTGTCGCGCGGCACCCCGTTCAGCCACCAGTTCCGCCTTCTCTGGCCGGACGGGTCGGTCCATTGGACCCACGGCGTCGGACGGGTCTTCCTCGGGGCCGGCGGTGAACCGATCCGCATGGTCGGCACGGGTCAGGACATCACCGAACGGCGACGGCTCGAGGAGGAGCGCGACCGCCTCCTCGACGACGAGCGCCGCGCCGGGACCTTCCGCGAGGCCTTCGTCGATGTCATCTCGCACGAGCTGCGGACGCCGATCACGACGATCTTCGGCCTCACCCGGATCCTGGGTCGACCGGGTCGCCTGACGACCCCGGAGGACCAGGCCGAGCTGATCGCCGACATCTCGGCCGAGGCCGAGCGCCTGCACCGCCTCGTCGAGGACCTCCTGGTGCTGACCCGCGCCGAGCGTGGCGGGATCGCCGTCGAGTCCGAACCCCTGGAGCTGCGGCGCCTGCTCGGCCGCGTCATCGCCAACGAGGCGGCGCGGCTGCCGAGCATCGTCATCGAGTCCGACCTGCGGCGCGACCTGCCGATCGTGGCCGGCGAGGAGACGTACGTGGAGCAGATCGTCCGCAACATGCTCGGCAATGCCGCGAAGTACACGCGGGACGGCACGCAGGTCGTCGTCCGGGCGGACCAGGAAGGCGACACGGTGGCGGTGCGCGTCCTGGACTCGGGGCCCGGGATCGATGAAGCCTCGATCGAGCGCGCGTTCGAGCTCTTCTACCGGGACCCGACGCTCGCCCGTTCGATCGCGGGTTCGGGGATCGGCCTCTTCGTGTGTGCGAGCCTCGTCGAAGCGATGGGCGGCAGGATCTGGGCGAAGCGGCGACCCGAAGGCGGCTCGGAATTCGGGTTCACCCTGCGGGTCATCCCGGACGACGAGGCTGCCGTTCCGGTTGCCGCCCGCTCGACCGCCTGAGGGCCGCCGGCGGCCCTACAGCGCGAGGGGGTTCGTCTTGTCCGGATCGATCCCGAGCTCGGCGATCGCCTTCGCCGCCTTCGATCCGCTCAGGGCGCCGCAGCGGGCGAGCTCGGACAGGGTCGCGGCGGCGATGTGGGCCGGGTCGACCTCGAACAGCGAACGGAGGGCCTCGCGGGTGTCGCTCCGCCCGAAGCCGTCGGTGCCGAGCGCGACGTAGTAGTCGGGCAGCCAGCGGCTGACCATGTCGGGCATGGCCTTCATCCAGTCCGTGGCCGCCACGATCGGTCCGCCGTCGGGCCCGAGGACCTGGCTCACGTACGGCACGCGGGGCGCCTTGGCGTCCGGGTGGAGCCGGTTCCAGCGCTCAGCCTCGAGGGCGTCGCGGCGGAGGAGCGGGAACGACGGAGCGCTGTAGACCTCGGCGGCCACGCCGAACCGCTCGGCGAGGATGTCGCGCGCCGCGAGGACCTGGTTGAGGATCGAGCCGGAGCCGACCAGCCGGGCGGGATGCGCGTCGCGACCGACGGCTGGCGCCTCGGCGAAGCGATAGATGCCGCGCAGGATCGCCTCGTCCGTCAGGTCTGCCCGGCGCGCGGGCTGGGCGTAGTTCTCGTTGTAGAGCGTGACGTAGTAGAAGACGTCCTCGGGCTTCGGTCCGTACATCCGCTCGATGCCGTCCCGGATGACGGTCGCGAGCTCGTAGGCGAACGCCGGATCGTAGGCGCGCAGGTTCGGGATCGTCGATGCCTGGATGTGGGTGTGGCCGTCGTCGTGCTGGAGACCCTCGCCGGTCAGGGTCGTCCGCCCGGCCGTGGCGCCGAGCAGGAACCCGCGTCCACGCGCATCGGCGAATGCCCACATCTGGTCGCCCGTCCGCTGGAAGCCGAACATCGAGTAGAAGATGTAGAACGGGATCGTGGCCAGGCCGTGGCTGGCGTAGGCCGTGCCGGCCGCCTGGAACGAGGCCATGGAGCCCGCCTCGGTGATGCCCTCCTCGAGCACCTGCCCGTCGGTCGCCTCGCGATACGAGAGGAGCAGGTCGGAGTCGACCGGCTCGTAGCGCTGCCCGAGCGCGGAGTAGATGCCGACCTCCTTGAAGAGCGGGTCCATGCCGAACGTCCGGGCCTCGTCCGGGATGATCGGCACGATCCGCGACCCGAGCCCCTTGTCGCGGATCAGGTTGCGCAGGATCCGGCTGAAGACCATCGTCGTCGAGACCGGCGTCTCGCTCCCGCTCGCGAATTCGGCATCGACGGCGGGCTGCGGGGCCGGCAGCGGCTTGGACCGGACGATCCGCCTCGGGAGGGGACCCCCGAGGACGCGCCGGCGTTCGCGGAGGTACTGGACCTCCTCCGAATCCGGCCCGGGGTGGTAGTACGGCGCGTCCTTGAGCTTCGCGTCCGGGATCGGCAGCTCGATCCGGTCGCGGAAGACGCGCAGCTCCTGCTCGGAGAGCTTCTTGGCCTGGTGGGTCATGTTCCGAGCCTCGACGCCCGGGCCGAGCGTCCAGCCCTTGACGGTCTTGGCGAGGATGACCGTCGGCGCGCCCTTGTACTCGGTGGCGGCCTTGTACGCGGCATACACCTTGCGGTAGTCGTGGCCGCCCCGGCGGAGCTTGGCCAGGTCGTCATCGGACAGGTGCTCGACGAGCTTCTTGAGCCGCGGGTCGGGGCCGAAGAAGTGCTCCCGGATGTAGGCGCCGCCCGCGACGGAGAACTTCTGGAACTCCCCGTCGAGCGTCTCGTTCATCTGCTGGACCAGGAGGCCGTCGACGTCGCGCGCCAGGAGGTCGTCCCATTCCCGCGCCCAGATGACCTTGATGACGTTCCAGCCGGCGCCGCGGAAGGCCGACTCGAGCTCCTGGATGATCTTGCCGTTGCCGCGGACCGGGCCGTCGAGGCGCTGCAGGTTGCAGTTCACGACGAAGGTCAGGTTGTCCAGGCCCTCGCGCGACGCGACGTGGAGGGCGCCCAGCGATTCCGGCTCATCGGTCTCGCCGTCGCCGAGGAACGCCCAGACGCGCGAGCCGGACGTGTCCAGCAGGCCGCGGTTCTGGAGATAGCGGTTGAAACGTGCCTGGTAGATCGCGCTGATCGGGCCGAGGCCCATCGACACCGTCGGGTACTCCCAGAACTCCGGCATCAGGCGCGGATGGGGATACGACGAGAGGCCCTTGCCCGGCTCGGTCTCCCGCCGGAAGTGGTCGAGCTGGTCCTCGCTCAGGCGGCCCTCGAGGAACGCGCGGGCGTAGATCCCAGGCGCGGCGTGGCCCTGGTAGAAGATCTGGTCGCCTGGGCCGTCGGCGTTGCCGCGGAAGAAGTGGTTGAAACCGACCTCATAGAGGCTCGCCGAGGAGGCGTAGGTGGAGAGGTGACCACCGATCCCGGTGAACCGGGTGTTGGCGCGCAGGACCATCGCGACGGCGTTCCAACGGACGATCCGCCGGATCCGCAGCTCCATCGCCTCGTCGCCCGGGAAGTCCGGCTCCTGCTCGGGGCTGATGGTGTTGATGTAGCGGGTCTGGGTCAGCGGTGGCAGGCCGATCTGCAACTGCCTCGCCCGCTTGAGCAGCTTGTAGACGAGGAACCGGGCGCGGGTCTCGCCCTCCTGCTCGACGACCTGGTCGAGCGAGCTCAGCCACTCGTCGGTCTCGGTCTCGTCGATGTCGGGCAGTTGGTGCTTGAACTGGTCGAAATACATGTCAGGGGCAGCGTAGCCCAACCCGCCGCCGACGTGCGTTACGAGACGGTTGCGGCCGCTCGGCGCTGGCAGGATCGGTCCCGGCTGCCGAGGTTTCACCCGGTGAGCCAACGGGCGGCTGGACCGTCTATCGGCGCCGCTCTGCTGCCGAACGTTGCACCCGATGGCATGCATGGCGTCAGGGACCCGAAGCCGAAGGCCCTGGCGGGCGCAAAGGTCGCCCGGTGCAACGCGGCCCGAGGGGGCGGGACCGACGAAGCGGGACCGGTCCCTGGCCGCTCAGCGACCGTTGATATGCCGATGCAACGGAACTGCAAGGTCGCACCCGACGAGGCGCGACGGCGGGTGCACCACCATCGGATTCGGTGCCGTGCCCTTGCGGCCGCGCCGATACTCTGACGTCACGGAGGTGTCATGGGCACCCAGCCCCTCGTCCTCGTCGCCGACGACGAACCGCGCATCACGAAGCTCGTGTCCATCGCCCTGGGCGAGGAGGGCTTCCGGGTCGTCACGGCCAACAGCGGCGAAGAGGCGCTCCAGAAGGCCGAGGAGGTCCGCCCGGACATCATCTTGCTCGACATCGTCATGCCCGACCTCGATGGCATCGAGATCATGCGCCAGCTCCGGGAGCGACGGCCGGTGGCGGTGATCCTGCTGACGGCGAAGGGCTCCACGGCCGACAAGGCCAAGGGCCTCGACCTCGGCGCGGACGACTACATCGCCAAGCCCTTCCATCCGGACGAGCTCGCGGCGCGCGTCCGGGCCGTCCTCCGTCGATCGTCCGGTGCCCAGCCCGGCGCCGGGGTCATCGCCTTCGACGACATCGAGATCGACCTCGAACGGCGGTTGGTCACGCGCGACGGCGAGATGGTCCAGCTGTCGCGGACCGAGTGGCTGCTGCTCCAGCATCTCGCGAGCAACGCGGGAAAGGTCGTGCTCCATACCGAGCTGCTGACCAAGGTCTGGGGACCCGAGTACCGCGACGACCTCCAGTACCTGCGGGTCTGGGTCTCGCGCGTCCGCCGCAAGCTCGGCGCGGAACCGGGCGAGCCGGGCCGGATCAAGACGTTCCAGGGCATCGGCTACCTCCTCGACGTCGATCCGCCCCAGCCGGCCGACTCGAACGCGGCCGTCGAATCCGAGCGGCTCGAGGACCCCACGCTCATCGGATAGCGTCGGGGCGATGGCGCCCTGCGATACTCGGGCCATGCAGCGCTACGACGCGGATACGGCGCTCATCGTGGTCGACGTCCAGAACGACTTCGCCGACCCGGCCGGCGGCCTGAGCGTGGCCGGCGGCGATCGCATCATCCCGACCGTCAACCGCGAGATCGCGATGGCCATGAACAACGGCGCCACCGTGGTCTTCACCCAGGACTGGCACCCAGAGCACACGCCCCACTTCGCGCAGGACGGCGGGATCTGGCCCGCCCACTGCGTCGCCGAAACGTGGGGCGCCGCGTTCCACCCCGACCTCAGCGTGCCCGCCGACGCGCCACGGATCCGCAAGGGCGCCAGCGGCGAGGACGGCTACTCGGGCTTCACGATGCGCGACCCGGTCAGCGAGGAGACCATCCCGACCGAGCTCGAGGCCCTCCTGCGCGAGCGGGCCGTCGGACGTGTGGTCGTCGTCGGCCTGGCGACCGACTACTGCGTCATGGCGACCGCGCTCGACGCCGCGCGGCTCGGCTTCAAGACCTCGGTGCTCACGGACGCGATCGCGGCCGTCGAGCTGCAGCCGGGCGACGGCGAGCGGGCCCTCGAGGCGATGCGCGACGCCGGCGTGACGATGTGGCGAACGGTGATGCGGTGATGGACGGGGCGATCGCGTGATCCGCCCCATCCTGCGCCTGGGGTTGGTCGGGCTCGGGGCAGCCTGGGCGGTCGATCGAGTCCTGCGGACGCGCGCCCAGGGCGAGCCGACCCCGGCCATCGCATCGCTGGTCGTCATCGATGCCCCGATCGAGCGGGTCTGGTCGGTGCTGGCCGACATCGAGGGCCAACCGCGCTGGATGCACGACATGAAGTCGGTCCGGCTGACGACGCCGCCGCCGGTCGGCGTGGGGACCCAGGGTGAGTCGACCGTCCGGGTCTTCGGCGTCGCCACCACCGACCCGGTCACGATCACGGAGTTCGAGCCGCCGACCCGCTTGGCCCTTCGGCATGAGGGTGTCGTCACCGGTTCGGGCGTCATGACCCTCGAACCCGGCGCGGACGGGACGACGACGATCGTCCGCTGGGACGAGCGGCTCGTTGCCCCTTTCATGCCGGATCTCGGCGCGGTGGTCCTCGAGCGAGTCTTCGGGCCGATCTTCCAGGCCGACCTGTTCCGACTGCGAGACCTGGTCGAGTCGGGCGCGCAGTGAGGACCGACCGGATGCAGCTCCACCTCGTCGACGCGACGTACGAGCTCTTCCGGGCGCACTTCGCGCCCAGGCCGCCGGTCCTCGGGCGCGACGGGATCAACCTCTCGGGCGTCTCCGGACTCTGCGATCAGCTGCTCTACCTCCTGCGCGAGGAGGGGGCGACCCACGTCGGCTGCGCCACCGACCGGGTCATCGAGTCGTTCCGCAACGACGTGTACCCCGGGTACAAGTCGTCGGCCGGTATGCCACCGGACCTGCTGGCCCAGTTCCCCATCGCCGAGGCGGCCGTCGATGCGTTGGGCATCGTCCTGTGGCCGATGGTCGAATTCGAGGCCGACGACGCCATCGCGGCCGCGACCGTCCGGTTCGCCGCGGACCCCCGCGTCGAGCGGATCCTGGTCTGCACGCCGGACAAGGACATGGCCCAGCTCGTGCGGGACGATCGGATCGTGCTCAGGGACCGGCGCCGCGGCCTGACCTACGACGATGCCGGTGTCCGGGCCAAGTGGGGCGTGCCACCCACCTCGATCCCCGACTACCTGGCGCTCGTCGGCGATGCGTCGGACGGCTACCCGGGCTTGCCGGGCTGGGGCTCGAAGTCGGCGGCGGCGGTCCTCAGCCGATACGGCCATTTCGAGGACATCCCGCCCAAGGCCTCGGCCTGGGAGGTGACCGGAGTCGGCGGCACCCGTGCCATCGGACTGGCCGCGACCCTGCGGGAGCGATGGGACGAGGCGCTCCTGTACCGCGACCTCGCGCGGCTGCGAACGGTCGATGACGGCGTCCCGATCCGCCAGCAAGACCCCGACGAGCTGCGATGGGACGGCGCCCCACGGCTCGAATGGGAGGCGTTCTGCGACGAGTGGGGGCTCGAACGGCTGCGGCTGCGGCCCCATCGCTGGCTGGCCGATCCGTGACCCACGCCGGCCGACCGGTGCGCGCTGCCACCACTTCGATCGATCCATGCGGGAGGATCCGTGGGTCCCGGGACTTCTGGACGGGTCCGCCGGCCAGACCGCCGTGGGAGGCTCCGGGCAGAATGGACTTCCAGCGGAGCGTCGGTCGGACCGGTAGCACGGAGTCACGGGGCCCATCCCGTCGGCTCGCCTCGGCCGTCCTGACGCTGCTTGTCGCGGTCTCGGTCGCGGCGCCGGGCGCGATCCTCGCGGCCACACCGGTCGGGAGCCACGCCGCGACGCCGCGTGGCCCGGTCACGCTCAATCTCTACCGGTCGGCCGGTTTCCGCTACCAGGACCCCAACTACACGGCCTGCACCGCGACGTCGGTGATGGACATGCTCAACTTCGTCAGTCTCGGTGGCCGCGGCGGACCCGGGTTCCGGTGGTCGCGCAGCCTGTCGGCCCGAAAGCGCGACACGATCCTTCGCTGGGAGCGGGCCCACCACACGATGGTCGGCGGCAAGGGCACCGATATGCACGGGTGGCGCAATGCCCTGAACTTCTTCGGCTGGGGGAGTCCGAGCCTCGGGGCCGGATCGCGCGTCTACGACGACTTCTCGTTCACCTCGTACGGCTCGGCCATGAAAGCCGCGGTGCGGGCGATGATCGCGACCCGCAAGCCCGTCGCGATGGCGGCGTGGGCCGGCCGGCACGCGGTGATGATCACCGGCTACTACGACCTCAAGGGCGATCCGTTCGCGAGGGACGGCGCCGGGCAGTACACGGACGGGTTCAGTGTCGGGGGCTTCTACCTGAGCGACCCGCTCAAGAGCGCCGGCCGGAGGAACGCCCGGATCGGCTATGCCCGGTTGCAGTACAGCTCCGATGCGACGCTTCGCTTCCGACCCTATCGCGAGACCGACAGTCCCTACGACGACCAGTACACCCCCGGCTTCGTGACGTCGCAGAGCGAGTGGTACGGCAAGTTCGTCCTGATCCTGCCCGTGCGCTGACCCGACCTGAACGGGTATCCCGGACGCTGTAGCCTGTCGGGGTCGAGAAGGACACCCACGTCGGCTTCAAGAGGGGTTGCCTGCACCAGTGTCCGACCATCGCGTTCTCAGGCTGTTCCGGTTCCGGCCGGTGCGCAAAGGGTTCGATGGCATCCTGCGCGACGCGCTGATCCCGGACCTGTTCGCCTTCCCGGATCTGGTCGACGTGTACGTCGGTCGGCATGGTCCCGACGAGATGGGCGAGCGGCTCGTCGCATCCGTCTGGGAATCGCGATCCGCGATGCTGTCGGCGGTGGGCGACAGCTTCGACCAGCCGGTGTTCCATCCGGA
Organism: uncultured Chloroflexia bacterium; assembly: GCA_963746855.1. Classification (GTDB taxonomy): domain Bacteria; phylum Chloroflexota; class Limnocylindria; order Limnocylindrales; family CSP1-4; genus SPCO01. The sequence goes on from CAVVDC010000006.1 coordinate 172,421, forward strand.
GTACCTCGAGGAGACGGCGGATCGCGGGCTCGACATCCACCAATTGGACCTGACGTTCCGGTTCGATGATGTGCTCGTCGCCGCACAGCCGGCCACCGGGATCCTCCGGCTCGCGCACGGGCAGGTCCACCAGGGCGAGCTCGATGCATACCGCGAGGACGTCCGGCTCGGGACGATCGCCGACGACGAGGCCGGCCACGGGCCACTCGCGTTCTACCTGGCGTTCGAGCCGCCCGACCGGTTCGTGTCCATGTCCGTGTGGTCGTCGTGGTCGGTGCTGGAGGTCGCGACGGGGAGCGATGTCAACCGTCCGATCGCCACCCGCCACCCGGAGCGCATCCAGGCGTTGGACATCGTCCACTACGAGTTGCTGCCGAACATGCGGCACCCGATGTCGGCCATCACGGCCGCTGGAAGTCGCCCTACCGAAGCTACTTGACGAGCGCCAGCAACGCCGCGTGGTGGGCGACCGGCGCGGCCAGCGTGCCGATCGTCCGGGTCGGCTTGGCGACCTCGAACCACGGCCCGCCATCGATCGCGGTGACGCAGGCGCCGCTCCGTTCCGCGATCAGACCGGCCGCGGCGATGTCCCACGTCGAGAGCCCGCCTTGCTGGATGAACGCGTCGAAGCGGCCATTGCCGACGTACGCCAGGGCGAGCGCCGCCGAGCCCATCGAGCGCGGGATGCGGATAGCCTTGCGAACGTTGCGCGCGCGAGAGACCGCCGTCCGTCCGTTGAGCGCCATCGAGACGACGAAATCGGAGAGCTTGTCCTTGTCCGAGGCATGGATCGGCCGGCCGTCCAGCGTGGCGGGCCCGCCGATGACGGCCGCGAACAATTCGGCGCGAGTCGGATCGAGGACCACCCCGACGACCGGCTGGCCGTCGACGACCAGGCCGACCGAGACGCAGAAGAACGGGATGCCATTCGCGTAGTTCACGGTGCCATCGAGCGGGTCGACGATCCAGACCCGACCGCGGCCGGAAGTGGGCGCCTCGCCGGCGACGGCCCGGTGCTCCCCGGTCTCCTCGGCCAGGATCGCGTCGGCGGGAAAGGTCGCCCGGATCGCGTCGAGGATGAGCGCCTCGGACAGGTGGTCAGCCTCGGTCACGACGTCCCGGGCGCTCTTGTAGTCGATCTGCTCGAGCCGCTCGTAGCGGTCCATCAGGACCTCGCCGGCGCGGACCGCGATCGCCTTCGCGAACGCCAGCTCGCCCTCGTAGGCGGGAGTCGCGATGGGCGTCGACGGGGCTGTCATGGCGAGCTGCACTCGACCGTCAGGTCGCGGACCGTGTCACCGAGCTCGGTCACGGTCTTGGTGAACGTGACGGCCGCGCCGGGATCGATCCGCGGGCTCAGCAGGAAAGCCGAGCCGCCCCCGCTCCGATCCTGCGGATCTGTCAGCCGGCAGGTCGTCTGACCCACGGCCGTGCCGTGGTTCGCGACTGAGAGCGTGATGGCCAGCCCGGCACCCGCCGGCACGGCCCCGACCACCGTGCCTTCGAAAGGCCCCACGCCAGCGAGCGTCAACCGGCCGAGCAGCGCCAGCCCGACGACCGCGATCAGGACGCCGATGAACACCGTGCCGTGGACCTGGGAAGCGGACGAGTCCTTGAGCCCGAGGGGGTTGCAGCGCTCGCACAGGCCGACGTCGAGGGGCACCGGCGCGCCGCACCGGATGCAGCCGTGGGTCAGCTGCGGCTCGCCGGGCGCGGGATCGGTCGCCGGGGCCGTGCCGGGCGAGGCGGCCGGGGTGGGGGTCGTCACGAGCCGATGTTGCCACGAAACCGCGAGAGGGCGGAGCAGCGACGGCCCTCGACCGTCGCCCTACCAGCGGCCGGTCGCCTCCACCAGGAGGTCGACATCGGACGTGGTCCGGGCGAGCACGATCGCGCCATCGGCACCGGCCTCGTGCCAGCGCTCCCACGTTTCGCGCGGGGCCAGCACCCAGGGCGATCGATCCAGGCGCTCGTCCGACAGCCACTCGCCCTGGAACCCGACGAGGACGCGTTGGTCCTCGCGTCGTCGGCCGCTGGCCTCGAGTGACTCCAGGTAGCGCGGCAGGTTGGCCTCGAAATTGTCGTCGAACGCGCTCCAGCCGTCGCCGATCCGCCCGGCCAGCCTGGCCCCTGCCGCGGTCTCGCCCCCGATGACGATGGGCGGCGGCGGATCGGGGACCGGATGCGCGTAGGCAGCCTCGAGCGGGTAGTAGGGCGAGGGTCGGGTGACGGGTCCACCGGTCCACAGCGCACGGATCACGGCGACCGCCTCCTCCAGCCGCGCCACTCGTTCCGGAGCGTCCGGGAAGTCGATCCCGTAGGCCGCGTGCTCCTTCGGATGCCCGCCGATCCCGACACCCAGGATGAGCCGGCCGCCACTGGCGATCTGGAGGGTCGAGGCCATTCGGGCGACGACCGCCGGATGCCGGTTCATGACGTTGAGCACGAACGACCCGACCTCGATCCGGGACGTCGCGCCCGCGGCCATCGCGAGGGCCGTCCAGCCCTCGACGACCGGCACGGTGAGATCGCCCCGGCCCATGAAGTGGTCCCAGGCCCAGACGCCCGCATAGCCCGCCGCGTCGAGCCGCCGCGCGCTCTCGAGCCACCAGCGCGGCTCGGCCCGGATCGTCCGGAGCGTGACGCCGATCGGGAGCCCGGACGGCCGGCTAAGGCCCGCGGATCCGGCGCCGGCCGATCGGGCGCCGGTCGAACTCACAGTTCGGTCTCGAAGAGCCGAATGTCCTCCTTCGCGATCGTGTGCCCGTCGCCTCGGGTCGGATCAAGGGCGGTCCGGGCCCCGAGCGCGTCGAGGCCGATCGGGAACCGCCCGATCAGATCCAGCACGACCCGCTGGATCCGCTCCGCGTTCGCCGTGAACACTTCGAGAACGTCGGTCGCATTGACCGCCTCGGTGCCCTCGTGGACGCCGGCGTCGTAGTCCGTGATGAGGCTGATGTTGACCACCGCCATCCCGAGCTCCCGGCACAGCCACGCCTCGGGGTACTGGGTCATGTTGATGACCTCCCAGCCGGCATCGCTGAACCACTTGGACTCGGCCTTCGTCGAGAACCGCGGCCCCTGGATGACCACCACGGTTCCCCGCTCGTGGACCTCGATGCGATGGTCGCGGATCGTGTCGATGGCGAGCCGACGGAGGACCGGGTCGTAGACGTCGGCGGACGAGAGGTGGGTCACGATCGGACCGTCGTAGAACGTATCGGCCCGGCCCGAGGTCCGGTCCACGAACTGGTCGCACACGACGAAGTCGCCTGGCTTGACGGCGAGTTGGAGCGAGCCGGCCGCGCACGGCGAGATGACCGCCTTGACCCCGAGCGATCGCATCGCCCAGACGTTGGCGCGGTAGTTGATGCGGTGCGGCGGGATCGTGTGGCGGCGACCATGGCGCGGCAGGAACGCGACCTTGCGCCCGGCGACGTCGGCGAGGAAGAACGAATCCGACGGCGCCCCGTACGGCGTGTCGACCTTGACCTCGCGCACGTCCTCGAGCAGCGAGTAGAACCCCGAGCCTCCGAAGACGCCGATCTCCGCGGTGTCCGCCATGCTCACCCTCCGTCGCTCGATGTCCGCTGCGCCCTGGCCGGCGGTCGCGCCGGCGTCCGGCGACGTCGGCCGGTCGGTCAATTCTAGGCTGACCGGGCTACGATGGCGCAGATCGCCGGCGCGCCACCGACCTGACAGCCCCGAGGACGGCCATGGACGAACCGAACACCGACCCGACCACCCGCGTCACGACCCCCGCTCCGGACGAGGCCCCGGCTGCCACGACTGAGACGCCGGCCCCGGCCGAGACGACGTTCGGCGGCCCGCCGCCGGCGGCCCCGGCCGCGCCAGCGACGCCCGCTGGATCGTGGGCCGCGCCCCAACGGCGCGACCGCCGCGACGGCGGCCGGATCTGGTCACTCATCTTCGGCTTGTTCATCCTGGGCGTGGGGGTCTGGTTCTTCCTGGACAGCACGCTCGGCTACGACATGCCGAACATCCGCTGGAGCCAGTTCTGGCCGGTCATCCTCATCGTCATCGGGGCCGTGGTCCTGCTCGGCGCGTTGCGACGCGAGCGCCGCTAAGCGGGTGATCGACCCGCTCCATTGGTCGCAGGGCGACGGCTCGACGACCGACCGGCTCTGGCTGGCCGATTGGCGCCGGCGGATCGCGGGGCTGTACGCCGAGGTCCGGGCGATGGCTGTGACCGACCCGGAGGCGGCGCTCGGGCACTGGCGGGCCGTCCGGGAGCGGCTCTACCGTGAGCACCCGCAGTCGCCCGTACCGATCGAGGCGCGTGCCGGTTTCGCGGCCCTGCACTTCGACCACGATCCACGCCTGCGCTTCGAGCTGCCGCTGGAGCCCGCGCCGCCTCCTGCCCCCGGCGCCTTCGCGCTCGAGTTGCCGAACAGCGGCGTCGACACGCTCTCGTTCAGCCGCGTCGGGACGGTGACGCTGCCACTCCCCGAGGGTCCGCGGCGGCTGTCGGCGTTCTGGATGGCGGGCTATGCGGGAGGGCTGTTCATCCCGTTCCGCGACGCGACCAACGGCACCGAGACCTATGGGGCGGGCCGGTACCTCGTGGACGCTGCGAAGAACGCCGATCTGGGCGGCGACACGACGCAGGGCACGCTGTTCCTTGACTTCAACTTCGCGTTCCAGCCGTCGTGTGCGTTCGATCCGCGCTGGGCGTGCCCGCTCGCGCCACCCGAGAACCGCCTCGACGTCGCGATCCGGGCCGGTGAGCGTCTTGCGTGAGCGACACGCGGGGACCGGTGATCGCGGTCCGCTCGGCCGCGCACTAGACAGCACTCACCCACTCCGCACCGGTACCAACGTCCCACGGGGACCGGGACCCTCGGGTCCGGCCGACTTTCGGTCCGGCAGCGGATGATGGCCAGGTTCGCGACGCGATGCACCCAGGGCATCGGGTTCGCAATGTAGTGACGGTGGCCAGTGCGCCTGTTCAACGCAACCCGGCCCGAGGCCGAGCGGCTCCTGTGGTCACGTGATATCCGGTTCGCCAACCGGCTGGCCTCGGTCGTTGCGGGCGCCCGGATCGTGGAACTCGAGTCCGGGACGGTGCTGATCGCCCCGGCCCATCTCCTGACCGAGAACCTCGTCAAGGAGATCGCGGACGGCGCCCGAGACCCCGAATACGGCCTGGTCATGGTCGATTGGACGCTGCCCGTGTCCGACCGCTACCTGATCGCCGCCTCGGCCGCGATCCAGCTCAGTGGCCTCGCCGACCGGATCGGCATGGCCCAGTCGAGCATGGTCGTGCAGACCAAGATGCTCGACTACTTCTTCAGCCTGCGGACCCTGCACCAGGTGGCCTTCCAGCCGATCGTCGAGCTGAACTCGCTGGAACTGCACGAGTACGAGTGCCTGTTCCGCCCGCAGATGCCGATGCTGCCGCAGTCGATCTCCTCGATCGTCGCCGCGGCCATCTACACGGAGCGCTCGATCGAGCTCGACCTCTTCATCATCGCCACCATCCTCGAGCGAGCCGGCCAGCTCGAAGCCGCGGGGCGCGATGCCGGCAAGGAGCCGCGCCGGTTCGGGATCAACTTCACGCCCGCGAGCCTGCTCGACCCCGCGTTCGAGGCTAAGGCCTTCGCGAAGATGGTCCGGGCCGCCGGCCTGTCGCCGTCGCGCATCACCGTCGAGTGCACCGAGCAGCAATCGGTCGCCGACCTCGGTCCGCTCAAGCGCCAGGTCAAGGCGCTGCGTCGGCTCGGTTTCGGCTTCGCCGTCGACGACGCGGGGGCCGGCTACGCGAGCTTCGCGCTCGTCGCCGCACTGCGCCCGACGATCATCAAGATCGATCGCGACATCACTCACGGCGTCGCCACCGACGATGCGAAACAGGCCCTCGTCGAGGCGTTCGTCTCCTTCGGCCGGCGGATCAATGCCAAGCTGGTCGCCGAGGGGATCGAGACCCGCAAGGACCTCGCCAAGCTGCGCGAGTTCGGCGTCGATTACGGGCAGGGATATCTCTTCGGCAAGCCAGCGGTCGAGCCGGCGCGGGCCCGCAAGGTCCAGATGGCCAGGCGGCGGGCGCCTCGCGTACCATCGAGGGCGTGACCTCGAAGTCCCTCGTCGGCCCGACCGACGCCATCCGCGCCTTCCTCGCCAGCGGGCTCCATTTCGCGACGATCGCCACGATCGACCCTGACGGCACACCCCGTCAGGCGGTCATCTGGTACACGCTAGACGGCGACGAGTTCGTCATCAACAGCGCCGTCGGGCGTCGCTGGCCTGCCAACCTCCTGCGCGACACACGGATCTCCATGGCGATCACAGACCAGGACGGCTATCGGTGGATCGGGTTGACCGGCGTGGCGGAGCCCGTGACGAACCAACCGACCGCCCAGGCGGATATCGCCGACATGGCCCGCCGCTACCACGCCGACGAGCCGGGCGAGGCGGAGCGGCTGATCGCGGACCGCTTCCAGCGGCAGGAGCGGATCAGCTTCCGGGTGCGGGCACACGCCTTCCACGAGCACCTCGATGACTGATCGATCGGCGGCGGACTGATGCGGTTCGGACTCCAGCTCTGGTCCCAGCACACGGACTGGCCGGGCTTCCGCGACGCGGCTCGCTCGGCCGAGGACGCCGGTTGGGACTCGATCTGGACGTGGGATCACCTGCTCGCGATCTTCGGGCCATGGGAGCAGTCCATCTTCGAGGGCTGGAGCGTGCTGTCCGCCCTAGGCCCGATCACGACGAAGGTCCGCCTCGGGCTGATGGTCGGCGCGAACACGTTTCGCAACCCGGGCCTGACCGCCAAGCTCGCCACGACCCTCGATCACGTCTCGGGCGGTCGTGCTGTCCTGGGCATCGGCGGGGCCTGGTTCGAACGCGAGCACGACGCCTTCGGCATCGACTTCGCGTCCGGCGTCGGTGAGCGACTGGATCGACTCGACGAGGCGGTCATGCTCCTTCGCCGCCTGCTCGACGGCGAGCGCTTCAGCCATGACGGCCGCTTCTACACCTTCCATGACGCCCTGTGCGAACCGCGGCCGATCCAGGAACGCTTGCCCATCCTCGTCGGTGGATCCGGGCCGAAGAAGACGCTGCGCACCGTGGCCGAGCGGGCCGACGCCTGGAACACGTCGGGCACGATCGACGAGGTCGCGGCCAGGCTCGAGATCCTGGCCGCGCACGGGACGGACGTCGGGCGCGACATCGGCACCATCGAGAAGACCATCAGCTTCCCGATCGTCCTGCGGGACGACCGGGCGGCGGCCGAGGATCGATTCCGGGCGCTGCTCGACGTGAACGGGACCGACTCACTGGGCCCCGGCCCGGTCCTGCTCGGGAGCCCGGCCGAGGTGGCCGATTCGATCCGGCCGTACCGGGATCTCGGCTTCGAGACGGTCATCGTCCGGATGCCCGGCCCCTACGACACCGAGACGATCCAGCGCATGGCCGACGTCCAGGAGCGGTTGCGACCGTGAAGGTCGTCGTCCTCGCCGGCGGCACGGGCGGGGCGAAGCTCGCCCATGGCCTGCAGCTGGCCCTCGAGCCCGGCGAGCTCACGGTCATCGTCAATACCGGCGACGACGTCGAGCGGCACGGGCTGCTCGTCATGCCCGACCACGACTCGGTCATGTACATGCTCGCGGGACTGTTCGACGAGGATCGGGGCTGGGGCGTCGTCGACGAGACGTGGGCGACGATGTCGATGCTCGAACGGTATGGCGAGGAGGCCTGGTTCCGCCTCGGCGATCGCGACTTCGCGACGCACATCGCGCGAACGGCGCTGATCCGCAGCGGCCGATCGCTGACCGAGGCCGTCATCGAGTTGCAGCGGGCGCTCGGCATCCCGAGCGCGATCCTGCCGATGGCCGATGAGCCGGTTCGGACCCAGGTCCGGACCGACGACGGCTGGCTCGAGTTCCAGGAGTACTTCGTGCATCGCCACCAGGCTCCGGAGGTGCACGAGGTCCGCCACGCGGGTCTCGATGCGGCCCGCCCGACGGCCGAGGTCCGGACCGCGATCGGCGATGCCGACGTCATCGTGATCGCGCCATCCAACCCGATCGTCTCGCTCGGGCCGATCCTCGCCGTCCCGGCGGTCGGCGAGTTGCTCGGACGAGCACGCGCCCGGGGCGTGCCGGTGGTGGCGGTCAGCGGCATCGTGGGCGGCAAGGCACTCAAGGGCCCGGCTGACCGGATGCTCACCTCGCTCGGCCACGAATCGAGTGCGCGTGGCGTCGCCGCGCTGCTTGCCCCGTACGCGGATGGCTTCGTCCTCGACCAGGTCGATGCCGCCCTCGAACCCTCGATCGCGGCGCTCGGGCTGCAGACGCTCGTGACCGACACGATCATGGCCGACGCCGACGGTCGGGTGCGCCTCGCCCGGGCCGTGCTCGGGTTCGCGCTCCCGCCGGCCGGCGAGGACGACTCTGTACCATCGGAGGCGTGAGCAAGCCGGATCCGCCCGTCGAGGCGGCCCACATCGCCGCGATCGTCCCGGTCGGGACGCTCGAGGGTGCGAAGACCCGGCTCGGCGGCACGCTCGACGCCGAGGAGCGGCTCGATCTCCTGACCGGGCTCCTGCGGCGGACCGTGGTGGCCGCCTTGGCCGTCGATCGGCTCTCTGACGTCCTCGTCGTCAGCCCGGACCGCGAGGTGCTCCACCTCGCGACGGGGTTCGGGGCCCGGACGCTGCGGCAGCGCTCGACCGGGCTGAACGCCGGGTTGCGTGAAGCGCGCGCGGACGTGGTGGCCGGCGGTGCCGATGCCATCCTGGTCCTGCCGGTCGACCTCCCGTTCGTGACCGCCGCCGCCATCGATGAGCTCGTCTCGGCCCTGCTCGCGGACATGCCGGCGGTCGTGCTCGTGACCGACCGGCACGCGACGGGGACCAACGCCCTCGGCCTCCGGCCGCCCGACGTCATCGACGTAGCGTTCGGACCCGGCAGCCGGGCCGCTCATCGGGCGCTCGCCGAGACCGCCGGCGTCCGCTACGTGGAGTCGGACGGCCCACTCGCGATCGACCTCGATACGCCCGATGACCTGGTCTTCATCGAATCGCTGGCGCCGGAGCGGCTGGGTGTCGGCTGACCGACCGGCCACGCCGGGCTCGATCTCGGTCCTGGCGCTCGACGGCATCCCAGAGGTTCGCCTCGGCGACGACCTGCCTGGACTCATCGCCGACGCGATCGCGGGGACGCCGGACGCCCTACCCCTTCGGGACGACGATGTCCTCGTCGTCACGCAGAAGGTCGTCTCAAAGGCCGAGGGCGCGGTCGTCGAACTGGACGGCGTCGAACCCCGGCCCGACGCGATCGAGTTCGCCGAGCGCTACGACCGGGACGCGCGCCAGGTCGAGGTCGTCCTGCGCGAGGCGCGGCGGATCGTCCGGATGTCGAACGGGGTGCTCATCACGGAGACGCCCCACGGGTTCGTGTGCGCGAACGGCGGCGTGGACGCATCGAATGTCGGCCCCGGTTCCGGCGCGCTGGTGACCCTCCTGCCGCGCGACCCCGACGCGTCCGCGACGCGGATCCGGGTGGGGTTGCGCGAGCGGTTCGGGTCGGACGTGCCCGTGATCATCTCGGACTCGTTCGGGCGGCCATGGCGTTGGGGGATCGTCGACGTCGCGATCGGCGTGTCCGGACTCGTGCCGCTCGACGACCTGCGGGGCGTCCCCGACGCCGACGGCCGGGTCATGCGCTCGACCGTCCGAGCCGTCGCCGACGAGCTTGCCTCGGCAGCCGAACTGGTCCTCGGCAAGACCGCCGCCCGTCCCGTGGCGATCGTCCGGGGAGCCTCGTTCACCCGAGGCGAAGGCTCGATCCGCGATCTCGTGATGCCGGCGGCGAACGACCTCTTCCGCTAGGGACGCTTCCGGTCCACGGGACCGTGCCTGGAGCGTCGCGCGGCGGCAGGCGGCGGCAGGCCCATATGCATCCGATGCGAATACCACCGGAAGGTGGTACCGGGACCGCCGAATCGTGCACACGCCCGGCAAGACGCCGATCCCGGATCGCCCGATTTCGGCATATGGGCTATACCCCCATGGCGCGAAGCGGTGGTGGAGAGGAGTACCTGGGTCCCCTAGTGTCCCAAGGTGGACAGCACCGCTCCCGAGCGGAACCTGGGATCGGCGGCTACGGGTGTGGCCGCGCCCCCCGTGGCCGATGTGCGCGCGCGCAGCTCGGGCCACGACATGAACCCACGGTCCTGGTTCGGTGACGCGACCCCGGAATCGATCGTCCTTCGCCTCGGCATCGTGATCGTCGGGCTGTTCATGGCCCTCACGGCCCTCGATGTCGGGGGCCGGGCCGGCGTCTGGGTCAATGCCCACTGGACGGCGGCCGGTTGTCTGGCCGCCCTCTATGCCGCACTCGTCGCCAGGAAGGCGACCGGCCCGGACCGGAGGATCGCCGTCCTCGTCGCGGTCGGCACGCTCGCATGGCTCATCGGCCAATTCGCCTGGATCACGCAGACCGCGATCGGCTATTTCAGCGTGCCGGCGCCGTCGGATCTCTGCTTCCTGATGGTCGCCCCGCCGATCGTCGCGGCCTTCGTCGTTGCCGTCAATGGCCGCCTCGCGAGAGTCGAGAAGGTCGCGGTCTACCTGGATGCCGTGGCCATCTTCCTGACGCTGACCGCGATCATCCTCGCGATCTACGGGAGCCAGGTCGGCGCGGGCGCCACGTCGGCGCTGGTCGCGATCGCCTACCCGGTCGTGCACCTGGCGGCCGCGGCCGCGGGCCTCGTGGCCCTGCTGGCCGCTCGGGCATCGCCGCGAGGCGGGGGCTACGTCCTGCTCCTCGGACTCGCGGTGCTGGGCTTCGCGTGGATCGCCTGGCTTCGCCAGGCGGTGGAGGCCATCCCGCCAGCTGGCAGCATCGGCAACTACGCCTTCTCGGTCGGGATGATCCTGGTCGGCTTCGGAGCCCGCGATTGGCGCCTCGGCGAAGGCCGCAGCGCGGGGTTCCGCCAGGTCTCGGCCGCGGTCCTCGGCGGCCTGCCGTTGGTGGCGTTGCTGGCCATCGCGGTCCTCTTGATGCTGTGGAGCCCGGCGACGAGCGAGTTCGGTCTGATCAGGCTCTGCTCGCTCGTGGTCATCCTCCTCGCCGGCGCCCGCCAGTCCCTCCTCGTCCACGAGCGCGGCCGCCTGCTCGACGACTCGCGCGACTCGCGCACCGACCTCGAGATCGCACTCCTGCAGCGCGCCGAGGCGGACACGCGCTACCAGACCCTCGTCGAGCGAGTCCCCGCCGCCGTCTACATCGACGTCGCCGACCCGGGCGTGACCGACGGCGGCCATCTCGCCTACATGAGCCCCCAGATCGAGGCCATCCTCGGCTACCCGCCCGACGCCTTCCTCCGCGACCCGGAGCTCTGGCCCCGGATCACGCATCCGGACGACCTGCCCTCGACCCTCGCGGCGCTGGCCGAGCACTGGAGGACGGAACAGCCACTCCGCCTCGACTACCGGATGGTCGCCGCCGATGGCTCCATCGTCTGGGTCCATGACGAGGCCTACGCGATGCGCGACGAGACGACCGGTGGCCGCCGGGTTTCCCAGGGCCTGTTGGTCGATACGACCGAGCAGAAGCGTCTCGAGGCGCAACTCCTCCACGACGCGTTCCACGATCCACTGACGGGGCTCGCCAACCGGGCCCTGTTCCGTGAGCACCTCGACCGGGCGCTCGACCGATCGCGCCGACGCCGGGCCGGGATCGCCGTCCTGTTCCTCGACGTCGACGACTTCAAGGTCGTCAACGACTCGCTCGGCCACGCCGCCGGAGATCGGCTCCTGGTCGAGGTCGCGGAACGACTCACCGGCACGATCCGCAGCGATGACATCGCCGCCCGCCAGGGCGGTGACGAATTCACGATCCTGGTCGAACGGGTCGCTGGCGAGGACGAGGCCGTCGAGCTGGCCGAGCGGCTGGCCGCGGCGATCCGCCGCCCGATCATCCTCGAGGGCCGTCCGCTCGTCGTCGGCGTGAGTATCGGGATCGCGCTCGGGCGCGGCCGGAACACGGTCGCGGGCGACCTGCTGGCCCACGCCGATGCCGCGATGTACGCGGCCAAGGAACAGGGCAAGGGCCGGCACGTCGTGTTCGACCCCTCGATGCAGCACCGAGCCCAGAGTCGCCTCGAGATGGAGTCCGAGTTGCGGGCGGCCATCGAGGCGGAGGCGTTCGAGGTCCACTACCAGCCGATCCTGGAGCTGCCGTCGCAGGAGATCGTCGGCTTCGAGGCCCTGGTCCGCTGGCGCGACCCGGTCCGCGGTCTCGTCCTGCCTGGGGAATTCATCCCGCTCGCCGAGGCGACCGGGCTGATCGTGCCCCTGGGCCGTCTCGTGACCCAGACGGCGTGCCGGCAACTCCGAGCGTGGCGCGATGGGGGGATCGGCCGCCCGGACCTCACGATCAGTGTCAACGCGTCGGCTCGGCAGGTCGTGGAGCCGGGCTTCGCGACCGAGGTCCGGGCCATCCTGCGCGAGGCCGGCCTCGAGCCGTCGGCCTTGGAGCTCGAGATCACCGAATCGCTGACGATGCGCGAGACCGCCACCGGCGACGGGGCGCTGCGACAGCTCCATGAGCTGGGCGTCCGGCTCGCGATCGACGATTTCGGGACCGGCTTCAGCGCCCTCGAGTACTTCAAGCGGTTCGCGGTCCATGGCCTCAAGATCGACCGCTCATTCGTCGGGGGCCTGGGCACGTCGCGCGAGGACACCGCCATCGTGACCGCGACGTTGTCGTTCGCGGCCGCCCTCGGCCTCGTCGTGACGGCCGAGGGCGTCGAGATGGCGCATCAGCTGGAGCGGCTCCAGGCGCTCGGCTGCAACCGAGCGCAGGGGTTCCTCTTCTCGCCGGCCGTGCCCGCGTCGCAGGTGCCCGCCCTGTTCGGCCGGTTCGGGCCGCGGTCGACGACGCCGGCGGCGGACGATCAGGTCGCCTGAGGGTCCCGAGACCCGAAACCCGTTAGGCTGCCGAGGCATGAAGCTCGGCCTCCAGATCTCGTCGTTCACCTGGCCCGGCGGGCCGGAGCAGATCGGGCCGACCCTGGCACGGATCGTGCGCCAGGCAGACGACGTCGGCTTCGACTCCATCTGGGTCATGGACCACTTCTTCCAGATCCGTGGCGTCGGACGGCCGGAAGAGCCGATGCTCGAGGGCATGACGACCCTCGGGTTCATGGCCGCCCACTCCACCCGCGCCCGCCTCGGCCTGATGGTCGGGGGCGTCCACTACCGGTCGCCCGGCCTGTGGGTCAAGGCCACGACCACGCTCGACGTGCTCTCGGGCGGCCGGGCCTGGCTCGGGATCGGGGCGGCCTGGAATGAGGATGAGTCGCGGAGCCTGGGTTTCCGGTTCCCGCCGCTCGGGGAGCGTTTCGAGATGCTCGAGGAAACGCTCCAGATCGCCCACGGCATGTGGACCGGCGAGCACGGCACCGAGGCCTCGTTCGAGGGACGGCATTTCCAGGCGAGGCGCCTCCTCAACTCCCCGCAGTCGCTGTCACGCCCCAGGGTGCCGATCATGATCGGGGGCGGGGGTGAGAAGAAGACCCTGCGCCTCGTGGCGCAGTACGCGGACGCCTGCAACGTGTTCGGGAGGCCCGAGGCGATCGCCCGCAAGTACGCGATCCTCGCCGAGCATTGCGCGGCCGTCGGCCGCGATCCCGACGAGATCGAGCACTCGACGCTCCAGTACTTCCGGATCTCGGTCGACGGCGCCGGCGGAGGCGAGACACCGGCCAGCATCGTCGAGCGGTTCGGCGACCTCTCGGATGCGGGCGCCCAGCACGTCATCGTCGAAATGAAGAATGTGATCGATCCGGACGCCCTGGACCTCGTCGGGCGGGACGTCATCCCGGCCCTCCACCGCCTGTGAGGCCGTCGCGTATCGTCCCCGACGATACCCCTGGGGAGTATGTTTCCCGTGATAGGATGACCGCATGACCGACGAGTCCTCGAGCAACGGCCGCGAGCCCGCCAACCCCGATCCGTTCGGTGGGCTGTCGATCTCGATGATCGATGCGCCTGCCGCGGCCTCGGATGCGACCCCGCTCCGGGCGCCAGGCGGTCCGACGGCGTTCGGCTCGAACGGGGGGAGCGTCGAAACCAAGCTCGTGATCGTGGGCTCGGGTCCGGCCGGACTGACGGCCGCGATCTACGCCGCCCGGGCCAATCTCGAGCCCGTCGTCCTCGCCGGCTCGGCACCGGGCGGGCAGCTGATGCTGACCTCGGACGTCGAGAACTATCCGGGCTTCCCCGATGGCATCCAGGGTCCAGACCTCATGGCCGCGTTCCGGACCCAGGCCGAGCGCTTCGGCAGCCAGATCGTGGACGTCGACATCGACCGCGTCGACTTCTCGGAGCGACCGTTCCGGTTGTGGGCGCGAGGCACGGAATACCGGGCCCAGTCGGTCATCGTGGCCACCGGGGCGTCGGCCCTCTGGCTCGGCCTCGACTCCGAGACGCGCCTGCGCGGACGCGGGGTGTCGGCCTGTGCGACCTGTGACGGGTTCTTCTTCCGCGACCGCGAGATCGGGGTCGTCGGCGGTGGCGATACGGCGTTCGAGGAGGCGACCTTCCTGACCCGCTTCGCGACCAAGGTCCATCTGTTCCACCGCCGCGATTCATTCCGCGCCTCGAAGATCATGATCGACCGGGCGCGGGCCCATCCCAAGATCGAGATCCACACGAACACCGCGATCGAGGAGGTCCTCGGCACGGCCAAGGTGGACGGCGTGCGGCTGCGCGACACGGTGAGCGGGGACGAGACACGCATGGCGCTCGATGGCCTGTTCATCGCCATCGGCTACCGCCCCAACACCGAGGCGTTCCGCGACTGGCTCGAGGTCGACAAGGCGGGCTACCTCATCGTCCACGACGAGACCGGCTCGAAGATCGACGGGGTGTTCATCGCCGGCGACGTCCACGACCATCGGTACCGGCAGGCGGTCACGGCGGCCGCCGACGGCTGCAAGGCCGCGATCGATGCCGAGCGCTGGCTCGAATCCCAGGGCATCACGGAGGCCGCGACGGCCACCGCCTGGTAGCGCCGAGTATCGGCTGGCACGGGCACAACGACGGGGATGTCCCAGCGCCGGATTCGTGCATGACCGGTTCGGACCGGCACGAGTGGGGGCCTCCGCCCCGAGGTTCGTGGTAGCGTCGGCCGCATGAGTTTCCCGAGAGGACAGACGCGCCAGGCGACGGGTGGCGCGGTCGGTGGTGGTCGCGGCGGAGGCGGCGGCGGCGGCCGGATGATGGGCGGCGGCGGCATGTGGGGAGGCGGCCCGTCCCGCGAGTTCACGCCGGTCCCGAAGGAACGCCGCGGCAAGACCGTTCGGCAGATCGTCGCGTTCTTCGATCCGTACCGGCTCCAGGTCTCGATCGTGCTCGTCGCCATCATCGCCACGAGCCTGATCGGCCTCGCCAACCCGATCCTGCTCAAGCTCCTGATCGACGACGCGATCCCGAACAAGGACTTCGGCAAGCTGACCTTCTACGTGGCATTGATGATCTTCCTGCCGATCGTCACAGGTCTCATCGGCGTGGGTCAGGCGTACCTCAACAACCTCATCGGCCAGAACGTCATGCAGGACCTGCGCGGCGCGCTGTACACACACCTCCAGCGGATGCCGCTTCGGTTCTTCACGGAGACCCGGACCGGCGAGATCCAGAGCCGCATCGCGAACGACATCGGCGGCGTCCAGGCGGTCGTGACCGACACGGCAAGCTCGGTGACCTCCAACTTCGCGATCGCGATCAGCACGATCATCGCGATGTTCCTGATCGACTGGCGGCTCACCCTCCTGTCGCTCGGGATGCTCCCCTTCTTCATGTACCTGACGTTCCGGGTCGGCAAGATCCGGCGCGAGGTCAGCGGCGAGACCCAGAAGTCGCTGGCCGAGATGACCGCCCTGACCGAGGAGACGCTGAGCGTCAGCGGCATCCTGCTCGCGAAGACCTTCGGCCAGCAGGACTCGTCCATCAAGCGATTCCGCGACCTGAATGCCCGACTCGCCGCCCTGCAGATCCGTCAGGCCATGGTCGGGCGCTGGTTCTTCATGATCATCGGCACGATCTTCAGCATCACGCCGGCCTTCGTGTACTGGCTCGCGGGCTGGCTCGTCATCCAGGGCGACCCGTCGGCCCCGACGATCGGCGACATCGTCGCGTTCACCACGCTTCAGTCACGCCTGTTCTTCCCGCTCGGCCAGCTGCTGAACGTCCAGGTCGACATCCAGGGGGCGCTCGCGCTCTTCGATCGGATCTTCGAGTACCTCGAGATGGATCCCGAGATCGTCGATGCCCCCGATGCGGTCGCACTCGATCCGGCCAAGGTCCGCGGCGGCGTGCGGTTCCACGACGTGTCGTTCCGGTACCCGACCGAGGCGGTGCCGTCGTCGCGCGCCCACGACGCCGTCGCCCGCGGGCACGACCACGCGGTCGAGCCGATCGAGGCCATCGAGGCGGCCAATTCCGCCGAGCCCTCGGAGCGAGCCGAGCCGATCGAGGTGCTGCCGACGTTCGCGCTCGAGCACGTCGACTTCGAGGCCGATCCGGGCGAGCTCGTCGCGCTCGTCGGCCCGTCGGGTGCCGGCAAGACGAGCACGACGTACCTGATCCCGCGCCTGTACGACGTCGACAGTGGGGCGGTCGAGATCGATGGCCTCGACGTCCGGCGCATCAAGCTCGCCTCCCTCGGCGAGGCGATCGGGGTGGTGACCCAGGAGACCTACCTGTTCCATGCGTCGGTCCGCGAGAACCTCCTGTACGCGAAGCCCGAGGCGACCGAGGAAGAGCTGCGGACGGCGGCGCTCGCCGCGGCGATCCACGACCGGGTCATGGAACTCCCCGAGGGCTACGACACCATCGTCGGCGAGCGCGGCTACAAGCTGTCGGGTGGCGAGAAGCAGCGGATCGCGATCGCCCGGGTCCTCCTCAAGGACCCCAGGATCCTCATCCTCGACGAAGCGACGTCGGCGCTCGACACCGTGTCGGAGCGGCTCATCCAGGCGGCATTCGAGCGGCTGATGGAGGGTCGCACGACCATCGCCATCGCCCACCGCCTCTCGACGATCCTGCGAGCCGACCGGATCCTGGTGTACGAACGAGGACGGATCGTGGAGCGCGGCACGCACGAGGAGCTGTTGGCGCAGGACGGCCTGTATGCCCGGTTGTACCGCGAGCAGTTCCTTGCCGAGCGCCCGGTCCAGGCCGACGCCGAGCTGGAGGACGGGACCGAGGACGGGTTCCTGGGTCGCAGCCTCGTCCGGGACGTGCCTGCATGACCCGCGAGCGACGCGCCCACATCGTCTACGAGGGCGAGTCGCGGTTCTCCGTCCGGACGGGCACGGATCGGACCCTCGTCTACGGCGATCGAGCCGAGGTGAACGAGCTGTCCCCGGTCGAGACGATCGTCTCGGCCCTCGCGGCGTGCTCGGCGATGGACGTGATGTCGATCGTGACCAAGAAGCGCCAACCGATCGAGCGGTACGAGATCTCAGCGGTCGCCATCCAGCGCGACGAGTATCCACAGGTCCTGACCGAAGTGACTGTCACCCACGAGGTCTGGGGTGTCGGACTCTCCGAGACCGCGATCCGACGCAGCATCGAGCTGTCGGCGAACAAGTACTGCCCGGTCAACGCGATGCTCTCCGCCGGGGACACGAAGGTGCATCACCGCTACCGCATCCACGATACGGGCGCGGCGCTCATCGAGACCGAGGGCGAGGCCTGCTCGACTGGCCCGTATCGCCGCCCGGACGTCGCGGTCGACTAGCGCGCGGCGCGTGCTAGCGCCTCCAGGCGCCCGCCCGCACAATCCCTACTAGACTTGTCGGAGTTGTCTGGTATGCTGCCGCGGACGCTCGACGCCCACAAGGAGACCCAGCCGATGCCGTCCGCCGTTCCCGCCGACGCCGCCGCCCGCCTGCCGAAGGCGCGGATGATCGACCCGCGTGGCCACCGTTTCGGTGCCGGCGTGTCGGCAGTCCTGCTCATCGTCGCCTTCGTCACGAACACCCCGTGGCTCGTGGCCCTGGTCCTGCTGTCGATCGGGACGAGCGCGGCGTTCGGC
This sequence comes from uncultured Chloroflexia bacterium, assembly GCA_963746855.1. Classification (GTDB taxonomy): domain Bacteria; phylum Chloroflexota; class Limnocylindria; order Limnocylindrales; family CSP1-4; genus SPCO01. Next base: position 190,495 of record CAVVDC010000006.1, read on the forward strand.
CTGCGCTACTCCATCTACGGCGCGATCTGGCGGCGGATCGTCAAGGTCGCCCGCCTCGGCCCCGCCGAGCCCGAACATGAGTACCCGCCGCGGTTCGCGCAGGTCCTCGGCTCGGTCGCGCTCACGCTGTCGCTCGTCTCGTTCATCCTCGGCCAGCCCACGCTCGGCTGGCTCTTCGCGCTCGCGGTCGCGGGCCTGCAGTCGCTCCTCGCGCTGACCGGCTACTGCCTGGGCTGCCGCCTGTACTTCCTGCGATGGTTGGTGCCGGACCTCGTCACGCGGATCTGGACCCGTGGGGCGAGCCCGGCCAACACCCTCGTTGTGGAGCCGATCGCCTACAAGTAGTCCGCTCTTGCATGACTATGCAGGGTCGCTGTATAGTCATCCGACCATGACGGCGGTCCACCCTTCTCCTGGCCCTCGCTCGCTGCGCGGCGTCGATCCCGCCGGTGGTCCACGCCGGATCCGGGTCGGCATCATCGGGGCGACCGGGTATGTCGGCGCCGAGCTCGTCCGGATCCTCGCCCGCCACCCGAACATCGCACTCGTCGGCCTGCAGGGCCGGGACCGCGACGGCGACCCGCTCGGCGGGATCCACCCGCACCTGGGGACCACCGAGCTCGCCGTCCATTCCACGCTCCCGCCGGTCGATGCCGTGTTCCTCGCCCTGCCCCACGGGACTGCCGCGGCGCTCGTCCCGGAGCTGATCGGCTCCGGCACCGCGGTGATCGATCTCGGGCCCGACTTCCGCCTCCGCGATCCGGCTGACTACCCGCGCTGGTACGGCTTCGAGCATCCGCGGCCCGACCTGCTCGAGCGCGCCGTCTACGGCTTGCCCGAGCTCCATCGGGCCGAACTCCAGGCCCTGGTCGATGCGGAGGTCGCGATCGTCGGGTCACCCGGCTGCTATCCGACGGCGACGATCCTGGCGCTGGCGCCACTGGCCCGGGCCGGGTTGATCGGCGATCTCGTGGTCGATGCGAAGAGCGGCGTCTCCGGCGCCGGCCGCGAGTCGAAGGCCGAACTCATGTTCGGCGAGGTCAACGAGAGCGTGAAGGCGTACGGCCTCGGCGGCCACCGCCACGTCGCCGAGATCGAGCAGGAACTGGCCGGTGTCGCGAGGCGCGAGGGCCTCGACCCCGCGGCGAATCCCGGCGCGATCGCGGTCGACTTCCTCCCGCACCTGATCCCGATGACTCGCGGGATCCTCTCGACCAACCACGTGCGCCCCACGCGACCGGTCACCCAGGCCGAGCTCGACGCTCTTTATGCCGCCACCTACGCCGACGAGCCGTTCGTCACGGTCGTCGCGACGCCGCCGGCAACGAAGCACGTCACCGGCAGCAACGAGGTCCGGATCCACGTCCGACTCGACGAGCGGATCGGACGCGTGCTCGTCATCGGAGTCGAGGACAACCTCGTCAAAGGCGCTGCCGGCCAGGCCGTCCAGTCGTTCAACCTCGTGCACGGCCTGCCGGAAACGACCGGCCTGCTCCAGCTGCCGCTGGCGCCATGACGACCGTGCATCCCGCCCCGATCCAGCTCCCGTCGGAGCGGCTCCCGTCGGTCGAACGTCGGGCGACGATGCCCGGCGGCTTCCGCGCGAACGGGCTCGTGGCCGGGATCAAGGCCTCGGGGCGGCCGGACCTGGCCGTCCTCGTCGCGACGAACGGACCGGCGGCGGCCGCCGCGGTCTTCACCCCGAACGCGTTCGCGGCCGCGCCCGTCCGACTGTCGCGGGAACACCTTTCGCGGACATCGGGCGATCCACGGGCCGGGTTCGGCTGGGCCCAGGCCGTCATCTCGACGAGCGGCTCGGCGAACGCGGCCACGGGCGATGCCGGCGACACCGACCAGCACGCGATCGCGACGGCGCTCGCCGAGGCACTCGGGATCTCGGACGAGCTGACGCTCCACCTCTCGACCGGCGTGATCGGCACGAGACTGCCGCTCGATCGCGTCGCGGCGGGGATCGCGTCCGTCGTGCCAACGCTCGACGCGACGGACGCCGGGCTCGACGCGATGGCAACCGCGCTCCGGACGACCGACTCGGTCACGAAGGCGGCCACGACCTCGATCACCCTGCCCGATCCCGACGGCCGGCCCGTCACCGTGACCGTGAGTGGCATCGCCAAGGGGGTTGGGATGATCCATCCACGGATGGCCACGATGCTGGCGGTCGTGCTGACCGACGCGAGCGCGGCGCCCGAGACCCTGTGGGGCCTGCTACGACCGGCGGCTGCGCGCACCTGGGACCAGCTCAGCGTCGATGGCGACACGAGCACGAACGACACGGTCTTCGTCCTCGCCTCGGGCGCCTCGGGCGCCATGCCGATCCGAGCGGGGAGCCCGGAGGCGAGCGTCCTGGGCGAGGCCATCGAGGCCGTGGCGCGGGACCTGGCCCGACAGCAGGCCGCCGACGGCGAGGGAGCCGCGACGCTCATCACGGCCGTGGTGACCGGCGCGGCCGATGACGCCGAGGCACGGGCCGTGGCCCGAGCGGTCGTCTCGTCCAGCCTGGTCAAGGCGGCCGCCCACGGCCGTGACCCCAACTGGGGTCGGATCGCGGGTGCGGCCGGCAACGCGCGGCTGGCCGATGCCGCGGTCCTCGAGGCGGCCGGACTCCCCGCCGACGAGGCGCGGAGCCGGGCCGGAACGGCCGCCCGCCTCGATCCCGCGCGGCTACGGATCGAGATCGCCGGCCACGGTGTGTTCGACGGCGCCGCCGGCGGCCCGATCGCCTTCGACCGAGCCGCGGCTCGGGAGGCGATGACCGCCGCCGAGGTCGTCATCACGCTCGACCTCGCCCTGGGCGATGGCATCGGCGAAGCGTTCGGCTGCGACCTCACCGAGGCCTACGTGATCGAGAACAGCGAGTACACGACGTGAGCGAACTGCGTTGCGCCGCCTGGGCGAGCCCAGGCCAAGGCGGAGGCGAGCACGAGAGCGAGCGCACCCCAAGGTGCGTGAGCGAGCGCGCACAGCCGACAACGCCGGGATGGGCCGCGCAGGTGGCGACCGATGTCTGAGATCCTCGTCGTCAAGCTCGGTGGCACGACCATTGCGGAGCAGAGCCAGGTGCTCGAGGAAGTGGCCGCGGTCGCGCGACGACGTCCCGTGGTGCTGGTCCATGGCGGCGGCAAGCGCATCACCGAGTGGCTCGAGCGACTGGGCGTGCCGTCGCGATTCGAAGGCGGCCTGCGCGTCACCGATGCCGCGTCGCTCGAAGTGGCCGCCGCGGTCCTCCGGGGCGTGGTCAACAGCGAACTCGTCGCCGGCCTGCGCGACCTCGGCGTCGATGCTGTGGGGCTCTCGGGCGTCGATGGCGGCCTGCTCATCGCCGAGCGGATCCCGGACCTCGGGCTCGTCGCCCGCGTCGTCGGCCTGCGCCGCGACCTGCTCGACGCGATCCTGGTCGGTGGCCAGGTGCCGGTCGTCGCGCCACTCGCCCGCGACGCGGACGGCATCGTCTGCAACGTCAACGCCGACGACGTGGCCGCGGGCATCGCGGCTGGGCTCGGTGCCCGCCAACTCGTCCTGCTGACCGATGTCGATGGCGTCCGCGACGCCGACGGCCAGCGCCTCGATACGCTCACGGTCGCCGAGGCCGAGCACCTCATCGCGTCCGGCGTGATCGCGGGCGGCATGGTGCCCAAGGTCCGCGCCGCGCTCGGGGCGCTCGGCTGGGAGGGCGCCGAGGCGATCATCGCCGACTCGTCCGCGCCGAACGCCCTGACCCGCGCCCTGTCGGACGAGTCCTTCGGGACCCGCATCACATCGAGTCGGGCGGCCGGCGTCGGCGCGGCCTGAGGGCACGGAACGAGGTGACCGCCACGCAGGACCTCAAGCGACTCCGCCAGCGGGCCATCCGTGAGCTCGTCCTGGCGCGCCCGGTGGGCAGTCAACGGGAACTCGTCGACGCCCTCACAGAACAGGGGTTCGCCGTGACCCAGGCCACGGTCTCGCGCGACATCACCGAACTCGGCCTGCTCAAGGCGCCACGGGCCGATGGCCATGTCTATGTCACGCCCGAGGATGTCGGCTCGGCCAACGGTCGCACGCCATCGGCCTCCGACGAGCGTCTCACCCGGATCCTCGCCGACATCCCGGTCACGATCGGGCGGAGCGGCCTGATCCTCGTCCTGACCGGGACGCCCGGCACCGCCAGCGTCATCGCCCAGGCCATCGACGAGTCGACCCTGCGCGAACAGGAAGGCACGCTCGCGGGCGACAATACCCTCCTCGTCCTCTTCGCCGACGAGCGGCGCCTCGAGCGCTGGCTCGATCGTTTCAGCGCCATCGCGACGGCGGCGGCGCCGGCAACCCCGGCCGTCGGCACGGCCCGCAGCCATTGATCCGGAGGTCCAGAGTCCCGTGAAGAAGGTCGTCCTCGCGTATTCGGGTGGACTCGACACGTCGGTCGCCGTCGCCTGGCTCAAGGAGCAGTACGACGCCGAGGTCGTGACGCTCACCGTCGATGTCGGTGGCGGGTCCCTGCGGCAGGGTGTCGAGCGTCGGGCGATGTCCGCCGGGGCGTCGCGCGCGTACGTGGTCGACGCACGGGAGCGGTTCGTCACCGACTTCGTCTGGCCGCACCTCCAGGCGAACGCCCTGTACCAGGGCGCGTACCCACTGGCCACCGCCCTTGCCCGCCCGTTGATCGCGCAGCTCCTCGTCGAGGTGGCGGCGCGCGAGAAGGCCGACGCGGTCGCCCACGGCTGCACGGGCAAGGGCAACGACCAGGTCCGCTTCGATGTCGCCACCCACGCGCTGGATCCGGGGCTCGAGGTCATCGCCCCGATGCGCGTCGGGATGGGCCTGACCCGCGACCAGGAGATCGACTACGCGAACGAGCGGGGCATCGAGATCCCGATCACCAAGGCGTCGCCCTACTCGATCGACGTGAACATGTGGGGGCGATCGTGCGAGACCGGCGTCCTCGAGGACCCCTGGGTCACCCCGCCGGCCGACGCCTATGAGTGGACGGTGGCGCCGTCCGACGCCCCCGATCCTATCGAGATCGTCATCGAGTTCGAGGGCGGCATCCCGGTCGCCCTCGACGGCGAGCGGCTGCCGGCGGTCGAACTGGTCGAGCGGGTCCATGCCATCGGTGGCGCCCACGGCGTCGGTCGTATCGACCACGTCGAGGACCGGCTCGTCGGCATCAAGAGCCGCGAGATCTACGAGACGCCCGCAGCCACGATCCTGCACGCCGCGCACCACGCCCTCGAGGGGCTGACCCTGTCGCGCGACACGCTCCGATTCGATCGGTTCGTGGCCGACGAGCTGGCACGCCTCATCTACGACGGGCTTTGGTTCAGCGCCCTGTCGCGCGACCTGCGGGGATACGTGGCGTCGTCACAGCGCGTCGTGTCGGGCGAGGTGCGCGTGCGGCTCGACCACGGCCAGGCGGTGGTCGTGGGTCGGCGGTCGCCGCTGTCGCTGTACGACAAGAGCCTCGCGACCTACGACGAGGGCGACGCGTTCGATCACGCGTCCGCCGTCGGGTTCATCGAGATCTTCGGGCTGCCGCTGCGGGTGGAGGCCGCCCGGCATGGGGCGGTCGGGGCGCGCCACGGCGCGGCCTGGTCATGGACCGACCCGCTCCTCGAGAACCTGCCGACGACGGTCACCGACCCGGAGCCCGCCGCGGTCTGACGCCGGCGCAGCCTCCAACGGGCATCGCGACGGAGGCCCACGGCGCCGCCGACGCGGCGATGCGCCATGATTCGGGCGATGACGCACGACACGGAACGTCCGCCCGACGCGCGCGACCGGCTGCAGATCCAGGAACTCGCCTTCCTCCATGAGATCGCGAGCCTCGCGACCCAGGCACGTGACTGGGACGAGCTGATGCGCTCGATCGTCGACGGGACCACGGCCGCCATGGGCGTCGAGGTCTGCTCCTTCTACCTTGCCGACCACGAGCACGTCCGCCTGACCCTCGCCGCCACCAACGGCCTCGATCGCTCCCAGGTCGGCAAGGTCAGCCTCGAATGGGGCCAGGGCATCACTGGCCGGGTCGCCGCCACCCGTCAGCCGATCGCGGTCCCCGACGTGACGGTCGATCCCCGCTTCGCCTGGGTCCGCGGCTTCGACATCGAAGGGCTGTCCGGCATGCTCTCGGTGCCGCTCGAGTGGCACGACCGGGTCGTCGGCGTGCTCAACGTCCAGACGCGCGAGATCCGCGAGTTCGGACGCGACGAGATCGAGTTCCTGCGCACCATCGCGGCCCTCCTCGCGGGCATCGTCGAGAAGGGACGCCTGACCGCCGAGGTCGAGGCCCGGCTCGCCCAGCTGACCGCCCTCGATGCCGCGCGGGCGGAACTCCTCTCGGTCGTGACGCACGAACTGCGAACCCCGTTGTCGGTGGTCCGCGTCTACGTCGACCTCCTCGCCGATGCCGCCACCGGTGAACTGCCGCCCGACCCCGCCGACCCCGGGGCGTGGCGCGCCGCTGCCCTCGACCAGCTCGGCCGCCTCGACCGGCTCGTCGATTCGATCTTGGCATCGGTCCGCGGCGAGGGACTGACGGGACTCTCGCGGGCGCCATTCGACGCCGTCGCGGCGGTCGACGAGACCGTCGAGATGCTACGGCTCTTGCTGCGGCCGCACCCGATCCGCTGGCAGCGGCCGGAAGGCTCAGTCATCGCGATCGGCGACGAAGGCCGGTTCCGCCAGGTTCTCGAGCAGATCCTCGAGAACGAGTCGAAGTACGCCCCGAGCGCCGACGGCGTGAGCATCGGCGTCTGGCACCTCGGCGACGAGATCCAGGTCTACATCACCGATGACGGCCCGGGTGTCCCGCGCGAAGACTGGGAGAGCGTCTTCGAGCCGTTCGTCCGGATCGGCGGCGGCGGCGCGAGCCGCGGGTCCGGGATCGGGCTGTTCGCCGCCCGACGGCTGATGACCGCGATGGGCGGCCGGATCTACCTCGAACCGAATGGGTTCGCGAGCTCGCGCTTCGTGGTGGCCCTGCCGGCCGGTTAGGGCTCAGCGGCGATCTAGGGCTCCGCGACCATGCACGGCGGCTCCACGACGTCTTGACGCGCCGGCGCCACGTCGCGTATATATCGCATCACGATATAGCGGCATACGGAGGAGCCCGGCGATGACGACGGCAGCGCGTGGTGCGATCTGGATCCTGACGACGACCCTCGGCATGACGGTCGGCGGGTTGATCTTCCACCTCCCGGGAAGCTTCGGCGGGCTGCCCGACTGGGACGTGACCGCGACGATCTTCGGCCTCATGATCGGGTTCGTCTCGGGTGTCGTCGCGGGTCTGCTGCAATGGGCCGGCCTGCTGCTCCCTCGCCGGGAGGGGCTCCGACTCCTGCTCTGGATGGGGGTCGGGATCGGGGTCACCCACGCGCTCCACGACGGCGGGCCTGACGCGCTGAGCCGGGTGGGTGTGTCGTCCCTGAGCGGCCTGGTCATGGCCGCCGTCTACGTCTGGGCGATCGGCGACCGTCGATCGCTGCCGGCGATCATCGTCGGCGTCGCGTGGGCCATCGCATTGTTCGCGGCCAACGAGGCCACCAACCGGATGGGCCTGCCGTGGCAGGAAGACCCGGCCGGTTGGGCGACCGATCACGCCATCAACGGCTTGATCGTCGGGGCCATCTGGGGCGTCGCGACCGCGCTGGCCGGGATCCCCGAGCGCGTGGGGCAGCCCGCCGAGCCGACGGCCGGATCGGCGCCCACGCCGGCCTGACGTGGACCGTCCGTCGGCCCGCCCCGTGGGCACCGCGTTCGCGACGTCACCGCTCGTCGCCGACGCCCCACCCGTGTGGCGGATCGACGAGATCCTGCGCGACATCTCGCGCGGCGGCCTGGCCGGGATCCTGCTCGGCGTGTTCGGCGGCGTCGGAGCCCGGATCGTGATGCGGCTGGACGCACTGTTGCTCCCTGACACGGTCGGGGCGTTCACCTCGAACGGCAACCGGATCGGCGAGATCACAGTCGGCGGGACGATCGCGCTCGTCCTCGGCGGCGTGATCGCCGGGCTGCAAGCCGGCACGATCTGGGTCGTCATCTCGCCGTGGATCCCTCGGACCGGCCTGGCCCGCGCGATGCTCGCCATGCCGATCGCCGTCGCGATCGCGGGACCTGGGCTGATCGAGGGCGACAACCCCGACTTCCTGCTGCTGCACTTCGATCCGATCGTCGTCGCCCTGCTCATCGTGCTGGTCGGGATCTGCGGATTCGTGTTCGCCCTCGTCGACGACTGGCTCGAACGCCGGCTGCCGCACCTCGCACCCGGTCAGGGGCGCGTGACGCCGATGTACGCGATCGTCACCGTCCTCGGCCTGCTCACCCTGCCGATCAACTTCATGCTCATCGTCTTCGACGAGGGGGCGGTGCAGCCTGTCGGGATCACGTTCGTGTCCGTTGGGCTGGTGACGGTGGCGTGGTGGGTACTCCGCCTCGTCGGCCGACCCCGGCGGCCGCCGATCCTGGTGTGGGCCGGGCGGCTGGCGCTGACATGCGGGGTCATCCTCGGATACGCGGCTCTGTGGCCCGAGGTGCTCCAAGCCATGGACCTCGCCTGAGGACGAGGATCGGGCCCGACGGCGGTTCAGTCGCGCCGCTTGACGGCCGGTCGGAGCTCCCCGAGATCGAGCTGCGCCGTGGTCCCGCCGTCGATCCAGACGACGCTCCCGGTCATCCACGACGCCGCGTCGGAGACGAGGAACGCCACGAGGGCCGCTACGTCTTCGGGCTGTCCGACGCGACCGATCGGGACGACTCGGTCACCTCGTTCCGTGGCATAAGTCGGATCCTCGAAGTAGCGCGGCACCTCGACGAGGCCCGGGCCCACGGCAAGCACGCGGGTCCCGTCCGGCGCGAGCTCCATGGCGAGCGACCGCGTCATCGCGACGAGCGCGCCCTTCGTCGCGGAGTAGAGGACGTGGTCCGTGGCACCGTGGCTGGCCAGCACCGAGGTCATGTTCACGATGACTCCATGGCCCGAGCCCGCGAGTGCCGGGCGGGCCGCCGCAGCCGCGAAGTACGCCGAGCCGAGGTTGAGTCGCACGAGCGCATCGAACGCGTCGGGATCGACCTCGTCGAACGGCCGCGCATCGGTGCGGCCGGCATTGTTCACGAGGATGTCGAGGCCGCCGAGGGCCCCGATCGCACGAGCGACGAGGTCCGTGGCGGCCCCGGGAACGGCGAGGTCCGCGGCCAGGCTGACGGCGAACCCGCCGCCGGCCGTGATGCCCCCCGCGGTCGCCTCGGCATCGGCGGCGTGGCCGTGGTGATGGAGCGCGACCGAGGCTCCGCGCTCGGCCAGGCGAACGGCGATCGCCCGCCCGATGCCGACCCCGGCACCGGTCACGAGCGCGCGGCGGCCATCGAGTCGGGTGTCGTCGGCACCGGGCACGGCGGATGCTCCTCAGGTCCCGGCGACGACCTTGGTCTCGCCCGCGCGCAGGTGCGCGTAGCCCGGCTTCACGACCTCGTTGATGATGCGCAGCCGCTCATCGAACGGCGCGAACGCGCTCTTCATCGCGTTGATCGTCAACCACTCCATCTCACCGAGGCCGATCCCGAAGGCCGCGTCGAGCGCGGAGAACTCGCTCGAGAGCGACACGCCGCTCATCAACCGGTTGTCGGTGTTGAGCGTCACGCGGTAGCGCAGGCGACGGAGCAGGTCGATCGGGTGCTCGGCGATCGATGGCGCGGCGCCGGTGTGGACGTTCGAGGTCGGACACATCTCGAGGGGCACACGCCGGTCGCGGACGAAGGCCGCCAGCCGGCCGAGCGCGACCGAGCCATCGTCGCGGACGGTGATGTCGTCGACGATTCGGACACCATGCCCGAGGCGCTCGGCGCCACACCACTGGAGCGCCTCCCAGATCGACGGCAGCCCGAAGGATTCGCCGGCGTGGATCGTGATGTGGAAGTTCTCGCGCCGGACGTACTCGAAGGCATCGAGGTGACGCGTCGGGCGATAGCCTGCCTCGGGGCCGGCGATGTCGAAGCCGACCACACCCGCGTCCCGCCAGCGGACCGCGCACTCGGCTACCTCCACGGAGCGCGCGGCCTGGCGCATCGCGGTGACGAGCATCTTCATGACGATCGGCCGGCCCGCCTCGGCGGCCCGTTCCGAACCGACGCGGAACCCTTCCAGGTTGGCCTCGACGACCTCGTCGAGGGTCAGGCCACGTTCCGTGGAGAGTTCCGGGGCATAGCGGACCTCGGCATACGCGACGCCGTCGGCGGCCAGGTCCTCGGCGCACTCGGCGGCGACCCGGACGATCGCGTCGCGCTCCTGCATCACGCCCGTCGTGTGCGCGAAGGTCTCGAGATAGAGCTCGAGCGACTTGCGATCGGCGCCGCGACGGAACCAGGCGTTCAGCGCATCGACGTCGGTCGTCGGGAGGCCGTCGTACCCGAATTCGGCGGCCAGGTCGATGATCGTCGCCGGTCGCAGTCCCCCGTCGAGATGGTCGTGGAGCAGCGCCTTGGGGGCGTCGTGGATCGTCTCGGGGGTCAGCATCCGGTCACCGTTCCGTGCCCAGGCGGTTGCGGGCCGCGGCCAAGGCCGCCTTGACCCGGGCGGGTGCCGTGCCGCCCGTGACATCGCACGCGGCGAGCGCCCCCTCGACGGACGCGGCAGACCGCAGGAGCTCACCGATCCCCGGATCCGCCGCGAGCGTTTCGGCATCCGGGTCGCCGCTAACCCCAAGGGCCATTCCGATCATGGCGTCGTCGACCGCGTCGAGCGGCACGCCGGCCGCCTCCGCTTCGGCGACGAGCGAGCCCACGACGTGGTGGGCGGCACGGAACGGGATGCCTCGTCGGACCAGGGCGTCGGCGACCGCCGTGGCCGTCGTGTAGCCCGTGTCCGCGGCCGCGCGCATCCGGCCGGCATCGACGGTCAGGGTCTCGAGCATGCCCGCGAGCACGCCTAGCGACGCCTCGTAGACCGTGACCGCGTCGAACAGTGGCGCCTTGTCCTCCTGGAGGTCGCGCTGGTACGCGAGCGGCAGGCCCTTGAGCATCGCGAGCGTCCCGGCGAGCGCCCCGATCACGCGCGCGGCGCGGCCGCGAACGAGCTCGGCCGGGTCGGGGTTCTTCTTGTTGGGCATGATCGAGCTGCCGGTCGAGAACGCGTCGGAGGCGCGCACGAACCCGAACGCGGGGTTCGACCACCACGTGAGCTCCTCCGCGAGCCGGCTCAGGTGGACCATGCCGAGTGCGATCGCCGCGAGCACCTCGACGACGAAGTCGCGATCGCTCACGGCATCGAGGGAGTTGGCGGTGACGCCGTCGAACCCGAGCTCGCCCGCGGTCGTCTCGCGATCGAGGGGGTAGCCCGCGCCGGCCAGGGCGCCCGCGCCGAGCGGGCTGACGTTCAGGCGGCGCCGCGCGTCGGCCAACCGACCCCGATCCCGCTCGGCCATCTCGACGTAGGCCAGCAGGTGGTGGGCGAAAAGCACGGGCTGGGCCGGCTGGATGTGGGTCGTGCCGGGCAGGATCGCGTCGCCCTCGCGCTCGGCGAGATTCACGAGGGCCTGCTCGAACGCCAGGTTCGCGGCGTCGAGTCGGTCGATCGCCCGGCGGGTCCAGAGCCGCAGGTCCGTGGCGACCTGGTCGTTGCGCGAGCGCCCGGTGTGCAGTCGCCCGGCAACCGGTCCGATCCGATCGGCGAGGGCCGCCTCGAGGTTCAGGTGGACGTCCTCGAGCGCCGGATCCCACGTCATCCGGCCTGCCTCGACGTCGTCGGCGAGGGCCCTGAGCCCACCGATGAGCTCGTCGACCTGCGCCTGGGTCAGCAGCCCCGCGCGACCGAGCCCGCGGACGTGGGCGATCGAACCGACCAGGTCGTCGGCAGCGAGCTCGCGATCGACGTCGATCGAGGCCGTGAACGCCTCGACCCTTGGATCGCTGGCCTCGCTGAATCGCCCGCCCCAGAGCCGCATGCTGCCTCCGTCACGTGTGGCGTCATGCTAGCGGGCCGGGAACCGGGCCGGTTCGTAGGCTGGCCCGGCTGGCGACTGACTCCGAGCGGGGTTAAGCCGGGGCCGCCCGTGCGGGGGTCACGGGCGGCCCGGCCGAGGAGGACGGCGAGGGTTCGGCCGGCGTGCGCGTCGGGGCGATGGCGCGCAGGCGTTCGGCGGCGTCTTCGGGCGTGAGGTCGCGCTGGGTCTCGGCCAGCAACTCGTAGCCGACCATGAACTTGCGCACGCTGGCGCGCAGGAGCGGCGGGTAGAAGTGGCCGTGGACCTGCCAGCCCGCGATGTCGTCGGATCCCCCGAACGGGGCCTGGTGCCAGCCCATCGAGTACGGGAACGGCCGGCGGAACAGGCCGTCGTAGCGTCCGAGGAGCTCCACGAGCGCGGCGGCCAGCCCGTCCCGTGCCGCGTCATCGAGGTCCGGCAGGCGGGCGGCCGGCCGCTTCGGGATCGCGAGCGTCTCGAACGGCCACGCGGCCCAGAAGGGCACGACGATCAGCCACTCGTCGCTCTCGACGACGGTCCGCGGCCCGCCGGATTCCTGGTTGAGGTAGTCGAGCAGCAGGCGCCGGCCGGTCGCGGCGGCGTGGCGGGCCTGGCTGGCACCTTCGCGCTGAGCGGCACCCGGCAGGGCCGTGCCCGCCCAGATCTGGCCGTGTGGGTGGGGATTCGACGCGCCCATCGCCGCACCGCGGTTCTCGAACACCTGGACCCACCGGAAATCGGCCCCGAGCTCGCTCGTCTGCTCCGCCCAGACGTCGACCACCCGCCGGATGTCGGCAAGCGGCATGCCCCCGAGGGTCAGGTCGTGGCGAGGCGAGAAGCAGACCACCCGACACACGCCGCGCTCGCCTTCGGCCCGGAGCAGGCCGTCCTCGACGGCCATCTCCGAGGTGTCGGTCCGGAGGGCGGCGAAGTCGTTGTCGAACACGAATGTCGACTCGTACGAGGGGTTGCGCCCGCCATTGGCGCGAACATTGCCCGGGCACAGGTAGCAGTCCGGAACGTACGTGGGCCGCTCGTGGGTGACCTCGGGCTCCTCGGCGCCCAGCCACGGTCGCAGCGTCCGGCCCGCCGACACGAGGACCCACTCGTCGTTGAGTGGGTCGTAGCGCCGATGCGGGTCGCGGGCGAGGTCGTCGGGCGGCACGGCGGAGGAGCGCTCAGATGGCACGATCGACGGACACCTCCAGCGCGGCCATCGGATCGACGACGATCAACTGGCGGACTTCGGCCGCGAGCGCGCGGCGGGCGTCGAGATCGAGGCCGGCGTCCGTGATGAGGACGTCGACCTGGTCGAGTCGGGCGATGGAGCTGATGCCGATGACGCCCCACTTCGAGTGGTCGGCCACGACGACCAGGCGGCGGCCGGCCTCGATGAGCGCGCGGTCCGTGTCGGCCTCCAGGAGGTTCGGGCACGTGAACCCGGAGTGCGGGTCCATGCCGTGCACGCCGACGAACACGAGGTCCATGTGGACCGTGCGCAGGGCCGCGACGGCGAACGGCCCCACGAGGGCCTCGGACGGCGTCCGCACGCCGCCGGTCAGCACGATCGTCTGGTCGGTGCGACCCACCTGGTGGAGGACGTCGGCGACCCGGATGGAGTTGGTGACCACGGTCAGCCCCGGCACGTCGGCGAGGCGCTGGGCCAGGGCGTACGTCGTGGTGCCGGCGGAGACGCCGATGGCCATGCCCGGCTCGACGAGCGCGGCGGCGGCATCGGCGATCGCGTCCTTCTCGGCCTGCTGGAGTGACGACTTCGCGGCAAAGCCCGGTTCGAAGAGCGCGTGACCGATCAGCGAGGTCGCCCCGCCATGGACCTTCTCGAGGAGCCCGCGATCGTCGAGGATCTCGAGGTCGCGGCGAACGGTCATGTCCGAAACGCCGAGCTCGCGCACCAGGTCGGCGACACGGACGGCCCCCACCTCGCGCACCCGCTCGAGGATGAAGGCCTGGCGCTGTCGGGCGAGCATCACCGCCGCCCCTTTGGATCCGACGGAACCGTCCGTCATGCTCACCTCGCCACCGTTCCCCTTGTTCGAACAGAGATTGCCGTGCCTCTGCACGAAAGTCAACGGAACTCCACGTCGATTTTCGCAAATCGTGACCGAATCTCCTTGACACCGCCACTCGGGGTGCCGACAATCCGGGTGAACCTGTTGGATTTTGTCGGACAGGGTCCCGTGGAGGAGCAGCTATGGCCGAACCCATCGAGACGCGTTCCGTCTCCCGCAGGACGGTCCTGAAGGGCGTCGCCGGCGTTGCCGGCCTCGCGACCGTTCCCGCGATCATCGCGGCGTGCAGCTCACCGGCTGCCTCGACCGCACCAAGCGCGGCCGCACCGAGCGCCGCGGCCCCGAGCGCCGCCGCACCGAGCGCAGCGGCCCCAAGCGTCGCCACAGGGTCCGTTTCCATCGGCAGTTACCACACCGATGTCAAGGAACCGGACGGGATGGCGGCCGTCAACAAGGCGTTCACCGACGCGACCGGCATCGAAGTCAAGATGAACACGGTCGATCACAGCACGTTCCAGAACCAGATCGCCAACTATCTCGGCGGCACCCCGGAGACCGCCTACACGTGGTTCTCCGGCTTCCGCATGAAGTTCTTCGCCGAGAAGGGGCTGACCGCTCCGATCGACGACGTCTGGGCGAAGGTCAAGGGCAACTTCACAGAAGGATTCGGCCAGTCCGTCGTCGGCAACGACGGCAAGGTGTACGGGATCCCGGTCGACTACTACCCCTGGGCCGTCTTCTATCGCAAGAGCCTCTTCAAGGACAAGGGCTACACGGTCCCGGTGACCTGGGACGATCTGAAGACCCTGTCCACAAAGATGCAGGGCGACGGCCTGGTGCCGATCGCGTTCGCCGACAAGCAGGGCTGGCCGGCGATGGGCACCTTCGACATCCTCAACCTTCGGCTCAACGGCTACGACTTCCATGTCGGCCTCATGGCCGGGACGGAGAAGTGGACGGACCCGAAGGTCACCGCGGTCTTCGACAAGTGGAAGGAGATCCTTCCCTTCCACGCCAAGGACTACGCCGGGCTGGATTGGACCGACGCGGCGAACACCTTGATCAAGAAGACGTCGGGGATGTACCTGCTCGGGCTGTTCGTGTCCGGTGCGTTCACCGACCCGGCGGACCTGGCGGACCTCGACTTCTTCCCGTTCCCGACCCTCGGGACGTCATTCGATGCCGAGGCAGCGCTCGACGCCCCGATCGACACCTGGCAGATGGCTGCCAAGGCGCCGAACCTCGAGGCCGAGCGGGACGCCGCCAACGCCTACCTAGAATTCTGGTCGAAGGGCTCGACGCAGGGCATCTTCTTCCAGTACCAGCCCGGCGTCCTGCCGACCGCGAGCGACAGCGACACGAGCACCTACACCGAACTCCAGAAGAAGGCCGTCGAGATCGTCAGCAAGGCCAAGCGGATCACCCAGTTCCTGGACCGGGACACGCGCCCGGACTTCGCGACCCAGGACGGGATGCAGCGCTTCCTCCAGACCTGGCTCGCCAAGCCAGACCAGGACATGGTGGCCTATCAGAAGTCCATCCAGGACTTCTGGGACCAGCTGCCGCCGCTCTAGCCGTCGGACTATCCTGACGCCATGTCAGGAACGACCTCGTCGTCTGGCGCATCCGCCCCGCCCGGTCCCGTGATCGGCGGGGCGGATGTCCTTGCGAATCCGCGCCGCAAGTACTCGCTCCTGACCCGCCGCGACAAGGTCGTGATGGGCCTGATGGTCGGGATCCCGACCTTCCTGTGCATCTCGCTGATCTGGTTGCCGACGATCTTCTCGATCGGCCTGTCGTTCACGAACTGGCAGGGCTACACCGGCCTCGAGGCCAAGAACTTCATCGGCGTCAAGAACTACGTCACGCTGTTCACGGTGTACCAGCCCTTCTGGCCGGCGGTCTGGCACAACATCCTGTGGCTGCTGGTGTTCGTCTTCATCGCGACGCCGATCGGCATCTTCCTCGCGGTGCTCCTGGATCGCGAGATGCGCGGCACGCGGATCTACCAGAGCGCGTTCTTCATCCCGGTCGTCCTGTCACTCGCGGTCGTCGGGATCATCTGGCAGCTGCAGTACACGTCACAGGGATTCATCAACAGCGTCCTCGGCCGGACCAGCCAGGACAACGTCATCAGCTGGCTGGGTGACCCGACGCTCAACATCGGGGCCGTCCTGGTGGCGGCTAGTTGGAGACATGTCGGGTACGTGATGGTGCTCTATCTCGCGGGACTCAAGAGCGTCGACCCGACCCTGCGTGAGGCGGCATCGATCGACGGCGCGAACGCGCGTCAGACGTTCTTCCGCGTGGTCTTCCCGGTCATGCGGCCGATCAACGTCGTCATCATCGTCGTGACGACTATCGAGTCGCTGCGCGCCTTCGACATCGTCTACATCATCAACCAGGGCAAGAACGGGCTCGAATTGCTCTCGGTCCTGATCACCAACGCCAGCATCGGCGAGGCGAGTCTCCTCGGATTCGGGTCCGCGATCGCGGTCGTGCTGCTCGTGGTCTCGCTGGTCCCGATCGTGATCTTCCTGACCCGGACCACGCGGGCTGACCAGGCATGAGCGCGACCACCGCCGCGGCAACCGCGGCCACCGTCAGCGTCGCGCCGCGACGACGGATCCGCTGGCAGCGGGTCCTGCTGCATGTCGTCCTCATCAGCCTGGCGCTCGTTTGGCTCTTCCCGATCCTGTGGACGCTCTACACCGCGCTCCGACCGTACGCCGACACGTCCCACGACGGCTACGTCTCCATCGCGAGGACGCTGAACTTCGACAACTTCGTGACGGCGTGGAATCGCTCGCAGATGCCCAAGTTCTTCCTCAACACGCTGATCATCGCGATCCCGGCGGTCACGATCACGCTGTTCGTCTCGTCGATGCTCGGCTTCGTGTTCTCGCGGTTCAGCTTCCGCTTGAACTTGTTCCTGCTGATGATGTTCACGGCGGGGAACCTCCTCCCTCCGCAGGTGATCATCGTCCCGCTCTATCGCATCTACCTGTTGCTGCCGCTCCCGAAGCCACTCAGCGACTTCGGCGTGATGTACGACTCGTACTTCGGGGTCATCCTCATCCACATCGTCTTCCAGACCGGCTTCTGTACGTTCGTGATGAGCAACTACATGAAGACGATCTCGCGGGAGCTGACCGAGGCCGCCCTGGTCGACGGGGCGTCGCTCTGGACGATCTATCGGAAGGTGATCCTGCCCCTGTGCCGGCCCGCGCTCGCGGCTCTGGCCGTGCTGGAGTTCACCTTCATCTACAACGACTTCTTCTGGGCGCTCATGTTGATGAAGACCGGGGACAAGCGGCCCATCACCTCGGCCCTCAACAACCTCCAGGGCGCCTTCTTCACGGATACGAACCTGCTCGCGGCGGCGGCGTTCATGGTCGCCCTGCCCACGATCACCGTGTATCTCGTGCTCTCGGCCCAGTTCGTGCGCGGCCTGACGCTGGGATCGACCAAGGGCTAGCCGGCGCACCGGCCGGGGCTACTCGTCCGCGTCGAGGGCGAAGAGGCGGGTCCAGAAGTCGCCTCGCGACATCGTTTCGTGGCGACCCAGCTCGAGCGCGATGCCGGCACCCATCAGCTCGGCGCCGGTCTGCCGGCCGCGCGGTTCGCGGACGAGGTTCACGCCGCCCGCTGGCGGCCACGGCGTGACCGCATAGGTCGCGTCCGGGTCGAGGCCGCGCAGGCGCAGGCGCACGGGCCCCGGGTCGGGCTCGCCGAGGATCCGGTAGTAGCCGACGACCGCTCGTCGACGGTCCACGCCAACGGCCATCCAGGCCACCTCGTCGCGGTCGGTCTCGAACGGGCTCGACAGGCGAACGAACCGTCCGAACTGCAAGACGTCGCGGTAGCGGACGTAGAGCGCGATCTGGTCGGCGATCTCGGCCCGCTCGGCCGGCGTCATGACCGTCGGATCGAGCTCGTACCCGAAGACGCCGAAGAACGCGACCGCCGCGCGCGTAGCCAGCGGCGTGACGCGGCCGACCTGGTGGTTGGGGACCGCCGACACGTGGGCCGCGATCGAGCTGAGCGGGTACGCGAGCGACGTGCCCCACTGGATGCGCAGGCGCTCGATCGCATCGGAGCCGTCGCTCGTCCAGGCCTGTGGCGCGAACGCGAGCATGCCGGGGTCGAACCGCGCGCCACCGCTCGCACACGACTCGAACAGGATGTCGGGGAAGCGCGTCGTCAGGCGCCGGTACAGCTCGTACACGCCGAGGATGTAGCGGTGGAAGAACTCACCCTGCCGATCGGCCGGCAGGGACGACGTCCACGGCTCGGTGATGTTGCGGTTCATGTCCCACTTGACGTAGGCGATCGGGGCGCTCGAAAGGATGTCCGAGAGCACCGCGGTCAGGTGATCGACCACCTCGGCACGCGCCATGTCGAGCACGAGCTGCTGGCGGCTCTCCGTCCGTGGGCGACCCGGGATGCCGATGGCCCACTCCGGGTGCGCCCGGAACAGGTCGCTGTCCGCGCTGACCATCTCGGGCTCGATCCACAGGCCGAAGTCCATGCCCAGGGCCGTGATCCGTCGGGCCACGCCCTCGAGGCCGTCGGGTAGCTTGCGCCGGTCGACGACCCAGTCGCCGAGTGACGTCGTGTCGGCGTCGCGCTTGCCGAACCAGCCGTCGTCGAGGACGAAGAGCTCGACGCCGAGCTCGCGCGCGGAGGTCGCGATTCGGACCAGCCTGTCGGTGTCGAAGTCGAAGTAGGTGGCCTCCCAGTTGTTGAGGAGGACCGGCCGGGGACGGTCGCGCCAACGGCCTCGCGCGAGGCGCTCCTGGAACAGCCCGTGGAAGGCGTCCGAGAGCGCGCCGAGTCCCTCGGCGGAATAGGCCACGACGGCCTCGGGCGTCGTGAACGCCGCGCCGGGTTCCAGCCGCCAGTCGAAGGTGTCGGGCTCGATGCCCAGGCGCACCCGGGTCGTGTCGAAGGAGTCGACTTCGACTTCGGCGAGGAAGTTGCCCGAGTAGACGAGACTGAACCCGTAGGCCTCGCCATGCGCCTCGTCGGTCGTCGGCCGACGGAGCGCGACGAACGGGTTGTGCTGGGCGCTCGAGGCGCCGCGCGTACTCGACGCCGACTGGCGACCCGGGACGATGGCGCGTTCGATGACATGCCGCTCGCGCGCCCAGGCGCCGGCGAGCCCGATCATGATCCAGTCGGCATCGGGCAGGTCCACGGCCAGGCTCATCGCGCAGCGCAGGTCGGCGGCGGCGCTCGCGACGTTGCGGATCGTCGCGCTCCTGGCGATGACCGCTCGATCGGCGAAGATCGTGAAGCGCAGGTCCACCTCGAGGCCGGCCGGCTCGTCGGTCAGGGTGATCTCGAGCGTGTCGGCCTCGGCGGCGTCTTCGACGTACGTGGCCGGCAGCGGCTCGAGCGACGGCTTGCCGGCGACGATCCGGTGGTCCCGGTAGCGCAGGGTCAGCGCGGTCGCGCCGTCGGCCGTGGCGGCCACGAGGGCCGGCACGCGGAAGTCGCCGGTGCCGGTGGTCGGGTACGCAAGCGGGATCGGCTCCCCCACCCGGTTCGAATACCCCTCGAACGGGTCCGGACCCAGGTGCCGGTACGACCGGCCGAGCGGGAGCGGCGCGCCGAGGTGCAGGTGGCCGAGCGTCCCGTCCTCGTAGACCCGCAGCACGAGGCTGATCCGCTCGTTGCGCAGGTGGAACTGCCGCTCGTCAGCGAGCCATTCGACCGCCACGACTCAGGCCGGCTGGAGCTGATGGAGCGACCACGACCACTGGTACATGCCGGGTCCGACGAGGTACGCGGGCAGCGTGTCCGGCCCACAGCTGGCGGTGCCAAGGCCACGATGGGCCGCGTCGAGGTGGACGATCGTCTCGGGCCGTGGGGTGATCTCCACGTCGTGCGTCGCCGAGGCGAGGTCGGCCGCGCGGACGTGCGTCGCCGACACCTGGCGCGGCTCGTCGAGGACGAGACGCAGGCCACGGCCCTTCGCGTCGGCCAGGCTGAGCCAGCGCACGTCGGCGTGGCCGCCATTCTCCTGCGGTCGGATGTAGGGCACGTATTGGTCGGTCACGCTGGAACGCCAGCGGCCGACGAGGCCGCCACGCTTCCGATCGGGATACGTCTCGTGCGGTCCCGTCCCGAACCACTCGAGCGCCTCCAGCCCGGCGACCGTCTCGAGAACGGTCCCGATCCGGGCGAGATCGGTCAGCGACTCGGGGATGACCACGGTCTCGTCCACCCCGATGCCGCCGTCCGCCAGGGCCGTGAACCGCTGCTCGTGGGGCAGCACGATCCCGGCGCCGGTGCGGATCTCGGCGCGCACGATGGTCGTGTCGCCCTCGCGGCGGATATCGAGCAGGTGGCGCTCGAGACGGTCCAGGCCCCGGTCGGTCCAGCGACGACCCATCCCGCCGATCCGGTCGTTGTCGGTCGGCGCACGCCACAAGGCCAGGGCCGGCGGCGACGCGAGCAACGGGTGGACGAGCCGCCCGGCGCCGTCGAGCGGGACCGGCACGTCGTCGCCCGCCGGCACGGGTCGCGAGGCATGCGGTAGCGCGGCCCCGAGCGAGACCGGGATCTGAACTTCACAGACCTCGAACCCTTGCGGCGCCCAGCCGCTCGCGGCGGCCGTCCGGAATCCGACCGTCAGCCAGGCCTCGCGGCCGGCCGGCAGGCCCTCCGCGGGCCATCCGGGCAGCGTGATCGAGGCGTGCTCGCCGGGCCAGATCGCGGGCAACTCGAAGGCGGCGGCGCTCACGACGTCACCGTCGACCGCCAGCTCGTACCGGGCGACCAGCCAGCCGAGGTCCCGGACCTCGCCGCGGTTGTGGACCTCGATCCGGCCGTGGATCACGTCCTCGGGCCGACCGCCGATGGCGACCGGCGCCGCGAGCGCCCGATGCTCCCAGAGCGCCGGCTTCGGGCGGCGATCGGGCCAGACCAGGCCATCCGTGCAGAAGTTGCCGTCGTGGGGCGTGTCGCCGAAGTCGCCGCCGTAGGCCCACCGCTGCGTGCCATCGGGCAGCGCCTGGACGAGGCCGTGGTCCCACCACTCCCACATGAACCCGCCCTGGAGTCCGGGCGTCGATTCGATAGCGTCCCAGTACTCGGCGAGGGTCCCGTTGCTGTTGCCCATGGCGTGCGAGTACTCGCACATGATCAGCGGGTGCCGCTGCCGCCCGGACCTGGCATGGTCCACGATCGCCGAGATCGCCGGGTACATCGGACAGGTCAGGTCGGTGCCGTCCTGGTCCGCGGTCCAGTCCCAGCGGATCGCTCCCTCGTAGTGCAGGGGTCGCGACGGATCGACCCGTCGGACCCAGGCCGCGGCCGCCTCGTGGTTCGACCCGAAACCGGACTCGTTCCCGAGCGACCAGGCGAAGACCGACGGGTGGTTCCGGTCTCGCAGCACCATCCTCGAGACGCGACTCACCCATTGGTTCAGGTACCGCGGGTCGTCGCACAGCGTGCTCTGGAACGCGTGCGACTCGATGTCGGCCTCGTCGATGACATACATGCCCAGCTCGTCGGTGAGGTCGAGGAAGACCGGGTCGTTCGGGTAGTGCGAGGTCCGGACCGCATTGAACCCGAACTGCTTCATCGCCACGAGGTCCGCGCGCATCGACTCGGGGGTGATGACGCGGCCGGTGTGCTGGTCGAAGTCGTGGCGGTTGACGCCCCGGATGAAGATCCTCTGCCCGTTGAACAGCAGGTCCAGCCCACGGATCTCGACCCGACGGAAGCCGACGCGGACGACATGGCCTTCCAGGACCTCGCCGTCCGGGGACCGCAATGTGATTCGCAGGTCATGGAGGGCCGGGGTCTCGGCCGTCCAGCGGGGCACGTCCGGGATCTCGAGGTGCCACTCGACGCGTCCGGGCAACACCGGCGCCTGCCTTCGGAACTCCTCGTCCCAGGCAGCCCGGTCATCGGCCACGGCCGGCGGACCGCCCACGATGTGGCGGACGACGACCGCGGGGAACGGCCAGCTCGACGCCCCCGGCAGCTCGTTCCTCGCCCGGACGACGGGGAGTAGCCCGTCGATCTCGGCCTCGACGGTCCAGCCGGGCGTCGGCGCGACGCCGGCGAACCCGATATCGACCGTCAGGTCGAGCGTCCCCGTCGTGAGGTCGTCGGCGAGGCCGCCGATCGCGGCGATGTCGGCCACGTGGACGGCGCCAGTCGCGTACAGGTACACGGAGCGCGTGAGCCCACCGTGCCACCACTGGTCCTGGTCCTCGACGTAGGTCGCGTCCGACCATTTCACGACCCGCAGGGTCAGGGTGTTGGTCCCGGCCTTGAGCCGCTCGGTGACGTCGAACTCGGACGCGAGATGGGCGTCCTTGCCGACTCCGATCTCCTCGCCGTTGAGGGTGGCGATCAGGACGCTCTCGGCCGCCCCGACGTGGAGCACGACCCGCTTGCCGGTCCAGGTCTTCGGGACCTTGAACGTCCGCTCGTAGACGCCCGTCGGGTTCGCTTCGGGGATCTCCGGCGGGTGACCGGGGAACGGCATCTGGACGTTCGTGTAGTGCGGCTTGTCGAAGGTGTCCTGCATCGTCCAGCAGCCCGGGACCTCGATGTCGCGCCACTTCCGGCCTGGCTCGGCGTCCGGTCGCGGCAGGAGCTGGAAGCGCCACGTCCCGTCGAGGTCGAGGCGGTCGAGGTGCTGGACGCTGTGCATCGGGATCCGCCCGATGCCGGTCAGCTCGGGTGTCGTCCACGGGTGGGTCACGAGCGTGATTGTCGCACTTCGGGAGCGGCCGAACCGGCTCCGACGTGGGTACGGCAACGGTCCGGGACCGACGCGGGTTCTGGAGGATGCTGACAAGATCGCGACCTGGAGATCCCGCCTTGGACCGTCTCGCCCATCGAGCTTGGCCTAGCGCCGTAGGCCAACCCCGAGTATCATCCGTCGATGAGTGAACGAGGCTCCAGGATCGACTGGCTGATCTTTCTCGGGCTGGGGTTCATCTGGGGCTCCAGCTACCTCTTCATCAAGCTCGCGGTCGACGACTTCGGGACGTTCACCCTGGTCTTCCTGCGACTCCTCGTCGGAGCCGCGCTCCTGTGGATCTGCGTTCGGATCGCGAAGCAGGCTCTCCCCCGCGAACGGCGCATCTACGGGCACCTGCTCGTGATGGCGGTCATCAACATCACGATCCCGTTCCTGCTCATCACCTGGGCGGAGCAATCGGTCGATTCGTCGCTGGCGGCCATCCTGACGTCTCCGGTGCCACTCTTCGCGATCGTGCTGTCCGCCCTCTTCCTGCACGACGAGCCGCTCCGGGTCAACGGCGTCGTGGGGCTCGTCGTCGGGTTCGTCGGCGTCGTCCTCGTGACCAGCCGGGGCCTGACGGCGGAGGGTTCCTCGCTCACCGGCGAGCTGGCGCTGCTCGGTGCGGCATTCAGCTACGCCTGCGGTGCGGTCTACTCCCGCCGGAACGTCCGGGGTGTCCCCCCGATGGTCCCCGCCGTCTTCCAGGTGACGTTCGCGACCATCATCGTGGGGGTCGTCGCGATCCTGTTCGAGCACCCGTGGACGGCCACGCCGGACGCGCAGGCGGTCTTCTCGATCCTGTGGCTCGGCCTGCTCGGTTCGGGCGTGGCGTATTTGGCGGTCTTCCGCCTGTTCGCCGCCTGGGGTGCCACCCGGACGACGCTCGTCGCGTACCTCATCCCGGTCGTCGGGATCGTCCTCGGCTATCTCGTCCTGGCCGAGCCGGTCGACGGTCGGATCATCGTCGGGACGGCCCTGGTCATCGCCGGGGTCGGCCTCGTCAACAGCCGGTTCGGCCGACGGCGGTTGTTCGGCCGCGTGCCGCCGATCGAGGCGACCTGACCGTCAACTGCCGACGGCGAGGAGCAGCGCGCCGCCGACGATGAGCACCGAGGCACCCACGCGACGGACCACCTCGTTCCGGTCGCTCGCCTCGCCCAGGCGGACCGAGCCCCAGGCCGCCGCGAAGACTGTGGCCGATTCGCGCAGCGGGGCGACGCCCGACAGCGGCGCCACGCTCAGGGCGGTCAGGATCAGCAGGTAAGCGCCGAGCGTGAGCCAGCCCCCGACCGCGGCCCGCCGCACCTCGGCGCGACCGCCCGAGAAGATGCCACCGCCCGCGACCAACGTGACCCACAGGACCAGCGAGACGGCCGTGGCGACCCACAGGATGGCGGCATACGGGATCGGGTCGATGATCCGTGTCCCGACGCGATCGATCGCGCTGTAAACGGCGATCGTCACGCCCGTCGCAAGCGCGAAGAGGATGGCCGTGTCGACCGTCTCGCGACGCTCCCCTGCCGGCGCCGCCCGGGCGGCCGCGACGACCCGCCACGGCCGCTGCAGCACCATGAACCCCGCCAGCAGGCCGACGACGCCGAGCGATCCGGCGAGCCCGAGCCGCTCGCCGAGCAACCCGACGCCGATGGCGACCGCGAGCAGCGGCGCGGTTCCGCGGGCGATCGGGTAGACGACCGACAGATCGCCACGCCGGTATGCCGCCGAGAGGAACACGAAGTACGCGGCCTCGATGACGCCGGAAAGGACTCCGAGCGCGATCCCCTCAGGCGGCAGCGCGAGTCGCCCGCCGAGCGCCCAGACCACGATGCCCGCGGGCACGATCCCGATCGACGCGGCGAGGATGCCGACCGTCGCCGTCCGGAGTGGATCCCCGGCGGTCTTGAGGCGGATGTTCCAGGCGACATGCAGGATGGCCGAGACGGCGACGAGCCCGATGACGAAGGGGTCCACCACCGGACGTTACCTGTCCAGGTCGCTCCACTGCAGGCCCCGTGCGCCGAAGGCCGGGCCCGGACGGCTACGCGGCCGGGTTGGCCGATCGTTCGGTCGCCTCGGCTCGCTCCTTGAGGACCCGCAGGTGCGCCTCGACCCGGCTGCTCAGCGAGGCGCGACCGAGTCGCACAAGCAGCCCGGTCCAACGGTCGTAGGGCTCGAAGGTCGCGCCGTGGATCACCCGGGTGCCACCCGCCACGGGTTCCAGCTGCCAGCTCCACTCGCTGTCGAAGCCGGACCCGGTGATGCGGAGTCGGAACCGCGAATCTGGCCGCGCCTCGAGGCTCTCGACCCGGGCCTCCTCACGGAGCAGGCCCATCCGGGTGTGGGCCGGCCGCGTGGTGGCGGCGGCCGGCCAGGACGGGGCGGCGGGGCCGAACTGCAGCTCCGGGAACATCGTCGCCCCGGCCGCCGGATCGTGCAGCGTGGTCCAGACGATCCGAGGCGACGCCTGGACGAACACCCGTCGCTCGACGAGCCCGTCGGCACGACGATGGTCGCCCGGCCGGCGGTAGCCGACCTCCGGGTCAGGTCGGAGCGCCATCCCTACACCCCGATCGGGTGCCAGACCGTCTTCATCTCGAGGAAGGCGGCGATCCATTCGGGTCGCTCGGCGGCCCGGTCGTCGAGCCAGTCGAACCGGGCCTCGACGACCGTCGTCGGCCGACGGGCGAGGCGCTTGATGTCGTCGGCGATGAGCAACTCGGTCTCCGTGCGCATCGCGTCGGGGACGCCCCAGGTGTCGAGGGCGTCGATGTCGCCATGGCCGGCCAGGACCGACACGAGCTCCTTCTTGAGCCCGGTGAGGACGTTGACGACGCCACCCGGGACGTCCGATGTCGCGAGCACCTCGGTCAGCGTGACCGCCGGCAGCGGCCGCGTCTCCGAGGTGAGCAGCACCACGACGTTGCCCGCGACGAGCGGCGGGGCGAGCCGGCTGACGAGTCCGAGCAGCGACGAGGTCTCCGGCGCGACCACGCCGACGACCCCGGTCGCCTCGGGGATCGTGAAGTTGAAGTACGGCGCCGCGACCGGATTGGACGAGCCGAGCACCTGGGCGATCTTGTCGGCCCAACCCGCGTACCAGACCCAGCGGTCGATGGCCCGGTCCACGGCTTCGCGGGCGCGGGCGTCGCGGATGCCCTCCGCGGCCGCGACCTCCGCGATGAACTGGTCGCGCCGTCCCTCCATCAGCTCCGCGACGCGGTAGAGGACCTGCCCGCGGTTCATCGCGGTCTTGTCGGCCCAGCCGGGGAACGCCTTGCGCGCGGCCCGGACCGCATCGCGCAGGTCCTTGCGCGAGGCACGGCAGGCGTTGGCGAGCGGCGTGCCGTCGGCGGCCTTGACCAGGTAGGAACGCCCGCTCTCGCTCCGCGGGAACGCCCCACCGATGTAGAGCTTGTAGGTCTTGCGGACCTCGATCCGCGCGGCCGGTGTCGGCGTGGGCGCGACGGCGCGCGTTCGGGTCGGGCGCGCAGGTCGGGGCGTGCGGGTGGCCACGGTCAGCGGTCCTCGAGCCGGACGTAGGCGTGCAGCCCATGCATGCCGCCCTCGCGTCCGAACCCGGATTCCTTGTAGCCCCCGAACGGCGACGTCGGGTCGAAGCGGTTGAAGGTGTTGGCCCAGACGACGCCGGCCTTGAGCTCGGACACCATCTTGAGGATGCGGCTGCCCTTGTCGGTCCAGACGCCGGCGGACAGGCCGTACGCGGTGTTGTTGGCCTTCTCCACGGCCTCGTCGGGCGTCCGGAACGTCAGCACCGACAGCACCGGCCCGAAGATCTCCTCGCGCGCGATGCGGTGGCTCTGGGCGACGTTCGTGAACAGGGTCGGTCGGAAGAAGTAGCCACGCTCGGGAAGGTCACAGGCGGGCTGGTACAGCTCGGCGCCCTCGGCCACGCCGGACGCGACAAGCTCGGTGATGCGCTCGAGCTGGTCGCGCGAGTTGATGGCCCCGACGTCGGTGTTCTTGTCGAGCGGGTCGCCGACGCGGATCGTCGCGAGGCGGTCCTTGAGCTTGTCGACGACGGTCTCGGCGATGGACTCCTGGACGAGCAGCCGCGAGCCGGCGCAGCACACCTCGCCCTGGTTGAAGTAGATGCCGTTGACGATGCCCTCGATGGCCTGGTCGAGCGGCGCGTCGTCGAACACGATGTTGGCGGCCTTGCCGCCGAGCTCGAGGGTCAGCGCCTTGTCGGTGCCGGCGACGCCCCGGAAGATCTGGCGGCCGATCTCGGTCGAGCCCGTGAACGCCACCTTGTCGACGCCCGGGTGGGTGACGAGCGACATGCCGACGGCACCCGGGCCCGGGACGATGTTCACGACACCGGGCGGCAGGTCCGCCTGCCGGCACACGTCCGCGAAGAGCAGCGCCGAGAGCGGGGTCGTGGAGGCGGGCTTCAGGACCACAGTGTTGCCCGCCGCGAGGGCCGGCGCGATCTTCCAGGCCAGCATCAGCAGCGGGAAGTTCCACGGGATGATCTGGCCGGCCACGCCGAGCGGCCTGGCGACGCGACCCGGGAACGCGTAGTCGAGCTTGTCCGCCCAGCCCGCGTAGTACCAGAAGTGGGCCGCGGCGAGCGGCACGTCGACGTCGCGGCTCTCCTTGATGGGCTTGCCGGAGTCCATCGATTCGAGGACCGCGAACTCGCGGCTCCGCTCCTGGAGGATGCGCGCGATGCGGAACAGGTACTTGGCCCGCTCGCGGCCGGAGATCGCGCCCCACGACCGGCGCTGGGCGCGCCGCGCGGCGCGGACCGCCTTGTCGATGTCGACCGCGGTCGCGCGGGCCACCTCGGCGAGCGGCTCCTCCGTGGCGGGATCGACGGTCACGAACGTCGTGCCGTCGCTCGAGGGCACCTCCCGTCCGCCGATGAACAGGCCGTACCGCTCCTTGAGCGTGACGATGTCGCGCGCCTCGGGGGCCGGCGCGTACTCCCAGGGGATCGCCTGCCCGTCGCCCAGCCCCCAGCTGGATGGCGCGCTCGACGTGCCGGTCGCGATGGGGAGTCGCGTGTCAGTGGCCATCGGGAGGCATCATAGCGCCGGAACACCCGGCGGCCCGGCGGCGCTCCCGCGCTCGGCTACCGGAAGGAGGACATCATGATCGGCCGCCTCATCCGCAGCATCCTGGTCGCCTTCGTCACGCTCCTCGGCGTTTCGGCGGGCGCGGCGGCCGTCGCCAAACGCTCGATCGTGTCGGTGGGCGACGCCGACTCCGATGACATCGCGCTCGCAGCGATCTTCGATTCGGTCGATCTCACGAGCAAGGCCGCGTCGTTCCGTGGCGGTTCGGTGCTCACGTGGTTCGGCGGCAGCAGCGTCGACCTGCGCGGCGCGACGCTCGATCCGGCCGGCGCCAAGCTGACGATCCGGGCCATCTTCGGCGGCGGCCTGCTCGTGGTCCCCGATGACTGGCAGGTCGACCTGCGGGTGATCGGGATCATGGGCGGTGTCGGCGACGGTCGGGACGCGCGCGGCCGCCAGGCGGACGGACCGCGCCTCGTCGTCGACGGGTTCGCGCTCTTCGGCGGCTACGGGATCACGTCCAAGCCGCCCGACAGGGACGACTGAGGTACCGGCGTCCGCTCGTCAGCAGTCGTACTTCTTGAGCGGGTGGGTCTTCTCGCAGTAGCGGATGTGCAGGTGGTCGTCGTGGCCGGCGAACCGCTTCACGAGGCCCTCCTTGATCAGCACCGGGTCGTTGAAGTAGATCAGCTTGACGTGGCCAGGGGCGGTGGCCCGGATGGCCACGATGAGCGCGCGGGTCGCCGCCCGGTCGTATGTGGACGCGCGGTAGTTGCCACCCCAGCGGCACTGGTCCTTGGCCTTGCGCATCAGCCTGACGTCGACGTCGAGACCTTGCTCGTGGGTCTCGTGGCCGGCGATGTCCCCGCCGTGCTGCTTCGAGACGTCCCCGACCGCGACCCGGCCGTGCCCCTCCGCCGCGACGACGCGCGCCGCCGCTTCCAGCTGATTCGTGGCCGCCGATGTCGCCCAGTTCGCCTTGCCATTGCCGACCGAGTAGTCGCACAGCGACGTCTTGTTGAACGACGGCAGCTCGTAGTGCCAGATGAGCCAGCGCCAGGTCGTCCCGTTGACGATGCCGGTGATCGGCAGACCCTGGTGTTTCTGGAACGCGCGGACGGCGGTCCGGGTGCTCGCCCCGAAGACCCCGTCGACGGGCACGTCCAGGTGTCGCTTGGCGCGCAGCTCGCGCTGCACGGCCGAGACCGCCGGCCCCGTGCTGCCGAGGCTGACCCGCACGATGAGCGTCCGCCAGGTGGCGTCGTCGACGATCCCGTTTGGGGCCAGGCCGATCCCCGTCTGGTGGGCCACGACCGCCTGCTGCGTGGTCGCGCCGAAGACGCCATCGACGGCGACCGGATAGCCGCGGCCACCGAGCAGCCACTGGATGGCCTTCACGTCGGCGCCGCGGTTGCCGAGGCTCTGGGTCGGGAACTGCGGGGCGGCCTTCGCCATCGTCGTGGGGGCCATCGCGAGGAGGCAGAGGGCCGCGATCGTGAGGGGCAGCAGGCCCCGGCGCAGGGTCGTCATGGCGGGGAGGGTACCGGGAACGACTGGCGGTCCGCCATCACTCGTTCGGCAGCGGACATGGTGTCGTGTAGCCTGCGGGCTACCCGATGGACCGCCTGACCGATGCCGTCGAGCTTCTCGACGGCCCGCTGGACGACCCGAGCGCGCTCGCCGGCAACCTGCGCGACCTGCGGCGGATCAACCGCTGGCTGGGTGGCGTGCGGATCTCATCGGCGGCGATCGACGCCGTCGCGGCGCATCGCGAGGAGTTGTCGCTTCTCGACGTCGGGACCGGCGGCGCCGACATCCCGATCGCGTTGCTCGCCGAGGCGACCCGGCGCGGCCGGACGCTCCACATCGTCGGGCTCGAGAATCGACCCGAGGTGCTCGTGGCTGCGGAGCGCGCGGCGCCGGCGGTCGGCACGACGGCCGGCCTCACGCTGACCGTCGGCGACGGACGGTCGCTTCCCTACCCCGATCGCTCCTTCGATGTCGTCCACGCGTCGCTCGTCCTCCATCACCTCGAGAGCGAGGAGGCTACGGCCGTGCTCGGCGAGATGGGTCGCGTCGCGCGGCTCGGGGTCGTCGTCAACGACCTCGACCGCAGCCGACTCGGGTGGCTCGGCGCCTGGCTGATCGGGCACCTGCTCACAGGCAATCGATACACCCGATACGACGCGCCTCTTGTCCGTTCGGCGGGCGTACCGGCTCGACGAGGCGGTCGTGATGGTTCGCGCCGCCGGCCTGGCGCCGGTCCGCTCGATCCGCGGCCCCTTCCGGCATCGCTATGCCATCGCCGCGGTCCGGCCGACCGAACCCGATCTGCCTGGGGCCGGGGGCATGGATGGCACCGACTGAACGGATCGAGGTCGCGATCGTCGGGGGCGGGCCCGCCGGCGCGAGCCTGGCCGCGCGACTGGCACGGGCGGGCCACGAGGTGGTCGTCCTCGAACGATCGCCGACCTGGCACTGGCGCGCCGGGGGCGTGTTCGCGTCACCGGCGACGATGTCGGCGCTGCGCGACATCGGGCTCGATCGCGAGACCCTGGACGCCGTCGCCCGTCCGATCCCGGCGATGCGCGTCGAGACGCCGCGCGGCACGACGTTCCGCCTGACCTACGGCGCCGATCGCGACGGCGAGCCGGCGGTCGGGTTCGATCGGTCGCGGCTCGATCCGACCCTGCTCGACCTTGCCAGGGCGGGGGGCGCGGAGGTCCGAGTCGGCTGGACAGTGGTTGGCGTCGATGCCGAGCGGGGGCGGCTCGACCTCCGCGGTCCCGAGGGGCCCGCCACGTTGGAGGCAGGTGTCGTCGTGGGCGCGGACGGTCTCCGGTCCGTCGTCGGCCGGGCGGCCGGCGTCGAGCGCCCCGCCCGGCTCGCGCCGCGGCTCGGACTGACGTTTCACCTGGCCGATCCCGGCGGGCTGGCCGATCGCGATGCTCGGATGCGGATCGTCCGCGACGGCTACATCGGCATCGCGCCGGTGCCCGGCGACCGAGTGAACATCGGCATCGTGCTCGGGCCCTCCTGGCAGGCCAAGGTGGCTCGCGGTGGCGCGCACGCGGTCGTGGATCGGCTCGTCGCGGGCATCCCCCCGGCCGACGACGATCCCGCCGCCTGGCGCGACGGCCCGCCGCTCGACGCCCTGGCGGGCGCGTGGCCGGTCGGTCATCGCGTGCGCCGGAGGGCGGGCCGGCGGTGGCTGCTCGTCGGCGATGCGGCCGGGTTCCTGGATCCGTTCACCGGTGAGGGCCTGCATCGCGCCCTGGTGTCGGCCGAACTCGCGGCCGCGGCGATCCGCGCGAGCGCCCGCGGCCGCGCCGGCGCCTTCGATGCCTACGAGCGGGCGATGACCCGCCGGTTCCTCGCGAAGGACGCGGTCTCATGGCTGGTCCAGGCCTTCCTCGCCCGTCCGGCCTTCTTCGAGTACGCGGCACGGCGTGTCGCCTCGCGACCGGCGGTCCGTGCGACGATGGGCCTCGTGATGGGCGACCTGGTCCCGGCCGGACGTGCACTGGATCCGCGCTACCTCGCGGCGTTGCTCGCGCCATGAACCGCTGAGCCGTGCACAGCACGATCGGCATCGATGTCGCAGCCCCCGCGGACCTGGTGTTCCGGCTCGCGCGTGACGTCGAGCGCTGGGAGCGACTGCTCCCCCACTACGCTCGCTCGCGCGCCCGTGAGCGGCTGCCGGATGGCGCGCTCGTCGCCGACTTCATCGCGCGGCGGCCGTTCATCGGGGTCCTCGGGCTCGGCCTGCCGGTGACCTGGCGATCGCGGGCCTGGTCCGAGCCATCCACGCGTCGCCTCCGGTTCGTGCACGTCGCCGGGGCGACACGCGGGATGGACGTCACCTGGCGCATCGAGCCGACGGCGGCTGGGTGTCGTGTCGACATCGATCACGACTTCCGACCGCGCCTGCCACTCCTGGCCGCCATCGTCGACCGGTGGTTCACGCGCCCGATCGCGGGTCGTACGCTGGCCTCGTTCAAGGCCCTGGCCGAGGCGCTGGCGACCGACGAGCAGTCCGGACGTGCCTCCGCGACGAACCCATCGACATGAGCGCCCGACGACGCGTCTGGATCACGGGCCTCGGCATCATCACGCCGATCGGCACCGGGCTCGAGGCCTTTCGGGCGGGGCTGCGAGCAGGGCAGTCCCCGGTGAAGCGCATCGATCGGTTCGACCCGAGCCCGTTCCGCTCGCAGGTCGCCGCCCAGGTCGACGACTTCGACCCACTCGCCTGGATGCCCCCGAAGACGGCCCGCCAGCTGGATCGGTTCAGCCAGTTCGGCCTGGTCGCGGGACAACTCGCGCTCGAAGACGCCGAGCTCGTCCCGGGCGAGCGGGGCGCCGCCTCCCCAGAGCGGATCGGGATCTACCTCGGTTCGGCGCTCGGCGGCATCGCCTACGCCGAGGACCAGCACGAGCGCTATCTCGCCAAGGGCATCCGGCAGGTCGCCCCGAACCTCGCGCTCGCGGTGTTCGGAGGGGCCGCGCCGGCCAACCTCGGGATCGCGCTGGACGTACGCGGCCCGATCCTCTCGACGGCCAACTCCTGTGCGTCGGGGTCGGTCGCACTTGGCGAGGCGCTGGGCGACCTGCGCGAGGGCCGGGTCGATGCGGCGATCGCCGGCGGCTGCGAGATCCCGCTCAGCCCGCTCGCGTTCGGCGCATTCGACATCATCCGGGCGCTGTCGGCCGGGCACAACGACACGCCGGGCACGGCCGCCCGGCCGTTCGACGTCGGCCGCGACGGGTTCGTCATGGGGGAGGGTGCCGCGTTGCTCGTGCTGGAGGACGCGGACGCTGCCCGCGCCCGCGGCGCCACGCCATATGCCGAACTGCTCGGCTACGGCGCGACGTCAGACGCCTACCACATGGTCCAGCCGCGGGCCGACGGCCGCGAAGCCGCCAGAGCCGCGACCATCGCGCTCGAGGACGCCGGCATCGACCCGAGCGAGATCGACTACGTGAACGCCCACGCGTCGTCGACACCGATCGGCGACGTGGCCGAGGCGCGGGCGATCTCGACAGCCCTCGGCGAGCGCGCGGCGACCGTCCCGGTGAGTGGCACCAAGGCGTTGTACGGCCACCCGCTGGGCGCGTCCGGCGCCATCGAGGCCGCCATCTGCTCGCTCGCCATCCGCGATGGCTGGGCGCCGGCCTCGGTCAATCTCGTCGAACCCGATCCGGACTCGGCGGCGCTCCTGCCGGGCCTGCTCCGGGCGGGTCGCGACGGGTCGTACCGGCGCGTCCTCTCGACGTCATTCGGGTTCGGCGGACTCAACGCTGCGCTGGTGTTTGGCGCGCCGGAGGCCTGACCGTATCAGCGGGGGCGCGCGCCCTCGGGCAGTGACCCGGCCATGGTCGTGACACCGGCCTTGGCCGGCAACCACGGCCGGACGGGCCGATCGAGGCCGCGGCGACGGATCCAGGCGAATGCGACGACGCCGACCGCCAGCGACAGGACCCCGCCGACGACCATCGCGATGGCGATGCCGAGGCCCGAGGCGATCGCGCCCATCAGCAGGCCGCCGATCGGGGTCGAGCCCGCGAAGATCGTCGTGTAGAAGCTCATCACCCGGCCGCGCAGCTGGTCGGGCGACGCGAGCTGGAGCGTCGTGTTCGCCGTGGCCGCCATGGCGATGGCGCCGAAGCCGACTGCGACCATCAGGAGCATCGAGAACGCGAAGACGTGCGAGTAGGCGAGCACGACCTCGGCAATCCCGAGCATGACCGCGCCGAACGCCATCCTCGACGGTCGGGGGCTCTTGCCGAACGCCAACCAGAGCGCGGCGAGCAGCGAACCGACACCGGACGACGCCATCAGGAAGCCGTAGCCGGCGGCATCGCTCTGGAGCGTCTCCTGGGTGAGCGTCGGGATGACGACCCCGAAGTTCATGCCGAACGTGCTCACGAGACCCACGACCAGGACCGCGAGCAGGACCAGCGGGGTGTTCCGTACGTAGTCGAACCCCTCGCGCAGGTGCTCGCCCACGGCACGGACGGAGCGCGGCCGATCGATCGGGGGCGGGCTGCGCAGCTCCGAGTCGCGCATGGCCAGCAGGCCGATGATGACCGCCACGAAGCTCAGTGCATTGAGCGCGAAGGCCGCGGCCACCCCCACGACGCCGATCGTGATCCCGGCGACGGCCGGGCCGACGATCCGTGCCCCGTTGAACATCGCCGAGTTGAGCGCGACGGCGTTGCCGATGTCCTCGCGCCCGACCATCTCGACGGCGAACGACTGGCGGACCGGCATGTCGACCGCGTTCGCGCAGCCGAGGAGCAGGGCCAGCACGATGATGATCGGGACTGTCACGACGCCGGTGTAGGTCAGGATCGCGAGGATCGTGGCCAGGCTCATCATCACGACCTGGACCGCGATCAGCGTCGGGCGCTTCGGGAGCGTGTCCGCGAGCACGCCCGCGAACAATCCGAACACCATCACCGGGACGAACTGGGCGGCGGCGACCACGCCGAGCCAGAGCGGGTCGTGGGTCAGCTGGAGGACGAGCCAAGCCTGGGCGACCTGCTGCATCCAGGTGCCGACGAGCGAGATCGCCTGGCCGCCGAAGAACAGCCGGTAGTTGCGATGGCGGAACGCGGAGACCCCGCGGGCGCCCGTCATCGGCGGTCCCGCTTCGGTCCGGGGGTGGCGCCTCGCTCCAGCTCGGCCAGGCCGGCTCGGATGCGTCGCTCGCGGGCGCGGGCGTCCTCGATCATCGAGGCGATCCGGTCGGCCTTGGCGTCGAGCAGCCCGATCTGGCGCTCGACCCGAGCGAGCGCCTCATCGAGGTAGAGCTTCCGCTCGGCAGGGTCGGTCGTATGCGCGAGGCGCTCACGGTTTCGTGTCCGGGCGGCCTCGTCCTCGAGCATCTGGCCCACCTGGGCGAGCGAGAAACCCGCATCGTCGCGCAGGCTCTTGATGAACCGCAGGCGCTCCAGGTCCGACGCGTCGAACAGGCGGTAGTCGCCGTCGGATCGAGCGGCCGGCTCGAGCAGCCCGATCTCCTCGTAGTAGCGGATCGAGCGCGTCGTCAGGCCGACCTCGGCCGCGACCTCCTGGATCCTGAGGAGTCGGGGTTCAACGGAAGGCGTGGGCGCACGGGTGGACATTCGACCCGTATCGTACCACAACCTTCACGTTCACGTTAATGTGAGAGTCGCGGTGCGGGCTCCGTCACTGCGGCGAATCGTCGCCATGCCGGCGCGTGTACGCGCCGATGACGACCGACACGCCAAGCAGGATGACGAGGATCGGCCAGATCGGGTCCCAGTCGAGCTCGCCGATGTCGAAGCCGAGCGTGTTCCGGAGCATGTAGTACAGGCCGACGAACAGCAGGATGCCGCCGAACACGAACCCTCCGAAGTCGAGTCGGCCGAGTCGTCGCTGACGCATCGGATGCCTCCCCTTGCGGTGGATCACTGCGACCATTCCAGCCTCAGTGCTCCGACCCGACAAGTGCCGCTCGGCCCGAAGAAGGAACGATTCGCCACGCCAACCCGCCAATAGACTCTAGACGCGACCAGACCGGCCGCGCGGAGACCGAGGGCGACGTGGAGCGAGACCTCGTGGAGCGAGCGCGGAAGGGCGATCATGACGCCTTCGCCGTGCTGGCAGGCGCCACGATCGGTCGGCTGGACGCAGCGGCTCGACTCATCCTCAAGGATCCCTACCGCGCCCAGGACGCCGTCCAGGAGACGCTCGTCCGGTGCTGGCGGGACCTGCCCACGTTGCGCGACGTCGACCGCTTCGACGCCTGGCTCCACCGGCTCTTCCTCAACGCCTGTCGCGATGAGCTCCGGTCGGTCAAGCGTCGCAGCATCGAAGTCGAGCTTCCCGAGATCCATCCCCTCTCGGTGTCGGACTCCCAGTCGGCCTCGGCGGACCGGGACCTGATCGAGCGTGGCGTCCGCCACCTCGAGCCGGAGCATCGCACCGTGATCGTCCTGCACTACTACCTTGGCCTGCCGCTTCCCGACGCTGCCGCAGCCATGGGGATCCCGCTGGGGACCGCGAAGTCGCGCCTCCACCGGGCCACCCAGGCGCTGCGCGCGGCGCTCGACTCGGATGCGCGATCCCACCCCGGGCTGACGGAGGGTCGTTCCTGATGGCACAGCACGACGACCTCGACCGGATGCTCTCGACGTGGCTCGACGATCCGTACACGCCGCCCGCTCCGCGCTACCTGGCTCAGGTGCTCGAGCGGACCCGGCACACACGACAGCGACCGGCCTGGGCCAACCTCGGAAGGTGGATTCCCATGGCTGACAAGGTTCTCCAACCGACCACGGCGCCGCCGATGCGGCTCGCCTGGGTCCTGCTCATCGCCCTGCTCCTGGTGGCTGTTGCGGCCGTCGCTGTCGTGGGCGCACGACTCCTCGCGTCAAGCACGATCCCCCAGGGAGGCGCTGCCGTCTTCACCTTTGGCTCGATCTCCGGACAGACGACGACCAAGGACATCATGACCGTCCGCGCGGACAGCACGGACCTGCGCCAGCTGACCAGCGGACCGGGCATCAAGTCGCACCCCGCGTTCTCGCCGGACGGCACGCGTATCGCCTACCGCTCCTGGGAAAACGGGACCAATTCGATCGTCACCATCGACGCGGGTGGCGGCCACCCGACCACGCTGGCCACGACCCAGGCGTCGCAGGAGGAGTGCATCCGGGGCGTGCTCGCGTGGTCGCCGGACGGGAGGAGCCTCATCTACCCGACGAATCCGTTCTGCGACAGCCAGGTCGACCTCTTCATCGTGGCCACCGATGGCTCGTCGCCCGCGACGCGGCTCATCGCCGCCGGGACGAATAGCGCCACTGCCCACTGGTCCGCGGACGGGAAGCGGATCGCCTTCCTCGGAAGCGAGGCTGGCGGCAGCATCGGCACGTACGTGGCCGATGTGGGACCGGGCGGGGCCCTGTCCGGCGGCCTTCAGGCTCGTCGGATCGGTCCAGGTCCCGCGGGCCTGCTGGAGGATGTCGCCGTCGGGCCGCAATGGTCACCCAATGGGACCCAGTTGGTTTCGGTCAACGAGACGGGTCAGGTCTACGTCATCCAGGCCGACGGTTCCGGACTACGCGTCGTCGCCGGAGAGCCCATGAACGCGGCGGCAGAGGGCAACCCGATCTGGTCACCGGTCTGGTCGCCGAACGGACAACAGATCGCCTACTACCGCTCCGTCGACCCGGCAGACCGGTTCAACGACCGACCGTGCACGGTCCGGACGTGGGTCGTCGATGTCGACGGTTCCGACAACCGCCGACTCGACCCCGTGGGCGACGGTTGTGATCTACCAGTCTCGTGGTCCCCGGACGGGACTCGGCTCGCGGTTCTCCTGATCGACATGGTCGATCCAAACCACGCATTCCACCTCTCGATGATCACGCTCGACGGCAGTGAGTCGATCGCGACGCTTCCGGACGCCACGTCCGGCAGCTGGCAACCGGTGGCCGCGCCGCTGCCACCGCCGCCCTCGTTCCCGGCATCGCCGGCGCCCTGACGTCAGCCGCTACGTTCGACGACCCCGCAAGCCTCCGCCTCGGGGTCGTCCTCACGTGCGGTCAGGCGGCCGCGACCCACCGCCGGACGTTCTCGCCGAGTGCCTCGAGACCCAGCGCCCCCTGTCCCAGCACCGCGTCGTGGAACGCTCGGATGTCGAACCGGGCACCAAGGGCCGCCTGCGCGTCGCCGCGAAGGCGCAGGATCTCGCGCTGGCCGATCTTGTACGCGAGGGCCTGGCCGGGGATCGTGATGTAGCGGTCCACCTCGTTGGCGATGTTGTTCTCGGCCAGCATCGTGTGCTCGAGCATGAAGTCGATGGCCTGCTGCCGGGTCCAGCCCAGCGCGTGCATGCCCGTGTCGACGACCAGCCGACACGCCCGCCAGGCATCGAACGAGAGCACGCCGATCCGGTCGAGGTCGCCCGTATAGAGCCCCATCTCGTCGGACAGGCGCTCCGTGTAGAGCCCCCAGCCCTCCCAGAACGCCGTCGGTCCCAGGTGGCGACGGAACGCGGGGAGATCCGGCAGCTCCTGCCCGATCGCGACCTGGAGGTGGTGCCCGGGGATCGACTCGTGGAACGCGAGGGCCTCGGCCTCGTACCGCGGACGGGTCTCCGGGGCGTACGTGTTGATGTAGTACTGGCCGGGCCGCGAGCCATCGGTGGCCGGTTCCCGGTAGTAGGCGATCGTCGAGTGCTTGGCCTCGTGCTCGCCGATCTCGACGACCTCGCACGGCGCCTTCGGCAGGAGGCCGAACCAGTCGCCGATCGCAGCGCGAGCCCGATCGAGCGATCGCTCGGCGGTCGCGAAGACCGCAGTCGCCGTGTCGAAGTGGAGCTCCGGGTCGGACCGTAGCCGCGTGCGGATCGTCGACAGGTCGGCCGTCCCGAGGACCTTTTCGCCGAGGACGGCGAGCTCCGAATCGATCCGCTCGACCTCGTCGAGGCCGATCGCGTGGATCGCCTCGGCCGTCAGCGGCAGCGAGGTGTGCAACCGGATCAGGTGCCGATACGCGTCGAGGCCGCCCGGCACGTGCGCCAGACCGGGCCGATCGTCCGGCCGAGCCGCGGGCAGGATGACGCTACGGACGACCGCCGCGTACCCCGCCAGCGCCGGGCGGACGGCGTCGCGGACAGCCGCTCGGAGGCCCTCGTCGAACCGCGCCCGCTCGTCCGGCGTCCAGTCCGGATGCTCGACGTGGAGCGGCGCGAGGAACGGCCCGTCCTCGTCGGGTTGCACCAGTAGCCCATCGATCTGGTCGAGCGCCTTCTCCACGGGCGTTCGAACGCCCACACGCCCGGCGTCAAGCTCCCGCTGCACGTTTGCCACGTGGGCCTCGAACCACGGGCCGAACGCCCGCCAGCGCGCGACCATGGCCTGGCCCTGCTCGGGGGTCGCGATGGGCTGGATCGACTCCGCCGTGATCGCGTAGGCCTGCGGGCCATCGATCGGATCGACCGCCCAAGCGGCGAGGTCCGCGTCGAGCAGCGCCACGTCGCGGTCGAGCTGCGCAAGCAGCGCGTCCCGGGTCACGCGGTCATCGGTCGTCAGCCCCGCTGGGTCGATCGCGACCGCCCGTGCCCGAAGGGTGGTCGTGAGCCCGCGGAGCCGCTCCTTGGCTTCTGGCGACGGATCGTCGAGCCGGTCGTCGAATCGACGGTCCCCGAGTGCGGTCGCGTACATCGGGTTCGCGGCCAGCAGGGTCTGCCAGTAGTCCTCGGCCAGCGCGTCGAGGGCGGCCGAGCGCGCCTCGGCGGCCTTGGGTTCGACCGTCACGTCAGTCGAGGGTGAAGTGGTCCGGGTCCTGGTAGCGGCCGGTGCGCTGGAATTCGATCTGCATCAGCACGTCGTTGAGCAGCGACGACGCCCCGAAGCGGAACCAGTCCGGCGACATCCAGCGCGGGCCCAGCGTCTCGTACAGGACCACCAGGTACTGGATCGCCTCCTTGGCGGTCCGGATACCGCCCGCCGGCTTCATGCCGACCTGACGGCCGGTCGAGCGCTCGAAGTCGCGGATCGCCTCCAGCATCACGAGCGTGACCGGCAGCGTCGCGGCCGGCTGGATCTTGCCGGTGGAGGTCTTGATGAAGTCGGCGCCGGCGGCCATCGCGAGGACGCTTGCCCGTCGGACGTTGTCGTAGGTCTCCAGCTCGCCGGTCTCCAGGATGACCTTGAGGTGCGCCTCGCCGGCCGCTTCCTTGACCTCGACGATCTCCTCGAACACGGTCAGGAAGTCGCCGGAGAGGAATGCGCCCCGGTCGATGACCATGTCGACCTCATCGGCGCCCGCGGCGACCGCGGCCCGCGTCTCGGCGATCTTGATGTCGCGGAACGTCTGGCCGGACGGGAAGCCGGTCGCGACCGAAGCGACCTTGACCGTCGAACCCTTGAGCGCCTCTTTCGCCTCGGCGACGAGCGCCGGATAGACGCAGACGGCCGCCACCGACGGGATCGTCGGGTCGCCCGGCTGCGGGCGCATCGCCTTGACGCACATCGCGTGGACCTTGCCGAGGGTGTCCTTCCCCTCGAGAGTCGTCAGGTCCATCATCCGGATCGCGAGGTCCAGCGCCCACATCTTGGAGGCTTTCTTGATCGACCGGCGCTTGAGCGCGTCGACCCGACCCTCCACGCCGACCTGGTCGACCGGCGTCACCCGTCCGAGCAGGCTGCCGAGCGGCCCCGGGCGCCCGTCCCAGGCCGCGATGAGCTCGTTCGCACGTTCACGAGCGGGGCTGTCCGGACGTCGCATCGTCGTCATGGGAGCGAGAGGATACACCGGCCCCGGCGCAGAACCGCACACCCAGATCGCGGCGTATGGGCCGGTGGGAGCGCCTGCTGGCGCACGGAGGACGAGACGGAGCGGAGGGTCGGCCATGCGCGGTTCGATGCGGCGGTCGTTCAGTCTCACGATGGCGACGGCGATCCTGGCCCTCGCGGCCGCGCCGGTGGTCCTGGCGGCGGACGCCACGATCCCGATCGCCGACTTCGCCTACCCGCCGACGACCAACGTCAACGTCGGCGATTCGGTCACCTGGAACAACACGAGCGGGGTGACCCACACCGCGACCGCGGATGGCGGATCGTTCGACACGGGCAACATCGCGGACGGCGCGTCAGCCTCGGTCACATTCGACACGGCCGGCACGTTCCCCTATCACTGCACGATCCATCCGTCGATGGTCGGCTCGATCGTCGTGGCGGCCGCTGGGGGCGGTGGCGCGGCGGTCACGCCGGCCCCGACGGACACGGAACCCGCGCCTGAGCCGCCGCGTGGCGACGCGACGGCGTTCGTGCTGGCGATGCTGGGCATCGTGATGCTGGTGGGCACGTTCATCGCCAGCCGCCGGTTCGAGCCGGCGCCCAGCACCGTCGACGACGACCAGTCCTAGCGGCCGCCTCGGACCTTGGGGAGTGGCGGCAGGCCGCCCTTGCCCTCGACCAGGTAGTGGCGGAACCAGCCCAGCACGATCTCGAGGTTCTCGATCCGGCGGAACGGCGTGCCGGAACGCGTCAGTTCGTGGCTGTCCTCGGGCACCCGCAGGAGGCGGACCGGTCGGCGCAGTGAGCGCAGGACCGTGAACAATGACTCGGCCTGGCCGACGGTCGTGCGCAGGTCGCGCTCGCTGTGCTGGATGAGCAGTGGCGTCCGGATGTCCCGGGCGTAGGCGATCGGCGAGATCTCGCGGTAGTAGTCGGGGTCGTCCCAGGGCGTCACGCCGAATTCGAGCTTCGCCCAGTCGCCGCCGCTGATGTCGCCGGTCAGGAACAGCGTGCCCATGTCGGCCACGGACCGACACGTCATCGCCGCCTTGAACCGCTGGTCGTGCCCGACGATCCAGGTGGTCAGGTAGCCGCCGTACGATCCGCCGGTCACGCCGAGGCGGTGCGGATCGGCCAGGCCGTCCGCGACGAGCGCGTCGATGCCGGCCAGGACATCGCGAGTCGGGCCCGGGCCCCAGTCGCGGTGGTTGGCGTCATTGAACGCCTCGCCGTACCCCTCGGAGCCGCGTGGGTTCGCGTAGAACACGCCGATCCCGTTCGCCGCGAGGACCTGGAACTCCCAGAGCGGCGACCAGCCGTAGAGCGTGTGCGGGCCGCCGTGGATCTCGGTGACGAGCGGCTGCCTGCCCTTGCCGGCCGGGATGAACCAGCCCTGGATGTCGCGACCATCGACCGTGACGTGGCGCTCGACCGGCTTGCGCAGCTCCAGCTCGGCGAGGACGTCCTCGTTGAACGACGACAGACGGCGCGGCTTCTTCGAGCCCTCGAGCAGCCACACGTCCGCAGGCTTGGTCGGCGT
Organism: uncultured Chloroflexia bacterium; assembly: GCA_963746855.1. Lineage (GTDB taxonomy): Bacteria > Chloroflexota > Limnocylindria > Limnocylindrales > CSP1-4 > SPCO01. The sequence continues at coordinate 232,101 of CAVVDC010000006.1, forward strand.
CGAGCGCAGGTAGGCGATCCGGCTGGCGTCGCGAGGGCCGGCGACCGCGTGCCAGCCCGAGATGTAGTGCCGACCGTCGGTCAGGCGCTCCAGGCGACCATTGGCGACGCCGATCCGCCAAAGCTCGTAGGAACCGTCGATCGGGGCGGCGAACAGGATCGCCTTGCCGTCCGCGGTCGGGATGAGCTGCGCCGCCTCGCCAGGGGTGACGTCGCTGGTCATCCCCGAGCCAGGCATCCGGTCGTGACGGGCCGACAGGTTCCGGCCGCCGGCCGCGTGCGCATCCGAGCCGTCGGCGGCGAACAGCCAGATGTCGTTGCGGATGCCCGCCGTCCGCACGACGCGGTTGCCGAGCGCCGCGATCGTCCGCCCGTCTGGCAACCACGTCGGCACGCCGAAGCCCGAGTTCGGTCCGGCCGTGATCGGCGAGACCGCCCGCGTCGCGACGTCGACGACGTACAGGTCCGGGCGCCAGCGGATGTCGTGGTCGCGACGCCGGTTCGAGGCGAAGGCGACCCGTTTGCCGTCGGGCGACCAGGCCGGCTCATGGTCGGAGACCGGCCCATCGGTCAGGCGTGTCGCCGCTCCGGTGGTCGCGTCCACCAGCCAGAGGTGCTCGACGTGGTCGTAGGTGAAGCCCGCGTCGTTGAGCATGTACGAGAGCCGGTCGATGAACCGGTAGTCGGACGGGGGCGGGGTGCCAGGCTCGCGCTTCGCGCTGAGTCCGCGGCGGCGGCGATCCTCGTCACGGGTCGCGCCGTGCGAGGTCGTCGTGACGACCAGCCGGGCGCCATCGGGCGACCATTCGAAGCCGGTCACGCCGCGGGGCAGGTCGGTCAGCCGACGCGCCTCGCCGCCGTCGAGCGGCAGCAGGTAGACCTGGCTGATGTCCTCGCGTTCCTTCGACTCCTTCGGCCGGTCCGGCTCCTCCTCGACGAACGTGCGCCGGTCCGACAGGAATGCCAGCGTCCGGCCATCGGGCGAGAACCGCGCGTGGCTGTCGTGACGAGCGCCGATCGTGAGTCGACGTGGCTCGCCGTCGCCGTCGGCCGTCGGGACGAGCCACAGGGCGGTGCGGTAGGCGTCGTAGGTGGGCGCCACCGTCTGGAGCGTGACCACGACGGACCGCCCGTCCGGAGAGAGGCGCGGGTCGGTGGGGATGCGGAGTCGGTAGAGGTCATCGGAGCGCGGCGGACGGGGCACTGGACCCTCCTTGTGGTCTCGTCGCGACGAACGCACGCAGTCTAGCGGGCTACCATCGAACCACGATGTCCGACCAGCTCTCGCTGCGGCTCGAGACCGACCGCCTCCCGGACCTGCCGGATCTCCGGCCGATGCAGCCACGACTCCTGCCCGAGCCGTTCGACTCCGACCAGCACCTGTTCGAGCCGTGGTGGGGCGGCGTCCGGGCGCTGGCGTTGATCGGGCCGGCGGATTCGCCCGGCGACGGCGAGGTGCGGATCGTGGACGCCGAGGGGGTGGACCTGTCCGCGGCACTCCCCGAATTGGCCGGCATGGCCGTGCGGGTGGCGGCTCGGTCGGCGATCCTCGACGGCGAGCTGGTCGTGGTGGACGCGGCGGGGCGGGCGGACCCGGCGACGTTGACCGCCCGGCTGGCCGGGGGCGAGGGACGGCCGGCCGCGTTCCTCGCATTCGACCTGCTGCATCTCGACGGTCGCTCGTTGCTGGGCTGGCCGCTGGGTCGTCGGCGCGAGGCGCTGCGCAAGGTCCTGCGGCCGGGCGACGAGGTCGTCGCTGTGCCGGCCATCGCGACCGAAGGCAAGGCCCTCTACGACGCGGCCGTCGCCCAGGGCATCGCCGGCATCCTCGCCCGCCAGCGCATGAGCCCGTACCTGCCTGGACTCCGCAGCCGGCTGTGGCGGTTCGTGCCGGCCACGCCGGGGAGTGCCGCGCCCGGCCCGGAGGGCGACGTGGGCGCCGATGGCGAGGGTGAGCTCCCACCGCCGACGGCCGCGGCGCCGGTGCTGGCGCTCATCAGTCGCTTGCCGCTGGACGAGGATCTCTAGGCCCGGTCCGCGGGCCCCTCTCAGCTTGCCCGGCGCGCCGCCGCCACGAACGCGCGGAACCCCGGGCGCTGCCCGTAGAGCAAGACGCCCGCCTCGTACATCCGGGCCGCGACCACCGCGACGATCGCGACCGAGGCGACCAGGATCGCCACCGACAGCACGACCTCGACCGGCTGGACCTCGCTGATCATCAGGCGGGCGAGCATCACGAATGGGCTGAACGGCGGGACGAACGACACGATGACCGTCCACGTGCCGACGCCACCCGTCAGCGCGACGACCGCCATCAGGTAGCCGGCGATGGCGACCAGGCTCAGCGGCAGGGACAGGATCTGGAGGTCGTCCGGGCGACTGACGAACGAGCCCATCGCTGCGTAGATGAGCGCAAAGAGCGTGAACCCGAGCAGGAAGAAGATCCCGTAACCGAGCAACAGGCCGGGCGTCAGCCCGACGATCGGGGCGCCGGCGGCCCCGGCCGGACCCATGAGCCCCTCGGCGATCCGATCCTGCACCGCGACCACGAACAGGGCCGGGACGGCGATCGCGACGTACTGGGTCAACCCTGCCCCGCCGATGCCGACGACCTTGCCGGTCAGCAGCTGCCGGGGCGAGGCCGCGCTGATCATCAGCTCCATGACCCGGCTGCTCTTCTCCGACGCGACGCCGGTCGCCACCCACATGCCGTAGATGATCACGCTCAGGAACAGGAGCACGACGAAGACGACCCCGAGAAAGCCGCGGCTCGCGACCTCCTGCTGGTTGATGGGCTTGCCGCCGTTGGTAGGGACGCTCGTCGAATCGACGTGGTACGCGGGCGTCTTGAACTGGCCGAGCTCGACGCCCTCGGGCAGGGTCGACGTCCAGTCGAGGATGCCGGCCGCGACCGCCGCGAACCCGACGAGCTGGCTCCGGACGCCGTCGGGCGGGCCGTTGGTCCGGAACGTGATATCGAGCTGGCCCGACGGCAGGCGGGTCACGACCATCACGCCACCGAGCTCGCGCGCGATCAGCGCCGCGTTCGCATCGTCCTGACTCTGGACGACCTCGAGCCGGAAGGGCTTCTCCCAGGTCGCCGGGTCCGTGCCGCCGGGCGGCACGTTGAGGATGCTGTCGGTGACCGCGATCATCATCGAGGCCAGCCGGGCGTCGTCCGCCACGACGGCGATGCGCGTCACCGTCTGGCGGTCCAGGTAGCGGATCGCGACGGGCGCCAGCGCGACGCCGAGCGCGAGCGCCATCAGCAGGAACGTCGAGGCGACGAACAGCGGGCTCTTGACGCGATCGCGGTACTCGCGCCTGGCGACGATCCCGGCATTCGGGAGGAGCGGGTCGCGGGTACGCGGTCGGGCGTCGCCGGTCATGCCAACCCAGCCGTCGGTCGTGCGGCGGCGGCGTCGGCGACCGCGTCGGCCGGGGGTGTGGCCAGATCCGGTGACCGGCCGACGTGCTCGATGAACAGCGTCTCAAGGCTCGGTTCCGCGACATCGAAGCGGGTCACCGAGGCGCCCCGGCCGACGATGGCCGCGAGGATCGCCGGCGGGTCCGCACCCGGGCCGAGCGTCAGCTCGACGTGCCCGGCGCGCGGGTGGACGGCCGTCACATCCGGCAGGGAGCTCAACCAGCTCGGCAGGACCTCGTCCTCGAGCCCGAGGCGGATGGAGCGGCGCCCGCTGGCTCGTTTCAGTCCCGCGACCGTGCCGCCCGCCACCACCCGGCCGCGATCGACGATGGCGACCGACTCGCACATCGCCTCGGCGGCTTCCATCTGGTGGGTCGAGAAGACGAGGGTCCGGCCTTCGTTGCGCAGCTCGAGGAACGCCTCGCGCAGGATGCCGAGGTTGACCGGGTCGAGCCCGGTGAACGGCTCGTCCATCAGCAGGATCTGTGGCCCGTGGAGGATCGCGGCGATGAACTGGACCTTCTGCTGGTTGCCTTTCGAGAGCTCCTCGGCCCGGCGTCCGGCCATGTCCGGGATGAGGAACCGCTCGAGCCAGCTTTGGGCCGCACGACGCGCCACGTCCGGCTGCTCCCCGTAGAGCGACGCGAAGTAGACCAGCTGGTCGAGCACCGGCATGCGCGGGTAGAGGCCGCGCTCTTCGGGCAGGTAGCCCCACGTGCGACGCGGCAACGACGCGGCGGACGCCCCGTTCCAGCGCACCTCTCCCGAATCCGCGTGCAGGATGCCGAGGCAGATGCGCATGGTGGTGGTCTTGCCCGCGCCGTTCGCGCCGAGGAATCCGAAGATCTCGCCGCGCGGGACGTCGAAGGTCAGCGCGTCGAGCGCCAGCGTCGCCGCGAAGCGCTTCGTGACGCGATCGATCTCGAGGCTCACCGCCGGAGGATAGCCGGGGCACGTTCGTCGCGCCGCTGGCTCGAAGGTCCGGGGGGGATGGCCCCAGCCCACTCGGGGCACGGACCGGCGCGTGCCACAATGACCGGGTCATGACGCCCGCCACCATCAACGCCGATCGCGCGGCCGGCACGCTCCAGCTCGACTGGCCCGACGGCCACCGGACCACCTACGACACGGTCGCCCTCCGCTGGCTGTGCCCGTGCGCGTACTGCCGGGGCGAGGCGGGTCTCCCGGGCTGGCTCGACACGGCGCCGTCGCTCACCGCTGAGCAGACCCGCCTGACCGACGTGCAGCTCGTCGGCAACTACGCCCTCGCCCCGTCGTGGGCCGACGGCCATCACACTGGCTACTACACCTTCGACTTGCTGCGTCACCACTGCCCTTGCCCGGACTGCCGGGCCGACCGCGAGAAGGAGTCCGCATGATCGTCGTGACCACGCCATACCTGTCCGGCCACCGCATCGTGGAATCGAAGGGCATGGTCTTCGGGCTGGTCGTGCGCAGCCGGGGCCTGAGCGGCAACGTGATGGCCAGCCTCCGGTCGCTCGGCGGCGGCGAGATCCACGAGTACACGAGCCTGCTCGAGGACACCCGACGGCATGCGCTCGACAGGCTGGTCAAGAACGCGACCCTGGTCGGTGCGAACGCTGTCGTCTCGATGCGCTTCGACAGCTCCGAGATCGCCGGGTCGATGAGCGAGATCGTCGCGTATGGGACGGCCGTGGTCGTCGAAGCGGACGCCGGCGCGCCGACCGCCGCGGAGTAGGCGATGGGCGCGAATCTCATTCGCGGCCTGGTCCTCGGGCTCGGCGTCCTGATCGCCCTGGGCGGGCTGACGGCGATGGCGTTCGGCGGCGCGGCCGGGGTCGCCGGGATCTGGGCCGTGATCACCGGCTGCGTGTTGATCGTGGCCGCGCTCATCGAGCGGACTCGATACCGATCCGCCCAGGCGGAGCTGTCCCAGGGGGCGCCCGGACCTGGCGGCGGCGAACCCACGGACCAGCCGATGGAGTCGCGCTTCCGACGCACCGACGAGCGGTTCATCGATCCGACCACGCACGTTTCGATGCGCGTGTGGATCGATCCCGACACCGGCGAGCGGCGGTACCGCGCCGAGGAGTGACCGGATTGGTCCTTTCGAGCAGGGTCGGGGGTTCGTCGAGCCGTGCTATCCTCGCCGGCCGGGGCCTTACGGGGCCCTGATCACTCGAATCAGGAGCCCATCCGCCGCATGGCCGCCGTCGATCCCGGCGCACGAATCCGCCCAGCCACCGCGCCCCGTCCACGCCGCGCGCCACGGGTCGAGCCGCCGCTCCCGTACCTGAATCGCGAGCTGTCCTGGCTGGAGTTCAATGCGCGCGTCCTGCACGAGGCAAGCGACGAGCGGAATCCGCTCCTGGAACGGGTCAAGTTCCTGACGATCTTCGCGAGCAACCTCGACGAGTTCTTCCAGGTCCGGATCGCGGGCCTGCGCCAGCAGGTCGAGGCGGGCAGCGTCAGCCATTCGCCTGACGGACGGACCGCCGAGGAACAGCTCGCCGCCGCCCGCGCGCGGATCCTCGAGATGGTGGCGGACCATTCGTCGATCTACCTCGATGTCCGGCGGGCGCTCGCCGAAGCCGGTGTCGAACTCGTCGACTACGCCGCGATCCCCGAACACCACGAGGCCCTCCGCCAGCGGTTCTTCGACGAGATCTTCCCGGTCCTGACGCCCCTGGCGGTCGACCCCGGACACCCGTTCCCCTACATCTCGACGCTCAGCCTGTCGATCGCGGTGGGCCTGCGCGACCCGGAGACCGGCGAGCGCGGCTTCGCCCGGGTGAAGGTGCCCGAGATCCTGCCCCGCCTGCTCGAGGTGGAGCCGTCGCGCTTCGTGCTCATCGACCAGGTCATCGAGGCCAACCTCGACGCGCTGTTCACGGGCATGGAGATCCTCGAGCACCACCTGTTCCGGGTGACCCGCAACGCCGACCTCGCGCTCGAGGAGGACGAGGCCGACGACCTCCTGATGGCCATCGAGGAAGAACTGCGGCGACGGCGCTTCGGTGAGGCCGTCCGCGTGGAAGTCGAGCGCTCGATGCCGGGCGGGACGCGCGTGCTGCTGATGCGCGGGCTGGGCCTGAGTGAGGCCGATGCCTACGAGGTCAGCGGCATGCTGGACCTGACGGGCCTGCGCCAGATCCTGGACCTTGCCCGCCCGGACCTCCAGGTCCCGGCCTGGACGCCCGTCACGCCACCGCGCCTGATCCCGCCCGACGAGGACCTACCGGCCGACACGTTCGCGGCCATCCGGGCGGGCGACATCCTCGTCCACCACCCCTACGAGTCGTTCGCCGCGTCCGTCGAGCGGTTCATCACCCAGGCCGCCGACGATCCCGACGTCCTCTCGATCAAGCAGACCCTGTACCGGACGTCGGGCGACTCGCCCATCGTGCAGTCGCTCATCCGGGCCGCGGAGCGCGGCAAGCAGGTGGTGGTACTGGTCGAGATCAAGGCCCGCTTCGACGAGGAGGCCAACATCGTCTGGGCCCGCAAGCTCGAACGCGCGGGCGCCCACGTCGTGTACGGCTTGGTCGGGCTCAAGACGCACTCGAAGACCGCGCTCGTCGTGCGGCGCGAGGGTTCCGGCCTGCGACGCTACGTCCACATCGGGACAGGCAATTACAACCCGAAGACCGCCCGACTCTACGTGGACCTCGGCCTGCTGACCGTCCGTCCCGAGATCGGCGCGGACGTGACGGACCTGTTCAACGTCCTGACCGGCCTGTCCCGGCAGCGAACCTTCCGACGGCTGCTGGTCGCCCCGCACAGCCTCCGCTCGCGGTTCCTGGAGCTGGTCGAGCGGGAGGTGGGCCACGCCCAGGCAGGCCGCCCCGCGCGCATCGCCCTCAAGCTCAACGCGATCGTCGACGTGGCCTCGATCGAGGCGCTGTACCGGGCTTCGCAGGCTGGCGTCCAGACCGACCTCATCATCCGCGCCGGCTGTTCGCTCCAACCGGGCATCCCCGGCGTCTCCGAGAACATCCGCGTGCGCTCGATCATCGGCGAGTTCCTGGAGCACTCCCGCATCTGGTCCTTCGAGAACGGGGGCGACCGGGAGTGGTACATCGGGTCGGCCGACCTGATGGATCGCAACCTGGACCGGCGGGTCGAGGCGATCGTCCCGGTCGAGGACCCCGACGCTCGCACCCGCCTGGCCCATATCATCGACCTGATGCTGGCCGACGACCGTCGCTCATGGCAGCTCCTGCCCGATGCGACCTGGATGCGCACCGAAGTGCTGACCGGGGTCCCGGGCACCATCGACACGTTCGAGGCGCTCAAGACCGAAGCCCTGGCGCACGGGCACATCGCCGATAGCCCACGCCGGCCGGGCGCCGGCGCCGGTTCGCTGGACCCCCGCGCGTGACCGAGACCGCCCGACCCGCGGGTCGCGACAAGCCCGCTGCCCGTCCGGTCGAAGTCGAGCTCAAGTACCGCGTCCTCGACCTCCCGGCCGCCGAACGCTACCTCGCGGCGGCCACGATCGGGCCGTTCATCGGGGCGTCCCAGGCGCGCTCGACGCAGATGGAAGACCGCTACGTCGACACCGCCGATCGCGCCATGGAACGGGCGGGCTTCGCGGTCCGCCTGCGCAGCTCCGGCAGCGGCGTCATCGTGTCGGTGAAGTCGCGGACCAAGCGCGAGGGACCAGGCGGGTCACTCGGTCGCGAGGAACTCGAGGGACCGGCCGATCGGACCGCCGGTCCGGCCGACTGGCCAGCGTCGGACGCTCGCTCGCTCGTCATGGAGCTCTGCGGCGACGCGCCCCTCGTCGAGGTCGTGACCATCCGACAGCTCCGCCGCAAGCGCCAGCTGCGCGACGGCGCCACGCGCGTCGAGCTAAGCCTGGACGAGGTCGACGTCGTCGCCAGCAAGCGCGTCGTCGGCCGGTTCATCGAGCTCGAGGCCGAGCTGGTCAAGGGCGACGAGGCGCTGCTCGCCGGCCTGGCGACGGCCTTCGGGGGCGATCCGGCGCTGAGCTTGGCGAGCGAGAGCAAGCTCGATGCGGCCATGAGCGCGGTGCGCGGCGCGGCATCCGAGAACGGCGGTCGTACGCGTTCGAAGGATCGATCCGACGACGCCGACGAGGAAGCGGAGGTCGCGGCCGAGGGCGAGGCGGCGCTGCTCGACGACGGCGAGGCGAGCGTGGATCTCCACGACGCCGACGACGCCGAGGCGGGCGACCTGGCCCTCGCCGATCACCATCCGACGACCTCCGACGACGTCGACGAGGACCTGGCCGGCGCCCCATCGGCCGACGCCCCTCGCCTCTCCATCAGCAAGACCGCCGGTGTCACGGGCGACGACCACGTCGCCGAAGCGGGTCGCAAGGTCATGCGCTTCCACCTCGCTCGGATGCTGGCGCGCGAGGCCGGGACTCGGGCCGACAAGGACCACACCGAGCTGCACGCGATGCGCGTGGCGACACGACGCCAGCGAGCCGCGTGGCGGGTCTTCGGGACGTCGTTCCGGGCCGCCCGGACGAAGCGGTTCCGGACCGGCCTGCGCGAGACCGCGGCCCGGCTGGGCGCCGTGCGCGATCTCGACGTCCTCCTGGAGGCGGCGGACCTGTACCGCGCCGACCTGCCCGTGACCGAGCAGCGTGCCCTGGAACCGCTCCTCGCCGACTGGCGAGCCCATCGCGAGGACGCGCTCGTGTTGCTGATCCGTGAGCTGGACTCCGATGGGTACCACCGCTGGGTCGACGACTATCGAGACTTCGTGCGGACCGAGGGCGCGGGCGTGCTGCCGGTCGGGCCGGTGGACCCGCATCGCGTCCGCGATACCGCGCCGTCGCACATCTGGGCCGCCTACGAGCAGGTGCGCGCGTACGAGCCGGTGCTGCGCTGGGCCGACGTCGAGACGCTCCACGACCTGCGGATCGCCGGCAAGTGGCTGCGCTACACGCTCGAGTTCGTGCGCGAGGCACTTGGTCCCGAGTCCGCACCGCTCATCACCCGCGTGACCGCGCTCCAGGACCACCTCGGGCTGATGCACGATGCGGACGTCGCGGCCTCGATGTCGCGGGCCTTCCTCGTCGAGCATGCCGGCGACCTGTCACCGCTCGAGGGGGCGGCCATCGGTCGCTACCTCATCAACCGCGAGCGCGAGGTCGCGCGGCTGAAGCGGACCATCGGTGGACCGTGGCGCGGAGTCGCCGGGGTCGGGTTCCGTCGGGCACTCGGACGGGTGGTCGCGGGACTCTAGGCGTTCGTTCCGCCCCGTAGACCGCGCCGGTGCACGTATCAGGTGCACGTCCCGAACGAACGAGCGCGGACGCGGTCCGAGTCCAGCCGATCCTGCCGTCTCGGGTTCGATCCACGAGGGATCCGTCACAGCAGTGCACCTCTGGGGCGCGCCGCGGCCCTCCCCTAGCCACGCCACCCGTGGGCGAGGACCGGCAGTCGGTCGCGCCACGCGTGCCCGGCGTGCGCGGCGGCCAGGATCGCGCCCTCGCGGATCCCCGCGTCGGAGACCTGGATCTCGTCGGCGCCATACCGGTCGAGGATGGCTTCGACGATGACCGCGCCCGCCGGAAGCATGCGTGCCCTGACCGGCCGGACGGCGTAGCGTTCCGCGGCACGGTCGGACGGCTCCGCCTGCAGCAGCGCCAACGCGCGAGCGTTCTCGTCCCGGCTGAGTCCTCCCTCCGACGCCCCCGACCGGACGACCTTGATGAGGTTCTGGACCGTGCCACCCACGGCGACGATCCCGCGCGGGAACCCGTCCGGCGCGTCTTCGAGGGCTCGGTGGGCCTCGGCCTCCATCGCCCGGATCTCGTCCGCCGTGGGTGGGTCGTTCGCGACGAACCGCTGCGTGAGCCGGCCGGCTCCGAGGCGCACGCCGCGGGCGCGAGGCGGTTCGTCGGGCCCGACGAGGCAGAACTCCGAGCTGCCCCCACCGACGTCGACGACGAGCGCTTCATGGGCGAGCAGCCGGCCCTCGGTAACGCCGATCACGGTCAGGTAGGCCTCTTCCTCGTGGGTCAGGACGTAGAGCGGCACGCCGGCCGCCGTGCCGACCTGGTCGACGATGCTCGGGCCATCCGCAGCGCGCCGGATCGGCTCGGTACCGACGACCGTGACGCTGTTCGCCCCCAGACCCCGCGCGGTGGCTGCGTACGCGGCCACCGCATCGGCCAACTCGGCTCGCGCGACCGGGCCGAGATGACCGTGTTCGGCGACTCGACCACCCAGGCCAAGGAACGCCGATTCGTCGGCGACCGAGGTCAGGTGGTGCTCACTGACCCTGGCGACGAGGAGATGGATCGAATTCGAGCCGACGTCGATCGCCGCGCCGATCGCGACGCTCATTGCTGGCCGAGCCGACGGCCGGCGCTCAGGCGGGCGGGTTCGCGCCGGTCGATCGCGGCCGCCGGGTGGTCGATGGCTTGGCGGTCGATGAGCGCGTGCGGGTCGAGGCGGCCGACTTTGGGGCAGGCTTCGCGGCCGGCTTGGCGGCCACGGACTTGGCAGCTGGCTTCGCGGCCGGCTTGGCAGCCGCGGACCTCGCCGCGGGCTTCGCGGCGGCCTTCGACGCCGTCGCGGCGCTCGTCGACGACGCCTTCGTCGCCGCGGCGCGCGGCTTCGCCGGCGCCGCCGTCTTCCGGGTCGTCGCGGCCTTGCGCGTGGCGGGCTTCCTGGCCGCGGGCTTCCTGGCCGCGGGCTTCCTGGCCGCGGCGGGCTTGGCGGTCGTCGCAGCCTTGGCCGGGGTCGCCTTGCGGCCGGTCGCCGCCCTGGCGGTCGAGGTGGCGCGACGGGTCGTCGCGCTCGTGGCTGCCCTCGCCGAGCTAGCGGCTTTGCGAGTCGTCGAGCCGACTCGTCGCGTCGTCGCGCTCGTGGCGGATCTCGCGGCCTTGGCCGTCGAAGCCGCCTTCCGAGTCGTGCTGGTCCCGGCGGTCTTGGCGGCACCCGCGACCCTGGTCGCCGTGGAGCTCACGGACGACTTCGCCGCCGCGGCCTTGTCGCCGACGACGACCGCCGCCCCACCGGCGGCAGAGCCGGCCAGGTGGGCGATGCGACCCGCGATCGCCGCGACCTCGGCTGCGGCCTCTCCGACCTGCTTGGCGCGCTTGGCGATCTCCTTCTTGCCCTTCGACGTCTCGGCCTTGGCCAGCTGACTCAGGCGCTTCGTCTCCTTCTGCCGCGCGGCAGCCAACTGCCGCTCCAGGCCGCGCAGTTCCTTGGCGGCGCTCTTGGACAACGGCACGACCACGCCCCGCGCGTCGCCGACCAGCCCGCTGGCGGCCCGTGCGACATCGGCTGGGGCCGCTCGCTTGCCTGACCCCCCGGTCGTCTTCGCCATGGTGCCTGGCCTCCCTTGTCGTGTGCATCCCAAGGCTCCGGCACGCTCGGGTGTCGGCCGCCGATCCTCACCGTAGCACGTCGGCACGAACGACCGGGGCCGTCCGCGTACGACCATCCCGATGCCCCACGTTCGAACGACGTGGCCTGCTAACCGCTCGTTAACACGACGACCGCTATCCGGTTATCGGTCGCGGCCGACGCTGTCGGTCATGCGTGAGCCCGACACCCACGATCTCGGAGCTCGACCGACCTGGATCGCCCTCGCGACCGACGGTCCGGTCCTCGCGTTGCCGATGGCCGTCCGGGTGGTCGCCGATCCCGCGGCGTTCGTCGCCCTCCTGGAGCGCGCGCGCCCGCACATCGCCGTCGTCGCCGAGCCGCCGGCGAGTCCGGCGCTGCTGGATCACCTGGCGCTCGAGCGTCGCCGCCGACCGAGCCTGCGGATCGTCCACCTCGCGGCCATCGATGCGGTCGAAGCGCGCCTGCACGCCCTTCGCCTCGGCTTCGATGCCTCGCTGCCGGGCTCCATCGACCCCGACGAGCTCGGCGGCCGACTTGCGCTCCTGGCCGAGCGCGCGCACCCACGGTCTACCGATCCGATCCCCGTCGGTGATGATCTCGTCCTGGACCTGGTCGCCCACGAACTTCGCCGCGACGGGCGAACGGTCCACCTCCGACCGAAGGAATTCGGCCTGCTTGCGATGCTCGCCGCACACCCCGGCCGGGCGTACACGCGCCGCCAGCTGCTCGATCGCGTCTGGGGGCACGACCACGACGGCGATCCGCGCACCGTCGATGTCCACGTGCGCTGGCTGCGGGCCAAGATCGAGCCCGAGCCCGCGCGCCCGGTCCACCTCGTGACGCTGCGCGGGATCGGCTATCGCCTCGATCCGCCCGATCGGGATGGACGACCGGCCACGGCCGCGTTAACCGAACGCTAACGAACCAGCAAACACCCGTTGATGGCGCCGACCGACGGTGACGCTGGTTCGACAGGAAGTCGACCGCCCCAAGCCCCGAGCCACATGAAGACCGCGCGCGGACGTCGCGCGGCGAGACACGGAGGAATCATCGACGTGACGACCACGAGCTCCAAGCGCCTCGGCGCACTAGCCCTCGGGGCGGTGCTCGTGCTGAGCGCCTGCTCCAGCAGCGGCGCCAGTACCGCGCCGTCCACCGCCGCCTCCACCGCCGCCTCCACCGCCCCGACGAGCGCGCCGGCATCGAGCGCCGCCGGGTCGCCGGCCGCGGCCGGCGTCGCCGGCTCGATCATCGTGTCGGGCTCGTCCACGGTCGAGCCGATCTCGAGCGCGATCGCGGAGGCCTTCAAGACCGCGAACCCCGACTTCAACTTCAAGGTCACCGGCCCCGGCACGGGCGACGGCTTCAAGACGTTCTGCGCCGGTTCGACCGACATCAGCGACGCCTCGCGCAAGATCAAGGACGAAGAGGCGGCCGTCTGCGCCAGCGCCGGCATCGAATACGTCGAGCTGCCGATCGCGTTCGACGGCATCACGGTCATGACCTCGCCGCAGAACGCCGCGACCACCTGCCTCTCGTTCGCCGACCTCTACGCGCTGACCGGTCCGGAATCGACCGGGTTCACCAAGTGGGCAGATGCCACGCCGATCGCCAAGGAACTGGGATCGAATACCGTCTTTCCCGACGGCGACCTCGCGATCACCGGCCCGGGCGAGGAATCCGGCACCTACGACAGCTACCTCGAGCTGGTCCTCGACAAGATCGGCGCTGCGCGCAAGACCACGGACCCCACCTCGAAGCACACGCCGACGCGTCCGGACTACGTGGCCAGCCCGAACGACAACGCGATCATCGAGGGCATCGCCAACTCGGCGACCTCGCTCGGCTGGGTCGGGTTCGCCTTCGCCGAAGAGAACTCCGACAAGGTCAAGGAAGTGGGCGTCGCCAAGGATCCCAACGGGACCTGCGTCAGCCCATCGGCCGAGACCATCGCCGACGGCTCCTATCCGATCTCACGAACGCTGTACATCTACGTGAACAAGGCGAAGGCCGCCTCGAACACGGCGGTGAGCGCCTACGTGGACTACTACCTCGCCGACGGCACGATCAGCACCGCGCTCAAGACCGTGCCCTACGTGAACCTGCCGGCCGACAAGCTGGCCGCTAGCAAGGCCGCGTGGGACGCCGCCGAGTAACCCACTCCTCCTCGAACCGGCCGGACCAGCTCGGAGGTCCGGCCGGTTCATCCGTGCCTGCGGAGTGATGACATGACCGACGCCACCCTGGATCCCGGACCCGACCGATCGCTGCGAGGCACGTCCGCACGGCGCCGGAACGAGTCCGTCATCCGCACGATCCTGCTCGCCGCGGCCGTCGTCTCGATCCTGATCAGTGCCGGGATCGTCCTGACCCTGATCTTCGAAGCCATCTCGTTCCTCGGGCAGATCAAGCCCGAGCAGCTCTTCGCACAGGGCTGGTTCCCGCGTCGGGGCATGTTCTCGCTGCCGACCGTGCTGGCCGGCACGCTCATCATCACCGGCGTGGCGATGGTCATCGCCGCCCCCATCGGCCTCGCCAGCGCGATCTACCTGTCCGAGTACGCGAGCCGTCGCGTCCGCGGCATCGTCAAGCCGATCCTCGAGATCCTGGCCGGCATCCCGAGCGTCGTGCTGGGCTTCTTCGCCCTGACGTGGATCAGCCCGACCGTCGTCCAGTCGATCTTCACCGACGCGAAGGGGTTCAACCTCCTGGCCGCCGGCATCGGCGTCGGCATCCTGACGATCCCGCTCGTCGCGACGATCTCCGAGGACGCGATGCGGGCCGTGCCGGTCGCCCTGCGTGAAGCGTCCTACGGCCTCGGGGCGCGACGCCTCTCGACGTGTATGCGGGTCGTGGTTCCGGCGGCGATCTCGGGCATCGTCGCCGCCATGATCCTGGCCGTGTCGCGGGCGATCGGCGAGACGATGGTCGTGGCGGTCGCGGCGGGTGCGAGTGGCGGCTCGCTGTTCACGCTCGATCCGACCGGCCCGGGTCAGACCCTGACGGGCGCGATGGCGGCCTTGGCCAGCGGCAGCGACCAGGTGACGGGCAACTCGGCAGCCTTTCAGAGCCTGTTCTTCCTGGGCCTCCTGCTCTTCCTCATGACCCTCGGCCTGAACCTCATCGGCGACCAGTTCGTGCGTCGCACGCGTCAGACCTACTAGGAGCCCGAGATGACGTCCACGACCGCGACGGTCGGCGCCGCGCGAGGCTCGCTCCAGCAGACCCGTCCGGACGTCGCCGGGATGGTCTTCGCGATCGTGATGCTCTTCAGCCTGCTGTTCAGCCTCGCCATCCTCGGTGTCCTGATCGCCGACCAGCTGGCGCGCGGCATGCCGGTCCTCACCGAGCGCGGCACGGACTTCCTGACGTCGGACCTCTCGAGCGACCCGGCCAAGGCCGGCATCGTGCAGGGCCTGATCGGGACCGCGCTGCTGTGCGCGATCGTCGCGCTGGTCGCCTTCCCGATCGGCATCCTGACCGCCATCTATCTCGAGGAATACGCCCCCGACAACCTGCTGGCCAAGTTCATCGCGGTCAACATCCGCAACCTCGCGGGCGTGCCCTCGGTCGTGTACGGCCTGCTCGGGCTGGCCGTGTTCGTGGCCTTCTTCGCGGGGATCGGCGTCGGCGACGGGCAGAATGTCCTGTCCGGCGGTCTCACCCTGGCCGTGCTGATCCTGCCACTCGTCATCATCACCTCGGCGGAGGCGATCCGGTCCGTGCCGCAGGCGCTGCGCGAATCCGGCTTCGGGCTGGGCGCCTCGCGCTGGCAGGTGGTCCGCCAACTGGTGCTGCCGTCCGCGGCACCCGGGATCCTGACCGGCACCGTGCTGGCGTTGTCGCGAGCCCTGGGCGAGACCGCGCCACTCATCCTGATCGGCGCGGTCCTCGGCTCGTTCTCGAGCGGCGGCAGCCTCGCCGACCTGTTCGGCGGGCCGTATGCCGCCCTGCCGACGATCGTCTACGACTGGGCCCGCAAGCCGCAGGAGGAGTTCCGCGCCCTGACCTCGGCGGCCATCCTGATCCTGCTCGCCGTGACGATCCTCGCCAACACCGCCGCGATCATCCTGCGCAACCGGTACGACCGCCGATGGTGACCGAGGAGCCGACCGAACCGGTCGATCACCCGGCTTCCACCATCCCCACCGACGACCCCGCACGCGACGGAGACCCGATGACCACGATCTCGCTCGAACCCGATACGGACGTGGCCCCGCATGCGCCACCGGCCCTGCCGACACTCGGGACCGTGACCACGGCCGCGACGGAGCCGACCGCCCCGCCCGTCCTGCGGCTCGACGACGTCCACTTCTACTACAGCGCGTTCCGCGCGGTGAAGGAGGTCACGATCGACATCCCGACCCACCAGATCACCGCGCTGATCGGTCCGTCGGGCTGCGGCAAGTCGACGCTCCTGCGCACGATGAACCGGATGAACGATCTCATCCCGGGCACGCGCCTGACCGGCCGCCTCGAGTACCACGGCCAGGACCTGTACGCGTCGGGCGTGGACCCGGTCGAGGTGCGGCGGCGGATCGGGATGGTGTTCCAGAAGCCGAATCCGTTCCCCAAGTCCATCTACGACAACGTGGCCTTCGGGCCGCGGCTGACCGGGTTCAAGGGCGACCTCGACGACCTCGTCGAGCGGAGCCTGCGCCGGGCCGCCATCTGGGACGAGGTCAAGGACAAGCTCAAGCAGTCGGGGCTCTCGCTGTCGGGCGGTCAGCAGCAGCGGCTGTGCATCGCCCGGGCGATCGCCACGGAGCCGGAAGTGATCCTGATGGACGAGCCGTGCTCGGCGCTCGACCCGCGCTCGACGCTCCAGATCGAGGAGCTGATGGCCGAGATCAAGCAGAACTACACGATCGTCATCGTCACCCACAACATGCAGCAGGCGGCGCGCGCCTCCGATCGCACGGTCTTCCTGACGATGGCCGAGGATCGTGCCGGGTACGTGGTGGAACAGGGCGACACGATCGACATCTTCACCAACCCGAAGGACCAGCTGACCGAGGACTACGTGTCGGGTCGGTTCGGATGAGCGGCGAGGAGAACGGGATGACCGACCGGGAGCGGAGTGCGACGTCCGATGCGCTGGACGAGCAACTGAACGAGATCATGGATCGCGCCGAGGCTGTCCCGCGCGGCCGAACCGCATCCGCCCCGTGAGGCGCTCGACCGCGAGCAGCGCGAGGTCAAGGACAGCGTGCTCCGGATGGGGATGCTGGTCGAGGAACAGATCCGCGCGGCCATCGACGCGCTCGCGGCGCACGATGCCGATGCCGCCCTCGCGGTGATCGCCGGTGACGTCCGGATCAACGAGGCCCAGCGCCACGTGTCGACGCAGATCGTGCGAACGATCGCCACGCAGGGACCGGTCGCGCGCGACCTGCGGTTCCTGCTGTCGCTGGACCACGTCACCTACGAGCTGGAACGGATCGGCGATCACGCCGCCTCGGTCGCCAAGCAGGCGCGCAAGCTGGCCCCCGAGCCGCCGCTCAAGGCGTACGTGAACCTGCCCCAGATGGGCGAGCTCGCGGCGCAGCTGGTCCACGGCATCCTGCGGGCGCTCGTCGACATCGACCAGGTCCAGGCCCGGGCCGTGGCCGCGCGCGACGACGAGATCGACGACCTGTATCACCAGACCTTCGCGGACGTCGTGGAGCTCATGCGCCAGGACCCGGACAACGTGGAACGCGGCACCCGCATCCTGTTCGCGGCGCACTACATCGAGCGCATCGGTGACCGCGTGACGAATATCGCCGAAGATGTGGTCTTCCTCGCCAGCGGCGAAGTGGAGGACCTGAACCCTTGACCGATCCACGGCCGATCCGCGTGCTCTTCGTGTGTACCGGCAACTCGTGCCGGAGCATCATGGCCGAGGCGCTCCTGCGCCGGCACGGTGGCGCCGACTTCGAGGTCCACAGCGCCGGCACGCACCCCAAGGGCCTCAACCCGCGGACGATGGCGCTCCTCGCGGACGCCGGGCTCGACGCCTCGTGGGCCCGCTCCAAGTCGGTCGACGAGTTCCTCGGCCAGAGCCTTCGACTACGTCATCACCGTCTGCGACCAGGCCCGCCAGGTCTGCCCGGTCTTCCCGGGCGCCGGGCAGTCCCTGCACTGGGGCTACGAGGACCCGGCCGAGGCGACCGGCACCGACGACGAGATCATGGCCGTCTACCGCAAGGTCTTCACCCAGATCGGCGAGCGGATCCACCAGTTCGTCCCGCTGGCGCTGCGCCATCGGTCGGAGTCGAACGCCACCACCACCCTCGCCTGAGCGGGTACGCTCCTGACCGACACGATGGAGCTCTACCCCCTACGTCACGCGCATGCCGGCAACCCGGCTGACTGGGACGGCCCGGACGCGATGCGGCCGCTCTCGGAGAAGGGTGAGCGCCAGTCGCACCGGCTGGGCCGCTACCTCTTGAGCGTCGGCTTCGCACCGGATGCCATCATCACCTCGCCCAAGGTCCGAGCGGTGCGGACCGCCGAACTCGTGGCGCTCCACCTATCGGTGCCCGTCGGCATCGACGACCGATTGGGCGGCGGCCTGTCGCTCGAGAGCCTCGAGGCGCTCATCCATGACGCGGGCGATCCGGCCAAGGTCGTCATCGTCGGCCACGATCCGGACTTCAGCGAGCTCGTCGCGGTCCTTGCCGGCGCCCTTCGGGTCCCGATGCGCAAGGCGACGCTCGCCCGGATCGACGTGGACCTGCCGCTCCGACCTGCGGGCGGCATCCTGCGCTGGCTCGTGCCGCCCGAGCTCGTGATCGACCCCTAGGGGTCGGGCGACTACGCGGTCGCGGGTCGCGCGATGTCGGTCGTGGCCCCGGTCGTCGCGCGTGGCTCGAGCGAGATCAGGCCGCCCGGGACGAGCCCGCGGGCGAGCTCGGCCAGGCGCGTCGATGTCTCGGGCGTCAGCCAGTAGTAGATGTTCTGGCCGCGCCGCTCGGACGCCACGATCCCCGCCTCGCGCAGCACCCGCAGGTGGTGAGAGACGGTCGGCTGGCGGACATCGCAGCACGTCGTGAGGTCGCAGGCGCACGTCTCGCTGCTGCCGGCGAGCTCTCGGACGAGCGCCAGTCGGGTCGGGTCGGCGAGGGCGCTCAGCAGGCGGATGTCGGGATCATGGTCGGTGGGACGAGTCTTCGGCATGGGGCCATCATATCGATGAAAATCGATATTGACAAGCATCGATATATCGGGCAATATCGACGCACATCGATATCCACCATCACGGAGACAGCCCGATGAACGACTCCTTCGCCTCCTGGATGATCGCCGGCGGCCGCCGGGGCGCCGTCGCCGTCCGCCACACGGAGCACCTCATCGCCATCCGAGCCGCACGCGAGTCGGCCAAGGCAGATCGACCGGGCATCGTCGAGCGGCTCCGCGGCCGGTTCGGTGTCGCCGCCTCCCCCGCCTGCGACAGCTGTGCGGCCTGACATGACCGAGCTCGTCGATGCCGAGACCATCACCGACGACGTCCGCGCCCGCTACGCCGATGCCGCCCGCGCGGTCCTTGAGCGCGACGCCACGCCCTCCGACGCCGCGGCCACCTGCTGCGGCCCGGATGGCGATCCCGTCTTCGGCACCGTCCTCTATGAGGCCGCCGACATCGCCGGCCTGCCCGACGACGCCGTCCTGGCCAGCCTCGGCTGCGGGAACCCGACCGCCGTCGCTGGGCTGTCCGCGGGCGAGACCGTCCTGGACCTTGGGTCCGGTGGTGGGATCGATGTCCTCCTCTCCGCGAAGCGTGTCGGTCCGACCGGTTTCGCCTACGGCCTGGATATGACCGATGAGATGCTCGAATTGGCCGGCCGCAACGCCGCCAAGGCGGGCGTCAGCAACGTCGAGTTCCGCAAGGGCCGGATCGAGGCGATCCCCCTGCCCGACGCGTCGGTGGACGTCGTGATCAGCAACTGCGTCATCAACCTCTCGGCCGACAAGGGTGCCGTCTTCGCGGAGATCGCCCGGGTGCTTCGACCCGGCGGCCGCATGGGCGTCAGCGACGTCCTCGCCGAGGACCACCTCTCCCCCGCCGAGCGAGCGACCCGGGGCAGCCTCGTCGGCTGCATCGCGGGCGCGTTGTCGTTCGCGGAATACCGGGCCGGGCTCGACGCCGTCGGCCTGGAGTCCGTGGAAGTCGTCCCGACCCGAGTCGTGGCGGACGGCCTGCACTCGGCGATCGTGCGCGCCGTGAAGCCGGCCGACTGGACGCCGGAGCGCGTCCGTGCCGTCGACCTGCCGCGGCCGGTCGCGGACCTTCCGGTCGTCGCGGGCGAGGGCTGCTGCGGCGGGACGGGCTGCTGCTGACGAACGGCCGCCGCTAGTCCGCGGCGACCGGGAACGGCAGCGCGATCGGGTCAGACGCGAGGCGGCTCCGGCCGTCCGCGTCGAACCGGCGCAGCCCGAGCTCGCTCACGTCGATGACGTCGGTCTGGCCCCGGGTCACGAGGTCAGCCGCTACGCGCGCCACGCCGGGCCCCCACATCATCCCGTGACCGCCGGCCGAGGCGACGTCACGCCGTCGATGCTGCGGCCGTCCGGCGTCAGCGCCGGGCCGAGGATCGGCAGGTGGTCGGGCGTGTAGTCGATCGTCGCGGCCCAGATCCGGCGCAGGGCCAGCCCACGCGTCGCGGGGACGAACGCCTCCAGGCGCGCCCGCATCCGCTCCTGGAACGGCCAGTCGACCGCGAGGTTCTCGCCCGGCGGCTCGTCGGGGTTGCTCCAGCCGAACAGCAGGCCGCCCTCCTCGAGCCGCCAGTACAGGCCCGCGCCGATGTCGAAGACCATCGGCAGGCGCGGCACGTCGAACACGGGGCTCGGCTCGAGCACGGCCACGGTGTGGCGCACGGCGCCGGCCGGGATGCGCAGTCCCGCCAGCCGCCCGACCTCGCGCAGCGACGGGCCCCCGGTCAGCAGGACCCGGTCGGTCTCGATGATCCCCGCATCGGTCTCGACGGCGGTCACCTTGGTGCCATCGGCGGTCGGCGTCGTGCGGATACCCGTGAAGGCCGTCCGTTCGCGAAGCTCCACGCCCGTCCGCTGCATCGCCAGGCCGTAGGCGCGCACGTTGCGCGGCGGATCGATCGCGCCATCGGTCTCGATGAAGCTGCCGCCGCGGTGGCCGCCGGGCGACAGCGTGACGGCGGTGCGCCGCAGCCTCGGCGGCGTCCAGCCATCGCACGCCGAGGCCCTCGGCCTGTTGCATCGCGACCCGCTCGCGGCCGGCTCGCTCGTCCTCCTCGGTGACCGCGAGGATCAGGTAGCCGAGCTCACGGAAGCCCGAGTCGGTGCCGTAGGCGGCCTGCTGGCCGTTGTAGAAGTCGATGCTCCAGCGGCCGAGGGCCACGGTCGCCGGCGTCCCGCCCTGGGCCCGGACGATGCCGGCGGCCCGCGACGAGGCGCCCATCCCGGCCAGCCCGCGTTCGACGACGACGACCCGCGCGAGCCCCTCGGCCTTCGCGAAGACCGACGCCCAGCCTCCGATCGTCCCGGCCCCGATGACGACGAGATCGGCGCGTTGCGCCACCTGGGATCCTCCGCGAACGTGTCCGGGCAGCATAGGCGTGGCCGTTCCGCCGCCGGTCGCGCGTCGCGTGCCGCGCTACCCGTCGAGGGCGGCGGCCTCGACGCAGATCGCCGCGACACCCAGGCGCGTCAGCCGATCGTAGGTCGCCCGGCGACGCACGGTCCAGGCCACGACCTCCAGGCCGGCCGTGCGGGCGATCGCCATCGCGCCCTCGTCGATCGCCTGCCACTCGACCGAGACGCCGCGGCAGCCGAGGGCCAGTGCATCCGCGACCACCTCCGCATCGAGCGTGTGGGCGTTGAGCCAGCGCGGCCACAATGGAGCCAGGCCCCCGATCCGCTCGAGGGTGTCGTGGCTGAACGACGACACGACCGCGTTGCGCAGGTCGGCGCCGCGACCCGAGGCGAGCACCTCGACGACCGCCCGGTCGTGGTCGTCCTTGAGCTCGACGTCCAGGAAGGCCCGTCGTGGGATCGCCGCCAGGACGTCGACCAGCATCGGGATCCCGAACCCCTCGAGCGCCGATGCCGTCAGCGCTTCCACCCGGTCCGGGCGGCCCTGGACACGTTCGAGCGTCTCGTCGTGGAGCAGGACCGGGACGCCGTCGCTCGACCGGCGCACGTCGAACTCGAGCCCGTCGCAACCGGGTACGGCGACCGCCGCCAGGAGCGCCTCGAGGCTGTTCTCCGGGGCGTGCCGCCAGTCGCCACGGTGGGCGAGCCGGAGCGTCCGTGCCGGCATCGTCATCGCGGCCACGACTAGCCGATCTCCAGGTGCGCGCTGATCCCGAGGTGGTCGCTCGGGTAGAGCGTGGCGTCCTCGGGGTCGGGGCGATCGAACACGAGCCGGGCATCGACGACCCGGACGGCGCCGCGGACCCAGACGTAGTCGAGACAGTCCGGGTCGCCGTCGGTGTCCATCGCCGGGGCCTGCAGGCCCGATGGCCAGGTGACCGGCGGCTCGGCGCCGTTCGCCTCCGCATACGACGAACGGAACCCGGCCGCGACCATCCGCGCGTACGTCGGCTCCCCGGGGTCGGCGTTGAAGTCGCCCATCGCGAGCGTGGCGTCGGTCGTCGGCGCCGTCGTCAGCCAGTCGAGGATCGCCGCGGCCTGGGCGTCACGCTCGGCCGCCGCGTCGATCGCGTGATGCAGGTGCGTGGCCACGACGAGGACGGTCCCGCCGTTGGGCAGCACGACCAGCGTCCGGTGCGCCGAGCGGCCCATCGAGAGCTCGAGGCGCTCCACGCTCGTCCCGGTCAGCGGCTCCTTGACAAGGAGGCTGTTGCCGTACTCCGGCCGCCCGGCCCAGCCACGGATCGCCGCGTACCGGCCCTTCCCCCGCCGCCCCGATGAGCCGGTCCTGCTGCATCGGATAGACCACCTCCTGGAGCGCGAGCAGGTCGGGCTGGAGGGCGGCCATGTCGGCGAGGATCAATGGCGATCGCTCGGGCCAGCGGTCGGCGAGGTTGAGGATGTTGAACGTGGCGACGTGCAGGCGGTCCATCGCGACGCTCGAGCTCCTCCCTCAGGCCGCGTTCGAGGAGATCGGGAGGGCGAATGAGAACGTCGAGCCGGCGCCCTCTTCGGATTCGACCCAGATCCGACCACCGTGCTGTTCGATGACGTGCCGGGCGATGGCCAGGCCCAGGCCGGTGCCTCCGGCCTCGCCCCGGACGCGGGCGCGGTCCACCTTGTAGAAGCGCTCGAAGATCCGCGCCTGGGCGGCTCTCGGGATGCCGACCCCGTGGTCGGCGACGGACGTCAGCACGTCGCTGCCGAAGACCCGCACGGTGACTGTCACGTCCCCGCCGTCCGGGCTGAACTTGACCGCGTTGTGGAGGAGGTTGACGAGGACCTGGCCGAGTCGCGCCTCGTCGCCGCGGACCATCGGGACCGGCTCGGGCACGTCCACGGCCAGGGCGACGCCCTGGCGCTCGGCGAACAGGCGCAGCCGCTCGGTGCTGGCGGCCGCGATCCGCCCGAGGTCGACATCGTCGAGCAGGATCGGGCCGACGCCGGTCTCGATCCGCGACAGGTCGAGCAGCTCGTTGACCATCTGGACCAGGTGCCCAGTCTCGACCTCGATCTTCCCGATCCGGTCGCGCATCTTGGCCGGGACGGCATCGCCCGCCGCATCCGCCTCGCGGGTCAGCGTCTCTGCGAGCAGGCTGACCGTCGTCAGGGGCGTCCGCAGCTCATGGGACAGGTTCTCGATGAACTCGGCTCGGATCTGCTGCAGGCGACGCAGCTCGGACACGTCCTCGAGGACGAGCCAGAGGCCGTGGGTCGGGGAGCGCCGCGCCCGGACGACGAGCACGGCGCCATCGGGCCGGAGCCGGACCTCGCCCGACGCCGACCCCGCCTCGTGGGCGCTCTCGACGATGGCCTCGATGCGAGCATCGAGGAACGCACTCGTCATGGTCAAGCCGCGGAGTGCGCCGGCTGGACGGTCCAGGAAGGCATGCGCGGCGGCGTTGGCCAACTCGATCCGCCGGTCGTCTGAGAGCCTGACGATGCCGATGCCGATGAGCTCGATGAGATAGGCGAGGTCGCGACGAACGCCATCGAGCTCGAAGTTCGCCGCATCGGTTTCCTCGATGAGCTTGCGGACGCGGCCACCGAGATCGGCGCCGGTCGCCCGGCCCTCCGTCGCCTCTCGGATGTCCTCGAGGGCCCGGCCCCGCGCGATGACCACGCCGATCGCGAACGCCAGCAGGACCGCCTGCAGGACGATGAACAGGATGACCACCGGGTCCACGTTGCGAGCATCGCACACCGACGACCAACTCGACCGACCGGTCGACGGGCCGACCGGCTACCCTAGCGCGGTGCGACTGCGACTGATCCCGCGCGAGGAGCGCTTCTTCGACCTGTTCGTCGAGGATGCCGCGAACGTCCTCGGGGCCGCCCGCCTGCTGGAGGCGATGCTCCGGTCCTGGGACGAGATCGAACGCCGGGCGGGCGAGATCCACGATGCCGAACACCGCGGCGACGAGATCACCCACAACATCGGCGGGAAGCTCGAAGCGACGTTCGTCACGCCCTTCGACCGCGAGGACATGCACGCGCTCATCAGCGGGCTCGACGACGTGCTCGACGGCATCGAGGAGGTCGCCGACACCTTCATCCTCTACAAGATCGACACGCCCACCGCGGCGGCGGTCGAGCTCGGCACGATCATCGTCCGCCAGTGCGAGCAGATCCACGAGGCGCTTGCCCACCTGCGCGGGTTCCAGGGCCTCGACCAGTACCGCATCGAGATCCACCGCCTGGAGAACGAGGGCGACCGGATCGGGCGTCAGGCGATCGCCGCCCTGTTCGAGGCCGGCGACCCGATCCACATCATCAAATGGCGGAAGGTCTACAACGTCCTCGAGGAGACCATCGACCTGGGCGAGGACGTGGCCGACATCCTCGAGCGCATCACGCTCAAGAATTCCTAGCCGGCCGACGCACCCGGGCGGGCGGCGCGTCCGGCGACAGCAGCCAGGGACGCCACGGAGCGGTGAGGTCGGCGAAGGTCGTCGGCGCGAACGCGTGACGCAGCACGAGCAAGTGGGCCAGGCGAGCGGCGGCGCGACGAGCCCGTGGCGGCGCCGGTCCGTCCGCTCCCATCGGGATCGCGGCCTGCGCATCGCGGCCGGCCAGGGCGGACGAGACCCGCAGGCCGTCGTCGTCCTCGGGCGTGAGGCCGCCCGGCCACGGGTCCTCGGCGGGCAATCCGACCCCCGTCGCCGCCAGGCGCGCGACGCCGGCGGCATCCAGACCGGGGAGCCGGCGCAGGAACGCCTCGACGCCAGCGCCGTTGGGGCCGTACCGCGGTCGGTCGACGGCCGCCTCCCAACCGCGAGTGAGGCGTTCGTTCGCCCGGCTACGGAAGGGCTCGGTGAGCAGCTCGTCGAGGAACGAACCCAGGACGAGCTCTGTCGCATAACCGTCGATGGCGTCGCGGATCGTCGGCCGCTCGGCCCCCGGCGGCAGGGTCGCGCCGATCCGGACCTCGACGTCGTCGAGCGCGGCGCGCTGGGCGGGCGGCAGGAACCGGCGGATCGTCGCGCCGAACGCGATCGGCGGCGGCTCCGCGAGGGCCAGGCGGTCGAGGTCAGTGCGGGTCAGCGCCGCGACCCGTTCGAGGAACCGCCGGATGGCCGCGTCGGGGTCGTGCGGACGAGCGCGAGCTGCGGGCTGCGACCGGCGCGGCGCGCTGGAGCCGTCGCCCGCGGCCTCTCCACCTCGCGCGTGCCATCGCCCGCCCTGCCCGTCGCCGCGCGGTCCGACGGCATGGCGCAGACCCCGCTCGCGGTCGTAGCGGGCGCGCAGCGCCGGATCGCTCAGCCAGTCGTGAGCGACGTTGATCCGCTTGGCCACCTCGAGTCCCTCGTCGCCCGCCACATCGGGGTGGTGGCGTCGGAGCAGGCCACGCCAGGCGATCTCGATCGCCTCGACGCTCGCGTCGGCCGGCACGCCGAGGCGCGCATACAGGTCGTCGCTGGGCAGCGGCGGTCGTGGCATCCGCACCATCGTAGGCATTCCCAGTGCCGAGGCGGGCGGCTATGCTGCCGGGGCCGGGCGGTGTGGGGTCCGGGGCCTTGGAGGGTGGTGCGGTGAGCTTCATCAAGCGCGCAGCCGAGCAGGCGCAGCAGGCGGCCGATGCGGCCCGGGCCATGGCCAGCGACGCGACCCGCAGCGCCAACGATCCGGCGACCCAGGAGCGTCTCGGCAAGCAGGCCCGCGAGGCGATGGGCATGGCCCGCCGCGGCATCTCGACGGTCGTCGAGCGGATCGATCCGGGCACGCTCGCCGAGCTCGTCATCAAGGCGACCGCCCTCCAGGAGATGACGAACAACGCGCTCCGCAAGAAGAACTCGCCCTACCGTGTCTCGGAGATCTCGATCGCCGCATCGATCCCGCCCGGGATCACGTTCGCCATCACCCGGATCGACGACGTCACCGAATCGATCACTGGCGAGGGCGTTTCCTCGGCCGAGCTGGTCGAGGCGCTGCCGGAGGACGGCGAGTCGGTCATCGCGCTCGACGGGACGACCCTCGACGACGCGCAGATCGACGCGGCGCGGGCTGCACTCGCCCGGGAGCTCCCTGAGGAACTCACCGGCGACTGACCGCGAGCTCCCGCTCCGCGCCCACGGCCGGGGACCAATCCCTGCCAAATGACACTCAAACGGTCACTCGTCAGCGGATGCGCGGTCCGAACTGATCGGCCTCGGTCGGCCCACGCACGGACGGCGGCCACGGCGGCGGCCTTTCCTGACAGATGGCACCTACTCGGTCAGATGCCGCCTGGGTCCGTGACCAACGACCGCCTGCGTGTCGATCGCCGGAAATCGGAGCCAGGGCGGGTGACGCCCTTGAGGCGGCGGTCGCGACGACCGAGGTGGTCCCTCCGTCTCGGAAGCTGTGACCGATCCTAGCGCGGACCGGTCAGCCAGGCCTCCACGTCCTCGATCGGCCGCGTCGACCGCTCTCCGGTCGCACGCTCCGTGACCTCGACGCCGCCGGCCGCCAGCGAGCGCGGGCTGACCGTCACGATCCAGGGCATGCCCAGCAGCTCCGCGTCCGTGAACTTGACCCCGGCCAATTCGTCACGGTCGTCCCAGAGGATCTCGTGGCGGGTCCCGGCGGCGGCGGCCAGGTCGTGCAGCCGCTCGGCCACCTCGGTGACGCGCGGCTCCTTGGCGGTCCCCAGCGTGACCAGGTGGGCCGCATAAGGCGCGACCTCGGCGGGCCACACGATGCCCTTGTCGTCGTGATGCGCTTCGACGATGCACGCCACGTTGCGTCCGACGCCGATCCCGTACGAGCCCATGACGATGGGATGCGCCTGCCCGTCCTCGCCGAGATAGGTCGCACCGAAGGCGTCAGTGAACTTCGTGCCGAGCTTGAAGATGTTGCCGACCTCGATGCCGTTGCGGAGGATGACCGGGCTGCCGCAGGTCGGACACGCATCGCCTTCCTGGGCGTTCGTGATGTCGGCCGTCGCGTCCGCCGTGTAGTCGCGGCCGGCATTCACGTTGCGATAGTGGAAGCCTTCCCGATTCGCGCCGGCGACGAGGTTCGGTGAGCGGGCGATCAGGTCGTCGATGACGACGGTCGTGTCGTGGGCCCCGATGGGCGAGCCGTAGCCCGGCTCCATGCCGGCCGCCTTGATCTCCTCGACCGTGGCCGGCCGGATGCCGCCGACCGCCTTCGCGGCGTTGCCGAGCTTGGTCTCGTTGACCTCGTAGTCACCCCGGACGATCGCGGTGACCAGTCGCCCGTCGCCGGTCTGGAAGAAGGCGGCCTTCGCGGTTCGCGTGGCATCGATGCCGAGGAACGCCGCCAGCGACGCGATGGTGGTCGTGCCGGGCGTGGCGACCTCCTCGAGGGGGAGCGGATCCTCCGCGACGCCTGCCGGCTTCGGGACGACCGCGACCTGGCGGTTGGCGGCATAGCCACACGCCTCACACAGGACAAGCACATCCTCGCCAGCCGGGTTGAGGACCATGAACTCATGGGCCCCGGTGCCGCCCATGATCCCGACGTCGGATGAGACCGCCACGACCTCGAGGCCGAGCCGCTCGAACGTCCGCGCGTAGGCGCCGTACTGGGCCTCGTAGCTCGCGTCGAGCCCGGCCTCGTCGAGATCGCAGCTGTAGGCGTCCTTCATGACGAACTCGCGGACTCGGATCAACCCGCCGCGGGATCTTGGCTCGTCGCGCCACTTCGTTTGGAAGTGGTAGACCATCATCGGCAGCTGGCGATACGAGCGGACGATGTCGGCGAGGATGATCCCGACGACCTCCTCGTGGGTCAGCGCCAGGACCATGTCGCGCCCGCCACGGTCCTTGAACCGGGTCAGCTCCGGGCCGATGGCGTCGTATCGACCACTGGCGCGCCAGATATCGGCCGGATGGACGACCGGCATCTCCATCTCCTGGGCGCCGATGGCGTTCTGCTCCTCGCGGATGACCTGCTCTACTCGGTCGGCGACGCGCTTGCCGAGCGGCAGCAGCGAGTAGATACCGGTGCCGAGCTGGCGCAGGTACCCGGCGCGCAGCAGCAGCCTGTGCGACGGCATCTCGGCATCGGCGGGATCGTCGCGGAGCGTGGCGAAGAACAGGTGGGACAGGCGCATGGGCGACAAGGATAGCGGGGCGCCCCCATCGGCGACTGTCCGGCCTGATAGGCTTCCGCTCCGTGCTCGAAGGCGTGACGCTCCTGCTGCTGGTCGTGCTCGCGCTGTCCGTCGTCTTCGACTACATCAATGGCTTCCACGACACGGCGAATGCGATCGCCACGTCGGTCTCGACCCGGGCCCTCAAGCCCGAGCACGCGATCCTGCTGTCGGCCACGGCGAACTTCGCTGGAGCGCTGACCGGGACCGCGGTCGCCACGACCATCGGTGCGGGGCTGGTCGAGTCGACGGACACGGACCTGGTCGTCCTCGCCGCGTCCCTGCTCGGTGCGATCACGTGGAACCTCATCACGTGGCGGCTCGGCATCCCGAGCTCGAGCAGCCACGCGCTGATCGGCGGCCTGCTCGGCGCGACCCTGGTGGCCGCCGGCCCGGACGCGATCAAGTGGGATGGCGTGTTCTGGAAGGTGCTCGTGCCGCTCGTGACGTCGCCCATCCTCGGCATCACGATGGGCTTCCTGTTCATGGTCGTGCTGCTCAACATCTTCCGGGGCGCGACGCCGCAGCGCCTCAACTTCCGATTCCGGCGGCTGCAGGTGATCTCGGCGGGCTACATGGCCTTCAGCCATGGCTCGAACGACGCGCAGAAGACGATGGGGATCATGACCCTCGCCCTCTTGACGGCCGGGGTGATCGACGAGTTCGTGGTGCCGCTGCCGGTCATCCTGATCGCCGCGACGGCGATCTCCCTGGGCACCGCGGCCGGCGGCTGGCGGATCATCAAGACGATGGGCCAGCGCGTCGTCAAGCTCGACCCGATCCACGGGTTCGCGGCCGAGACGACGGCCGCCACGATCATCCTGGCCGCCTCACATGTCGGCGCGCCCGTGTCGACGACGCAGGTGATCTCCACGGCCATCATGGGCGTCGGCTCGAGCCGACGCCTTTCGGCGGTCCGCTGGGGCATCGCCGGCGACATCGTGACGGCGTGGATCCTGACCATCCCCGCGTCCGGCGCCGTCGCCGCGGGCGCCTATCTCGTGCTCAACATCTTCCTGTAGGGCAGGTCCGTCCAGGCCGGTCGCGGCCGGCCGTCGCCGAGTTCGAGCCAGCGCAGCGCGTAGGCCAGGCGCACGGGTCCCGGCGGCGATGGGTCGGCCTCGCCGTCCGCGCGACGGTCCAGGCTCGCCCGCCGGACGAGGAAGGCTTCGCGACTGAACGACGCGGCCAAGCCGGAGCGGGAGTGGATCGGGGCGAGCTGGCGTCGGATCGCGTCGATCTCGCGCCCGAACGCGACCTCGGTCCACGTCGGCTCGGTGATCGTCCCACCGCGGATCTGTCGAAGCACCCGGAGCGCGTCCAGCGCCAACGCCTGCTGGGGCGTCAGCGCTGGGGCGAGAGCGGTACCGCCCGAGGGGAGGAGCTCCCCGGACGGTCGGAGACCGTCGACCGACGTCGCGTGGCCGGCCCGCGACCCTCGCGGCGGGTAGGAGCCGGGCCCACGAACGTCGATCGACATGCCCCCATCGTGGCCGGGGGACATCAACGGCGCCTTATCGGGCGGTCAACGTGGGTGCCGCGGCGCGCCGGTCAGCCGAGCTCGACGACTCGACCGCCGATCGGTCCGGTGTCCGCGTACTCCTCTCCATGCGCGAGCCCGATGTCCGGTACGCCGAGGGCCGACGCCGCGGGGTCGGTCAGGAGCAGGTACGGGCGGTCGCCGATCTGCGCCCGGACGGTGTTCTTGAGCAGCCGGTGGGCGAGGGTGACGGCCGGGCCGAGCAGGTCGCTGCCCGAGCCGACCGCCTGGCGTACCGTGGGTCCCCGGTGGAGGACCACCTTGAGGTCGAGGTGCGCGACGGCCGGGCAGGCCGTGCAGATGTGGTCGTTGGACGGGATCGCCTGGGTGCGACGCTCGACGAACGACCGGTACATCGCCCCGAGGTCCCGCACGATGCGCTCGCCCTCGCCATCGAGTCCTTGGGCCGGGGCCGCGGCGAACACCGCATCGCCCTCGAGCTTGACGACCGCGAAGTCGGGCTCGACCCCCTCGATGACGGCGTTCAGGAGGTTCCCGAGCACACCGTAGGCGGCCGGGATGCCCGCGCTGAAGTCGACCCCGTGTTCCTGTTCCACGCCGGCCATGAAGCCTGTGTAGCCGGAGATGTCGGCGAGCAACAGGTACCGCTCGCCGGCCGGCGCATCTGCCTCTGGCGGCGGCCCGGATCGCCCTGTCTGCTCCACGTGCTCCCTCGTCGGTGCCGACGCGAGCGACGGTTGTCTCGCGGTCGCGTCATGGTACTGGTACACGCCACGACCGGGAATACGGTTGACGTCATGGACGACCTGACCATCGGGCCTGCCTACAGCGTCTGGCCCAAGTACGACCGGCGCCTCCGCGACGTCGTCGCGGCGATGACCGACGAGCAAGCTGGCCATTCGGCCGTCGCCCGAGCGGTGGCCGCTGTGGGCGACCGTGGGCCACCTGGCCTGCCAGCGGGTGTTCTGGCTGTGCGACTTCGCGGGTGAGCCCGGCGCGGATACCACGCCGTTCACGAACGCCGCCTACGACTGTCCGGGCGACGATGACCTCGACCATGTCCTCACCGCGGAGGCGCTCGCCGAGGCACTCGACTCGACCTTCCGCATCGTCGAGCGCTGCCTCGACCGATGGACCCCGGCGATGCTCGACGAGGAGATCCGACGCGTGGAGTCCGGCGAGGACTTGGTGCACGCGCGTGGTTGGGTCATCCAGCGGGCGTTCAGCCACGACACCTACCACGCCGCCGAGCTGAATGAGGCGCTCGGGACCGCCGGGCTGGCGCAGATCGACCTCTGGGCGTGAGGACTGGGCCGTCAGGCCGGCCGCGTCAAGCCGGGCGGCGGAACACGTAGCCCACGCCACGGACCGTGTGGATGAAGGCCGGATGCCCGGCATCCTCCTCGATCTGGCTGCGCAGCCAGTGGACGTGCACATCGACCGTCCGGGTCTCGCCCGCGTAGTCGTAGCCCCAGACGTGCTCGAGGAGCTGGTCCCGGGTGAACACCTGGCCCGGGTGGCGGAGGAGGAACGCCAGCAGCTCGAAGGCCTTGGGCTTGATCGGCAGGACCTCGCCATCGCGCAGGAGCCGGTGCCCGCCAAGGTCGACCTGGACCCGGCCGAGGTCGACGACCGCGGGCGGTCCCTCGACCGCCACGTTCGCCTCGGACCGGCGGAAGAGGGCGCGGATGCGCGCCGAGAGCTCCCGCAGGCTGAACGGCTTCGTGACGTAGTCGTCGGCACCGAGCTCCAGCCCGACGACCTTGTCGAGCTCCGAATCCTTGGCCGTGAGCATGACGATCGGCACGCCCGACTCGGACCGGATGATGCGGCAGACCTCGATGCCCGACAGCTCCGGCAGCATCAGGTCCAGCAGGACGAGGTCCGGACGCTCGGCCCGGAACAGCGTCAGGGCCTCGCGGCCGTCCGCCGCGGCGACCACCCGGAACCCGTCCGCCTCGAGGGCATCGACGAGCGTCTCGCGCAGAGTGGGCTCGTCGTCCACGACGAGGATCGTGCGTGCCATCTGTGCCAGAGCTTAGCCGCGCGTGTTAACGACGCGTTAGCGCCCGGTCAAGCGTCCGCTGTCGCGCCGGCTAGCGGACCTGGCCACCGCCGGCCGCCATCACCATCACGATCACGAGGACGGCGAGGATCATCCCGATGGCCAGGATCGTGAAGAGCACCTTCATGACCCCGAGCGTAGCAGGCCCGGCGGCGACGGTGACGGCAGCCATGCCACCGCCCCGGTCGCCGCTGCCATGTCCTCCGGACCGGGCCGGTTGGATGCGCGGCTCGTAGACTTGGGATCCTGCCGTAGCCGCCGACGTGAGGTCCGATGTCCCGGCTCCCGACCCTCGTGCGCCGCCCCGCCCGCGCCATCCGCCGCCGACTGCCGACCGTCGGAGCGACCCGGCTGAAGGTGGGTCGGTTCGTCGCGCCGAAAGGCCTCCGGCCACTCGACCCGGACGAGCTCGCCGCGACCGAGGCGTTCCACCGCGT
Organism: uncultured Chloroflexia bacterium; assembly: GCA_963746855.1. Classification (GTDB taxonomy): domain Bacteria; phylum Chloroflexota; class Limnocylindria; order Limnocylindrales; family CSP1-4; genus SPCO01. The sequence continues at coordinate 264,568 of CAVVDC010000006.1, forward strand.
CTACTACGACTCGTGGGCCGGCGGCCGCAAGGGCGGCCAGGAGAAGGACCGCGGCACGCTCTCGCTGTCCTGGTTCGGCTATCGGACCCTCAAGTGCCCGCTCGACCTGTGGACCTATCAGGAGATCCTGGTCGAGACGCGACCCGATCTCGTCGTCGAGTGCGGGACGCGACACGGTGGCAGCGCGTATTTCATCGCATCGATCCTCGACCTGCTCGGGCACGGACGAGTCGTGACCGTCGATATCGATCCGGTCAAGGGCCGGCCGGTCCATCCACGCATCACGTACCTGCTCGGTTCGTCGACCGATCCCGCGATCGTCGCGCAGGTCCGCGTCCAGGCATCGGGCAAGCGGACGATGGTCATCCTCGACTCGGATCACTCGGAAGCCCACGTCAGCGCCGAGCTCGCCGCGTACCGGGACATCGTGTCGGTCGACAGCTACCTGATCGTCGAGGACACGAACGTCAACGGCCACCCGGTCGCTCCCAACCACGGCCCAGGTCCGATGGAGGCACTCGACGCCTTCCTCGCGACGACGGATGACTACGTCATCGACGGCGACCGCGAGCGATTCCTGCTGACCTTGAACCCGCGGGGGTTCCTCCGGCGGGTCCGCTGACGGGCGTCAGCCGGCCAGGAGGGCGATCGCGCGGTCGATGCGGGCCAGGGCCCGGTCGCGTCCCAGCGCCACGAGCGTGTCGAACAACGGCGGTGTCGCCGTACGGCCCGTCACGGCGACGCGGATGGCCATGAACAGGTCGCCGGCCTTCCAGCCCCGTGCTTCGGCCACGGCGCGCAGGGGTGGTTCCAGCTCGTCGGCTTCGAACGTCACCTCACTCGTCTCGGCGATGACGGCCCGAGCGGCCGTCAGGGCGTCGCGCGTCGTGGATGCGTCCCAACGCTTCGGCACGAGGACGGCCGGGTCGACTTCCAGGTCCTCCACCCACAGGAACCCCACGAGATCGCCGATCGCGCCGAGCGTCGGCAGCCGTTCCTGGATCACGGGCAGCAGGGCACGGATCTCCTCATCGCTCGGCAGTCGGTCGATCCGACCGACGTCGAGCTCGGCCTGGATGAAGGGGCGGACACGCTCGATCAGCTCATCCGCATCCAGCCGGCGGATCCACTGCCCGTTGAGCCATTCGAGTCGCTCGCGGTCGAAGACCGCGCCGCCCTTGTGAACCGCGTGGATGTCGAAGCGTGCGATGAGCTCCTCGAGCGAGAGGATCTCGTCCTCGTCGCCGGTCGCCCACCCCAGCAGGGCGAGGTAGTTGACGAGCGCCTCCCGGACGAACCCCTGCGCGATGTAGTCGGCGACCGCGGTCTGGCTCTTGCGCTTGCTCATCTTCGAGCGGTCCGGGTTGAGGATCAGCGGCAGGTGAGCGAACCGGGGCACCTCGTAGCCGAGCGCCCGGAACAGCAGGATGTGCTTCGGCGTGTTCGAGAGGTGGTCCTCGCCGCGGATGACGTCGCTGATCTCCATCGCCGCGTCGTCGACGACGACCGTGAAGTGGTAGAGCGGGCTGCCGTCCGCTCGCACGATGACGAAGTCGCCGCCGAGGTTCGAGACGTCGATCTCGACGCGGCCACGCACGATGTCATCGAAGGCGACCACGCCTTCCCCGACCCGGAAGCGCAGGACCGGCCGACGGCCATCCGCCTCGCGTTGCGCCCGCTCATCGGCAGTCAGGTGGGCACATCGGCCGACGTAGCGAGGCGGCAGCCTGGCCGACTCCTGCGCGGCGCGGTCCGCGGCGAGTTCCTCGGTCGTGCAATAGCAGGGATACGCCCGATCGTGCTCCAGGAGCCGGGCCGCGGCGGCCGCGTACGTTGGCAGGCGCTCCATCTGGCGATAGGGCGCATGCGGCCCACGGGCCTCCTCGCCGGCCACCTCGGGGCCCTCGTCCCAGCCGAGGCCCAGCCAGTGCAGGCCATCGAGGATGTCCTTCTCGTACGCGATGGAGCCGCGGGCCTGGTCCGTGTCCTCGAGCCGCAGGATGAACGTCCCACCCACGTGCCGGGCGTGGAGGAAGTTGAACAGCGCCGTTCGCGCGGTCCCGATGTGGAGGGGCCCAGTGGGGCTCGGCGCGATGCGGACGCGGACCTGGTCGCGGTTCGTAGGGTCGGTCATCCGGCGACGCGAACGACCTGCTCGGGGACCTGGTGGAACAGGGCCGGATCCGCTTCGCCGGGCAGGACCCGCACCAGGGCCGCCGGCCGCAACCCGAGCGTGGCCCGTCCGCGCGGACCGTCGAGCGTGAGCGAGTCGAGCGATTCGGAGCGGGCGAGGATCGTGACGTGGGCGCCGGGCATCAGCGCGCGCGCCTCGAGATAGGAGAGCAGCCCGGCGTCCTCCTCGGCCTCCTCGGTGATCCGGTAGACCGTCGCCCGCTCACCGGCGGTCACCTCGCTGAGCCGGATGCCGGCCGGCCGCCGCTTGGCGGTCTCGGCGTCGATCGGGTTCCCGTGGGGGCACGTCTCCGGGTGCCCGAGCATCTCGTCGAGGCGGGCTTCCACCCGCGGCGAGATCGCGCCCTGGAGGCGCATCGCTTCGTCGTCCGACTCGGCCCAGCCGAGGCCGATGACCTTCGTCAGCAGCCATTCGAGCAGGGCATGCCGCCGGAAGATCCCGTCGGCGGCGGCTCGTCCGGCCGAGGTCAGGTGCAGCTCGCGACCCCCGGCCTGGGCGACGAGGCCGTCGGCGACGAGCCTCCGGAACATCTCGCTGGCCGCCTGCGTGGTCACCCCCAGGTTCCGCGCGATCTGCGCGGCCGTGACCCGACCGCCGTCCGCGGACCCGGCCATCACCCGGAGCGCCAGCAGGTACTGCTGGGCGGCCGTGGACAGGTCGTGGGGATCGTGGCGGGGAGGCATGGGCTCAGGATACGGGACCGGCGCGATCCGACGGCACCCCGACCGGTCGCATCTGCCGGGCGAGCCCGATGACCAGTCCGACGACCCAGGCGCCGACGACGACGACGCCGAGCGCGGCGTTGCGGGCCTCCGCGGTCGCGGCCGAGCCGGTCGCGGAGAGCAACAGGGTCGTCGGGACGGCGGCGACGATGATCGCGATGGCGCCCGCCGCGGCCAAGGCCGCCAGCCGGGGCACGAGCAGCAGCACCGCGAAGGCGACCACCGCCATGATCGGCGTGAGCGCCCAGGCACCGCCATCGCACGTGGCCGCGAACCGACCGCAGCCGGTCAGCTCCCCGACCAGCCAGTCGGCGCCGATGACGATCGGCAGCCAGCCGACGACGACCTGGATGAGGCGCCAGCGTCCGCGCGCGGTGCGTTCGTCGGTCAGGGCGCGACCGAGGTCCGTCGCGGCCGCCGCGAGGTCGGGCGGCGGTGGCGGCGAGCTTGACGGGTTCCCCGCGGGCGACGGGCGACCCGCGCCGGCCGGCCGCGGTGTCGGTCGCTCGGGGGGCGGGCCTGCCTCGGGCGAGGCGCCGGCCGGGCCGGCGGTCGATCGCCACCAGGATGACGTCGTGTGGGTGGGGGCGGGCTCGTCCGGATCACGGGCCTCCGCCGACGCGCCGGGCACATCCGGCGGCGTGCTCGACGCCGCGGTCTCGCCGGGCGTTCCGCCGTCCCCGGCCGCGGAACGCCGCCCGGCCGCCGCCGCCCGGCGCGCGCGGGCCTGGTATTCCGGTCCGTGCTTGCGGGGATCCGCGTATTCCTTGGGATTGATCGTCCAGTACGTGCCGCTGGTCGTCCCGTACCAGCTGGCGCCGCCCCAGTCGGGTTCGAACGGGCCGGCGTCGGCGCCGTCGTACGACGTGGAGCCGAGCGTCGCCTTGTTGCGGCCGCGACCGCTCCGTGGCGACTCGTCCGTCGACTTCCGGCCGGCGTCCGTGCCGGTCGAGCCGCTCGTCCCGGTCGATCCCGCATTCGCGCCCGGTCGGGTCGAGCCGGGAGGACGGCCGCCCGTCCCACCGGCGCCCGGTGTCGGGCGGGTCCGGCGCGCGCGTCCGCCGTAGGCCCGGTTGGTCGCGTCGGCGCGATCGGGGTCAGCCGAACTCGGCCGCGCGGGCGTGGCCCGCGACTTGGCCGGGTTCTTCCCGTGGACGAGCTGTTCATACGCCGCCTGGATCGCCAACCAGCGCGGCAATGCGGTCGGGCCGGCAGCGTCGGGGTGATGCTTCTTCGCGAGCGCCCGATACGCGCGCTTCACCTCCTCGAGCGACGCGCCGCGCGCCAGCCCCAGCGTGCGATAGGGATCGGAGGCGGGAGTCATGGGTTCGAGGGTGGCTCCAGGGTCGGTCGGCAGGCGGTCGTCGGCGCCTGGTGGTTCAGCCGATCAGCTCACCCACGGGCGCCAACTCGAACTCTGCCACGGCCTCGGCACCGATGCGACCGTGCGGATCCAGGAGGACCGGCCGGTGGTATCGGGCCAGGGCGCGCAGGGCACCCCCGTCGAGCACGCCGGCCTGGCGCAAGGCCTCGATCGAGGCCGCCCAGGTCCCGCGGTCGTAGCCGTCGCCGTCCTCGATCTTGACGACCAGCCCGGACGGACCCGAATTCGTGGACCCGGCCCGCGGACCGGCGAGGATGGCGATCCCGCGTAACGCCTCCATCCCGGCCTTGCTGATGAGCCGGCCCGGCGCCGCCTTCATGAGCGAGGTATCGAGCCGATCGTGTCGCCCGGCGACCATCTCGGGCTCCGCGAGCATCGCGTCGCGCACGATCGTCAGGCTCGCCGCCAGCGACCGTCGCGGGTCCCTGGCGGGCAGTCCCGACGGGTCAGCCAGCATCGCGTAGGCACGGGCGACCTCGCGGAGCGGGAAGCCGTACGTCTCGACGCCGCAGCCATCGATCGCGGTCTGGAGCGCTTCCGGCTTGACCGCATAGGCTCGAGCGACCGCGGCGCGGTAGGCGACCTGCGACGGGTGGCTCGGCAACCAGTAGTCGAGCGGGTCCCAGTCGTTGAGCTTGGAGAGCAGGAGCGAGACCGCGTGCTGCCCGGAACACATGTGCCGGATCGGGCCGGCCTTCTCGCCGTCGCGGGCCAGGCGCGCCGCGGTCAGCGCGTCGAGCGGCATCCCTTCAGCGCCGCAGGCCAGCAGGGCCTGGCTGATCCCGACCCGACGGAAGATGCCCTGGATGGTCCGGACGTGGAGGTCCTCGCCGGAGTGGGAGCTGGCCAGGATGGCGATCTCGGCAGGCCCGAGGTCGAACGCCTCGACGCCGCCGGCCTCGATGAGCGCGAGTGCTCCGAACGGCTTGACCGTCGAACGCAAGGTGACGACCCGGTCAGGATCCCCGAGCACGCGGATGAGGCCACCCGCGGCATCGGTCTCGACGATGTCGCCGCGATGGACGCTTTCCTCGATCCCGTTGCGAAGCTGGCGGACCAGGATCGGCGTCGGGGGGCCTCGACGGGCCGCGGCGCGGGCCGTGGTTCGACGTGGACGCTGGGCCGCAGGTGCGGTCACGAGTGGGGATCTCTCCGCTGGTGGGGGCCGGGCACTGGAACGTCGAGGATACCGCGGCGAAGGGGCCGGTGGCTCAGTACGATGAGCCCCGACGCCGCGCTATTCGAGCCATCACGCCGGAGAGGAGGCCGACCGTGCCCGCCCCGAACCTCCACGTCTCGCAGCATCCGGCCGTCCTCCACAAGCTGGCGATCCTGCGGGACCAGGACACCGAGCCCAAGAAGTTCCGCGAGGTCGTGCGCGAGCTCTCGTGGCTGCTGGGCTACGAGGCGCTCGCCGACGTGAGCGTCAAGCCGATCGAGATCGTCACTCCGATGGAGCCGATGACGGCGCACGAACTCGGCGAGCGGATCGGGCTGGTCCCGATCCTGCGGGCGGGCCTCGGCATGGTCGACGCGATGCTCGAGCTCATGCCGACCGCCCAGGTGTGGCACCTGGGCCTGTTCCGCGACGAGCGGACCCTTCGACCGGTCGAGTACTACAACAAGCTGCCCGACTCGGCGACCGTTGACCTGTGTCTCATCCTCGATCCGATGCTGGCCACCGGCGGGTCCGCCACGGCCGCCATCGAGGTGCTCAAGCGCTGGGGCGCCGTCAAGATCAAGCTGGTCAACCTGATCGCGGCGCCGGAGGGCGTCGAGGCGGTGTCGACGGCCCATCCGGACGTCGCGATCTTCTGCGCGGCCCTCGATCGCGGCCTCAACGAGAAGGGCTACATCCAGCCCGGCCTCGGCGATGCCGGCGACCGCCAGTTCGGGACGGGCAAGACCGACTGACGGATCGCTTGTGGTAGTGAAACCCGGTCGTTTCGCGCCTCTGCTGAAACGAGGTTTCGCGACACCACCAACCGAGCATGCCTGATCCAGAACGCCCGCTTGACTGGTGTGAAGGCGGGAGGTCTCGCCTCGTTGCGGGATGAGGTTCGCCGATCAGGGGCGTCGCCGGCCGGCGCCGCTCGGCCCAGGCCCTCGTCGGCGGGCGACGGTCGGAACGTCGAGCCACCCCTCCGCCACCGCTCTCGCCGACAGCGCGGCACGCGACTCGAGTCCGAGGCGATCGAACACACGCCGCAAGTGGCCCTCGACGGTCTTGGTCGCGATCGCCAGCGCCGCGCCGATCTCGTCGTTCGAGCGGCCCTCGACCACGAGCCGGACGATCTCCTGCTCGCGGGTCGTGAGCGTCGGGTCGGCCGCCCCGGCGTCGACGGGCTCGCCGAGCGCAGCCGCCCGGATGGCCGCCACGAGCTCCGGCAGAGGCGCCGTCTTGAGCACGAGCGCGGCGGCCCCGAGGCGGTACGCCGCCGCCGCGTACTCGGCCTGCGAGAACGCGGTGAGCACGACGACCGCCGGCCGCCGGGCGGCGTCGCGATGGCGCTCCAGGAGCTGGAACCCGGTCTCATCCCCGAGGCGGATGTCCAGGAGCAGCACGTCAACGAGCGTCGGGTCGAGGAGTGGCTCCGCGAGGCCGAGCGACGCCGCCGTTCCCGCGATCTCGATTCCCGGGTACTCGCGGAGCAGCGCCGCCATGCCGTCCCGAACGACCGGGTGGTCGTCCACGATCGCCACGCGGATCCGGCGGGGTCCGGCCGTCATGTCGCCGCGGCCCGAGCGCCGTCGGCCGGGCTGTCGGCACCGCGGGACCAGACGACGCGGACCCGGGTCCCGCCCTCGGGCCGGTCGGCGACCGCCAGCTCGGCCCCGAGCTTCGACGCGCGCTGCGCCATGGTCAGGAACCCGAGGTGCCCGGGGCTGGCCGGCCTTGCGAGGGCGTCCTCGCCGACGCCTGGGCCGCGGTCGTCGACCTCGAGCTCGGCCCGGCCAGACTCGGCGCGGAGGCGCACCGTGATCGGCGGGCGGCCGTGCTTGATGGCGTTGGCGACGGCTTCCTGCGCGATGCGGTAGAGCCCGAGCTCGACGTCGTACGGCAGCCGCTCCTCTCCGTCGTAGCGGAGTTCGATGTCGATCCCCGATGCGGCCCGCACCTCGCCGACGAGCGCCTCGAGCGCGGCCGCGAGCCCGAGGTCGTGGATGACCGGCAGGCGGAGGTCGGCGCAGATCGCCCGCAGCCGGTCGATCGCCCCGCGCAGCGTGGCGGCGGCCTCGTCCTCACCTGTGCGGTCGAGCCGGTGGACCAGCATCGAGAGGTCCTGGATCACGTCGTCGTGGATGTCCGCGGCGATCCTCGCTCGCTCCGACTCGCCCTCATCCACCACCAGACTGCGGTCGCGCGCCTCCCGGGCCGCCTCGCGGGCGACGGGCAGGACGGCCACGACCCGGGTGATTCCCACGACGACGATCCAGACGAGGAGCGGCTGGAGGAACGGCGAGTGCGTTAGCGCGGCGAGCGGGGCGAGCGCGACCGCGGGCAACGTCGCGAGTACGGCGATGTCGCCGGCGCGGAGCACGGTCGCGAGCCGGCTCGAGCCGGTCAGGCGACCGGCGTCGCGACGGAGCTGCGCCGCGAGGATGAGCGCAGGCACGAGCACCACCGCCGAGGCAAGGGCCCAGCGCAGGATCGACACGATGCCGCGCTCCATGCCCGCGGTGACCGCCACCGCGCCGACGAGGGCGGCGGCCCCGGCAAGGACCGTCGAACCCAGCATCGCCCGGCGCCGCGCCCCGGGCGTGCCGATGAGCTGGGCGAAGGCCACGGCGGCGACAAGGGCGGCAGCGGCGACAAGGATGCTCGTCAGGACGACGAGGGGCGGCGCCAGCGTGAGATACGCGGGCAGCAGGAACAGCGGCGAGGCCGCAGCGGCGAGGAGCGGCGCCTCGACGCCGAGGGCTGGCTTTCGGGTCAGTCGGCGGGAGCCGAGCCAGAGGATGCCCGCGAGGCAGAGCAGGCCGGCCGCGATGAGCGCCAACGCGCTCTCCTCGAGGCGGATGGCGGCCTTGTAGGGCTCGAAGACCTGCGACCCGAGGTACTGCGCCGGAAGCGGCGACGGCAGCTCGCCCGGCTTGGCCATGAAGACCAGGTACGGCATCACCGCAGCCGTGGCCTGCTGGGCCTCCGCCGCACCGGGCGGGGTGTAGAGCTGCTCGTCGATCCCGCCCCCGTTCACGGAAAGGTTCACGCTCAGGACGATGAACCCGGGCTCCACGCCCTCGTGCCAGGCGAGCCCGCCGGGACGCACGGAGGCGACCACTAGCGTCTGCCTGCCGGCGTCGTCGTGCGAGAACCCGTAGGTGAACCCGGGGTCGACGACGCCGGCCGCGTACGCTGCGATACCCGCGACCGCCGAGGCGGCGAGGATCGCCAGCGCGAGGACATTGAGCCGGATCGACGTCATGCCGTGGACGCTAACAGCGCGACGTCCGCCCGAAACGACGGGATAACCCTCGCGCAGCCGGCTCGCCGACGAGGTCTCAGAGCCTGAGATCGCCTTGACGGCCAGCGGCGTCACGCACCATCGATGGCCTTCCCGTCCGAGATCGTCCGGATCCCCGGCAGGGGCGAGAGCACGAGGAACAGGATCGAAACGGTCATCCCGGCCCAGCCGAGGGCGATCCCGCCACGGACGCCGATCACGCCCGCGACGGCAGCCGCGGCGAGCGCGCCGATCGGGTAGGCGATCCCGTGCGAGAACACCTCGAGGGTGGCGTTGACCCGGCCCAGGACTCGATCCGGGCTGAGGCCCTGGATCAGCGAGAGCTCCGCGACCCCCTCGATCGTCTGCAGGCCATCGCCGAACAGTTGCGGGATGAACACCATGATCGTGGCGAGCAGGAGCGGCCCCTGGGCGAGGGGCGTCAGGACGCCGAGCGCGGCGGCTCCGACCGCCGTCCAGATCATGGCCGGGCCGAGCCCCAACGCTCTGATGACACGCGCGGCAAACAGCGATCCGATCAACGATCCCACACCGCCGGCCGAAACGACGATGCCGAGGAGGAACGGCGTCAGGTGCAGGTCGTCGACGAGGTAGATCACATAGAGGACGCCGTAGAACGACCCGGCGACGTGGGCGACGATCGAGCGCATCGCGATCGGAAGGAGTACCCGATGGTGCAGGACGAGCCAAAGGCCTTCGACGATCTCCTGCCGGATGGCCGTCGTGGTCGTCCTTGCCGGCCGCGGTGGTTCTGGCGTCCGGATGAGGAGCAGCGACACCGCCGACACGGCGAACGACACCGCATCGACCAGGATCGCGAACGGGGCGCTTACCAGCTGGACCAGGGCGCCGGCGAGCCCCGGGCCGCCGATCTCGGCGAGCGACGAGCTCGTCGCGAGCTTGCTGTTCCCATCGACGACACGATCGACGCCGATCAGTGACGGGACGTACGCGGGATAGGCGGCATCGAACAACGCGCCCAGGCACGCCTCCAGGAATGTGACGAGATAGAGCTGCTCCATCCGCAGGGCGCCCGCGGCGTACGCGATCGGGATCGACACCAGGAGCAACGACCTGACCAGGTCCGCGCCGATCAGGAGTGGCCGGCGCCGGAGCCGGTCGACCCACGCCCCCGCGAAGAACCCGACGAGGAGGATGGCCAGACTGCCGGCGACCACGAGGAGCGCCATCTCGGTCGGACCCGCCCCGAGGACGAGCAGGGCCAGGAGCGGCACCGCCGTGCGGGTCACGACCGAGCCCAGTTCGGATACGGTCTGCCCGGTCCAGAGCTTCAGGAAGTCGGCGTGTCGCCAGAGTGACGGAGCTGTCTCGGTGTCGCGATTTGTCACGATTCCTAGCCTAGGGGCTGCCTTGGCGCCGGTCCGGGCTCCCGGCCGCGTGCGTTGTTGAGGCCGCCCCGGCGACGCTGGCGAGACTGACGGTCCGACCGCCAGTTCGGCACGGCCACACGAACTCGATGCGCGCCGGTCGGCGTTGGGTCACCATCGGACCATGGCGCAAGAGGAGCGGCTCGAAGGAGGGATGGATCCCCGCTTCGCGCCGGTCCGTGTCGGGGACACCGTCCGTCGCACGCCTGGATCGTCTCGAGCGGCCGTCCGCGACCTGCTGCTCCACCTCGAATCCGTCGGCTTCGAGGGTGCGCCCCGCCATCTCGGCATCGACGACCAGGACCGCGAGGTCCTGTCGTGGATCGACGGCGACGTGCCGCTGCCACCGTACCCCGCATGGGCGATGACGGATCAGGCCCTCTCGGACCTCGGTGGGTTGGTGCGGCGACTCCATGAGGCGACGGGGACGTTCCGTGTCACCGCGGCGGACTGGTCGTCCGAGTGGGCCGACCCGGGCGGCGGGCCGGTGATCTGCCACAACGACCTGTTCCCGGAGAACGTGGTCTTCCGCGACGGCCGAGTCGTCGCGCTCATCGACTTCGCGATGGCGGCGCCTGGCCGGCCGTTGTGGGACTTGGCGATCGCCGCCGAGATGTGGGGCCCGTTGGGCGACCCTGATCGCCGCGACCGGCACGGCGCCGACCTGGATGGGATCGCCCGGCTCGGGGTGCTCACCCGCACGTACGGACTTGACCCCGACCGCGCCGAGGAACTGGTCGACGTCATCATCGAGGAACGGGCCCACGCAACGGCGAACATCCGAGCGGAGATCGCCGCCGGGAACGAAGCGGCGATCCGGAACTGGGCGGATGCCGGTGGCGACGACCGAGCCGCCGCGGACGAGACCTGGGTGGCCCGCCACCGCGCGGCGCTCGTCCGATCGGCTCGAGGCTGACAAGACGGTCGTGCGGGGCGGCAGCCCGCTCGCGCCGATGCGGCGGACGTAGATCTCGTCGATTGTCTCCCAGTCGTCGGACAGGCGCCAGTCCGCCCGAGCCGATCGGCACTTTTCGAGTTCCGGCTCTTCGACCTATGATTCAGCCGCATCATGAAAGGGAGTGGCATGCCCGCCGTCATCCGCACCGAGCGCCTCACCAAGAGCTATGGCACCAACCGTGGGATCGTGGAGCTCGACCTCGAGGTGCAGGCGGGCGAGGTGTTCGGGTTCCTCGGACCGAACGGCGCCGGCAAGACCACGACCATCCGGACGCTGCTCGACCTCATCCGGCCGACCGCCGGCCGTGCCTTCGTGTTCGACATCGAGACGACCGTCGACCCCATCGCGATCCACCGGCGGATCGGGTACGTCCCCGGCGAGTTCGCGCTGTACGACCGGTTGACCGGCGGCCAGACCATCGAGTACTTCGGCAACCTTCGCGGCGGCGTCGACCGCACCTATCGCGACTCCCTGATCGAGCGCTTCGACCTCGATCCGTCACGCAGGTTCAAGGAGTACTCGAAGGGCAACAAGCAGAAGGTCGGCCTCGTCATCGCGCTCCAGCACCGCCCCGAGTTGCTGGTGCTCGACGAGCCGACATCGGGCCTCGACCCGCTCATGCAGCAGTCGTTCTACGCGCTCGTCCGAGAGGCCCAGGCCGAAGGCCGGTCCGTGTTCCTTTCGAGCCACATCCTGTCCGAGGTCGAGCGCACCTGCGATCGCGTGGCGATCATCCGCGACGGCGTGCTCGTCAAGGTGGACTCGGTCGAGGGCCTGCGCGATCTCGCCCACCATGAGGTGGAGCTGCGATTCGCCGATGGCGTGCCCGCGGACGCCTTCCGGGACCTACCCGGCGTGTCCGAGCTCAAGGTCGACGACCACACGCTCCGGATGCGCGTCTCCGGACCGATCACGCCGGTCGTCCAGGCGGCTGCCGCCTACGAGCTGCTCGACTTCGTCAGCCGGGAGCCAACGCTCGAGGAGACGTTCCTGGCGCAGTACGGCTACGAGGCCGTGGAGCCCAACAGCCATGGCAGTTGAGGCCGGCACGCCGCGTCAGCCGTCGGCGACCTTCCCGCCCATCCCGCTCCACCGGCGCCTGTACGGCTTCGGGAGCATCTACGGCAAGACCATTCGCGATTCGCGGCTCGCCTTCATCATCGCCGCCGGCTTCCTCGGGGGGCTGTCCCTCGTCATGGGCACGGCCGTCGGGACCGTCTTCCCGACGCCCGAGGCCCGGCTGGAGGTGAACAAGCTCGTCCAGACCATGCCGGCGTCGATGGTCAACCTCTTCGGCAACGCGACCCTCATGGGCCCGAAGCTCGGCACGCTCGGCGGCTACATGACCTGGAAGTACGGGGCGGTCTTCGCGCTCGGCACGGCGCTCTGGTCGATCCTCGCCCTGTCCGGGACGCTCGCGGGCGAGGCCGCCCGGGGCAGCCTCGACCTCGTCGCCACGGCGCCGTTCGGCAAGCGTCGGATCGCGCTCGAGAAGCTGGCTGCCCACCTGACCATGCTCTGGCTCGCGATGGCCATCGTCGCCGTGATGATCGTGGTCAGCTCGAACGCGTTCGGCGACGCAGCAGCTGGGTGACCCGATCCCATTCCCCGATGCGATCGGCTTTGCGCTCTGGGTCGGGCTCATCGCCATGTGCTTCGGTGGCCTCGCATTCGCGCTCGCACCCGTCCTCGGCCGCGCCGGCTCGGCCGGCGTCGCCGGACTCGTCATGGTCGGCCTGTGGGTCGCCAGCGGCCTCGAGGTCGGTGGTCCGCTCGTGGCCTTGAGCCCGTTCCACTGGACCGTCGAACACATCCCGCTCATCGGCAGGTTCGACTGGGCGGGCGTCGCGCTCGTGGGGGTCGTCGGGGTCGTGCTCCTCGCGCTCGGGGTGGAGGCGTTCATGCGCCGCGATCTCGGGGTGACCGCGGGCCTGTCGCTCCCATCGCTGCCCGGGGCGGTCCTCGGTGTCCGTGGTCCGACGAGCCGGGCCTTCGGCGACGAGCTGCCGCGAGCTCTCGCGTGGGGGCTGGGCTTCGGCCTGATGGGGGCGCTCCTGGCGTCGCTCGTCGGCTCGTTCGCCGACCAGATCGGCGGGGACTCGAGCCTCACGACGACGTTCGCGCAGATCTTCCCCGGCCTGGACTTCGCGACCGCGGGCGGCTGGCTCCAGCTGTACGTCGCGCTCTTCTACATCGGTGCCGGCTTCGCCGGGGCCACGTTCGTCTCGAAGTGGGCGTCGGACGAGACCGACGGTCGTCTCGAGATGGTCCTCACGACGCCGATGGCGCGCGCCCGCTGGGTGATCGCCGGCGGGATCGGTTCCATCCTGGCGATCGTCGTGATGACCGTGCTGCTGGCGGCCAGCATCGGCCTCGGTGCCGCGGCCGGGGGCGTGGCGGCCGACCAGGCGATGCTCGGCTCCGCGGCGCTCGGGATCTACGCGGCGGCCATCGTCGGCATCGGCTTCGCGGTCGGCGGGCTGTGGCGGACGTCGCTGGCGGCCGAAGTCGCTGCACTGGTCGTCGTCGCGACGTACCTCATCGACCTGCTCGCGCCGGCTCTCAAGCTGCCGGACTGGTTCCACCAGCTCGCCCTCACGGCCCATCTCGGCCAGCCGATGATCGGACAGTGGGATATGGCTGGCGTCATCGCCTGCGCGGTGATCGCGGTCGGCGGGATCCTGCTGGGAGCGTTCGGGATGAGCCGCCGGGACGTGGCGCGCTAAGGACTGGAGGGCGTCGGAGGACGCTTCAGGCCGTTGCGGCCGCCGCGAACGAGGCCATGTCGGGGAAGGTCCGGTCCGGGCTGGCATTCGCGGGCGGTGTCGCGCCCGCGCCGGCACGATCGTGGCGCCGGTCGATCCAGATCGTGCTCAGGCCCAGGGCCTTGGCCGGGACGTGGTCGTGGAACAGGCTCTGAGCGACGTGCAGGATCCGCTCGCGGGGAAGCCCGAGTCGCTCGAACAGGAGCTCGAAGTTCGCCATCGCCGGCTTGTAGCCGCGCGCCTGCTGGGCCGTCACGACCCAGTCGAACTCGACGCCCAGCCGTCGATTCGACGCCGCGAACAGGTCGTCGTCGCAATTGGTCAGTACGCCAAGCCGGAATCGGGCCTTGAGCGCGGCGAGCGCCGCTGACGAATCCGCGAAGGCCGGCCAGTCCACGACGGAGCCCGCGAACGTCGCGATCTCGGCGTCCGTCGGCTCCGCGCCGTAGGTGGCGGCCACGCCCCGACCGGCGAACGCGAGGACCTCGCGATAGGTTCGGTAGGGCGGTCGCTCCGCCTCGGCCTCGAAGCCCGCGTACGCCTCGAGGAGTGCGTCCTGGTCGGGGGTCGCGCCGCGTGGGTCGAGGATGGCCCGGAGCGCCGCGGACAGGCCGGTCTCCCAGTCGATGAGCGTGCCGTAGCAATCGAACGTGAGGGCGTCGAAGCGCCCGAAGTCGAACGTGTCGGTCATCGCCGAATGGTGCCGCATCGACCGGAAGGCGTGCATGCCTGGTCGTCGGCGACCCGTTTCAGGGATCCCGGCGATACTCGCGACGTGCGTCACAGGACCCTCGCCCTCGCGCTGCTCTCGATCGTGGCCGTGGTGTCGGTGAGCGCGGTCCTCATCGCCTCGAACAGCTTCGGCGCCGATCGTGATGACACGCCCCCGATCGCGCCCGTCCAGGGACCGCCGGCACTCGGCCATGTCTGGCTCATCGTGCTCGAGAACAAGTCGTTCGACGCCATCATCGGCTCGCCGGACGCGCCGTTCCTGAACGAGCTCGCGGCCGCCTCCGGCCTGGCGACCCGATATGTGGCCGTGGCCACCCCGTCGCAGCCGAACTACATCGCCCTCTTCAGCGGATCGACGCAGCGCGTCCTGGACAACGAGCGACACGACATCAAGGCGCCGAACCTCGCCGACCAGCTCGAGGCCGCCGGTCGGACCTGGCGCGTGTATGCCGAGAACCTGCCGCCCGACTGCAGTCAGGCCGAGACGTGGGTCGATGGGCCCGACGCGCCCGACGGCGCCGGCACGTACGCGCGAAAACACGAGCCGGCCATCAGCTTCTCGTCGATCGCCCGCGACGACGAGCGCTGCCTGAACATCCAGCCACTGGCCGCGTTCGATCCGGCCGCCGCGGACTACTCCTTGATCATCCCGAACCTGTGCCATGACATGCACGACTGCGGGGTCGCGGCGGGCGACGCCTGGCTGCGAACCTTCGTCCCGCGAATCACGGGGTCCGCAGCGTGGCGCGACGGCGGCACGCTCTTCGTCACGTTCGACGAGGGCGTTGCGTCGACCACGCCGCCCAACCGGATCGCCACCATCGTCAGCAGCCCCTTGGTGCCGCCCGGAACGACGTCCGACGTGCCGCACGACCACTATTCGCTGCTGCGCACCGTCCAGGACGCGTTCGGACTGGACTGCCTCGAGGACAGCTGCTCGGCGAACACGCTCGGGGAATTCTTCAGCAAGTCGCCCTGAATCGGAAGGACCGACCCGTCGGGCCGGTCCTTCGCAACATCACGGGGACGAAACAAGCGACGGCTACTTGCCGCCCTCCGTCGGCACGACCACGGCCTTCTTCCACGAGGCGCCCTTCGTGTCGGCGCTGCCGAGCGCGTCGAGTGCCTTCTGGGCAAGGTCGTTGCGCCACGGCGTCCCTTCGACCGGCTTGGTCAGGATCTTGCCGTCGAGCGCGACCTGGACGGTCCGATCGAACGCGGCCTTGTCGGTGATCCCGATCCCGTTCGGAGCCGGCCAGATGATCCCGTTGACCTCGTTCAGCTGCCAGGTCTGGTGACCCTTCGGCAGCTTGGCGTCTGACCGCAGGACGATATCGACGCACGGCGCCGGGTTGTCGCGGCAGTAGATCCAGCCACGGAACGACGCCTTGAGGAACTTGACGGCCACGTCCTCGTTGCCGGCCTGCTTGAGCCACGCATCCGACGCGAAGATCGCGTCCTGGAGCATGGCCGTGCCGTACTCCTCCCAGGAGATGACGTTGAGATCCTCGGGCGTGTACAGCTTCCCGGTCGCCGGGTTCTTCGATTCGAGGACCTGGGCGTACTCGTTGTAGATCATCGCTTGGGCGGCGTCGATCTGACCCTGGCCGAAGGCGACCATGTCGAACTGCTGGGCGATGATGTTCACGTCGGCCTTGTTGGCGGGATCGATGCCCGCCTTCCGGAGACCGGCGTACAACTCGGCTTCGTTGCCGAAGCCCCAGGCCCCGACCTTCTTGCCCTTGAGGTCCTCAGGCTTCGTGATGTTCTTGTCCTTGAACGACACCTGCAGCGTCGGTGAGCGCTGGAAGATCTGGGCGATGACGATGCCGTCGGCCCCCGACTCGCGCGGCGCGAGCATGCGTGGCACCCAGCTGATCCCGAACTCGGCCTTGCCGCCCGCGACGACCGTCGCCGGGACGATCTCGACCGCGCCGGGCAGGATGGTGACGTCGAAGCCTTCCTCACGGTAGTAGCCCTGGTCGAGGGCGGCGAAGTAGCCGGCGAACTGGGCCTGCGGGAACCACTGGAGCTGGAGCCGGATCGGCTTCAGGGCCGCGGCGCTCGGGCTGGCGCCGCCCCCACTGGAGCACGCCGCGATGACCAGCATCGCCCCGCTGAGCAGCATGGCGAAACGACGGACGCGCATGGAGCCACCTCACGTTGTCGGACCGCGAGCGGGAGCCGGTCCTCCTCCTCCGACCTCGCAGTCTAGCGAACGGCGAAGTCCGGCGGAACGGCCCTAGGTCTGGGCGGACCGGCGGGCCTGCCAGGGCATCACCAGCCGCTCGAGGATGGCAACCAGGGCATACAACCCGAGGCCGATCGCGCAGGCGAAGACGATCGCCGCCCATGACCGCTCGAAGTTGAGGAACGCCGAATACGTGGCGATGTACTGGCCGAGGCTCGCCCGTGGCGCGGCGAAGTACTCCCCCACCACCGCCCCGATGGTGGCCAGCGTGACCGCGAGGCGGAGCGCCGTGAACACGTATGGCAGGGCGTTCGGGACCCGCAGCTTGCGGAACACCACGGTCTCCGAGGCGGCATACGAGCGCATCAGCTCGAGGGCCTGCGGGTCGACGGTGGTCAGGCCCCGGACCGTGTTGATCATGACCGGGAAGAAACACAGGGCCGCCGCGATCATCGCCTTCGAAAGCTGCTGGTCCAGCCCGAACCAGTTGTTGAACAGCGGCGCGAACGCGAGGATCGGCACCGAGCTCGCCGCCACCGCGAATGGCATGAGTGAGTCCTGCATCGAGCGGTAGCGCGCCGTGATGGCGCCGACGATGATCCCGGCGCTCGCGCCGATCACCAGGCCGCCGATGATCTCCAGGAACGTGTAGCTCGCGGCATCGAGCAGTTCGGGCAGGTAGGTCTGCCACGCGACCGCGATCTCGACCGGTCCGGGCAGGATGAACTGCTTGATCTGGAAGACGCGAACGGCGAGCTCCCAGAGCACCAGGATGGCCGCGAGCAGGACGACGGGTGGACCCCAATCACGCGCCCGGCCGACGGCGCCCCCGACGAAGCCGGAGCCTCCGACGCCCGTTTCGACCGAGGTCGCCGGAATCGTCATCCGGACAGGCCCTCGGCCGCGACCCGCCGGCTGTCGGTGCCTGGGGTACGCCCGACCTCGTCGCGGCGGAGCGCCTCGCGCACCGCGGTCACGAGCCGGAAGTACGCCTCGGTCTCGCGCGTCTCGTTGGTCCGTTCGCTGGGCAGGTCGATCTCGACGATCGACTCGATCCGACCCGGACGGGCCGACATGACCACCACGCGCGTGGAGAGGAACACGGCCTCGGCGATGGAGTGGGTCACGAAGATGACCGTGGTCTGCGTGCGGTGCCAGATCTTGAGCAGCTCCATGTTCATCCGCTCGCGGGTCATCTCGTCGAGCGCGCCGAACGGCTCGTCCATCAGCAGGATGGCCGGGTCGACCGCGAGCGCACGGGCGATGGCGACCCGCTGCTGCATCCCGCCCGACAGCTGCCACGGATAGTGGCCGGCGAAATCCCCGAGCTCCACGAGGTCGAGGTGTTCGGCTGCCCGGCGGGCCCGCTCGCCACGGGGCGTCCCGTTCACCTCCAGGGGCAGCTCCACGTTGGCCTGGACCGTTCGCCAGTCGAACAGGATCGGCGACTGGAAGACCATCCCGTAGTCGCGATCGAGGCGGGCCTGGTGGGCGGTCTTGCCGTTGACCATGACCCGGCCGTCGGTCGGAGCGGTCAGGTCGCCGACGATGCGCAGGAGGGTCGACTTCCCGCAGCCGGACGGCCCGATGAGCGAGATGAACTCGCCGGCCGCGACCGAGAGGTCGATGCCGACCAGCGCCTCCACGCTCGCGGCGCCTCCGCCGGTGGCGTGGAAGACCTTGGACACGCCGGCGATCTCGACCACCGGGTGGGATCCATTCGACCCAGGTAGCACGCTCACGCTCCTGCACCCACCGGTTCGGGACGATGCTCGTGGCGCAGCACGAATGCCTCGACGCCGACCACGAGGAGGTACACCCCGATCCCGAGGATCGACGACATGACGATGGCAGCCCACAGGTATTCGGCGTTCAACGAGTAGTACTGCATGCCCGTGATGATCTGGCGAGCGAGCCCCTCCTGGATAAGCGACGGCAGCTCGCCGACGATCGAGCCGACGACTGCGGCCGGGGCCGCGATCCGGAACCCGGTGAAGAGATAGGGCCTCGACGCCGGCAGGCGCAGCTTGCGCAGGATGGCCGAGCGTGACGCGGCGTACGACCGCATGAGTTCCATCGCGCGAGGATCGTAGGCACGCAGGCCGCGCAACGCGGCGATCGTCACCGGGAAGAACGTCAGGTACGTCGCCACGATCGCGACGCCGAACCAGTCCGCCTTGAGCCCGATCACGATGAGCGGGGCGATGGCGATGATCGGGATCGTCTGGCTGGCCACGATGATCGGGACGACCGATCGCTCGAGGATCCTGACGTGGATGAGGACGATGGCCAGGCCGAGGCCGAGGATCGCCCCGAGCGTGAACCCGATCGCGGCGTTGCGCAGCGTGAACAGCGCCGCGTGGAACAGGCGCTCCACGGTCGTCATGCCGGCGTTGTCGACCGCGACGAACTCCGCGGCGATGTCCCAGGTGTGCGGCAGCTTCACGTCGCTCGCGAAGTCGAAGTGGAGCGGCGGCGTGAAGTCGATCACGATGCCCGTCCCGAGGAACGAGTCGATCTGCCATCGGTCCCCGCCGATCGCCTTGAGGAGCTCCCACACGATGAGGAGTACGACGAGGACCATCAGGAAGCCGATCACCGGCCGCGCACGCCGACGCCCGGCCGAGATGCCCGAACGTGCGGGCGACGCCGGATCCGCCGGTGCGGCGGCGATCGATCCGGCCATCGGTGCGGGGTCGCCCGGCGCGGACACCGCGGGCCCGCCGGACACTTAGCCCGTGACCGCCTGGTCGGCGATCTCGAGCGCCCGGCCCACGACCTCGAAGCCTTCCGCGAGCTGCTCCTCGGTGATGCATAGCGGCGGATTCGTGTGGATCGAGTTGTTGGCGATCATCGTGTACAGGTGGTTGTCGCGGAAGAACTTGCCGATCGCCTTCATCTCGTCCGATGAGCCGTTGAAGGGCGTGATCGGCGTCCAGGGATCGTGCGACCGCACGAGGTCGATGATCCCGAACAGGCCCAGGTTGCGGATCGCCCCGACGCTGGGGTGTTCGGCGGCCAGGCGCTCGTGGTGGGCGCGCATGATCGGTCCGAGGCGGGCCGCGTTGCCGATGAGATCGTCCTCCTCGTAGACCGAGATGGTCGCGAGGGCGGCCGCCAGGCTGACCGGGTGACTGCTGTAGGTCAGGCCGCCGTAGAACATCCGGTCGTTGAACTGCTCGGCGAGGCCGTGGCGCATCGCCACCGCGCCGAGCGGCAGGTAGCTCGAGGTCAGGCCCTTGGCCAGCGTCATGAGATCGGGGGTGACGTCCCAATGGTCCACGGCGAACCAGCGGCCGGTGCGGCCGAAGCCCGCCATGACCTCGTCGGCGACCATCAGGATCCCGTGCCGATCGCAGATCTCGCGGACGCCGGCGATGTACCCGTCGGGCGGGATGAGGATGCCGTTCGTGCCGACGATGGTCTCGAGGAAGACCGCCGCGATCGTGTGCGGGCCCTCATAGCGGATCACGTCCTCCAGGCCCTGGAGGCTCTCCCCCACCGGGCGAGGCTCCGCCTCACCCCAGCGATGCGTGTCCGGATATCGGACGACCCCGACCAGGCCGGGCTCGTTGGCCCAGCGACGCGGGTCGCCGGTCAGGGTCATGGCGCCGAGCGTCGCGCCGTGGTACGAGCGATAGCGGGCGAGGACCTTGTAGCGTCCGGTCGCGTGGCGGGCGAACTTCATCGCGTTCTCGATGGCCTCGGCGCCGCCGAGCGTGAAGAAGACCTTGTCCATGTCGCCGGGCAGGATCTCGGCGAGCTTCGCCCCGAGCCGGGCCCGGATCTCGGTCGAGAAGGCAGGCTGGACGTACTGCAGCTTGAGCGCCTGTGCCGTGATGGCATCGATGACCCGTCGATCGCCGTGGCCGATGTTGACCGACATCAGCTGGCTGTTGAAGTCGAGGATCCGCTCACCCTCGGGCGTGTAGAGGTAGACGCCCTCCGCGTGATCGATGGCGATCGGGTCGACGGCCCCCTGGATCGACCACGAGAAGATCGTGTGCTGCTTGGCGAGGGCGGCGATCTCCGCGCTCGTCATCGAGCCGGAAGCGGTGCTGATACCCATCGGGTCACCTCGGGACGGTCGCGGCTGCGGTCGAATCCGGCCGCCTCGGACGTTCGTGTCGAGCGACGGGCGGTGGCCGCCGCCGGTGCGCCATTACAGCACATCCGCGCCCGCCCGAACCATCCGGCTAGGTCGCTCGGCGGCGCAACTCCCCGAGGTTGTCGGCGATCAGCAGGACCCCGAGCCCGAGCAGGCCGGCGAGGACCAGCTCGCGCAGGAACGTGACGGCCAGGATGACCGCGCTGATGAGGGCGAGGGCCATCGAGATGCGCAGCACGAGCACGCGAACGTCGCGCCGGAAGAAGGCCTCGATCGCGAGATACGTGCCCAGGAGCACGACGATCGCGAGGACCGGTGGCAGGATCCGGAACCAGACGATGACCGCGAGCGCCGTGATCAGGATCCCGACGCTCAGGGCGGCCCAGGCCTCGGCCAGGCGGCGGCGACGGGTCTCGACGGGAGGCTCCGGCTCCGATGCATGGCGGAGGTGCGACCTGGGGTCATCGAGGTGGCCGGCACGAAGCGACTCCAACCGACGACCACCGGCGGCGATCGCGGTGCCGAGTCGGACCGCCTCGCCACGCAGGGCCGCCAGGCGCGCCTCGCCATCGTGCAGTTCGAGCGCTCGGGCGACCCGGTAGGCGTCGGCACCGGGCGTCTCCCGGATGGCACCGACTTCCGCATCCAGCAGCGGCAGGCTGGCTTCCAGGGTGGCCGCCTCGTGCAGGACCGCCTCCCGTTGCGTGGCCAGCTGGGCGACCCGAGCCTCGAGGGCCGGCATCGCCTGGGATGGCGGGGCGACCTTGTCGAGACCGGCGAAGCCGAGCGGGTCATGCCACGACTGGCGGACGGTGCCGGTGCGCGTGTACTTCGGGCCGGCGGGCGCTCGTTCGCCCGCAAACCGGTCGCCCGTATCGAGACCCCAGAGGCCGTGGTAGCGGTCGACCCAGCCGTCGGCGTCGCCGATGATCTGGGGCGTCCAGGCGACATCGCCGCCCGGGCCGATGGCGATCCCGTCGCCCCGGGCGTAGTCGACGAAGGGGACGCTGAGCGCCCGCCGGGCCTTCTCGGCGAGGTCGCCGGGATCGGGCTGGTCGAGGGTATCGCGCCAGATCCGGCGGACGAGGTCGAGCGGCCCCCGGATGTTGCGCTCGCCAGGGAACGGGAGCCGCATGATGTATTCGCCCGGTTCCAGGTACGTCGCGTGCGACCCGGCCCCCGGATAGACCACCGGGTGGCCGTCGCGGACCTCGAGGCGCGGGTCGTCCCAGCGGCGGCGAAGGTCATCGCCCTTCTCGTCATGCGCCGCGGCACAGAACCACGCGGGCTGCATGGTCCCGTCGTCGAGGGACTCCAGGGCGACGAAGCACTGCTCCCAGTCGGCCTCGTGGTCGTTGGCGCCCTCGAAGGTGGACCGCCAGTCGTTCATGGCGTACAGGAACATGTAGTGCAGGACGACCCATCGGCCCTCGCGGATCACCCGGCCGTGATAGACGATCCGAGGGTCCTCGGCGCGGATGGCGTCGTAGCGGACGGCCGCGGCGGCCGCCGTGCCGCCCGGGACCCGACCGCGAAGGAGCAGCGACATGACCAGGCCGGCGTCCACGAGGCGCGCCGCGAGGCCAACGCGCGCCAGCCGGCCCGGCGCCGAGAATCGCTGGCGATCCGGCCGATTCCGCCAGCGCGCGAGCTCGATCGCATCGAATGGCTTCGGAACGAACCGCAGGAACTGGGCCTCGCCGGGGGGCGGATCGCCCGCCGCGGCCAGCCGTTCCAGGTCCAGAGACCCGTCCGGGATCGCGACCACCGCCTCGCGCAGGGTCGGTCCCTGGAGGAGCTCGCAACGCTCGACATAGGCGCCCGCGGCCATGGGGAAGAACAGCTCGGCATGGGTGAACCGCAGCAGCGGCTCGTGCCGTTGGAGCAGCTCGAGATCGATCGACCGGTCCGTCATGCGAGGTCGCCGTAGATGGCGCGCACGTCGCGCTGGTTCAGGTACAAGAGCAGGACCGCGTTGATCGCCATCGACACGTAGCGCGGCTCGCCGCTCGCCCACCAACCGAGGTTGATCGCAAGGATGGCACCGCCGGTGACGACCGCCAGCACCCAACCGGTCGCGCTCCGACGAAGCAGCCCCACGACGGCCAGGATGCTGCCGACGAGCAACCCGATGGCGACCGCCAGGATGACGATGCCGGCCGCCGTGTCGGGCGTGGCCGGTGGAAGCGGCGCGCCTTCGGCGAGCCGGGCGAGAGGACCGTCATCGCCCGGCGCCAGCAGCAGGACGGCCACGATCGCCGCGATCCGCCCGACGAGTCCGACGAGGACGATCACGACCCCGAAGGGATACCCCGACGCACGGGATCCGCCGGTGGACTCCATCGCGCAAGGCTAGCAGGACCGCGTGCCGGATTGGAGGTGGTCGCGACCCACTCAGCGAGCCGGCGTCAGGAGCGTGAGCGCGCCGGGCAGGACCCTGGCCTCGAGCCTCCCCGGTGGTTCGTGGTCGCCGTCGACCTGGATGGGCTGGGCTGGCTCCGCCTCGACGCGGACCTCCGAGACGGACCGACGGATGACCCGGCCCTCGAGCTCATCCTGACTGAGCAGGAGGGTCATCGCCGCGCGCAGGCCGTCGACCGGGTGGTCCGCCCCGAGGACGATCAGCTCGAGGCGACCGTCGGTCGGATCGAGCGGCCGCCGTGGACCGATGCGCCCCGGGATGATGTCGCCGACATTCGCGACCAGGACCAGGTACCCGCGGATCTCGAATTCGCGACCGTCGGCGGTGATCCGGAATACGGCGGTCTGGAGGCGGGTCAGCTCGCCGAGCGCGGCCCCGACATACGCGCCGAACCGCATCCGGCGCTTCCACTCGTGCTGTGCGGCCGCCATGATCCTGGCATCCAGGCCCATCCCACACGCCACGAGGAACAGCCCCTCGCGATCCGGGGTCGCCGGGTCTGAGCTCGCATGGCCCCAGCGCGCCGAGCCGAGGTCGATGGTCCGCTCCCGGCCGTGCCGGATCGCGTCCACCGCCGCCCGGACGCTTCCGAGCCCGAGCGCCGAGGCGAGCACGTTGCCGGTCCCGCCGGGGACGATCGCGAGCGGCACGTTCCGGCCACCGAGCGCCGAGACGGCATCACGGACGGTTCCGTCGCCCCCGGCGGCAACGACGAGCGGCGGCTCCGGCGTCGCAACAAGGTCGGCGATCGCCGCCTGTGCCGTCGGCAGGTCACCATCGACGACCCGGGCGCGACGTCCGGTCCGGGCGAAGACCGCCCGGGACACCGACTCGACGAGCTCGCGGCGCCGTCTCGGATCGGCGAGCCTGGCGGCGCGCGGATTCACGATGATCAGCGGCGCCGAGACGTCGTCCGGATCGGCGAGGTCCACGCTCGGGAGACTGGCGGCGGTCAGGACGCGCCGATCAGCCGTCGGCCGCGGCGACGCTGCGCAGGATGGCCGCC
Organism: uncultured Chloroflexia bacterium; assembly: GCA_963746855.1. Taxonomy (GTDB): domain Bacteria; phylum Chloroflexota; class Limnocylindria; order Limnocylindrales; family CSP1-4; genus SPCO01. The sequence goes on from CAVVDC010000006.1 coordinate 288,904, forward strand.
GCCGAGCGATCGATGTCCGCCTCGGTCGTCTGCCAGCCCGACACGGAGACGCGCATCGCGGCGCGACCCTGCCAGGTCGTGCCGCCGAGCCAGCACGTACCGTCACGTTGGACGCCGGCGATGATCGCCCGGGTTCGGGCATCGCCGGCGGCGTCGTCCGCCTGATCGGCGCCGTCGAACCGAATTAGCACCTGGTTGAGCACGACGTCGTTCAGGATGCGGGCGCGAGGTGCGGCGCGCAGCTGTTCGGCCATCCGCCGAGCGAGCGCGCTATCACGTTCGAAGAGGTCGACCAGCCCGGAGCGACCCAGCGACCGCAACGCCGCGAGCACGCTGAACCCGCGCGCGCGACGCGACGACTCGGGCGCCCAGTTGTAGTTGTCCCGCTCCGACCCGGCGGTCTCGATGTAGTACGAGGCGCCGAGGGTCATCGGGGCATGGTGGGCCGCCGCATCGCGCACGAACACGAGCCCCGAGTCATACGGGACGTTGAGCCACTTGTGGGCGTCGGTCGACCACGAATCCGCGGCTTCGTAGCCACGCATGCGATCGCGCATCGACGGGACGGCCGCCGCCCAGATGCCGAATGCGCCATCGATGTGGACCCAGGCGCCGCGCTCGTGGGCGATCGGGATCAGGGCGTCGAAGGCGTCGAACGCACCGGTGTTCACGTTGCCGGCCTGGGCACACACGATGGTCGGACCGTCGATGCCGGCGAGGGTCTCGCGCAGGCCTTCGGGGTGCATGCGGCCCTGGCCGTCCGCCGCGACGACTCGAACATGCTCCCCTTCCCGGCCGAGGCCGAGCATCTGGAGCGAGGCGTGGACGGTGACGTGCGAGCCCTCGTGGGTGACGACCGTGACGTCCGGCGCGCCCTGGAGCCCGTGCCGCTCGACGTCCCAGCCGACCTTCGCGAGCACGCCGTGACGGGCGGCGGCGAGCGCCGTGAAGTTGGCCATGGTCGCGCCGGTGACGAAGCCGACGCTCGTGCCCGCGGGCAGTCCGAGGAGCTCGACCAGCCAGGCGCCCGCGACCTCCTCGGCGACCGCGGCTGCCGGCGAGAGGGCGTAGAGGCCGGCATTCTGGTCCCACGCGCTGGTGAGCCAATCGGCAGCCAGGGCGGCCGGCAGGCTGCCCCCGACGACGAACCCGAAGTAGCGCGGACCGGCACTCGCCACAAGGCCGGGGTCCACGGCGGCCGCCAGGTCGGCGACGACCGATGGCCGGATCGGACGGCCCGTCCGGCAGCGGCCCACCGATCGCCGCGCGAAGCGCCTCGAGGTCGACCGCCTGGACGACCGGACGCTGCGCGAGCGAGTCGAGGTAGTCGGCGGCGAGGTCGGCCGTGCGATGGAGCAAGTCCGAGCGAACGGGGGCGTCGACCATGGCGATTTCACCTGCCCTTCAGCGATGGGCGACCAGCGTAGCGCCTCGTGCTACCGTGAGCGTCGGAACGCTCTGGGAGATCCCCATGGATCGTGCGGCATTCGGGGCCTGGCTGGACCGCTACATCGACGCTTGGCGTCTCAACGATCCGGTCGCCATCGGCGACCTCTTCAGCCTGGACGTGCGGTACGCCTTCGACCCGTTCGAGGAGGCGGTGACGGGCCGGGCGGCGGTCGTCGCAGCCTGGGTCGCGAACCCCGATGAGCCCGGCTCGTGGGAGGCCGACTACGAGGTCCTGGCGATCGACGGCGACGCCTACGTGGCGCACGGCCGGACGCGCTACCTGACGGACGACCGGACCGGTGTCGACCGTGAGTTCGCCAACATCTTCGTGTGCCGGTTCGATGACGAGGGCCGGTGTCGCGAGTACACCGAGTGGTATATGCGCCGACGGCCAGAAGCCATTCCCGACTGACCGCGGGCGAGCCCCGCCGTCGCGGCGCCGGTGTACCCTCTCTCCTCCGACGTCCACCCCATCGATCAGGTAGCCCAGCGAGGTGCAGCGTCCATGCCGCGAACCGTCCGAGGCGCTCTCGTCCAGGCCAGCTGGACCGGCGACAAGGAATCGATGATCCAGAAGCACGAGGCCTACGCCCACGATGCCGCGAAGGCCGGGGCCCAGTTCGTCCTGTTCCAGGAGCTGTTCTACGGACCGTATTTCTGCCAGGTCCAGGACGCCCAGTACTACAGCTATACCGAGCTGATCCCGGACGGTCCGACGACGAAGCGGATGCAGGATCTCGCCAAGCAGACCGGCATGGTCGTCGTGGCGCCGATGTACGAGGAGGACGAGACGGCCTCGGGGATCTACTACAACACGGCCGCCGTCATCGACTCGGACGGCAAGTACCTCGGCAAGTACCGCAAGACCCACATCCCGCACGTCAAGGGCTTCTGGGAGAAGTTCTACTTCCGCCCGGGCAATCTCGGGTATCCGGTGTTCGAGACCGCGGTGGGCAAGGTCGGCGTCTACATCTGCTATGACCGGCATTTCCCGGAAGGCGCCCGGGCGCTCGGTCTCAACGGCGCCGAGATCGTGCTGATCCCATCGGCCACGTCACGCGGCCTCTCCGAGTACCTCTGGCGGATCGAGCAACCGAGCCACGCCGTCGCGAACGGCTACTACGTGGGCACCATCAACCGGGTCGGAATCGAGTCCGACTACGGTGACGACGATTTCTACGGCCAGAGCTACTTCGTCGACCCGCGCGGGCAGTTCGTCGGTGACATCGGATCGGCCCACGACGAGGAGCTCATCGTGCGCGATCTCGACCTCGACAAGATCGCCGAGGTCCGAAACACGTGGCAGTTCTACCGCGACCGCCGACCCGACGCGTACGTGGATCTCACAAGACCGTAGAACGCGCTATCATCCGCGCCGGCTCGGCCGTCTGGAGGAGGACGGCCGAGCCGCTTCGTTTTCGGGCTGGACATCCTCGTCGAACCCGTCATCCCATTCGTCGGACCAGCCTTCGGGCTCGTCGTCCAGGTCGGCCAGGACCACGAGCAGCGCGATGATCAGGCTGCCGAGTGCCGCCGAACCGGCGAGGAATCCGGCCAGTCGGCCGCCGCCGGGCGCGATCGACCGCTGGCGCGGGATCGAAGACTCGATAGCTCGCATGGGGGACCTCGGTGCGGTGTCCTTCGCATCGAGACTCGAAGGCGCGTGTTGCCCCGGCGTCAACCAGGGGTCAACGTTCCATCCACGACCGGCCGCGCCGTCGTTGTAACCTCTGGCGGTCCGCGCCCGTCTTCAGCGCCGGAGGCCTCGGAGCATGCAGTTCGGTTTCACGCTCAAGCCCGACCACACGATCGAACGGACGCTCGCGTTGGCCCGCCAGGCGGAGGACGCGGGGTTCACCTACGGATGGCTGTTCGACTCGCACGTGCTGTGGCGTGACCCGTACCCGCTCCTGACCCTGATGGCCGGCGCCACTGAGCGGCTGCGCCTGGGGACCTGCGTGACGAACCCGGGGACCCGGGAACCGACAGTCACCGCGTCCGTGCTGGCGACTCTCGACGAGATCAGCGACGGGCGGATGGACCTCGGCATCGGCCGCGGCGATTCGGCGCGTCGGGTGCTGGGCAAGCCGCCGATCACCCTCGCCCACACCGAGGAGGCGATCCGGGTCATCCGCGCGCTCGTCGCCGGCGAGCGCATCGAGTACGAAGGGACGGAGCTCCACTTCCCGTGGACGGCGGGCTGGACGCTGCCGGTCTGGGTCGCGGGCTACGGGCCGATGGCGCTCGCGATGACCGGGCGCGTGGCCGACGGGATCATCCTCCAGCTGGCGGACCCGGACCTGATCCGGTGGTTCGGAGCCCAGGTCCGCGACGCGGCCGTCGCCGCCGGGCGCGATCCCGATTCGATCTCGATCCAGGCCGCGGCCCCGGCGCATGTCGGGCCCCGGCACGTCGGGCGCGATCGGACGCGCTGGTTCCCCGCGCTCGTCTCGAACCACGTGGTCGACCTCGTGAACAAGTACCCGCGCGAGCGGCTGCCTGCCGCCCTGACGGGCTACATCGAGGATCGCGAGGGCTACGACTACACCCACCACGCCGAGGTCGGATCGTCCAACGCGGCCTTCGTCGGCGACGAGGTGACCGACCGCTTCTGCGTCCTGGGTGCCGCCGACGAGCACATCGCGAAGCTGCGCGAGCTGGCAGCCGCGGGTGTCGACCAGTTCAACCTGTATCTGATGAACGGCGACGAGGAGGACCAGCTCGCGCTCTACGGCCGCGAGGTCATCCCGGCGCTACGGGACGTCGCCGCGAGCCGATGAGGTCGGGGGCGATCGCCGGGCGCGTCATGACCCGCGCCACGCCGCGGGTCGCGCGCCGATGACCAGGCGCAGGATCGGCCGCCGGACCCCGAAGTCCACGGCCCCGCCGGTCGACGAGCCGACGCCGGAGCCCGCCGCGGAGCCCGCGACCGAGCCCGCCGCCGCCGCCGAGCTGACCCTCTTCGAGGCCCCGCCCGAGCCCATGCCGCCGACCGCGTCCGAGCCGGCAGCCGAGACGGAGCCTGCCCTGGCGGCCACGATCCAGCCCGTGCCCGCGCCCACGCCCGAACCGGCGATCCAGGCCGACGCCGCGACTGCCGCTGCGCCGGCCCCGTCCATGACCCTCGCGATCCTCGACATGCTCGCCGACCGACGCGGCCTCCTCGCCCGGAGCCGACCAGCGGCCTGGGCCATCACGGCCCTGCCGTTCCTCGTCGCCGGCTTCGACGTCCGGCACGGTCTCGACGCGGGACTGCTCCTTGGCACGCTGTACTTCCTGCTCCCCTACAACCTCCTGCTCCACGGCCTCGACGGGGTCGCGTCGCCCGAGGCCGTCCGGACGACGAGGCTCGCGATCGCGCTGACGAACCTGCCGATCCTGGCCGTCCTGGTGCTGCTCGGCGGAGCGTCGGCCGGCGTCGGGCTGCTCCTCGTCGTCGGCGTGGCGCTGGCCGCCTCGCTCCCACCGATCCAGGCGCGCCACCGTCCGATCCTCGACCTGATCGCCGGGGCGACGATCGTCGTGCTGTCGGCGGCGTGCGGTGGGCTGATGGCCGGGCTCGCCGTCAGCGGCCTGCCGTGGCTCGCGTTGGGAGCCCTCGCTGCATGGACGGCCGCCTCGTTCGCCCTGCGGGCGATCCTCGACTTCCCGCTCGACCGGGCGAACGGCGTCGCCTCGACCGCGACCGTCCTCGGTTCGAGACCGACGGCCGTGATCGCGCTCGCCGGCTACGGCCTCGCCGTGCTCCTCGTCGCGGGGCTGGGTCGCCTGGGCGCGTTCGCGAGCCTCGGGCTCGCGTTGTACCTCCTCCTGCCGGCGATGCCCCTCCTGGCGCCACGCCATGACCCCGTGGCCATGGAGGCGGCGGGACGGAAGGCGTGGGCCGGCTTTCTCGGCCTGCGCTCCCTGGTCGGCGCGGGGATCGCACTGCTCCTGCTCCGGTACTGGGGCTACCTCGGCGATGTCCTTGGTGCGGGACTCCTCATCGGCTCATCGGCCGCCGCCGCCGGCCTGGCCGGATGGAACATCGTCGCGACGCGGCTGGTGACCCGGCGGCGCCGAATCCGGCCCGATGCCGAGCGCCCGGTCCCCCCGCTGACGATCGTCGTGACGTCCAGCGATGACGGCGACCGGCTGCTGGCCTGTGTCGAGGCCCTGCTCGAGCAGACCTATGCGGATACCTGGATCCTCGTCATCGACCAGGGCTCGACCGATGGGTCGCCGGACCTGGCGGCTGGCCTGCTCGGCGGCTCCGGCCAGGTCCTCGCGATCGAAGCGCCGGCCCCCGGTGAGCCCGGACGGGAGTGGGCCCGCCGGATCGGCGCCGAGTCGACGGAGGACGAGCTGGTCCTGTTCGTGGACGTCGACACCTTCCTGGTCCCGGTCGCGACCCGGATCCTCGTGGAGCAGATGCAGGACGGACAATGGGACCTGTTGTCGGGCGTGACCCGCTACGACATGCCGACCGCCGGCGAGCGGGCCGCCGTCCCCGGCTTCGCGCTGCTCCTCCTCGGGTTCCGGCCGATCTGGTTGTCGGCGCTGACGGCCGGCCGGCCGGCGGTCACGGCGTTCGCCGATACGTCGCTGATGCTCCTGCGCCGCGACGCCTACCTCGCGGTCGTCGCCGATGGCGACGCCCGGGCCGGGATTCGCGACGATCGCGGACTCGCTCGAGCCTTCGTCCGTGGCGGGCATCGGGTGGGGACCGTGCACGTCGCGGACCTGGCCGCGACTCGGCAGGTTCCCGGCGTCGGCGCCGCCGTCGGGGCCTGGCGTCGATCGTTCCTGCCGCTCGTCGGCGGGTCGCTGGCGATGGCGATCGTGGCCATGGCAGTCGAGGTCCTGACCTTCGTCGTCCCGATCATATTGCCCATCCTGGCGGTCGCGGTAGGCGCCGACGCTCGAGCGGTCGTCGGCTCATGCATCCCGCTCTTCCTGCTGGGGTTCGACCGGTTCGCCCTGGTACTCACCCAGCGACAACCCCTGTCGACGGTGTTCTGGCATCCGGTGACGATCGCGGTAGCGCTCATCGGCCAGCTCGTGGCGCTCGTCGATCACGTCACGGGGCGCCCGCCGGACGCCCGAGCCGTGGCGCGAGGGACGCCGACCCCGGCCACGTCCGACCAGCCCGGCTGAGCGAGCCCGGCGACCGCCCCATCGCCTACCATCTGGCACCTGACCGACCGACGCGCTCCGAGTCGAGGAGGGACCGATGCGCACCCTGATCGTGAACGGCACCGTCGTCACCGCGGACGGATCGTCCTCCGCTGACCTGCTCATCGACGGCGAGACGATCGCCGTGATCGGTGCGGACCTGGCCGCGTCCGGTCTGACCGCCGACGAGACGATCGACGCGGCCGGCAAGTACGTCATCCCGGGCGCGATCGATGTCCACACCCACATGGAGCTGCCGTTCGGGGGGACGTTCGCCAAGGACACGTTCGAATCCGGGACGCGCGCGGCCGCCTTCGGCGGCACGACTTCGATCGTCGACTTCGCGGTGCAGTCGCGGGGCAAGACGCTGCGCGAGGGCCTCGACGCGTGGCACGCGAAGGCCGAGGGCAACGCCGTCGCCGACTATGGCTTCCACATGATCATGAGCGACGTCAACGACGGGACCCTCGCCGAGATGGACCAGCTGGTCGCGGAGGGCGTGCCGGATTTCAAGCTCTTCACGGCCTACCCGGGCGTCTTCTACAGCGATGACGGTGCGATCTTCCGGGCGATGCAGCAGACCGCGAGGAACGGCGGGCTGATCATGATGCACGCCGAGAACGGGATGGCCATCGATGTCGTGGCCGAGCAGACCGTGGCGGCCGGCACGACCGATCCCATCGGCCATGGCCTCGCTCGGAAGGCCGTCTTCGAGGGCGAGGCGACCAACCGGGTCATCCGCCTGGCCGAGGCCGCCGGCGTGCCCGTGTACATCGTCCATCTGTCGGCTCGCGACGCGCTCGTTGAAGTCCGCGCGGCGCGCGACCGAGGCTCGATGGCCTTCGCCGAGACGTGCCCGCAGTACCTGTTCCTCTCGCTCGACGATCTCGGCCACGGGTTCGACGGGGCCAAGTTCGTGTGTTCCCCGCCGCTCCGCCCGAAGGACCACTGGGAGGACCTGTGGAGCGGACTCGTGAAGGACGACCTCCAGGTCGTCTCGACCGACCACTGCCCATTCGACTTCCACGGCCAGAAGGACCTCGGCGTCGGCGACTTCCGCAAGATCCCCAACGGCCTGCCCGGCGTCGAGGATCGTGTCGACCTGCTTCACGACGGTGGCGTCCTGGCCGGCAAGATCACCCGCGAGCGCTGGGTCGAGATCGTCTCGACGGCGCCGGCGAGGCTGTTCGGGATGTTCCCCCGCAAGGGGGCCATCGCGGTCGGGTCGGACGCCGACCTCGTCGTCTATGACCCGAACCGGTCGCACACCATCTCGGCGACCACCCACCACATGGACGTCGACTACTCCTGTTACGAGGGCCGGACCGTCCGCGGCGGCAGCGACATCGTGCTGAGCCGGGGCACCGTCATCGTTCGCGACGGCACGTTCACGGGCTCGAAGGGACATGGCCAGTTCATCATGCGGGCCACCGCGGACTACGCCCGGAGCCACTGACCCGCGACGCTCAGTCCGAGCGGGTCTGCCTCCGGTCGCGCCACTTGTCGAACCGGCGCACGAGCACGTCCACGAGGGATCGGCCGATCCGCAACGGGCCGTCCTCCTCGAAGATCCGGTACGTGAGGTGCGGCTGCTGACGGTCGTCGCTCAGGGCGCTCGGGGCGAACATCGCCTGGACGCCGCACGTCCGCTCGAGGAGCCAGTGTTTCGTCCGACCGATCCGGAGGCCGGCGCTGAGCGCTGGGGGGACCGGGGCGTCGAGGAGTCTGTCGGCCAACTCGAGGGTCATCGAGAGGGTGGTCCGGGCACCGATGGCGCGCGCCTGCGCCAGGACGAACCCGATATCCAGCTCCGACCCGGACCGACGCAGCAACTCGGCGATGTCGACGATCCAGCGAAGGCGCAGCGGCGCCCGGGCCCGGTGCACCGCGAGGTGCAGCAACGTGTCCTCCGGCCCGAGGACGCGGACCTGGCGACCGAACAGCTCCGTCGTCACGCTGCGCTCCCAGAGTGATGCCGCGTCCATCCGGAACTGGCGCGGCGCAGCGAGACCGTGATGCAGCTCGAGGGGCGTATCGCGGAACGTCCCGGGTCGGTAGTACGGCGCGTCGTGGAACGGATGATGGCGCTCCTCGTAGGGGGCCGTCGCCGACTGGGCGTACCCGAGCCCCAGCAGGGCCTGGCGCGCGGCAGGCAGGTCGTCGGGGCGAACGAGGATGTCGATATCGCCCGCGGGCCGCAACGCCAGGTTGCCGTACAGCATCTCGCTCAGCACCAGGCCCTTGACCGGGATCGCCTCGACCCCGGCGGCATCCAGGGCATCGAGGGCGGCCAGGAGCTCGGACAGGAGCGAGCGGTTCTGCAGCAACGTGGCCGAGCGTCGCCGCTGGGCGTCGGTGGTCCACGCCTCCGGGATGTCGACGGTCGCACCGAACGCGCCGATCGAGGTGACCAGCATCGGCAGCACCTCGTGGAGATGCCCCAGCCGCCAAAGGCGGTCCCAGTCGATGCCGTCGGCCAGGATCGCGGCCAGTCGCTCGGTGGCGGCCGCATCGGGGGCGACGCGTGCGCCGAGGCACATCGCCTCGGCCTCGGCCGTGAGTCGAGGGTGGTCGGCTGGAGCCACGGTCCGACGCGGGACCGCGATCGGCTCAGAACTCGGCGAGGCTGCCATCTTCCCGGGCCCGGTCCACGGCGATGTGGGACACCCACAGCCCGATCGGCAGGTAGATCGCGACCAGGGCGATCAGGGCGAGGAGCCGGGGCCACAGGGTGTCGAGCCCCTCGCCGAGCAACAGCGAGCGCCGCAGGATCTCGAGCGCATGGGTGATCGGAAGGACCTGGCTGACGGTCTGGAGGGCTTCGGGCAGGGCGCTCGTCGGGTAGAACACGCCCCCGAGGACGAGCGAGGCGCCCGTGACGATCCAGTTGACGGGATTGCCCTGCTTGAGGACCAGGACTGCGGCGGCTCCGATGAGTCCCAGCGCGTTGCAAGAGACCACGAGCAGGAGGAAGGCCACGAACGCGATCGCGAAGTTGGCGTCGTCGAATCGGAGACCCAGCAGGACGCCGATCGCGAGGTACACCAGGATGGTCCCGGCGGCGGACACGTGGCTGTACAACCCCGAAGACACGAGCGCGGTGGACGATCGGGTGGGGCTGGTGAGCATGAGCTCGAGCGTGCCGGTCACCTGGCCCTGGCGGACGCTCCCACCGATGGCGCCGAGGCCGACCGTCACGACCTGGGTGAACGCGACGCCGATGACGACGAAGCCGAAATAGTCCGAGCCGTAAGGCGCCACGGTCGAACCGACCGATGCCCCGATGGCGCGGCTGAGGAAGTAGAAGATCAGGACGCTGCCCACGGCGCTACCGAGGGTCAGGATGAACCCGATCCGATAGCTGCGAGCGATCAGGAAATCGCGGACGACGAACGCCCACGGCAACGACAGGGCGGTCATGAGGCCAGCGACTCCGGGGTCGTCGACGCGTCGGCGCCAAGCGTGCGAACGAAGATCTCCTCGAGCGACGCTTCGGACGTCCGGCAGTCGAGGATCTCGGCGCCCGCGACCATGATCGCGCGCAGCACGTGGTTCAGGGCCCCGGACGCCTCGTCGAGGATGATCCGGATGTGCTGGTCGTCGTCGGTGTCGTCGACCGCGATGTCGACGAGCGGCACGGCGGCCCGCAGCGCGGTCGCCGCGCCGGCCGGGTGGCCGCGCAACACGAGCTCGCAGCGGATGCCGGGGTGGAGCGTCCGGCGCAGCTCGGCGAGCGGTCCCGCCGCGACGATCTCGCCCCTTCGTACGAAGGCCACCCGATCGCACAGCGCCTCGGCCTCGGCCATCGAGTGCGTGGCCAGGATGACCGCTCGCTTGGGATCGCTCATGACGTGGTCCTTGACCAGGATCCGGACGTCGCGCGCGCTGATCGGGTCGAGTGAGCGCGTCGGCTCGTCCATGAACAGCACTTCGGGCTCGCTGAGCAGGCCGCGCGCGATCCCCAGCCGCTGGCGCATGCCGGTCGAGTACGTCCGGACCGGGCGGTCGGCATCCGCTGTCAGGCTGACCCGCTCGAGGAGCTCCTCGATCCGCGCCGTCCGCTGGCGCAGCGGGATATGGGCGATCGCCGCGAAGAACACGAGGTTCTGGCGACCGGTCATCCGCCAGTAGAACGAGCGTTCCTCACCGGAGATCAGGCCGATGGATCGCCGGACCGCCATCGTGTCGCGCTCGACGTCATGGCCGGCCACGCGAGCGGTCCCACTGGTCGGACGGAGCGCGGTCGTGAGGATGCGGATGAGCGTGGTCTTGCCCGCGCCGTTCTGGCCGAGCAGCCCGAACAGCTCGCCGGGCGCGATCTCCAGGCTGACGCCACCGAGCGCCGGGCGCGCGGCATCGGCGCCGGGCGCTGGGCGCGACCGGCGGATGGCGTCCCGATAGCCCGTGGCGGTGGGGTAGCGCTTGACGAGGTCAACGACCTCGACGGCCGGGGTCATGTGGTGACTGGCTCTCCTGGATCGGCGTTGGACACCGACCGGGGAGGTGGACCGGACAAGCCCGACCACACGCCCCCGATCGGCATGGCCTACTGCTCTGGGTTCAGCGGCAGGTACTCGGTGCACACCGCCGCGTCCTTCATGAGCTCCTCGACCTTGTAGGTCGCGAGCACTTCGGGTCGCTCATACGTCATCGGATCACCTCCTCTCCTGTCGATGTCGCCCAACCCCGCAGGAGCGGGTTTGAGTCCAAGTGAAAGGGATCGATCCGAGGCGGTTCGAGCCCGATGATCAGGCGTTGTCAGGCGTTGCAGGGGGCGATCGTGAGATGACTCATGACCGCCCCTTCGGTCGCGGAGGCCGAACTAGACGCCCTTCACGCAGTAGATGGTACAGACCGCAGCGTCCTTCATGAGCTCCTCGACCTTGTAGGTCGCGAGCACGGCGGGTCGCTCGTATGTCATTCCTGTATCACCTCCTCTCCCCTCGGTTCCGACCGTCCTCGCGGGTGCGAGGTTGGTGTCCGAATGAAGGGGTCGACCCTGATGGGTCGGGATCATCCGATCAGTCAGTGATCAGTCCGGGTTCTGTCGCTCGCAGTAGACGGTGCAGACCGCGGCGTCCTTCATGAGCTCCTCGACCTCGTAGGTGGCGAGCACGGCGGGTCGCTCATACGTCATCGCTGGATCACCTCCCTTCGTCGACATCGGAAGTGGCATCAATCAGGGATCAGGCCGGAACCTTTTCGCAGTAGACCGTGCAGACCGCGGCGTCCTTCATGAGCTCCTCGACCTTGTAGGTCGCGAGCACGGCGGGTCGCTCATACGTCATCCAGATCACCTCCCTTCGTGGGATCGACGGCCCTCGCAGGATGCGAGGGCCGTCCTAGATCAGTCAGCCGGTGATCACTCAGCCGGCTTCGCGCAATAGAAGGTGCAGACAGCTGCGTCCTTCATCAGCTCCTCGACCTTGTAGGTCGCGAGCACTTCAGGTCGCTCATACGTCATCCAGATCACCTCCTCTCCAGTGGATTCGTCCCCCCCATGCATGCAAAGGGATGAAATCCCCCCAAGGAAGGATCAGTCCGTGATCGGCTAGCGGCCGAAGAAGTTGTGCTGGTTTTCCTTGTTGTCGCAATACCGCGTGCACACGGCAGCGTCCTTCATGAGCTCCTCGACCTTGTAGGTCGCGAGCACGGCGGGTCGCTCGTACTTCATGTGTTCTCACCTCCTTTCGTCAGAGATTCGACCTTCCTCGACGAGGCGAGGGATCGGGTCCAAAGGGAGAGCGCGGAGCGGGCCACGGATGCGGCCCCCGCGATGGGCAAGCTCATGAAGCCCGACGAGCGCCGGGCGCTTGCGCGGGCCAGCGATCCTGCGAGTCGGGAGATGCGGGCCGTGACGCCACCGGTGACGCCACCCAGGCCCCGGGACGAGACGCGACCCGAACCGCGATCGACGGTGCGCACGACGCCGAGGACGTCGGCAGGCCGGACGTCCTCGGTCGCTTTCGGCTCGTTGTCGCCCTTGGCGATCAACAGGCGCTCGCCAGCGCGCCGGCGGCTGCCGACGACCCGGTGCGCGACGATCAAGCCATCGTGCCGGAAGACGATGACGTCGCCACGGCGGGCCGCGGTCTCACCGAACCGCACGAGGAGCCGATGGCCCGGGCGGATGAGGGGCAGCATGCTTCCGCCGGTCGCTTCGATCCAGTCCTGTGCACGGTCTCGGCGCCAGGTCTCGAGCACGGCGCTGCGGGCGAGGTCGCGTGGGTCCATCGTCGGGCTGGCCTCGATCACCGGACCGTCCTCGACGTGAGGCCCACTCCGGCGAGCCAGTCCGTCACGACGTCCAGGGTCGACTCCAACGGACCGCTCCGCAGGCGGGCCGCGGGCACGACCGACGCCGCCTCGGCGAGCCGCGCGAGCGTGCCGGCGAAGTCGATCGACGCCGCCCAGCTGCTGCGCGTCAGCTCGAGCGACACGACGGCGGGCGAGACCGACGTGAGCGCGGGCATCGAGGTACCGGGCGCGCCCTCGAGCAGGAGGATCGCGGCAAGCGGGCCCGTCGCCGGCGTGGTGCCGCCCCATCGGTCGCGAAGTTCGGCCGGCGTCAACGCCCACTCGCTGCCGCCGCCGAGGGTCAGGCGCGGGCGGTCGGCGAGGAACTCGAGCGCGGGAATGAGATCGAGCGTGGCTGGTCGGACGTGGACGCTGCGCGGGTACGGGAGCACGGTCCCATCGCGGTCGACGATCGCGAGCTCATCGGATAGCAGGCCGAAGCCCCGATGGGCAAGGCCGAGCGCGAGGGTCGACTTGCCCTGGCCGGACGCACCGGCCAGGACCAGGATCCCACCCGCCGTCGCGACCGCCGCCGCGTGGATGGTCGTCAGGCCGCGGGCGTGGAGGCCGCGCTGGACGGTGTCGACCAGTCGGTCCAGGGTGTGGATCGCCGCGATGTCGGCCGAGTGGCAGGTCATCGGCTCCGCCGTCCCGCCGCTGACGAGCCAGGTCGACCCCGTCCGCTCGACGCGGAGGCGGGCAGCGACCCCTCGGTCGGGGGGCGGCTCGACATCGATCCGGAAGATGCCGTAGGACGCCTCGATGACCTCGACGACGCTCGGGTCGTCGGAAACGAGCTCGATCGTGACGCCGAGCACGTCGTACCGGGTGCCCGCGTGCGCATCGCGTCGGGCGGGCCGGATCGTCGGCGTCGGCTCATCCATGCCCACGACCGGGATCCCCATCGCCGTCATCGGCGAGTCTCGTCGACCCAGTGTCACGCGCCCGCCACGGCGGGCGACTCGACGAGGTCAAGCCGGACGAGCTCATCGACGACCTCGCGCACGTCGTCGATCACGTCGGCGGCCGTCAGGTCGTAGATGGCGCCGAATTCGGCCGCGAGCTCGTCCATGGACCGCTCGCCGTCGCAGAGCTCCCAGAGCTTCGCGGCCGAGCCGTTCAGGACGTGCGCCTCATCCGTTCGTGGGTCGATGAGGATGGCCTCGCCACCGACCTCCTGGAGGACGATGTCGGTTCGACGGCGCGGTCGGTTCGAGGAGGTGGGAGCCAGACCGATGAAGGTGGCCTGACCCTCGGATGGATCGGACAATGAAGACCCCCTATTCCGATGAGGCCCGGCGGGTTCCGAGCGGCGCCAGCATAGTACCTATGGGTACCTTGCAAACCACCGAACGTCCCCCTTCGGAGGCGCATCTGGCGGGATTCTGGTGCCTGTTCGCACCGCGCCGTGGGGTCCGGTGGAGTCCGGTGCGGAGGCGCGGTCAGCCGAGCTGCGGACGGCCCATCTCGCGGCGGTACTGCTCGTTGAAGGCGAACAGGAACCGATCCTTGCGGGGGAAGACGCCGGTCTTGAACGAACGCGAGCGCACGCCCGTGTGAGCCCGTTCGCAGACCGCCCAGTCCTGTCGCGAGATGAGGTCCCAGAGCTCGACGACCGGCTCCGGTCGGAAGTCCGGCGCCGCGATCGTGTCGGGGCGGAACAGGAACTCCGACACGACGGTCGTGTGGCCCGCCCCGCGCGGGAAGGCGATGTAGTACATCGCGCAGTCCGGGTGCAGGTTCAGCATCAGGTTCGGGAACTGGAAGGTCCCGTAGTACATGCGGTAGTCGTCCGGTTGCAGGTCCGGGAACCGGGGCAGGGCCGACGCCCCGGTGGCGGTGAAGCTGGTCGCGCCGTCGCGCATCCAGTTCCCGTCGTCCTGGGTCTCCTCATCCCAGACCTCGCCGAACCGATAGAGCGGCACGACCTGGACGAGCTCGGGGTGGATCGTCGGGCAGTGGAGGCACTCGTTGTAGTTCTCGACGACGATCTTCCAGTTGGCCTTGACCTCGTAGACGAGCCGCACGCCGATCCGCAGCTCGTCCATGCGGTAGCGCTCGAAGTTCGTGATGCTCTCCGTTCCGCCCCGGAGCGATTCGAGCAGCGGCTGCGGCGCCTCGGCCATGTTGATGAACAGGAAGCCGGCGTACGCCTGCACCGCGATCGGATGGAGCGGATAGGCCGATCGCTCGAAGCCTTCGTCCTCCGCGACGTTGGGCGTCCCGACGAGCCGGCCCGCGAGGTCATACGACCAGGCGTGGTACGGGCACTTGAAGACCTTGCTGACATGCCCGCACGCCGGTTCGTCATCGAGCAGCTTCGTCCCCCGGTGGGCGCAGACGTTGTAGAAGGCGTGCAGTTCGCCCGCGCGGTCGCGCGTGACGAAGATCGACTCGCCAGCCACGTCGCGGACGAGGTAGTCGCCGGGGGTCGGGATCTCCTCGGACCGCCCGACGCAGACCCAGCCGCCCCACCAGATCCGCTCGCGCTCCTCCGCGTAGGTCGCCTCGCCCGTGTAGTCCGCGCCGGCCAGCGTCGGGCGCGGCTGCCACGTGGGGATCGGCGTGCGCGGCGCGTGCCGTTCGGTCGGTCGCGACTTCGTCTGCACGGGTCGTCGAGCCGTCAGCGGGTTCGCGGGAAGCCGAGGTCGACCTTGCTCGTGCCCGGATCCGGCCAGCGGCTGGTCACGATCTTGGCTCGCGTGTAGAACTGGATGCCTTCGGGGCCGTACATGTGGAGGTCGCCGAAGAGCGACGACTTCCAGCCGCCGAAGCTGTAGTAGGCGACGGGGACCGGGATGGGGACGTTGATGCCGACCATGCCCGCCTGCACGTCGAACTGGAACTGGCGGGCGGCCCCACCGTCGCGGGTGAAGATCGCCGTGCCGTTGCCGTACGGGTTGTCGTTCACCAGGCGGATCGCCTCGTCGTACGTCTTGACGCGCATGACCGTCAGGACCGGCCCGAAGATCTCGTCGCGATAGGCGTCCATCTGGGGCGTGACGTGGTCGATCAGCGACACGCCCAGGAAGAAGCCGTCGCTCTCGCGGTACAGCGGGTGCTCACGGCCGTCGGCCACCAGCGTCGCGCCCTGGGCCGGGCCGGAATCGAGGTACGACGCGACCTTGTCGCGGTGCTGGCGCGTGACGAGCGGACCCATCTCGGCTTCGGGGTCGCTGCCGGGTCCGACCTTCACCTTCGGCAGGCGCGCCTTGATGGCCTCGACGAGCGGATCCGCGACGTCGCCGACGGCGACGAGCGTCGCGATGGCCATGCACCGTTCACCGGCCGATCCATAGCCGGCTGAGACGGCAGCGTCGGCGGCCATGTCGACATCGGCGTCGGGCAGCACGATCATGTGGTTCTTGGCGCCGCCCAGGGCCTGCACGCGCTTGCCGTTGCGGGTGCCGGTCTCGTAGATGTACCGCGCGATCGGCGTCGAGCCGACGAAGCTCACCGCGGCGATGTCCGGGTGCTCGAGGATGGCATCGACCGCGACCTTGTCACCGTGGACGACGTTGAAGACGCCGTCCGGGACGCCGGCTTCAGCCAGGAGTTCGGCGAGGTAGATCGAGGCCGACGGATCCTTCTCCGAGGGCTTCAGGATGAACGTGTTGCCGCACGCGATGGCCGTCGCGAACATCCACATCGGGACCATCGCCGGGAAGTTGAACGGCGTGATGCCGGCGACGACGCCGAGCGGCTGGCGGATCTGAAAGACATCGACACCGGTCGAGACCTGCTCCGAGAAACCGCCCTTGAGCAGGTTCGGGATCCCGGTCGCGAACTCGAGGTTCTCGATGCCGCGGGCGATCTCGCCCAGGGCATCCGAGGGCACCTTGCCGTGCTCGGCCGTCAGGTGCGCCGCCAGCTCGTGGCGATGCGATTCGACGAGGTTCCGGATCCTGAACAGGATGTCGGTGCGCTTCGAGAGCGACGTGGCGCGCCACGCGGGGAACGCCGCCTTCGCGGCAGCGACCGCCGCGCCGAGCTCGTCGGCTGAGGCGAAGTCGACGTGGCGCGCGAGCCGGCCCGTGGCCGGGTCGTAGACCTCGCCTTCGCGGCCGGACGTGCCGGCGACGCTGCGCCCGCCGATCCAGTGCTGGACCCGACCGGTGGCCCCTCCGTCGGCACGGACGGCTCCCGGCTCTGCGACCTGCGTCATGGGATGAACCTCACCTGGTGGGTCGCCGCGGACGGCGAGCGAGCTGACTGGCGGTTCCCGTCACGATACTCCGTCCTCGCGACGAGTCGGTTCGCGTCCCACGCTCAGAACCGCGGCCGCTCCTCCGGATCGGGCCACTGCGGGACCGGCGTGGCCGGCGGGGCGGCGGCCGTGGTGGCCTCGTTCCGGCCTCGGGTCACGAGCACAGCGACGGCGACGAGGCTCAGCGCCGCCAACCCGAGGGCGATGAGCGTGCCGGCATTCAGCGGTCCGACGACCGCTGGATCGCGCCATGTCAGGCTGGCCGCCGCGCGGACGAGCGCCCATGCCCCCAGACCGAGGAAGCAGGCACGGCCATCGGGCGATCCCGAAGGGTGGGCCTTGGCGGCGAGGACGGACACGGCGAGGACGAGGACCATCAGCGTCGCCACTCCTTCATAGGCCTGGGAGGGGTGCGATGGGAGCGATGGCGCCAGCGAGGCCCACGGCCCGGGACCGAGGTACGCGGTCGCCCACGCCGCGCCGCTGGGCTGCCCCTGCCCGGCGCCGCCGAGGACCATCGTGAGCTTGCCGGCCCCGATGGCGAACAGGAGCGGCAGCACCGCGACATGGAGCCACGGTCCGATCGGGGCGTCCAGCAGCTTCGCCACGTAGCCGGCCGTCAGGAGGCCGCCGGCCACCGCCAGTCCGAGCTCGAGGCCACCACCCGCCGGATCGACGATCGCGAGCGGGGAGGCGCCGTAGTAGTCGAGGTGCAGGAGCGCGTAGCCGAGCCGGCCACCGATGATCGCCCCGGGCACGATCCCGACCGCGATGAACAGCAGGTCGTCCGACCGCAGGGCCGCACGCCGGGCCAGCGCGCCGGCCGCGAAGAGTGCGGCCGCGATGACGAGCGCGAGCGCGATCGTCTGCCAGCGAACGACCAGGGCGTCGGCGATCCGGAGGAGCGGGTCGAAGTCGAACGCGATGACGGCGATCGGCACGGTGTCGGTCAGTGTATCGAACCGCTCGTGTGCGGACCGGAGCGGTGTCGGCTGGCCGACAGCGCGATTGTCAGGTACTGGGTCGCCCGCACCGTCGCCTCACCGACATGATGCGAGTAGAGCCGGCGGCCGCGCGGGGGCGCGGCACCCGGTCGGGGGCGGCGCGGGGCGGCGGGTCTGGGGCCCGCCGTACCCGGTCCGGCGTCCGGCCCACGGGGGGACGGGCCGGGCGTCGTGGGTCTTCATGATCGTGGGATGTCATGCCGCGAGACGCATCGATCCAACGAACGATCCTGCGGGTGAACCTGCTCGGGCGACTGGACGTCAGCGGGGCCGATGGCGCCGCGGTCCGACTCGGGGGCCGGCATGCACCGGCCCTGTTCGCCCTTTTGGTCCTGGCTCGCCGGCCGCGAACCCGCGAGGCCATCGCGGCCGATCTGTGGCCGGACGCGGACAGCACATCGGTCGGGTCGCTGCGGCAGGCCCTCTGGCTGGTCCGTCACGGGCTCATCGACGCCGGCGTGGATCCTGACGCGGTCCTCGACATCCGTTCGGAGGCGGTCGCCATCCGCGAGGAGGCCCGCCTCGAGGTCGATGCGATCGCCTTCGAGCGGAACCTCGACGAGGGCGAGCCTGGCGCGGAACTCGCGGTCGAGCTGTACCGCGGCGACCTCGTCGAGGCCCTCGCCCACGATTGCTTCGCCGCGGAGCGCGAGCGGCTGGCCGATCGCTACGAGGACGCGCTGGTGGAGGTGGCCCGGACTCGCCTTCGCCGGGGCGACGTCCGCGGCGCCCGACGGGCGGCCGAGGCGGTCCTCGCCCGCGATCCGCTGCGCGAGGAGGCGCATGCGATCCTCATGTCCGTCCTGGGCATGACCGGCTCACGCTCGCAGGTCGTCCGGCAGTACCGTCGCCTCCAGGACGTGCTCGCCCGCGAGCTCGGCGAGCCGCCGTTGCCCGAGACGGACGTGGCCTACCGCCGCGCGATGACCCAGATCGTTCGCCGATCGGTGGAGCGCGCCTCGCTGCTCGAACCGGAGCGGGTCCCGAAGCTCGTCGCGGTCGGGCGCTGAGCCGGCGGCGCTGAGCCGGCGGCACCGAGTCGGTCGGCGGCCCGTTTCGGCGGGTCGCTGTAGCATCGGGGGACCATGGCCTCGCGCGTCGGCTCCCTTCCTCGCCCCGCCGCGATCCTCGGCATGCCCGCCCTCGTCGCCGTCGTCGCGACGGTCGTGATCGCCTGTACCGGGTCGGCCGGGACGTCCGCGAGCGCGAGCGCGCCCACCACCGCCATGCCGTCCGAGCCTGGGAGCCGGCCCACGGGGCCGGTCTCCATCCCGCCCTCGGGCGACGTCGCGCCCGGCAAGGTCCCGGCCGCGCTGGTCGAACGGATCGTGGCCGATGCGGCCGCCGTCGCCAAGGTCGACCCAGCCGATGTCGTCGTCGTCAGCACCGAGTCCGTGACCTGGAACGACGGCTCCCTGGGCTGTCCGAAACCGGGCATGTCCTACATCCAGATGATCATCCAGGGCTACCGGGTCATCGTCGAGGCCGGCGGGCAACGGTACGACTATCGGGCCGGCTCATCGGGTGAACCCAAGCGCTGCGAGGGGTCTCTGCCATCCGGCGGCAACAGCTGACGGCGCGATCCCGCCCGACGACATGACGAAGCCCCCGGCGGCGCCGGGGGCTTCGAACGTCTGCGGGTTCGGCGCGACTATGGCGTCGGCAGCGTCCCGATCGGGATCAGGTCGGCCTGCCGGCGGCCGTTGGCGTCGTCGTTCGAGGCGATGAGCCACCCGAGCGCGGGGTCGGTGGCGAACCTGGCCGTGTCGACGGTGAGCGGGAGCTGCACCGACTGGCCGTGGGTCAAGGGGATGTACTCACCCGTCGAGAGTGCCGGTGCGAGGGCATCGAAGTGCCCGGTGCCGGACGCCGCGTCGGGCGAGACGCCGACGAAGACCGGGTAGACGAACGTCTCGTAGTCGAACGACGAGGCGCCGCCAGCCAGCCCGAGGCTGCTGGCCGCGGTGGCCAGCAGGTACGTGGAGCCATTGGTCGGCGCGACCGCCGGCCACAGGTCCACGAGGTTGAAGTCGGCATCGAACAGGAACGAGAGGACCGCCCCGTCGAAGGCGCCGGCGAACAGCGCGCCGCTGTCGAAGCCGACGAGGTAGAAGTCGGTGACGGCGTCGCCATCCACGTCGATCTCGACCTCGACATCGAGATCGGATGGTGTCGACCAGCGGCCGTACATGTTGACGGCGAACACGAGCAGGCTGTCGCCCGGCGGCAGGATGCCCGGCAACGTCTGCACGCCGGTCGCCCGGATGTCCGTGATCCCGAGGTGCTCGTTGGCGTCCGACTCGCCCCAGGCGTACTGGTCGGCGATTCCGGCGTGGTTGCCGTTGTTCTTGATCTTGGTCGACGACGACGCGATGCCGCCGGCGAGGGACCACTGGAGCGTCTTCGTCGCCTCGACGTTCGAGAGACCGCGCGGGACCAGCAGGAACGGCACGCGCAGGGCGTAGCGACCCGGCGCGCTGCCCCGCGGCGTCGCCACGACGGCGCCCCGGACGCTGTTCAGGGTGGTGCCATCCGGACCCTCATCGGCGCCCGGCAGCGCGGCCAGATCGGCCTTGCTGAGGCTGATGGTCACGTGCACCGTCCGCGACGAGTGCGCCCCGACGCGGACGTGGCTCGGGCTGAACGTGAACGTGGCCCCCCAGTCGGCGCCCACGAACCCCGCCGACAGGTCATAGGTGATCGATCGGCCGCCGGTGTTGGTGAGCGTGACGTCCTTCGTCTCGCGATACGATCTGCCGTGCGGCTCGTAGCCGAACGAGAGGGTGGACGTGCCACCGCCGAGGGTCGCGAGACCGACGGTGTCCACGGCCTTGCGCGGCTGGACTTCACCGGAACCCGCGAGGAGCGGCTCGTAGCCGTCGACCCCATCGGGATCGGCCGTGTTGACGATGGCCGCCTTGACCCGGGCGGGCGACCAGGACGGATGGGCCTGGAGGACCAGCGCCGCGACGCCGGCGGTGTACGGCGAGGCCATCGAGGTCCCGCCGAAGGACGTCCCGAGGTCGCCGCTGCCGACCAGCGCGGAGGTGATGGCGACGCCCGGCGCGGAGATGTCCGGCTTGAGGGCGCTGTCGCCGTGGCGCGGACCCATCGAGGTGAAGTCCGCGGACTGGGTGTAGGTGGGATTGGCCGTCGTGCCGTTCGGCTTGAGCGTGATGCCCAGGCCATCGGACGCGAGCAGCGCGAACTGGGCGTCCTTCGCGAGCCCGACCATCGGGATCGTGAAGAGCTCTGGGTTGTAGCCGAGGAAGACCGGCAGCTCACCGCTGGGCACGTCGTCACGGTTGATGACGATGATCCCGGCGGCACCCTGGCCCTGGGCGACCGCGCCCTTGTCGACGAAGGCGCAGGCGCCGCGTTTGATGGCGACGATCTTGCCGGTGACGTCGAAGCCGTCGTAGTCGGCTGCGGTGCAACCCAGCCGGACCGTGGTCGGCGACGCCTTCAACACGACGAGCGACTTCGAGAGCGGCAGCGGCCCGGCGTTCATGTTGATGCCCGCCTGGTCCGGCTGCACCGGCAGGTCCACGAGGGCCAGCGGGAAGGTCGGCACGGCGTCCTGCGCGGACACGGTGATGGCCCGGGTGGCGGTGCCGGGCGAGCCGACGATGTACGGGACAGGGCCGGCGTTGCCGGCCGAGATGACGACCGCGATCCCGGCCTTGCTGGCGTTGTTCGCCGCGACGGCGTCGGGGTCGTCGGCCTCGCCCATGTCCGCGCCGAGCGACATGTTGATGACGTCCACGTCGGCGGCGACAGCTGCGTTGATGGCATCGACGACGACGTCGGTGGCGCCCTGGCAGCCGAAGACGCGGAAGGCATAGAGGGTCGCTTCGGGGGCGACGCCCGGGCCGACCTTGAAGCTGCTGAAATCGACGGAGGCGTCGTACGGCCCGGTGTAGGTCGTGCCGTCGGCCTTCACGCCCTGTCCGGCCGCGATGCCGGCCACGTGCGTGCCGTGCTCGAACGTGATGCAGTCGATCGGGTCCGCATCCGGGTGCGGGGTGTACAGGTTCGGATCGGTGGACTCGGGGTCATAGGCGTCACCGACGAGGTCGGTGCCACCGGCGACCTTGGCCGTCGGGAAGGAGCCCGGCTCGATGATGGTCGGGTCGTTGGCCGCGAACGCCTCGGGTGTGCCCGCCCCGCCGAAGTCGGCGTGCGTGTAGTCGATTCCCGAGTCGATGATGGCGATCTTCACGCCCTTGCCGGTGTAGCCGAAGTCCTGCCACGCCGCCGGGACGCCGGTGAACGGCACGGCAGTCGTCAGGGTCTTGTGATAGATCCGGATCGGATGGATCGAGACGACGCCCGGCAGGGCCGCCAGCTTGGGGACGTTCCGTATGGAGACGCGGACGCGGATGCCGTTGTAGGCATCCTGGTACTGCCGCTGGACCTTGCCGCCGGCGCCGACGATGGCCGACTTCAACGCGTCCTGACCGCGCTTGATCTGGCCGCGGATCGCCTGTTTGTCGGCCTTGCTCAGCGGTCGACCGGCGGCCTGCGCGTCGGCGCTCCGGACCGCCACGGGGGCCGGCGCCAGCTGCACCATGACGTTGGCGCTGCGGTTGCCGCCGCCCAACATCTGCTTGACGAGGTCGGAGTCGATCTTGCCGAGCGCCGAGCGATCGACCCGTTCCCAGGTGCGTGTCGCCGGCGACTTCGCGATGGCCGTCGCCGGCAGCGTCGCCGCGATGAGCAGGACGGCCGCCCCAAGGGCGGTGAGAAGCCTCCGGTTCATGGACCCTCCCGTCAGGCGATGCCTGTGCGCTTGGCGATGTCGGTGCGCGATCGAGACGACGCGCGCGGAGCCACGACCAAGGGGCACTCAGGGGTGCGACTGGGGTCGGTCAGGGGCGTCCGCGAGAACGTCGCAATTGGGTTTCCGGCCGAGATCTCCCGTGCCGACCGGACGTGGCCACGGTACTCCGCGGTGGGGCGTCGGGTCAACGAGAACGCCCCCGGCGAATCAGCCCCCTGGTGACCCGGCGCACCACTGTCAGGGCAACTTGTCGACCAGCTCCCGGACAGCCGCGGCCGACGCCTGGAAGGCGGCCTGCTCCTCGGTGGTCAGCTCGATCTCGAAGATGCGCTCAAGCCCGGCGGCGCCAAGCACGACGGGCACGCCGACGAACAGCCCCTCGACGCCGAACTCGCCCTGGAGCAGGACGGCGCACGGCAGCACGCGCTTGCGATCGAGCAGGATCGACTCGACCATCTCGAAGGTGCTCGCCGCCGGCGCGTAGAACGCCGAGCCGGTCTTGAGGAGGGCGACGATCTCGGCTCCACCGGCCGCCGTCCGCTCCTCGAGGGCCTGCACCCGGTCGGGCGGCAGGAGCTCCGTGATCGGCACCCCGGCGACCGTCGAGTAGCGCGACAGCGGGACCATCGTGTCGCCGTGGCCACCGAGGACGAACGCGTGGGTGTCCTCGACGCTGACCCCGAGCTCGGCGGCGATGAACGTCCGGAAGCGGGCCGAGTCGAGGACACCGGCCATTCCGAGGACGCGCTCTCGCGGGAACCCCGACGCCTTGAGCGCGACATGGCACATGGCGTCGAGCGGGTTGGTGACGATGATGAGGATGGCGTCGGGGGAGACCCGGGCGGCCTGCTCGACGACCCCTCCCACGATCCCCGCATTCGTGGCCACGAGCTCATCGCGACTCATCCCGGGCTTGCGCGGGATGCCCGACGTGACGACCACGATGTCGCTGCCCGCGGTCTCGGCGTAGTCGTTCGTCCCGGTGACCCGGGCGTCGTGGCCGACGACCGGGGCGGCTTCGGCCAGGTCGAGGCCCTTGCCCTGCGGCAGCCCCTCCACGATGTCGACCAGCACGACGTCGGCGAGACCGGCCTCGGCGATCCGCTGGGCGGTCGTCGCGCCGACGTTGCCGGCGCCGATGACCGTGACCTTGTTGCGGGCCATCGAGTTGCTCCTTTCGGTCGATGTGATGCGCGCCAAGTGTAGGGCGCGGTCAGTGAGGGTCGTCGTCCGTGGGCTCGTTCCGTGGACGTGTGTCGATGGTCCGCGACGCACGGCCCGACCACGATCGGGCTCGATCGACCATCCGATCGTCCATTGCTGCTGGAGCTTCCTCGATGTCGACCCCCGCGCTCGTCCTCGTCGGCCTGATCATCGTCCTGCTCTCGATCCCGCTCGCGTTCAGCCTAGGCCCGCTCGTCCTCGGCGCGTTCCTGCTCGTCCTCGGCTACCGCCGCGCGACCGACGCGCTCGCGGGTCCGTCGGCGGTCGACCCGACGTTCGCCTAGCCCGCGTTCGACGCTTCGATCGGCCCGGACACGGCCGCGACGTCCTCCGGCGTCGTCAGCGGACCGGCATCCCGGACCGCCGCGTCGACGCCATCCGCGTACGCCTCGAAGTTCTTCGCGAACATCGCGGCGAGCCGCCGAGCCGCCCGGTCGTAGGCCGCCTGGTCGGCCCACGTCGAACGTGGGTCGAGGAACTCGGACGGCACGTCGTGGACCGCCAGCGGGACCTCGAGCCGGAAGATCGGATCGAGCCGCGTTGGCATGTCGGCGAGTCGGCCGGCCAGCGCCGCCCGGACCATGGCCCGGGTGTGGTTGATGTTCATCCGTTCGCCGGTCCCGTACGGTCCGCCCGTCCAGCCGGTGTTCACCAGCCAGACCGTGGCGTCGTGGGCCGCGAGCCGGTCGGTCAGCATCGTCGCGTACTCGCCCGGGTGACGCGGCATGAATGGCGCCCCGAAGCAGGCCGAGAACGTGGCGGACGGCTCCTTGACTCCGACCTCGGTCCCGGCCAGCTTGGCCGTGTAGCCGCTGATGAAGTGATAGGCCGCCTGCTCGTGGGTCAGGCGGGCGATGGGCGGCAGCACCCCGAACGCATCGGCCGTCAGCAGGATGACCGTCCGGGGCTGGCCGGTCATGCCGTCGGGGTCCGTGTTGCCGATGAACTCGAGCGGGTAGGCACCGCGCGTGTTCTCGGTGAATCGCTCCGAGTCGAGGTCCAGGCGCCGGGTCCTGGGGTCCAGGTCGACGTTCTCGAGGACCGTCCCGAAACGGCGCGTCGTCTGGAAGATGTCGGGCTCGTACATCGGCGAGAGACGGATGGTCTTCGCGTAGCAGCCGCCCTCGAAGTTGAAGAGGCCGCGCGGACCCCAGCCGTGCTCGTCGTCGCCGATGAGGCTGCGTTCCGGATCGGCCGAGAGGGTCGTCTTGCCGGTCCCAGACAGCCCGAAGAACACGGCGCTGCCACCGTCCGGTCCGACGTTGACCGAGCTGTGCATCGGCAGCACGCCCTCATCGGGCATGAGGTAGTTCATGACCGTGAAGGCCGACTTCTTGATCTCGCCGGCGTACTCCGTCCCGACGATGAGGATCTCCATCCGCTCGAGGTGGAGCAGGATGGCCGTCTCGGTCCGGGTGCCCTCGGTCGCGGGGTCGGCCTTGAAGGACGGGACGCAGATGATCGTGAAGTTCGGCTCGAACCCGCGCCGATCCGCGGCCGTCGGCCGGCGGAACAGGTTGCGGGCGAAGATGCTGGCCCAGGCCGTCTCCGTGATGACCCGCAGCCGGCGCTGGTGGGCCGGATCGGCGCCGATCAGGAGGTCCTGCGAGTAGAGGTCGCGCTCGGCGCACTCGGCGACCAGGCGGGCTCGAAGTCGACCGTATTCGGCCTCGGCGATCGGTCGATTGACCGGTCCCCACCAGATCTTGTCGTGGCTCGACGGCTCGTCGACGATGAACTTGTCCTGCGGCGACCGACCGGTGTGCTTGCCGGTGCGCACGACGAGCGGGCCCTCGGCGGCGACGAGCCCTTCGCCATGGCGGATGGCGTCCTCGTACAGCTCGGCGACCGGCAGGTTGGCGCGGAGGCGGCGCCCGAGGATCGGACGGGTCGTGGGCGGACTGGTGCTGGCCATCGGCTGGCGACTCCTTTGCGCGCGGGCGATCACAACGGATCGACCGGCCGCGCGTGACGCTGCCTCGACAGGCGAGCGGGAGTCGGCTTCCACAGTCGCGTTGGCGGTACGGTAGCACGTTGCGTCCCGGTATCGCCCAGGTTGCAGGCCAGTACCGTCGAGATGCGGTGCCCGCATGCGCCGGGTCCGGATCGTCAACCCACTCGTTGACACCGCGCGCCACCGACCCGTAGCATCCGCGCACAACCGAAGAGCTCTTATCAAGAGTTGGCTGAGGGACCGGCCCGTTGAAGCCACGACAACCTACCGGCGTCGAGTCGGCAAGGTGCCAAATCCGGGCAGGACCTCCTGCGAGATAAGGGAACTCCCTTCGGAGCCCCTCAACTCACCCGAGCGGTCGCTACCCGTTCCCGGTCCCGAGGCCTTCACGTCCGCCTCCCGGGAGCCCGCCATGTCGATCGAGATCCTCGCCTCAACGACCAGACCGGATCAGGCGCTGCCCGACGAGAAGGCGCGCCCCCGGATCACCGGGCTGCGCTGTCGGAACTGCGGCCGGACCGAGGCCATCGGGCTCTCGTACGTCTGTGCCGGTTGTTTCGGGCCGCTCGAGGTCGCGTACGACTACGACGTCGTCGGACGGACCCTGACCCACGAGGCGGTCGCCGGCCGGGCGCCCGGGATCTGGCGATACGCGGAGCTGCTCCCCGTCGACGCGCCGCCCGCCCGGTCGCTGCCGGTCGGATCGACGCCGCTCCTGGCGGCCGATCGCCTCGCCCCCGTCCTGGGCGTCGAGCGCCTCTGGATCAAGGACGACACTCGCAATCCGTCGCTCAGCTTCAAGGACCGGGCCGTCGCGGTCGCCGCGGCGCGAGCCGTCGAATTCGGCGTGGAGGCGCTGTGTTGCGCGTCGACGGGCAACCTCGCGGGCGCCACGGCCGCGGCCGCCGCCGCGGTCGGCCTGCCGGCCTACGTCTTCATCCCGGCCGATCTGGAGCCGGCCAAGGTCGACCACGCCCTCGCCTACGGCGCCACGGTGGTGCCGATCGCCGGCACGTACGACGACGTGAACCGGCTGTGCCTCGAGGTGGCCGACGAGACCGGCTGGGGCTTCGTCAACATCAACCTCCGGCCGTTCTACGCCGAGGGCTCCAAGACGCTCGCCTTCGAGATCGCCGAGTCGCTCGGCTGGCGATCGCCGGACGTCGTAGTCGGGCCGATCGCGTCGGGTGCGATGTTCACCCGGGTCGCGCGCGGCTTCGAGGAACTCGCCGACCTCGGCCTCATCGAGCGGCGGCCGATCCGGTTCGTCGGTGGCCAGGCGGCCGGCTGCGCGCCGGTCGCGACCGCCTTCGCGGCCGGCACGGACGTCATCGAACCGATCCGCGAGCCCGACACCTTCGTCCGCTCGCTGGCCATCGGCAACCCGGCCGACGGTCGCTACGCGGTCGAGCTGGCGCGCGCGTCGGACGGATCGATCGAGGCCATCGAGGACCTCGTCACCGCCGAGGCGATCCGCGACGTCGCCCGTCTCGAGGGCATCTATCCCGAGACGGCCGGCGGGGTCACGTTGGCTGCCGTCTCGTCGGCCCGTCGGCGCGGCGTCATCCGCCCTGGCGACGAGGTCGTGGCGCTGCTGACCGGCAATGGCCTCAAGACCCCGGACGCCCGGACGCTGGGGCACGGCGATGGCGTCGCCCGGCCCGGCGAACCCGGCCTCGCGCCGGTCATCCGCCCCAGCCTGAGCGCGTTCGAGGCCTGGCTGGAAGGGACCGTCGCATGAGCACGGTCCGCATCCCGCCGACCCTTCGAACGGCGACCGGCGGGTCCAAGCAGGTCGAGGTCGCGGGTGGCACGGTCCGCGAGGTCGTCCAGGCGCTGGTCGCCGCGCATCCCGGCCTCGAGGCGCAGCTGCTCGCGCCGGACGGTGACCTCAACCGATTCGTGAATGCGTTCCTCAACGACACCGATGTCCGCCACCTCCAGGCGCTCGACACGCCGGTCGGCGATCGCGACACGCTGGTGCTCCTCCCGGCGATGGCCGGCGGCTGACCGGTCCCGGCGGGCGGTCAGCGGCTCAGGCCCACTCCGATCCGTCCGGATATCGATATCGCGCGATCGACGGCGCGTGGATCTGTGCGCTGTAGCCCGGCCTCGACGGCAGCCGGTAGCGCCCGTCCCGGACGACGACCGGATCGACGAAGTGCTCGTGCAGGTGATCGACGTACTCGATCATCCGTCCGTCCAGCCGGCCGCTCACGGCGATGTAGTCGAATGGCGCGAGGTGCTGGACCAGCTCGCACAATCCCACGCCACCCGCGTGCGGGCAGACCGGGACACCGAACCTGGCGGCCAGCAGCAGGACGGCGACGACCTCGTTGACGCCGCCGAGTCGGCAGGCGTCGATCTGGCACACGCCGATGGCTCCGGCCTCGAGGAACTGCTTGAACATGATCCGGTTGTGGACATGCTCGCCGGTAGCGACCCGGATGGGCGCCACGCCGCGGGCGATCGCCGCGTGCCCCAGCACGTCATCGGGGCTCGTCGGCTCCTCGATCCAGTACGGATCGAACGGCGCCAGGCGCGCCATCCAATCGATGGCTGGCCCGACATCCCAGCGCTGGTTCGCGTCGACCGCCAGCGTCCGGTCGGGACCGATCTCCTCGCGCACGATGCGCATCCGGCGCACGTCGTCCTCGACGTCGGCCCCGACCTTGAGCTTGAACCGCTCCCAGCCATCGGCCAGGGCCTCGCGGCACAGGCGCCGGATCTTGTCGTCGTCGTAGCCGAGCCAGCCGATCGACGTCGTGTAGGCCGGGTAGCCGTCGCGTGACAGCTCGGCCTCGCGTTCCGCCCGGCCGGGCCGCGCCGCCTCGAGGATCTGCAGCGCGTCGGCCGGCGTCAGGGCGTCGGTGAGGTAGCGGAAGTCGACGAGGGCGACGAGCTCCGCCGGGGTCATGTCGACGAGCAGCTTCCAGAGCGGCTTGCCCGCCCGCTTCGCCACCAGGTCCCACACCGCATTCACGATGGCCGCGGTGGCGAGGTGGATGACGCCCTTCTCCGGTCCGATCCAGCGGAGCTGGCTGTCACCGACGAGGTCCCGCCAGAAGCCACCGAGGTCGCCCTCGATCGCCTCGACCGACCGCCCGACGACGAGCGGCGAGATGGCCTGGACCCCGGCCACGACGACCTCGGTCCCGCGGCCGGTCGTGAACGTGAACCCGTGGCCTTCCAGGCCGTCGCCCGCATCGGTCCGCAGGACGACATAGGCCGCGGAATAGTCCGGATCGATGTTCATCGCGTCGGAGCCGTCGAGCGCGCGGGACGTCGGGAAGCGGATGTCGACGACGTCGAGGGCCGTGATCGTGGGCATCGACCAAGTATGCCGACCGCGCCGCGAGACGCGGAGGGACCCGGCTCAGCCTGGGCCGGGCAGCCGGTACACGTCGCGGGCGGTCCCGCCGAAGACGGCCGCACGTTCGTTCGAGCCAAGGAGCGCGGTGAGCTCACGGGCAGTCCGAACGACATCGGCATATGACGCGGCAAGCAGGCAGACCGGCCAGTCCGACCCGAACATCATGCGCTGGGCCCCGAAGGCCGCGATCGCTATGGCCACCGGTGGCGCGAGATCCTCGAGGCGCCAGGAGGCCCAGTCCGCCTCGGTGGCCAGGCCGGAGAGCTTGCACCACACGTTGGGCCGAGCCGCAAGACCGCGCAGGCCCGCCACCCACGGACCGAGGTCCCCGTCGCGGAGCGGCGGCTTGCCCATATGGTCGAGCACGAAGCGCAGGTCCGGCCGATCGTGGACGGCGGTCGACGCCGCCGGGAACTCGCGTGGACGGATCAGGAGGTCGAAGGTCAGGCCTGCCGCCTCGACCGCTTCAAGGCCGTGACCCACATCCGCCCGGATGAGCCAGTCCGGATCCGCTTCGTCGTGGACCTGGTGACGGACGCCGACGAGCCGGTCGCCGCCGGGCTCGGCTCGCAACGCGTCGATCGTCTCGGCGACATGCGGGTCGGTCAGGTCCACCCAGCCGATGACGCCCACGATGAACGTCGTGGCCGCCGCGATCGCGAGCAGCTCGCGGGTCTCGGCAAGGTCGTGGCGTGCCTGGACGACGATCGTGCCGTCCACGCCCGCGGGCCGAAGGAGTGGCTCGAGATCCTCCGCGCCGAACGGTCGGACGATCGGATCCAATGCCGCGGTCATCCACGGGTACACCGCCCGTGTGGGGTCCCACAGGTGATGGTGGGCGTCGATGACGGGCGGGTTCAACGGGGTGTCGGCGCGCCGGCCGCGAGCAGGCCGGATGCGCGCAGCTCGTCCCACAGCGCGACGGGGATCGGTCGGCGCAGCAGCGCCGGGTACTCGTCGAGATGGGCGATCGATCGAACACCGGCGATCAACCCGGTCACGGCCGGGTGGGCGAGCGGGAACTGCATCGCGGCTGCTCGCAGTGGGACGCCGTGACGCTCGCAGACGGCCGCGAGACCACGGGCACGCTCGATGACCTCGGCCGGTGCGGGTCCGTACTCGAAGTGCGCGCCCGGTCGAGGGTCGGCCAGCACCCCGCTGTTCATGACGCCGCCGATGATCACGGCGATGCCGCGTTCCTCGCACAGCGGCAGCAGCTCGGTCAGGGCGTCCTGGTCGAGCAGGGTGTAGCTGCCCGCCACGAGGAAGGCGTCGAAGTCGCCCTCGCGGGCGAACCGCGCGAGCATCGCCGAGTCCTTCAGCCCCACCCCGATCGCGCCGACGGAGCCCTCCGCCCGAAGCCGGTCGAGGGCCGGGAACGCCTCGCCGATCGCGGCCTCCCAGTGGTCCTCGGGATCGTGGATGAGGACGATGTCGAGGTGCGCCAGCCCGAGGCGCTCGAGGCTCTCCTCGATCGAGCGTCGGACACCGTCGGCAGTGTAGTCGAAGACGATGCGACGTCCCGCCGTGTCCGCGTAGTACGCGTCCTGGCGATCGCCGAGCGCCTGGCGGTCGATGTCGGCCCCGGTCGGGATGTCGTCGACGGCACGGACCAGGCGGCCGACCTTGGAGGAGACGACGAAGTCGTCGCGCGGGCGGCCGGCGAGACCGGCCCCGAGTCGTCGCTCCGCCGACCCGTAGCCGTAGAGCGGGGCGACATCAAAGTAGCGAAGGCCGATGGCCCAGGCGTGCTGCACGACCGCGACCGCGTCCTCGTCGGCGACCGGGGTGAACAGGCCGCCGATCGAGGCGGCCCCGAGTCCGAGCCGGGTGAGGGTCAGACCGGTCTGACCCAAGGGCACTCGTTCGAACGGATCAACGGCCATCGCAACCTCCGGTCGGCGCCCTCGAGGACCGCGTATCGTTCGATCCGTCGATAAGGGGCCAGTATGCAGATTGTCAAGGAGCCACCGATGGTCCGCCGCTCGCGATGCGCCTGATCTCCTTTCGCCGCACCGACGGCGGCGACGGCCTCGGCGTAACCGCCGGATCCCGATGGGTGCCGGCCCCGGAGCTCCTCCCGGACGGGCCGGCGTCGATGGGGGCCCTGCTGGCCGGGGGTCCTGACCTGCTCGGGGCCCTCGCGGCCGCCGCCACGCTCGACCGCATCGCCGCCGACGGCCGTCCGCTCGACGAGCTCGACCTGCTGGCGCCCGTCCCGCGCCCCGGCAAGGTCGTCGCCATCGGACGCAACTATCGCGAGCACCTCGAAGAAGAGGGCGCGGAGGCGCCTCCGGCCCCGCTCATCTTCAGCAAATGGTCGAGCTCGGTCATCGGTCCAGGCGCCGACATCCGCTGGGACCCGGCGCTGACGTCGAAGGTGGACTACGAGGCCGAGCTCGCGGTCGTCATCGGCCGGCGAGCCCGTCGCGTCGGTGCCGCCGACGCCCTCGACTTCGTGCTCGGCTACACGTGCCTCGACGACGTGTCAGCGCGGGACCTGCAGTTCGGCGACGGCCAATGGATCCGGGGCAAGTCGCTCGACACCTTCTGTCCGATGGGTCCGGCGTTGGTGACCGCGGACGAGATCCCCGACCCGCAGGCGCTCGACATCTCGTGCCGGGTCAACGATCAGGTCATGCAGCGATCGAACACGTCGCAGATGTACTTCGGCGTGGCGGCGATCATCAGCCACTGCTCGCAGGCGTTCACGCTGGAGCCGGGCGACGTCATCGCGACCGGGACGCCGGGTGGCGTGGGCGTCTTTCGCGACCCGCCGGTCCTGCTCAAGGACGGGGACGTGGTCTCGGTCGAGATCGAACGGATCGGTCGGCTGACGAACACGTGCCGCGTCGAGCGCGCGGGAGCGGCCGCATGGTGACCAGCGGCGGCGAGCGATTCCTGGTCACGGGCGCCCTTGGCTGCATCGGGGCGTGGACCGTCAGGACCCTCGCCCGGGACGGCGCGTCGGTCACCGGCTTCGACCTGGGCGGCGACCCGCGCCGATGGCGCTCGATCATGTCGCCCGACGAGCTCGCCGACGTCGCGCTGGAGACCGGCGACATCACGGACCTCGCCGCGCTCGAGGCGGTCATCGATCGACACCGCATCACGAACGTCATCCACCTCGCCGCGCTGCAGGTGCCGTTCTGCCGGGCCGATCCGCCACTCGGCGCACGGGTCAACGTCCTCGGCACCGTGAACGTGTTCGAGGCCGTGAAGCGCCGCTCGGGCGCGATGGCCCCAGTCGTGTACACGAGCTCGATCGGCGTCTTCGCCGACGACGACGCGGATCCGGTGTCGGGCCGGCTCACGACCGACGCGAGCGGCCATCCGCGCACCCACTACGGCGTCTACAAGCAGGCCAACGAGGGGAACGCGCGCGTCTACTGGCTCGATGACGGCGTGCCGAGCATCGGTCTTCGCCCGATGACGGTCTACGGCGTGGGCCGGGACCAGGGGATGACGAGCGGGCCGACCAAGGCCGTGGTCGCGGCGGTGCTCGGCCTGCCGTACCGGGTCGCGTTCGGTGGCAGCACCCTGTACCAGTACGTCGAAGACGTCGCCCGGACGCTCATCGCCGCCAGCCGGCAGCGGCTGCCCGGCGCCCGTGTGTTCAACCTGCCCGGCGTGGTCGCCGACGGGCCGGCGGTCCTGGACGCCATCAACGCGGCCGTGCCCGGGTCAGCAGGGCAGATCACGTTCGAGCCGGTGGATCTGCCCTTCCCGACCGAGATCGACCACGACGGTATCGAAGCGCTCGGTCCGCTGCCGGTCACGCCCTTCGCCGCGGGCATCGCGGCGAGCGTCGCGATCTACCGCAAGCTGGCCGACCGAGGTCGCCTCGACCCGGCCGAGCACGGCCTCGAGCCCGTCGGCCGCTAGGCCCCGTCGAGCGCGCGCCCCAGGTCGGCGATCAGGTCGTCGGCGCCCTCGATCCCCACCGACAGCCGGACGAGCGCGGGGTCGACCTCCAATGGCGAACCCGCGACCGACAGGTGGGTCATCGCCGCGGGCACCTCGATGAGCGATTCCACCCCGCCGAGCGACTCGGCCAGCGTGAACAGGCGGGTCGCCTCGGCGATCGCGACCGCCCGGACGGCCGCCGAGCGCTCCCCTCGCCCGCCCGCGGCCGGGACGAACGAGACCATCCCGCCCCAGCCCGGGTAGTGGACGGCCGCGACGTCGGGCCGGGCGCGCAGGAACGCCGCCACGGCCGCCGCGTTCGAGCCATGCCGCTCCATGCGCAGGTGCAGCGTCCGGAGGCCGCGGAGCACGAGGAAGCAGTCGAGCGGGCCGGGCACGGCGCCCATCGCGTTCTGGAGGAAGCGCAGGCGCTCCGCAACGGCCTCGTCCGAGGTGACGGCCACGCCCAGGATGGTGTCGGAGTGGCCGGAGAGGTACTTCGTCGCGGAATGGAAGACGACGTCGGCACCGAGCTCCAGCGGGCGCTGCAGGGCCGGCGAGGCGAAGGTGTTGTCGACGACCAGCAGCGGGCGGCGCCCGCCCTCGGCCCCGCGCCGGGCCACGACCCCGGCCGCCTCGGTGATGTCGACGAGCTTGAGGTAGGGGTTGGACGGCGACTCGAACCAGACCAGGCGCGTCCGCTCGGTCAGGGCCTCCCAGAGCACGTCCGGGCCCGCCGAGAGATCGACGTAGCGAGCGTCGACGCCGGCCCCCCGGCGAACGCGCTCGAGATACCGGAACGTGCCGCCGTAGACGTCGTCGCCGACGACGATCTCGTCGCCGGGCTGGGCCAGTTCCGCCAGCGCCGCGGTGACCGCCGAGCCCGACGCGAACGCGATCCCGTGGGTCCCACCCTCGAGGGCGGCGACCGCCCGTTCGAGTCGCTCGCGCGTCGGGTTCTGCGATCGCGCGTACTCGTATCCGCCGCGCGGGTCCCCCACTCCGTCCTGGGCGAACGTGCTCGTCTGGTAGATGGGCGGACTGACCGCGCCCGTCAGCTCGTCGGGTTCCGCGCCGGCGTGGACGGCCAGCGTGTCGAACGATGGACGGCCGCGAGCGGCATCGGCGTCATGCGTCGGCATCGCGGCCATGATGGCATCCGCGAGGTCAGGTCGTCGGCGGCCACTCGTCGAGCTCGAAGACGAGCTCCGTCCCATCGATGTCGTCGAGCTGCACCCCGACCTGGCGAAAGCCGAAGCGGGCCAGCACGGCTTGCGACGCGACGTTGTCCGGCGCGACGGCCGCACGAAATTGGTGCACGCCGTGCTCGCGGAATGCCCAGTCGAACAGCGCCGCCACGGCCTCCGTGGCGACGCCCCGACGGCGATATCCGGGTTCGACGTGGTAGCCGACCTCGACCCGTCCGGTGGCATCGGGTGGCGCGTGGAACCCGACGGAGCCGATGATCGTTCGGCCGATCGCATCGGCCGCCACGATGGCCCGTCCGAGCCACGGCTGGGCGGCTGGATCGGCGGCGAGGTCCGCGAGGCGGAACTGGAGGAATCCGTCAAGGTAGTCCGGCAGGTCAGGCGGGACCTCGGCGCCGATCTCCCGGGCGGCACCGGCCAGGTCGCGTGCCACGAGCGTCCGCATGAACGGCACAGACATCGAGACCAGCGAGTACCGGGCGGTCGGGATGGGCGGGACGACCGGGTCGCTCACCGAGACATCATCGCAGCCGCCGTGCATCCGGTGGCGCCACTCGCCCGTATCCTTCCTGGAACGTGATACATTCCTGACGCACGTTTCTTGACCCTCCCGAGGACCCCGATGAGCACCACCGCGCAGGACGCGACCCCAAGTCTTCCCATCCCGCTCCGCGAGCGCCTGCTCGCGTGGAAGGAGATCCTGGAGACAGCCAACCCGCCCGAGCATCGTCCGCTGGACACGCTCGGCAAGTGGCTCGTGATCACGCGGGCCGCCGTGTTCCCGATGACGATCTGGTCGGGCCTCATCGGCGGGTTGCTCGCGGTCGCGGCGGCCGGCGTCGGTGGCGTCACCGTGGACTACGGCCTGCTGACCCTCGCGGTGGTCGGGCTCGTCATGGCGCACGCCGCGAACAACATGATCAACGACTACTTCGATACGACCGGCGGCGTCGACACCGAAGGCTACGTCCGGGCTCTGTACGCGCCCCATCCGATCCTGGCGGGCTGGGTCACCAAGCGCCAACTGGCCGCCGCGATCCTCATCGTCAACGGCATCGACGCCGCGCTGATGCTCTACCTCACCGCGGTCCGGGGTCCGCTCATCCTGGCCTTCGCCCTGGCGGGCCTGTTCGTGTCGGTCTTCTACGTGGCGCCACCGATCCGCCTCAAGCATCACGGCCTGGGCGAGCCGGGCGTGTTCCTGGTCTGGGGACCGCTCATGGTCGGAGGCACGTTCCTCGCGGCGACGGGGACGACCGCGCCCTGGGTGCTGCTGGCCTCGGTGCCGTACGCCCTGCTGGTCACCTCGGTCCTGTTCGGGAAGCACATCGACAAGATCGAGGCGGACACCAAGCTCGGCGTCCGCACCTTGCCCGTCATCCTGGGCGAGGCCCGCGCGCGCACGGTCGGGCGGTGGCTGATGATCTCGTTCTACCCGCTGATGCTGCTGTCGGTCGCCACCGGGCTCGTCGGTCCGTGGGTCCTGCTCGGCGTCCTCGGCATCCCGCGGCTCATCGGTGTCCTCAAGGTCTTCGGCCAGCCCAAGCCGGCTGGCCCGCCGCCGGGCTACCCAGAGCGCGGCTGGCCGTTGTGGTTCGTCGGCTGGGCGTTCGTGCACACGCGGCGGGCCGGCGGCCTGCTGACGCTCGGCCTCCTGCTCAACGTCCTGGTGCCGGTGACGCTGCCCTGGCTGTAAGCCACGGACCGGACCATTTCGAGGGTCGCTGACGCGCCTCAGCCGCCGCCGGGCGCCCCGTGGTGGGCGAGGTACTCGAGCAGGTCGAGCTTGGTGACGACCCCGGCCGGGCGGTCGCGGCGGATCGCCACCAGCGCGTTCGCCCCGCCCGACAGGAGCGCGAAGGCCTCATCGAGCGTGGCATTCGCATCGACCAGGGGCAGCGGTGGGTCCATGACCTCGCCGACCGTCCGGTCGACGACGCTCGGGTCACGGAACGCGCGGTCCAGCAGCCCCTTCTCGCTGATCGACCCGACCAGGCCCTTGATGGCGTCGCCCTCGGCATCCTCGGACACGGGCAGCTGGCTGATGCCGTACGTCTGGAGCGTGGCGATCGCGTCGCCCACCTTCTCGGTCGTCCGAGCGACCACGACGGCCGGCATGTCCGGCGCTACGTGGCGATCGGCGAGGAGCTCGGCCACGCGCGTCGCCGCGCCGGTCATCGCCATCAGGCCGTTGGCGCGCAGCCATTCATCGTTGTAGATCTTGGACAGGTAGCTCCGGCCGCTATCGGGCAGCAGGACGACGACGACCGCGTCGGTTCCACCGTCGCGCCCCATCAGCTCCTGGACGACCTTGCGCGCGGCGACCATCGCCGTCCCGCACGACCCGCCTGACAGGATGCCCTCCTCGCGCGTGATGCGGCGGGCCATCGCGAACGCATCGCGGTCGCTCACCCGGACCCACTCGTCCACCGCCGACGCGTCGTACGTGCCGGGGAAGAAATCCTCCCCGATCCCCTCGGTGAGATACGGCCGAGCGGTGTCGCCGGACAGCACGCTCCCCTCGGGATCGGCGCCGACGATCCTGATCGCCGGGTTCCGGCCCTTGAGGTAGCGGGCCGCCCCCGAGATCGTCCCGCCGGTCCCCACGCTCGCGACGAGGTGCGTGATCCGCCCGTCCGTCTGGTCCCAGAGCTCGGGCCCGGTGGTTCGCTCGTGGGCGGACGGGTTCTCGTTGTTCCAGTACTGGTCCGGCTTGAAGGCACCCGGGATGTCGCGCGCGAGCCGGGCCGCCACGCTGTAGTAGGACTCGGGCGATTCGGGCGCGACGTTCGTCGGGCATAGGACGACCTCGGCGCCATAGGCCCGCAACAGCTGCTGCTTCTCGGACGACTGCTTGTCGGCCATCACGAAGATGCAGCGGTAGCCCTTGAGGGCCGCGGCGATGGCGAGGCCGTGGCCGGTGTTGCCGGACGTCGGCTCGATGATCGTGCCGCCCGGTTTGAGGAGGCCCGCCCGCTCGGCGGCCTCGATCATCGGCAGCCCGATGCGGTCCTTGACCGAGCCGCCGGGGTTGAGCATCTCGAGCTTCGCGAGCAGGAGTGGCTGCCGTTCGAGCAGCCCGAGATCGCGGACGACGCGCGTGATCCGGACCAGGGGGGTGTGGCCGACGAGGTCGAGGACGGACTCGGCGTACTGCATCGCGGGCGAGTATAGGGGCCGGTCGGGCCCGGACCTCAGTGCCAGGCGGTCGTCAGCCAGCGCCAGCGCTTGCGGGATCCGGCCGGGAGCTCGGTGGCCCGATGCGCCCCCGCGATCGGCGTGGCCGTCATGGCGTGGAGGCCCTCGACGATGCGGTGGGCGGCTGCCCGCTCCTCGGGCGACCACGGCGCCGGCAGCGGTTCGGCCTCGGCGAGCCCGGCCAGGTCTCGCCCGGTCACCGCCGGGAGGACCGCCATCCGAAAGCGGCGACCGCGGTACAGCTCGTGGGTCCCACCGAGGACGATCGGCACGATCGGGGCACCGGTCCGCAGCGCGAAGTACGCCACCCCGAGGCCCAGTGGTCGGGCGGTCCCCGGCGGCGTGGCCGGGCCTGTCTCGGGGAAGAGGCACAGCACGGCGCCCGCGTCGAGCGCGGCGTCGGCCGCGGCCAGGTGCGACTCGATCGCGGCCCGCGCCCCACCCGGCCAGATCGGGATGACACCGCCGATGCGGCGGAAGACCCAGCGCCGCCACCGGGAGCGGAAGATCGCGCGGCCATCGCCGAAGAAGACGAGCCTCGGCTCCACGGGCAGGTTGTCGGCGAGCACGAATGGGTCGACCCATGTCCGGTGCGGCAACCCGGCCGCGATCCACCCGCCTGATGGGCGGCCGGTCGGGTCGCGCGGCAGATGCTGCAAGCCGACGACCTCCGTGCGGAACGCGAAGAGACCCCGCCCGACCAGCCGGGCGATCGCCAGCAGGAGGCGATACGTGCGCGAGGCGCGAGGCGAGGGCGTGCCGACCAGGCCTTCGGGCCGGTCCATCCGTCACCCGTCCCGATCGAGTCGGCCCGGGCGCAGCAGCAGCCAGGTGAGGCGCCGCTCAAGCCGCCTCGGGTGTCCGGGTGGGTCGACCGTCCATGGCGCGAGCGCCTCGACGACCGGCCCCAGCATCGCGGCGAGCGCCTCGCTCATGCGCCGGGCCGTCTCCAGTTCCTCGCGGGATCCGACCTCTGGAAGGGCGGCCCCGGGCGCCAACCCCGCCAGGGCGCGGGCGGTCGTCACGGGCAGGACCTGCGACGCCATCCGCCGACCGATGTAGAGCACCTCCGTGCCGGCCATCGCGAACGGCACGATCGTGGCGTCCGTGCGCAACGCGATGATGGCCCAGCCGGTCCGGAACGGTCCGAGCCGCCCTGGCGGTCCGCTGACCGTCCCCTCGGGCATCTGCACGAAGACGGCCCCGTTCGCGACGACCGCCCGGGCCGAGGCCACATGCGCGTCGACGCCGATCCCGCCGCGCCAGACCGGCAGCAGCCCGCCAAGCCGGTGGATGAGCGCCTCCCGCCAGCGCGACGTGAAGGTCGATGGGGCGCTGCCGAGGAACCAGGCGCGTGGGGCGGTCGGCAGCGCGTGCATCACCACGAACGGGTCCATCCACCCACGGTGCGCCGCTCCGACGAGGAAGTAGCCGCCGGACGGCAGGTGTTCGCTACCGGTGGCCCGGATCCTGAAGCGGAAGACCACGAACACGACGAATCGCGCGACCAGCCGCAGGAGCCGGTACAGGACGGACGCGTCCGCTTCGGGTGCTCGACCGAGCCACGCGAGGCCCTCAACGGCCCCGCCGCGGGCGGCGGCCAATGCCTCGGGCGAGACCCTGGCCGGCGGCGGGCGCCGCTGGCCCTCTTCGGGCGATCCGTCCGGGGCGGTCACGTCAGGCCGTCGCCGCGACGCCCTCGGGGTCGGCGTCCTCGGGGTCGGCGTCCTCGACCTCGTCCTCAGGGTCAGCTTCGTCCGGCCGTCCACGCGCGCCCCACGTCGCCCCAACGGGGTGCGTCGGCGGATCGTCGAGCGGACGGCCAGACCGGTGGCGCCACGCGAGGATCACGAGCGAGGGCACGATGAAGCCGAGCGACACGACTTGCGCGGTCGGGACCCCGAAGAACAGCCAGTTGTCGTGGCGGAACGTCTCGAGCGTGAACCGCACGACGCCGTACCAGACGAAGAAGGCCAGCAGGATGTCGCCGGGGCGGAGCCGATCGCGCAGGTGGTACCCGATCCAGATCAGGACGATGGCCCCGATGACGCCCGAGATCGATTCGTAGAGGAAGAGTGGGTGGAACCTGGTCGTCGCCTCCGGGAAGGTCGTGCACGGATAGACGTCCTGGAGCCGGTGGGCACAGTCGATGGGGATGCCCCACGGCAGCGTCGTCGGGCTGCCGTACAGCTCCTGGTTGAACCAGTTCCCCCAGCGCGCGATGGCCTGCATGACGAACAAGCCTGGCGCGATGATGTCGGCCCAGCGCAGGAACGGCGCGCGCTTGTAGCGGGCGTAGAGGAACGCCGCGATCGTCCCGGTGATGATCCCGCCGTAGACCCCGAGGCCCGAGTACGGCGGCAGGAAGATCTTGGCAGGATCGGACTTGTAGAGCGCGTCCCACTGGTCGATGACGTGGTACGCACGGCCGCCGATGAGCGCCGCGATGGCGACGACGATCATGCCGTTGCCCAGGATGTCCGCGTCCTCGCCGGCTCGACGGGCCAGCCGGACCATCACCAGGTAGGCGGCCGCCAGACCGATGGCGTACCCGAGGCCGTACCAGCCGATCGTGAGCGGGCCGAGTTGGATCGCGGTCGAGTTCGGGATGAAGTCGAGCATCCGCGGCAGTGTAGCGGGCGAGGGCTCGGCGGCCCGCTCGGCGCCGCCTCCCTATACTCGGACGCGGTGAACGCCGAGTTCAATTGGTGGCTGCTCATCGTCGGGCTCGTCGTCGGGGCCGGGCTGGTGTGGTTCGTGGTCGCCGATTCGCGTCGACGCGACGTCGACATCGAGGCCCACGAACGGCCGCGAGAGGCGCTCTGGCTGTCCGCGGTGCTCCGGCGCGAGGGACGGCCGGTCAGCCCCGAGACGGTCGACCGGCTGCTCGAGCTGCACCAGGTCTACCTGGAGAGTCCCCCGCCGGACGATCCGGCGCCTCAGGAGGCTCCGGTCAGTACCGGTTCCGGCGACACCGTGCCACCGTCGGTCGACACGAGGGAGACGCCGAACGTCTCGCCCCCATCGAGCCCGGCGACGGCGGGAGACGGACCGACCCAGTAGGCCAGGCCGCCGCCGAAGAACATCTTGCCGATGCCCGTTCGGGCGCCGTCGATGTCGACCCAGCAGCGGTACTCCATGCCGGAAGCGGGCTCGACGAGACCGTCGGCGACGACCACGAGCTCTGTGGTCGAGGGCGAGAACAGGAGCGTGCCGCTCGTGGCCGCGCCGGCCGGGCTCGCCAGACCGACCCGTGCCACATCGGGCTCGGCCGTGACGTGGAGCGTGGCCGTGGTGACGGCGGCGAGGTCCTCGATGGCGGCATCCTGAGCGGCGAGTCGATCGTCGAGGCGCGCCCCGATGATGGCCGTGGTCGCGACGACCGAGAGCACGACTGCCGCGGCCACGGCCGCGATCCAGGCGCCGACCGACCGACCCCGGTCGCGGGCGGCACCACCGGCGACCGCGGTCGGCGGCGCCAGCGCGGGGAGCGCCGTCGGCACGGTCGCCGCCGCGACCGCGGGCCCGCGCGGCACGCCGTGCTGCCGCACGTAAGCCAGGGTCCGGTCGCGCAGGTCGGGCGACGGCGTCGTCACGACGGTGTCGCGCACGACCGCACCCAGGCGTCGCAACCGACCCAGTTCGAGCGTGCACTCGGCGCAGCCGGCCAGGTGCCCGGCCACGGCCTGGGCGGCCGGCGTGTCGCCGGCCATCAGGCGTTCTAGGCCGTCCGGCTCCGCTGTCGCGAGCTCGAGTGCCTCCAGTACCGCGTCGTGATCCATCTCGTCCTTAACGGTCTTCGCCGGTCCCGGCCGGCACGATCTGATGCTCATCGAGGACATCGCGCAGGCGCCGAAGCGCCCGCCTGGTCCGTGTCTTCACCGTCCCCAGCGGCCAACCCAGCCGCTCGGCGATCTCCGATTGGCTCAGGCCCTCGCGGTACGCGAGGACGATCACCGTTCGTTCCTCGGTCGCCATCCCGCCCAGCGCCCGGGCGATCGACGCCCGGGTCTCTTTCGAGGCGAGGGCCGCTTCCGGGCTGTCCGGGGCGACCGATCCGGCGACGATCGTGCCGGACGACGCCGCTCGCTCGAGGAGCTGCGTCTCCGAATCGTCGCCCGCGCCGCTCGTCGACGGCGCCACGAACTGCGGCCGGCGCCCGGCGGCCCGAAGGCGATCGACGGTCCGGTTCCGGGCGATCGTGTGCAACCAGGCCGACAGCGATCCCGCCGCGGGGTTGAACGTCTCCGCCCGGTCCCACAGCGCCAGGAAGGTGTCCTGCACCACCTCTTCGGCTACCCCTCGATCGGATGTCAGCCGACACGCCGCCGCGAAGACCGCGTCGGCATGCCGATCGTAGAGGCTCGCCAGGGCGTCGTACGACCCGCCCGCGACCTCGCGGACGAGGGCGGCATCATCTGGGCGGCCCGGACGGTCCTCGTGCATCGTTACGGCCGCCGAGCCCCGCCGGTTTCAGCGGATGTCGCCGCCAACCGGAGTGGCCGGTGCTCGAACGCACTCGACAACACGATCTCCGTCTGGGTCGTGAACACGTTGGGAGTCGCCTGGAGGCGGGCCAGGACCTCCTCGAGGTGGCGCGTGTCACGGGCCCGGATCTTGAGCAGGTAGTCAGCCTCGGCGGCGATGTGGTGGCACTCCTCGATCTCGTCGATGGCCGCGAACGCGTCCGTCAGGTCGGCGCCGGCCGAACCGGGCGACTGGGTCAGCCAGCAGAAGGCGACGATCGGGAACCCGGCCGCGGTCGGATCCACGGTCGCCGCGTAGCCCGTGATGACCCGCCGCGCCTCGAGCTTCTTGACGCGCTCGTGGGCCGACGGTCCGCTGATGCCGACGTCCGCGCCGAGATCCGCGTAGGCGCGCCGGCCGTCGGTCTGGAGGCGCTCCAGGAGCCGGGCATCCGTCGCGTCGATCTTCGGTCGATCAGCCATCAAGCCTCTACCCATTAGGCAATGTCGTTTGCACGGGTACATCTGTTAGGTTAGAATATCGATATCGGCCAGTCTTGGATGTCGGCCGACCGCATCGTGCGGCCGGACCGTCGCGGTCCGCGGCGTCCACTACAGCGAAGGAGAGCCCCATGATCATCGCGATCGTCATCGGCCTCCTGGCGCTGTTCTCGCTGATCAGCTTCCTGCTGGACACCGACGAACCCCGCCAGGCCAACGTCGACCCAGCCGACGAGCACGCCCAGTTCCTGATGCGGTTCAGCGCCCGCTAAGCGTCACCGACCGCCGATAGCCTACTGCCAATGAGGCCCCGACCATGTCGGGGCCTCATCGCATTGGAGACGCCCTACCAGTCGCCGGCCACGCGACGGGCGAGCTCCCTGAGCGTGCCGACCGGAGCGTGGGCCTCCAGGCACGTGACACCGTCATGGCCGACGAGCGCGTCATGACTGGTCCCGGCGGGCAGTTCCAGCCGGTCGCCGAGGCCGAGGTCGACGACCGCACCGCTGTCGGGCAACCCGAACCGGATCGAGCCCCGGGCCACGACGAGAACCTTGTCGAAGTCGTGCCGGTGCGCCCGATACTCGTCACCGGGACCGTTCGACCACGGCGCGGGGTGCCAGCCTTCGGCTCGCAGCCGCTCGAGCAGGATGCGCTCCCCGTCCCCTCCGCTCATCCGCCTTATCCCGCCGCGCCCACGCCGATGACCGAGCCGATGCCGTACGTCACGAGCGCGGCGACCAGCCCGATCACGAGCTGCCGCACGCCGGAGAAGAGCATGCTCCGACCCGTCAGGAGGCTGACGCCCGCCCCGACCGCGAAGAGGGCGACAAGGCTGATCCCGAGGCTCACGAGCAGCGCGCTGGTGCCACCCCCGAACAGGTACGGCAGCACGGGGATGATCGCGCCGACCGCGAACGCCAGGAACGACCCGAACGCGGCCCGCAGCGGCGAGCCAAGCTCGTCGGGATCGAGGCCGAGCTCCTCGCGAACGAGCGTGTCAAGGGCCGTCTCGGGATCGCGGAAGATGCGATGGGCGATGCGGGTGGCCTCCTCCGAGCTGAACCCCTTGGCGCGGTAGGCGGCCGCCAACTCGGCTTCCTCTTCCTCGGGCATCGCCTCCATCTCGGCCCGCTCGAGCGCGATCTGCCGTTCGAACAGCTCACGCTGGCTCTGCATCGAGATGTATTCGCCCGCGGCCATGCTGAACGACCCCGCGAGCAGGCCGGCGATCCCGGCGAGCAGGATGAATGAAGGGTTCTGCGTCGCCGCGCCGGCGACGCCCATGACCAGCGACAGGTTGCTGACCAGTCCGTCGCTGGCCCCGAAGATCATGGCCCGGAGCGTCCCCGACCGACCGCCCGCCCGATGCCAGGTCTCGACCGCGCCGATCTCGGCCGGGCTCTTCGCCCGCCGCGCGAACGCCACGCCATCCCGTCCGCCGCTTGCC
Organism: uncultured Chloroflexia bacterium; assembly: GCA_963746855.1. Taxonomy (GTDB): domain Bacteria; phylum Chloroflexota; class Limnocylindria; order Limnocylindrales; family CSP1-4; genus SPCO01. Next base: position 333,078 of record CAVVDC010000006.1, read on the forward strand.
GCGACGACGGTCGCGGCCGAGCCGCCGCCATCGCGCAGCTCGTCCCAGATGCGGGCGTGTTCGCGCTCGTCGGCAGCGATGGCCACGACCTCGGGCGAGGTGCCCTGGGCGTCGTAGGCCTCTTCCTCGTCGCCTTCGAGCGCCTTGACCAGGTCGGTCACCGCCTTCGTGCCGAACACGCGTGCGACCAGGACGATGAACCGGACGCGCGCGCGAGGCCCGCCGGCCGGCGGGACGTCGGCCCCGAGCTCGGTGAGCTTCGCGGACCAGACGTCGGCGTGGCGGCGCTCGTTGGCCGCGATCCGCTGGAACGCCCCGGCCCGGCGCGGATCGTTCTCGATCGCGGCGAGCGCGTCGTACAGCACGATGGCGTCCCGCTCGAGCTTGAGGTTCTCCAGGCTCGTCTGGACGTCGATCGGGGCCATGGCGCGATGGTAGCGCCGGCGCCCGTTCGGGGCCGCACCGGTCGCTCCGCGCGCGTAGACTCGGGCGCCAATGGCGACGCACGACATCCCGCCGCTGCGGTACCTCTCGTCCGCCGATGTCCTCGCGGCGATGCCGTCGCTCGAGGAGCGCCTCGCGCTGGCCGAACGGACGATGACGGCGCTCGTCGCCGGCGCCGAGCTGCCGCCCAAGATCGGCGTCCACCCGAGGCCCGCGGGCTCGTTCGCCCACGCGATGCCCGCCCACCTGGGCGGCGTCGACCCGACTGGCGTGGACGACCTGCTCGGCATCAAGTGGGTGACCGGGTTCGGCGGCAACCGGTCGCGAGGGATCCCGGCCATCAGTGCCACCGTGATCCTCAGCGACCCGGCGACGGGGCTACCGATCGGGATCCTCGATGGCGGACCGATCACGGCGATGCGGACGGCGGCTGTCTCCGGCGTCGCGGTTCGCCGGTTCGCGCCACGAGTCGGCCGCCGCCCGACCCTGGTCGCCCTCATCGGGGCCGGGGTCCAGGGTCGGAGTCATCTGCCGGTCCTCGGGGCCGTGTCGCCGGGGCTCGAGCTCGCGATCCACGACCGCCACCCCGATCGGGCGGAGGCGCTCGCGGCATCGGCGCGGGAGACGGCCGGGATCGCCGCGGCCCGCGTCGCGCTCACGGCGCGCGAGGCCACGGCCGATGCGGACGTGGTCATCACGGCCGCCTCGTTCACGACCCCATCGAAACGGCAGCGGATGACTGGCGGCTGGTTCACGGCCGATGCCCTGGTCGTGGCCGTCGACTACGCGACCCTCGTGGCCGCGGATGTCGTCCAGGATGCGGCGCTGTTCCTCGTGGACGACCGAGGACAGTTCCTGGCCAATCGCGGCGTCGGCCAGTTCGACGGCTATCCCGACCCGACGGCGACGCTCGGAGAGGCCATCCTGGCCGGCACCCCGCGGCCGGGGCTTGGCCGCGTCGTCGTGACCCATCTCGGGGTGGGGCTCGCCGACGTCGTCTTCGGCGATGCGATCCTGCGGCGCGCCGCCGTCGCCGACCTGGGCGTGGTCCTGTCACGATGACCGATCGCGGCGGCGCCGGTCTTCCCGACGTCGTCGTCGTCGGCGCTGGGACGATGGGGGCCTGGACCGCGCTACACGCGCAACGGGCCGGTTTCTCGACGAAGCTCATCGACGCGTTCGGCGCTGGCAACTCGCGCGCGACGTCCGGTGACGAGACCCGGATCATCCGGGCGTCCCACGGTGCCGACCGGCTGTACACCGCCTGGTCGCGCCGGGCGCGGGAGGCCTGGCTGGCGTTCGGCGAGCTCGTCGGGGAGGCCATCTTCGTGCAGGCCGGGGCATTGTGGTTCGCGCGACGGGCGGACGGCTTCGAGGACGCGTCCGCCACGCTCCTGGCGGAGATGCAGATCCCGGTCGAGCGCCTGACACCGGACGAGGTGACGGCACGCTGGCCGGCGCTGGCCGCTGCGGACACGGCCTTCGCGACCTTCGAACCGGAAGCCGGCCTGCTGATGGCCCGTCGGGGCGTGGCCGCCGTCGCGCGCCGGTTCATCGTCGAGGGTGGCGCGTTCGATCTCGCCTGGGTCCGACCCGGGCGCACCGACGGTCGGCGGCTGCTCGACGTCGCGACCGACGACGGCCGCCATCTCGCCGCCGAGCAGTTCGTCTTCGCCGCCGGGCCTTGGCTGCCGCGCCTGTTCCCGGCGGTCGTCGGGGACCTGATCCGGGTCACCAAGCAGGACGTCGTGTTCTTCGGTCCGCCGATCGGCGACGACCGGTTCGATGCCGCCCACCTTCCCTGCTGGGTCGACTACGACGCGGCGTTCTATGGCATCCCCGCGACCGACGGCCGGGGCATGAAGCTGGCCCCGGACCGCTACGGGCCGGTGTTCGACCCGACGCACGGCGAGCGGATCGTCGACCCGGAGTCCGTGCACCTCGCGCGGCGCTACCTGGCCAGGCGGTTCCCGGGCCTCGCCGATGCGCCGGTCGTCGAGACCCGCGTCTGCCAGTACGAGACGACGCCGGACACCGACTTCGTCATCGACCGCCACCCGGACTTCGACAACGTCTGGCTGGTGGGCGGCGGCTCGGGCCACGGATTCAAGCACGGCCCGGTCATCGGCGAGCACGTCGTCGGGCGGCTGTCGGGCCAGCCGGTCGGACCGGAAGAGGCCCGGTTCGGCCTCGGCCGGCCGCGCGTGCCGCGGACCGGGATGCGGACCGGCGGCGACGGCATGGTCGAGGCCTGGTCCGACTGGTAGACGGGCCTGGTCAGCCCTCGCGCAGCTCCCAGTGGAACCGCTCCGCCTGCTCGGCGGGCGACTCGAGCTGGCTGTAGAGCCCGCCGTGATAGAGCAACGGTGGCGCATCGACGGGATTGAGCCAGACCGAGCGGATGAGCGCGACGAAGACCGTGTGCGAGTACGCCTGGTACGTCGTATCGACCTCGCACTCGAGGTGGGCGAGCGAGCCGCGCAGGCGCGGCGTGGCATCGACCGTCGGATCGGGCATGAGCCAGTCGGGGCGCAGCCGCTTGTCGGCGCCCTGCCGGCTGCAGTGCAGCGCGATCGGCCGCTGGCCGATCGAGAGGAGGTTCACGCCGAGCCAGTGCGCCTCGGCGATCTCGTCGTGCGCGCGGGCTTCCTTGTTGACGCACAACAGGAGCGACGGCGGCGTGTCCGACAACGAGCACATCGACGTCGCGGTCATCCCGCACGACGCGCCCGTTCCGTCGATGTACGTCACGACGACGACGGTCGCCGCATGTCGGCGGAAGGCCTGGCGGAAGAGTTCCGCACCTTCCGATGCGTCGTCCTCGACGCCTCGCCTCAGATCGTCTGGCATGGCGCTCATGATTCCCCGGTCCCCCCTTCCAGGCTTCGCCGCACGTGCGCCCGGCCGGTCTCCCAGTCGTAGGCCTTGAACACGCGCAGGTCGGCGATGTGTTGTGCCGTCGAGTAGAACATCTCGTACTGAAGCTGTCGACCGCCGAACTCGGTGCCGACGAGGTCCCACAGCAGCCGCAGGAGTCGGACCCGGTCGTGGGCCGGCAGCGTGGCCGAGCGGAAGTAGCGCCGGACGTCGTCGCCGGTCTCGGGCGACTCGAAGCTCTCGGCCGACGGGAGCGCGATGAAACCGCCACCGCCGAGCTCGCGCAGCGCGCGCATCAGGTCGACGATCCAGCGCCGCTGCAGGCTCATCGCCGGGTAGATGAACTTGGGTGCCGGCAGCGCCAGGTCGCCGCGCATCTCGGGGCGGATCTCGGCCCCGAGGACGAGCGCCTCCAGGGCTGAGCAGAACGCCGCGATCTCGCCGCCCATCTGGGCCTGGACCGGCGGGATGGCCGAGATCCCGTGGGCGTCGGCGAGCTCGATGGCGAGGCCCGACGCGAATTCCATCTTGACCAGGAAGCGCACGAGGGCCTGGTAGTTGGCCATGAGATGGGCGCCGGTCTCGTGGAACTGGGCGCCGACGAGACCGATGTCGCGGTGGACGAAGACGTGCTCCCACGGGACGAGGACGTCGTCGAGCACGATGAGGCTGTCGGACTCGTCGAACCGGGACGTGAGCGGGTAGTCGAACGCCGCCGTCGCCCCGGACGCGTACGGACGCCTCGGGTAGACGCGCAGGCCCGCCGCCGTGAGCGGCATGACGACCGAGATCGCGTAGTCCTCGTCGCCGGGCTGCAGGGGCACGATCGAGCTGAGGAACAGCCAGTCGGCGATCGCCGCGGACGTGCCGATCATCTGGGCGCCGCGGATGACGATGCCGTCGTCGCGTTCCTCGACGATGCCCGGATAGAGGAACGGCTCCGGCTGGAGGTGGGCCGGCTTGGACCGGTCGACCTGGGGCGGGCTGATCGCGTAGGCGATGAACCAGTCCGCCTCCCGCGCCCGTCGGTAGAAGGCGACGACGTTGTCGCCGTAGCGCTCGCCGCCTCGATCGAAGACCTCGCGCATCCCCGCGAATCCCGTGATGAGCGACGCCACATGGTCGGGCGTGCGGCCCATCAGCCCGAAGCTGCCCTCGGCCCAGTGGCGGTGCACGCGTCGTCGGGCGGCGAGATCGTCAGCCGACCTGGGCACGAGCCACATGGCGCTGTGGGCGCGGCCGCCGTCCTCGGATGCCAACTCGGCGCGGCCGATCGCGGCGTCGTACAGGGACGCGATCACCCGGGCCGGGCCGGAGAAGCCCGGGTGGGTCGTGACGTCCACGACGGGCTCGCCGTCGAGCATGACCATCCGGCCATCCCCGGCGATCGCCGACAGGTAGTCCGATCCCCGGCGCATCAGGCCACGCCCTGCCGCCCGGGTGGCGCCGTCCGGGGACCACGGCGCGATCGGCGCTCGGCGGGTGGCGCATCGACGACCCGGTGCAACTCGCGCGTCAGCTCCTGGTCCAGCAACTCGTGGACGGCCATCTGCGCGACGATCGGCCGCAGCGTGTGGTCGCGAGCCGGTAGGACGCCCATCTCCAGGTTCGGCCAGCGGTCCAGGTGGGCGAGGATCCCGTCCCGCTCGAGCTCGGCGTGGACGGGCTCCTCGTCGGAGAAGGCCATCACCACCCGGACCTCCCGGTCGCGCAGTCGATCGAGGATCCGTTCGACCGAGATGGCGACGGCGTCGCGCTGGTCGCCCCGCGCCGTGAGGCGGCGCGGCAGCGAGGTGACGTCGTTCCAGCCCTGGCTGGCGGTCGCGCGGGCCACGGCGACGACGTTCTTGCGCTTGATCTGACCGCGCAGGACGCGGCGCCACCAGGCTCGTCGGCGCAGGCGCTGGATCTTGCGCGCGTTGCGGTCCTTGACCAGCTCGGGGTGCCATTCGAGCGCGCCCGGATTGACCATCACGGCTGCCACGGCCCGCGGGTCGCGATCGGCCGCGTTGAACGCCCAGAAGCCACCGGCGCACAACCCGGCCAGGACGAACCGCTCGCCATAGCCGCGCGCCTCGAGCGCATCCAGGAAGGCGCTCACGAAGGCACCAAGCTCGGAGCGGTAGAACTCCCCGACGTCACGATAGCGCCCGGCATCGCCATCGGAATCGCCGATCCCCTCCAGGTCGACCCGCAGCGTCGGCAGGCCCGCCGCCGCCGCCTGCCGTGCGGCTTCGACCCACAGGCGATTCGGCCCGATCCGGCGCACCGCGCCAGCGTTGAGGAAGATCGCGGCGAGCGGCGGCCGCGGCCCATCGACGGGCTCCGCGAGGATCCCGAACAACGTCCCGACCTCGTGGTCGACCATGAACGGCGCCTCGCGGACCCGGGCGCCGCCGACGTCGAGGAACGCCTCGTCGCGCCCGACGACCGGAGCGTCGGACGATACCGCGGTCGGACGGACCGCCCCGGACCCGGCGGCGAGCCAGGCATCGACCGTTTCGAACACGCGCAACGGCGGGTCGAACCGTTCGGGATGGAAGGTCATCGCGCCCCATCCGGGTCCGGGACCGACGGTCACCTCCACGCCCGCCCCTTCGAGGTGGCGGCGAAGCGCGGCGTCGACCGGGATCCCATCGTTGTCGAGCAGCAGGGCCCGACGCAGGCCGCGCGTCGACCGTTCGGCCAGGGTCAGCGCCTCGAGCTCGGCGACGGTCTCGGCCGAGAGGACGAAGCCGTTGACCTCCATCCAGCCATCGGGCAGCACGGACGGCACGGGCTCGCCACTCAGGCTGTAGCGCGAGGCCTGGAGCGCAGCGAACGCCCGTTCCGCACGGATGAAGGAGCGGCCGCTGCCGGGCGTCGCCCAAGCGACGAACTCGTCGATGCCGACGCCCTCGCCGATCGCCTTGAGCGCGACGAGGCCGCCCAGGCCCATGCCGATCGCCGCGATCTGCCGGCCACCGGTCGCATCTCGAAGCCAGGCCGCGGCGCCGGCGGTCGCGGCCGTCCAGGCGGCGAGGCGATCGGCGTCGGCCGGCACGCCGCCGCTGTCGCCGGTGCCCGGGAGATCGAAGCGTAAGGTCGGATGACCGAGCTCGGCGAGGTGCTCGGCCCAGGCCCGTCGAGCTCGGTACGACGTCACGTCGTTCCAGCCCCACGGCGGGCAGATCAGCACCGCCGCGGACGGCGGGGCGTCCGCGGACGGGGCGTGATAGACAGCGAAGACCGGCCCGGAGGCCAGGTCCAGGTAGAGCGGGCGGGCGGGCGGGCGGCGGGTCACGTGGCTGCCACCACCGGGAGCGGCAGCCGCCCGGCCAGGTTGAGCGCGCTGAGCGCTCCGCCGAATTGGGCGTCCGGTCGGATCGGGCGAAGGTCGATCTCGCGGACGCCTCCGGGCTCGACCGAAAAGGCGTCGTCGCCCGGGACATATCCGGCGGCATGGATCCGCACGCCGTAGGCCAGGCGCCGGCTGCGAACGGTCAGGCGGACGACGCCATCACCGCACGGTCGAGCGTCCGCCGACAGGCCCAGCCGATCGGCCGGTTCGAGGCGGGTCGGTCGCCCGGCCGGGAAACGGAATGCTTGGGACAGGGGCGCCAGGCTCGGGAAGGGGCCTGGGCCACCGCCGGGCTCGGTGTCCGGTTCGAGCGTGGCCACGATGACGTCCTGGGCGGGCGGCCCGAAGCGATAGGCCCAGGAGACATCCGCGAAGTGGCCGATGAGCTCCTCGACGCCCCGCTGGTGGGAAGCGTGCGGGTCGAGCCGGATGCGCTCCTCGCCGTCGCCGACGCGTTGCTCGAGGTCGCGATAGAGCGCGACGCGCAGCCGGACATCGAGCGGATCCGGTCCGTCGTTGGCGACGTGGGCGACCACGCCACCGAGTCCCTCGTCGGTCGTCCAGACCGCCGCCGGCTGGAGCGCTCGCCGGAGGTGGTGGTAGGCGACCTTGGGCACGCCCCGATGATCGACCACGCCCCAGCCGGCCCCGGCGACCAGGTCGCGCAGCCACAGGACGAGGCCGCCGCCGGATGGCGATCCGGTCCGGCGCCACTCACCGAACACCTCGGCCATGACCTCGCCGCTGACCGCGCGCGACAACTCGAGGTACCGCTCGTGGTCGACGCGCCGGAGCTCGCCGGGGTCGACGTCGAAGAGGAGCGCGAGGTAGTGGTCGCGCACGTCATCGAAGTCCCAGCCTGTCCCGACATCGCGGGGCACGCCGGCCTTCCAGGCCGGGTGGTGGACGACGACGCCGGTCGACGATCCGGGCACGAGCGACTCGATCACCGCGTCGTCCGGGACGTTCGCGAAGGCCAGGCACTCCGAGGCGAAGCGGACGCCCGCGGACCGGGCATCGCTCAGCGGTCGGCGATAGCCGCCCACGCCGTAGTAGTTGGCCACGCCCCGATCCGGGCGGAACGGGAGGTCGCCGCCGAATGGTGCCGACGGCACGTAGATCGCATCGCAGTCGGCGTCGGCGGCGAGGGCCGGCAGGGTCGTCCCGAAATACGTGTCGCGACCCATGGCAGGATCCAGCCCAAGCATCGCGACCTGCTGCTCGATCTCGCTGTTGCCGCACAGCACGACCGTACTGGGCCGGCCGCCGATTCGCCCGATGACGTCACTCGCCTCGCGCTCGGCGAGCTCGCGGAACGTGTCGTCGGCGAAGGGGTAGTCGAGGTTGGCGAACATGAAGTCCTGCCAGACGAGGAGGCCAAGCTCGTCACACAGGTCGTGGAACACGGCCGTCTCGTAGGCACTCGTCCCCGGCAGGCGCAGCATGTTCATCCCGGCATTCCGGACGGTCTCGAGGGCCGCGCGAAGGTCCGCGGCCGAAGCCGCGAACCCGACGATGTCGGTCGGGGTCCAGACCGCGCCACGAGCGAAGGTCCGCACGCCGTTGACGTGGAGGTCCAGCCCGTCGCGCTCGAGGTCGTGCAACGCCGACGGCCCGGCGGCAAGGGTCCGGAACCCCACCCGGCCGGCGTCGATGTGGATCGGCCCCGTCGCCGCCCCGACCCGCAGGTGGACATCGTGCAGCGCCGGTTCGCCGTGCGTGTGGGGCCACCAGCGACGGACCGACGGGACACGCAGGGAGCCACCGAAGGCGAGTCCGTCCCGCTCGGCTGTCACCGCGAGTGCGGCGGCGTGCCGGCCGGACGGACCGTCGAGCTCGACGGCGACCGACTCCGGCACGGAACCGGTCAGCGACCGAAGACGCCCCGTGACGCGCAGGATGCCGTCGTCGCCGTCGAGCCTGGTCCGCACGGTCAGCTCATCGATCACGATCCCGCGCCGGCGCTCGAGCCAGACCGGGCGCCACGGCCCGACGGTCGGCGGGCCCGGCGCGAAGCCCGGAGCTCGGCCGAGGAGCATCGTCCGGAACCAGCGGATCCGTCCGTCGGCGACGAGGTTCGTCCGCCAGCGAGCGCGGGGCTTGCGCGCGACCTCGAGGGCCGGCGCGAGTGGCAGGCAGCGGATGACGAGCTCGTTCGTCGTACGCAGCCGATCGCCGATATCGATCTCGTGCGACTCGAACATCGAACGGACGTCGGCGATGCGCTCGCCGTTGAGCTCGACCTCGGCCAGCGTGGCGACACCGTCGAGACCCAGAACGACCGATTCGCCCTCGGCCACAGGCGACAATTCGAACGTGGTCCGGAACGACCATTCCTGGCCGTCCAGGTCGCCGTCGACCGCGACTCCAGCGTCACGCAGCACACCGGCCGCCGTGCCGGGCACGACGGCGGGCCACCAGGTCAGGTCCCCCGCCGCGCCCGTGACGGCCGCCTGCCAGCCATGGTCGAGCGGACGAAGGTCGTGGCCATCCACCCGATGGCGCAACGGGGACGGCGCGGGCGACATGGCGTCAGCGTACGACCTCGTCCAGCACCGCGAAGGCACGGTCCCAGGCGACGGCCATCGCCGCGATGGCCTCCGACGGGTCGAACGGCCGTCGCCGAGCGAGCTTGAAGCCGAGCACCTTGGAGCCCTCGACGATCTCCGTCATCGCGGTCGAGGCCGCGGCGACGGCGTCGCCGAGCACCCAGTCGAGATGCGCGGCGCACAGCTCGAACCCGGCACCCGCCATTCGGACGGTGGCGAACGCGTACGCGTGGTAGCCGGCGTCGTCGCCCGCCAGCAACGCCGGCAGGTCGTCGGCCAGGCGAGCCCCGAAGCGCTCGAACGGGTTGCCCGGATGCACGCGATCGAGGTGGTATCGGAGTCGCTGGCGCGCCTCGTCTCGAAGCGCCGCTCCCTCGAGCCGAGGCCCCGAATCGAAGCGAACGAGCTCGGTGTACGGCGGCAGCACCGTCGGATCGTCGCTGCCGATCCGGAAGATGCCGCGGTAGTCGGCACCGTCGAGCGCGTAGAGCGAGCCGTTGTGGAAATAGTGCAGGCGCTCGTCGGCGACATCGATCGCCTCGGGGATCACCGTCGTCTTGACGTGTTCGGTCCGATAGCTCGTGGCCGCGGTGTCGGGCAGGAACCACGCGTCGAGTTCGACGGTCATCGTCCGCCCCTGCCCGAGGAGCTCGGCGATCTCGGTGGGGATGGGGCGGTACGGCTGCATCTCGTGGATGTCGATGCCGAAGAGCCGCTCCAGGTCCGCGGGATCGGGCTTGAAGAACGTCCACTGGTCGCCTTCGAAATCGAGGCGGACCGTGGTGCCCATGGCCGCGAGGGGCTCGTCGCCGCGACCGTGGAGCAGTTCGATGATCACGTCCGAGTAGCAGTTCGTCTCGGGGTACACACGC